>JAHPZJ010000013.1:9165-470288 GCA_019058245.1 Promethearchaeota archaeon | reverse complement strand
ATGAATTTTTCTTTAAATATTAATGATTATTTTAAATAATGAATAAGTAACGACATTATATCGACAAAATACTAACAAACAGTTATTAAACAAAACCAATACAAATATATTTACAAATTTGTGTATCTACAATAGATTTATCAAAACATAAGTAAATATCCATTGAAAAGATTAATCAATAGCTTAATATAAAGTCAACATTAATTTTAAATTAAAAGAAATCATAAGTTTATAGGACGGTTAAGGCTTTATAAAATAGTTAATAATTAATTTAGCCGATGAAATTATAAAAATAGTTTTTAATGTAAATATTGATGAACAAGATGACCAATAACTCGTTTTCGTTAATAGATTTGTATCCTAAGTATGTAATTAATTCTAAAGGAGAAAAGCAAAAATTTGATGAAAGTAATATTGCTAAGATTTTAAACAAAGAGACTGGACTGGATATGCATATAGCTGAAAAAGTCGCTGAAGATGTCATTCGAAAAATTATAGGTCTTGGAATGGATGAGATTACTACTAATTATATTAGAGAATTAGTTTGTGTTGAGTTAACTCAGAGAGGATTAAATAAATATAGAAATCTCTTTGCAAGAGCCATTAATTTAGAAAATATCTCATTTAAACTTGATGAGGAATTTTTAAACGATTATAAGGGTAAACAACCTGACTGGGGACCCTTAGGTTATATTACTTACAAACGAACTTATGCAAGACTCATTGAAAATGAGAATAGAAAAGAAGAATTTTGGGAAACTATTAGAAGAGTCATCGAAGGATGTTATTCCATTCAGAAAGAACATTGTATCAAGTTAAGTTTACCTTGGAGTGATGAAAAAGCTCAAAAATCGGCTCAAATAATGTTTAAAAAAATATGGAATTTTAAATTTCTCCCACCAGGGCGAGGGTTATGGATGATGGGTACAGAATTCATCTCACGCCACGGCTCAATGTCTTTAAATAACTGTGGGTTTGCATCCACTGAAGATATTAATTTAAAATATTCTAAGGCATTTGAATTTGTTATGGATGCTCTCATGCTTGGAGTCGGTGTAGGATTTGATACAAAAGGGGCTGGAAAGATAATGATTAAGCAACCTAAAGAAGGTCATTTTGATTTTCGAATTCCTGATAGTAGAGAAGGATGGGTTGAGTCACTAAAATTAATGTTAGAAGCTTATTTCTTAGGTAAACAAGTTCCTCAATATGATTTCAGTCTAATTAGGCCATCTGGTAAACCTATAAGAGGTTTTGGTGGAGTTGCTTCTGGACCTGAACCTTTAGAAGAAATGCTAGAAAATATTCAAAAAATTTTAAAATCCCGTATTGGCAAAAGCATTACTTCTATTGATATTGTAGATATTATGAATTATATTGGTAAATGTGTTGTGGCAGGAAATGTTAGACGTAGCGCAGAAATCGCTTTAGGTGATCCTACAGACATGGATTTTGTACTATGTAAACAAGATGAACAAGCATTATATTCTCATAGATGGGCAAGCAATAACTCCGTTTTTGCTGTTAGAGGTTTGGATTATTCATTTATTGCAAATCAAATTGCGGTTAATGGGGAACCAGGAGTATTTTGGTTGGAAAATGCTAAAGCATATTCAAGGATGGGAGATACACCAGATTTCAAGGACAACAAAGCAGCGGGAGTTAACCCATGTGGTGAGCAAACACTTGAAAGCTTTGAACTCTGCTGTCTTGTGGAGACTTTTCCTTCTAGACATGAATCATATGAAGAATTTCAGGAGACATTGAAATATGCCTATTTATATTCAAAATCGGTTACCTTAGTTAATACTCATTGGCAAGAAACTAATGCCGTAATGTTAAAAAATAGAAGAATGGGGATTTCACAAACAGGAATTATTGAAGCTTTTGTAAGACATGGAAGAAGAAAAATGTTAGAGTGGTGTAGTAGAGGTTATAACTATTTACAAGAGTTAGATGAACAATATTCTGGTTGGCTTTGCATACCACGTTCAATAAAGATAACAACAGTAAAACCAAGTGGTACAGTGAGTTTACTCCCAGGTGTACCACCAGGAATTCACTATCCACATTCAGAATATTACATTAGAAGAATTCGCCTTTCCAATAATTCAGATCTTATTAAGCATATTACAAAAGCGGGATACAAAATCGAGGATGATCTATATTCTCCTAATACAGTTGTAGCAGAATTTCCTATCCATGAAAAATATTTTGATCGTTCTAAAAATGAAGTATCTATTTGGGAACAAGCAGAAAATGCCGCAGCATACCAACGGTATTGGTCAGATAATCAAGTGTCGATAACAATTACGTTTAAAGAAGAAGAAGCAGACCAAATTAAACACGTTCTTGAATGTTATGAAGATAAACTAAAGAGTGTGAGTTTTTTACCTATAAAAGAGCACGGCTATAAACAAGCACCTTACGAGGAAATTACTAAGGAACAATATGAAGAAATGGTAACTCATCTTAAACCATTCAATTTGGATGAAACAAAAGACAGAGCTATAGGAGAAAAATTCTGTGACAGCGATCGCTGTGAAATACGATTTTAATATCTATAACAAATTTTTTGAAATATTTTTATCTATTTAATCTTTTTTTATTGTTTAATATTCCAATTCATATTCAATAATCTTTTAAATAAGAAATTTTATATGATGTTATAAAAAAATAGTTTAACGGAAAAAAATATTAATAATCCAAATGAAAATAAATTTAACAAAAAAATATTTTAAAAAATAATTTACAGATGTGATTTTTTAAATGTCAGAAGAGGATCCTGTTGAAGAAATCGAAAAAACTGCTGAGAAAGCGGCAAAAAAACCTAGAGCAACATCAAGAGTAAAACCAGCAAAAAAGAAAGTTTCTAAACCATCCAAAAAGCCAGCTACCCCAGAAACACCAGTTCCACCAAAAAAAGCAGTGTATAAAAAGCTAAAAGTTAATTTTTGGAGAACTCGATTACATGATGAAGAGTTGGGTGTTCATCAACAACTCAAATATCAGGCAAAAACACGCTGGTTCAGTAAAAATTTCGATATTGAAGGTGTAGTTGAAGAAGATGGAGAGAAAAAGTATATTATTGCATTTAGTAAAGATCAATGGGAAGAAAAACCACTGGAGGAAAAGAAATTGACATGTCGTATTTTTACTATAATGGAAGAATCGATGGATGCACAACCTAAAGGGGGTACTTTTAAAGGTGGTTTTGAATTGAGTGTTTCCCACTCATTAATCCAAAGTTATGAAATAAAACATCCTGCTCCTGTATTTTTCATGCAAAATCCAAGAATGACTCATTTAGCTCGAGTAGTAAGAGGTTGGAGATTAATGGGAACGCGTTGGACTTTCCCGCTTCTACCAGAACAAAAAGATGATAAATTACAGATAGTTACAGCTAGAGGGGTAGTAGGTCCTGGAAGAAATTATTGGATGTATATAGGAGATCAAAAGGTGGCACGAGTAGACGGTCAAAGAGTGCAAAAAAATTTTGAAATTCAGATTTTGTATGATGAATACGCAAAAGATAAGAGTTTTGTACTATATATGATATTATTTGGATGTATTTGCAATTTCATGAGGGACGCTGAAAAATTAGTAAAGAGATATTATAAGAAGATGAAAAAGTCAGCAACAACAGAATATAAAATGCCAAAACAAGAATTAGATTTGTTTAGAAATCCACGTATGATGAGAAGATAAGATATAAAAAAAATTATAAATTACTTTTTTATTTTTTAAGATTTGATTATTTTATTCCTAGTTTGTTCTTCCACTCCTTATATCCACGAGTCTCTCGTCCTCTATGTATGGGTTTTTGACCCGTCTCTTTTTTATAAATATCTCTAAGTGTTCTTTCATCAGAATTCTTAATAGCTTCTTTCTTAATATTTTCTTCTATTTCAATTTCTTCTTCAATTTCCTTGACATGACGTAATACCCAGAACACTCCTTTATTCCAAAGCATGATTCCAATAAAAATAATCCCCACAACAATAAATACTATTAGTCCTACCCACACTATCCATAATCCGAAATACCTATTAAATGTTTCAACTTGCCAATTCCACACTTTTTGTACAAGATCTTTAAATGATGATGGAAGCAATCCAATGATAACACTGATTAATGTAATGTAAAGACCTAAAAGAGCAACGCCAATAAGCATACGTAAACCATAAAAGTCTTCCCATTTACTCGCTACAAGGCGGTCTTTAAATAAAATTTGACATAATCGTACCATTCCTCCACGAAAAAGTGTATAAAAGAGAACTAATAAGAATAAATGACCTGTTATTGCACCAGCAATGATAGCAAACTGAAATCCAAGATCAAGGTTTAAGAAAGTTTCCCAAGCACCACCACGAAATAATAAATCAATAATCACTCCCCATATTCCTAATACAACAATGACAGTAGCAACTATAAATCCATAATATATGAATTTTGCATAACGAAGATCCCATGCACTATACACATCAAGGGGATCAGGCGCTCTCGCTATTTCTTTTCTTCCTGCACGTGGCATAATTAATTCATCTCGTAAAATTTTAAATTAAATTTAGATTAGGTTTTCAAAAATCTATATTTTAATAATTAGTTTTCCTATTATTTATTTTTATTATTAAATTGTTAAGAAAATGATTTTTTTTGAGTTTTAATAGGGAATTAAGGTTTTAGAGTTGCTTGACAGAAAGGACAAGTCACATAATCTTCCTCTAATTCTGCACCACAATAGCTACAAAAATACTTCCCTTTTTTTTTTTTTTTCTTTTTCTTTTTTCTTTGGTTCTGGTTTCTCTTCTACAGTTTCTACTTCCTCTGTATCTTCTAATAATCCTGCCTTATCTAGTATTTTCTCTCTAGGAGATAATTTTTCTTTCTTCTTTTTTGGTTTTACAAATGGTTTATCTGAATATTCTAACTTTGTGAAACATTCAGGGCAATAAGATTTGGGACGGTTAGATAAATAAATCGCATATGCTATTAATCCTAATCCTATAGTAGCAATACATATAATAACCCATTTTAATTTTTGAGATGTGTCCAATGGTTTTCTGCTTGACTTTTCTACTTCTTGTTTACAGACTTTACAATAAGCATATTTAATTTTTTTTGTCATGATGATACACATCAAATAATTAACTTGTATTTCTTTTATAATAGATAATTTTAATTAAAAAACGTTTTTAATACCTAATAATCAAGGTCTTTTTATAAATTATTATATTGTTTAAAAACAGCGTAATATGCAAGAAAATTCATTTTATATAGAGACATATGGATGTACATCTAATAAAGCAGATTCATATATCATTTCAAATGCATTGAAAAATGCGAATTATATTGAAACATCATTGAATACAGCCCAATTTATAATTATTAATACATGTGCAGTCAAGGAACAGACAGAAAATAAAATGAAAACCCGTTTAAAAAACTTGCATAGAAGATATAATGAAGATCCTAATAAACATATAATAATTGCAGGGTGTCTACCTCATATAGCTCCAAACTACATTAAAGTAATTAAAGAAATTATTCCATCATTTTCTGCTATAATTGGTCTAAATAATATTATAGATCTTCCTGAATTATTACAAGAGATTAAGAATAGAAAAAAAAATTTAATAATCAGATCAAATAAGCAAATTGATAAAGCTATATATAAAATAGATCACACTCCTGGAAAAATAACGGGAATAACTCCGATTTCAGAAGGATGCTTAGGTTCTTGCACTTACTGTTGCGTAAAAAATGCGAGAGGTAAATTAAATTGCTATGATCCAGATATAATTGTTGAAAATGCTAAATGTCAATTAGAGCAAGGAATAAAACAAATATATCTAACCTCACAGGATTGTAGCATTTATCAAAATAATGGGGTGACTTTAGAAAAGCTAGTAAGTAATATTGTTCATCTAGATTATGAGTTTTTTTTAAGAATAGGAATGATAAATCCAAGCTTTTTTATTACTAATACGTCACAATTAATATCGATCTTCAAGCAGAAAAAAGTTTATCAGTTCCTACATATTCCTATTCAATCTGGAAGTAATGAGATCCTCAAACGAATGAAAAGGAAATATTTGATGTCCGAGATTATAGATGACATTGACACTATAAGAAAAGAATTTAAGGACTTGACAATATCTACTGATATAATCTGTGGATTTCCTGGTGAAACCGAATATGATTTTAATAGAACTATCAATTTTATTAAATGGCTAAAACCTGAAATTTTAAATATCTCAAAATTTACTGCTAGACCTGGAACTAAAGCAAAAAATATGGAACAGTTAGATAATAGATTAATAAAAGAAAGATCAAAAAGACTATCAAAAATATACCGTAATAGCCTGAGCGATATGAATAAAAAGTGGGAAGATTGGAGTGGAAAAGTATTAGTTCTGCATAAAGGAATCGAATCAGCTCAAGCTTTTGGTAGGAATTTTGCCTATAAAAATGTCTTTATTGATAATTACGAGGGAAAATACGGAGAATTTATTGATGCTAAAATTTATAAAATTGATGGATTCAATTTATTTGGGAAAGTGATTTGAAATAAAAAAATTTCATCCTAAATTAAAAATATTTTAGACGATTTTTATCTTCATTTGCTCTCAAGAAATACTATAATTATAAGAGGATATCTATAACTAACTTTTTTGAAATCTTCTTCTCTTTTTTTTCATCTGACAAAGAAGAAATTCTATATTTATATATAAGTGGTATAACATATTAGACCTTAGTATATAGTATCAAAAAAAGGAAATAATATGTATTAATTTTCAATTAAACTGTGATTAGAGGGTGAAAATAAGAATTTTTAGAAGTAGAAAAGTCTTTATTATTGTGTTAGTAATAATTTTTTTTGGATTTTATCCAAATTTTAATAAAAATATTAAGAATATACTATTAGATAATTCTAAGTATAATGGAGCTCTCAAGGAAGAAAGTTCTAAACTGGCTCTAGCAGCATCTGATCGTCCTTATGAAGAAATTGGAATAATTCCTGACAGATCTGGAAAAATATTTAGCAATATCTCAGTTCCTAATTTACATTGTTATATTAATAGAGATGAACCAGATCTCGATAATCAACCAGTTTTATTCCTTCAAGGTTGGAACTTAACTCATGCAAATATGCTTTTCGAGAATATATATGCCATAAATTACACTAGAGATATTGAAACTGAGCAGGCAGAATCTATTAAGAGTTATTCTGAGACTGATCCAATTTATGTATATCAGAAATTTTCGGTGAAAACAGATCAATATATTAATAATGTAAGTATTTTAATTCAAGATAGAATTGATAAAGATAATTATACAGATGAAAATGAATGGGAAGTTTCTATAGTAAATTGCTCAAATGATCCACTTGGTACTCCTAACTCAAATGAAATATTAGGAACCTTAACAAAGCCTCACCCTAAAACTGAAGAAACTCATTGGGACGTTTTTGATTTTAAAAATTCAAATAGAGGTCCAATATTTCTAGATACATCAAAAACAAATTCAACTTTTTTGGATGGGATTTACAAATATTGGTATGCGCTTAAAATTAAAATTCCTCCAAATGATAACAAATCTGGGGGGGGCCTAAAATTTCTTTATTTAAATCCAGATGGTACTGACCCTGATGAAATTGGAGAAGGAGAAACATTTGCAATATCTCCCCAATTTTTAAATCATAGTTTTTTTAATGAAAACGTTATAGAAAACAAAACTATTCTAGGGGAGAATATTAAAGGAAATATCTCCTCCTTTACAAGTTTTGATGAAAATATATTTATAACCAAATCTTTTTATAACGAAAGTAATTATCGAGACTACATCAGTGTAACAGTTAGATTAGAACTAGATAATCTAACAAATTCTGAATATACGTGGGAGGAATTAAAAACTATTGATATTGATGAACCCACAGAATGGAAGAATATATTAAATAATTACTATTTTAATATATCTTTAGTACTAAATGTTAATAACAGTGCTGGGCTAAGAAATATACAATTAGATCTCTATAATCCAGATAGTGGAGGATATGATACTATGACTCATGATATGATTTTAAATTCAGAGACAGAATATTTGCAAAATTATACTGTAATAATACCAGAAGAAAAACTCTTTATCATTCAGCATATTAACACATCTTTAAACGGGAATAATTCACTAATATTTAGATTTTATTATGATAATCTTCTTTATTATTATGATTATGAGTTGTCAATAAATTTATTTAATATGCAGATTGAAAAGATAAACACCATCGATGCCATTCAAAAATATGATCCAATAATTCATAAACTCTATTATTCTAATAACATTACTTCATCAAACAGCAGCATTTTTACACCTAATGATGAAATTCTTGATTCAATTAAAGCAAATGATGATAATTTTTTGTCTATTGTTGGAGATTCTAATTCAAATACTACATCTATAGAGTTTGAATTTAGTATATTAACAAATTTAGATAGTTCATTGTGGGATGTGGATGATCCAAAAGATTGGATACTAAATCTGCCGAATCCAATAATACCTCAAATTGATTTTCACATTAGTTCAAATGTGAGTATTCAAGATTCCTCAGATCTTGCACTTGCGGCATTAGAAATATATAATGGTGGAAATTTTTCTCAATTTGCTGGAATTGATTGGCGCCAATTTTTAGATAATAAAACTTTTGCAGATAAGGATGAAAATACCAAAGTCCTACAACTTGATTCTTCCTATACATGGTATATAATGCATTTAATTAACGAAAGTGATAATAATTCCCTTCGAATAAGACTTCGCTTTATTGGAAATGGTGGCTTAAAAGCGATAAATGTCTCTATCGATGAATTTAGCTTAAATTTTCATGTTCAAAATGCAATTTCTTCAGATATTGCTTCGAAAATTGGATTTGGACTTAATAGCAACTCATTAAAACCTTTAGATATTCATTTAGAAAATTGGGGGACACCAATATCAGATGAAGGAGTATGGGACATGGATATTGATAACGGGGTTCCAATACAATTTGTTTATTCTTTTAATATAACATCTATTTGGCCTGAAGTTCGATTTGATGTGAGTGGAATATATTCCATTGAAAAATATCAAGATTTTGATTGGAATTATTACGTTATGAGTAATAGTACAAAAATTTTATGGAATGTAAGTACTGATCTTAGTTATTATTCATATGATAATTATAATAATATAAAAGAAAGCATGAGTCTTCAGTTCGATATCCCTTCGGATTGGCAACTCATGGAAATTTATAATGACTCAGCTCTACCTCCTACTTTTATTGGAGAATGGTATCCAACAATTTTATCAAATAATCAATTCAAAACAGTAACGATCTCTAATATTTCGGATGGAATTTGGATAATATGTATGAATTCATCAAAAAACAAACTCACACTTAATACAAATTCAACTAATACATTTATAGATAAAATGATAAAAACAGATATCAATATTCAAGAAAATTACGGAGGGGATGTATATTTAAAAATTTATAACTCTAGCTCGGACCTTATTTTTAGTCAAACTACTACACTAAATGAAAGCAGCTTAGAACATTCAGTTTTATATTGTTGGGATATTTTTTCGACAACAAAATCAGAAGGAACTTATTATGTAAAAGCGTATTGGATTTTATATAATAAAACTCATGCGTTTCTAGCAATAAATACAACAGAAATTGTAGTATCTAAATATGATGTTATTTTAGAAATACTGAATATTGAAGAATTATCTGGAACCCACACTTTTGGAAGCAATATCCCAATTGAAGGAAGATTAACTAATAATGAAACAGGGGTGGGTATTGATGGGGAAATGATTATAGTTAAGGTTTATGATAAAGATCAAAATTTGATAGATGATTCTAGATATGATATTACACATAACGAAGGAAAAATCCAAATTGAATATTCTTTGCCAAGGGATCATCGTTACATCTCTATTGAATTAGTGTATAATGCATCAGGTACATATTATTCTGCTGGAAAAAGCGTAGAACCTCTTGAAATAAATCTAATTTCTCAATCAGAACAATTTATTAAGCATTTTCTTAAAATTTTACCATATATAGGAGTTATTTTAGGAATTGCTCTAGCTACCGTAGTGGGACTGAAATATAAAAAAATCAAATTAAAACGATTTTGGGCTGAAAATGCAACCATATTAGATGATTTAACCAGAACCGCATATATTATGATCATTCATAAAGATGTTGGTGTTCCAATTTTTAATAAGCAAATTTCTCTAGTAGATATTAATCCTAGTTTAATCTCAGGATTTTTACATGCGATCTCTGCATTTAGAAGCGAAATAAAAATGGTAAATGAGGGTATTGTTAAAGATCAAGGATTTGAGATGGATTATTATGATTTTAAAATTGTGATAACAGATGGTGAATACATCAGAGTAGCGTTAATTATACATGGTCTGTCAACAGAAAAATTAAAAGAAAACCAAAAATTATTTACGGAGAAATTTGAAAATAGATTTAAACCGGAACTTATGAAATTTGAGGGGGAAACCACTCCCTTTAAAAGCGCAGATAAATTACTTGAAGAAATTTTTAATATTAACTTAGTTTTTCCATTAAGATTAGGAGAATTAAGTAAAGTAATTAAGGTAAAAGGTTTAGAAAAGGCTCTTATCAAGATTGCTGAAGAAATTCAAGAAGATAAGAATTTTTTTTTTGTATCAAGACTAATAAGTTTCGCTTCAGCTGGTAGAAAAGAATGTAGAGATGAAATAATAAATGCAATTTTATCTTTAAAAGAAAAGGGATTAATCATTCGCGCTAATTTATAATATTTTTCAAAGAGTTTCCAATTTTTTATTTTGGATTCTCCTTAATTTTAATGAAAAATTACAATTTTGAATAAAAATCATATTTAAATAAAGATTTGAGAGAATCTTTACTATTTTCAAAGAGTGGTGTTATTAAAAATTCAACTATTAAAAAATTTTCTAATTCTTGTGTTTAACAGACTCAAATTTGAAATATATTAGATGATTATTTGATATAAATTTAAATGACGATTAGAAGAGAAGGAAAATCAATAAAGATATGATAAAATATGACAGAAAAATTATATTGGGATAATGCTTATAGAACCAAGTTTACAGCAAAAGTAAAATTAATTTATGAAAAAGGTGTAATATTAGATAAAACTTTGTTTTATCCCGAAAGTGGAAATCAAGCTAGTGATGTTGGAAATTTAAAAATTAAAGATGAAGAATTTAATGTAATTAAAGTAACAAAAAACGCAGATTATATAATACATCATATTTCTTCTGAATTTAAAAATAAGATAAATATTGGAGATGTTGTTGAAGGAGAGATCGATTGGGATAATAGAAATGGTATAATGAAAGCACACACCTCACAACATATCTTTTCAGCAGTTATCAAAAATAAATATAATATTGGAACTAATCGTGCTATTATTAATTATGAAGATGTTTTTCTTCAAATTTCTCAAGAAATAGATTATGATCAATTAAGTGAGATCTTAACTGAAGTTAATAAAATTTATACCACTAATAATCTAAAAGTAAATGCAAAGATAATTTCATATAAAGAAGCTGAAGAAATATCAAAAAAAATAAGAAGTGCAATCGCTAATGAATCTCAAGTAAGATTAATAGAGATTAAAGGTTTGGATTTGGTATGCTGTGGAGGAACTCACGTGAAAAATTCTACTGAAATTGGACCAATTTTTATTTATGATTTTAAAAAGGGGACTGATATTAGATATGTTATAGGAAATAAAGCTTTGGAGATGTATTCTAAAACAAATTCAGATTTAATCGAATTAGCTAATGAGATCAATACTCCTTTGAATAAATTTAAAGAATTACTTAAAAAACGTTTAAAATTCTTTGAAAATTTACAGGAAAAACATAAAGAACTCTCCTATAAGCTCTTAAGTTCGATTTCTAAATTACCAGTAAAATTAATTGATGATATTTCGTTGTTTTATATTGGTTTTGACGTTGATATAAAGATTTTAAATAAATCTTTAGAAAATTTTCCACCAAATTCACTTATTATTGTTCAATTTGAAGGTAACAAAATAAGATTACTCTCTCTAAATGAGATGATAGATTCCAACAAACTAATGCAAGAATTAATTCGAAAATTTAATGGTAAAGGCGGAGGAAATTCTAAATCTGCTCAAGGATTTTTGAAAAAAATGCCTGAAAACCTTTTATCTGAAATAGAATTACTGCTTAGTTAAATTATCCAAAATATCGAATGACTAAAAAGTAGAAGTAAATAAATTTAATAATAATAGTTTTTCGGGATTATTTTAAACCCTTTTCTTCTAAAAATTTTGTTAACCTGGTTCGATGGAATTTTAAACCTAGATCATCTGGATTTTCTCCAAATGCCATAGCTAATAATTCAGTTACATATAAAACAGGAATCGAAAAATCTTGACCTCCAACCTCTCCTGCCTTTTTCTGATTATTATCAAATTGTTGAAAACATGCAGGACAATTAACTATCATAGCTTCTGCACCAGCATTCGTTGCACTTGTCAGTTTATTTGCTAATACTTGCATTGCTGGTTCTTCTTCAGTATTTCCAACTCCAGAACCGCAGCAAAGCATTTCTTCCTCATAGTCGACTGGGGTTGCTCCAGTTGCCGCAACTATTTCTCTTAATTTCAATGGTTTCATAGGATCATCTGTTTGCATTTTTTCAGAGGGTCTATTATAATGACATCCAGTATGGCAGGCAACTTTCAAACCACTTAACTCTTTCTTGATATTTTTTTTTATTAAATCTAAATGTTCATGCAAGACTTCTACAAAATGTTTTACATTAATTGTCCCTTTGAATTCTTTGCCAACGGTCTTAAGAATTTTATTTATGGTTTCTTTTTCATGATCGCTCTGCTTTAATTCTTCATTAACAAGTTTTAGCGTTTGAAAACATCCATTGCATAAAGAAATTATATCTTTTCCTTCTGCTTCAGCGATAGTAAGGTTATTTGCACCCATTGCCATCCAACTTAAATGATCAGTACTATTAAATCCAACTGGATCGGGACAACATGCAAATGCAGCGTCAGAAGTTTTTATTCCAAGTATATCAAATACCTTTCTTGCAGAAGCTTCAATAAATGGAATTCTGTTGCCAATAACACATCCTTGAAACATTTTATATTCTTCTGCTTTTGCCATAATATATCAACATATTTTATTTATCAATAATAATAATTTGTATTTTAAAATGTAATTCTTCTTAAAAATTTTCTCTCTTCTTATTTTAAGTTGTATAAGAATATTCAGAAAAAAAAAGGAAATAAATTTAAAAAACTTATAATTGCATTTTAATCCTTTAATTTTAGCCGAGCAAAAATAGCAATAAACGCTCCTGCTAAACCATATATCCCATTAAATGTGTTTAGCAATATCTGAGGTAAATCCTCAACCGTTGATCCTCCATATATACTTGTTATGAGTAGAATTATTAAACTGATTAAACTTGCACCAATACCAATTCCCATAACATAACGTCCTACAAAATTTGAACTGAATCCTGTTATTAAGGCACCTACAATTACTGTTATACCCCCTCCTGCTGCAATATAAGTAAATATAGTTAGTATAATTCCTATAACTCTCTGTGCCTCTTCATTGACAACTCCAGCAAGTAATTCTAGTAATCTACCAATAATTCCTACCCTTCCAACTACAGAGCTAATAATCATTAAAGCTCCACCAATTATACCTAAAAGTATCCATTTTTTATTTTTCATTGTTTCTGACCTCAAAAGAAATAGTTATTTTGTTAAAATTTCAATTGTACTATTATAATATAATTTTTTTATTTAAATTCTGCTTAAACGTCAATTCTTAATAGATAAGTATAAATATTCAACAATTTTTGTTTAATACGAATTTATAATTCTTATTATTCACTAATTACTAAAATTTAATCCAAGGATTTATCCTTATAAAAAATTATATATTAAATTTTGTCTGATACTATTATATATTTTTATAGAAACATACATATTAAAAATAAAAATAATATTAACAAAAACAAAGGATTAAGTTAAAGATTTTTACAAATATAATGGCACCAGAAGATATTCTCGTATATGTGAGTTTAGGAGTATCAATTGCTGTACTTTTCTTCATAATCTGGGATCATATCAAAGATGATAGGATTTTAGCTCATGAAGTTCAAGATTTTTATAATGATTTAGAAATGCTAATATTTACCAATCTCCAAGTGAAATATTATGAAATTCTCCAAACAAATAAAGAAAAAATGGAAGAACAAGAATTAAAAGTATTAATCAAAAATAAAAATCGAGATATAATTCAAAAAAATTATCTAAATGCTAAAATTAATCAAAATTTTAAATTTTATGCTCGTTATTTAGGAATAACGTACAATAAAGAAAATACTTCTTATTTAAATGGAACAATTTATATTTTAAAAACTGATGGTACACTTTTAAAAAGAAATATTGAAACTAATACCGAAGAAAATATAATAACCTCATTTATAGAAATTAAACCTCAACAAATAAAAGAAATATTGATTTATCTTAATAGTTTACGCTTCTATTGGAAAAAAAAGTATTATAAGTTTATATTTCGTCCCCAATTGAAGCAAAAAGTATTGTTTGAAGAATTATTGGGCTATAAAAAACCTTTAATACCCCCAAGAAGAAAATATTTAAGGAGAATCCGATAAAATACAGATTTATATCTCTCTATAGGATTTAGTTATGAAAATTATGTTCTTTTAATTTATATTAACTATAGAATATCTCCATATGAGTAATCTTACCTATTAAATATGAAAAACTTATCAAGCATCTCCATTTCTTTTTATTTATCACTATACTTATAAATTATATTATATGCTTCTTTAGCGAATAATGGTTGATACTCAAAAATTTTTTGTGGACTAAATGTTAAAATGCGAAATTTTATCGTTATTTTCCACCAAAAATCAATTATATCAAATCGAGGTTTAAGACGAAAAATACCATTCTCTTTATATTTCAAACATAATTGCTCTATCTCGTCGATTATCAATCGAAATCTTTTATAGGGGAACGTCATTTTAAATGAATAGTTATAGAGGTTTGGATAAAATTTAGATGGAAGCTTATCATATGCTTCTCTTAAATCGCGTTCTAAGTCTTTATCCCCAAGGCTTTCTTCAATTTTTAGAATCCCTTTATCTTGAGGTGCTAAAATTTTTTTTTTGAAATCCTCAAAACTTTTTCTTCTTCCAAGTTTCACGGTATAATTCACAATAGTAGCAGAAATTATTTGAGAATTTGATTTCTCAATTAGAATGTTATCAAAAGTTTCTAGTACAGTTTTGGTTAACCCTATTGATCTTACTATACCTTTGTCAGTTTGAATCTTAACTAGATCTCCAACATCAAAAGGACGTATAACCATTAAAACAATTCCAGAAATTAAATTGGCGAAAATTCCACTGGATGCAAAAGCAATTGCAATACTTATTGAACTTGTTAAAATAGCTACATATTCTGGTGGTATTTTCTCAAAACTAGGAAAACTACTGATTAAAAAGTATATAATTATAAAAATAGAAATAATTTTTGATAGAAATTTTATAATGATTTTTTCTCTTAATGGAATTGCTTTTATACGTACTGTTATAGATGATATAATTTTATTTAGTAGAAATATTGCGATTGTTATAATAATTATATAAATTAAAGCTGTAAAATCATTATTAAATAACGCCAACTCTATATCACCACATTTTTTTATCCAGTTTTTTTAATTCAAATCAAAATTAATCTCACTCTGATATATTTGAAAAAGAGCATCTTTAAGAAAAGAATCCAAATATTCAAAAATTGAATTTGGCACTCTTGATAATATTTGAAAGGTAATACTTAAACGATCAGCGATTGTATTATTCACATAAAAATAAGGTTTAATTCCAAAAAGAGGTTCATATTTTTTAAGAATAGGCTCCAAAATTTCATCCAATCTTTCTCCATTAACTGTTCCCAATAATTCTACAACTTTAATATATCGCGTTAATTTTTCTTTTCCAATAAATTTTTTCTTCATTTTCTTGATAACAGTTCTAAAATCTAATTTATCAAATTTCTTTAATTCTACATGTGTGTATTTAGTTACTGATGAATTAAATACAACTCGGTTTGGGATATATGTGATACTTCCATCAAAATCTACTATTTTTATATGATTTAATGTAATCTCTTTTATGATTCCATCAATATTATTAATTTGAACTAAATCTCCCACTTCAAATCCTCCTGAAAATAATAATATTATTCCACTTACGATATTGTTTATAGTATTTTGAAATGTTAAAGAAATTGCTACAACTAAAAAAGAAATAATAGCAACAAAAAAATCAATATTAATAACAGCAATCAACCAAAATGGAAATATTAACCAAACTATATTTACAATTAACAGGAAAATATACCTGATTAATATATTTTTAATTAAACTATGAAATATATCAATCAATATTGATCTTACAACGTAGACAATTAAATTTAATAATACTAAATTCACTATTAGATACTCAAATCCAAAGTAAATATAAAGTAAAATAAAAACTCCTATAAATGATATCCATAAAATTATTTTGTAAATTCTTTTCATACTAAAAACTAATCTATTAGGCTCTTATTATTCTATAGTATAATTTTTTTATAAAAATAATAAGAAAACTTTTATTTTAAAAGTTGGTTTAATAAATAATTGGCTACAATTAACTTTATAATATTAAAGTGATACTATTTGAGGAGATTTCATAAAACTCTAAAAAAGACAAATCTTTTAAGCAAAAAGAAGAAAAAAATTGGACTCCCTCCAGGAACATTAATATATACTGGAGAAAAACCAAAAATACCAACTAAAATAAAAATTATTGACTATAATGAAGAAAATTATTCATTTATAGAAGAATTCCCCTCAAAAAAAAATTTACAAGAGATAGAGAAAAATTATATCAGATGGGTTGAAATTGCAGGTTTAACTGAAATTGAAAAAATTGAAGAAATTGGAAATCAGTTTAAAATTCATCCTCTTGTGTTAGAAGATATATTAAATCCTGATCAGCGTCCAAAATTCGAAGATTATGGAAATTATATCTTTATAGTATTAAATAAACTTTTATGGGATGAATCAAAAGAAATTTTTGAAAGCGAACAAATAAGCTTAATATTAGGAGAAAATTATGTAATAAGTTTCTCAGAATTAGAAAGTGATACTTTTAAACCTATATTTGAGAGAATTAGAGCAGCAAGGGGCAAAATTAGATCAATGAAAGCAGACTATTTAGCATATGCTTTGATTGATGTTATAATAGATAATTACTTTTTAATTTTAGAAACTATTGGTGAACTTATTGATAACTTAGAGGATAAAGTTATTAAAAATCCCGAACCTGAGGTCATGCAATCAATATATCGATTAAAAAGATTTAGTATTGATATAAGAAAATCAATTTGGCCTTTAAGACAAGTTATAAATAATTTGCAAAGAGAGCAAACAAACCTTATTAGTGATGAACTGCATATTTATTTGAAAGATATTTCTGACCATATTTATAGAATTAGCGATCAGTTGGAAAATTATAGAGATATAATTTTTGGAATGTTAGATATGTATCTATCAAGTGTCAGTAATAAAATGAATGATATTATGAAAGTATTGACAATAATTTCTACTGTGTTTATCCCTTTATCATTTTTGGCAGGATTTTATGGGATGAATTTCATAAACATGCCAGAGCTTTCAAATCCAATTGCCTATCCAATGTTAATTTTGGTAATGTTAATTCTAGCAATAGCTATGATATTATTTTTTCGAAGGAAAAAATGGATTTAAAATACCTATAAATTATTTTTTTCTAATTAACTTCTTTATGTAAAAGAGGAGTCCTAATATCTATATTATTTTCTTTGCAAGCGTCCAATACAGCTTTATGTAATTCAGATTCAATTAAAGGTAAATTCTTAATATCATTTATGAATACATATAATCTGTATTCAACAGCATAATTCTGAAAACTATTTATCCAAACATAAGGTTCAGGATCTTTTAATATTTGAGAGAATTTTCCAGCTGTTTCGATTAAAACAGTTTCAACCTTTTCCCTATCTTCATCAAATCCAGGGGTTATAGCCACATGCCTTCTGATGATATTATTTTTTCCAAAATTAAAAATCTCCTTTGATATTAACATCTGATTAGGAACCGAAATTTTAAGATTATCAAGATCAACCATACTTGTATATATTAATTTAATTTCAGTAATATCTGCAATTTTACCAGCATATAAGATTCTATCTCCAACAGCAAAAGGTCTACTTACCATTATAATAATGCCTGCAATCATATTACCTAAAGTATTCATAGCAGCAAAACCAATTATGGTACCCCCTACAAGAGTAAATAATGCAGTTATAAAGCCTAGACTTTCTGCGAATTGTATGAGAATAGCTGTTATAATGATTAAACCAATGAGATATTTAATAACTTTGGTGATATTATTTGCTGTAGTTAATTCTAACTTATTACGTTTACTAAGTCTCAATATTTCTCTTTTAAGAATGAAATAAATAATATATCCAATTATAATAGCTAAAATAGAAACTATAATAGGAAATAAATATATATTAATCCAATCTAAAAAAATTTCGAAAAAGTTTTGAAATATCAATAAATCACCAAATTGATTCTTCAATTTTTATTAGTATTTAATTTTATTTTTGTAACTTAATTAAATTATAGAAAAAATAGATTTGAAAAAGAAATATAAAAAGATTGTAATATCTGAACTTAGAAATTATCCAGCAATTATAACTCCAGGATGTCTAATTTTTTCTCTTTCAGCGAATTTCAAAGAAAGTTCCTTCTTTAAATCAGATATTTTATTTTCTTTTTTTCTTACGTCTTTTTCCTTCTTTATTACATCATTTTTTTGTTGTAAAAGTTTATGTTTTTGATTTTCTACGTCAGTTTTAAGCTTTGAAATTTTATTTTCAGATATTTGTGTCTCGGCAGCTTTTATATATCTATTTTGCAAATTAGCTAATTTTTCTCGTGCATTTGCCACATCCAATTTTTCTTTAGCCAGTTTTAATTTTTGTTCAGCAATTTCTATTTCAATATTGGCAATCTTTTTTTGGATTCCAGCCACTTCTTTTTGATTCTTTGAGATCTGTTCATTATAAATTGCATAATTATTTTCTATTTTTAGTTCTTCATCTGAAAAATCTAAAATTTGCTTCTTTTTAATTTCAGTTTTTTCCACTGCTAAAATTTTTCTTTTTTCTGCCAAATCCTTTTTTATTTCAGCGAGTTCAAATTCTATTTTTAGCAAATTTTCCCGGGCTTTGGCTTTTTTAATTTCAATTAGAGCATTAGTTTTTTGTTTTTGGGCAAGTTCTTTCTCATATTGTGCTATTTTAAAATTATGTTGAGTCTCTTTTTCAAGTTTTTTTATATTTTCCATCTCTTGTTACCTTTCAAAATTTTTATTAAATGGATTAAATACTAGAATTAACTTAGTTTTATTTGTCTTTAAATCTTAGTAGTTTATAATTATCAGTTTCATTTTAAAATAATTAATAATAAAAAAAAATAATTTCTCTTTATTAGATCATCTTGTTTATTTATATATTCTATGTCTATATTTAATTAATTCTATCTCGAATTTAGAATGCATTATCTTCTCTCTGTAATTACGCTTATTTCTGAAAGTGGTATATAGATAAGATTTTCATTCTTATCTTCTATAATCACGTTATCAAATTCATTTATAGATTTTAAGATTCCTCCAAATTCTTTACCGATATTTTTTATGTAGACATATACAAACGTATCAACTAAACCCTCAATAATTTTTCTTGCTATCATTTTTAATTTTTTTTTTAATTTTAAATTTTGATTTTAATATATAATTTTTTTTTCAAAACTTGTTAAGATATTCAAGTTTTTTGGATGTTTTTGCTTGTTTTAATTTCTGTGCACTCATGATATATGCTTTTTATAACTTTCTATAAAATTTTTGTTTTATTTTTATTTTTTAAATCTAGATTGTCTTAAGTATTAGAAATTGTAAGATTATAATCCTCGGATTTATAAAGATTTACACCATTATCTTCAAATCCTAACGATTTTAAAAAATTATAAGATACATTATTATTAATATAAACCTCACTTCTCAATTCAACGACATTTCTATTTTTAAAAAATTCCCATGCCGAAAGAGCCATGATTTTTCCAAGACCTCTTCTCTGAAAACGTGGTATTACTCCCATTGCTACAATAATTCCAAATTCTTTTTCTGAACCTTCAAAATCAAGTATCATAAAGCCAGCATCAATTCCATAAACGCTAGCAATGAACATTATCAAATTGGGGACAGGATATAAACTTCCCAAATCATGTATAGTTAAAGCTCTAAAAGGTTCATGAGAAGTTAACCAAGCTTTATTATAGAGATTCACAAAAATTTCAAGATCTTTTTCTTTAACTTCCCTTATTTGTGCTCGAAGAATATTATGATCTACATTTTCTTTTAGAATATTTTCTGCTTCTTTTGTTATTTTTTTTACTGGTAAAACCATTTGGATATAGTTCATTCCAATATCAAAACTTTCTTTTACATTTTCTAATTTCTCTAAATTCTTAGAATTTTTTTCTAAGGTTAAGAAATATTTTCTTAACTTTCCTTTTTTATCAATTTTATTATTCATATTTTATCAAAGTAACCTCTATTTCATTTTAAACTCGAGATGAATTAAGTTAGAGGTTGTATCTTCAATTTTTGTAGTAAATTCTAAGTTAAAATATTCAGATAAGAGATATTTATAAAATTGTGTGAAGAATTTTGAATAAACCTCATCCATATCATGTAAACCTCTAAAGATGAAGATATTATCCCTCTTTTGAATATCAAGTGTATTAAACCATTTTAATCCACTTTTTCCAAAAAAATTAATCAAAAAAGTTGTATATAATTTCAAATTATCTTCATTCATTGGTTTTGCTGTTGAAAATTTCATTATATCTGAAAATAAATTAGCAAAATCTTTAGCTATAATCTCCAAAGATTGCTCATCTAATTTAGAAAGAATCTTGGAGAAAATAGACTTTGATATCATCATCATTTGATTAGTTTGATTGAATAGTTCTAAGTTAAGCCATTGTTCAATAGCATCTTTAGCAATTAATCCACGCGTCTTATTTTCTTGTTTTGCAATCAATTCTAATTTATCAAGTACTTCTTCAGAAAGCCTAAACCCAAGAAAATTACTTTTTTTTTTAGGAATTTTTTTAGACATCATAAAATATAATAAGAATTCTTATTTTGATTTTCAGTTTCTATATAAGGAAACGATATCAAAGTATATATAGCTATCGATCCTTATATATGTTTTCATTTGAGAACATTTAAATACTATGTAATCATTAAGAGTAATAATAATTAAACTAGAAAAAGAAAGAGGAAATTAACTTATAATGAGAGGAAAAACCAAAGAAAAGGAAAAGAAAAAGAAGAAATTATATGATTATGAAAATGATGGGTATTACGATGAAGATGAGGATGAGGATGAGGATGATGATGAAGATGAGGATGAGGATGAGGATGATGATGAAGATGAGGATGATGAAGATGAAGATAATGAAGAAGATTCAGAAAATTTTGACGATATATATAGTTAATCGGAAATATTACAACTAAAATATATTATTCTTAAAAATTCATTTTATAAAATTTAAAAAGACTAAAAATAAAAATGAGGTGTTATAAATAGAAGTAGTTGAGATTAAAAAAAGTAAAAAAGGAAAAGATGAGAAAAAGGAACAACAGTCAAAAGAATTAGCAATAAGGAGAGAAAGCCCATTCTCATTATTTCAACGAATGGATCGATATTTTGATGATTTGACAAGAGGATTTTTTGATGATTGGTATTGGCCTTTTTCATCCAAAAGAACACATCCATTAAGTCTGAGATTGATGGAAAATGAACCACTATTCAGAACACCGTTAACAAATATTACTGAAGATGAAAGTAGTTTTAACATTGAAGCAGAGATACCTGGACTTCAAAAAAAAGATATCGAAATTACAATTCAAGAAGGTAATTTAGAGATTAAAGGAGAAACTAAAGAAGAAAAAAAAGAGGAAAAAGAAGGTGAATTAATAAGAAAAGAGTTTCGAAGCTCTAGATATTACAGATGCTTTAATTTACCTGAAAATTCAGACGAAGATAGGATTGAAGCAAATATAGATAAAGGTGTTTTGAAAATAAGAATTCCTAAGAAAGAAATTGAAAAAAGGGAAAAAAAGGAAATAATAATAAGTTAACAATTTTTTAAAAATAAATACTAAGAGGTGTAAACAATGGAAATATTGGAAGATGTTAAAAAAATTGAAAATTTGGCTAATGAGCATCTAAATATGGCAAAAGGAGAAAAGGAAACAGCTAATAACATGAAAGCTTTAGCTAACCAAAACGTAAAAAGAGCTAAAGCTAGGGAAATGCTTGTTAAAAATGAAATTGAATTAGCAAAAATACGCGAGAATTTAGCAGAGAGAAGTAGGAAAGTAATTGAAAAAAAAGAAAAAGTAAAAAATGTTTTGAAAATTGGTGAAGATATTTTAAAAGCGGAAAAAAATCAATCGGTTTACAATGAAAGAGTTGCTGGGATTCAAATAAAGATAGCTGAAACTCAACGAAAGATTGCAGGAATCGAGACAGAAATTGCTGAAGTAACTGTTAAACTTGCAAATAAAAAAATTGAAGAAGCTAAGGAACGCGAGTTATTAGGAAAAAAACAACTTGATTATGTAAAATTAGTAAATAACCATGCCATTGAAGAGAAAATTTCTAAAGCAGAGGAAGCATATCTTAAAATTCAGAAAGGTTTAACTAAATTTGAAACTGAAGCATTGGAAATAAATAAAAACTTGACAACAAAACAAAATAAATTAGCAGACCTTAAGAAAGAACTCTCAGAGAAATTAGCCGAACGTGAAAAAATCAGACCTGCATAATCAATTATTTAATTACTAAATTTTTTTTATTTTATATATTTAGAATTCAATTAAAATGTAAATTGATTAAATTTGGAAGAGATATTATATGATATTATAATAATTGGCGCTGGTCCAGGTGGTTATCATGCTGCAATTCGCGCAGCACAATATGATGCTAAAGTTGCTTTAATTGAAAAAGAAAGTGTAGGTGGTACTTGTTTAAATCGAGGATGTATTCCAACCAAAGCTCTTTTTAGCTCAGCAAAACTAATTGAAAATATTGAACGTCATTCTAAGGATTTTGGAGTTGATATTAAGGGCGAAATTTCTCCAAATTTCAAAAATGCTGTTGTTCGGAAGAATTCAATAGTAAAGGAACTGATTTCAGGTATTGAAGCCTTAATTAAACAGAGAAAGATTGCTTTATTTTATGGAGTTGGTTGTATTACAGAGGGTAATTTTGAGGATGGTTTCATTGTTGAGATAAAAAGAAAAGATACAAAAACAATAAAAGGTAAACGTATTATTATTGCAACTGGATCAAGACCTAAGTTAATACCTTCTTTTAATATTGATCATAAACAGATTTTAACAAGCGATGATATCCTTGCTCCTGACTTTAATCTAGCTCCAAAAGAGATTCTAATTATTGGTGGTGGAGTCATAGGCTGTGAATTTGCGAATATATTTAATAGATTTGGTTCTAAAGTTACAATTTTGGAATACTTGCCTTCAATTCTCGCTATTGAAGAACCTTTAATTATTCGTGAACTTAAAAAGAAGTTTAATATCATGGGAGTAGAAATTATTGAGAATCAAAATATTCTAAGAATTGAATCTGATGATACAAAAGTTAAAGTAATAACATGTACTTCGAAAAATCCACAGGTAGAACTTGATAAAATTGAAAAGTTTACTTATGAGGCAGATGTTTGTTTTATTTCCGTAGGACGTACAGCTAATATTGAAGATCTTGGATTAGAAAATATGAATATAGAAATTAATCAAGGCAAAATTCAAGTGAATCCATCTACATTAGAGACAACACAGAAAGGAATTTATGCTATTGGAGATGTAACTGGAGGTGTTATGTTAGCGCATGTTGCAACTTATGAGGGCGATATCGCAGTGTTTAATGCTCTTAGTAGTATTGGAAATTTTGATACATTTTCCGTAGTAGCAGATTATTCCGTGATTCCTGCTTCGATTTTTACTGCATTTGAAATTGGATCTGTTGGGTATAAATCAAAATTTCTTGAAGATAGAGGCATAAAAATAAGAACTGGAAAATTTGGATATGCATCTTTAGGGAAAGCTAAATGCATGGGTGAAGATGAGGGCTTTTTAATGATTATTACTGATGAAGAAACTGATGTCATTCTGGGGGCTTCTTGTATTGGAGTTTCTGCATCAGAATTAATTGCAGAAATTGCTCTTGCTATGAAGAATGGGTTAACAATTTATGACATAACAAATACTGTCCATAGTCATCCTACTTTATCAGAAATGGTTTTAGAAGCTGCAGAAGATGTTTATGGATTATCAATTCATCGCGCTCGACGTCATATAAAACAAAAAGTAGATTTGAAAGAAGATATGATTAGACAATTTGCACAAAGTGAAAAATTGAAAAAATATGGATTAATTAAGTTAAAAGTAAGTTAATATTATTAAATGCGATTAATCGAATTGAGAAATTAATTGATATGATTAAAAAAAGGAACAAATGATCAATAGTAGTAATTAGAGGATAAAAATAATGATAGATCAATCAATAATTCTATTAGTGCTTTTATTTGGACTTTTAGTAATATCTCTAATAATATTGATAAAGGTATTTATTGAAGAAAGGAAAAAAAAAACCAATGGTTTGTTTATTTTTCTAGCGATAATAGGGATAATACTAATTCTTTTAATACCTTTAATTTTAGGAACTATCCAAGAAATAATTTAGGATAAATTATTAACCATTTTACCCTTATTTATTGCCTTTTTCTATTTTTTCTTTTAATTGGTCAATTAAAATATTAATTTTTTCAATATCATTACTTAAGTTTATACAATCATTTTCTAGATTATTTATTTCTTTAGATATTTTCTTTTTATCACCCTCGATTATAGCTTCTTCCAACTCTTCTAAATTTACATTTAATTTTTTAATTTCTTCTTTTTTTATGGAAAGATCTTCTTTTAAATGTTTGATTTCTTCTTCTTTTGCTATTATCTCTTGAATTATCAGTTCCTTTTC
This sequence comes from Promethearchaeota archaeon, assembly GCA_019058245.1. Lineage (GTDB taxonomy): Archaea > Asgardarchaeota > Lokiarchaeia > Sigyniarchaeales > SOKP01 > Loki-b32. The sequence continues at coordinate 444,960 of JAHPZJ010000013.1, read as the reverse complement.
ATCCATATCGATTAATTCTTCGATTCGATTCATATATCTTTTTATTGCAGTTAATTTTAATTCTTTTTCTTCCTCTTTCTTGAAAAAAAGAGCAATATTACTATCTTCACCAAGTTTTAAAATAATAATCGAAATATCATCAGTTTCAAAAATAACTTTTTTATAATCTTCAAAATTATAATTACAAATTTCATAAAGTTTTTTTATATGATTTAATATTTCAGCTAAATTTTCACCCAATTTTGGAATATTAATCTCTTGTTCAAATGTGGTTTGAAAAATAGTACCATTATTATAGAACATAGCAACATATTTGACTTCTGGCAAAGCAGCCTTTATTCTTTGAATATTTTTAAATACCATTTTACTTTCACCTTGTTATAATTTCTCTTAACTTATTACTAAAAGAATGGATTTGAAATCTGATTTTTTGCGAACCAAATTTATTCAAACTATAGATTACTATTATAATTATACTTACAAAACCTATAATTATAATCCCAATTTGAAGATAAAAAAGTAAGCAATAATAGATTGAAATAATTAATAATTGGTAATTTGTTGTAATAAACCCCAATTTGAAAAAGGATTTGAAAGTGATAGGACGTTTATTTTGCTCTGCAATATTCATTACAAGAATATTATCACCTAAGGGAGTCAAATTGTCTCCCCAATTTGCTCCTAGTGCAAGACTATAAAAAATTTGTTTTCGATTAAATAACGAGGCTGTTTCTGTCATAGTATTTGCCACTGGGATCAATACCTTAGTAATTGGGATATTATCAATACAACTACTTAGATAAGCTGAAAACCAAAGAATCAATAGGAGTTGAAAAAAAAGATTATTTCCTCCTATATTTAATATAAAAGAGCCTAAAACTTCCGTAGCTCCGGTTATTTCTAATCCTCCAACAATGATAAAAATACCTAATAAATAGAAAATCAATTCAAAATCTATTTTGCTTATAATTTCCTTTGGTTCAAATCTTGTTATTATGATTAAAATTAAAGCAATTGATAAAGCAATGATATCAGGAGAAAGAATTGAAGAAGGAACGACTGTGAGTAATGTTAATAGAACAATTAAAGAGATTAATGATTGATATAATAACCTTTTATTTTGAACAACATTCCAAACATCAAACTCCTTCAATGCTTTTACTCCTTCCTCTGGTATTTTTAACTCGTTTTTATAAATTAGAATGAAAAATGCTAGAGTAAATATAAAAATTATAAAGGAAATTAAACCTATATTAACAAAAAATTCTATAAATTCTATTTTTGCATAAGTTGTGATTAAAATGTTTGGAATTGAGGAAATTGAAAAAACTGTGCCCCCGATATTTACTAATATTGCTTGAGTAAGAATATAGGGGGAAGGATTTATGTTTAAAATTCTTGAAACTGTAATAGTTAAAGGTATTATGATAATAACTGTTAAAATATTATTCAAAATAGCTGATATAAGTACGGTTACACAACAAAATATAATCATTAGATGAATAGGCTTTCCTCTTGACAATTTAATAAGTTTTCCTGCAATAAATTGAAAAGTTCCCGCCTCATGTGAGATTTGTACAATCATCATCATCCCTATAATCAAAATTAAAGAATGTAAATTTACAAAACCTTCTTTCTCAGAACTAAATAGTAGATCAACTATTACTGAAAAATTTAGCTTTTCAAGAAATATTAGGACAAAGTATGTTATTATAGCACCTAATAATGACACAATTGCCCTATTCATCTTTTCGGTTATTATAAAAAAAATTACTCCAATAAAGCATGAAAGTATTATAATTTCACTTAACAACATCTTTCTATATTTTTTCTTTTATGAGATAACCTTTTAAAAATGATAATTGAAATTAAATGATATCTTTTTAAAAAAAATATTGGTATCAATATAAAATTTGAATTATTTTTCCAAAAATTGGAAGATTAAAGATTAAAAATCAATTCTATAAGGATGAGTATAAATGTTCATTCTGGAACCTCGTGCAAAACCTATCAATGTAATTCCATAAGCAAAAGCTAATTTAATCCCAGATTCAATTGCAGCTGAAATAGAAGCCACTATGGGAATTTTTGCTCGAATTGCTTTTAAAACAGAATCTCCCGTTAATCGTCCAGTGGAAGTTAAAAATATATTTTCAAAATCATGTTCTTTTATAAGTAAATCTCCAATAACTTTATCAATTGCATTGTGTCGTCCAATATCTTCTTTAACACTTAAAGGTTTTCCGTTAAAGTCAAAAATAGCAGCACCATGGCATCCACCTGTTTCTCTATATAAAGGAGTAGATATTTGCATTTCCTTTATTGCTGAAAAAATTGTAATTGGTTTTATTTTTATATTGGATTTTGATTTTAACTCTTCTTTAACTTTAGCTTCTTCCAAACTTCTTTTAATTGTATCACGCCATGGTGTTGAAATTCCACATGTGGTATCTACAACCCGACTAATAGGATTAATTTCGAGTTGATCAATACTAAATTTAATATTATCATTTAGATTGATTTTTACCGTGTTTTCTAATTCATTAAGCCTGATATTTTTTATATCATTAATAGAATTAATAATACCGACCGAAAATAAAAATCCTACTGAAAGTTCTTTTAAATTATTAGCTAAACAGATGATATTTACAATTTTTTCAGAGTTAACATATATATCAATTGGGGTTTCATATAAAACAATATCATCAATTTCTTCTTTCTTATCTCTTTTTAGTCTAAAAATTTTTACTTTTCTTTTGAACACAGTTAAAAATATAAACTAATTAAATTGAATTTTATTTTTTTAAATAATATTTAATGTTTTCTATAAATAAAATGAAGTAAGAAAATAATTCTCCTAAAATTAAAAGATAGATAAGTCAAAAAAGTTTGATATATAAGATAAAAAGATAAATTAAGCGGCTACATATAATCTACCGTTTGAGCTATTAGAAATATTTCCAGTTTTTTTATCAATTTTAGAATGATTTTTTTCTACAGAGTGATCTCCGCTATATTCAATAAAATTACCCTTTATTTTTTCTCCATTCATTAATTCAATTTCTTTTACTTCACCGATTTTTTTAAAGGAAGGAAGAATTCTATTTATCTTACCTTTGACAACAATTGTCCCCCTTACTTGATCTGCTCCAATGCATCTATCACAATCACCTTCTACTATAATTGTGCCTCCGTGACTATGAACACCTAAAAATGAACCAGCACTGCCACATAAAAGAGTTGGAAATCTATTTCCGGGTTTTGATCCAGTAACCCATGATAAAGCTTCATTTCCGATTTTCCCTTTCACTTTTATTACTCCATTTTGCATTCCTTTCCAATATCCTCTGTATGCAGCCCCCACATAATTACCAGCATTCCCAGTTATTTCTAATTCTCCACCATTTAACATAGCACCAGCCCAATCATCAGCATTTCCATTTACTAATATTTTTCCTCCCGACATTTTACTCCCTACATGCATTCCAACATTCCCATTTACAATAATTTCGCCACCAGTCATTTTTTCTCCAATACGTTTTACATTTGAGAGATCTCCATCGATTATAATTTTAATATCATTAACTTCACTTCCATTTCCAGTGACATCAAAGAATTCTCCTAAAGTTTTTTCTTCATTCCCATGATACACTATTAATTTTTTAATTTGTGCTGCTGACTTTCCAGCAAATTGATCTGGTGTTATAACATCAGCTTCTAAAGGAAATTCTGGTGCTTTTTTCAATTTTAATTTGATATCTACCATTATTTTATTCCCCTTTTTTCTTTTTTACAGCTTCTACTAATCGTTCTAAAATTTCTTTATCTGTTAAACAATCTCCAGGAGCATCCTTAACTTTTCGTAATCTTAAAGGAACACTATCCATACGATACGCCGTTCCTTCACATTCTATTCCTGCTATAGCCGGAGGAAGTATGATATCCGCATTAACTGAAGTGGGCGTATGATGGGGCTCGATAGAAATCAAAGGGTATTTAAACATATTTTTCACGGCTGCCGCTGGAAAATTACTGGCAGGATCAGAAGCTACAATCAAAGAAGCATCAATCTCATCCCTCATTAATAAATCAACAGAAGAAAATTCTCCAGGATTATACCGAGGATAGCCTCTAGAAAAATCTATTGAATAGGAATATCCCGTTTGCCATGTAAACACTTGATTTGCCCCCGCAACATTATAATGTCCACGCATAGGAGTTAATAAAAATTTAGTATGATCATTCAATTCCCTCACTAAACAAATAGCAGCATCTATATTTCTATGATGAGATAAAGTTTGAGTTAAACCCATACCGAAAAAGATTACACCATAATTACAAGATTTTAAAGCATTTACTAATTCTATAATTATCTTTTTTGGAACTCCTGAGATTTCATCCCCCTCTAATTCAACCCCTCTTAACATTGCCCTAATTGCATTTATCAGTTCATAGTCTTCACTAGGATTTAATTGTATATACATATCTGCAAGTTGAGCTGTATGAGTATTTCTTGGATCTACAACTACAATAAACCTGTCATTTGAGCCGTCTTTTCTAAAATATCCACGTATAAAATCACTATATCTTCCAAGATGTCTTGGATGAGCATGAACAGGATTACTTCCCCAAAAGACTACTAAATCCGCTCGATTTTTGTATTCCCCTAAAGTAGAAGTTGGAGCTCCAACATCTTGAATCGCAAGTAAGGAGGGACCATGACAAACTGATGCTGTATTGTCTAAAATTCCCCCTAATAGTTCAGCTAATTCTACTCCTTTTCCTTGAGCGTCACATTCTGTACTTGAGAATCCATATAGTAAGGGTCTTTTAGCTTTTATTAATATATCTGCTGCCTTATCTATGGCTTCATCCCATGATATTGCTTTATAAGATCCATTATCTTTAATAAGTGGTTTATCATACCGATGTACACTTGGATTAGAAGAAAAATATTTTTTAGTTCCGATTTGACAACCATTTCTTACTTCTACTATTTTTTCTTCTTTATTATCAATATCTACTTCCAAATCATCACAGAGAGTCCCACAAAAAGGACAAATTACATCTGTTACAGTTCTTATATTCTTATCGGCCATATTTATGCCACCTTTAAGAGTTTGATTAAATTTACGGCATTTAACACTTTTCCATTTGGTAAAGGTTCTACGCTTGCTTTCATCCCTTTATACGTAGGTGTACCACATGATTGAGAATCCGGATTTACAACTTGATTTGCCCATGGTCCCATCGGTATGAAAATAATTCCTGGATGGGGACCTTCTTCTGAAATTGTTGAATATACTACAACTTCTCCGTGTTCTGTAATTACTTTAACAGGTGTTCCAACAGGACAGTCTAATTTTTTGAAATCCTCTTTATCAAAGGCACAAATACCAGCAGCTCTAACATTCTCAATTGTATTTTTTCCTCCTTCAAGTGCTACGCCTTGATTAATTGTCCGGCAAGTTATTAAAATTAAATTATTTATTCTCATCAGTTTTTTCCTCCTTTTTTTCACTCCACCTTAGTGTTTTTATTCTTTCTAAAAGTGGTACCCAAAACATTTCACTAAATTCACCTGAAGTTTTAATATCAGTTATTTTTAATTTGATAGCTCCAGTTGGACAAGCATTATCACAAGATCCACAAAATATGCATTTTTCAGGATCAACAACAACATTAGGAACAGTCTCCCATCCTTTATCCGATTTTTCAGGAACAGTTATAGCTCCACTGGGGCATACATCTGCACAAGCTTCACATCCACCAGCACATTCCTCATCAACAATGCTTATTTCACCGTCAGCATAGGGTTTGACTATTCTTTCTATTCCTGCAATATCCTTTATCTTTTTAGCTTCAAATTCTAATTTTGGGACAACTTTTTCTTTAACAATTTGTATATCGTTTAATTCTATTAGTTCCCCATCTTTTTTTAGCTTTAAAGCACTAAAAGGGCACATTACAACACATGTACCACAAAAAACACACTTTTTCGGGTCATAGATTTCTGGAATAATATCTTCCATATTAGGAAATCGACGAGCAGCAGCTACTGGACCACGTGAAATTGCCTCTTTTGGACAAACTCTAGCACAAGTACCACACCCAACACATTTAGTTCGATCCAAAAGAAGTTCTATACTTTCAGTAAGAAATTGAACTTTCACATGTTCAAGTTCTTTACTAATTGATCTTGAAATTTTAGGAAATGACATTTTTCATACCTCATTTAACTTCAATTAATTGTAATTCAATAGCAGAAACAGGACAGTTTTTAAGACATACACCACATCCATCACAATTTATATCTCTGCTTTCATCGTAAATATCATAAGCCACTCCATTTCTTACTAAAAGCACTGCATTTTCTGGATTTAAATACCCTTTATCCTTTAACTGTTGGAAATTTAAGGGACAGCTTACGACACAGTCATTACATCCAATACAGATATTCTTGTTTATTTTTAAACGGTATATTTGCATATTTTTACCTCATTTAGCAATGAGACAGATAATAACACTTACATTAGCGTATGATAATTGTAGATTAGTAATGGTTTAAAAATATCCGTCTTTATTTTAAGTTTTATAATTAACTTAATAGGTAAAAAGTATTTTTTTATAAAAAATTTGTTGTATGAAATGTAAAGTTAAAATGATGTAAAGGAATTAAGATATAAAATAGATTAACGCTTTCTAGAATAGAGTATTATTTTCCTTAAACTTATTAATTTTCCCACGAAATTTATATTAACTAAGGATTTTATTTCAAAAATAATCAAATTTATAATTTTTTATTTATGACTCTTAAAGTCTCCAAGAGTGAAGATTGCTTGATTTTTTATGGATTAACTCCAGAATTAACAAAATTCAAAGACCTTTATAATTCAATTTCAGAGTTTATGAAAATAAAGCAAGCTAATGATCCTTCAGACAGGTTTAATTTGATTTTATTTCTTCCTGATGGTCCAAATTATTTGGATCATTTTGCTTTTGACACAAACCTAGTTTTATCAATGCTAAAATCAGTAGAAAAAAATATTTCCAGAGCAAGTATCGCTGGTGGTGTATTCGTAGCAACTACATTTATAATAGAAGTATATAAAAAAATCTCAGAGAAGATCTTTCGTCTTTTAATCATAGTAGATGATGGTGCATATGCAATTCCATCCCAATACCTTCCTGCTTTAGAAGAATTAATTAATAAAGTTAAAGATATGCCGTTTTTTATTGATGTTATATATATAGGGCAACCAGATTATGAAGAGCGTAATAGGTTGAATAAATTAGTGAATTTAACTAAAGGAGAATTCTATGAGATTAGTAGTATTGATGAGTTAGATCCTCTACTAATGGAACTTTCATATAAAAAAAAAATTATACAACCCGCGTTTAGCAAGCAAGAAATTCGTAGGATACCAGAGGAAAATCAAATGTTTTATATAAATTTAGCTGATGAACCTGAGAGAGTTACTGATATTTCAACTTGTTCAATTTGCTTTCAACAGGGTAATGAAGGGCTCATAAGATGTCCATCATGTCAAACAGTTGCCCATGAAGTATGTTGGGCACAATGGGCACAAACCTCTCATATTGGAATTCCACATGTATATCGTTGTCACAATTGTTTTAATATCTTAAAATTAGATAAGAATTATATTAATGATGTACAAGCAGGTAAAATTCCCACAATTGCTGAATTAAATAAGATGAAAAAGAAAGATATAGTTGATTATTTACGAGAAATTGAAGCTCAGAGCACACCACAAGTCATACAAACTGAAGATCCATTCGCATCTGATGTAAGGGCAATGATTGAAACGAAGAAAGAAGAGCCTGAAAGTTCAAAAAAGAAAAGTAAGAAAAAAAAACGTTAATTATTGTTTATTTGATTATAGTTATATTTAAATGGGAGGAAAATGGAAATACTCCAAATTTTTTTTTCAATTATTTAAAAGATATTATTAGTTAGTGCTGTTTTAAAAGTTTTTATTATTTTTGCCTAAATCTTTAATGTTATTAACAATAATATACTTATTATTCCTGTACGATTTTTGTATTAAGTATTTCAATATTTATTTGTTATTTAAATCTTTAATTCTAAAATGGAATCCACAAAAAGCGAAGATTGTCTCATTTTTTATGGTTTCACTCCAAATATAATTAAATTACGTCAGGTCTATAATTCAATATCAGAATTTATGAAAAATAAACAAAGTATTGATCCATCTGATCGATTTAATCTTATTGTATTTAAAAATGAAGGACCAAATTATTTGGAACATTTTACATTTAATCCAGATATTATTCTTGATACATTAAAATCATTGGCTGGACACATTACTAATGCAAATATTGCGGGGGGGATATTCTTAGCAATAACATTTATTATTGAGGTATATAAAAAAATTTCAGAAAAAATATTTCGATTAATAATTTTAATAGATAAAGGAGCCTATAATATCCCTCCAGAATATCTTCCACCAATAGAAGAACTAATTAAAGTTGTAAAAGATATGCCTCTTTTTATTGATATCGTAAGAGTTGGAGACCCTAATCCAGAATTGCATTCTAAATTAATCAGACTAGTAAAATTATGCAATGGGAGTTTGCATGAAATTTCTAAACTTAAAGAGTTAAATCCCATTTTAACTAATCTTTCAGAGAAAAAATATGTATCAGAACCTTCATTTATCAAGCAACGATTAAGAATGATCTTACCTGATAATCAACCATTTTATACTAATTTAGCAGATGAACCTGAAATAGTAAACGAAACAGTTACTTGTTCAATTTGCTTTCAGCAAGGTAATGAAGGTATAGTGAGGTGTCCTTCCTGTGAAACCGTTGCTCATAAGGTATGTTGGTCTCAATGGGCTAAAACATCTAATATAGGAATCTCTAACGTGTTCAGATGCCACAATTGCTTTAACATTCTAAAACTTGATAGTGGTTATGTGAATGACGTACAAGCAGGAAAAATTCCTTCTATTGCAAAAAAGACTCAAGTTCAAAAGAAAAATATTGTAGATTATTTACATGAGTTAGAAGCAAGGACAAAACCTAAGATTATTCAAGCTGTTGATCCAATGGCATTATCAATTAGAGCACAAATCGAAAGTGAACAAAATAACAAAAAACCTTCAATAAAAATTTGTCCAAATTGTAGTAAAATTATAAAAGGAGATAGAAAGAAATGTCCCTCTTGTGATTTTATCTTATTTTAAAAAAAAGAAATGAAATGTTCGATAAGTGGACCTTAAAGTTTTTTTAATAGAATAATCGTTACTAAAATCAACTTAATAGGATTTAAATTAGAATAAAATTAATAAAAAAATATAAAACTACAATTTGGATTATTTACTAATATAAGATAAAAAATAGCATGAATACGGAATCCAAAAACTCATGTCAAATTTACATTATCAATTATCCAATTTCTTCAAACATAAATGTGCTGTATGGGAATTTACATTAAAATGCAATAGTAAATGTATTCATTGTGGCTCATCAGCCGGCAAAATTCGCTCTAATGAACTCAGTACAGAAGAAGCATTATTATTAGTCAATGATTTAAGATCTTGTGGATATGATGGGATTGCATTAATGGGTGGTGAACCATTCTTAAGAGATGATTGGTATGAAGTCGCACAAGAAATTAAAAAACAAAAAATGAAACTTACTATTGTTTCTAATGGTTTAGTGATAAAAAATCACCTTACTAAGCTAAAAGAATTACAACCAGAATGTGTTTCTTTGAGTTTAGATGGCGCAATTCCTGAAACACATGACTATATAAGGGGGATTAAAGGAGCATATTATAAGGTATTAGAATCAATAAAACTACTCCAAAAAGAAAACATCCCGGTTAGTGTTATAACTACAGTTAGTAAACTCAACTTTAAGGAATTGAAACTAATTCGTGCTTTATTAATTAATAGAAAAATTGCCTGGCAAATCCAAATAGCCATACCGATTGGAAGATTTCCAAGAGATTTGGTGATTTCTCGAAAAGAATTTTATGGAGTAGCTATGTTTATCGCATCAAGCCTTCAAAAGTATTCAATAAAAGAATTGCCCCTAATAGGTGCTCATTGTTTTGGATATTTTTCAAATTTTTTACCAGAATTAGGATTGGAACCATGGATTGGTTGTCAAGCAGGTAAATCTGTTTTAGGAATTCAAAGCAATGGTAATATTAAGGGGTGTTTAACTTTACCTGATGATTTTATTGAAGGTAATATTAGAACCACTACACTTTCAAATATCATAAATTATAGATTTGATTTGAAATATGCTCAATATTCTGAAAAAATAGACTTAAAAAATTATTGTGCTACATGTAAGATGTTTAAAAAATGTAAAGCTGGATGTTTAGGTACAAGGTTAGCTTTAAATAGTTCTGATAATCCATATTGTTTAAGAGCAATTGAGAATGAATTATTTAAAAATAAATCTTTCCCATTTAGGTGGAAGATTGATTCTAAAATTTCAAATTATAAATACCTATATCAAAAACTTTTATTGAAATGAAATAATTAGAGGGAATAATTTGGTTTTGAAAGATATTGTTCAATTGTATAAGATTGGAAAAGAATTAGGATTATCACACAAAGAAATCAATAGAACTCTTTTTTTTAAAAATCGACATTCATTGGTAATTGTTTTAATAATGATTGTAATTCTCTCGGTTTTTGCACTTGTTTTTTGGAATATAATGTTAATCTTTTATGCAAAATCTCAAGAACCAGTATATGCTCAAGGAACTTATTATTCCAGTATTGGTATAAAAGATTTTAAAAATAAAAATAAACTAATATATTATACAAAAGGGGGCGTTTAAATTTGATATATAAAAATATTATACAACTTTGCAAGATTGGAAAAGAATTGGGTTTATCACGTAAAGAAATTACTAATACTCTTTTTTTTAAAAATCGATATCCATTAATCCTTGCTTTAATGCTGATTGTAATTCTCACGATTTTTGCATTTTTCTTTTGGAATGTAGCTTTAATTTTATATTCAAAAACCACAGATCCCATATACGCTCGTGGAACTTTATATTCTAGTATTAGTATGAAAGATTTTAAAGATAAAAAGAAAATTAAATGATGAGTGATAAAAATGGATGATTAAATTTGATCCATAAAAATATTATACAACTTTACAAGATTGGAAAAGAATTGGGTTTATCACGTAAAGAAATTACTAATACTCTTTTTTTTAAAAATCGATATCCATTAATCCTTGCTTTAATGTTGATTGTAATTCTCACGATTTTTGTATTTTTCTTTTGGAATGTAACTTTAATTTTATATTCAAAAACCACAGATCCCATATACGCTCGCGGAACAAAATATTCTAGTATAAGTATAAAAGATTTTAAGGATAAAAAATGAAATTGAATATTGGTTGTGGGAAGCAATTTGAACCGGAATACATTAATATAGATCTTTATGAGGATCTAATTGCTGACAAAAAGATGTCAGCAGTAAATCTTGAGTTTGAAGATTTTTCCTGCCAAGAAGTAAAGGCAATTCATTTAATTGAGCATTTAGGATTATACCAATCCATTTATGCTATAAGTGAATATTTTAGAGTTTTAGAACCCAAGGGTAAATTGATCTTAGAGACTCCTGATTTAGAAAAAGCTTTTCGCACATATTTAAATTCAGATTATGAAAAAAAAAAGGATATTTTAAGTTGGATATATGGTCTTCCTCATGAAGGTTTAGAACATAAATTTTGCTTTCCTCCTCAATTGTTGCAGGAAATTTTAGAAAAAATTGGATTTGAAAATATAGTTCAAACAAGTTTTTATAATAAAGAATCAATCCCTTCTGTAGAATTTGTGTGTAATAAGCCAGAAATGAGTAATATCGTTGAAATATTTCAAGGTTTTACGTGTATTCGTAAAAAATTATTGATAAATAAGATAATAGATTTTAAAGATTTATTTATTACAAAAGAACAAGAAGATCTTTTAAATAATTTACTTATAAAGACAATTAAATTTATAAAAAATGATAATAGAAAAATAAATTTTAAATTGATTAAAGATTCATTAATAATTTCTCCCCTAATTGTTAAAATCTTTATAGACGAAATGAAGAATTTTAAATTTTTCGCTGATTTTGATGGCTCTCAAATTTTAGAATTACCAGAAATTCTAATTAGATATAAATTTCATGAAATTTTACTAAACGCTTTAATAAAAGCCCCTTTAATACCAGGAAGTCAGAAAATAATATTTGCTTCTATTGAATCATATGGTTTGGGTATGATTGAAACACTACTTTCTTCTAAAACTGAGAAAGATAAGATGGTAAAAAAGATTGAGCAATTATCTCAAGATATTCAAAAACATCATCTCAAGCTATTTTCTCCTAATATTATAAGAAGATATTCTTTAGATATATTCTATCAAGGTATTAAAAGTTTTTATAAACAAGATTATAAAAATGCATTAAATAAATTCTTAACTGCAATAAAGTTATACAGAGATAATTTTCTCTATTATTGGAATTTGGCAAGAGTCTTTGTTAATTTAAATTTAAAGCAAAAAGCAATTAGGTATTATAAAAGAACATTGAAACTATTAAATATAACAAAAGTCCAGAATAAATCCCAAATTAAAAATGATGTTAAATCAGAATTAAAGTCATTAAAAAATCCAAAAAAAAAATTACCTGAATTAGAACCAATCATTTCTATTGATAAATATCAAACAAATAAATTAATTTAAAAGGGATAAAGATGAAAAAACAAAATATCAATAATTTGAGGACCAAAGTAATTTTTATTAGTTTAGCGATCATATCTTCTTTTCTATTGATTATTAATTTTATTCCTTTCTTTAGTGGGAATGTAGGTATAACTACTAAATATACCAGAGATTTAGGCTGGGATCGTGTAGCATATGTAAATCAAAGTAATCCAGATATGAACTATTATAATTATTTAATGTATAATACTATTGTTGGAAATTCTTGTCAATTTTTTGTCCATTTTAATCTTCAATCATTACCAAAAGAAACAAAAAAGTTATATTTTACGATTAATGGTTTTCAATCCTATTCTTATATGTTTTATATTAAAGATTTTGAAATAAATTTAATTTTGGTTGACTCAAATTGGAATTCTTCCGAAATTAATTGGAATAATAAACCTAAGCATGAAGAAATAATCGAAACTGTAAATGCTTCTGCAATTAGGAATCATTTTACTGTAGAATATTATGATCTTGAAAAAACCGTTGATTTAACAGAAATTTTTGAAGAAAGACAACAAACAGAGATTAGTTTTTGTATTAATATTACGGAAAATAATGAAGAATTGAAGGATATTGTTTATCTATCCGGAATCAAGCTTCTATATAGTTATGAACAATTTCTTATATCTTATACAGCAATTATTTCTTCAATTATAATTTTTATTATGTTAATTGGAACAATAGTTTATCTGAGAAAAGGTATATATTATTGTCCAAATTGTAAAACAAAGAGGAATTTTACTGAATTATGGTGTTCATCATGCCAGAAACCTTTTGAACATGAAATGCTAAGAACTAGTTTGTACTATCAAATATTAATAATTTTATTATGGATATTTGCTTTTTTTGAGGTAATTTTTCTTCTTATAACCACATCCTTTAACATTTTTTATTCCATCCTTCCTTTTTTTGGAGCTATGGAGATTGGTTGTATCGTTGGAGCTTTACTAATTTTCTCTATAATTTTCTTTTCGATAAAAATACGTAAAAAAGTAAGAAACTATAAAAACTAAGATACTAAGTAAAATCGAATTAAAATGAAAACACAATATATTAAGAATTTGAGAACTAAAGTAATTTTTATTAGTTTAGCAATCCTATCTTTCTTTCTATTAATTATTAATTTTATTCCTTTATTTGGTGGGAATATTGGTATAACTACTAAATATCTCAGAGAATTAGAAGTAGACCGTTTAACACATGTGGACCAAAGCAATCCTGATGTGAATTATTTTTTTCCTTCAAGCAAAAACACAGAATTTGGAAATTCCTGTGAAGTATTTATCCATTATAACCTTGCAATATTGCCAAAAGAAACAGAAGCACTTCACCTTGTTGTTGCTTCTTACAGTTTACATAATATTAATGGTCCTGATGTAGAAGATGTTGAATTAAATTTAATATTGATTGAATCAAATTTGAATTATTCTGAGATAACTTGGAATAATAAACCTAACCACGAAGAAATAATCGATAACTTCAACATGTCTGAGATTACACAACACCCTTGGGAAGAATATGATCTTGAACAAACTATTGATTTAACCGAAATTTTTGAAGAGAAACAACTAAGTGAAATTGCCTTTTGTATTAATATTACAGAAAATAATCCAGAATTGGATTATTATATTATGATTGGGAATATCAGACTTCTCTATACTTATAATAAATTCATTATATCTTATACCACAATTATTTCTTCAATTTTAGTCTTTTCTACGTTAATTGGAACGTTATATTTTATTAAAAAAGATTTATATTTTTGCCCAAAGTGTGGCAATAAAATACGATTCGATAATAGACTCTGTCGATCATGTGAAAATACAATTACAAATGATGTTCTAATCAGAGGGTTATATTATCATAGATTAATAATCCTAATATGGATTCTTATATTTATTGAAGGATTGTCTCTTCTTTTAATATTTTCCTGGATAGTCTATTCAGTATATATTCAATTTTTTTTACTATTATTCTTTCTTGAGTTATGTTATTTTCCTATAATAATTAGAAGAAATATCAAAAGATATAAAAAAATTAGAAAGATAATAGATTAATTAGAATTTAAAGTTCAAAATTCCCTTGTTTTAATAGCTATATAATCTAATAATTCTAAGATTAAGATATTATAATCCATATATTTAAATAATTTATAGCTAAATCAAAAATATATTTAATCAGTTATGACCCTAAAATTTAATAATTAGAGGTTAAGAAATAAATGGATTCAGATGTTTTTACATTTTTAGTTGGAGGCAAAGCTGGTGAAGGTGTAAAGAAAGCGGGTTCTGTGGCAGCACATATATTCTCCAGTATAGGTCAGCATGTGTTTCAAATGGATGATTATATGAGTTTAATAAGAGGTGGACATAACTTTTCTGTTGTAAGTACAAGCCCTAGATGGATCAGTAGTCAATATATGAATGCTAATCTGGTTGTAAATTTTGATCAACGAAGTTATAAAATACACAAAAATGATATTGCTGAAAATGGGATTATGATTTTTAATTTAGATGAACAGGAAATTGATAACGGCATAGGAATATCATTAACAACAGAAGCAGAAAAGTATCCAATGAAAGAGTTAATGTTTGGAGTTGGGGCAATAGCAATATTAGCAGCAACAATCGGATTCGAAAAAGAAGAAATGAAACAAATGATTGAAGAGGAATATCCAAGAGGAATAGAAGATAATATTAGCTTTGCAAATACAATATATGATATTGTTTATCCTGCTTGTGGAAAGAAATTTTACTTAGAAAGAGGAGATAAAAAAAGATCAATTCTTACAGGAAATGAGGCAATTAGTTTTGGTGCTGTAGCTGGAGGATTGGATGTATATTTTGGTTATCCTATGACTCCCGCATCCTCAATCTTACACACACTCGCTAGGGAAGCTGAAAATTTTGGTTTAGCAGTAGTTCATGCTGAAAGTGAAATAGCAGTCATTAATATGGCAATTGGTTCAAGTTTTACAGGAGCAAGAGCCATGGTTGGTACGAGTGGAGGGGGATTTGCTCTTATGGTAGAAGGATTCTCTTTAGCAGGTATGACAGAAGCACCTGTATTAGTTGTTTTATCTCAGCGACCAGGTCCTGCAACAGGGGTGCCTACTTATACAGAACAGGCAGATTTAGCTTTCGCTTTAACTGCAGCTCATGGAGATTTTCTAAGAATAGTTGCTTCTCCTACTACAATTAGAGAGGCATATTATCTTACTGCCGAAATGTTAGATCTAGTATGGAAATTTCAGACACCAGGAATATTATTAACTGAAAAACATCTTTCAGAGAGTAGTATGACAATAGAAGCTGAATTAGAAAAATCTAAGTGGGCCGAGCCAAAAATACATAAAGAGGGCGAATATAAACGATATTTGGATACTGATGATGGAATTTCCCCCATGTTATTTCCACCATCTAAAAAGATAATAAAATGGAACAGTTATGAGCATGATGAATTAGGAATTACTACAGAAAATGCAAAGATGATTTCATTTATGCATGATAAAAGAAATAAAAAGTTAGATTCACTTATAGATTATTTAAAAGGGCAAAAAACTGTTAAAATAATTCGAGGTGAAAATCCTACTAACATATTCACTTATGGTTCTACTTATATGAGTGTATTAGAGGCTCTTAAATATGGAAGATTAAATCCTACTACTATTGCCCCAATATATTTGAGTCCTTTACCTATATGGGAAATAGAAGAGTTTAAAGATCATGATAATATTGTTATTGAACAAAGTTCTACTGGTCAATTTACTAAGCTTTTAAACGAAAGAGCTGGATTAAAGATAAGAAATACAATAAAACAATATGATGGTCGTCCATTTGATCCTATAGATTTATCAAATCAAATAAAGGAGGTGCTCAAATAATATGGAAGATCTTAAAACATATGCTGAAATTACATGGTGTCCTGGATGCGGTAATTTCGGGATTTTTACAGCAATTAGAAATGCACTTCCCATACTAGAGCAAAAAGGTATTAAACGAGAGAATATGATTATGACCGCTGGAATTGGATGTCATGCAAAAATTTTTGATTATTTTAATTTAAGCGGGATTTATTCATTACATGGAAGAGAAATAACCACTGCTTCTGGGATCAAAATTTCTAATCCTAATTTAAAAGTGATAACTTTTTCTGGTGATGGGAGTGGTTTAGGAGAAGGTTTAGCTCATACTCTCTTTGCAGCAAAACGTAACATGGATATCACTATGATCTTGCATAATAATGGAGTTTATGCTCTCACGACAGGTCAATTTTCTCCCTTAACTCAGGAGGGTTGGAAAGGACCATCAACCCCAATGGGAAGTTTTGAGATTCCTTTTAATCCCATTTCTTTACTTATTGAAGCAGGAGCAACATTTGTAGCAAGATGCTATTCTGGTGAAATTAAACATTTAACGGAAACTCTTGTGAAAGCTATAGAGCATGAAGGATTTTCCTTTATCGAAATTTTGCAACCTGCGATGCCCTACCACAAATGGGAGGAATTCAAGGATAAGATTGAATACATTGGTAAAGAACCGAAAACAATGGAAGAAGCTTTAACTGCTGCTAGGAATTTACATAGGTTCACTATAGGACTTTTTTATCAAACTCACAGACAAGTATATCATAAGGGATTATATGGAGATCATAACCCGATAGCCAATAGATTATCGAGAAATGAAAGGTTTGACAAAATTCGCAAAATCTTTGAATCAAAATAATATATAAGTTATACTTTTTTGAAATGAAAACTGCCTATATAATCCTGCAATAACAATGGAATACTTATGCTCTGGTTATTAAAAAAGATAATCACATCTTCATTATAATTTAATTGAGGTAAGTTTAAATTAAAATTAAGATAGTAATTGACTAATCAATTTATTTTATAATTTAATCGAATTAGAATAAAAATAAGATTAAAAAATTGGATAAATTACTTTCAAACGCATGATCCAAAATGGTTCCAACAAGCTTATGGTCTAAGGAATCAAATAAAAAGCCAGAAACAGCAAAAAAAATGGCTGAATATATTGAAAAACGCTCAAAATATCCAGATCAGGTCCAAATCAATTTAAGATTCAGAGATATACTCAATCCAAAACCTGGAGAACATTTATTAGATGTTGGATGTGGTAGTGGAGTATTATCTCGGTTGATAGCACCATTTCTTGAACCGGGAGGAAGTATAACTGGGATCGATAATTCTCCAGGCATTATATCATTCGCTCTTGAACAAGCAAGTAAAGATAATTTAGTTAATTTAATTCAATTTAAGGTTGGAGATGCGGAAGATCTTCCTTGTCAGGATAATAATTTCGATAGTGTTTTCGCTACAAGATTATTGCTTCATGTAAATGATCCTCTAAGAGTTGTAGAGGAATTAATTCGCACTGTTAAATCCGGAGGAAAAATTGCCTTGATGGATTGGGATTTTGAGACACTAACTGTTGATCATCCAAACCGCAAGGTAACGCGCAAAATACTCCATTGGAGAACTGATCATAAGGATGGGAACAATTGGAGTGGTAGACAATTATTTAGTTTGCTCAATGCTAATGGCTTGAAGGATATTAACATTTGTCCTTTAGTTTCAATTGCAACAGATGAAAATAGCTCGTTGACTCAATCCATTAGACACGCTGCATCTGGTGCATTAGATCAGAAAATAATCACAGAAGAAGAGTATAATGCTTGGATGTTGGAACTAGAAAATCGACTTCAACTTAACCATTTCTTCTCGAGTATCGTATATTTCATCGCAATAGGTATTAGTCAATAAAGTGAGGTAATTTAATCTTAAATATATGGAGATGGAATAAATGAAATATTCAATTGGAATTGGTTTAACCAATAATTGTGATTTAAATTGTACACATTGTTATCGTGATAAAACGCAGATCTCTAATATTACTTTAAAACAAATTCAAAAGCTATGCAAAGCGATACCTATTAGTTCGATAGGGATGGGTACTGGAGAAAATATATTAAATCCAGAATTCCTTGAAATTCTTAACTTTTTAGCTTGTCGAGATGTGCGACTCAGTTTAGCCTCCAACGGTTTGACTATAAGTAGACTTTCCGATAAATATTTAGAACTTTTCAATGATATTGAAGTTTCCATTGATTTCCCTACGAGTCAAGAACAAGATAAATTTCGTGGTAAAGGAAATTGGGAATTAGTAAATAGGGCTATTAAACGATGCGATAACGCAGGTATTGAATTGACTATACTTACTACAATGATGTCTGTTAATTACGACAAGATGGACCAGATGGTAGATCTTGCCCGTTCATATGGAGTTAACTTGCGTGTTAGTGTTTTTCAATCTGTAAATACAGACGATTATCAGCTTAATTATAAGGAATTCTGGGAGGGATTTCGACTATTATTTAGCAAAGGTAAGGTCATCTCTTGTTTTGAACCTGTTGTAAGAGCCGCGCTAGGACTGGGGGAGATTTTTTCTCCTTGTGGTCGTAAAAGCATACGAATTAATCCTAAAGGACAAGTAATCCCTTGTGTATATTGGGGAAATAATAAAGCTATTGAACCCATTCCCGATATCAATGACCTATTAGAGCTTGGTGAAAAAATCTTTGAAACTCAACAATTTATAATGGCTCAAGCCATCCCTCCAGTTGCCGCAGATTGTTTATGTCAAGGAGGTTGCGCTAGTAGGCGAGCAATAAGAGGAAAATTAAATAATCATGATGAATATTGCCCTTGGTGTCGTGGGGAAGAAATAAACCTTGAGTGGCAAAAAGCAAACTCAAAAGATCTAGTTAGAGTAAATAATAATTGCACAACAATAGTTATATGAAAATGAATGATAAAGGCTTAATAATCCTTGTAAGAAATCCTAATATAGGATGTGTAAAAACACGTTTAGCTGCAGATATTGGAGAAGAGAGTGCTTTAACTGTTTATAAAGTATTAATTGAACACACACGATCTATTTCACTTGAAGTTCCATGTGCGCGTTTATTATTTTATTCGGATTATATCGATGAGAATGATCTTTGGGAAAAAGAATTCTTTATAAAATTTTTACAAAAAGGTTCTGATTTTGGAGAAAAGATGCTGCAAGCCTTTAGGATCACGCTACAACGATACCGTAAAGCTGTAATAATAGGAAGCGATTGTTTGGAATTAACTGCTAGGATTATTAATGAAGCATTTGACCAACTACTAAATTATGATGTTGTACTGGGACCAGCAAAAGATGGAGGATACTATTTGATGGGACTTAAAGAAATACATCAAGAATTGTTTATAAATAAAAAGTGGAGTACATCCTCCGTATTTTCTGATACTATAGCAGATATTAATAAGCTTGGTATAAAATATTTTCTATTACCAACTCTTTCCGATATTGATGTACTCGATGACCTTAAGAATTCTAAATTATCAAATAAAATTAGTTTCGAATTACCAGATTAGGGAGGATCTTTATAACTATTCAGTTCAAGACTTCACCAAAGATTAGTATAATAATTATTACTCTTAATGAAGCTAATTATATAGCTGATACAATTGCTTCAGTTAAAAGAGCTGCTCTATTTCCTTCTGGTCTTTCCATTCCTATTGAAATTATTGTAAGTGATGGGGGATCTACTGATAATACAAAAGAAATCGCGAGAAAGTTAGCAGATATCGTAATTGAGTCTCCTCGAGGAAGAGTACTACAATCAAATCTTGGTGGTGAGATTGCAAAATCTGATATTCTCTTATTTCTTCATGCAGATATAAAACTTCGACCTGGTACGTTATTTTTGCTCTTTGGCCGTCTTAGAAATCCTTTAATACTTGGTGGAGCTTTTACAAAGAAATGGAAATGGGATAATAATTCAAATCCAAATAGCTTTATGCGAACGGCAGTTTACACATTTGGTTGGGTTGGAAACATACTATTTCAAACTTTTAAAGCATATCCCGCAGATAATGCTATATTTGTAAGGAAATGGGTTTTTGAAGCTCTAAATGGATTCGCACCAATGTGGATTTGTGAAGGTTTCGATTTTGGTCGACGTCTAATGAAGTTTGCAAAAAGAGTATTGCCTAAAAGTATAAGTAATTGGCGTGGAGGTAAAGGGATTGCATGTATCTACCGCATCGGGATATATAATTCCACTCGTCGATTTGAAAAATATGGAATCTTCAGAACTATTTGGAAATGGATACTAATGTCGTTACTATGGCGTCTTGGAATGCCTCAAGATCGATTAAAAGTTTTATTTAATAGATATAAAGAAAATCCACGATATTAAATAGTATGAGTGATTATATGAAGCTTGATTTTTATTTTAAAAACTAAATTACTAAATATCTTGTAATCTAATTATGATTTATCAACTAAGTAATGATTAAAAAATTAAAATTGTGAATTAAAATGAAAGAAGAAAAAGAAAAACTTGAAGAAATTAAACATAATAAACTTGTTGGACCTGGTCTAGGGTTAATTGCATTAGGATTAATCTATTTCATTTGGTATATTATGCCATTCAGTCTTGATTTTCTTCAAGGAAAACCTTTATACATCCATAATTGGGCGTATAGTTTGATTTTTCTTACTGTAGGATTAGCATGGTATCAAAAAAGCCCTATCCCTCGCTCAATCGCATTAGTTCAGTCTTTTCTACTTCCTATTCTAGCATCAGGATCGGTAAATCCGTTTGTAATTGTAATCATCGTATTTATTCTCTTAGTTTTGTTTGGAATTGTTGTTACTTTTGAACGAAAACGAGGTAAATTTCTGCTCCAAGACAAGTTGCAAAAACGTACATGGACATGGCTTAATATGCATTTATTGGTGTTTGCGTGGTTATTTATTATCCATATAGGATTTTTATTTTTAGTCGTGCGTGCACCCCAGGAGATAGATCTTTTGATGATTGGTTCACGTGCTGGCTGGTTAAAAAATTACCCCCCTGAATTACATGAAATTTCCACATGGGCTTTTGATATAGCTCTAATTGTATGGGGTGTTTTAGTTCTATATGAACAATTTAAAATGGGATATAATTTTCAAAACAAACCTTGGCCTACTTGGAGTTTTTGGGCATTAGCTGCAGCAATTGCTGCTGGTTTAATTGGTTTATTAATCCAATTATTAACCTATGGCTTTGATGTGCAGAATATTCTAGATCTTTTATAAAGTATGTTAGATTTTCATGTAAATTAATTTATCTAGTTGATTTTTTGATTTAAGTATTAATATGTAAGTCGTAAATCAATTCTATGAAATATTTATTCAATAAATTTTTTTTATAACTATCTATTCTTCGATCCTTGCGAATTTAAAATTTATCTATATTACTCTACCAAGTGAATGTTCAAGTGATAATCCCATTAACCCATTTTTAGTTCTAATATTGGTAAATTTTATAAACAACTTTCGAATTATTTATAAACAATTAATAATTTCTCGAAAATTCCATTATTTATGCCAATCATCAATCTTTCCTTAAGAGGAAAGATCATCCTTAAGGTTATCAGATTGGTCTCTCGTCATCGAGTTCAAGACATACTTCATGAGTAATGCCTTTTGAATTACTTTAGAAGTCTTGAAAGAAATTATCCCGCTATAGTTAAAAAATCGTAAAATCTCACCCAATTATGGTTGGGACTGCTTGGATTCAAACGGGATTTTATCACGTTCCCGATTTGTGCAATAAATATTGGATATTTATTAATTAAAATTAAATGATAAAAAAAAGCCAGTAGAATGATTTTATAAACGAAGAGAGTTGAAAGACTACACAATTCTTTTTTTATTTATAAAATTATTCTGTATTTGATTATTTCTGTTTTGACTTGAATATTATTGCAGGTTTTATTCCATCAGAATATTTAAATCCATGAGCTATTTGGACATCTCCATATTTCGCTTTTAATTCTTCTAAAGTATCTGAATCAAGAGCTCGTGCATAACAAGCTTCAACACATATAGGTAATTTCCCAATATCAAATCGATCAACACAATAATTACACTTTTGCATTCTAGCTTTCCCTTCTTCAACAAACTGAGGTGCAGAGTATGGACAAACATCTTTACATAGATGTCCAGCGCAATTGAGGCATCGTTCAGCTTCAGCAATCGCAGCTTCTTCTGTAAAACCTAGAGTAACTTCTTTAAAATTAGAAACTCTTTCGGAGGGGGATAATAAAGGCATTGGTTGGCGATCCTGTTTTTGAGTTTCTGGAGGGATCTCTAATTTTATATCACTTGCCTTGATAATTGGTTGAGGTCTGACTCGAAGCACATCACCTTGAAGAAAACGACTTATTGTTGAAGCTGCTTTTTGTCCACTAGCTATTGCATCTATTATACTTGCTATACCACTAAAGCAGTCTCCAGCTACAAAGATTCCCTTGTTATCAAGCATCATAGTTTCCAAATCTGCTTCAATTGTTCCCATTGCACTAAGCTTTATTTTCTCGTTGTTCTCAATATCAGGAGTTTGACCAATTGCGAAAATAATGGTATCAGCTTCAAGTATTTGTTCTTCTTCACCAACAACATCAAAATGTGCTTTTCCATTTTCATCAAAGGTACATCCTGTAATTTCAAGACAACTTACTCCAGTTATTCTTCCTTTATTACTTAGAATTTTTGTAAAAGTGCGTGAATCATAGATCTCAATTCCCTCCTCACGAGCTTGTTCAACTTCAGAAACATCTGCAGGCATATCATCACAACATTCAAGACACGAAACGCCTACTTCAGAAACTCCAAGTCGACGAGCAGTACGAGCACAATCCATGGCAACATTACCACCTCCGATTACAAGAACTTTATTACCCAATTTTACTTCTTTACCAAGATTGACATCTCGCATGAATGAAGTTCCTACTAGATTTCCCTCCAAATCTGCACCAGGAATATCGAGTCTCTTTCCTTTATGAGCACCAATTGCTATTAGTACAGCACCAAAACCTTGATTCAAAAGGTCATCTAACCCAGAATTTAAATCAACAGGGCTATTAGTTTTAATTTCAACACCAAGAGCCTTAATGTAATCAATATCACGATTGAGAATATCACGAGGTAAACGGTGTTCTGGGATCCCCAATGTTAGCATCCCTCCAACCTTGGAAAATGCTTCAAAAATGGTTACACCATATCCTAATCTTATTAAATCATAAGCTGCACCTAAACCAGCAGGACCAGAGCCAATAATAGCTACCTTATCTGATTGTGTTTGTGGAAGACGTTTTGGAAGTTCGATAGGAACATTATCGGACACAAAACCTTTAAGAGCTTCAATAGCAATAGCTTGATCCACTTCTTTTCGACTACAGACTTCTTCACACGGATGCAAGCATACACGACCGCAAACGGAAGGTAGCGGCATCCTACGCCTAATTAAATTTAGTGATTCTTTAAATCTTCCTTTTGCGATTAATGCAGTATAAGCAGGGATATGAAGGTGAACAGGACAAGCTATTTGACAGGGTGCTTCAGATTCACCATAAAGGTAATTAGGACCCATGGCTTCTTTTGATATTATACCACAAGAATGTTCCTCGCGGCATTTTTCTTTATCAACAATTACAATACCATCTTTCTCGCGTTTAGTAATTGCTTCATTAGGACAAATGTATGAACATACTGGTTCTTCACAATGATAACAGTTTGAGATAAGATAACTAGCTAAGATATTAGGAAAGGGACCTTCTTCATGGTAATTAATTCTCATCCAAGATGCTAGACCTGAAGGCTGGTCATGCCAATCCTTACAAGCTATTCTGCATGCGTTACAACCTGTACATCTCGTTTGGTCAAAATAAAATCCAACTTGCAACTTTAATCATCTCCTTTTTCCAATTTAACTTGAACTAAACAGGTTTTTAATGCAGCGGCACCTCCCTCGGCCATGGCATCCTTAGTTAGGGTATTTGGACATCCACCCCTATCAATTCCGTTCTCATCTGGGTTATACCATGCACCTTCATAAATGCATACTACTCTAGGTATAATTCTTTTCGTTACAAAAGCTTCAATTGCTACAGTTCCTCTATCATTAAAGACTAAACACATATCACCATTTCTAACACCTCGAAGTTCAGCGTCAACTGGATTTATCCACATTCTGTGTGGAATTGCTTCCATTAACCATTCGATCTTATATAATTCTGAATGCACCCGTTGCCTTGGATGAGGTGAAATTAATTGAAGGGGATATTTTTCTACTAATGGATCATCACGATTTTCCCATGTTGGTATATATTTTGCAATTGGAGGACATAGAGGTCTATTCCAACTCGCAATCTGATCAGAATATATTTCTATCTTTCCCGAAGGTGTTGGGAAAGGATTGTTTTCCAAATCATCTATATTCTTTTTGAATGCAACATAAGGTTCTTTAAGCTCAACTCTATGGATCCCTTCTCTTTTATACTTCTCATAATCTTTTATATTCGTTCGTAGATCTTGAGCCATAACAGCTAATAAACGAAGCCATTTATCATTAATATCATCGTATTTATCTATAAGAGGTTTTGCTGGAGCTAATTGAGGATTGTTTAAAAACTGATCAAGAAGTTCTTCTCTTTTGAAATTTTTAATCCCCAGTCTTTCAGCTAATTCTTCTGCTATTTGTATATCATCCTTACATTCACCTATGGGTTCGATTGCTTTATTCATGTAACCAAAATAAGGTCCTGAGGGCCAAGGTCTTGAAAGGTCACTCCTTGCAGGAAATCCCGTCACAGGAAGGACGATGTCGGCATATTGAGCAGTGGGTGTTAACCATAGTTCTGGAACTACGGTAAACAAATCCTCTCGGCTCATAGCTTTTGCTGATTTATTAGTATTTCCTATCTGATTGAGGAAATCGCATTGACAGAACCAGGCAAACTTTATATCTGAAGGATAACCTCCTGATTTTCCGTTTAGAATTGCATCAAAGATTTTATTTACATGCATTCTAGTGTCTAAACGATCTCTAGGATTAATATTGCCTCTTAAAGACTTACCTTTTGGATAAGCTTTATTTGTACCAGATGGAATTATTATTCCTCTAAACATATGGCCATATGGAATCCCGTGAAGACCACCACAGGCACTACCACCATGTTTTCCAATATTTCCCGTCATTGCAGAGAGTGTTATAGCACCTCGATTATATTGCCCTCCCATAGCTGAACGGGCAGGACCTTGACAATCTTCTAACGCAGCAGGCTTGGTTGTAGCATATTCAATTGCTAAATCTTCTATGACAGATGCTTTCACTCCACATATCTTTTCAGCCCACTCTGGTGTTTTAGGAATTCCATCCTCATCTCCCATTACATATGCTTTATATTTATCAAAACCATGAGTATATTTGTCGAGAAATTCTTGATCTTGCAGATTTTCTCTAAGAATTACATGTGCGACAGCAGCCATCATAGCTGTATCCGTTCCGGGAATTATTGGGATCCATTGATCAGCAGCTACTAAGGCAGTATCCGAATAGCGTGGATCAATAACAATCACTTTTACGCCATTTTCTCTTGCTTTAATTAACCACCACAATGTATTTGTTCCTGAAATCTGACGTGCAGGATCCCAACCCCAGCATATAATTAATTTTGTATTCATCCAATCCTCCCGACTGTTACCAACAAAGATCTGTCCAAAACCATATGATGCCTGAGTTCCAAAAATTGCTCCTTGGGAAGAAATATTACCATAAAATGATGAAAATCCACCTAATTGGTTTAATAATCTAGAATAAGCCGCTCCTGGAGTATGTAGTGCTGCAAGATAACCTCCTCCAGTAACCAATAATATACTTTGATTTCCATATTTTTCTATAGTTTCTTTTAGTTTTTCTGCGATAATATCATAAGCTTCATCCCATGAAATTCTTTCAAATTTCCCAGAACCCTTAGGACCAGCTCTTCTTAATGGATATCTTAATCTCTCTGGATGATAGATATACTGTCTAATTGCTCTACATCTTAAACATGTTCTAAGTTGTTTGTCTGGATCTGGAAAATCATCACCTTCTACTCGTATCACCTTTCCATCTTTAACATGAAATCTTAAAGGGCATCGACCTCCACAATCAAATGCAGAACTAGATCTTACTATTTTAATTCCTTCTTCCTCTACATTTTCATCTTGACTTACCATACTATCTACCAATAGATTTTTGATAACTTAATTTTTTTATTAATAATTCTGTTATTTGAAAATTTATAGCTTTATTAAAGTTATTGAAGAATTCTTCTGTTATTAACTTTAATTTAAAATAAATTTATTTAGAAAATAGTAACTTGACTATTTATAAAACAGATAAAAAGAAAAGAGAAGATTTACTTCAAATTAGTTTAAAATTATTCTCCCTTCCAAACAGGTTTTCTTTTTTCACTAAAGGCTTTTGGGCCTTCTCTAAAATCATAAGACTGAAGAAATTTCGTGTAAAGTGGAAAACTTGCAAAAAGAGCTTCTTTTAAAGACATTTGGAGCCCTTCAATAGCCATTTGTTTGATTGTTCGGATTGCCAGAGGAGAACCTTCCATTATGAGATTTGCGATTTTTTCTGCTTCATCTATTAATTGATTGAAAGGAACTACTTGGTTTACAAAACCATATTGTAGACCTTCTTGAGCAGTGATTCTTTTACGTGTAAGGAGAATTTCCATTGCTAGATGGTAAGGAAGGTATCTGACTAATCGATGAATTCCGCCTCCTGAAGGAATTCTCCCTACTACAGGTTCTGGTAAGCAAAAAGTAACGTGATTAGCGGCAATAATAAGGTCACAACTTAAAGCAAGCTCAAAACCTGCTCCATAGGCAAGACCATTTATTGCAGCGATTAAGGGTTTGGTAATTTTAAAATTTCTTATTAAAGAAGCATTCTGCTTTCTTACCTCTTCATAAGCTGTTCTCTGTTCTTCAACACTAGTTGCTGCAGCCCATTTTAAATCAAAACCAGCAGAAAACGCTTTTTCCCCTGCGCCTGTTATAATTGCAACCCATGCATTAGTTTCAACCTCAAATTCATTAATCACATGACCTAGTTCTAGTGATATATAAGGGTGAATTGCATTCAATACCTCTGGTCTATTTAATGTAACAATTGTTATATGTTCTTTTTTTTCTACTTTTATGAATTTATATTCCATTTTTATCTACATCATTAATTTTCAAGCATTCTTTATAATATTTTTTTCTATATTAAAGATTTTTATTTTTATATTTAGATAGTAATAGGATCTTATTAAATCCGATAAAGTTATCTTTAATTAAATAGTCCTTTAGATTAGTAATATCAATTTCTGAATTGACAAAATAAATTAACTTTACAAAATATTTTTGATGATATATACTTCGTTATATATCCTCCATAATATTGAAGAGTAATAACAGGTAAAATCTCATTTAGATGAAAAAAACGAAAGATTTATATATGTCAATTGATATTATGTAATCAAGTATTGTCAATCATTGATTGACATAAAATCATATAATATATTATTATTAAAAACTGAAATAAGAGGTGGATTTAATGGCTGAAAAAGATAAAATTGATATTAAGAAAAAGGAAAAAAGTGAGGAAGAGAAAAAAGAAGATCAAAAATCAAGAGAGATTACTGTAAGAAGGGAAAGTCCATTTTCTTTATTTCAAGAAATGGATCGCTTATTCAATGATATGCAACGAAATTTTTTTGATGATTGGAATTGGCCATTTGGAAGAAGACGTCGTAGACCTTTTTCCTTGATTATAAGAGATGAGGAACCAATTTTTAGAACTCCGTTATCAAATATAACAGAAACTGAAGATTCTTTCAAAATTAGTGCTGAATTACCTGGGCTTGAAAAAGGTGATATTGAGATTTCAATCCAAGATGGTAATTTAGAAATTAAAGGAGAAATAAAAGAAGAGAAAAAGGAAGAGAAAGAAGGAGAATTAGTTAGGAGAGAATATCATTCTTCAAGTTATTATCGATGCTTTAGTATGCCTGAAAATATTGATAAAGACAAAATCGATGCATCATTGGATAAAGGAATTTTAACAGTTACTATCCCCAAAGTTGAACCTGTACAACCAGAAAAGAAGAAAATCGAAATAAAATAATGGGATTATTTAAATAAACCATTTTTTTTTAAATTAAATTTTAAATATTTGTTCTATTTTTGTATAATATTGTTTTGATGAATAATAATGATTTAGAGATCAAAATTTGATAAAATTTTTGAATTCAAATAATGAATATTTATATCATTGGAAAATATAAGTCATAATTGTAATACTTAATGTTATTTTATTTTTTGTTAATATAATATCCATTATTTATCAAAAAATCAATATCTATCTCACTATAGGTGATATAAAATTGAGCAATAATGAAATTATTTCGGAATTGGAAATTGTAGTTGGAGAAAGATATGTTTCCGATCAACCTGAACTAACCTATCTTTATCATTATGATTTTATTACTGCTGAACCAGAGGGCAGATGTGATATTGTGATTATTCCTGGTTCTGCTGAAGAAGTACAAGAAATTGTCAAGATTGCTAATAAATATAAAATTCCAATAGTTCCATGGGTCACTGGAATTAATTTTGGTTCTATTGCAACTCCTCGAAAAGGAGGGATTGTTGTTGATTTAAGGCGATTAAATCGAGTACTTGAAGTGAATGAAGATGATATGTATGCTGTAATTGAGGGAGGAATTACATGGGCAGGTTTACAAGGTTTTCTCGAGAAATATCATCCGAATTTAAGAGCAGGGATAACTTGGTCTCCTCCTGGGACAGGAGTTATTCCATCATGCTTATGTTATGGAATGTTTGATCTTGGGATGATTGGGGGTTCAGGTGCTGAGTTTATAAATGGTTTAGAGGTCGTACTTGGGTCTGGTGATTTAATTAAAGTCGGTTCATGTAGTCTTTCAAACTATTGGTATGGTAGACAGCCTTTACCTGATTTAGCGGGATTATTTATAGGGTGGGAAGGTTCAACAGGTATAGTAACAAAAGCTTCGATAAAATTGTGGCCAAAATTACCATTTAGGGAAGATTATACAGGATTTGCTCGTACAGTTGATCAAGGGTTTCCAGTCCTACTTAAACTTTCTAAAGCAGGTCTAGGAATATGCGATCTTCTTCTTGTGAATTTTGGATGGAGTCAATCAATCCAAGAATTGTATGAAAAAAATGTTGTTATTGATGCTGTTAAAGATAAAAAACCAGATTGTATTTCACTAATTACCACACAGGCTTATACAGAAAAACAACATATTGCCCAATGCGAAGCTATCATCGATATATGTAATGAAGGTAAAATGAGATTATTATCTGCTTCAGATGGTGTAGAAGGAGTAAAACCACCTCCAGTCCAATATTGGAATTTTTGGAACTTTACTAGGGGAGGTGGAGGACAATGGATAGGAAGTTATTGCTCCACGCGAGATGTTGTAAAATATTATAACATATCTAGAGAAATTTGTCTTAAATATGGAAAACCTCCTCAGTTTTATAGTAGATTAATGTTTGGTGGTCATTATGTAGTAGCGAGAAGTAATGTTAATTTCAATAAAAATGATCCTGAGGATATAAAAACTACAAGAAAGATTTTACAAGAAATTCATGAAGCCGTTCAAAAATTAGATGGTGTTGTCATGTATAAACCCCCTCTCTGGGCGGTGAAGTACTATAAAGATAAAACACTTCCTTCCACTACCAGACTTATAAATAAAATTAAAAAAGTTCTTGATCCAAATAATATTATGAATCCAGGACAAGGAATCGGAGAGGATTAATATGGCGAAGAAAAAGAGAGAGAAAAAAGTTAAATATATTAGAGGGCATGGAATATCTCAAGCAAGATTATCATATGAAATTCACAATCTTAAAAGATATCAGAATTTAGAACATTACAAAGATGTATTTTACCAGTGTGGAAAGTGTGGTACTTGCAGAACTGTATATAAAGATGCTTATTGGTCTTGTGTTTGTCCATCAGGGGAATTTGGAAAGTTTGAATCATATTATCTTGGGGGGAAAAATCTTCTAGTATGGGCATTAACCTCTAATAAATTAAATTGGACAAAGAAAGTTGCTAAGATTTTTTATCAATGTTCAGTTTGTATGGCTTGTATTGAACAATGCCAGATACCAGAAATCCATAGTTTTGCTGGTGAATGGTTAATGGCAATGAGAGAAGAAGCAGTTAAACTGGGTTATGGACCTATGCCTGAACAACAACTATATACAAAAAATATTATGGAAGAAAAAAATCCCTATATGGAAAAACATGAAGATCGGCTTAAATGGCTACCTTCTCATATAAAACAGACTCCTGATGCAAATTTAGCATATTTCGTCGGTTGTACTTCAAGCTATAGAGAAAAAACTGTTGCCATTGCTACAGCAGAAATTTTAAATACCTTAAATATTGATTTTAGAATTCTTAATGATGAAGGATGTTGTGGATCTCCTGTCTATATGACAGGTCAAGTAGAAAAAGCTAAAAATTTAGCCGAAAAGAATATTAATTATTTTAAAAACGCTGGAATCGAAAATATTATAACATCTTGTGCTGGGTGTTACCGAACTTGGAAAGATATTTATCCTAATAAGTTTGGTTTTGATCATGGAATAGATGTTAAACATCTACCTGAATTTTTGAGAAGTAAATTAAAAAATGGAGAATTAATATTTGACAAAGAATTGAAAATGAAAGTTACATACCACGATCCTTGTCATATAGGGCGCCATATGGGAATTTATAAAGCACCGAGAGAAGTATTAGAAAAAATCCCTGGTATTGAATTAATAGAAATGGTGAGAAATAGACATAATGCATGGTGTTGCGGTTCGGGAGGGGGTGTAAGGTCATCATTTAAAGAATTTTCTGCCTTTGCAGCGAAAGAAAGAATAAAGGAAGCAAAAGAAACAACAGCAGAAGCGATCGTATCTTGTTGTCCTTTCTGTCTAAATCAATTCAAAAATAATATTGAAAATAATGAGATTCAAGCATTTGACCTCTCAGAATTAATAAGGAAAACAATTTTATAAATAAAATAATTTTTTACTTAATGCTTTACAAATAATTTATAAGATATAAAAAGATTCTTGAAAGACTTATTATAATTTTATTTCAAGCAATAATTATTACTTTAAATTTATACGACCCATTGCTCGAAAATTTAAAGAATTGTTAAATTCATCATAATTATAAATCCTTCTGCCATCAACGAGATTTGGAGATTTCATATGTTTTTTGAAATCATCAGGATTAAGTTTTTTAAATTCATCCCAATCTGTTATCAGTAAAGTACACTCAGAATCTTTCAGTGCTTCCTCAATACTACTAGCATATTTTATCTTATCTCCGATTGCTTCTTCAGCAGATTCTTTAGCTTTAGGATCGTATCCAACAATATCAGTTACTTTTCTTTTGATCAATTCATTAATAACTCTAATACTTGGAGCCTCTCTCATATCATCAGTACCTGGTTTAAAAGATAAACCCAGTAAAGTTACCTTTTTACCCTCTAATTTTCCAACCAAACCCTCCGCAATATCAACAATTCGAATTGCTCTGAGATCATTACGTTCCAAAACAGCCTCTAGTAATTTTGAAACATATCCTTTAGATCTTGCCCATTTCGTTATAGCGTTAACATCTTTATGAAAACAAGCACCCCCGAATCCTACACCTGCACGAAGAAATCTATGATTAATCCTATAATCCAATCCTACACCTTCCATTACTTGGACGATATCAACATTTGGAACTAATTCGGCTAAGTTAGCGAATTCATTGGCATAAGATATTTTTGTTGATAATAAGCAATTATTTCCATATTTAACGAATTCTGCACTTTCTAAATTCATTCTCTTTATCGGACAATTTTTCAAGTGATCACCATAAAAATACTCATAGAACTCTTGAAGCATATCTCCGCTTTTATTATCTATTGATCCAATAATGATTCTATCTGGTTTGAGCGTATCTTCAATTGATCTCCCTTCAGCTAAAAACTCTGGCTGCATACATAACCCAAAATCTTTTCCTGGAACTTTTCCAGAAATTTCTGTAATTATCTTTCCTACAAGATTCATTGAGGTTCCCGGAACAACAGTAGATCGAACGACAATCAAACGATATTTATCATCTTGTTTTAAAGCTTCCCCAATTTCTTTAGCAGTACTTTCAATATAACTTAAATCAATTGAATCATCTATTCGCATTGGAGTTCCTTGAGTAATCATTATAATATCTGTATTTAATACTGCTTGAACAGGATCAGTTAAACATTTGAGAAGTTCTGGGTTTTTCTGCTTAATGTCAATAAGCATTTCCTCTAATCCTTCCTCGAAAAAAGGTGATTTATACTCGTTTATTATTTTTGCCTTTTTTTCATTATGTGTAGAAGCTAATACTTTAATATCCTTTTGAGCAAAACAGGCAGCAGAGCATAATCCTATAAATCCTGTACCTAAAATTGAGACCTTATATTTATACATCTTTGTTCAAAACTTTATTTTTTTTGATAATAAGAGAAATATTCGATTTAGGTATAAAGTTTTCGTTAGATATAAGGTCAAACCTCGTGATATCAATCATAGTTGTATTTTTTAAAAAAGTCTAGTAAAAAATTTCTATTATAAGATTTTAATCTTTCATTTCGAAGACTATTATTTATTTTACATCGAGTAGGTATATAATTCATAAAAATTTTAAGAAATAAATAATTTTAAGAATAAATTAAATTTCTTTTTATTCCAAAAAATATATTAGAAATTAATATGCAGGTGCGTTATGGAGTCAAAATCTAAGGGATTAATTTTTAAAATTGAGAGAATGTCTACTGATGATGGGCCTGGTATTCGCACAACAATTTTTTTTAATAAATGTCTCTTAAATTGTGCATGGTGTCATAATCCAGAATCAATTCCAAGACAACCTCAGCTCTATTGGATGGATCGTAAATGTATCGGGTGTAATAGTTGCATAGAGGCCTGTCAAGAAGAAGGTGTTCTATTTTTTGAAGAAGATGGCTTACATATTAATAGAGAGCGATGTACCAGTTGTGGAGATTGTGTAGAAGCTTGTCCTACTACTGCATTAAGCATGTGGGGACAGTGGTGGAATTTAGAAGATCTTATTCATGATGTTGAAAAAGAAAAAATCTTTTTTACTAAAACAAAAGGAGGAATAACGGTTTCTGGTGGTGAACCCACATTACAATCAGATTTTCTCTTAAAATTTTTAAAATTATGTAAGGAAAATGATATTTCTACTGCTTTAGATACATGTGGATATTCAAGTAAAAAAGTTTATCAAGATTTATTACCTTACGTTGATATTGTCCTTTTTGATATAAAGGTTATTGATCCTAAACAACATGAAGAATATACAGGTGTTTCAAATAAAACAATTTTAGAAAATGCTAAATGGATTTCAACTTATACCAAAGATAATGGAAAATTGATGTGGATAAGAACACCAATAATACCACACTATACTGCCACGGAAGAGAATATTAGAGGTATTGGAGAATTCATTGTAAAAGAATTAGATAATATTCCTGAACAATGGGATATATTAGCCTTTAACAAACTCTGTGAAATTAAATATACAAGATTAGGCAAGCCATGGTCTTTAAGAGATGAACCATTAATGACAAAAGAGGAAATGGAAAATTATCTTGAAATTGCTAAAAGTACTGGAGCTAAAAATGTAAAGTGGTCTGGGTTAACTCGCTAAGTAGAAAAAATAGTTTATCAATATAGACATAAATAACGTAGCTCCATTTTTCTTAATTTTTGCACATAAATATTAACTTTAGATATATATCTCGATAATGAGATAAATATATCCAATATTTATCAATAAAGATTCTTAAAATAAATGTCCTTTATAATATGCATATTAAAAATAATAAAGTTGATCTTATTTTCAAATTAAAAAAAAAAGATTAACCAAAAAGGTTTAATCAAATTCATTAAATTCTGTACGATTAATAATATCATTCTGTAGACCTCTACTGATGTCTATAAAGCGAGCAGAGTAGCCAGTAACCTTGACTGATAAGTCAGTATATTTTTCAGGATGCTCTTGCGCATCTTTAAGGGTTTCTGATCCTATAGCATTAATCTGAAGTTCTTTTCCTCCCAATTCAAAATAAGCCTCTAAAATAGAAGTCATTTCTTCTATGCCTTCATCTGTTTCTATCATACTAGGAGTGATTCTGATATTCATTGTTACACCATCAGTTAGGAGAGCTTCCCGGGTTGATACCGCAACAGATCGGAGTGCCATGGTGAGACCATTTTTCTCGGTTCCATTTGCTGGAGAAATACCATTTGATACAGGTTCACCAGAGAGTCTTCCGTCTGGAGTTGCTCCTAACATTCTTCCCTCTGCTAGTTGGCCTCCCGCAGAGACAAGGCAAGGACGATATATACCAACACCACCTCTGGCAGAATGTTTTCTCACGATATCACAAAAAGTATTTGCAACCCAACGTGCTAATTCATCTGTTTTATCATCACCATTACCATATTTAGGAGCCTTATTTCTAAGTTTTTCTCTAAGCAATTCTGCTCCTTTAAAATTATTGTTCATATGTTCAACCAATTCTCCCATAGTCACTAGTTTTTTCTCGAATACAGCCCAACGAACAGCTGCTAATGAATTTACAACAGTTGCTAAGCCTTGTGAACCAATAGGATTGTTATTATAGC
The DNA here is from genome assembly GCA_019058245.1 of Promethearchaeota archaeon. Lineage (GTDB taxonomy): Archaea > Asgardarchaeota > Lokiarchaeia > Sigyniarchaeales > SOKP01 > Loki-b32. The sequence continues at coordinate 409,482 of JAHPZJ010000013.1, read as the reverse complement.
GAGCTCCATTTCGAGTTGCATCCATTCCACTCTCAAGACATCCTTCTATTGTAGAGGAAAGTAATGGAGATGGAAAATATTCAGCAAACGCTCTATCTTTTAATTCAGACATTTGTACACATTTATCTATAGCAAAAACAAGTTGATCAACAAAAGCTTGCTTTACGTCTTCAAAAGTTTTAAAAGTACTAGGTTCAGGTGTTTTTGTTCCAACAACTCGATCTTCTGAATAAAGCATTCGTCCTCCATTTAATGCCATACCAAGCACTAGTGTAAACCTAACACCATTACCTGCAGTGTATGAAAAATCAAAACCTGTACCATGAGGTTCAACACAACCTACGAGTGAGTAATCTCGGGCATCCTCAAGTGAATAACCATCTTCTTGAAGTTGTGGTACTAAGATTTCATCATTATGAATACCCATCCCTGTCGTATGTCGAAAAGTTTCAATAGTTCTTTTTACGAAATTTCGAGGGCTCTTAGAAGAGATCCTAATTGATAAGGTGTTTAATAAACTTTTGACATTTGCAATAGCTTCAAGAAACATATATGATATCTCATTAGTTGCATCATTTCCATCCTTATCTAATCCTCCAATAGTAACATTATTCTGTCCTGCTATAACAACAGAAGCAAGTTTCACTAAATATTCTTCAATTGTTTCTAAAGCTTCTTCATAAGTAATACGACCATCCGCTAAATCCGCTGCATAATAAGGATAGAGATACTGGTCTACTCTTCCTTGAGAAAAAATGTTTCCTTCACCATAACTCATTTCCATAACAACGTTCGTCATCCAAATTGATTGAAGTGCTTCCATGAATGATCTTGGAGGGTTTGCTGGTACTTGTCTTACACGCTCAGCAATTTCTGCAAGTTCAGCCCTTCTTGTTTCTGATGCATTTTGGGCCATTTCCATTGCTAGATCAGCATAGCGCTTGGAATAATTACAAACTGCTTTTGAAGTTACTTGTACCGATTCATAAAAATCTTTTCGTTGATCATAATTCTCATCGGTCTCTTTAAGATTTTTAAGCCCTTCTGTCGCCATTTTTTCAATTCCTCTAAATCCCATTTTAAGAACTCGTCGATAACCCGGAATGGTATGACCCTGCATTACAGAATATACATATGAATTTCCTGGTAACATTGACATTGATGGAGGGACGTGTCCCACGTTCTCTTCAATCAAACCTGCTTCCCTGAAAAGTTCATTCCTCCTATCCATCATTGTTTTTCCCTTCCAGACAGGTATAATGTCATTTTTCCACTCCTTAAGTTCTTCTTCTGTAAAAGGAACATAACGTCTAATAGTGGGGTGATATCTACGGAGAGTATTTTTAGCTTTTTCTTCAATTGTATCGTCTAAGAGAAAATCATATAATTTAACCTGTCGCCCTTGTTCTATTTCAATAGGATCTGCTCTTGGTTTACTTGATTTTACGCCTATAAGAAGCTCATCTTCATCAATTCTTATAGGAAGACAATGTAAGAATTCCTCTAGTGCTTTAGCTTTTTTCATACAAGGAGGAGAATTCTCAAATTGTTTGTAAATTCTTGTATAGCATCGTGCTCGCTCAAGATCATATTCAAAAGGATTTGATAACATCTTATCTCTTATTTTACGAACCCTCTCAGAAGGTATTCCTTGGAGAGGACTCAACTTAAAATCTTGAACTACCATGATTTTTAATAGACAATATATATTTATAAATGTTTTTATAATAGAATAATAAATATTTGACTTTTTTTTCTTTTAGATTTCGAAAGCTTTTGAATTGAAAATAGATCTGAATTATTATTTCTCTAGCTAAAAGATTTTTAATTAATAATTAATTTCGAAGTTTTATCATAAATACGATAATATAGTAAAAGAAAATAAAAATTTTTAATATTAATTATATTAATTCGATAGTACTGTTTATATTTCATTGAAAACAGTTCTGTCGATAATATCGTTCTGAAGATCCTTTGCTAAATCTATGAATCGAGCAGAGTAGCCTGAAACTTTAACTGAAAGATCAGGATATTTTTCTGGATGAGCTTGTGCATCTCTAAGTGTTTCTGAACTTATCGGATTTACTTGAAGTTCTCGTCCTCCCAACTCTAAATAAGCCTCTACAATAGAAGTAAATTTTTCAATTCCTTCATCTGTTTCTAATAAGGTGGGATTGATTCTAACATTCATTGAGGCTCCATTAGTGAGATGAGGTTCAGCTGTTGCATAAGCTATTGATCGGAGGGCCATAGTAAGGCCATTTTTTTCTGTACCATTTGCAGGAGAAATACCGTTTGCTACGGGTTGACCCATTAATCTTCCATCTGCAGTTGCTCCTAGTACTTTACCCTCCATAATCTGAGTTCCAGAAGATACGAGGCAATTATGATATATACCATCACCACCCCTTGCTTTATAAGTCCTTGTAAGTTCACAGAGGGTAGTTGCTACCCATTTGGCAAGTTCATCTGTTCTTTCATCACCATTACCATATTTAGGTGCCTTATTTCGTAGTTTTTCTCGTAGGGTTTCTGCTCCTTTAAAATTATTATTCATGTGATTAACCAATTCTTCCATTGTTACTATTTTTTCTTCAAATACAGCCCAGCGTATTGCAGCTAAGGAATCAGTCACTGTTGCTAATCCTTGTGAACCCATAGGATTGTTATTATAGCGAGCCCCATTTCGAGTAACATCCATTCCGCTCTCTAAACATCCTTCTATTGAAGATGAGAGCAATGGGGAAGGTAAATAATCAGCAAACGCTTTATCCTTTAATTCCGCTTTTTTTACAGTAAGATCTATGGCAAACTTTAGTTGGTCGACGAAGGATTTTTTCACATCTTCAAAAGATTCAAAATCACTGGCTGGGGGTGTTTTCGCGCCGACAGTTTTATTTCCTGAAAATAGAGTACGTCCCTCATTTAATGCCATGTTTAAAAGGATTGAAATCTGAACGACATTACCTGCCGTATATGAAAAATCATTTCCAGTACCATGTGGTTCTACACACCCTACAAGTGAATAATCTCGGGCATCTTCTAATGAATATCCTGTATTATTGAGCTGTGGTACTAAAACATCATCATTATGAATACCCATACCACCAGTAAATTTAATAGCTTCAATCGATCTTTTTACAAACTCATGGGGTGTTTTGGAAGAAATCCTAATTGATAAAGTGTTTAATAAACTTTTTACATTTGCGATAGCCTCAAGAAACATATAAGACACGTCATTAGTTGCATCATTTCCATCATGGTCTAATCCTCCTATAGTAACATTGTTCTGTCCTGCTATAACGACTGAAGAAAGCTTCACCAAATATTCTTCGATTACCTCTACAGCTTCTTCATATGTAATACGCCCTTCTGCTAAGTCTGCTGCGTAATATGGATAAAGGTATTGGTCTACTCTTCCTTGAGAAAAGATATTTCCTTCACCATAACTCATTTCCATAACAATATTCGTCATCCATATTGATTGAAGTGCTTCCATGAATGTTCTTGGGGGGTTGGCTGGAACTCGCCTTACACGTTCAGCAATTTCCAGAAGATCAGCCCTTCTTGTTTCTGATGCATTTTGTGCCATTTCCATTGCAAGATCAGCATAGCGATTGGAATACTCGATAACCGCTTGTGCAGCTACCACAACTGATTCATAAAAATCCTTTCGATAGTTATAATTTTCATCTGTTTCCTTGAGTATTTCAAGCCCTTCTTGTGCCATCTTTTTGATTCCATTAAATCCCATTTTAAGAACTCGTCTATAACCAGGAATGGTATGACCTTGACCACTGGCACCTGCAAACATATCAGTACCACCCACTGAACCCCTCATGGGAATTGTTCCATCCATTTTTTTCTTCGATTCATCAACCAGACCTGCCTCTTTAAAATATTGCTCCTTTCGGGCTGCTACTGTTCTATTTTTCCAGTAAGGAATTATTTCATTTTTTAATTCATTAACTTCTTCTTCTTTCAAGGGAACATATCGGTTAATAAAAGTAAAATTTTGGGCAAATGCATCTCTTATTTTTTGATCTATTGCATCATTATAGACAAACCCAAAAATTTTAGCACGCATTCCACGTTCAATTTCAAGTGGATCTGCTCTTACTTTACTAGATTTTACGCCTACAAGAAGCTCATCCTCTTCAATTCTTATTGGAAGGCATCGTAAAAATTCCTCTAATGCTTTAACATTTTTCATACATATAGATGCATCTTCCATTTGTTTATAGATTCTTGTATAACAGCGAGCTCGTTCAATGTCAAGTTCTCTAGGCATAGATAGCATTCTATCTCTAATCTTGCGAACCCTTTCCGATGGTGTTCCATGGATAGGACTCAACTTAAAACTTTGAACTACCATGAATTTTAATAGACATTATATATTAATAAATGTTTTTATAATATTTTATTTCCACGGAGTATCACGAATGAAAAAATAGAATAAAAAAAAAAATTATTATAATTCATTGAAAACAGTTCTGTCGATAATATCGTCCTGAAGCTCTTTTGTTATATCTATAAATCGAGCAGAGTAGCCTGAAACTTTAACTGAAAGGTCAGGATATTTTTCTGGATGGGCTTGTGCGTCTCTAAGTGTTTCTGAACTTATAGGATTTATCTGAAGCTCCCTTCCTCCTAATTCAAGATAAGCTTCTACTATGGAAGTCATATATTCGATTCCCTCGTCTGTTTCTAATAAGGTGGGATTAATTCTGATATTCATGGCGGCTCCATTAGTTAGATGAGGTTCAGTTGTAGCATAAGCTACGGATCTAAGAGCCATAGTAAGACCATTCTTTTCTGTACCATTTGCAGGAGAAATACCATTCGCTACGGGTTGACCCATTAATCTTCCATCAGCAGTTGCCCCTAACATTTGCCCCTCCATAATCTGAGTTCCTGAAGATACGAGGCAATTATGATAAATACCATCACCACCCCTTGCTTTATATGTCCTTGTAAGTTCACAAAGGGTAGTTGCTACCCATTTAGCAAGTTCGTCTGTTCTTTCATCACCATTTCCATATTTAGGAGCCTTATTTCGTAATTTTTCTCGAAGATCTTCGGTGCCTCTGAAGTTACTATTCATATACTTAACCAATTCTTCCATTGTTACTAATTTCTCTTCAAATACAGCCCAACGAATTGCAGCTAAGGAATTAGTGACCGTTGCTAATCCTTGTGAACCCATAGGATTATTATTGTATTTTGCTCCATTTCGGGTTCCATCCATTCCGCTCTCGAGACATCCCTCTATTGAAGATGAAAGCAATGGGGAAGGTAAATAATCAGCAAAGGCTTTATCCTTTAATTCCGCTTTTCTCACAGTAAGATCTATAGCAAACTTTAGTTGGTCGACGAATGCTTTTTTCATATCTTCAAAAGATTTAAAAGTACTGGCTGGGGGTGTTTTCGCGCCGACAGTTTTATTTCCTGAAAAAATAGTACGTCCCTCATTTAATGCCATATTAAAAAGGATTGAAATCTGAACGATATTACCAGCCGTATATGAAAAATCATTTCCAGTACCAGCAGGTTCTACACATCCTACAAGTGAATAATCACGGGCATCTTCTAAGGAATACCCTGTATTATTAAGTTGAGGTACCAAAATGTCATCATTATGAATAGCCATTCCACCGGTAAATTTAAAAGCTTCAATCGATCTTTTAACAAATTCATGGGGTGTCTTGGAAGATATCCTAATTGATAAGGTGTTTAATAGACTTTTTACATTTGCAATTGCTTCGAGAAACATGTAAGACACATCATTAGTCGCATCATTTCCATCATAATCTAATCCTCCAATAGTAATATTATTCTGTCCTGCTATAACGACTGAAGCAAGTTTCACTAAATATTCCTCAATTGCTTCTAGAGCCTCTTCATATGTAATACGTCCTTCAGCTAAATCTACTGCGTAATATGGATAAAGATATTGGTCAACTCGTCCTTGAGAAAATATATTTCCATCGCCATAACTCATTTCCATAACAACATTCGTCATCCAAATTGATTGGAGTGCTTCTATAAATGTTCTAGGGGGCTGAGCGGGCACTCTTCTTACACGTTCAGCGATTTCCAGAAGTTCAACCTTTCTTGCTTCTGGAGCATTTTGACCCATTTCCATTGCGAGATCTGCATAGCGATTGGAATATTCGATGACTGCTTGTGCTGCCACCACAACTGATTCATAAAAATCCTTGCGTTGGTCATAATTTTCGTCAGTTTCCTTGAGTTTCACAAGTCCTTCTTGTGCCATCTTTTCGATTCCTTCGAATCCCATCTTAAGTACTCGCCGATATCCTGGAATGACATGACCCTGACCATGAGCAACTGCAAACATATCAGTACCACCTATATAACTCATAAAGGGAATTGCTGGACTCTTAGATTCCTTCGGTTCTTCAATCAAACCTGCATTTTTATAATATTCTCTCTGTCGAGCCTCTACGGTCCTATCTTTCCAGTAGGGAAGAATTTCATTTTTCATTTCATCAATTTCTTGTTCTGTTAAGGGAACATACCGATTAACCCATGAAAAATTTTGAGCAAATGCATCTCTTATTTTTTGATCTATTGAATCATTATAAAGAAACCCAAAAATTGCAGCACGCATTCCACGTTCTATTTCCATTGGATCTGCTCTTACTTTACTAGATTTTACACCGACAAGTAGCTCATCGTCTTCAATTCTTATTGGAATGCATCGCAAAAATTCCTCTAATGCTTTAGTATTTTTTATACATGGAGGAGCATCCTCCATTTGTTTGTAAATTCTTGTATAACACCGAGCTCTCTCAATGTCAAGTTCTCTAGGCATAGATAGCATTCTATCTCTAATCTTAAGAACCCTTTCCGAGGGTGTCCCTGGGATAGGGCTCAACTTAAAACTTCGAACTACCATACGTTATTAAATCATCATCGTATATTTAAAACTTTTGCTTGAATATTCTGGTATGACATATTATTTATTGAATAATCTATTTATAAGGATGAAAAAATATTACTTCTCTCATCTTATCTATGATTCTTCATAGATTCTAAGTTATAGAATTAAAATAAGTTCAAAAATATAAAAAACTATTTAGCAGATAAACTCTCTTCAGATTTTTGAATTGTTGATTGCATTGATTTAGGAGGATTTACACACCAAATAAAGTGGTCATCTTCAATCTTAATCTTATGAGGCAATTCAATTTCACACTCTTTTGTACGAAACTCAGAAGAACAGCGTGGATTATAAGTACAACCAGGTGGCGGTGCTATAGGGCTTGGGACTTCACCTTTTATAACAAATTTGATTTCTTGATTGTAAGGATCTATTTCAGAACGTGAGGCAAGGAGCGCTCGAGTATAGGGATGAGTTGGATTTGAAAAAATTTGTTCCTTACTTCCAACCTCTACAAATTTACCAAGATACATAACAGCTACGCGATCAGCAACATGGGAGACAACAGCTAAATTGTGGGTAATAAACAAAAATCCATAGCCATATTTTTCTTGTAAATCTTTAAGAAGGTTAAGAATTTGTGCTTGAACTGATACATCAAGTGCAGAAGTGGGTTCATCCAATATTATCAACGCTGGATTGCAAGCTAACGCTCTAGCTATAACAATTCTTTGCTTTTGTCCACCTGAAAATTCGTGAGGATAACGATCCATATGTTCTCGCTTTAATGACACTTGGGTTAACAAATCTAAAACCCTTCTTCTTATTTCTATTTCATTAGTTATGCCAAGCAAATTTTTGAGAGGATCCGCTATAATATCAACGATTTTTTTACGAGGGTTTAAGGAAGCATCTGGATCTTGGAAAATCATTTGAATTTTTTGTCTTAAATAACATGAATAATTGGGAGGAATTGCCATATCTTGGAAAAGCATTTCTCCTTCTGTTTTTTCAACTAAACCGAGTAACACTTTTGCAATAGTTGTTTTTCCACATCCACTTTCTCCCACTAATCCAAGGGTTTCACCAAACTTTATATCAAATGAAACTCCATCAACTGCTTTAACAGCACCTATTTTTCTTTTTAAAAATCCTCCTATAAGTGGATAATGTACTTTAAGATTTTTAACTTCAAGCAGATTCTTATTTCTTTCAAGATCACTAATTTGATAAAATTTTTCGACCCTAACTACTTTAAATGTAATATACTTAATAGCAAAACTAGTAATCACTGCTATTAAACAGTATGCAATAAAAAATAACCAAAAGTTACCTACTATAATTTCTGGTAGAGGAATAAAGCTAAAAATAATACAAATAAGTGATGAAATTATATATAGAGGGAATCTTCTTCTAATTAATTGGGATCGAGGATCCCAATTTATGATAAAAAAAGAAATAACAAAAGCTAAACAAAAAAGAGCTACAATGGGTATAACTAACGCTAATCTTAAAATGGTTGAAAATCTAATAAATTGAAAAATCATAAGATCTCCTCAACTTTATATTTATATTCGCTAATTTTTATTAAGAATGCCAAGATAATGATACAACCTCAAATTTCATTTACTTAAATAGTTTTAATTAAATTTCTCCTTCTACTTTTTCTATAACAATTTCTGCTAAATGTTTATATTCTGGATTGTATAGATGACATGCCACAAAATAATCCTCATCAACCTTATTTTGTTTTGGAACTATTGAATTACAAGGTTCGAAACAATATTTGCATCTAGGATGAAATCTACATCCTGAAGGTGGATAAATTAGATTTGGAACCATTCCTGATATCACTTCAAGCCGTTTTTGACTTTTTCCAATAACAGGAACAGAAGCTATAAGTCCTCGGGTATATGGATGATATGGGTTAATTAATAATTTCTTTATATCTCCATATTCAACAATAGATCCACTATACATTACAGCAACACGATCACACATTTTAGAGATAAGGCCTAAATCGTGAGTGATATATAATATACTAGTATTATATTTCTTACGAAGTTCTTTCATAAGTTTAAGAATTTGATTTTGTATAGTAACATCTAACGCAGTAGTTGGTTCATCAGCAATTAGTAATTTAGGTCTACATGCCAATGCCATCGCAATTTGAACTCTTTGTCGCATACCACCACTTAGTTCATGAGGGTATCTATCAAAAATTATTTCAGGAAATGGTATATTTAAATCTTTTAAAAGGGCAATACTCCATTCTCGAGCAATACTATATAAACCTTTATTAGGAAATTTAGTAGTTTCGACAAGTAGTTCATTTTCCATATGCAATAAAAATACTTCAGATATTTGTTTACCTACCTTAAAAACTGGGTTAAGCGAACTAAGTGGATCTTGAAATATCATAGTTATATCCTTTCCACGATATTTTAGTATTTCAAATTCAGACTTTAAAGCTAGATCTTCTCCACTGAAAACAATTTTTCCTGTTTCTCTTTTTCCTGGAGGGCGAATTAGTTGAACAATAGATAATGCAGTAACAGATTTACCACAACCAGTTTCACCTACAAGACCAAGAACTTCACCTTCGTACACTCTAAAAGAAACATTTTCTACTGCACGAACAACACCCTCTTCTGTATAAAAGTATGTAGTGAGGTCCTTCACATCAAGTATAATGTGATTGCTACTTAATTTAGATACTTTAAAAGATTGATCTTTCACTATTTCTAATGCTTTTTGAACTTTTAACTTACTTTTTTCCTTTTCAATTGGCATAAATTTCTTTTTCAACGAAATATAGCATATGAAACCATAAAGACCACTAACTACACCAATTAATATACGAATATCTTGAGTATATATTATTACTCCAAATAATCTATTCAAATATAATTCAACGATTATTAATTGTATAGACCAAATTCCAAATGAGATAAGTCCACCAGTAAACATGGAATACTTTAAAGGTAATTTAGGAATTCGCTTCTCAATTGAACGAATATTATTAATTAGAATTGTGATAAGAATATCCCCCGCAACTGTAAAACCGGCAAATATAAATCCAAGGTAAAAAATGTCAATAAGTACTGGTTCTTCCCCTTGAAGTCTTTCAAGACCTAAGAGAGGAATTGAAATAAAAATTATCGCAATTATCCAAGTTATTACAACAAAAATTTTAAATATTTTAATAAATTGACTATCCTTTTCTTCTAATTTCCTATATAGAAAATAAAAGATTGTACTTATAATAGCGAATGATACAGCATTATTATTGAAAACTAAAAATATGGAATTGAAAAGCCATAAAGTTTCAAAAAGAGATTTAACGCCAAAGATAATGCCTAATAAAATAATACAAATTTTTCCTGAACTTCTCCTAAATAATTTCTTTGAGAGTTGCTGATCCTCAGGAATTTGACTATTGACAATGTTTGAAATTAAATATAAAACTAATACAATAATAATTGAGTCAACTAATGCATTTCCGTAATTTAATCCAAACACAGTTTGATATATAGTATTTAAAACTTTTTATCCCTCTTTTTTATAATTTTAATCGTGGATCTAATGCATCTCGAAATCCATCTCCAACGAGTATATATCCTATGGCAGCAATTCCAATAAATAATCCTGGCCAAACAGCAGCACTGATATTACTATACCTACCTCGAGCCCATAAAATATCAAGACCCCAACTGGCTACAGTATTATCTGAAAATCCTACAAATGCAAGACCTGCTAAACCTATTATTGCGATAGCAGCTCCTCCAAAAAAAAGTACTAACATAGGGGATATTGCATTTGGTAATATATGTTTAAACATAACATTAAACTTTTGGGCACCACCTACTTTCGCTGCTTGAATGTATTCAAGTTGTTTTACTTGGAAAACAAGTGATCGCATGAATCTAATATTATATGGTATAAAAAGAAGTCCGTAAATAATAAGAGTGGTTAATAAATCAGTACCAAGCAGAGGAGTAACTATAATAATAAGTATCAGTGTTGGAAAAGCATAGAATAAGTCTACAAAGCGCATTATGAGATAGTCAATAACCCCACCGAAATAAGCAGAAAAAATGCCTAAAACAAGGCCTCCACCAATGGATATTATTGAAGGTATTAACGACGATAAAATTGTAGTTCTGGCTCCCCAAATAATTCTAGCTAAAACATCATATCCGTTATATGTTGTCCCAAATGGATGATCAGCTGATGGAGGAGCAAAAACCTCTGGATTAGGTGGAACATTTGGTACTACTAGCTCTTGTAGTGGATATATGGTAAGCCAAGGTGCAAATATTGCTAATACTGAAATAAATAAGATCATCAGCAGTCCTATTATTGTTAGAGGTTTAACAAGGTGTCGAAACAATCTCCTTTTAGATTTTATTTTTTCAATATCATATTCTTGCGCCGAAAATTCAGGGTCTCGCCAACCGGGAATTAAATAAAACTTTAAGAAGCGAAGAAATTTCATTTTTCTTAATGATTTCGATGAAATCTGCTCTTCTACATATTTTTTTTCTATAACTTTTTCTATAATTTTCTTCACCCTACCATTATTTAAGTGTAAGTAATTCGTGGATCTATAATCGTATAAAGTATATCTGCTACTAAAGTCCCAGAAATGATTATTATGGTAGCAAATACTAGGAGTCCGAGAGTAACTTGGTAATCTCCTACTAATATAGATATAACCATATAATAACCAAATCCTTTATAATTAAAGACAATTTCGACGAAAAAAGAGCCTAATAATGCTGTAGCTGTACCCCCAATGATTAGATTACTGACTGGTAACAGTGCGTTGCGGATAGCATGTTTATTTATAACATCTTTTTCTAATACACCTTTAGCTCGAGCAGTTCTAATATAATCTTGATTTAAAACGTCCAACATGCTGGAACGCGTTTGTCTTGTCATACTTGCTAATGAAACAAAAGTTAAACAAATACCAGGTATAATTAGGTGTGATATTGTGTCCCACAAATAAATTTGGTTATTAGTCATTATACTATCGATTATTCGAAATCCTGTACCATAAGAATTTATATTTGAAATCACTGCTAGGAAACAAATTCGGATTATACAAATAATCAATATAACAAGTGATCCTAGTATCCAACCAATGTGCTTGAACTTATTATATTGTTTAAATTTAGTATATTGTTTATAAATTAGAAGGATGGCAATAATGGCTAAAATTATAGCACCAAAAAAACTTATGGTAATTAAAGGTGGAGTTTTAATTACCTGAGGACCTTGTAATCCAGGTGAATTTGCGAAAAAAGCCGGTATATCGATGCCCTGATATGTAAAATTACTCAAATAATAACCAAAAAAGCGTTGGAGCATGTCAGCAATCCAAAAGACAGGGAATCCTGCCCCTAAGATTGCAATAATTCTAACTCCTACATCTTTTATTTTATCCCTATGAGTTGCAGAAGCTATTCCCAGTTTAACTGCGATAATAGGACTTAAGATTATCGGGATCATCATCAATTCTATTGTCCTTGGAAATATTTCCGAAATTAAATCTATTACAGGTTTATCCCGTATGATTACATAAGAAGTACCCCAATTTCCAGTAAAAAAATTCTTAAAATATATAGCGAGTTGAATATACCAAGGATCATAGTATCTAATTCTCCGTAATTCTGCCTCAATAATATCAGGATCGAGTGTATTACCCAATCTACCGGCAACCGGGTTAACTAAATTTTGTTGTACCATAAAATATGATATTATCCAAGAAAGAGTTAGAACTAATAACAACATTGGAAACATTATTAATATCCTCTTTATGATATATTTTATCATATTTTTTGGTTGTTTAGCCATGTTTTTTCCCTTTTTTCTACCGATAATATCTTTTTAATTCTCCTATTCTATATTTCTTCTTGATTTAATTAATTGTTTGACTTTCATACCACCTATAGCACCAGAGAGTGTGGTTGCAATTAAGATACAAATATGCAAATAACCCTTCCAATTTCCAAATTGTAATATAATTGGCTCTATGCTAAACCCATACATGACCGCATATAAAATAAAGGCTTCGATAATTATAAAAGGAACAAGCCAGATTGACGCTTTTATTCCATAGTGAGGAATTTCCTCCTTATATGTTAATAAAAAGCAAGTAACAAATAATAATATTACGGGCAAGAAAAACGTATCTACATACACTTCAAATGTCCAAAATAATACCGTTCTGTCCATTTCAGTAAAACTTATCCAAGTTTGTTCAGTAAAAGAGATCCACTCATCAATCATAATGATGTTAGCAACAATTCCATAATATCCTAGTAATATAATCGTGTAAGCAATAAAAATACCACCTTGGCGCCCAAGATCGATCTTTATATTGCCTTTCTTGTTATTAACTCTTTTACTTTGATTTTCCTCGTCTAGCAACATTATCCAAAATCGGATTTTATGACATTAAATTTAACTTAAAAATTAATATTTGTTATAAGTTTCACAAATGTTTAAATTTATAATTACACAACCTTTAAATAAATTTACATCGTAAATTTATTTGTTACAAAAATTTTACAAAAAAATTAAAAATTAATTTAAAGAAAAATAAGGCGAATCGTTAGAATGAGAAAATGGTCAAAAACTTTAATTTTTGCTCTATTTATTATTTCTATGTTATTACCAATTATACCTTTTAGTGTCAAAGCTCAAACTACGATACCCACTTTTACTGTAGGAGCTTGCGGACCTGCCCCCATAGGTAATTGGGACGGTATAAATTTTGCAGCTACTACTGGCGATTATTTCAGGTATAATTCTCTTGAAGGATTATTTGAATTACCATATGGTGCGGAAAACGGAGATTATGCTAATTTAGTACCACTACTTGCAACCAATTGGACAATACATTCCCGACCAAATGAAATGAACGCTCAAGGTTTTATGAATTATGATGGAGTTGATTATATGGATCTCACTCTTCGAGAAAACGTTACGTTTCAGGATGGCTCAGATTGGAACGCCACAGTTTGCAAATGGAATCTTGATAGGCTCATGTATACATTGGGAAGTATCAATTTTTGTCTAGGTAGTTCAGTTGATTCCGCTGTGTCTAATAATCGACCAATTTTTTGGATGAGTGTTAAGGATTGGGCTCCTTATGCTACTGCGTCATGGAATGTTTCTAAACTATATGGTCCTGGTCCTTATACATATGGATATCTTAATGTGTATCCTGGATTTGGATATTCTAGTCTATATGATGTCCCATATGGTTATAATAGATTCCCTCGATTCACAAATATAACCATACTGGATAATCAGCAATCAGGAGGAACAGTTAGAGTATACTTTAATGATTGGGGTACCGGTCCAGAATATTTAGGGGGTGCGTGGGTAAAATTTATCTCCATGGATGCTTATAAGGACTATTTTGATGTTCCAATCATGGGATATGGAGATGTTCCAGCATTTCCCCAAAATAACGCATCATCTCCTTTCCCTGGACATTTAATTGGTACAGGTCCCTATATGTATGATAATTTCACATTAGATTCAGGTACTATGACAAGATATGATAATTGGTGGAACGCTTCAGCTCAACAGGCTAGAGGGTGGCATATGCTTCCAAAGGTGGCAGTAGTTACGTTTAGTCATGATACATCAGGATATAATGCAAGGACAACTGCATTGGTGACAGGTGATATTGACTTTGCTTATGATCATTCATGGGAACCACTAACTTATAGTGATGTAGCTACCGCTTCTAACTTGAAATATATAGATATGGGTCAGGAAAATTACGGAGAAGTTATCGTTTTAAACTGTGTTGATGAGACGTATTTACGTTATTGGTATGATATAGGCTTAAATTTGAGTGCATATGGAATTTTGTCCTCCACTAATATTAAGTACGCAAATGGAAGTTTAAAGCCAACAAATGGAGTTGATCGGACCTTTAGAAAAGCGCTTTCTTATGCCTATGATTACGACACATATTTAGCATTATACGATGGTCGGGTAGTGCGTTCTGGGGGATGTTTGGCAGGTACTCACGAATATTATGACCCCTCTGTACCTTTACCTGATACAAACCTCACGTTAGCGCGACAAACCTTACTAGATGATCCTGTCTGGGGAGCAGTTTGTACAAATCGTAGTTTGAATAGCACTAGCACAACAGAGGATTGGAACACTGTAGCAAGTACTAATCCTATTTACACATTTGAAGATCATTATGATCAAGCCCATGTTGAATCTTATCAGGTGTTGATATCTTCTCTTGCGGATATTGGTTGTGACATTGATGATACCGACGATACAGTTAGTGGTGGTACTTATCCTGCAATATTAGCTGGGGAACTTCCTTTATTATCCTGTGATGGATTTGCAATTAAACCTTATCACAACCGTATTGGTGATCTTGGATTCCTTCAAGCATATTATCAAAGCACTGGAGTTATTGAGCGAACTCCAACAGGTGCTGCCTTCCCATATCAACCTTATACTAGATTCATAGCAGATTACAATATGGTTTCATATCCCTATGCATTCCCGTATAAAGGAGGTTCTAATATGGGTTTTAGTTACAATGCTACGTGTGATGATTTGATTGCAAAACTATGGTTCCAAAACGATACTGGAAACCAAAGGTATTATAGTGAATTGGCAGATTGGACTCAGAATTATCAATATCCAATGCTCTATTTAGGAAATGATTTAACCGGACGCGCAGTAGATAAGAATTGGAAAACTGCATGGAATTGGATTTTAGTATTGCATTTTGATTTAGTAAAATATACTCCTACTGCTGCAGAACCAATTCCAGGATTTTCAGTTGGAATCGTTTTATCTGCGTCATTAATTGCTTTTCTAGGAATTGTTTACATAGTGATGAGAAAAAAGAGATACTTATAGAACTAACAAATAATATAAAATTTAAAATTTAATAATTTATTTTTTTTCATTTTTTCCTTAATAACCTTATAATATTAAAGATTTAAAATGGAATAAAGGTCGATTTTTAACTAATTTCTCTAAAAATATTTAAATTCAAATTAATTAAATAATATACCTAGTACTCATTGTAGCGCTCCATATCTGATTAATTATTTCCACATTTCTGATAATTATCTATTGGAATAAATATTCTAAATGATTCGGAATTATAAATTATCTTAACATTTTAATATCCGATTTTAAGATGACAATTTATTATTTTGATATAAAGTAAGAAAAATTTATTATAATAAGAAAATAGTATTAAATTTATGAAAAACCTCATTTATTCTATAAACCCACAGTAGTACAATGGGTCTAGTTTTTATAAGCTTTCATAATTAATTACGAAATAACGAGAAATCTTAAAATGAAAAATTTAAGAGAAAAATTAAAAATTAATGAAAATGCTTTACAGACTATTAATGAATTTTTATTGGATGAGAAGAATCCCCTTATAAATTATTTACTCAAAATCATCGAAGAATATGGTGGAGTTGATGAAATTAATAAAAAAGCTGAAGAAGCAGGGAAATTAAATATTATATTAAATAGACTTGCTAATAAAAAACCTGAATACATTAGAGATTTAGATTGGTTAATTAAAAGCAGAGACAACGATGCTTTTATAAGTATGTCAGATTTTAAAAAAAAAATACTAGGTGAAAAATCATCGGATATTAAATTTGATAAGGACCATGCGGTAACTCTAGAACTTTCATCTTGTCAATATTTTCCCTTCCTTATCGATATGGCTAAAGCAGCGATCAAAGATAAAAATTTAATGCCAGGAAGAATAATTCGTGTCAGAAAAATGGAAGAACAAGAAGAAGATGGTGATTTATTAGCAATGACCGCTGCTATGCAAATAATAGGAGCAACATATGTTGAAACTCTCGATACTAAGGGAACCACCCCTGGTCCTGATGGTATGCCTGTGAATATCCATTTAGGAGGATCTGATACCATTACTGGATATTTTGGCGGAGTTGGTCAACCTAATGAATTTGCTTTAAAGTGGATTGATGAATTTCTTTATTATTATACTAATTATGGGATTAGGCAAGTTCTAAATGTTAATCCTGGAACTGTGTTACTTGGATACTTTATTCATAAACTAGGAATAAATAATGAGTTCAAGATTTCAGTATATATGGGTAATGACAATCCTTATTCGTGCCTCTGGACTCTGATGACTGCTAAATTATTTGCTAGAGAAGATGGTTCAAGTCCACTAATAGGATTTAATCTTTCAAATTCAGTAAATAATGAAACCCTTGAATTATCTGCTTATATTAGAAAAGCATTTGATTTTGAAGATGTTGTTAGATTAGAGCACCATATTATTGAAACATGGAAAAGCATCGTAAGACAACCTTATGATCGAAGAAACGAGTTAATTGAAGTTGCTAAAAAGGTTAAAAATATTAGTGCTAAACACGAAGGCGGTAATATTGATGTAGAAAAAACAAGGGAATATCCTACCGATATTCTGGATTATTTTAGAGATAAACAAGAAATAATTGATTCTGGAGAATGGGAGTTTATGCGACAAGGACTTCTTGATAGATATGATGCTATCAATACTACTGCAAAAGTACTTATTGAAAATGGTATTGATATTATTGCAGCACAAAATTTGCATAAATAAGACTTACTTGAAAGGAGTTAATAAAAAATGTCTAAATTCAATTTTCGACCTTCGGGAGTTATGCCTGCCATGGTAACTCCCTTTAATAAGGATGAATCTATAAATGAAGAGAATATAAGAAATCTTGTAAATCATCTTATTGATCAAGGAGTATCAGGATTAGTTCCCGTTGGAACTACGGGAGAATTTGTAAATATGACCATTGAAGAACGCTTAAAGGTTATTAAAATTGTCGTAGATGAAACAAATGGTAGAGTCCCTGTTATCGCGGGAACTGGCGATACTGGAACTAAATTAGTAATTAATAATACTAAAGCAGCAACTGATATTGGTGCTGATGCTGTTTTAATTGTTACTCCTTATTTTTTAAAACCAAAAGCGAAAGGATTATATGATCACTATTTTACTATCGCAGAAAAAACAGACATTCCCATTATTTTATATAATATTCCAATTTGTACAGGAGTAGAATTACCTTGGACGGTTGTTGAAGATCTTGTAGATATCGAAAATATTGTAGGCATTAAAGATTCAAGTGGAGATTATAAATATTTTTCAGCTTTATTAGAAAAGGTTAGTGATAAGATTTCAGTTCTTATAGGTTGGGATGAAAACGTTTTGGGGGCTCTAGCAGGGGGTGCAGCAGGATGTATTTTAGGCTCAGCAAATGTAATTCCAAATATTTGGATTGAAATTTATAATCACGTGAAAAATAATCGTTTAGAAGAAGCTCAAATCCTTCAAAAAAAAATACAGAAATTGGCAAGACTTTTGATAAATTCAGGTGCTTTGGGAGTAAAATCTTGTTTAAATATGATGAAAGTACCTGTAGGAAAAACTCGTCAACCTATTATTTTAGGAGATACTCTTTCTTATGAAATTAAAGACGAATTACGAGTTGAACTTGAAAAATTAGGATTAATCGAAAAATCAGAAATTCAATTTGAGCTTGGAGAAAAACCATTAACTAGTCGATTTTATGCCGTTGGAATTACACCTAAAAAAATTACTGATTTCGAATTAAAAGTAGGGGAATCACTTGTAGGAGAACGAGCAGAGCTTGCTCATATTGACCTATTAATTGGGAAAAAAGATGGACCTGTTGGTACTGCTTATGCTCAAGCTTTAACTAATCCAGAAGAAGGACGCGAAGGACTTCAAGTTATTCTTGAACCAAACATGCAAGTAAAACCGCCTACTATTATGATCCCTACCGTACGTCCGACATCACTTCGTCATGCGAGCCTTACATATGGACCTGCTCAAGCAGCAATTGCTAAGGCAGTGATGCATTGTATTGAAGATGGAATTCTTCCAAAGGCACTAGCTGAGGAGTTAGTAATAATTGTGAATGCTTTTGTACATCCAAGTGCTAGCGCAAGAAAAAGAGTATTTATCAATAATTATAAAGCGACTCGTAATGCAATCCGAAAAGCAATGGAAGGACTACCAACTGTAGATGATGGGATTGAAAACGTAGAAAATGCTAGACACCCCTTTAGGAATGATCCTTAATTTCAAATTTTAATTTGAAATATTTTCTAATTTCTGGATTACTTGTTCTGCTTCCTTCATTATTCGATCCAATAACTCTTTTACCGTAGGAATATCCTTTACTATTCCTACACCTTGACCACAACTTACCATCCCTACGTCAAGATCTCCTTCTTTATACATTTTTAAAGCATTTTGACCTGAAGCTACTTGTACGATCTCCTTGAGAGATGCCTTTTTTGATTCTAATTCAATGATCTTTTCCGCAGCTTTGTTTCTCCATACTCTATGAGTATTGCGAATCGACCTCATAACTAAAGATGTATCAGTTTCACTTGCCTTAACTAATGCCTGTTTTAAATTATCATGGATAGGGCATTCTTTTGTTGCCATCATCCTTGTACCCATAATTACACCTTCAGCGCCAAGTGCTAAAATAGCTGCAACTCCTCTCCCATCTGAAACTCCTCCACCTGCGATTACAGGAATATTCAAAGCATCTACTACACTTGGTACCATTACGAGAGTTCCAATATCTAAAATTCCAGTTGCACCTCCATTTTCATATCCTACTACTGTTATCAAATCAGCCCCCAATGAAGCTCCTTTTATTGCATATTTAACACCAGCACATTTATGAATCCATATAGCACCACCATCTTTAAATTTAGGCACTAGATGTTCTGGAGCTTTATGACCGCTTGTTTCAATAATTTTTGCTCCTTCCTCTAAAGTTACTTCAACATAATCCTCTAATTTGTCTTGTGGCATTAAGGCAGGAAATAAATTTATATTTACAGCAAAAGATTGATTTGTTAATGATTTTGTTTTTCTGATTGCTTCACGTAATTCGTCAGGAGTTTTATAATTCGCACTGGCTAACACAGCACAAGAACCCGCATTGCTACATGCAGCTACAAATTCTGGATTAGTAATATTAGCCATTGTTCCTACAATTATTGGATATTTACATCCTAACATTTCAGTTACTTTTGTTTTAATCATATTTTTTCACATCAATATTTTCTACTCTATACTATTATTTCTTCATCTAATATATAATTAATTAAAGAAAGGTATTCACTAAAATTTTCTAATTTATTGAATTTTGAAAAACTTCTATTTTTTTTAACCTTATTTTTTAATTCCTAATAGTTTGTCCTTTTGATTTTCTGAAATTTTTACTTTTTGTTTGTTTTTATAGTTATACCAAATAATATGAGCTTCTCCTTCAGCAACAATTCTATTTAATTTCTCACTAAATATAGAATGCTTTATTTTTATCTTTGAACCTTCTATGTTAGATATTTTTGCTCCTACATATACAGTGTCCGGATACGTCAATGGTGCTTTATAGTAACAATCTTGATAAGATAATATAGGACCAATAGTGGCAGCTGTAGGTTCTTCATAAATATCGAAGAATCGAAATAATGCAATCCGAGTACTCTCAAAATAACGATAATAGATGGTATTATTTACATGGCCTCTAGCATCCATATCGCCCCAGCGAACGGGTATCTTTTCAACCACAGTATATTCCTTTAATTTTTCGGTCAATTTGTTAACTCTTATACTTTAGTAAAAGCTATTCATAAAAAGTAATCTATCACTTGGTTTTATAATTTATTAATTTTAATGTTTTTAAAGATTAGTTTGTTAAACTATTTTTACGGAAATCTAATAGATTATAATCCTTATATTGATAATTTCAAAAAAATATCTAATTATAATAATTTATAATCCAAAAAAACGAAAATAAATAAGTTGTATAAACAATGGTCCAACAAGTACTTGAATTAAAAGTAGGAACTAATGCTCCTGAATTTAGTCTTCCAGATAAAGATAATAAACTAATTTCTTTAAAAGATTTTAAAGGAAAGTATGTTATACTATATTTTTACCCAAAAGATAATACTCCAGGATGCACTACCGAAGCTATTGGGTTCACAGGAATGTTACCAGCGCTACAAAAATTAGATGCCGTAGTTATCGGCATTAGTCCCGATACACCTGAATCTCACGCAAAATTTATTGAAAAGAAAAATCTAAGTGTTATTTTATTGAGTGATGTTGACAAAAAGGTAATCAAAAAATATGGTAAATGGGGAAAGAATAAATTCAGAGGAAAAGAATATATAGGTGTTATTAGAAGCACTTTTTTGATAGATCCTGAAGGGAAAATAGCACATATTTGGCCTAAAGTATCTGTCAAAGGACATCCTGAAGATGTTGAGAGAGCATTAAAAGAATTAACGAATTAGTTATATTTTTATTTTATTTTTTATAGTGTTATTGAAATTAATAAGTGATCAAAAAATGAATGTTAATGAGGCAATTAAAAAAAGGAGGGCTTATCGTTCCCTCGACTTATTTGATGTTTCAGATGATTTAATAAAAGACTTAGCTGAAAAAGCCCAAATTGCACCATCATGTGCTAATAAACAACCATGGAGACTCATTTTTGTTAATGAGAATGAGCAATTAGATAGATTATTTTCGATATTATCGGAAGGAAATAAATGGGTTGAAAAAGCTTCCATGATTATTGCTGTATTTAGTAAACCTGAAAATGATTGTATAATTGGTAATCGTTTATATTATTTATTTGATACAGGAATGGCTATAGCATTTATTATATTACGAGCAACCGAACTGGGATTGATTGCTCATCCAATAGCTGGTTTTAATGAAGATCAAGCTAAAAAAATTCTTAAAATTCCATCTGGTATGAGATTAATTACGCTTGTAATTGTTGGTAAACATTCAAAAACTATTAATCCTGTTTTATCTGAAAAAATGAAATTAGGAGAAAAACAACGACCACCTAGAAAAAAAATAGAAGATTTTGTGTATTTAAATGTGTACGATAATAAGTTTTTAAAATGAAGGGAATTATCAAATAAAAAAAGTCCTTATTTAATTCAGTGCGCTAAGAATCCCATAGATTAGTATGCATAGGGAGAAGTGACTATCATTGAAGAATAAGTAGTAGGCAAATTTATTTATACAATATTTTAATTAATAAATTTATTCTTTTTCGTTTCTAATTTTAGGTCAATTATATATTTAAGTAATCAATATTATTTTACAAATTTTAAAATGAAAGAGAACCATCATTATAGTTTTGAATGCTATTAATAGTTTTAATTGTAAGAGCAGAAAAAAGTAGTGCTGAATTTTTCGATACTTCCCATAGCTTGTTTTCTTCTTTATCTAAACCATGAGCGTCGCCTATAGATCTAATCGAACCAAGTCCAACTAATATGTTATGATGTTTACGTGATATCATTTTATGTCCACGTAGTTTATTAGAAATTTGAGTAATCCCATTGCAATTTTTTAAATCGATAATTTTTCCATAATTTATTCTTAAAAAATTTTCTATTGCACGTCCAGTATCAGTTAATGAATTATCAGGATGATTTTCTGCATTTATTATACCTTCAATCAAATCATTTATGACAGTTTTAGGGATTATCGATAAATTATGGTATAAATTTTCTCTGATAAATAAAATAGCCATTGTTTCATCCTTTATTGATTTAATAGGAGTTAATAATTCATTTGCTGTATTTTGTTCTATTTCAATTTCAAAAAATTTAATCCAACCATTAAATGTTGATTTGATTACGTTCTCAGATATTTTTAAATTAAATATATTTTTCAATAAAATCGAAGGTTCAACATCTTGCAATTTTCTTCTAAGTAAATAAAGATATTCAGAAAATAATGGAAATCTTGAAATATATTCAAATAAAATCTTTTCTACTAGACAATTATTATTCAATTTTTCATATACTTCTTCATTCAATTGAAAGTTTTGATAATCTAATAAAATTTTTAATTCTTTTAACATAAAAATTCCATTTTTAATTGACTTAAGACTTTTATTTAAAATTATACCTATTTTCTCTATAGGTAATATAGACCTATTTCTCTGACCAAAGAAGATACATCTGACAATATTTTTCATTAATTGTATACTAACGGGCCTTAAATGTATCTGATCCATATTATTCAAAAATTTAATCTATTATTATATTATATTCAAATCTTGCATTATTGCTTTTAAAAGAATATGTAATTTATCTTGTTCAATTAAATTCTTTTTTATATCATTTTTCAATATTTCAAAAGCTATTTTTGTATGGCTCAAATCTTTATCTTGATATATAATCTGTGATATTTCATCTAAAGATATTTCTGCAGAATTTAATTGACTAGCAAAAAATACTATCAATTGAAAAATGTTTTTATTTTTTATGCCAAAAGGTTTTAAATTTTCATCATTAACCTTCCCATCATTGACTTTTTGTAAGTTTTTAGTACTTTCTGTTATTTTTACTATATTATTCAGACTTTTATTATCAGAAGATTCTGAAATCAATTCAGCTATATTTAAGTTATTATCACCTTTTTTAACAAAGTATTCACCTTTTCCTTTTTTTTCGACAAGTTCAGCAGCTTTAAGCCATGTATTAAATTTCTTTGCGTATGTAATTGCTGTCATTTTTGATTTCCAACTCCCTCCTAATTTGTTATTCAAAAATTCACCTAAGATTTCCATGTTAATTGTTTTTCCTTCTAATTCTATTATATAATCTCCATATTTGCTTTCAAATAAAATATTTTTCCAGTTTTCTGAAATTTTTTCTTTATTAAAAATATTAACAAGCTCAGCACCCTTATCGGTGATTGTATAAACTTTTGGTGCTAGTCTTTCTATCAATTCGAGCTCAATACATGGTCCTAAATCATTACCTACATTTTTTCCTAAAGACTTTTCTAAGTCATCCAATTCTGCTTCTTTAAAATCATAAATGAGTTTAGTAATTCTGAAGATTTTATTAAATCCTGTTGTGGGATAGAAAGGTATTTTTTTATTATTAAAAGTATTAGTTGATATTCTTATTGTTCCTCTCGAATATATACCTAATCTACAAAATCCAAGAATGCTTCCTATTGATCCTCCATAAGCTCTCATAGATTTTGTAGACCAATCTTTTGAATACTTATATGCGATATGTTTTCCAATTTCTTCATTTGTTAACATTTTTTTTCTTTCTAACAAATTATATATCAATTTTATAAACTCCAAATTCATAACAATAGGCTTTAACATTCTCCCAGCCTCGTCATCACTGCCAGTGATAAGAGCAATTTTATAATTTTTGCCTAGATTAGATAATGATAAAACTCCATTTTCTTTATCATAATCTATAAGTTTTAGGATTTCTAACGTGGGAATTATATTGGATATTTTGCTTTGACCAAATCGATTAGATAACTCATCTCTAGTACAATTTTTTTCTTTTGGAAATTCTTTAATAGTTTCATTAACCTGCGTAATCTGAACATAAGGTATTGTGACTTCATTCATTTTATTGAATCCTTTTTAATAAAAAATTCTTCTTAATCATATTATAAGCATGAATACTTATAAATATATCTAAAAAGAGATGGAAACATTCTGAGTCAACTAACCTCTTCTCAATGAAATTAGAATATAAGAATGATAAAATATCTATATTTTAATACTCTTATTAAGTTGTTAATAATATGTTGATGTGAGTGAATAATGTTCACTAATATACATAAATTATAAAAATAAATCTATGATAACTATTAAAAGGTTTTTGAATATTATAATTAAGTTCAACTTCCTTTTAAATAAGAAGAGTGATAATTTAATGATTTATTATAAAGTTAGTTTTTTTAGTTATAGTTAGTATTTTTTAATAAATGGTGATTGATTAATCTATAAATCAAATAAATTAGAAGAAATTAAGTTTAAATTTAACTAGGTTTAAGTTATACAAATTAATATATTATTTCTTATAAATTACAATTGATAGTTAGCTTTTTATTCATAAAATTAAGATTATTTTTAGGAAATTTAATAGTTTATAAAAGCGATTTACATATATTTTCAATTTATTAATAATACGTGTTTATGATGGAGATTGAGTATAATAAATTAATTAATGAAAAAAGTCCCTATCTAATTCAACACGCTAAGAATCCTGTGGATTGGTATCCATGGGGAGAAGAAGCTTTTAATAAAGCCTATCAAGAAGATAAACCGATATTTTTATCAATAGGATATTCAACTTGTCATTGGTGTCATGTTATGGCACATGAATCTTTTGAAGATAAAGATGTTGCTGAATTGATGAATAAAATATTTATTTCAATAAAAGTTGATAGAGAAGAACGTCCAGATATAGATAATATATATATGACGGTATGTCAACTGATGACAGGATCAGGAGGATGGCCACTTACGATAATTATGACTCCTGATAAAAAACCATTTTTTGCTGGAACATACTTTCCGAAACAGACTCGATTTGGACGAATAGGCTTAATAGATCTAATTAAACGTATTAAAGATTTATGGAATAACCAAAGATCAGAGTTATTGGATTCTGCTGAAAAAATTACTTTCAGCCTTCAAAATATAGATCAAGAATCCCCAGGTGATAAGATTACTGAGAAAATTCTCAAAAAAACATTCCAACAGCTATCTATACAATACGATTCTTTTAATGGAGGTTTTGGAGATCGCCCGAAATTTCCAACTCCTCATAATCTTCTATTTTTACTACGGTATTGGAAACGTACAGGTAATAAAAAAGCACTAGAAATGGTTGAAAATACTCTTCTATCAATGAGAAAAGGAGGTATATATGATCATATTGGATTTGGATTTCATAGATATTCCACAGATTCAAAATGGCTTGTTCCTCATTTCGAGAAAATGCTTTATGATCAAGCGTTAATTGCAATAGCTTATATTGAGACTTATCAAGCTACTAAAAAAAACATTTATAAGAAATCTGCTCAGGAAATATTTGAATATGTTATAAGAGATATGAAATCACCGGAAGATGGTTTTTTTTCTGCTGAAGATGCTGATAGTGAAGGAGAAGAAGGTAAATATTATACTTGGTCAAAAGAGGAATTAGAAAATATTTTAGGAGAGGAAGAGTTAAAATTAGCTATTGAAGTTTTCAATATTGAGCAATCTGGTAATTACTTAGAAGAATCTTCTGGGAAAAAAGTAGGGAGAAATATAATTCATCTGAAAAGTATTCCTGCCGAAGAAATTGAAGATGGAATAGAAAAAGTCCGTAAAAAACTACTTAATTTGAGAAAAAAGCGGATTCACCCTCACAAGGATGATAAAATTTTAACAGATTGGAATGGCCTAATGATTGCAGCTTTAGCCAAAGGTTCTATAGCATTCCAAGATACTTCATATTTAAATGTTGCGAAAAATTCTTTAAATTTTTTATTATCTCATCAGCGCGAAGTTAATGGGCGATTATTACATAGATATAAGGATGGTTCTTCAGAAATTCAAGGCTATTTAAATGATTATGCCTTTTTAATTTGGGGGCTCATAGAATTATATGAAGCAACTTTTGATATTTTTTATTTAAAAACTGCTTTAGAATTGCATAAAATCCAAATTGAGGATTTTTGGGATGAAAACATAGGGGGTTTTTATTTTACTTCTAACAATAGCGAAAGTCTACTAACTAGACAAAAAGAAATATACGATGGAGCTATTCCTTCAGGTAATTCTATCGCGATGTTGAACTTATTAAGATTGAGTATTGTTACAGGAAATCATGAATTAGAAGAAAAAGCAGATATTTTAAGCAGAGTATTTGCTGATAAAGTTAAGTTGAATCCTTTAGTATATACTCAATTTTTAGTTGCTGTTAATTTTGCAATTGGTCCTACATATTCATTAGTTATAGCAGGTAATTCAGACGCGGAATATACAAAAAAACTAATAAGTACAATTTCAAATGAATATATTCCTAATAAAGTATTTATATTAAGAAAAATGGAACAAAAAGTTCCTGAAATTGATAACTATTCTAATTTTGTTGAATTTTTTTATGATATAGAAAGTAGGCCTACAGCTTATGTATGTATAAATAAAACTTGTAAATCTCCAACTTCAGATCCATTAAAAGTAATTGAATTTCTAAATGAGGAATGGGGATCCAAATAGTATTTAGCTAATTTTTGTGTTTACTAAAGAGGAATTAATTTCGGAGATTTAAAAAATCTATTTATTTTTTTATAATATGACTTTAGAATCTAATAATCATCTAAATCCTCATCTTCCCAATCGCCATCATTATCCCCATCGTCGTCATCATCCCAATCATCTTCTAAACTTTTTTTATTTACCATTTTAATATCCTCTATTTTTTTTTTTAATTTAACCTCTTTTTTATTAGTACTTTGAGAAAATTTAATTTTAATATAATATCAATTAAAGAAAATATTAAATCAATTATTTAAATATTTCTATTAGATACTATTATTATCAAATTCTAAAAAAAGATCACTGATAATTAACCCACATAATTAATTCGATTTATTAGTTATCACACTAATATTGTAGAATCTTTTTATGAATTCTCATATAAAAGATTCTGGATATAGGATAAGAAGGATTAACACTTAATCTTTAAATAATTGGTTAAAAAACTTTCTTAAAATAAAGAAATAGAATGATTTTTTCTATACCCAAAATTTTTTATTTTTTTAATAACTATCTCCTTTAATTCATCTATGGATTTTACTACGTTTATTTCATCTTGGGAAATTAGTAATTCTAATCAACGATTTATTTATTAATAATTAATTCGATTTAATAATATAGGATATATTTCTTAATAATTGCATTTTTTTGAGTATTTATGCCAATTCCAAAACCAAGAAGATTATCTAAGAAAAAGATAAGAAGATCTATTACTTTACCTGAATATCTTGATGACTGGATTAAAAGGTATTTAAAATACGAAGAAGAACGACAGAAAGAAAAAGGCAATGCAATTAATGATAATATAAAATCATATTCTTCGTTTATAACCAAGGTTTTAGAAAAAATAATGAACCTCTTTTTAAAAGGTAAAACTTTCGAAGATTTAGAGCTTGCAGTCGATACTAAAGTGAAATCATTTTATGAGAAAATTACATTTAGAGCTTTAACTGTGTATTATGAATTAATTGTTGGAAATGATAAGTATAAAAAGCTTGATCTGAAAAAATTGCTAAATGTATTTATGTTGTATCACAATTTTTTCACTGGTGGAAAAACTATTAACGAAGAAGAAGCTATAATAACTTTAAATAGATTCAAGAACTTCATGATAAGAAACAATATCACCAAAGATGTAACGATTGAACTTAGTGGAAATAAGTACATATTTCAATATTTTGGAATTTATCCTGAAATGCATTATGATTTTTCTAAATTTATTGCTGGGGTCTTTGGATTTATAGGTATGAAAATTGATAAAGTATCTCATTCAAATAATTATACTAGAATAGATTTTGAAATGACTGATTTATTCAAATTAAATGAAGCTGCTTTAGAGGAGAGAGAAAAACTTTTTGAGTATAATACAGCATATTTTACAAATTTTAATAAGATCTTAGAGGATGAGGATGATTTACACTTATGGATAAGAATTAATAATTCTAAATTGCCAATAATAGCGTTTAAAAATATTGATGATGGTTTAATTTTAATAAGAGAAATAATTGATGATTTAAACAAATGGATACCACCAAGAAAATTTAGAATTAAATTGTTAGAATTATTTAGAAAATTTAGATGGATTAATCTAATTGATAAATCAAAATTATCTTTCCAGTTACTTATAGAAAAAAATACAACAGAATACAATATTCTAAAAATAATTTTTAATGAATTAAAAATTGAATTTGAGGAATTTGATAATTCTATATATTTAAAGTGAACTACAAATTCATTGAATATTTTTTTGGGTTAACATCCGGATTTTAGCACGATAAATATTAGAAAGATCTTTAGGCATTCTCGGTTTAAATAGGTTAAAGTTATGAGCACTAAGATTTAATAATACATTAATTGTTTTTTTTAAAATAGATGATTTATTTGCTAAAGGAGAATTTAATAAGGTGTCAGCCATATTTGAATATACGTCGATAACTTTTTTTTCAACCTGATGATATGCTTTAAATGCATATTTTAGTACAGAAAATCCTCCTCCAAGTGCTTTATGATTAAAATTAAGAAATCCATCTTGGTATACTAATTCAGCAGGTAAATCA
The DNA here is from genome assembly GCA_019058245.1 of Promethearchaeota archaeon. Lineage (GTDB taxonomy): Archaea > Asgardarchaeota > Lokiarchaeia > Sigyniarchaeales > SOKP01 > Loki-b32. The sequence continues at coordinate 380,302 of JAHPZJ010000013.1, read as the reverse complement.
TCTCCAAAAATCCTTCCCTCTTTCTTAAGGAGTTCGTATAAATAAGTTCGAGGTACAGCTTTAAGTGTTGAGATGAAATATAAATTAGAATTATACTCCAAGTTTCCTTTAATTTCTAAATCAATATTTTTAGTTGTATGATGAGGTAATCCAATAATAAAATTATGGTTTGTAGTAATTCCCATATCAGACAAACCTTTCACGAAATCTTTAGAGATCCCGTAATTTTTTTCATAACCTCCTTCAAGTGTTGATTCTATACCGAAATTTACCATAAGAAATTTAACTCTACATTTTTCTTGTATTCTTCTGAGGTTAAAATTACATAAATGATTTAATGAAATCAGACAAAAAATATACAAATAATTATCATAACTGCCCTTATAATTCATGAAATAATTAAAAACCTCATTCCAATCTCGTTCCGGAAATAGTGCATTAGGTTCACACAAATATAAAATTTTGTCCCTTCGATCCATTTCTAATAAATTTCTTAAGTTTTCTATAATCTCTTTTGATTTTGAAAAAGGTGAATATTGCAATTGTTTCGCTGTCACACAAAAATCACAACTATATGGACAACCAATTTGAGTTACCATATAAGCTGTTTTAAAATTTACAGGAAATAGCCGCGTATTCATGATTACAGTAGAAATCTTATAGTCTTTTATTTTGAGTTCAGATAAATTAAATTTTTTTCTTAACCAAACAACACCATTCCCTAGGCAGATGTTGTTTTTCTTAACCAATCTACTCACTCTTTCAAATATAACCCCAATACCACCTATAAACAGTTCTAGCTCAGGGTAGTCATTGTTGATAATTTCAATTATTTTAATGGCGTTTTCTAATCTACTAGCATATACGCTTAAGCCTATATGAGTGATATCATCTTCTCTATCAATAATTTCTCTAAGTTTTTCTTCAGTAATAGCGTCATCAATGATAATAGAATCAATTTCAGGAGTATTTATAGATAAAAAACGCCCTTCAATATTTGGAGAGTTTAAACTATTACTATAAATCATGGAATTAAATGGATTAAGTTTATGCCCAAATTCATCAAAAGCTTTTTGGATATCATTTTTATTTACATATTGAGGATATGCATCATATTTTGGATTATTCAAAACTTCTAATGCGAAATCTTCAGTAGAACCTAAATTTGGTGGAAGAGATTTAATATACATTATTTTTGTTCTAATTTCTAAATACACCTCTTTTTTCAATTTTTGAAAATCCAAGTAAAATTGAATCATAATCCTTGAAATAAAATGGAAGATAAGCATAGTATTTTGCTCCCAGATTTATTAACATATTTTGGCTAATTACATCATCAACATGTATTGGAAATGAAATAGCGTTTATACTTTTGTTTTGTGAATATTCTTGTAACACCTTATTAATTATTTTCTTTTTACTTACTAGATCTAAGTTATTTCTTAGAAACCTAAAATCATACCAACATTTTTGATATTGATTCTCAACGAATTCTGCAATTTTTTCTCTTTTTTTATTATGAATTTGGACTATGTTAGTATCACCGTATTTTACTTTTGATCTAAAAATTTCGATGTTATTCTTTATATGGAAAAGGGAATTATCATTCAAATTTGAGGTAGACATAATCCTTTTTATACCTGCAGATCGAATTGATTCGTATATTAAAGGACCTAGCTTTAAATGTGGTCTTATTATTTTCCAATTGAGATCATACATAACACGACCAAAAATTATCAACCCTTTGTTGTTTTCATGATAAGGAATTCGACCTAGATATCTAAAATTAAAATTATTCAAAATTTTTTTCATAGGGAAATTGTTCTCAGTAATGATAGCATAGGCACATTTAAAAATTGAGGAATTCATATTTTTTTTTACTTTCATCATTTCTAAACCCATTTGCGAGATAATTCTCTTTCCTTGGAATTCGGGATCAGTCATGGTCAATTTTAGGTAACCTGCGCCATGACCAAGAGTAAAAAGCATCTGTCCAATTAATTTATCATTTAAAACAGCTCCTTTCCAGTAGGTGTACTTTTCTCTTAATTTTTTTTGTATAAAATCAATATCATAATATTCTTCTTCAAAATAGAACTTTCCATAAACCTTTTTAATTAAATTAATTATCTTTTCAGAATCATCTTTAGTTAAATCTCTTATGTAAATATTTTTTAACAATTTAAAAAAATCCCCCACAAATTATTAGGAATATGAGTATTAATGAGTTTTAAGGATATATGAGTTAAATAAATTTTGTTAACTTGCGCTTTTATATAAAAAACTAACTATAAAAATGAATGTCATACAAACCTATTTGAAGAAAATTAAAAGCTATTTTTCATTGTTAATCAAAATTAAAATTTGTAAATTTTTAGCTATAAAATTTTAACGCACCTATAGTATTTTCTTTGTTAATTAATCTAACTATTTCAAATTTGATATTCTTTAAGTAAATTGAACTTTTTTAGTAATACTTTTCTAAATGATTAATTTTTGTAGATAAAAAAAAAAAAAAGGTATTATTTTTTAAATTTAAATACCGTACTTGGAGTAACGAACCTGAAATCAGTAAAACCTTCCTGTTTTGCCTCTGTTATAAATTCCTCTTTAGAAAAAAATCCTCTAGCTCCTTCAATAGTGTGTAATATTAGATTTAAATAAGGATTTGCATGTGGAATTAACGCATTTGTTCCGAAATATATACCTCCAGGTTTTAAACAACGATATATTTCCTTTAAAGAAGATTTTAAATTTGTCCAGTGTAGTACTTGTGAAGTATAAATATAATCAAAATAATTATCAGGATATGGAATCTTGGTTGCTGTTCCCGTCTTAAATTCAGGATGATATGGTTTTAGATCTAAATAAGCTTCCTCTGATAGATCTGTAAAATCTTTTAAAACTTCATAAAACTCATTGTTTGCAATATCTATAAAATTGTCATTGATATCTACACCTATTAGTTTAAAGCCATTTTTAGGTTTAAATTTGCATTTCTCCATCATTTGAACCCATAAATCTGCTGTTTCAGCTCCACTTCCACATCCTAAATCAAGAAACATTCCAGGATTTTTTAAAGAATTAGGAACAAATGAAACTGATGCACGACGTACAGTATCATATATTTTTAGATGTAAAGCATCATCAAAAACAAATAAATTGAATCCAGATGATATGTCATGAAATTCATGAAAAAGGCGATTAAAAATAGCTTTTGCCATACTCTCCATTAAATCACAGAGTGATTCATTTTGAATACTTGGAGCTACAATTTCAAAATCTAAGGACTTCTTTAATAAGAATCCATAATTAGTTTTTTCAATTGTATTATCACTTAAAAGAGTATCTAATAAAAGATAAAGAAAATTATCATCTGTTACTTTAAATTGTTCTTTAATTTCCGAGAATGTATGTGGATGTTGGAGGAAATTAAGAAAATTATCTTTCAATCCTACTATTACAATGTCTCGCCAATATTTACTAAATTGTTTTAAGAATTTTCTCAATGATCCTATTTTCATTAGATTTTTCCATGCATTTATACGTTTACCTAAATTTGCCATTATTATTTTTCCCTCCTTTTCTGTTTTTTTATAAATTTTTCTCAATTCAAATTTTAATAATTATTTAATAGTCCATTTTTAACTAAACAAATATCATTTTACATGAGTAAATTTCTCCTATTTACAAAATCAATAACTTTTAAAAGTTTCTCAAATGAATCAATACTACCTGTGCTTCTTAAAAATTCTATGGTACTAAGATTTGTATTAAAGTATGAAACTAAATATTCTTGATCAATAGAAAACATAGGACTTACTTTTTCTATAATTCGAGGTATTCTGTCTTTATATCTAATCTCAATCTTCGAATAAAGTAGATCATCAAATATTAACCGATCTATTAAAGCTTCTTTCTTTTTATCGATATTCGAATGATTCAAAAACTCTGATATCAATAAAATTCTAGGGCTTTTTGAAATTAATTGTGCATCAGAATTAATTTGACTATTCAGATTTGAGATTAATTTAATTAACCACGGAATCTCTGAAATTTCTTCATTTAAATTAAGACAGATGAAATTATCACCAGAATTCCAGATGTGAAAGTCTCGTTCCGCTATTGAAATATTCAAGTATTCAGGTAAAGTGGAATATACTTTTCGTGTTTCTTGCATTTTAGCATCAATGAGATTTATTAATTCCATTATATTAATTTGAGATGGTGTTACAAGCTCAGATACCCAATTATTAAATGTATTGAAAATTAGAAAGATATTAAAGATAGGATGTGATTCTAATGGTTTTTGACTTATATTACTTAATTTATATAATTTTTGAGTCTTATCTTCTACAGTCTTATAATTTTCAAGTTTTACTTTATATGTATTCAGATAATCTTGGAATCGACCATCATTTTCAACGAGAACATTATTTACATGTAATTCATCTTTAAAGTAATGGGCAACTTCATATGAACATGTCTCTTTACCAAAGAATTTCTCGTTCTCTTGTTTTTTAAGATATGAGTTCTCATCATTAATATTAAATCTAACTTCAGCACCACACATCAAACAAGTGAACTCAGTTGAATTAGAACTACTCGCTTCAATTTCAAAATCAACTCTCTGATATCCACGAACGGCATTATGTGGATCTAAAAAGACTTGAAAATTATGTTCACACAAAGAATTACTTGGAATTGATATTGTTGTTATTCCTTCTTTTTTTAAAATATTTTTAGGTACATCAACCTGTCCATATTTTTTGCAAACTGGACAAACTATCTCAATTCTGAAACTTTTTTCAATCTCTTCTTCGAAAAAAATACTTTTATTTATAATATCAACCACCAGTTATTAGATAAATTATCTCATAGCACAATATTTATTCTTTGAAATTATCCCCTAAAATCCTATAAGATAGCTCCAAAGAATAAAATTGTGGGGTAAGGGTACTATCAAATTATAAACAATTACATTCCTTTTTATATCCATGTGTTAATTAATTTCCTGACTCTTAAATAATGATTTGAAAAATACTTTAGAAATAATTAATTTAATAGAATTTAATATAAAAAAGAATATTTGCACAATAATATCTTAAAGAAATCTTTCTGATATTCTAGGATTTATGGATTTTCAACGACATTTTGAATTATATTTAATCATACATTTCTAATAGAAAGATATTAGTGTAATCATTCCCCTGAATACCAATCAAAATATATTAATCAATTATAGACTTAAAATTGGCTTTCGAAAAATAATTATTAATATTTGAATCAATTAATCAATATATAGCTCAAAATTTGAAAATTTTGGTATAACAAAAAAAAAGACTTATTCTTAAATTCTATAATCTATCTGTGATTATTGAATAAATTTGTTCAGCTGTAAATCCTTTGATATCTATTGCTGAACATCTGCAATTTCCAGAGCAAGCCCCACATCCTTTACAGAGTGCTTCATTTATTTTAGCTACGGTACCAAACCGTCGATCTTCAACAAGTTCAATTGCTCCATAGGCACAATTCTCAACACACATCCCACATCCAATACATCTTTCAGGCTGAACAACACCGAAGAAAGGTTCTATTTCAACCTCTCCTTTAGCCATTAAAGCAGCGGCACTTGATGCTGCTCCTTTTGCTTGAGCTACCGAATCAGGAATATCCTTAGGACCTTGAGCGACACCAGCAATAAAAATACCCTCCGTTAAAGTATCAACTGGTCTTAATTTTGGATGTGCTTCTAAAAAGAATCCATCTGCAGATCTTTGAATTCTTAAAAGAGAAGTGATTATATCTGCATCTGCTCGTGGTTCTATTCCACATGATAGTACGAACAAGTCAACTTTTAATTCAATAGGTTGCTGAAGTAAAGTATCTTCAGATCGAATAATAATATTGTGTTCTTCATCTTCAGTTACTTCTGCAATTCTACCTCTCATATAACTAATTCCATAGTTTCTACCAGCAGACTCGTAGAATTCCTCATATCCTTTACCAAAAGCTCGAATATCCATATAAAAAATATAAATTTCTGCATCAGGGTGCTTTTCCTTATATTGTCTCGCTTGTTTTGTTGCATACATACAACACACTCTAGAACAGTATTGATTCCCTCCTTCTCTAAAATTTCTGCTTCCAACGCATTGTAAAAATGCAATACTATGAGGATCCTTAAGATCTGATGGTCTTACTGGTTTACCTGTGACGGGTCCAAAAGAACTTAATAAACGTTCCATTTGAAGTCCTGTAATCACGTTTGGATATCTTCCATATCCATATTGTTTGAGTTCTGTTGGATCATATAAATCCCAACCTGTTGTAACGATTATTGTACCCACTTTAATGTTAATATATTCAGGTTCATCTTCATATTTAATGGCTTCAGGTTCACATACATCTTGTCTAGCACAAATTCCACATTTTATACAATGATCCATGTCTATTGTATATTGTCCAGGAACTGCTTGAGGAAATGGAATATATATTGCTTTTCGAGTAGCCATTCCTAAATCGAATTCATTTCCAATAGTCACAGGACAATAATCAACACATACTCCACATCCAGTGCATTTTTCTTGATCTACATAATGAGGTTTCTTTAGTATGGTAACATCAAAATTTCCGATATACCCAGAAACTTCTGTAACTTCAGAATAGGTTAAAAGTTCAATATTTTTCTCTCGTGATATTTCAGACATTTTAGGTGTAAGAATACAGCTACTACAATCCATTGTTGGGAAAGTTTTATCAAGTTGTGCCATATGACCACCAATAGTCGGACTTTTTTCAACTAAGTATACTTTATACCCTTCTGTAGCTAAATCTAATGCAGCATTCATACCTGCTATCCCTGCTCCAATGATTAAACAAGATGGCTCAACTTTTACTTTCTGAACTTCTAATGGGACTAATTCTCGTGCCTTTGCTACAGCCATTCTAATGTGATCTTTTGCAGTCTCAAATGCACCCTCTGGCTCTCTCATATGAACCCACGTAGAATGCTCTCGAATGTTTGCCATCTCAAATAAGAACTGATTTAATCCAGCTTCCTTACATGCAATTCTAAAAGTAGGTTCGTGCATTCTTGGCGAGCATGCAGCAACTATTACTCTATTTACTAATCCTGCTTCAATATCTTCCTTGATCATTTTCTGACCATTATCAGAACACATAAATTTGTATTCTTTAGCCAATACTACGTTTGGAAGAGTTTTTGCATATTCTACCAAATCTGGAACTGAAACAACACCACCAATATTTATACCACAATGACATACGTAAACTCCAATCCTAGGTCTTTCATTACCAGTAACTATAATTTCTTTTTTAGTTTCTTGAATTTTTTTCTTGGTTTCTGTCATTTTTTCCACCTATATTAATTGGTCTTTAACTATATTCAAAAATGGGTCAATAGAAATAAAAGGTGAAACACCTGATAATTCATGGTTTTTAACTAAACCTAATAAATTAGGATCCATTCCAAATGCAACTCCTAATAGTTGAGTTATATATATAACAGGTATATGGAATGGTTCTCCAATAATATCTCCATAATAATTATTTACTTCAACTTGACCTAAATCCAATTGAAGATGACAAAAGGGACAACAATCTACTATAATATCAACCCCAGCATCTCTCATATTTACTAATTTTTCTCGTGTAAAATCTGCTGCAACTTCTTTTACTGCAGTTCTAACTGCTCCTCCTGCACCACAACACATAAATTTATCTTTATAATCTATACTTTTTGCACCTGTTATTTCAACAATCTCATCAAGAAATTCTGGAGCTTCATATTCTCCATTCCAAGGTCTTTTTTCACTTGGTTTTACGATGTGGCATCCATAATGCACACCTACCTTTAAATCTGAGAACTTTAATTTAATGAAATCTTTCAAATAATCTAAGCCCATATCGAGATATAATGCTTGAACAACATGTTTTGGTTCAAAAGTACCAGTATATTTCCGACCAATTTTTGCAAGATATTCATTAACTTCTTTTTTCTTTTCATATTCATGTTCAAGTTCATACCAAGCATCTCTAAGGGTCCCATAACAACCATTACAACCAGTGAGAGGACTTACTTCTAATTCCTCTGCAATTGAGATATTTCTAGCCGCAATAACATACCAAGTTGGTATATGAAAAGCCCTAAAAACGCCTGGAGCAGGACAACATGATGCTCCTGGTAAGTCTAAAATCTCAGCTCCAAGATGATCAAAAACATTTCTAATTGAAGCTTCAATCATAGGATAACGATTGGGAATTACACATCCTAAGAAAAATCCATATCTCCATTTATAATCCTTACTCATATTTATTCCTCCTTTTCTTTATTCTCTTTTTTTTTCCTTTCTTCTTTTAATTTTTCTGCATTATCCAATAGTTTTTTAAATCCTACAGCATCCATTAAATCTTGGCATTCCTTAACAGCTTCAGGATACGAATGAACAGTTGGAGGTAATGGTGGTAACCCATAGGATTCCCTTAAATCTCTCCATTTTTTATTGCCTTCTCCATTAGCAGGAACACCATGCCCTGTAGCATAGAAAATATTTTTAGCTAAACTAAAATGAGGATCTAAAATATAACCTTCTTCTACAGCTATATTTCTAAGTTTAATAATCATATCAGTTACAGGAATATCTCGAGGGCATCTTTCATAGCAATAATAACAAGTACTGCATAACCAAATATCAACATCTTTTAATACTGATTCATCGCCAGTTAACGCACGACGGATCGCAGAACGAGTCCTATATGCTGTTCTACGACCACTTGGACAACTTCCAGTGCAGGTTCCACAATTTATACAAGCTCTTATTTTTTCTAATCCTGCATCAACAAATTTTTGTGCAATCCTGGAACTTGTGGATTTATAGACTTTTCTTTTAATATATTTTTCTACATTTTCGCTCATAATTATCTTGAATCCCCTATATTGTTTAAAAATTGATTTGCAATTTTGTAAAAAAGCAGTATATTTTCTTTAATATCTTTGATCAAACAAATCGATTGATAATCTTATGAAGGAAAAAGTATTTTTCTTAAAAAAATTTGTTATCGATAATTAATAACAAAATAAAGATTATCAATTATTTCTTATATATACCCTTTTTATATGGGTTAAAAAAAATTCTGATGTATAATCAAAAATCAAATGGTTTCTTTTTTTTCAGTGAATTAGTTGTTTGATTTTATTCTATTATACGTTTTATTATTAAGTTCCTCTAAATATTCTACTTGTTTTTCTTTCGGGAGAAATGCTAATTCTTTTTTGATTTTTTTTTTCTTTTCTTTATCTAACTCTAACTGCTTTAATTTATCTCGAATCTCTTTTGATAAAACACTGTAAATCCTCATAAAATATTTCTTTATTTCTGGAATATCTTCTAAATCTTCTTTTTCTTTTGTATCTCCAGTTATTATTATCACCAAATCTAACTATTTTTTATATTTTTCATAATACTCTGATTTTTTGATCTTAAATTCTTCTAAATATTATATAACCTGATTCTATAATAAAATATATGGAGTCCAATTCTTCGATGTTTTAATAATATATTTGCAGATTTTGTATAATTACATAATAAATTAGATAGTTTTATATATTGAATAAAAGATGAACTGATTATCCAAATTTTGATTATGGGGAAAAAAGATAACATTATTATCAAACTATATCAAAATTAAAAAGATGAAGCTAAATTATAATTGTTTATGCAAGAAGGTGCATCAATAGTTCATCCTGCTCCAGCGTTAATATTATAAGTTTAACCTTCCTCTAAAAATCTTTTAATGTTAAATTAGTTTCAACCATAGTAATTTTTATATTATTTCTTTGGTATAGAGAAATAAAAAGTAGTACCCTTATTTCTTCCGTTGGATTCAAGCCAAATTTTACCACCATGCAATTCTACCAACTTTTTTGTAATATAAAGCCCAAGACCTGTTCCTTCAATAGAAACATCCCAACCTTGTCCATATCTCTCTATCTTTCCAAATTGTTTGAAAGCTTGTTCTTTTTCCTCTTTAGTGAATCCAATTCCGGTATCCTTCACAGAAATTATATAAAAATCATCGTTTATGGTTGATTTAATAGTAATAATTCCTCCAGGGGGTGTATATTTAATAGCATTTACAAGTAAATTAGAAAATACTTCATAAATCCTTTCTTTATCAAATTGTGTTTCTAATTTATTATGTAATTGAAGAATAATAGATTGATCTCGTAATTTTGCTAACCCTTTTAATTCTTTAACACAAAAATTAATTAAGAAACTTAAATCCTCCTTGGATAGATTTAAATCTAATTGCCCTGCTTCTAATTTTGTACTTTCCAATAATAGATTAATAATTTTTTCAAGACGAGTACTCCCATCTTTAATTTCTCCTAAAATAGATATAATTTCATTATCTAATTTAGGTTTATGGAGTGTTAATAAAAGTTCTGTAAAACCCTTGATTGAAATGAGAGGCGTTTTTAACTCATGTGAAGTTCTTGAAAAAAGTTCAGTTTTAAGATTATTTATTTTGTTTAATGTGATATTTTGTTCTTCTAAACCTTTTTGAACTTGCCAACGCCGTTGTTCAATTTCAATTGCATCACATATTAAAAACATTACTAATTTATCTTGATTACTAATAACAGGATTTTCTCTATAAAAAACACAGACAGCACTATCTAGGTCATTCTGTGATTTAATTAATTTTCCAAAACATCCTTTTAAATCATATTTTGCTATGAATGGATCTGTATTTGCAAAACTCATTCTATTTATATCAAAAAAGGTTTGAGGAAAATCATGCGATTCATAAAACAATGCACTAGCAAACAAATTACTAGCAAAGAATTCGGCATTACAATTAAAGGACTTATTGTCAGATGTTAATACTTGATAAGATTCCTCTCTTTCATATTCTGTTTTTTTAATATATAAGATAAAATCTCCATTAAGTAATTTTAAACATGTACTAAGTAGTAGTTGAATATTATTCTTAATATCAGCAGTGAAACTTAGAAAATTTATATTTAATTCATATATCAAGTTTTCATAGATTTTCTTCTCTGTTATATCTTCAACCCAAATTCTCATACTAATAAATTGTTTATTATCATCATAGTGAGGAATTTTTTTCCCAGATAACCATTTTAGCTTCCCATATTTATCGAATATCCTAAATTCTAATTCTGATTCTTTAGCTGATTCCAAAATCTTACGTAAATCTTTTGGGTGAATTATTTTATTGTAAAATTGCTCATCTATTAATTCATTTTCAGTATATCCAATTATCTCCATTAGTTTTGGATTAATATACTTAATTCTATTATTAACAACATCAAATTCAACTACCCCTACAGATGAGGTTTCCAATATATCACGAAATTTTTTTTCATTTCGTTTTATAATGTTTTCTGTTTCTTTTTGCATTGTTATATCAAGTATAATAGCTAGAATATAGGATTGACCTTTCATAGTTATCAGAGTAGATCTAATCCCAACCCATCTAATTTGATTATCTTTATTTCTAATTGGAAATTCTAGAGGTTTTAATTTATTACCTTCTAATAAATCGCTATAACCTTCTAGTAATTTTTCTAATCCATTTTCAAGATATCGATCAAATTCCATGAATCTTTTTCCTATAAGATCTGTTGGAGCATATCCTGTTATATTTCTAATCGCAGAATTACATTCTATTATAGTTCCTTTTAAATCTGTTAGAATGACTCCCTCTGGAGAAGTTTTAAATAAATAATGATATTTTTCTTCTGACTCCTTTAATTTTTTCTGAGTCTCAACTTTATCCGTAATATCATATATCATTGCTAAATCTGCTGGAGATCCCTCATAATTAATTGATTTCGAAAGAATTTCAATCCATCTAATTTCATCATCTTTTCTAATTAATCTAAAGTTATATTGATCAATAACATCAGCATCACCTACTTGCTTTTTACGTGCTTGTTCTCTCACAAATTCTTTATTTATAGGATGGACAAGTTTCATAAATTCATAAGGAACCCAATTTTTCATTTCCTCTCTCGTATAACCAGTAATTTCAACTATTTTATCATTGAAATATCTAAAGAAACCATTTTGGAGCACAAATATCCCCATTAACGATTGTTCTGTAATATTTCTAAATTTTTCTTCTGCTTTTTTTATATCATCAATAGGTTGAATGATAACTTGAATTATTTTTTCATTCTGATAATCAAATAATGATGCTTGGACATTAGCCCATATTAACACCCTTTTTTTTGTATAGAGTTGAATTTCTAATGGTCCCATAATTTTCTTTTTTAAAAGCGATTTAAATTCTTCTAAAAGAATTGGAAGATAATCTTTATGGATAAAATTAGCTTTTCTATATTTTTTTTCAATTAATTCTTCTCTTTTAAAACCAGAAAGAGATTCTGTAATTAAATTACAATCTAGCATTTCTCCTTTCAAATTAAATAAAATAATCGAATTAGGAGAATTTTCATATAAATGTCGATATTTTACTTCAGATTCTTTTAATTGTTGCTCTGCAATTTTCTTTTGTGTGACATCACGAACAAGACCAAAAAATCCAACTTTTTTTCCTTCAGAATCGTACAATAAATCAATTGTACCCTCAAAATAGATAAGCTTCTTCTTAAGTGTCATCAATTTAATTAATCCTAGGGGAGGACGAGGAATTCCTGTTTTATAAATTTGGGAGAATATATCAAATAAAATTTTTCTTGACTCATTATCATAAAATGATCGATTATTTTTTCCTATTAACTCTTCTTTTGAATATCCCAAAATATTACAAAATTCATCATTTGCGTAAAGCAACCTACCATTTAGATCTGTTTCATAATATCCATCCATCATATTTTCGAGAATGCTTCGATATTTTTCTTCAGCAGAATCTATTTTTTGTTCAGCATTTATTCTAGCTGTTATATCAACCTGCATTATTAAGTTCGCTATTTTCCCTTGATATCTTATTGGTTTTGAATAATTTTCTATATGCCTGATATTCCCATTTTTAGTAATTATTTTTGTAATATAGTGTATTGCTATCTCATCTGATTCCTGTTGCTTTCTTTTTAAATACTTCTCAACCATATCTCTAGAATCGGGGTGGATTACTTTTAATAATTCTTTAGGTTTCCATTGCTTAATTTCTTCAAATGAATATCCATAGATTTCAGATATTTGCTGATTTGAATATTTAATAACAAAATCTTGGATAATGCATATTCCCATTAATGATTGTTCAGCAATCGTTCTGAACTTTTCTTCAGATTCTTGAAGTTTTCGTTCTGCATCTTTTTTTTCTGTAATATCAACATTTATTCCAAAGATATATTGAATTTCGTTATTAATATATACTGGATTTATTATATTGTAAAAGTGATGAATATTACCATTTATATTAAAACTCTCTTCACCAGTAACTAGTTCACCAGAAAATGCTCTTGAATTATTATTTTCCCATACCTCAAGAGTTTTTTGGTTATTAGCAACTTCATTAGGACGTTTCCCTATAACATCCCCCCAATGTTGCTTACAAACTGAGTTTTGCATAGCATATAAACCATTTTTATCAATCATAAATACATCAAATGGTAAAGATTCTATTGCTGTTTTAAGGAGGACTTCACTTTCTTTAAGTGCATTATGATATTTCTCATGTGTAAATTTATCCCCATATCTGTTTTCTGGAACATTTTTTAAAATTCTTTCTATTTTTTTTTCTGATTCTTCTAATTTTATTTCTAAATCTTTAATTCTTGAAATATCTCTCAAAACGAGTAAAAGTTTTTGTTGCTCTTGCTCATCAGTGATTATAGACGATTTTAGTAATGCCCAAGTTAAGTTTCCATTTTTATTGATTACTTTGACTTCCATATTATTTCCGTTGCTTTTTAAAGTACCTAAAATGTCGGTTTCTGGAGTGATTTCTCCGAAATCAACTAGATCAAATAAAGACTTTCCTTGTAAAGTACCATCTGAATAACCCAATTTTTTTAAATATTTACTTTTATGAACATATTCAATTTTATAAGAATTATACATCGAAACAATGATGATTAAATCATCTACTGTTTTCATTAAATGGGGAAAAATATTTTTAAAATTAGTAAGTTGATTATTCTTTTTGGAAATCATATACTGAACACTAATATCTTATGAATTTGAAAATTAAATAAAATTATTAGAATATTGTAACTCTAAATCCAAAATAAGTGTTCTTCTATTTATATCTTATTTTAATATGATATTTTCGGTATATAGGCAAGTACAAATGAAATTTATTAGTGCTATAAAATGTATTTTTTTAAATTCAGATCCTTTTCTAGTTCAATACTAACAGTATTATTCAAATTATTATAATCAGTTCCGTACTTAACATAACCTCTTAATTGGTTTAAATCAGAATAGCGTAAAGTTAACATTGCGGCATATTTTAATGATACATTATTGATTTTTCCCTGTACAATTGTTATTGGTCCAGGAACATCTTTAGCTTCTATAATTAAATCTTCTGGTTTTTTAAAAGTAATTAATTGATTGTTTTCTAATTCATTTCTCCCGACAATAATCTTTGTATTCTTATATCGGAAATGACGACCAATTTTTAAGATATGGATATCCTCCATTTTTAGATGATCATTATATTTAAGATAATCATTCATACGATTGGTAAAATGCTCATCTGTTAATAAACACCCTCCACATGCATAATAATTATTCAGTATCCCATACTTTCTAGCTATTTCCATTTGTATCTTTCTACTTCTTCCTTTAATTCCTAATAATTTTGTACGATCAATTAATCCTTGTTGTTCATAAATTGTTGGTTTCAAATGAAGCGCTGATAAAGGTCTTAGAAGCTTATCCTCTAAATCCGATTCTTTTTCAACGATCTTTAACGCATTTATATGTTGGGATTTTGGTCTTTGATTAAGAACTTCACCAGTAAAAATAAAATCAGCTGATATTTTTTTTTTAAATTCTTTTGCTTTCCTTAAAGTATAAATCCTACAGTCAATACAAGGATTAATATGTTTTCCATATCCATATTTAGGATTCTTGATAATTTCCAGAAAGTCATCTTCAAAAGGTAAATATTTTATTTGTATTCCGAGTTTTTCCTTAAATATTTTTAAATTACATTCTCTTTGACCAGAATTCATATTATATTGGCAAAAGGGGGAAGTAAAATTTAATCCAATTATTTTAATATCTTGTAATTTTAGTATAAGAGAAGCAATTAAGCTATCTAATCCCCCCGATATTAATCCAAGAGCTATAGTTTGTTTCTCTTTTTCAAGTTTTTCATCATTCATGGTACTGAAAGGAAAAAATTTCTTTTAGGAATAATTTAAAATTTCAATTCATTTATTATTTTCTTTAATTTATTATAAATCTCCTATTAGATTTATATTTTCTCCTAACATTCCCTGATCATTACCCAATTAACTATATTGGCTTCTTTTATATATAATCTCCTTAAACAAATAATCGGGAATTATAATTTAAATACGTATATTAAGCATTTATAGATTTAATTGCGAATTTATTATTATATTGCATGTTTTTATAATAGTTATAATGGAAAAACTAAATAAAAATCCATAATAAATCTATACATAAATAAATAGTAAAAATTTTCTTTAATAAAAATTATAATTTAAAGCCAGCGTATCCTAGTAGTTAAGGAGGCGGCCTGCAGAGCCGTTGCTTTCAGCATCGTGGGTGCAAATCCCACCGCTGGCTCCAATATTCTTTTTATTGATTTAATGTTTAAATAGAACAAATTTATCCTATAGTATGATATTCATTAGATATATTTTATAATTCAATTTAATGAGATCTAAAAGGTTATCGCAATAATAATAAAAGATTTAATATTGTTTGTTATAAATATAATTCTTTTTTTCTTATATAAATTATATAACTCTTTCCTATATATGAACTCGGATAATTTTATAATCCATTTTATAAAAATGAAGTCAGTCTAAAGTTAATGTCTTATTTACATCTTAAATATATTCAAAAATTTACCATTTTATTTTAAATAATAGCATAAAAATTATGATATTAAACCAATTTAGGTAAAATTATATAAATAGAGAAAATTTAATGAAAAAAACACAATATATGATAGGATTGTTTTTTTTAGGAATTTTATTATTCACAGTAAGTGTTGGAATGAACATAGCTTATGCTGATGGTGAAGAAGGAGAAGAAGAGGAAGAAAAATCAAAAGTTGAAGAAAAAGAAGAGAATCCCAAAGATGCTGATGAAGATGGTGTTGATGATGATTTTGAAGAAAAAAATAAAAGATATGTTGATATTTGGTTTGGAGAAGGGGTAGTTGAAATAGCTTCGATCAAAAGATCTGATGATCAGAAAGACATCATGGATTTAAGGATTGGTTATAGTGAATGTGGATTAGATATTAGAGTTTCATTTAGAACTATAAGGAAAGTAAATTGTGAAGAAGAAGAATCAGTTCAAGATGAAGATGAATCTGGACTTGAGATAGCTGGTGGAGATGGTGATGAGGATACTTGTGAAGAATGGATACATGAATTAAAATTAAATTTTGAGGTGAAATTTCCCGCATTGATTGAATATGTTGATCTTAATGATAATGGGATTTTTGAGCATGAAAATGATACAGCTATAGAAGATTATGGGATTAATTCATTTCAAGATGTAATTTATGAACGAATAAACATTTCAACTGATAGCTTTTTACATTATTTCTTGATTAATACAACAGATGGCGTATTTGCAGCTCATATCTATTTTCCAGAGGAATTTATAATACTTGACGGAAATATAGTTGCTCCTACTCAAATTAAAATAGACATCGAAATTACTGATTATGATTATATCGAAGAAGATTCTCAATTAGCACTCCTCGCAAAACTCTTTTCCGAGGATTTTTATGAAGAAAAAGAAGAAACTGAAGATGAAAAAGCTGGAAAAGCTACAAATGAGAAAGAAATTTTTACTGACAATGAAGGATATACAGGAATTTTTAGTTGGAAAGAAACAGCAATGATTGATGGAGTTGAAATGCCGGTCTTAACCAATAAACTTGAACTTGAAAAAGAAGAAGATAAAATCCAGAGATTACTATTCAACTATCCACGAGGAAATCATATTTATCATGATCCAAAAATTGGAATTGTGCTTGGAGAGATTAGTAGCTCGGAATTTCCAATGATTATTATCGGTCCAATTGCTGGTGTTGCTGGACTTAGTGTTATCGCAATAGGAGTTTTTATCTCAAAAAAGAAGATCAGATAGAATTAATAAGGTTCCCTGAAAAGAATAAATTTATTTCTTTTATTTTTTATATATTACTTTAAAAAAATAAGAATAAGGATATCTAATTAATGGAATTTAGTTTTAAGGATAAAATTTAAATAAATGAGGTTTTGAAGATGAAAAAACACTATTATTTGATTAGTCTTTTTCTTTTAGGTATATTGATTTTAAATATAAGTATTACTCTTATAAGCGTTTTAGGTAAAGAACAGGATGATGGTATAAATGATGATTTTAAAGAGAAAAATAAAAGATTTATCGAAGTAGGTATTGGTGAAAATGAAATTGGAATTGAATCCATCAGAAAAAGTGAGATTAATAGAGATGAAATAAAAGGTCATATTTTTTTTGATGAAGATGGGTTCTATATAGGATTAAATTATAAATCTAATCTTGAATCGGATTGGGAATTAGAATTTGGAGTTTTATTTCGTTCAATCATTGAATTTAATGATACTAATCAAAATGGAATTTTTGACCCTCAAATTGATCACACCATTCAAACATTCCGATTAAGTGATTTTAAATCTGTAGTTTATGAATCCTCTAATATTTCAGAGGATTCTTCTTTGCATTACTTTAAAATTCAAACTGTAAATAATGTTTTTACAGCACATATCTATTTTGTTGAAGATTTTGTATATATTGAAGATTCCTTAATTAATCCCACTCAAGCTAAGATTCAAATTGAAATCTCAAATTTTGAATTTATTGGTGAGAATTCTTTACTTGCGGTTTATACTAGAATAGAACATGAGGGAGATTTTGAAATACAAGAAGAAACTTATGATGAAAAGCAAGGTTATGCTGAAAAAGAAAGTGGAGTTACTTTTACTACAAATGATTTTACTGGATTTTTTTCATGGAAAGATTATGCGATAATTAATAAGAATATGGAAACTATAGGAGTAAATAAAATTGTTGAAGATGAACACCACGAGTATAGAAAAGGATTATTTTTTATTTATCCTAAAGGTGAACACATATATCATGATCCTAAAATAGGAATTGAAAATTTATTAATCCCCTTAGAAAAACCAGATTCTTTAATACCTCTTATAGTTTTGGTATCCGTTATTGGAGCAGTTGTTGCAAGCTCTGCTTATGTAATACATTATTATGTAAAACATAGAGGAACGACATTAAAGTTAAAAAGAGATAGAGAAGCATATCTTGGTGAAATATTTGAAAATGAGATTGAAGAAGAACCATATGATGGCAAATTAGCTCTCCAGATTCTTACGATGGAAAATTCTATTGAAAAACTCAGTTTGATAAAGGATATAAATATAACTGTGATTTCGGAGGAATTTTTTGAAAAATTAAACCGATTTAATTGGGAGGGTGTTGATAGAAGTGAGTTTATTATGGAAATGCTTGCGTTGACTCCTAAAGAAAGACAATCTATTCTAGATGAAATGATTGAAAAATCAAATTTAAACTCATATTAGAATAGGTGAAACTAGTAGAGGCTTTCTAAGTTATGCTTATTGAATTATTAGAACAGGAAAAACTCGTTTTAGATGTTGTTAAGGAATATTTAGACAAAAATAGATATTTCAATATAAATGAAATTATTCCTTTTATTATTACTCGATTTAGAACAGCTTCAAGAAACATTAATATAAGTGGTATCGAGGAAATTTTGAGATCTTTAGTTAGAAAAAAGATAATTGTTGAAGGTTCAAAATTGTCAAGGGAAGATATCTTAAAAAATCAAAAAAGAAAACTCATTTATGAATTTATTGTATTAAATCCAGGAGTTTATTTCAATAGAATCATTCGAGAGCTCAAGATTAGTAATCATGTGGTTGTATGGCATCTTAAAATTCTATTAAAATTTAATTTTGTAAAAACAGTGAAAATAGAGAATCACGATATTTATTTTGACTTTAAATACAATCTTAAAGACAAAAAGTTAAGATATTTAACATCAAAAGAAAAAAGCAGGGAAATAATTGAATATTTGAAAAAATTTGATTATGGAATTACAAAAACTCAACTTTCAAAAGAATTAAAAATGCATATTAATACTGTGGCTAAATACCTAGAGTTGCTAACACAAGTTCACATTACTTTTGAAAAAAAAGTATCTAAAAGAATATTATATTTTTTACATGAAGATTTTTTCTCAGTATAATAGAGCTTATAATTTTCTTTGCCTAATTCAAGAGAAGAAGCTTTAATACATATAAAAATAATTATTTTTAGATTAAAATAAGGAAAATATTCTTTTGCAACTAAGATAAAGATATTCTCATTCACATACTTAATTAAAAATAATTGGATTTTACTATTATATTACTAAGGATAAAGTAAAATAATCAAAAATAACTTTTAACTCATTTTTATTTCAAAAATTTACCAGACTCATTAATAAGATGAATTTGAAATTAAGTTACATAGAGAATTATACGGATTTTATTTGAATCAATTGAATTCACAATAAAAATTATAACTAATTATGACAAAAAAAAGAGATATGAAAGAGGAAAAGGATAAATTCAATCAAACCGATAATAAAGAACATTCAATGCCGATAGATCCCTACGTACGATTATACACACAAGTTGTAAGAGAAGTTAGTGAGAATTTAAAACAAAAAACGAGTCTACTAAAAATTTATGTTTCTGAGGAAAAAGGAACAGATAAAATTTCAAGTGATAAGAACATCCATCATTATTTCAAAAAATTACAAAATTCTTCTAAAATCTAATAAATCTGAATTTAATGATTTTATTGATTTAATACTATTAACTAAAATAAAAGTATAAATAAAAAATTAGGCTCCATTCATAATTTTCATTTTTGGAGTATAATAGTTTCCAATTGCATAATTGTTGAAATTAATACTATAATGGTTACGCCAGTGTGTTTTAACATCAGCTATTAAAGCTTCAACTTCATTTTCTTCAACCTTTCCTTCAGCACAAATCGTAGTACCCATAGGAGTTGCGGTGATCTCTCCATCCTTCACGACAATCTGTCCATCCTTTATGGTATATGCTGCTAACGTAAAGGCTTTTTCTATGGCATGTCCATCCATCTTTTTCGGATCTAAATTATAAATAGCAACATCACCTATAGCACCAATTCCCAAATGTCCTCGATCGTTCATTCCTAAACATTTCGCAGTTCCGGCTCTTGTCATTATGCAAATCTCGGTTAATGTTAACTCCCGATCGATATCCTTTAATTCAGTTCTCTCTGATGCTCTTTTACTACATTGATTGAGAAGAACATCGTCCCTGGATTTTTTATCCATCAACCAGCGAACAACCTGTGGATACGAGGTAAATGGACCCCCATTAGGGTGATCTGTGGTGACATAAATTTGCCATGGATTCTTAATCAGAAGTGCAAGTTCCAATCCAATAGCCCATTGTACCGCATTTACAGTGATTTTTGGACTAAATTGATAAGGTACGATGCCTGATCCTGATTCTCCTTCTACTTGCCCATTGATCCACTTAATTCCTGGTTTTGCGCCCCATGCTGAAGTACCTCCTATATGATGAAGTGCGAATTCCCACGGCCCGTCCGCGGTCATTGTAGTTGTTGCTGCTTTTCCAAAAATTACTTGTCCCATGTCTACAGTTAAATGATCATGCGAATTTAAATATTCAGCAATATCTGCTGCACCAGATTCGAAATCTCCCCAGCTTGTTCCCCCATATGCATTGAACTGACAATGAGTTAAGTGGAATGCTGATTTTCGTCCATCTTTTGGTTTAATTTTTTCAACGGCTTTAAAAGTTTCAAGTGTATGTTCTTTATTACCAGGATGTCCTAAATTGTTAGCATGTACATGAATAGTATGTGGTAATTTGAGGATTTCATTAACTTTTGCTAAGCTTTCTAATATTTCTCTTGGAGTTACTTCAAAATGAAATACAGTAGAATCTAAGCTTTCTACATTTTTTCCCCAAGCCCAATTCTCGACACCTCCAGGATTTACTATCTTTACAGCATATCCTTTAGTTACCTTTAAAATCCAAGCGATATAAGCAGCTAACTTTTCATAATCTTTCTTTTTAATATACTCCATTACGAACCAATTGTTTCCGAACAATGGAAAGGCTGCTTTGTCTATTATTGGAGTATCGAGAAATTCTTCATGTGTATGACGTGCTTTAAGTAGCGGCATGGCGGGTTCAACTACAGTTGTATATCCAAGTCTCGCATATCTATATCCAGTTGTCCAAGTTGAGGGAACTGACCATCCAGTACCACTTCGAGTTAATTTAGTTCTTTTCTCATTAAATCCATCAAGTTTATCCTCTGGTCGAAATGAGCGACCCGCATTTACTTTAGTACCTGCGATATGCGCATGAATATCAACTCCTCCAGGCATAATGATCATTCCAGATGCGTCTATTACTTTCGCGTCTCCATTAACCTTTTCTACAATAACTCCATCTTTAATGTGAATTTCTTTTTTTTCTCCATCGATGTTATTTAATGGGTCATAAACTAAGCCATTTTTAATTATTAAATCCTTCATTGTAATATTCCTAAGTAATATCTGTGAATAAAATTCTAAATTATAATTACCAATATTTAGAATAATTCCAATATGTAAAAGAATCTATTATTTTTATAAAGATTTATTATAAATTTTAAAGTATTAGTGAAATTCTCTTTATATAAAATCTACTACTTTTTTGTATATGTCTAGACTTAAATAAAAGTTCTTCTTTGAATACTTTAAACTTACAGAATAATAGATTAAGGGTTTTAAAAAGAAATTTAATTTTTTTTGGATACTAATCAGGAAAAGGTACAATTGAATGATTAAGATTTTTATCGTCGATGATGATAAATCACTACAGAGACTATACAGTTTAATATTGAAAGAAAGTGGTTTTGAGATAATTGAAATAGCAATCAATGGAAAAGACGCTATTGAGAAGTACAAAAAACTTAATATAAAACCTGATTTAATTCTAATGGATCATAGAATGCCGATAAAAAATGGATTAGATACGATGGTAGAAATTTTAGAAATGAACAAAAAAGAGAAAATAATTTTTGCAAGTGCAGATATGACAGTAAGGCAAAAGGCTTTATCCTTAGGGGCATCTGGATTTTTAGATAAGCCCTTCAAAATGCAAGAGTTATTAATCACTGTTCAGAATATTGTAAAAGAGTTACACATTGAAAAATAATCTTCTTATATCCTGAAAAATTAGCTTTTGTCTTTAAAAGTAATAAGTTTTAGTATATTATATATGTAGAATTAATATTATTTACATATTCTATAAGTTAATATGATACTATAAAGCTTAACCCTATAAAACATCTAATTTAATTTCATATTAGATTCAAATTATATATATAAAGTAATTTAATTTATAATAAAAAATCAAAATAAAAAATTGTGAACATATAATGGGTGCGGGAAAAATTTTATGTATCCTTGGAGGTATAATAACACTTGTAGCCACATTTGTATTTTCATTTGCCTCTGCTGGATCGTTCTACTATTATTATCTCGGATTATTCTTAAATATAGGTACATTTTTTGAAGATGTTAAGATAGACGTTATTATAATGATAATTGTTTTCATTATTGTTATGCTTTCAGGAATTTTGATTATATTAGGTGTTAAGAGTCGAGTACCTAGTATAATTGGAGGTATATTAGCAATTGTATTTGCAGTATATTTTATCCTTACGGTATATGGTATCTTAGATATAGCAAATATCGGTAAATATGTTGAAGTTTTAAAGTATGATAAAGCGTTAGTAGAAGGCATCATTCCCTTTGATTTACCTCTCGGTGGAGAACTTATTGATCTCTCACTTGGAACTTATCTTATGTTAGGGGGAGGGGTTTTAGGACTAATCGGGGGAATAATGGGTCCAGATGGATTCTAAAAATATAGTATTTAAAAATTCTTGCTAAAATCTATTTTTTTTTTCAATTTTTTTAAATCAGGCTGCTTATTTATATTAATAAACGAGAATAATTCATTGTCTATACTAGAGATAATTTTCTCAATGGAAAGATAGTTAATTTTCCAATCATCATCCAATAAATTAATCAATTTGTAATTTTCTTCTTTAAGATTCTTTTCTGCTTTTATCAAGGTTTTCTCAATAGAATATACTGCAAATAATGGCTCTAAAAGATGGTTTTCCCAGCTAGGAATACAGCAATCATATTCATAAGATTCTCTTATTATTAATTTAACAACATCGAGATTAATTAGAGGTATATCGCATGGTATTACAAGAGATTTTTGATATCCAAGATTTTGTAATTCTTTAAATCCGGAGTAAATTCCTAACAATGGAGTTCGCTTATTGGAATCTGAGATTAAAAAATCTGCATCGATAATAAATGCCATAATTTGAGAAATATCGATATTATCGACATAATTTTGAACTTGCTCTGAGGAATGAGCAACTAAAAAGATATCATAATTTCCTTGTTTTAACGTGTCTAATTGATAAGATATCAATGGCTTCCCATTAAATTCGAAAAGACCTTTATCTTTTCCAAATCGAGTGCTTTTACCCCCAATTAGAATTATTATTGCAACTGAATTAGAATCACAATTACTCATTGACAATTTTATCATAAAAAGATTTTATATTCTATTAAACTAATAATTAAAAATTTTATATGATTTAAATTAATTGAAGATATTATAACTGATTCTCTCAAAAAATCTAAAATCATGTTAAAAGTAAGAAGAATAAGACAAATGAGAGAAAAACCAAGAGAGCATTGTGCTATTTTTGGCGTAACTTGCGATGACATTGGATATTCTGTCTCAAATTTCTTGTATCGAGGATTAATTGCTTTACAGCATCGGGGACAAGAATCTACAGGGATATCTCTTTTAAAAACTGGTGGAAATATATTTACATATAAAAAGAATGGATTAGTTTCAAAAGTATTAAAGGAAAAAATTATTTCACAGTATTGGGGAAATGTAGGTATTGGACATAACAGATATGCAACAACTGGAGCAGTAGGATTTAACTCTTCTCTTTATATGCAACCATTTCATTTTAAGAATAATGAAATTGAATTTTCTATGGCGTTCAATGGAACTATAGCTAATTTTGACGAGATTAAAAAAAGAATGGATGAAATGGGACGTATATTTATCACTGATACCGATACTGAGGTCTTAGCTCAATTAATTGGATCAATTGCTTTAGGAACCGAGGATTGGCCTGAGATCCTTAAGCTAACAAGTAAACTATTAGATGGCTCCTATTCCTTAATCTTGATGACTTCTAAGGGTGATATTTATGCTATTAGAGATCCTTTAGGATTTAAGCCTTTATGTATAGGGGAATTAAAAACTGAACAAAGAAACCTATATTTTGTTGCATCTGAATCTTGTGCTATTGATAGTGTTGGTGGATTCTTTTTAAGAGATGTAAAACCAGGAGAAATTGTACATTTGAGCCATCAAAAAGATATTCATTCAGAACTTATAATTAATTCTCACAGAACCGCTATTTGTCAATTTGAATATGTATATTTCGCACGACCAGATTCTATTCTCGATAATGTCTCAGTTGCTGAAGCAAGATTACAATTAGGGATTAATTTAGCCAAAAATGATCCTATTTTGAAAAATCCTGAGATATATAATAATGCAATTGTGGTTCCAGTTCCGGATTCAGGTCGAAGTGTTGCTGTGGGTTATGCTAAAGAAGCAAAGCTCCCTTATATAGAAGGATTAATGAAAAATCGATATGTACATAGAACATTTATTATGCCTGGTCAATCAAAACGCAAAATTGCTGTAAAAGACAAATTAAATCCGATAAAGAATATTGTTAAAGATAAAGACGTTATTCTATTAGATGATTCAATTGTGAGGGGAACGACAACTCAACAAATAGTATCATTATTAAGAGAAAAAGGAGGAGCAAAACGTGTACATTTAAGAATAAGTTGCCCTCCAATTATAAGTCCATGTTATATGGGTATTGATTTCCCTACTAAGAATGAATTAATTGCAGGAAGGCTTCAATTACAGCATGGTGATAATTATTTGAAAGCGATTCAACAAGTTATCGGAGCAGATTCATTGGTATATCAAACAATAGATAATTTAACTCAAGCTATTGGAAAAACTAAAAATGAATTATGCTTAGCATGTTTAACAGGTAATTATCCTCTCAAATCTCTCCAAAAGTTGGCACAATTAGAAGATTCAATTGTAAAAAGTAGAATTTGATTTCTTTAGTTTTTATTTTATGTATTCTAAACAATAAGAGTATATTCCTTAAATAATACAATAGCTTTTGTTAGATCCTATAGTTTTTGAGATATTTAAAAATACCACCAATTAATTGTCCTGTACTTATGCCAGCATCTCCCGGAGCTGTTAAATTATGTTCTAAAAATAAAAATCCTTTATTATTCACTTTTTCTTTAATAATTTTCGAAAATGAGTAATTATATGCTACACCACCAGTTAATCCTATACACTCTACTTGGTGTTCTTTAGCAACTTCTATAGCAACTTCTGCAAATGCATTTCCTAGTTCAATTTGAAATTTTGCTGCAATATCGCTTCGATTATTTTTTGAATCTTCAAGTAGAGTAAGAACATCAATTATTATTTTTGATGTATTAATTATATATAATCCATTTTTTTTATAATATTCAATCTTAAAATTTATATTATTTGGATTCCCTCTTGAAGCTAAACTTTCAAGTCTCATCGCAGGTTCTCCTCTATATGTTTTTATTTTTGCTGCTCCTAAAAGATAAGATACACTATCAAATATTCTACCAGTTGAACTTGATAAAGGTATATTTTCTGATGGAAATTTTTGATTGGCATTATTGAATTGAGAAATTAAAATACTTAATTCATTTTCTTTATATTCTAAATCATTTTGTATTCCTATTTTTTTGAAGATTTTTAAAGATTCGTCCGTATTTAAAGTATTAAGTATGATTGAAGCAACCATCCTAGCAGGATATTTTGTACAACGATCTCCTCCTACCATTGGTTGATATTGTAATGATCCTAGCCTTATATAATTATTGTAAGAACAAAGCAAAATCTCTCCGCCCCAAATATTACCATCATCTCCATAACCAACACCATCAGTACTTATACCTATGATTTTTTTATCTATTTCAATTTCATTTTCCGCCATAAGACTTAAAATATGGGCGTAATGATGTTGTACTGAGTATAAAGGAATTTTAAATTGATTTGCTAAATCAGTACCTAATTTTGTTGTTATAAAAGAAGGATGTGCATCGCAGACAATAAATTCTAATTCTGAATTCTTAATTTGTAGGAGATTTTTCATGTGAAACAGAGCATCTTCCAGAAAGTTATATGTTTCTAAGTGAGTAACATTTCCAATATATTGAGTAGGAAATATTCGATTTCTACGTAAAATTGCTCCTGTAACTGCTAATTCAGGGCCGGTAGCTAATGCTCCAGGTATCTCAACTTCAAAAGGTAATGGTAAATATTCTGGAACAAAACCTCTTGATCGTCTAATTAATTTTATTTTATTATTATGAACTCTTAAAACACTATCATCAGCTCTCTGACAAATTTCTCGATTATGTAATAAAAATCCATCTGCTAATTCATTTAATTGCTTAAAAATAGTATTATTGTCAATTCCCATTGGAATATTTGATCTATTACCACTTGTGTAAACTAAGGGTTTATTCCCGATTAAATCAAATAATAAATAATGAATCCCCGTATATGGGAGCATGAACCCTACATTGTTTAGTCCAGGAGCTACCCAATCACTTATTATAGAAGTTGCTATCTTCTCTTTACGTTCCAATAATACAATTGGTCTACGAAATGATAATAGCATTTCTCTCTCTTCTTGAGAGATATTGAATTCTTTTTCGATTAGTTTCAAATTTGGAATCATTAATGCAAACGGTTTATATTTTCTTCCACCTTTCCTTGACCTAAGTTCTAAAATAGTATCATCGTTATCTGCCTGACATACTAAGTGAACGCCACCAATTCCTTTAATAGCAATTACTTCACCATTATTTATTCTATTTGTGACTTCTATCAATATCTCTTCTATTGATGATTTTATAATCTTTGTTCTATTCTTGTCATATAGTTCATAATTTGGACCGCAAACAGAACATGCAAAAGTTTGGGCATGAAATCTTCTATTATTAAAGTCTGAATAATCATTTTGACACGATTTACAAAATGGAAAACTTTTCATTGTAGTCCTTTCTCTATCATATGATAATTCATTTACAGTTGTAAAACGTGGACCACATTGAGCACATGCTATAAAAGGATATCTATAGAATCGTTTTTTATCTTGATTTCTCATTTCATTTAGGCAGTTATTACAAATTGCAATATCTGGTGGTAATGTAAGACTTATACCCCTACCTTGTTCGCTTGGTCGAATTGTTAAATCATAATATTTGCTTTGATTTTCTATATCTCTAGTGCTTATATTCTCAATATAAGATATTTTAGGAGCACTTTTATCTATATTTTCAATAAATTCATTTATTTTATCATCATTTCCTTGAAGTATAAGACGAACTCCTGCATTTCCTCGGTTTAAAATAAAACCTTTTAATCCTAAAAATCTTGCTAAATTAAATAAAAATGGACGGAATCCTACACCTTGAACAATACCATCAATATTAATTTCTACAGTTTTTTCAGCCATTCAAATAAATTAAAATTTAAAAGAAATATAAATCAACTGATTTTTTATTTATACTCTAAAAGATAGCGAAGATAGTATAGAAATGCAAAATAAAAAGATTTAATATTTTATAATAAAAAGAAATAAGTTATTGCTTTTTCTCTACATGTTAACTAAAGCCCTCCATTTTATTATGAATAATATCGAAAAAAGATGGGATATACCATATCATAAAGCATTTATTAAAACTAGTCATAATTCATATATACATTCTATAAGAGATCAGCTAAATAAGGGAGTAAGAGGTCTTGAATATGACATACATGATAACATCATACAGGAATTAGAAGACTTTGAAGTTTATCATTTAGAAAACCATATTGATTCACTTCTTGAAGTAGATGGTAATCCTAATAATCTTCTTTTCTCTAATTGGCTTAAAGTGCTGAAAGAATGGTCAAATGAACAAAATAAAGATCATACACCCATTACTCTATTTATTGAACTTAAAGATTCTATTATTGACTTGAATAACGAGCCTGAAGAACTCTATGGAATTAAGAAATTAAATAAAATTATTACTGATTCATTTGATTCCAATATACTCTTCACTTTTAAAGATTTTAGAGAACGAAATTTTATATGACCAACAGTTAAAGATTTAAAAGGAAAGGTTATCATAGTGCTTGTAAGTTATTGGGGTGGATATTGGGCAGCCAATGAAGGTGGTTTCGATTCTCGAATAAAATATTTAGATAACTGCTTAGAAGGAAAGGATGATGTTTGTTTTGTTTCTTGGGTTGAGGAAGATCAGGGAGACAAAGCAAAGTATCTTAAAGAAAAAAGTCATTTTTGGAAATGTAGCCTTGAATTTAGCACTAAAAACTTTTCACATAATTCTGAATCCCAAAGAATAACCCGTGCTGATTTTGATAGGATAGTATGGGGAATGCATGTAAAAACATATTATAATAAAAACTATGAGAATGGATATAGGTGCAATTTCCCTGCTACGGATGTGTGGGGATCTGATAAATACGAGTCATGCTTTCCATGGTCAATTTAATTATTATCATCACTATGATATTTAAAATAGATGCTACAAGTTCCTTCCATAGATACCATACAAGGTCCTACAGGGTGAATTGGAGTGCATTCTTTTCTAAATAATTTACATTCATAAGGATAAAGCTTTCCAACCATTACAAGATGACATGAACACCCTGGAGGGATATCTTGAGATTTTTCAATTTTTACATTAAATTTTTTCTCAGCATCAAACTCTTTATATTTTTCTCTGATAACTAATCCACCTTCATTAACTCTCCCGATACCTCTCCATGGGGATGATACTGGTTCAAAGACTTCTTCCATTATTTTTTGAGCGATTTTATTACCCTCAGGCTTTACAACTCTCGAATATTCATTAAAAGTTTCATATTTTTTATCTCTTACTTGTTTCAAAAGCATTAAAATTGAGAGCAATACATCATTTGGCTCAAAACCGGATATCACATTAGGTATTCTATAAGCTTGTGAGAATATTTCATATGGTTTTAATCCTATTATAGTTGATACATGCCCAGGGGAAATGAAACCATCAATTCTTAATTGGGATTGACTCATTAATAATTCCAAAGCGGCTGGTATTAATTTATGAGCACAAATAACTGAAAAATTTGAGGGAGGTCCAGATTGTATTTCATATCCAATTAAAGGAACAGTAGTTTCAAACCCTATAGCAAAAAAAATTACTTCTTTATCTGAATTTTCTTTTGCAATTTTAACAGCATCATTTGGTCCATAGACTATTCTTATATCCGCACCTTTAGCCTTTAATTCAGCAAGTGAAATATTAGTTGCTGGTACTCGTATCATATCTCCAAAAGTTGTTATTATCGTGTCATCTCGTTTTCCTAGCTCTATGGCTTTATCAATATCAGCAGCAGGGCATATACATACTGGACATCCTGGACCAGATAATACTTCAACTTCTTTAGGTAAGAGAGTTCTTAAACCATATTTTGAAATGGTGTGTTCATGTGTACCACAGACATGCATAAATTTAATTTTTTTACCTAGTTCTTTAACTATTTTATTTATAGTCTCAATAACTTTATTAGTAAATTGCTCACTTCTTAAAATATTTATTCCGGGGATATCCATATTATCACCTGTTAACATATTCGAGGTATTGGCTCTCCTAAAGGCATATCTACGAATCTGGTACCACCAACAATAGTTTTTAAAAAAACTCTTTTTGGGTTTTCAGCTTTTACTTCACCAATGATTTCTGCATCTTTTCCTATCTGTGTGGATTTTATTTTATTTAATATATTTCCAGAGTGTTTAGGATCTACTGATAAGAGAGCTCTACCTTCACACGCTATATTATAGGGATCAAGTCCTAGCATATCGCATATCGCATTAACTTGTTTTTTGATAGGAATTTTTTCCTCATTAATCCAAATACTAATATTTGCTTTATTTGCCCAATCATTTAAAGCGGCTGCAATACCTCCACGTGTAGGATCCTTCATAGCATGAATATAATTATTCTTAATATCCAATTCTAATATATTATAAATATCAAGTAAGAGTGAAATATCAGATTCTAGATCAGTAGATATATTTAAACCTTCTCGAGAAGCCATCAATGCTGTACCATGATCTCCAATACTCCCGGTTAGAATAATATCGTCCCCTGGTTTTAAATTATTGTCTAAAACTTGAATATTTTTATCTTTAATCCCAATACCTGTTGTTGCTATAATTATTTCATTGAGACTACCCCTTGGCATTACTTTAGTATCGCCAGCAATAATCGCAATATTCGCCTCTTCTGCGCTTTTATTTATTGAATCAACTATTTTTTCAAGTATATCAAATTCGAAACCTTCTTCAATAATTATTATGGAAGTTAAGGCTATTGGTTCTGCTCCCATCATTAAAAGATCATTTACAGTGCCACAAACACTCAAAATCCCTAAATCACCGCCAGGAAAAAATAGAGGGTAAATAGTATGACCATCAGCAGTAATAACAATTTCTTTTTCATAATTAATTAAAGGAATTGTGGCACCATCATCCAATTCCTCAACACCAATTCCGTTATTAACTTTTTTAAAAGGAATATTTTTTGTAATAAATTTGATTAAATCTTCTTGTAAAACACCACCAGCTCCATGTGCCAAACGGATTACATTTGAACTCTCTTTTTTTCCACTCATAATTCTCAAATTGAAACAAAGATTAAAAGAATTTAGATTATAAAAGAAAAATTCAAGAATTTAATTATAACCAAAATACAAAATCTACTTAAATATTGATGTTATATTATGAGTCCTTTTAATAATAACTTTGAGAATGAAAGAAAAATAGTAAAAGTAATGATTAGGATATACTGCAAAAACCTTCAATATTCTAATAAACAATTTTATGATAATTGTTTAAAACCTTTCGTATATACTAATAGAACTTTAGAGTATTGCCTTTATGGTGAAAATAAGCCCTCATGTAAGAAATGCTCTTTTTATTTTTATAAACAAGAAATGAGAGAAAAAGTAAGGAGCGTTATGCAATTCTCTAGTCCTATAATGATATATTTATCCAATTATGGAATTTCGAAATTTTTTTAAAAAATTTAGAAAATCTGATAATTATAACTAAAAAAACATAACACGTCGGCTTTATTGTAATTCATCTATTTTATCAGAATATTTATGTTTTAGAATACTGTCCGCGAGGGTAAATCTATTGAATAAACCTACGGGATCCTTAATAGATTTGGTGATTTCTTCAGGATCAAGATCTACACATAGAGATCCTAAACTACTTATAAATTTTGGACCTGGATCTTTAATTCCTACCGGCGGACCATAACATCCTAAGCATGGAGCATTTGCTTTATTAGGACATATGGTTCCGCAACCGGCATGAGTAACAAGTCCGAAACAGAGATATCCTTGTTCTAAAAAGCATTTATCTTGAGTAGGTAATCCTTCATAATCTCTTTTTAATCTCGTGGGGACTTTATCTACTATGATTCTGTTGCAATGACTACAAACAGTTTTTGTGCTAAATTTAAACCTTGAACTATTTTTTAAAAGAAATAAAATCGCACCAATAATTTCGTCAATTATAGGAATTCCTGAGGGCTTGACATTTAACATTTGCAAAAAACCATTTTTAGTTTCTTTTTCTATTTGAGTAAAACTTTCTGGTTCATAAACAAGTCTTTGCAATAAGTCCTTACGGAAATAAAAATTTGTAAGATTAGATAACCTTAAGTAAGAGATCAAAAAATGTTGAATAACTTTCATTAATTCATCATTTAAATCATCTATATCTATGATTAACTTGTGCAATTTTGAAACTTTTTTATTTGGATTAAGTGTACATTCAAAACAGCCAAAACAAGTATTTGAATTATTAGGGCACATTAACTCACAACCAGAAGCAGTTATGGGTCCAAAACAGAGTCTACCCTGATCTAAAAGACAACCATCAAAATAAAGATTACAGTTGTCACATACAGTTTTAGCTCTATTACGATTTTTGGATCCATCACTTAATCGAGTTATCAAATATAATAGCAAAGCTGTAATATTTTCTGTTTTAGGTGGACATCCAGGGATAAATAAATCAATATGGATTAAATCCTTAACATTATAAATAAAATTCTCAAATTTTGGCAAGTTAAGCTTCGGTTCTTCTAAGTCAGTTTCAATAATAGATTCAACTTCTTTGAATTTTCTTTCTACTAACTCATCTATCTCAAATAAATTAGCTAATCCCGCTATGCCTCCATAACTTGCACATGCCCCAAATGCTATAATAATATCACATTTTTGCCTCATTAATTTAACTTTTAAAGTATCTATTTCTGTTCTTATAACACCTTCAATGAAGCCAACTTTTATTGATCTTGCTTCTTTTTCTATTAAAGTTTCATCTTTTATATTGAAAATAGTAGGCCAATTAACAATTTCAAATTCTGATAGAAAAGGAAGTAATTCAAAATGTGCATTTAATAGACTCTGATGGCAACCCCAGCAAGAACTAAGTTGCATAAAAACTACTGGTACTGGCATTTTATCAAATATCAAATAGTTTTGTTATTTTAAATAATGATAATTAAATGAATGTAAGTTATTAAAGAATGTTGCTTATAAATCTTAAATTAATGAGGGTTATTTATAAGGAATTTTAAAATTGAAATTTTTTGAAAGTAATTGTTGCAAATTGAAACCTTTTAATGGAAAATAGTAGAGGTTCTCTAACTCTATTAAATGTAAAGGGAAAACTTATATATTAGATTCACATTTATTCTCCTAAGGCTTAATAACCTTTTAGCTGTTTTAATCATTCTTTAAAAAAAAGTTTAGACTAAATCGGTTAAAATGACTTTTATATAGAGAATAGATAAGGAAAGAAACAAAATGTTAGATTATGAACCAGATATTATAACTAATTGTACAAATACATTAGTAGATTCTTTAAAAGAAGCAGGTTATTCTGAAGTTGATGCTTGTATTCAATGTGGAACATGCTCCGGAGGTTGCCCCTCAGGAGAAAGAACAGCTTTGAAAGTAAGGACAATTATGAGGAAAGTTCAGTTAGGGATTGAAGATATCCTTTCAGAAAATGATATTTGGTACTGTTCAACTTGTTATACCTGTCTTGAACGTTGTCCTCGTAAATTACCTATCACTGATATGATAATATTTTTACGGAATTTGGCTGTTCAAAAAGGTTTCATGTTAAAAAGTCACCTCGATTTATGTAAAAAATTTTGTTTTTCTGGACATGGAGTTCCAATCGATGACAAAAAATGGAAAGAATTACGAGAATTCTATGGATTAAAGAAAGTTCCTCCTACTGTCCATTCCCATGAAAAAGATTTAGATGAGGTAAAAAGGCTTTTGATAAGCTCAAAATTTAATGAGCTAATCAATATTGATTCCGAGGAGTTGGGAATCAAAAAGAAAGTTAAAGTCTCTATAGTTGAGGAAACACTTGAGAAATATATTACAGAAGAAGAAAAGTTAAAGATCTCAAAAATATAAGAAGTATAAAATAAATAAATTTTCAGTAAATCCCAATAAAATTGACGGTTTAACTAAAAATGGTACAAGATAAAAAATATTCATTGTTCCTTGGATGTGTAATACCAAACAGATATCCTTTTATCGAAGCTGCTACTAAAAAAGTATTTCAAAAATTAGGGATAACCCTTGTCGATATGGAGGGAGCCTCTTGTTGTCCAGCTCCAGGCGTTTTTCGCGGTTTTGACATCGATACATGGTTAATAATTGCGACTAGAAATTTGACAATTGCAGAGAATAATAATTATGATATAGCTACAATGTGCAATGGATGCTATGGAAGCCTTCTTGAAGCCGATCATCAATTAAAATCCGATGTAGAAAAGCGTAATATGGTAAATTATCATCTGAGTAAAGTAAATCGATCATATAAAGGAAGTATTAAGGTTAAACATATAATAGAAATTTTATATAAAGATATTGGATTAGATAAAATAAAAAATCGTGTAAAATACGGGCGAAAAAATAAGTTAGATCTTCGAATAGCAGTACATTATGGATGTCATCTTTTAAAGCCATCTGAAATAAGACCTTGGGGTAAGGATTCTGAAACACCACACTTTTTAGATGATTTAGTTGAAGCAACAGGGTGTAAAAGCATAAATTATCTAGATAAATATCGATGCTGCGGTGCTGCAGGAGCAGTAAGAAGTGCTTTTAAAGAAATTTCTTTAGATTTTACAAGAGAAAAACTCACAAATATGAGAGCCGCCGGCGTTGAAGCTATTATTACTGTATGTCCTTTTTGTCATCTTCAGTTTGATTTAGGACAGATAGAAATAAATAAGATTTTTAAAGATAGAATTGACGCTCCTTTTAATATTCCTGTAATATATTATACGCAATTATTAGGACTTGCCCTTGGTATGAATCCTGAGGAAGTTGGACTAATTAAAGATAAAGAATTATCTGGCGTTCCACCGTTTATTTCAATAGAACCTTTTTTAACTAAAATAGGTGAGAAACTTGAAGGATAAAACAAAAATTGGTGTGTTTGTTTGTCATTGTGGTAATAATATAGCTGGAGTTATCGATGTCGAAAAGTTAACAGAATATGCAAAAACTCTTCCAAATGTAGTTGAAGCTTTTAATTATAAATTTATGTGTTCTGAAATTGGTCAAGAATTAATAAAGGAAAAGATTAAAAATGGTGAAATTAATAGGGTTGTAGTAGCTGCATGTTCACCCCGAATGCATGAAACAACATTTAGAAAGGTGTGTAATGAAGCCGGTCTAAATCAATATTTATATGAAGCAGCAAATATAAGAGAACATTGTACCTGGGTAAATACACAAGATACTGAAGGAGCATATGAAATCGCAAAATCTCATGTTAGAATGGCTGTAGCAAAAGCTAATAAATTGGAAGCTCTGGAAAAATTTCGCGTACAAGTTGAACCAACTTGTTTAGTTGTTGGTGCAGGAATTGCAGGAATGAATTCTGCTTTAGATCTTTCCAATTTTGGATATAAAGTCTATCTTGTAGAAAAAACAACGACTATTGGTGGCCATATGGCTCAACTTGATAAAACTTTCCCTACATTAGATTGTTCTTCTTGCGTAATAACTCCAAAAATGTCTGAAGTTTTGAAGGCTAAAAATATAGAATTAATGACTTATAGTGAAATTACAAATATCTCTGGTTATGTTGGGAATTTTAATGTTACTATTAAAAAAAAACCTCATTATATAGATCAAGAAATTTGCACCGGATGTGGAACTTGTGCTCAGGAATGCATTGTTATTGCTGCTAACGAATTTGATTTAGGAATGAAAAAGAGAAAAGCAGCATATATTCCTTTTCCTCAAGCTGTTCCTGGAAAATATACGATTGATATGGACCATTGTATCAAGTGTGGAATTTGTGCTGAAATTTGTCCTGTTGATGCTGTTAAATATGATGATAAACCAACATTTGTAGATATTAAGGTTGGAACTATTATTTTATCCACTGGATATGATCTTTATGATCCAACAATCTTGAGGCAATATGGCTATGGAAAATATCCAAATGTTATTACTGGGTTAGAAATGGAACGATTAATGAGTTCATTTGGTCCAACAGAAGGTAAAGTGAAAAGAAGATCAGACTTAAAAGAACCCTCTACGATAGTATTTCTTCAATGCGTAGGTAGTCGAGATTTTACTGAAAAAGGAAATAAATATTGTTCTAGAGTCTGCTGTATGTATTCAGCGAAGCAAGCTAGACTTTTTAAAGAAAAACATCCTAATGCAAACATTTTTATTTTTTATATAGATATAAGGGCATTTGGAAAAGGATATGAAGAATTTTATGACTCTACCGGAAGGGAATTTCATATCAAATTTATTAGAGGAAGAATTTCAGAAGTAGTAGAGGATGAAGAACATAACATCATAGTTCGTGGGGAAGATACTCTTTTACAAAAATTAATTAGAATTAAAGCCGATTTATTAGTTTTAGCTGTTGGATTGGAACCAAGACAAGATTCTAATAAAATAACTAGGCTATTTAATGTACAGCGATCTGAGGATGGGTTTTTAATGGAAGCTCATCCTAAATTACGTCCAGTAGAAACATTAACAGATGGAATATTTATAGCAGGAGCAGTTCAAGGTCCTAAAGATATTCCTGATGCTATTGCTCAAGCAAAAGCTGCAGCATTGCAATCAGCATTATTAATTGCTAAAGGAAAAGTGGAAATTGATCCAATTTTTTCAATAGTATTAAATCATAGATGTGCCGGTTGTAAAAGTTGCATTAGTGTTTGTCCTTTCAATGCAATATCTTTTAATGAACTTCAAAAAGTTGCTGAAATTAATAAGATTCTTTGCAAAGGATGTGGAACTTGTGTTGCTGCATGCCCTACTTCAGCAATTATCCAGAATCAATTTGGTAATGCACAATTATTACCAATGATACATAATGCAGTTCAAAAATCGGAAAAAATAGGAGGATAATAATGGAAACAAATGTGTCAAATTTTAATCCATCAATTTTAGGAATTTTCTGCCATTGGTGTTCTTATGCTGGAGCCGATCAGGCTGGGACTTCCAGAATGCAGCGAGCTGCAAACCTGAGAATCATAAGAGTAATGTGTGGTGGTAGAATTACTCCCGAATTTATAATCACTGCCTTAAAAGACGGTATTGATGGAATTTTAATTTCACATTGCCATCCAGGTGATTGCCATTATGTATCCGGAAATCTTAAGACAATTAGAAGAATACCACTGTTCTTATCCTATTTAAAGCAATTTGGTATTAACCCTAAAAGAATTAAATATATTTTTGTATCTGCTTCTGAGGGAGCAAAATTAACAAATATTGTTAACAAATTTGTCGAAGAATTAAAAATATTAGGACCTAGTCCAATAAAAAATCAAAATCCAAATTTTATTGAAAAAAGTTTACAAAATAAAGTAAAAATAATATAAAAAGGAGGGGTTGAAAATAAAAACATTAATCTCTGAAACTTTAGCAAATTACAAAAAATTTACGGAATTAAGAAACAATATAAATTCAAAAACATTAGTTAAGAATTTTGAAGATTTATTTAAATTTTTAGAGAGAAATTCAGTCGACTTAGCAACAGTAGATTTAGGATACATGAATCTACGGGAATTTAATGAAACATATTTATCAAAAGTTTTAAAGGAATATGAAATTCCTTATTTTACTATAGAATTACCTTATTATGTAAAAGGACATTTGGTTAATCAAATCATTGACTTAAAAAATAAAAATAATGAAATAAAATCTACTTTAAAAGTTTTAACTGATAAGAATAGTCCTGCTGCACGGGAACTTAGTTTTTTGATAAATTATTATTCAAATGAAATTAAAGAATTAAAGTCTTATATAAACCAAAAAATAAGAATTGATTTAGCTGTCAAAAAAATCATAAACGTCACTAAAGGATTAGAATCTAAAGATTGGAATCTCATACATTTTGGTAAAAAAAGTACGTTTAAAGGAATAAATAACCAACTAAAAGAACGAAATATAGAATCTAAGATATTAACAGTAGATTTATAATAACTTTTTAAAATCAATTTTAGAGTATGATTGAAAAGTGTATCCTAGAGTTAACAAAGTTAACAATTATGAATTTAATGAAATAAATTTTAGTTTTTATACAGAAGATTATTCAATAAAAATAGATAAAGAAAAATGTATTGGTTGTGGGTTATGTATTAAAGCTTGTCCAAATAATGCAATCCCTCATCCAAGATTAGAAGGTAAAATAAGAATAAAAACAGAAGATTTAATACCAGATACTCCAGATATCCTAAAATGCTCTTTTTGTGGAACTTGTGCCTATATTTGCCCATTATCAGCAATATCATTGAAGTATAATGGAGAAAAAATACCCACTAAAGAAATGGGGATTATAAGAAAAAGATTTGTACCAGATTTAGAATATCACTTAGTCAATAGCAATCAAAAAGAAATAAAAGTATTTTTTGATGGAAAAATCTATGTAGATTGGGATAAATGTATTTCATGTATGTCATGTACCGAAGTGTGTCCTTCTGGTGCTTTCTTTAAACTTAAAAAAAATCTAGAATCCGTTCATTCAAAAAATAAAAAAGTATCATTCAATCAAGATAAATGTATAAGTTGTGGAACATGCGTAAATGCATGTTCAAAAAAGGTCATAAGTTTAAAAATTAGTGATATTCATTATTCAGGGGATTATAAAGCGTTTTTTTGGGATTCCCTATTAGATCGTATAAAAAAATAAATCAAAACCTAATTTTAAAATCAATTTTTAGCTTTATTTTTTATAAAAATATAAAAAACCTTATTTTTAAAATTTTCACAAATGATCATAAAAACTTTACTTTTGATCGGGATCGATCATATTCTCTAGCTATTGTGACTGAAAAGAGAAATGATCGAGAAAAAAAATTTTCAATTTGAAACTTTTTTAGCAAATATTATAAGAAATTGAAACTAGAACTCACTGCGTTGTTTAAATTAATCTATAACCGATATATTTATATACTAATATTCAGAATCTATATTTAGGTAAAAATATTTAATAAAAAATGAAAAATTGGAGAAAATAAGATTATGGTTGAAGCAATACAAAGTGAAATAGAGTTTCAAGATAGAGTAACAATTCCTGAACAAGATTTGAATGGTAAAGAGAACATAGATCAATATTTTAAATTGCTGTTAGCTTGTACACCACGTTTAAACTTTTCAATTACTGATAAGAAAGGAAAAGTTCTTTATTCAAATATATTAAATGTCGAAATACGTTAAATATTTTATATTGATTATTCAGGATTTTGTTATTCAAAATTTAGAGTTGAATTATAAATTCAAGGCTCTAAAAATTTTTTTTTTAAAATTCTTTATTGTTCGTAAAGGATTTATTAAATTTAATGTAGCTAGGAAATTCTTAAAAAAACATGAAAAAGAATATGTTTTAATATGGAGTTAACACCAAATAGAATTTATGAAAATTTTAGAAGTCAAGCATTTAATGAAGGTGAAACAGTCAGATTATTACTGGATTTCATCGAAAACATAAATGATGATACCATTAAAAAAGATTGTATTAAAATCTTAAATAAAATTGATTTAAAACAAAAAAATGTATTCAATGTTTTAGAATATATACTTATATCCGAAATAAATGATGATTTGAGATATTTTGCAGCAAATGTTTTAAAGGATAAATATCCCAAAAAAGCAATATCTCCATTTCTCTGGGCTCTAAAGCATGAATCTTCTTATAACTGTTTAATAACAATAGTTAAAGCTTTAAAAGCTTATAATGATGATAAAATCATAAAAGCATTAATCGATGAACTGAATAGAATAAGTTCTGAAATTTTCGAGGATAAGACGCATTTTTTCTTTAATAATAATAATTCTACGTCATTTTCAAGTAATGAATTAGGAAATATACTCATAAATCAAATCACCATTAAAAATCTAAAAAAGAAATTTCACAGACTTAAATTTTTAGAAAAGAAGGGATTTATAACTTATTTAGATTTTTCTGAAGTTGATAACCAAGCTATTTATTGGCGAGATAGAGATGCTTTTCAGGATCATTCTGAAATTCTTGGTATTAAAAATCTAGAACGAC
This sequence comes from Promethearchaeota archaeon, assembly GCA_019058245.1. GTDB lineage: Archaea > Asgardarchaeota > Lokiarchaeia > Sigyniarchaeales > SOKP01 > Loki-b32. The sequence continues at coordinate 340,103 of JAHPZJ010000013.1, read as the reverse complement.
TAAAAAAAATAAAATTCTTCTCAACTGAATGGTCAATTAAAGATGAGTTCAATTTTAAAAACTCAATCGCACTGACAATAGCATTAGAAAGATTAAACAATGAAGCAGCGAGAGAGGTATTAATAGATCAAATAAGGAGTATTGATGATAAAAAATTTAAATTATCATTTAAACACCTTTCAGGAACTTTTGAAGATTTATCACTCTCGAAATTATCAGATATATTTAGAAATTATTTGACTATCTCATATTTAAGAAAAAAATATCCAATCATAAATTATAAAGTATCAATGGGGGAACTTATTTCAATTCATATTGAAAAAGTACCTCTTGTTAAATTTCCATGTTATATAAAGTATTTTCGTTCACTAAGATCACTTCTATTAAAAAAATGCAATCTCTATAAAATTAACAAATCAATTGCTTCCTTAAAAAACTTAAAAGCTTTAGATCTAGAAGGAAATAATCTTAAAAATATTAATAAATCAATTTTATCACTTACATCTTTAAAACTTTTAAATTTAAGTAAAAACAAAATAGAGAAACTCCCAGATTCAATAGGTAAGCTTTCATCGTTACTTCATTTAAATTTAGAAATGAACTGTCTAACTTATCTTCCAAAATCAATCGGAAATCTGTCGTCATTAAAATTTTTGAATGTTAGTGGAAATAGACTATTAGAAATCCCATCTTCTATAGGGAAGCTAAAATCTCTTCAAACTCTAAATCTAATTCAAAATAAATTAGTAAATTTACCTGGCTCTATTGGATTACTCTATTCACTCGAATACCTTAATTTAAGTAGTAATAATTTAGAAAAACTTCCAGACTCATTGAATTCAATGTCATTACTTAAATTTCTTAACCTAGAAGATAATAATCTCTCCTTCCTCCCTGAATCAATAATGATACTAAATTCTCTTGAAGTTTTAAAATTAGGTTGGAATAAATTAGAAAGTATTCCAGATTCTCTGGGAACCCTAAAATCTCTTAAATATTTCTATTTAAATAATAACAATTTACATAAATTATCAAGTTCAATTTGTTTGATTAGATCTTTAGAACTTTTAGATTTATCATATAATAAACTTGTAGTTTTACCAGAAGATTTTGGCAAACTTAAACTGTTAAAGGTTCTAAAATTAACAGGTAATCAGATTAAAAATCTGCCTGATTCGATTGGTTCATTTAATTCACTGGAAAGGCTGTATTTAATTGATAACAATATTGAATTCTTACCAGAATCGATAGGATTATTAAGTTTTCTTAAAGAGATTTGGTTAATTGGAAATAAATTAAAAAAATTACCTAATTCTTTAATAAATTTAAAATCTCTTAAAAAGTTAAAGCTAAATGATAACCATCTTACGAAATTACCAAAAAATCTGAGTAGTATACCTTCTCTAGAAGAAATATCCCTAAATTGGAATAATTTAGAAAATGCTGATGATTTTCCGGATTCTCTAAAAAATTAATGTTACTTAATCTATAGTTTTCAATAATGTTATAAAAATAGGAAAAATATTTTAAAGATTTCTAACTCCGTATTTATCTAATAAAACTCACAATCAGCTAAAAGTTGTGAAATATCCATAACTTTTATTGGAGAATTATCTTCAGTAGCGACTTGAAATAAATTATTCTTACAGAAGACACAGGAACTTACAAGAACTTCTGCCGATGTCTCAATTGCTTCTTTTAAACGATCTTCTCGCATTCGAACCATACAAGCACGTGTTTCCGAGATTCTGTCCCTTCCTACTTCAAGTGCCATATCTCCATATAGAGCTTTCACACCACCTCCTGCACCGCAACACCAAGACATTTCTCTATTGTGTTTCATTTCAAATAATTTTACTCCTTCAATTCTTTGAATAAGTTCTCTAGGTTCTTCAAAAACATTGCAATATCTGCCTAAATGACATGGATCATGATAAGTAATAAGTAAAGGATCATCTTTTGTGCGTTTTGTATATCTAATTTTAAGATTTTTTTCCTTTACAATTTTTAAAGCATATTGAGTAAGATGATACAAATCAAATCCAAGGTTATGATTAGCAAATTTGGAATATTCAAGTGTAAACGTTGAAAAACAACCCGAACATGAAAAAACAACTTCTTTTACTCCACTTTTACGAATCATTTCATAATTATGCTTTACAAGTTCCATAGCTTCATCTTCTAATCCCGTTCGAAACAATACAGAACCACAACATCTTTCTTCGGGAAAAAGTGTGAACTCAACGCCTAATTTCTTTAAAACACGACTAGTAGCCGATACAAGTTCTTTATTTCGATAACAAGATGTACACCCAACAAAATACCCGACAGAATAATCTCCTTTCTCTTTTACTTGGGGTTCCAGTCTCTGAGAACTCCTTTCATAAGCTTCAGCTCCCTCTTCACAAGCATTTATCCAATTAAATCTATCACTATGTTTTTCTAGAAATGGATTATTATTTTCTATAATCGAACTTTTAAGGATTTTTAATTTTTCAGGTATTGCTCCTTTTTTTACTACTTTTTTCCTAAAATTCTGGAAAACACTTAGTGTATCTACTTGAACTGGACACACAACTTTGCAATTACCACATAACATACAACGAAAAACTGAAGGTATTATTTGTTCCTTGTCGAATTTAATATCCTTTCGATCCAATGCTTTGATAATTCTATTACGACCTCCAGCATAGTCAGTTTCACACCAAGAGGTATTATAAACTTTACAAACATGACGGCAGTAACCACAATGAGTACATCGTTCAAAAGATTTTTCATCTTTATACTTATCTGAAGGTTCGACTAAATTTTCTCTTGATGGAGAAACTAAACCTGCTACAGGTGGACCAGAAGTTACTATATTTTTTAAATCAACTTTTTCTTTTCCTTCACTCATTCAGCATTATCTCTTTTTTAATTGTTTTCTTGTTGAAAATATAATTAATTTTTATTAAATATGATCGTTATATATTATTCATCTTTATGTTGATTTGGTTTTATTATTTAGAGCGTTTTATTTTAAATATTTTATACAATAGCTTTGCCATGTTAAAAAGTAATGAGACTCTCCAAAATTTCATTCTCGCTTTAGTTAATCTATATGAATTGAATAAGTGTTTAGGGTCTAACTTATCCTTTAGATTCTTCCATTTCTTTACTTCTTCTGATTTATACTTTAATAAGTAAAATGTATTGACAATGCCAATAGTATATAGTCTATCTTCTTGATTGAAGGCTTGGACAGTTAAATCATGTAAGAAAGCTTTAACTGCGAAAAATTCTATAGTTCTATCGATATCTGTTAAACCAAAAATTTTCACTCTTGTCCAACCTTTTTCTCCTGAAATTGCGTATGAGGCTGTAGGAAATTTATAATTCTTAACTTTTTTAACATATATTTCCATAAACTTTTTTAATCTCTTATCAGAGATCCAATATTCCTGGAATATCAGGTTTCTTGTTGAAGATCCTATCGATACCTCAGCATCACTAATATCACGCCACTTTTCTTTTAAATAAGTACCCTCAATTTCTACACAATTTAACTTGGAGGCTTGGTTTTTAACATCTGATATACTTTTTGATGTTAGTTCAGGTTTATCATAATATACTGCCCAAACAATCCATTCCTCTTTCGGAAAAGCAATATGTGAATATTTTTCAAAATTTCTTTCTGAAATTGAAAGAAATAATGGTTTATTGGGTAAATCCTCTTTTATTAATAAATAAAAATTTATTGCTTGCTCGATTGAGTTAAATCCATAACCTATTATCTCTAAAGAGGTTTTTAGGGTAGTAATGGATAATTCAACATTTCCTATTGCTCCAAATATACCGTATGTACCTACAAGATCATTAAGACTTATTTCTTGATCAGAATCTCTCGAAACTTTGATGACAGTGCCATCTGGTTTAACTAGATCTACAGAAATAATTGTGGATTCCATAGTTCCATATTTCAATACTCCTATACCAGCTTTTCCTGGAGTTGCAATAAAACCTCCTACACATGAAGTTTTAAAACTAGTTGGGAAAGTTTTTGGTTCAAGTCCATAATCAGATAATTTTTCTATCAAATTTAGCCAAGATATTCCACTTCCTACTTTTACCGTCATTTTCTCTTGATTTATTTCATGGACTTTATTTACTCTACGTATATCTATAATTACACCTCCCATTGAAGGTGTTGCTGAAGAAAAACATGACGTCCCAGCAGCTCGAATTGTTACGGGAATATTAAGATCTCTACACTTTTTTATAGCTAATGATAGTTCATTCATGTTGGCTGGACGGATAACATAACTAGCTAAATATTTTTTCTTGAATTTATAATGGTAAGCGGGTAGAGAAGTAAGATCTGCTGAAGCAGATTCAAGTTCAAAAGGATTTGTGCTTACGTGATAAGGAGATATAAATTCTAAAAATTGATTTTCAAGATCCTTTTCTCTGCTTTTCCTATAATTACTTTTCAAATTATTATTAGATTGACCCATCTTGAGATATCACTTAATATTATCAAATTAAAAATAAATTGGAGTTTAGAAAAAAACCTAAAAAGAAAGCACCCCACCAACAGAGTACAGTAATATATCCTGTGATTTTTGCTGGTCTCCTCTCTGCCGCAATTCCAAACAATATACTTAAAAAACCAGTAACCAAACCAATCGAGCCAAGAATTATATGAGGAAGATGATAAACTAAATTATAACCCCCAAGCCAAGCTCTCGCAGGTATTTTTATTACAGCAACAATAACATTAATGATTGTTAAAATCCATGCACCACCAGCCAGTAATCCATGAACCTTTACGAATTTATTTTCATTTACTAAAACTAGGACAGTTGCAATCGAAACTAATAACAAAGCTGGTAATCCTAAATATAAACCTAAATGATCGAGTATTACAGAAGAGAAATCAAATCCAGGCTGAATTCCAATTACAATCTCAACATAAGCGAATTGTCGACCCCCAGTTATATTATTACCTGCAAGTATGAACAATGTATAAGATTTTTGTTCTACAGTTGGTGTTACATTGAAAATGATATTCATTGCATCGTGATTTGGATTTAAATCATTTTCCGAATCGTCGACTATTTTATTATTTGAAGGAATAATATTAAAATTGTCATTATCTTTCGCACCAGGATAAGCTTGTACAAATAAATCAGGTCCACTAGCAGAAATGTTAAAAGTAAAATAAGGAGTATTATTTATAAGATTTTCTTCAGGTGTGGTATACGAAATTGTATAACCCCCCGATGATCCATGACATCCACTCTCAGAATGAGTGTCTCCAAATTGAGGCCTTGCGGTTCCGAAGATAAAAAGTGAGAAAGTCATCAACACAATAATGCAAGTACCAAAGTAAAAAATTTTCTTATTCATGATTTATCATTTACTCAAGCTGAAATATTTTTAATCTATGAGTATTGCTTTTTATATCTTGTTTATATAATTTAAAAATAAAGATTTTTTTAAAGATTTATAGCAAAAATTGCACCTAAATTATACCCAAGTTTTATTTTTAAAAACCTTTATTAAAACCCTTAAATAATACATTCTAGGTGTTTTTTTAATGTCTATTAATATATCGATAAAAAAGCTGGTTATTATTAATTTCAGCTTAATTCTTATCTTTATATTAATAATTCCTTTAGTATTAGATTTAATAGAATTAAGTTATAGAATTGTTTTTATATCCTTTCTAGGCAACTTTTTAATCATTTTTTTAATAATAATCATGATTTTGGATCTTATTCTATTAATTGTTAAAAAACAAAATGCTTATTTTTTATCAATTTTATCAATGAGCCTATCGGTGATTTTATTTTTAATTATGGTTTACAGCTTTCTAAATAACATCTATAAAATTATATATGTGTGGAGTTTTAGCAATAATTCACTCCCTATAATTTATAAAATTGTTGCTATTTGGGCTGGTGAAGAAGGATCCATCATGACATGGATGTTATTTAATGCAATAATGATCAATCTATTTCGAATGGGAAATAATAACAATAAAGATATCGTATTCATTCGATCTGTTATAATATCATCGATAGTTTCATCCCTTTTTTTGATAATATTATTTTATTTAAATCCTTTTGAACTCCAATCATCGTCTCCTTCTGATGGATTAGGCTTGAATCCACTTTTAATATCTCCATTTATGATTTGGCATCCATTTTTTACATTTATTGCATATGCGATTTTTCTAATTCCATTTACAGTCGTGATTGCAGAAATTTTAACAAAAGACACAACTCTATTAGAATCGTTTCAACAAAATTTTTATAAATTTACTTTAAAGTTTGGATGGTTGATTCTTACTTTAGGTATTGGATTGGGTGCATATTGGGCTAAGATTGCATTGAACTGGGGAAGATATTGGGGTTGGGATCAGGTTGAAACAGTATCTCTTATCCCATGGTTTTTCATTACTGCTTACTTTCATACTATGACTTTTCAAAAGAAAAATCAAAATTTAGTGAAAGTAAATCTTGGATTAATCTTTATTGCTATTATTTTTTCTACACTAGTTACAAGAGCAGGAATATCTCCACTTCATTCTTATATTGGAGGAACTGAATTAATTATTTGGTTGACTATAACTGGATTAATTTTAATAATATTTTCTCTCTACGTAATATATATTATTCTTGATTATATATTACAGGATTATAGAAAATTGAAGCTTCTCTTTAATTACTTAAGTTACATATTTTTATTTAGCTTATCTTTTGTATGCATATTCGGGCTTTTTGTTACACCTTTAACGGTATTACTATCAGAATTCTTTCCCATAAACATAATTTATATAGGGACAGATTATTTTATTATAACTACATTAACATTAGCTATTTGTTTGTCTTTATCATTAATCTTTTGTATTACTTATGAAAAAATTGGGATAAAATTAATGATATGCTTGATAATTATAGTCTTTACGATTCAATCAATATTTTCAGTCATAGGATTAGTGCTTCTTGATATTTGGATTAATCCCTCTATAGGAATATTTTTTATAGCGGTAATAGTGTCTTTTTGGTCTATTATAACAAATTTAAAATTTAAGAAAGGAATCAAACATTTTTTCAAGTTAAATTCTAAAACAATAATTCATGCTGGAATCTCATTTATTATGATCGGATTTTTAATAAGTAAGAATTTTTGGATTTTTCAAGATATTTTTTACATCACAGGCTTTATTTTTCTATTGAGCGGGATAATTCCTTCAATATTAACAACCTTTTTCAACAAAAATTGAGTTTCAATTCACAAATTTTATTTAGATGGTTTATAGATTATAACAACTAATGAAATTTCAATCCTATTCAAATTAATAACAAGAAAATTAAATTCGATAATATAAATTAAATAACAATTATTTTTTTACTTTTAATTCCTTCAAATTATTATAATTTTTAAATTTCATAATATATATGATTCAGATTATGGTTGAATCCGATAATAATTTAATAAATTGTAATAACATTTCAAAACAATATGGGTTTTTTTTTGCCCTCAAAAATAATTCTTTTACTATTAAAAAAAGTACAATATTTGGGATAGCTGGTGCGAATGGAGCGGGTAAAACAACTCTTATTAAAATACTATCAGGATTGATTAAACCTACTTTTGGAAATGTTGAAATAGGGGGAATGAATTATAAAGAAAATTCAAGAATTATTTATCAGAATATTGGAATAACTATTGATGAATCCTTTCTATATGAGGAATTAACTGTTTATGAGAATTTAAAATTCTATTGTAACTTACATTTAATTTTTGAAAAAGGAGATATTATGCGGGAAATTAACAAATTAGTTGAAAGATTTGAGCTTACAGATTGGATTAATGAACCTGTAAGAACTTTATCCCATGGAATGAAACAAAAGGTAGAATTGATAAGATCTATAATCCATAGACCCTCAATATTATTTTTAGATGAACCCTTTTCTGGTTTAGATTATGCAGCAACAGATAGGCTAATTAAATTTATCAGAGAAATGAATCAAAAAAAAAATGTTACAGTAATTCTTACGACCCATAAGACAGACTTATTTCAACAATTATGTAATGATTTGATTATTTTAAAAAAAGGCAGAATTGAAAAAAGGATTACAGATGAAGAATTTGATGAAATTGAATCACTATTTTAAAAAGGTGTTTTTTTGAAAACAGAAAATATATCATTAAAATTAAAATTAAAGCAATTTAAAACTATACTTATAAAAGATATTAAATCTGAAGTTCGGCAAGTGAATGATTTATTTGCTGTAATTCTTTTTGATATTATCTCAATTTTCATATTCTCATCAGTTTATAATTTTGGAACTCAATATCAAAATATGCCTTTAGAGATTTTTATGATTCAAAATTGGATAATTATCTTTTTTACTCTTATCTATATTATGGCAAAATTATTCATCAAAGAAAAGGAATCGGGTACGATAAATGGTCTAATTTCATCTCCAATCTATCCAAATATAATTCTTTACAGTAAAACTATATATTGTTTAATTTTAATGACTTTAATCGAGAGTATTTTGTACCTTTTTAGTTTCTTTTTATCTGCACCGTTAATAGGTAGAATAAGTTCAATTCAAGTATTAACCTACATCATTTTAGGAATCATATTGCCTACTTTTGATTTATCTATAAGCGGAAGTCTGGTGTCCGCTTTATCAATGTATGCTAAAAACAAGTCTTTTATCTTACCAATTATACTTTTCCCTCTAATTATTCCTATAACAACTCCAATAATTTCATTAAATATAAAACTATTACAAGGAGTATTAGTACATGATCTAATTTATGAAATAGGATTTTTGTTTGCTCATATAATCCTTATGATTTCAATCTTAACTTTAATTTCTCATGTACTTTTGTATGACTAAATTTTCTAACTACATTGAGTAAGAATCTGTTCCGCTACTAAAATTAGGTTAGAACTAAAAATTCCAATTACAACAACTTCAATTCCATTTTTTAGCGTACTAGGAGGAGAAATGTTATTAATATCAATAAAGATACTATGCTCACCCTCAGTTAAATTAAAATCACTGGAAACATATCCTTCGACAATACCAATAATTTGAATTTCTTTATTATCATAACGAGTGGAATGTGATACAACTTGAGATACTTTGAGGTAAGGACGTGTATTTATAGATAATAAAGCTATTATAACACCAATCGAAACAACAACTCCAATAATTGCTATAATTCTAGATTTTTTCACATTTCACACCTGTTTTATGAATTTTCTAATCTTTTAATACTTTTAAGAACTTTTTTTAACTTTAGTTTTGGATATAAAATTAGGATGATTAAAATAGCCCAGAATAACAAATAACTTATAATTATTGTTAGTAAATCTTGGTCCAGATACTCTATTGACATCTTTAATTAATCTCTCAATAAACGAATTTGTTTAATTTTCTCTAATTCATCTTTTTTTTTATCTAAAAAAGTTAATTCTTTTATAATATACATAAATAATATGGTCATTGCAATTAAATTGAAAAATAACATAAATAGTTTCAAAGGATCCCAGTAAATATTTCCAGGTTCACCAGGAGTTGGGTTAATTAAAGGATGTAAACTTGTAAAAACTATTGTAGAAATGTAACTTAAGGGAACTGTTGGAAATAGCACGATACCAAGTAGTGCTGTTAATTTAGCCTTTTTTTCCCTGTCTTCAATCATTTTAGCAAATACAAGATAAGATAAATAAGAAAGGAATAATACTAATGTAGTAGTCTGTCGAGCATCACCCCATACCCAAAAAATATTATTATAATCTCCCGATGTAGCATTAAACCAAAGCGAACCTGTTATAAGAGTAAATCCAGAAAAACATACTCCAACTAGTATACTATTTTTACCCAAGTTAATCCAAATATTTTTACGAGACTTTAAATATAGAATATGAAAAATCAAACTAATTCCAAAAGAGAAATATGAAAGCCATGCTCCGGATACATGATAAAAAAAAATAGTATAGATAATTCGATTAGGTGAACCCCAAATAATTAGATTATTTGAAGTTAAAATTATAATTAATAATAAACTAATAATTAACATAATAAGTGAAATTGTTAATAATAAATGATGTTTAACGATTTTCAATAGATCTAATTGATCTTTTTTATTTCGTATCATTATACTCTTTAAATTTGAATTAGATCTTTCCTTTACTTTTTTAACAGACATTTAAAAAATTTGTTTTTTCATTTAAAATTTTAAGGTTTATAAAAAAAAAATTAATTATTATAGTTAGATTTAGTTAATTTTTTCTAATTTTTCTACGCTTAAACACGAAAATCATCATCCCAGTACCAAATATTCCGAAAGTTGCATAAAGAAATATATTATTTAGAGGAAAGATCATAGTTAGAGAAGCAATTGTTACACTTCCACCGGTTACTATAACAGATATTATTTTGTGCATATAAATAATACTTTGTACATCTCCCGCTGTATTTGCTCCATTTATAACAGCAACAATTAAATTATATGATCCTTCAGCTTCAGGAGCTAGCACTCTAAATTTCAAGGGATTAACTGTATTTCCATTTGAATCTAACTCAACGTCCCATATACCAATTCCCCAATAATTAGTTTCGCCATTAACAGTATTCTGCGCTATTCCTAGTCCAAATTCCCTATTATCTCCAAGATCATAAGGAATTCCGATAGAAAATGTCCCAGATCTATTATTTGTCGTAATTGCATCTGTAAATCCTTGTATTGTAGCAGTAAGAGTAATCAACTTACCAGAAGTTGAGGCTGATACTTGAAGAGTTCCGCTAGAAGCAACGCCATTTGTACCATGACAACCAGTTGAAACATGAGTTGCTCCCGTATAATTTACAATTTCTGTGGGATGAGCAACTACATAACCTACTAAACCGAATATCATTGTAGTAATTACAGCTAACACAATCATTTTATTCTTCTTCAATTGAACTCAACTCCTTTATGATTTTTTCTTTTACGAAGTATAATTAATACTATTGGTACAGTAGTTATAATCCCTGCTGAAATAATGAAGAAAATACTGTATCCTGGAATACCACCACTACTTGTAGATTTAACTGTAACTGTTATTTCAGTTTTAATGTAATTAAATGGGTGATAAGTAGAGAATGATTCTCCTCCTTCAACAGCCACAATTGTTAATGTATGAGAACCACCAGTAGTAGGAGCGAATGTAATAATAGTTACTGTGTTATTAGCATTTCCAGAGGCGTCTAATCCAATCTCAAAGGCAGTTGCCCCAAGCTCTCCTGTATCATTATGAACACCAAAAAAAAAATCATGATTATCACTAATTTTAGCAGATATACCAACTAAAACGTGCATATTTGCTGCCGCAGTAAATCCTGTAATATCAAGGGTAACATTAAAGGTAGTTCCAGGATCGAGTGTAACAGTTGTGGTATTTACAGGAGTAATTGTTGCAGATAATGTACCTGTAGACTCAGTATAGGTTCCCGCATGACATGATCCATGATCAGTTTCGTCCCATTCTGTCATATATCCAGGCCAAGCACTAACAGTTCCTATAGTTGCAAAAACAAAGAAGAATATAATGAACAATCTCAAAATTTTCTTGTTCATTTTCAGAATCACTTTTAAATTTAAAGATATTTATTTTTTTTAAAAAGATTACTTTAAACTTAAAAGAAATAGCTTACTTATAAGCATTTCTTAAATTGGATAATTTAAACCTCAGAAATAAGTCTTGTTTCAAATTTCAACAATATAGAAAATAAAGTTTCAATATGAAACAACGCTTTCATTCTTTTATTGCTATTTAATTTGTCCAAAAATGGTACAAACTTATATACAAAAATCCTATTTATTATTCTATATGAGGTTTTAGAAAGAAATTACCCAAAATATTTAGTTGATGTTATATAAACTAAGATATAGTCCTAATTTTAAAAGTTACCACATCCACTGCATTTTTTATCAAGAAATGCTGCACAATCACAACAAATGTTGCTACATTTATCTTCCTTACTTATACCACTAAAGAGATTAAGGGGAAGAAATTGAGGTACTATTATTTCGGATGTGAACATTACCATAGAGTGTAAAATTCCTTTTTTATTTGTAGGACCACAATAATTAATATATCGATGTAAAACATCCACATTTTGCCCGATAATCCCTAATATCAAATTATATTGACCTGTAACTTGTGCCAGCAGAAAAACTCTTGGACATTCTGAATAAGCTTCAATTATATTTTGTAGTTCATCATAATTTTTCATTTCAATCAAGATAAATGCGGCAAAATAGTTTAAATTCTTAATACCAATATTACCTTGTATTTTAAGTATACGCTCATCCTCCAATTTTGAAATTCTTTTTGCAATACCTGCATGACTCATTGTTTCTTTGTTTGATTTTAAAACGTTTAAACTCAATGAGCTTAAGCTTTCTCGACCATTTTCAAATAATAATTTTAGAATTTGTCTATCAATTTGATCTAAAGGCATAATTATATTATTAGAAATGCTTATATAAAAAAAAATTGATTCCTTATAAGGATTTAGGAAGCTTTAAACAGTTTATTGCCTTCTAGTTTCATTCTGCAACAAAATTCTATAAAAAATTTCAAATTGAAAGTTGAAATTTTGTATGACAATAAAAATAATAATGATATACTTAATTTTTAAATGAAGTAATGAAAATTGTTACAAATCATTAATAATAATCAATATAAACTATGTATTACCGATTTATTTCAATATAGTTTAAGAAGCGATGGCTTTTTTAATATAAAAGAGGAATATACTAATTTATTTATTAAAGATATAAGCTAATTGAATTTTTATAATCAACAATTTTTAAAAACTTGCAATAAAGTTATAATTAATAAAATTAATCTCAGTATTTAAAAATGCTATTAGATAATGTTGATCGACAAATAATAGCTGAATTGATTAAGGAAGGACGTATAGTTTAATTTTAATAAGCAAAACAGAAAATATATTTTTTAAAAAAATAATAAAATTAGATTATATTTTTATGACAATTTGACAGAAAATCATTTTTTAATTATTAAAACGTACTATCAATTTCGTATTTAAAAAAACGATTCAAATTAACTCACTAAGTATTTTGAATATTTATTCATAAACTTGAATTTAAATAAATCTGTCTAATCATAAACTTAATCAGAAGTTTTTAATAAAGTTATGAATAAACTATCTCAACTAATTATTTTTATAACAAATTAGATAATTTAAAATCAAAAAAAAACAACAAAAGTGAAAAATAAAATGGCTGTAAAAACTGCTAAAATTAAAAGAGGTGATCTCTATACCTGTTAAGGTTGCATTTTGGCAAAATAGTGACTGTTGGGGTTGTCATCAGAGTTTAATTGATTTACATCTAGCCCTTTTGCCAGTCTTACCAGCGCTAGAGATTGTCTATTGGCCAGCAGTAGTTGATTTCAAGTATAATTCGTTGGAAGCTAGAGAAGATGGTGAAATTGTTGTTGGATTTATAGAAGGGAGCCTTCGAACTAAACAAGATGTTGAAGGTACAAAATTAATGCGTCAAAAATGTGCTATTATTGTAGCTTTTGGTAGTTGTTCATGTTATGGAAATGTACATGGATTAGCTAACCAATGGGATATACAAGAGTTAATTGACAGAAAATTCTCACAAGTAGAGAGTATTGCAGATGAAAGTGGTGGAGAACCAACGGAACATGTTCCTGGTTTTGAATCCAAGATTGTACCCGTAGATAGGGTAATCAAAGTGGATGCATATATGTCGGGGTGTCCTCCAAAATCACAACAAATATATAGTGCAATTGGGTTTTTACTCGGTCAAAAGCCATTCCCTATGAATGATTTGGCATTTTGTAATGATTGTGCATTAAATCAATCTGGATGTCTATTAGATGCAGGTAAATTGTGTTTCGGACCAATTACAAGCATTGGATGTTCATTGAAATGTCCAAATAATGGATCTCCATGTTTAGGTTGTATGGGACCGGCTAAGACAGTAGGTGTTAGAGCTGAAAAATTAAATAGTATGACAAAAGATCTTGGAGCCATAAGTTCAGGTGATAAAAAGAGTATTTTTGAATTTTTACCACTGTTTTTAAATCTTCCTTTAATGGCTGGTTTTGATCTTGCTGGTGATATTTTAAAACAAATAAAGAAACATGGTGCTCCAGAGACACAATTAGCAAATCTTCCCCCTACAACTGAGGAAATTGCTTCGAATTTAATGAGCTTCTTAAGAGATAATCCTGATTTCCATGAAATTTCAAATGTCTGTGATACATGTCCAAGAATCATTGGAAGTAAATCTACAATGACAAGGGTTAAGCGAGATTACGAAGGAATACCAAATATGGAAGATTGTTTACTTGAACAAGGTTATATTTGTATGGGTCCTGTAACTCAAGCTGGCTGTGGTGCCTTATGCATTAAAGTTAATGCTCCATGTACGGGTTGTTATGGACAGACCAAATGGGGTGTTAATCAAGCAGAGAGGTTTGCTGATACAGTACTGAAAGGATTTAACATAAGCTTATCTAAAGAGGAATTGCTTTCCCAAGTCAAAGATCCTATTGGTACTTTTGAGAAATTTACATTAGCATCAAGAAAAGGAGGTGCATAATAAATGGTAAAAGAAATAGAAGTTGAACCTGTTACCCGATTAGAGGGTCATGGTGGGTTGAGGGTAGTACTTGGAGATGATGGTACAGTAAAGGATGTTCAATTCAATATCCAATCAACAAGATTTTTTGAGAAATTTGTCGAGGGACGTTATTGCGAACATGTACCTCGAATAACTCCAAGAATTTGTGGTATTTGTCCAATTCCTCATCATCTAACACCCACTAAAGCAGTAGAAGACGCTTGGGGTGTTCAGATACCTACCCCCGCATATAAATTACGACAGTTATTAATCAATGCGAAACAATATTCATCACATGTTATTCATTTCTATGCTCTTGCGGCTCCTGATTTCTTATTAGGACCTTTCGCAGATCCGGCTTTAAGAAATGTTGTTCATGTAATAAATAAAATGCCTGATGTTGGAGCTATGGCGTTAAAGATGATGGATTTCGGTCAGAAATTATGTGCTGCAGTAGGTGGTAAAGCTGTTCATCCAATATCTGCGATAGTTGGAGGCATGAAAAAGCCTTTAGATGAAGACGTACGTGATAAATTCTTAAAAGTAATTGATGAACAAATAGAATTTACAAAGAAAACGGTTGATATTGCTTTAAAAGTTGTAGAAGATTATTGGGATGTTGTAGCTAATGTCGGTGTTGTGCCTACTTATTATGTAGGGTTAACAAAAAATGGTGTTCATGATATTTATGATGGTGATATCCGAATTGTTTCTCCAACCGGAGAGAAATTTGATTATAAACCTCAAAATTATCTGGAAGCACTTGGAGAACATATTCCTAAACATTCTTATGCAACTCATATGTACTATAAGCCAGCGGGATACCCTGAGGGTATTTATCGAGCGAATACTTTAGCAATGATTAATTGTGCTGACAAAATGGCTACACCATTAGCAGATGATGCGTTAAAGGCAATGAGAGAAAAAATAGGTACTAATGTAATACACCATACTTTTGCATATCACTGGGCGAGAATAATTGAAATGGTAGAATCAATTGAGATGATTGCTACATTACTCAAAGATCCTGATATCGTGAATCCTGATTGCAAAACACTCGATGTTGAACCAAGAGAAGGAAATGGTGTTGGAGTTACAGAAGCTCCACGAGGACTTCTCCTATATAACATTTGGTCTGATGCTGAAGGTATTTGTAAGAAGTTGAATCTTTTAGTTGCTACAAATCATAACATCGCAGGAATCGAAAAGTCTTTAATGCACTCAGCGAAGCAAGTATTTGAAGATAAAGCCTTGGACGGATTAAAATTACCAGATCCATGGATTAAATAGATTAATTCAAAATTAATATAGAGCGTGAATAAAAAAAATGAGTGATATACCAGAAGGAGTAGTAAATGTCTTGGAAATGATAGTTCGATGTTATGATTGTTGACTATCATGTGCCGCTCACATCACTGTTGTTGATGAGAGGGGTAAAGAAATTTACTCTCGTGAGCTAAATGTTGGTTTAGGATGAATTATCCAATAAAAATAATAGATTGGATATGACTGCCCTTGCATGGGTTAAAACCAACAAAAAATAAGTAAAAATGAAATGAAAAAAACTCAAAAAAAACGTGAAAAAAATGGCATTACCTGTAGGTATAGATTTTGAATTTAGGAAATTAATAATGGACGTTCATATTGGATCTGATAAAATCAAATACTGTTATCAATGTAATAGATGTACGGATAATTGTCCTGTTGCCTCTGTAGCTAATCCTTTTTATGAAAACGTTTTTGATCCTAGATTAATTGTTTTAGGAACTCTTTTAGGATATAAAGATGTAGTAATGATGTTAGCAGGCACAAAATCTGCAATCATACCATGGGGTTGTACAGTATGCGATACTTGTGATACTGTTTGTCCTCAGGCGATTGAGGTTACGGAAATAATAGCATTAGCAAAAAACGTTACAACAGGAGCAGGACTGGCACCTGATAATATTGTAGCTCAAGCAAAAACAGTATTTGAAAGTGGTAAAGCAATTCCATCTCAACCAGCTATCGAGAGAAGACGTGAGCAATTAGGCTTACCTGGTGTTGTTACACCAGATGTCAATGAAGTTCAAACTTTATTAAAAGCAGTAGGTGCTGATAAAAAATTATAATGGAGGAAAACAAAATGACAGAATATAAAATGTTTGAAGGGTGTACTATTGGAAACAGAATTCCGTTTATTGAAGCAGCTTCCAGAAAAGTTTTTGATAAAATTGGAGTGCAAACTTCACAAGCTCCTTTTGCATGTTGTCCAGATCCTACTGGAGTTAAAAGTTTTGATAATACCACTTGGTTAGCTTTAGGTGCTCGAAATTTATGTTTGGCTGAAGCTGAAGGTAAAGATATAATTTCGCTTTGTAATGGTTGTGCTAATACACTTCGTGGAGTACAACATCAATTAAAGCATGATTCCAATAAAAAAGAGGCCATAAACAAAGAATTGGCCAAGATTGGAAAGGAATATAAAGGTTCCATTGATGTAAAACATTTTGTTGATGTTTTACTATCAAAATTAAATGCAATAAAAGGAGGAATTACAAAGCAGATGAGTGATCTAAAGGTTGCTTGCCACCCAGGTTGTCATTACATGAGACCTGTTGAATGGATGGATTCTGATGATCCTCTACGTCCAAAAAATTTGAAAGAAATTGTTGCTGCTTCGGGAGCTAATGTTGTTGATTACGAAGAATTAGGACTTTGTTGTGGAAATGCTGTTGCTGGACCTTTTCCAGAACATGGAGATGCAATATTGAAGCAAAAACTTGATTCGATTAAAAAAGCTGGCGCTAATTGTATCGTTGTAAATTGTCCAGCGTGTTTTCAACGGTTGGATGGTGAACAGCGAAATCTTTCAAAGAAATTTGAATCTGAATATAATATTCCAGTATTATATGTAACTGAATTATTAGCTTTAGCAATGGGTGTAAATTCTGAGGAGATTGGTTTAAAAAACCATCGAACTAGACGAAATACAGCTATTGAAAATCTCTAAGCTACTATCAATAAATTTTTTTATTTTTTTTATTTTCTTTTATTTTCTTTAACATTCGAATTATGATTGTAAGATTTAAATAAGAATAAATTATTTTATAAATTGAAATTTTATAATTATGTAAAATTCATTCACTTGTTTGTATTTATCTAAGGGAATATCAAATGGAAGTTAATAAAAGGAATAGGGAGTTAATATAATAATGTTTAATTTAAAACGTGATACTCCATGGTTTTTTCAGCATCTTGAAAATTATTATCATCTATTTCTTAATGCAAGATTTAATAATGAGGCGAAAAGTAAAAAAAATGTCGAGTTTTCAATAGAATTTAGTCTTCAAGGATTTGAAGGGTTAATATTCTATATGTACAAACCAGATATTAAAAAAGTTAGATTTGATTTATATAAGCATTCAATTGATCAAGCATATACTATTGATGATTTGAATTTTAATTTAAGAAACAATTCTACAAACTCATTAGATTTTGTTATTATTCCATTTGGTTATTTTAAAGATGAACATAAATTTAATTTAGATATACGAAGTAACGAAGTAGAGACGAGCTTTGATATATATTCATGGTCTCCATCAAATCTTTATAAACATTTCAAATCTGTGATCAAAATAGCAAACCAATATTCAGAATTAATCCCTATTGATGATTACAAAGGATACTACTTTCAATTTAACAAAGCATTTAAGGGAAATGAAACAGGAAGACTTTTTGATTTAATAAATCTTCTTGTAGATTTTGATAGAAGCGTGGACGAAATCGATAACACGCCCATGTTTGATCCTATGGATTCTGAAATAAAATCTTTAGTATCTAAAAGCAATGAATTTATGTTTGAACTCTGTCAAAAATCAGTTCCTTTAGATATAAGAAATATTGTTAGAGAATTAGAAAGATTAAAGTTTAATATTGATAATTTAACTAAAGTAGAAATTTTCAATTGGTTGGATGATTTAATCAATTTTTACTCCGGTAAACCATCAAACTCTTAGCTTTTGTTATAAAATCTGTAAAATTTTCTTATAAAAAGGATTAATTTTATTTATCTAAAAGAATTATAGAAATTACACATTAAGCTTCAATTAGAGATTTTATATGTGTTTAGCAATTCCTGGTAAAATATTAGAAATCAATCAGAATTCTGCCTTAGTAGATTTTGATGGGATTAAACAAAATGTAATTATTGCATTAATTCAAAATCCAAAAATAGGTAAATATGTAGTGGTTCATGCCGGTTATGCCATAGAGATGATGGATGAAAAAGACGCATTAGAAGCGATAGAACAATGGAAGGAAATTGCAGAAGATCAGAATTTAGATTTTACAGATATAGTTTAAAAATATTTTGTCATTCTTTCTTATTCTTATATAGTATATATTATTTAATCGTTTTATTTAACATTTTAAATCTTAAAAAAAAAAAGTTTAATTGAGAAACGAAGTAAATTTTATATTGAAATTCAATATTTTTAAAGATATATTAATCCAATTAAATTACATATTATAGAAGATTAAAATGCAAGAAAATCAAAATCTCAAAAAAGAGAACTTTTATATAATTTTATTAGGTTATGCGGTTTCTTATATAATATTTGTAATTTCACAGTTATTTTATTATCCGACAACTTTTAGTTATTTGACATTAATTAATTTGATAATTCTTCTTGAAGTAATAGTTGTTATGATTCAATTATATCGCGAAAAATTAGAATATGCTTTCATAATTGGTATGTATCCTCTTTCCTATATAATTTCAACAATATTAATTAATACAATTATAATTGGAACTCATTTAAATATGAGTTTTGGGGGGGATCCTCCTATTCAAGTTTACGTCTCTTTTTTATTCTTACAACCCATTTGTATTATTGCTTTAGTGACTATTTATTTTTTTATTAATAAATATAAGGAAAGGGAAACTAATAACGATAAGACACTGAATTCTGGAAAACCACTATATCTTTATTGGAGTATCCATCTTTTTATTGGATTAATATTATCTTTTTATATAATTCCTGTTTTTTCAGGTATATTCGATAAATCCTTTATTTAATTAATGAGTTTAAACTGGTAATTTTTGTACTTTATATATCAAATAATTCTTTTTTTAATTTTTTTAATTTCTCATAAAGATTTTTTATTGATAAAATCCCTTTTGAATTTGAGTTAAAATCAATTGGAGATTTACCTTCTAAATCAGCTTTAGCTATATTAGGGTCAAAAGGAATCGAATGATAAAGTGGAACTTCCCAATTTTTTATCTTTTGATTTATTATTTCTGTTTGACTTTCATCAGTTATTTTATTGGCTATTAAATAAATGTTTATTACTCCCAATTTTTTTGATAAATCTATTATTTTTTTACAGAGATCTAAAGATTTTTGAGAGGGCTCTGTTATTACCAACATTAAATCAATTCCTTTTGCTGTCCCTCGTCCTAAATGCTCAATGCCTGCTTCAAAATCAACAATTATGACTTCATCTCTTTTAACAAATAAGTTATATAATAAAGTTCTTATTAATGCATTTTCAGGGCATAAACATCCTGTTGCCGGTTCTTCAATTCCTCCTAAAACCAATAATTGTAATCCGTCTGGACCGGATACTTTATATCTATCGGGTATGTCAGCTACTTCTGGGTTTATATTATAAACTCCAGGACCCCCACCTTTTACAAGAGTCCTTTTTTCTATCATTGATTTCATTTCCTTAATTGGGATGATATTTTCTTTGGTTTTTTCATCAATCCCTAAAGTATAACTCAGATTCATTGCAGAATCATTATCAATTGCTAGAACTTTAACGCCATCCTTTGCAAACATTCTTGCTAAAATTCCAGCAACTAAGGTTTTTCCTACTCCTCCTTTACCTGATACAGCTAATTTCATAAAAAGAAAACCAAATTAATTAAGATTATAAATTTATAAGAATTCGAGATAAATTAAATGTTATTTTTATAAATTTAAAAAATTTGGAGCAAATTTCTAAACTATAATAATAATAAACTGTCTAAATTTAATAATAAATAAGAGATATAAAATATTTCTTTGAGAATGACCATTATTCAAGAATTAATAAGAGATGATTATTCATTTGAGCGGGCAGAAGCAATCCAAATTAAATATCAAAATTTAATGAAAAAAATCTCAAAGAATGAATATTTTACTAGCATAAAGCATATTAATACAATTGCTGGAGTTGATATCTCATATTTTAAAGATAATAATAATGAATATGGTATTGCTTGTGCCGTTATTTGGAATTTAAAAGAAAATTTAAAAGAAAGTCATTTTTTAACAACCAAAGATCCTATTAAATTCCCTTATAAACCAAGTTTTTTAGGATTTAGAGAATGTAAATTATTAGCTAAGGTGATTTCAAAAGTTCCAAATAAACCTGATTTAATAATGTGTGATGGACATGGTAAAATTCATCCTAGAAGATTCGGTGAAGCCGTACATTTAGGTTATGCTTTAGATATTCCTAGCATAGGAATCGCAAAAAACCCATTTATTGGATTTTCAGATTGGCACAAAATTGAGAGAGTTAAAGGAAATAAATCTTCAATATGGGCAAAAAACCCCAAATACTTGGGTAAAGAAGAATCAAATGATTTATTAGGATATGCTGTATGCTTGAATAGTGGAAATAAGCCTGTTTTTATTAGTGAGGGTTATAAAATTTCACTTAATCTAGCCTTAAAGATTTGTTTAGCAACTACAATAAATCATAGACAACCTGAACCTCTTTATTTAGCAGATTATCTTTCAAGAAAGGATATTAAATATTATAATTAACTTGGTTTACCCATTTCCTGCATTTTTTGGGACACTATCATCAATTCACCAAAAATTTTCGAATTTTCTCCAGGATCTGAAGTGTTCAATAATTTTTCATTTAGTTCTTTCATTTTAATAGTTAATTCAATGAATTCTTTGGGGGGTTCTATTTGATAATGGTATTTTTTCTTGCCACTTTTAGTTAGTTCAACAAAAACCCATTTTTCTGCTTTTTGACTCCAATTCCATCTATCGATTGTGAAAAGCCTTCGACCCATAATTGATTATCCATTTGTTAAAGCCTTTAATTAGATTAAAGTATTATTTTTTATGAATACCACTATTACTATATTACAAATCTGTCAACTAAAGACATTATTTAGGAAATTCTTTCAAAATTTTTATTGCGAGTTCTCTCACATCGACATCAGCATCATTTAAAAAGCCTTGGAAAATCAGTTTTAACTCATTATTTTTATCTTCAAATGTACTTAGTGCTTTAATGATACAATATCTTACTATCCAATCTTTATCATTTATCATTTTTAAAAAGGTATCATAAATTCTTTTATTTTTCAGAACACTTAATATTTTTATAGAATTTCTCTTAACTTGATAATTACCTGTCTTTAAATCTTGAATAAGATAATTAATTACTTTATGTCTATTGTATTCATCCAAAAATTCATACATTCTAAAAAATAGAGATTGTTTCATACGTTTTGAGAGATTTTTAACCTCAGGTAATTTGATTTCAGTTTTTTGTCGATATTTTATCATATCCTTTTTTAATTGATTTATGATTTCTCTTAGATTTTGATTTTCATTTTGTTCTTTTAATAATTCTGCTTTAGTAATGTCAAAATTATCTCTTAATTTCGTAAATTCTAATGCATCTTCAGTTGAGACTATTACAGGCTCATCTGGTTTTTTCTGATTTTCTTGAAGATATTTAATCTGAGCTTCAAGATCTTCTATTTCTGATGTGAGAATATTAATTTTATTATTTGCTAATGTTAATTCTTCTGAAGTTATTACTTCTGTTTGTAAATTCAATTTATTTTTTAATGATTCAATTTCTCTTCGTAATGTCCCATTTTCTTCCATTAATTCGAAGTTTAATCTTTTAAAATTCGCTATCTCATCATTTATTTTAGCTGCAGTTTCTTTTTCCATTCTTTCCTTAATAATACTCTTTTCTGATTGTATTTCATCTATTTGAGCTTTTAAATCCTCTATTTGATTCTTTTGATTTTCATTTTCAACAGTTAATTGGGAAATTAATTTTTGAGTTTCAAGAAATTCATCAGATTCTCCATATTGCGTTTTTAAATTTTCCTCACTTTCTAATCCCGAATTTAGTTCAAATAACTTATCATTTAGTTTTTCAAGCTTTTTAGTTTTTTTATCTAAATCTCGTCTTTGTGAAGTGATAATCTCTTTTAATATATCTATTTCACTCGGTAATTCTGCTTTTTCCACTTCATCATTTTTGATTTGATTTTGTAGATTTTCTATTAATAGTTTTTGTTCTTTTATAGTAAATCTCTGACGCTTTATTTCTTCCTCTAAAGACTGAATTTTTTCTTCTAATTCAGAAATTGATTTGGATTCTTTTTCAATCGTATTAATTTTATCTATAAAATTTTTATTCATGTTCTAATTATCCAATCAAGTGATTTAATCAAGAAATTATTGATGCTTCTAACTTATTAATAAAGTTCATATCTATAAATTTTTAGTCTTCTTAATAGATTTAATATGAATTAAATTTCATTTCAAGCATTTTTTAATTATGATTGGAATTAGTTTAAGTTAAAAGAAAAAAACAAGTTATCCAAAAAATAAGATTAAATTTTTTAAATTATCTTAATCTCAAGAATTTTATCTCCTTGGGCAATCGTATCTACTACAGATTGATCTGTTGCACTTATTACTTCTCCAAAAATCGTATGTTTATTATTTAACCATGGTGTTGGTACATGAGTAATAAAGATTTGAGAGCCATTAGTATTCGGTCCTGCATTTGCCATAGCTAGAATGCCTGGTTTATCAAAAATTCTTCCACTCTGAAATTCATCCGCAAAAGGATAAGGAATTTGTTGACCTTGATAAGGAAAAGAATTAATTCCTTTATCCTTAGGTCCGCCTGTACCCCGTCCCAAAGGACAGCCAACTTGTATCATAAAATCGGTAATAACACGATGAAAAACAATCCCGTTATAAAATTTCTGGTTTATTAAGTAGAGAAAGCTAGCGACGGTCTTAGGGGCATCGTTATCAAATAATCTTAAATTAATGTTTCCTTTTGAAGTAATAATAACTATATTTGTCATTATACAAGAAAAATAGTTCCTTTCCTTTTAATAGTTATGTTTTTCCACTTCTTTGATTCAGATGTATTTTTAATCAATGAAAACTTTAAAAGTAATTACAATTATAAATTTTTATATACAATTTTTTAGATTATAGTTAAATCAGATACAAAAATGGCTAAAAACGATATCTCTTTTTTCTTCGATCCAAAAAGCATAGCTGTAATAGGAGCTAGTGGAACTAAAGGAAAAGTTGGGAATACTGTGTTATTAAATATCATTAATTCAGGATATAAAGGAAAAATTTTTCCCATTAATCCTAAATCAAATAAAATCTGCGAACTTCTATGCTTTAAAACTGTATTAGACATTAATGAAGATATTGATGTTGCTATTTTTGTTATACCAAGTAAATTCGTAAATTTAGCTGCTAAAGAGTGTGGAAAAAAAGGTGTAAAAGGATTAATCATCATTTCAGCAGGATTTAAAGAAATTGGCGGGGAAGGAGTTAAAAGAGAAGAGGAACTAATTAAAATTGGGAAGAAATATAATATGAGAATTTTGGGTCCAAATTGCTTAGGATTTATTGGACTCAACTATAATGGTTCATTTGCTGCAGAAACACCTAAAAACGGGGAGATAGCTATGATTTCACAATCTGGAGCCATGCTTACGGGGATGATGGATTATTCTATGACACAAGCATTTGGATTCTCATGTAATATAAGTCTAGGTAATAAAGCAGATTTAGGTGCTGTAGATTTTATAGAATATCTATCAGATGATGACAATACAAAAGTTATTTTATGTTATTTGGAGAGTATTAAGGATGGAGATAGATTCTTAGAAGTTTTACCAAAGGCAACAAGAAAAAAACCAATTGTAATTTTAAAATCTGGAGTAAGTGAAGCAGGAGCTAGAGCCGCATCCAGCCATACAGGGGCATTAGCAGGAGCAGATCTAGCGTATGATTTAGCTTTTGAAAAATGTGGAGTAATCAGAGCAAATACTATAGAAGATCTTTTCGATTATGGAGAAATCTTTCTTTACCAACCAATTCCTCAAAAAAATTCTTTTGCTATAATTACTAATGCAGGTGGTCCTGGAATTGTTGCTACAGATGCATTTGAACGTGAAGGATTAAAGTTTTCAAGCTTTTCAGAAGAAATTTTGCACTTACTAAGAGAAAATTTACCTTTAGAAGCTGCAATTTTTAATCCAATTGATATTGTTGGAGATGCTGCCCCAGATCGTTATGAATTTACTATGAAAATTATATTTGGAATTAATTCTAATCAAGATTTGGGCGAAATAACTACCCAAGGAGCTTTAATAATAGTAACACCTCAAGCTCAAACAAAACCCTCTGAAGTTGCGGAACTTATTTATAGGATATCTTCCACTCATTTAAAAGATATACCTATTGTTTGTTCTTTTATTGGTGGAAAGAATATTTCTGAAGGTAGAGATTATTTAAAAAGAAATCATATTCCTTGTTATCATTTCCCAGATAGAGCTGCTCATTCTTTGAAAACATTGATAAAACGACGTATCTATTTGAATAGTATACCACTAGAGATGTTGGAAGTTCCCTCTTTTAAAGTAAATAAAGCAAGGGTAAAGGAAATATTTGATAACGTAAGAGATGATAATAGAACGGTTTTATTAAGCTTTGAAACTAGCGAAATTTTTGATTGCTATGGGATAAAATCGCCAAAATCAAGGTTAGCCCAAACTCCAAGAAAAGCAATGAAATTACAATCTCAAATTGGAAAAACTGTAATGAAAATTGTAAGTCCGCAAATAATTCATAAAACAGATGTCGGCGGTATTTTATTAAATATTGAAACAGAACAAGATGCATTCGAAGCCTATATACAAATTGTCAATAATGCTAAAAAATATGGTCCCCAAAATGCAAAGATTTATGGGGTAGAAATACAAGAGATGATTGATTTCAAATCCCAAGAAAAAATCAATGAGATAATAATTGGAATGTCACAGGATCCATGTTTCGGAAATATATTAATGTTTGGAACGGGAGGAATTTATGCCAATTTTATGAAGGATGTATCATTTGCATTAGGATATAAATATACAAGAGAAATCGTTAAACAACAAATTGAAAATACAAAAATTTTTAGTCTTTTACAAGGAGTAAGAGGTGAACCTCCATCTGATATTGAAGCAGTCATAGATGTTATGCTTAGACTTTCACAGCTCATAACAGATTTTCCAGAGATAGTTGAACTAGATATTAATCCTCTACTATCATTTATGAAAGGTTATAGTGCTGTAGATATTAAAATTACAATAAAAAAATAAAAAGAAACAATTATAATTTTAAATTAAAATAATAAGAAAAGAATTGAAAAAGGGAAAAAAATGGTTAAAATATTTTATTTCAGTTCATTGCATGAAAATGCGGGGAAAAGTTTTCTTTCTATAGGATTTATTCAAAAATTAAAGAAAGAAAGAAAAAATTTTGTTTATTTTAAACCGATAGGGATTCCTAAAAGTGCATTTACAAATAAGGCTGATCCAGATGTTGGTTTTATCTTAAATACGATTTATAAAACGGAATATCCCTATGATTTTATATCTCCTGTATCGATTCCCGACGCATATTATATTGATTTAGTTGATTCTAGTAAAAAAGAAGAATTTATGGAAAAGATAAAAAAAGCGTACGAAAAAATTTCCAAAGATGTTGATTATATTATTATTGAGGGTAATCCTAGTATCAGAAAATTCATTAGAGTAGGACTGGATGATGTGAGTATAGCACAAACTCTTGGAATTAATGAATTGATTTATGTTTCAACGGAATCCTCTGATAGATGTATTGATAATTTATTTTTTACAAAGAATTATTATGATTTCCGCAAGGTCAGTATTAAGGGTATTCTATTCAACAAAATAAATTTTGATTATATAGCAAGAATTAAAGAACTTACAGAAGAACATATTAATAAATATAATATTCCTGTATTAGGAATTATAGAAAAGAGCTTAGAATTATTTTCCCCTAGAGTGGAAGAAATAAAAGAACAAATTGGAGGAGAATTAATAAATGAACAATCTTCGTCAGGGTTGAATAATCTTGTAGAATCATTCCTTATAGGTGCCATGAATGCACAATCAGCTTTTAAATATTTAAGACAGGTTAAAAGAGCAGCTTTTATTACAGGAGGGGATAGAAGTGATTTGGCTATGGCCGCTTTAGCTCAAGATGTTTCTGTTTTAATTCTAACAGGCTTCATACAGCCTGATATGGGTGTGATCACTGCTGCCAATAAGAAAGGTATTCCCATTATCTTAAGTCCCTCTGATACTTATACCACTATGAGAAATTTAGAACGACTAAAACCTGGTATTCAAAAAGATGAAATGGAAAAAGTTTTGCAATTAATTGAAAAAGATATTGATTGGGATTTATTATTATAATATAATCTATTTAATACTAAATTATTGGATTAAAAAAATAAAAAATTTAAGACATAAAAGATCTGAACAATTAATTTTAAGGACTCAATTGGTCTATTATTTCTCTGATAAGCCTTATGAAAAAAAATCCAACCACCCAAATAATTGCCCCAACAATTCCTATGATCAATCCTATAATACCAGGGGCTTTTGAATCATCTTTTGCAATTCCGATTATTCCAAATATAATTGCAAGAACAAAAAAAACTATTCCTGCTGGACCAATAAAGAAAAAATTGAAAAAGATAAACCTTAGGAATAGTGTTCCAATTCCAATTATGCTAAGAATAAGACTTACAATACCGAAACCACTACCCATTTTTTACACTCTTTTTTAGTTATATAAATTTTATTTTTATGAGAATAATAATTTATCAAGTTTTTAAAAATTATTAAGGAAATGGAGTAAGATTTACTTTTATAGTTTACTTTTTACTTTGCTATTTATTAGATTTTAAAAAAAAAGAAGATTTATAATTAAAAAATAAAAATTTAATTTTTCTAGGGACTCAGCGAATTCATAAAGTTAACGAAAATGGCTACAGCGAGAACAACAATTACTATATAAAGTACTACCCCTGCAATTCCAAGTATCAATCCTATAACTCCCGGAGCTTTTGAATCATCCTTTACAATTCCAATTATACCAAAGATAATTGCAAAGATTGCTAAAATTAAAAAAATAAAAGTCCCAAAAGGAATAAATAGAAGGAACATGTGAACTAATAGTACTGCTATTCCACCTATACCTAATAATAGACTTGCGATACCAAAACCAGAACTCATCTTTTACACATCGGTTTTATAATTTTTTTTTAGATGTTATATCTTATTTTATGAACAAAATATATAAATCTTTATTTAATTTTGCTTAAAATATATTATTCATTCTTTAATGATAAATTCAAACGAATTATTCTGAAGTATTTATTGAATAGATCTTAAGATTAGTGTTATTTATGAAAACTTATTAAATTATGAATTTTAATAAGAATTAAAATATGCATCGAGAAAAGATTATTTTAACTCATATTAATTATGGATAATAATAATAAGAGTATTATGGTTTCGAAAAGAGTTAAAGAAATTTCGTATGCTATCCGTGAAATAGCAGCAGTAGCAAATGAAGTCGCTAAAAGTGGAAAAAAAGTTTATTACTTAAATATTGGAGATCCTGTTTTTTACGATTTCAAAATGCCTAAGTATATGTCACAGGCTTTAGCTGATGCATCTTTTGAAGGCAAAAATTATTATGTAGATTCTTTAGGTGTTTTGGAACTTAGAGAAAAATTAAGTGAATCCATAAAGAAAAAATATAAGATTGAGATTCATCCTGAAGAAATTTTAATTACTACAGGCGTCACAGAAGCTATTTTCTTTATTTTGGCTACTATATTAGAAAATAGGAATGAATTATTAATACCGGGCCCTAGTTATCCTCTTTATATTAATTACGCTAAATTTTTTGATGGAATCCCAGTAGAATATGAATTAGACGAATCAAATAATTGGGAACCAAAAATAGACGATTTACGAAGCAAAATTAACGATAAAACGAAGGCTATTTTAATATGTTCACCAAATAATCCTACAGGTAGTATGTATAGTGAAAATAAAATTAAAGAAATTATTAATTTGGCGGGAGAATATAATTTACCAATAATATCCGACGAAATTTATGAACAAATTACATATGATAAACCATTTATTTCTTCAACAAGTCTTTCCAAGGATGTTCCTATAATTGGATTAAATGGTTTTTCAAAAGCACATTTAGCCACAGGTTGGCGTTTAGGATATTTGTATTATCATGATCCTGAAAATAAATTAGATAATCTCAAAACTTCGATTGCAAAACTTGCTCGTGCTAGGTTATCTTCAAGTTCTGTAGCACAATATGCCGCTATTAAAATAATGAAAAATCCGGGAACACACACTAAAGAAATGGTCAATAAATTAAAAGAAAGAAGAGATTATTCTTATAATAGATTAAAGAAAATTGAAGGTATTACTTGTGTTAAACCAAATGGAGCGTTTTATATATTTCCTAAGATTGATTTCAGTGAGTTTACAAAATGGAAAGATGATAAAGAATTTACGATTGATCTACTCAAAAAAACAGGAATCTGTGGAGTGTATGGTTCAGGATTTGGAAATTTTGGTAAAGAACATATACGACTTACTTTTCTACCAAATAAGGGTATTTTAGAAACAGTCTACAACAATTTTGAAGAATTTCTAAAGTAAAACATTCAATCTTTAAATTAGGGTTATTTTTCTAAACAAGGGAATTATATGGCATTAGCGCCTCATCTAAAACGAGCAAAAAAGGAAAGACAAGCTATCTATTTTGATTTAATATGTGGGGCAATATCATCAATAATTGCGCTAATTGGTTTAGTTTTTGTAATGTTTAAATTAGAAATAGAAAGACCAGCATTTTTATTAATAGGATTTATATTTTGGATTTGTTATTTATGCTTTGCAGCCTTTTTGATTTGCTTTGGAGTCTATTTAAGGAATAAAGAGAATAATATTGAAAAAAAAAAATCTAAAAAAAAAATAAGAGCTCCAATAGTATAGAACGGAGAAATAATTTTTCTATTTTAAAAATCTTTAGTTAATATAGCTATTTTTATAGTAGAATTATGTAAGAGCAGAATTAATAGAATAATACCCGTCTAAATTATTATTAAAAATTTTGCTGATATTATCTCTAATTTTTTTCCTAAAGTATGCTTAAAAAACAAATATATCATCACTATTTATTGCTTCTTTCTATTAATCTGGAATGATATTCATATAATATATTGATAAATAAAATAGGTGGTAAATTTATTACTAAAATATTATAAAATTTTGTACACACAAATAATAAACTTTAAAAAATTGAGATATTTGCTATATTGGGTTGGATAAATATAAAATACTTAATCCATTTGTGCGGAATATCATCACATAAAATTAATAAAATAAATGGCTTTAAAAATAAGTTCTATCTTTAAATAGTTAGAAGGTAAGAAATACTAAGAAAAGATGAAAATTACTAACATTAGCGATGAATTTGAATTAGAGTTTTATTTGAAAATTGTAGATTTTTTTCAAAAAGAAAATGCTAATTCAGAAACTCAAGAAATTTGGAAGAATAAATCAATTATAGAACTAATGGATTTACTTAAAAAAACTCAAAATTATAAATTCGTTGCAAATGCCCTAATTGTACTCCTTTCCTTATTCGAAAATGAGCCTCCTGATTTATATACAAATAAAGGTAATAATATTAATAAAATATCAGATGAGGATAAAAAACTTTTAATCTCAGAATTAAAAAACGAATTCTTACCTAATTAAATAATCGATCAATTTCGACTTTAGATTTGTTTTTTGTAAAATATAGTGAATTTGAAATTTAAAGAGTTACTTATCTCAATTCTTTAAAATTTCTCTTTCTCTTAAAATTATAAAAAATTACAATTTTTATCAAGGTTTTAAAATAAGATTTTTTTTCAAGATTTTTTCATTACAATTATTTAAATTTATGTAACTTCATTTTTATTACATAAAGATATCTAAGCATATCTTTTCATTAGGGGTTTGTTTATTATGCAAAAAAATATAGAATCAATAATATTTAAAAAAAGGAAACAGAAAATAGTTTTAATCTCGTTTATCATCTTTTTAACTTTTTTAATAAATTTGATATTTTTCAACCATATATTGCATGTTAATACTAATTTTAATAATACTGATAAGGATCTCGATAATTTTAGTCAAAATCTGGAATCTGCTAATGGTGATTCAATTTTATTCGAAGGAATACAGTCTGCTTTAAATATAACAGATAATGGTAATTTATATAAAACAAATCAAGAAGTATCATTATCTAATAACGAAGAAACAAGTGTAACCTATTATTTAGATGAAGAACATGACTGGAACGTATCAAGAATTGAAACCTCTCTAAATAATATTCAAGATACTCGAGAATGGGTGAATAATAGCGGATTTATTCATAATGCTACTGTATTTAGTGAGGATGTTGATTTATATAATAAAGATCCTCCTGGATATCCCTACCATAATTACGATAATGGATTAGATGAAGATCCCACCGATTCTAACAACATTCATTCTAAATTATATCTTCCTGGAGCTTTAGCTATAAGAGTTCATTTTGAAAGGATTAGGTTTGAAGATTTTTATGATTGTGTTTTCATTTGGAATAAATATGATAAATTATGTTATTGTGATACAGGTGATAAAGATGATTTCTTTTCTCCTTGGATTCTAGGTGATGGAATAAATATAACTATTGGTTCTAGTAGTGATACTACTGACTATGGATATGATATAGATCGTTATGAATTTGTTAATACAAGCTCAGGATTTTTAGATAATTTAGATTATTGGGGGAACAATACAAATATAGATACTGATAATTATGGATCTGGTTGGATTGGAAATAATACTGCTATGTATACCTCATTATATTCTACTCCATATAGATATGATGATCCTGATTATCCTTTTAGAGCTGTTTATTTTGAAGATGATTATTCTGAAATCTATCAAAATATTACAATTCCAAGAGGTAAAGTGGTTGATGCTGAAATTAATTTTGCATATTATGCTGAATATGCTATGGAATCTAATGGAAATTACATTTATTTTGCAATAAATAACAAGGAAGTATATACAATTGGTTTAAAAGATGTTGTTGATAAGGGAAGAAATCAATGGCATTATAGTGGTAAAATAAATCTTCTTTTATGGATAAATAATTCGAATATATTTAACAATCCAATTAATAATCAAAATATAAATATCTCAGTAGGTATAATGAGTGGAGCTTGGGTTTCTTACTCAAATTATTTAGATGCTTTTCAACAAGTTATATGGTTTGACAATGTTTCTTTTACTTTAACCACTATTGCAAATTCAACACAAGAAGGAATTGATTTAGTCGTTAAAACTTTATCATATGAGGAAAATATAATTGATGGCAATGAATGGGGAACAGGTTCTTTAAATCTTGAGGGAATGTGGGATTCCAATCCAATAATTTTAACATTTAATACTACTTCTCCAAATTTGAGTTTCATGCTTAATACCAGTTTATTTGGATACCACCGGACTTCAACAAAAATTAATCAATTAAATGATGAAGGTATTAATTATAAAATTCTAAAAAATGGTTCAATCTATTGGGAGTTTTACCATAATTTATATATGCCTTCTCAATATACTGATTTTGAGTTTGAAATATTTAAACCATCAAATTGGAGAATTTTAGAAGCTTTAGATCCAACTCTTCAATCTCGTTCTTTTGATGGTGGAGAAATAGGTGATGAATTTTTAAAGATTAATATGGATAATGCAATTTTTCCAGGATGGTGGTCTTTTAAAGCAACATCACCAAATTATTTAAATTCTTCTAATATAAAATTAATTAAGCAAGGACAATGGGTTAGCAATGCTAATTTCACTACAGGAGAATCTACTAATATATCAGCTCAATTAGATTATAAAGGTATGATCCCTAGCAATACAAGTGAAATTAATCTCATTGTATATCACCCTAATGGAACGATCTTTTTTACAGAAAGCAAATTTCCCAGCAATGGAAATGTTACTTTTTCACAGATAACATTCAATTCTTTTAATGCAATTGGAGGCTCTTATGAATATACTTTATTTTGGAGTAATGGAACGGCTCTAGGAGGATTAAACTCCAGTTTCATAGTAAAACACAATAGTACACTCTTATTATTAAAACCTAATGATGCTAAACTAGATCTAATAACTGAAGGGTTAGTAGGTGATATTATACCAATAAGAATCTTCTTGAAAGATGCGGAAAACAATTTATCTATTTCTGATTCCCTCATTTCATACAATTGGACTGATGGAACAAGATACTTTGATGAATCAGCATTAGGGATATATGAAACTGTGCTAGATACTAGTGATTTACTTTCACGGGGTTTATATAATATTGTAATAAATTCTTCAAAATTAGGATTTTTTATATGTAATTTAACTCTTGAAATTAATTTAGGAGAAGAAACTAATTTACAGGTTTTAGAATCAGATTATAACATCGAATTACATGCTAACAGTACTATTATATTCAAACTTACTGATTTTGATGGAGATCCAATTGATGGAGCACTTGTAGATATAAGTATTGCTAATCCTTCATTATACACAATTAAAAATCCCGAAGATGGAGTATATAATATTGAATTCAGTACAGTATTTATAAATGCGATTGGTATTTATCAATTAAGCATTAATTTTTCCGCAATTGCATATGAACCTCAATATTATACTTATCAATTTCAAATAATTCAACAATCTGTAAACTTATCTGCCTATATAAATTATCAACAAATTTAT
This sequence comes from Promethearchaeota archaeon, assembly GCA_019058245.1. Taxonomy (GTDB): domain Archaea; phylum Asgardarchaeota; class Lokiarchaeia; order Sigyniarchaeales; family SOKP01; genus Loki-b32. Next base: position 306,436 of record JAHPZJ010000013.1, on the reverse strand, counting down.
GAAAATGCTCCAATAGGAACTACGTTTAATGAAGCACTTAATATTTCAGCAAGAGCAATTTCAAACATAGATGAGGAATTTCTCTCTGATGGTTCAATCACCTATATAAGCGAAAATTATGAAAAAAGACTTTCAGAAAATTTAGATTACTGGTATAATGCATCAATCATCTTTTCACCAGAAAATTTTTCTCTAGGAATTAATCTTGTATATCTAAAATTTGAACATCCAAATTACAGAACAGCCACTTTTGGTTTTCAAATCTTAATCAATCAAATTGAAATAAATATAGATCCTGTAAATTTTCAAGATTCTATTAATGCAGAAGTTGGAGAAACTATTACTATTCAAATACGTTTGTTAGATCCAAAAACAAATGCTTCAATTGAGAATGCATCTATGACATATAAATGGAAATATGGATTAGGTACATTGAATGAAACGTCTATTGGATTTTATCAAGCTCAAGTTGAATTGCCAGAAGGATTAAATGGAACCTATACTTTTGATCTCATAATAACTCCTGATGGCTCTACTTATGAGACTACTCAAACTTCGTTTGTAGTTGTTATAAGTGAACCTATTGTTGATAAACCTGAAAATCCAAATTATTTATTGTGGAGTATTATTGGGATTTTAATTAGCATTGTAGGTGTTTTAGGAGCTTTAAGTTATAGAACATATTTTTACATGCCAAAAAAGCGTAAAATAGAGGCAAAGTTAATCGCAAAAACTCAGAGATTTAAAGATATAAAGAATGTTCAAGCAATTGTAGTAATTCACAGATTAAGTGGCATTCCAATATATTCTCAGAGTTATTCTATTTTAGAGAAGCATAAGAAAGAGCTTTTTTCAGGATTTATTCAAGCAATAACTATGATTGGGGAGGAATTTGCCGAAAAAGATGGAATAGACGGTGAATCCACTGATAAACAAAAGGGTTATGGTGTGGAAAAAATGATGGAACTAGATTTTAAACAATTCTATTGTCTTATTGCTGATATTGAAGATCTTAGAGTAGTAATTATTCTTGAGGAAAGATCCTCTGAAAGATTGAAAGAACAATTATCTCATCTAATACTAGCTCTTAATCTAAAACTTTCAGAAGAATTGGAAAATTGGGATGGTTCTTTAGATAAATTTCAAATATTAATCCCAGAAATATTGAATGAGTACTTTGAGCTATATTATAAGGATTCATTTAAATTAGCTAGTAACATTAACTTATTAACTTTGAAAAAAGATAAAAATTTATCGAAAATGGAAATGCGAGTAATAAATGTAGTTCAATCAATATCAAAAGATAATATAATTAGTAATTTGAATAGTATAGTAGATTTAGTCCATGAAGAAAACAAGAATTTAATTATCGAGGCAATTGAATCGCTGATTAGGCAAAAAATAATTATACCCTTAAATAATTAGAATAATTAGATAAGAATTTTTTTTTAATCTTCTATACTTTTTATGAAATCTTTAAGATTTACTTGTATTAGATGCGGAAATTGCTGCATGGATAAAAAAACAATAGTTAATCTTACATATATCGATATATTAAGGATAAAAAACGGTTTAGAATTAGATCTGAATGAACTTCTTGATATTTTAGGATTTTATAAATTTGATAAACCTTTAACATCAGCAGATAAAAAACGAATGATTATTACCCCTCTAGAAACAGAGAGAGGATTAGCATTTGTAGGGTTACTTAAAAATAGTCTTGGGGGTTGCTATTTCTATAATTCAAATGATAAAAAGTGTTTGATATATAGTATAAGACCAATGTTTTGTCGAACATTTCCCTTTTCATTTGGTTTATTAAATAAAGAAAATATTGGACATGACGATGCCATAGATATTTTTTATACTGAAAAAGGAAAAAAATATTGTCTAGGTATAGGAGATGATGCGCCTATTATTGATAAAGATTACTGGATTGAAATAGGTCGAAAAACATTGCATGAATTAAAAAAGAATCATAAAATAATACAAGAATGGAATAATTCAATTAAAAATGGGAACTTTAAACCAACTGTAAAAAAATTCTTATCAATGATTTTAAGAATAACTGACTATTAATTACTCTAATATTAATAAAATTATAATATATCCTAATTTAATAGAAGTATCTATTTCAAAAAAGAGATATTTTTAAGAATTCTTGGAAATATATTGAGAACTACCCAATAGAGCCCAATATAAAATTTCTAATTCGATTTTAAAACCAAATTTATCATTTTGCCAATTAAAATTCTCATCGAGATTATTATTACTGAAAAAATCGGTAGTATTTAAAATATAATTTAATAATTTATTGCATAATTCAGGTTCTCGATCTTTTAAATTGAGTAGGTCAAATATAAGCAACGCTCTTGCTGATTCAGTTATTGAATCATTAATTGAGCCATCTGATGTTAATAATTTCTTGAGCTCATTAGTAAAAAAAATTTCGAATTGTTCTAGACTCACATCTTTATCTAATAATTTTATTAGAGCTAGATAGTTAAAAATGTCTAAACTTGGTATAAAATCTTCTATTGTAGATAAATTTATTTTCAAAAGCAATTCCAAAATTAATTTTCTATTAAACTTGATTTTACAGTTTTTTCCTAATAGTTTTATACATAGTATTAAATAAAGATTAAATTCTAATTTTTCTGGAATGAAATTATCTATTTCCGATTTTAGATATTTTTCAAGTTTTTGAAGATCGATAAGATCTGTTTTGTTTAGTAAATTTAATTCTGAAAAAAGAGCTAAACCATAGAAAATATTTTTTGAGTCTGGTAGATCCTCTTTTGAGGAACTGAAAATCTTCCCATTTACGTAATCTCTAACAGTTCCAAGAAGTTCACCATTAGTAAAAGGAAATTTTATATTTAACATTTTTAGTATAGCAATATAATGGTATAAATTTTCTAAATCGAAAATGTCTTTATTGAATTCTTTTGATTTAATTAAATTGTCTTTTTTAATGATAAACCGATTTGTAATATCAATATTAATCGGTGGAAATTGTCCAAAGTAATCAAGGAAAGTATTACTGATTAATTCAGTATGCAAAACTTGTTCTGGATGTATAGTCGTTTTACTTGGTAAAATTTTTTCTTTTAAAATGGCTTTATCTTGGGGAGGGGCCATCTTTAATGTATTCAGTTCATTTTGAGGCAACTTTAAAGTCTCAATAATATCTTGTTTTGCTTCTCGTAATTGTTTCAGTATGTTTAATTCTGAATCTTCTCCTGATTTTAGAGTTGAATCTGAAAAATTAATATAATTATCAAAATTTTGTCGCTTAAAGAGATTAATAGTCTCTGGAGTATCAAAATGTTTCTTCTTGAAATCATTTAAATTTGAAATAAAATATGGAGGTAAGAGATCAAATATATTTACATTTTCAAGTTTTTTAGTATCCACTTCAAGGAGATAATCAATCAGTATATTAAATAATATTTTATTCACATAATTCGTTAGATAAATTTGAAAATAATTGTTATAATCTTGGATTTCCGCTCTATTTTTATCTAAAGTTTCCATAAAATCCTTTTCGCATTTATTTAATTTATTAATTGGAACTCCTATTGTATTTAATCCTGTTCTAACTGCTTTTAACATTTTTTTAAGATTTAAAGATAAATTCTTTTCACGTTCATTAGAAGTTTTTCTATTTAAATCAAGTTTTTTATACAAAATTAAATCTTTTAAATAAGAATGACTTCGATGATAATATTCTAAAATATCATCTTTCATTATTGCAAAAAAATCTGTTAGAATCTCTGTGATTTCCTTCATATCTTAAATTCTTTATAATAACCTATTTGATGTATGATATATTGAAAATTATTTTCTTTTCCAATTTTATTATGTTTTTGTATATTTATTTTTTTTACTTTATAGTTAATCTTTATTATTTGAAAATAATTTAATTCATTAATATATCTTAATAAAAATATAGATTAATTAATCTATCATAAGTACAATATGGATAAAAAACGAGGAATAATAAATTTTCATTTATAGATTGAATTTCCAATGCAGAGCCATTCTTTTAATAATTTTGCACAAGATTATCATTTGAAACGAAGGAAATCATGGCGTCCTCTCATCTTTTTTCTTAACCATTTAAAAAAGAAAGGTTATACTTTTAGAGGAATTTCTTTAGATTTAGGATGTGGAAATGGTAGGAATTTCAAATTAATGAATACGCCTCCCAATAAATTAATAGGTCTAGATATCTCTCTTGAAATAATAAAAATAGCTAAAATGAATTTAAAAGATATTAATCAATTTTCTAAATATGAGTCAAAGTTTATTCAACTTATACTTGGAGATATAACAAGTTCTCCTTTTAGAGAAAATTCTCTTCATAATATTTATTCCATAGCTAGCTTCCATCATTTGAAGAAATATAATACAAGAAAAAATACGATCTTACAGATATATACCCAATTAAAAAAAAAAGGTTATCTAATCCTTACAGTATGGCGTAAATGGCAAGAAGAATTTCGAAATTATTTTTTCTATGATTGGTTCAAAAGAAAATTAAGTGTGAATTATAGAAAAAACCAAAAAACTATTGGATTGGAAGAATTTGGAGATAAATATATCCCTTGGACTCTTTCAAAAGAGCAACAAACATTTAATAGATTTTATCATTTCTTTTCTAAGCATGAACTTAGAAAATTATTAAAAATGCTTGATATTATTGAATTCAAGATAACGGGTGGTCCTACAGAGAAGGATAATTTTTTCGTTTTAGCCCGTAAATCTGCTCATTCGTGACAAATTACAGAATTATAAGAAGTTAGGATATATGGTTTATAATTCTCATAATTATCTCCAATTATAGATGTATGAATATTAAATAATCTTTCAGTCATATCACAATAAAAAATGCAATGTATTCCCTTTTCATGGTAAAATCTTTTTCTTATCATTTTATTTCGATGACCATACCAGAAGGTTATCTCATGACTCATTAACCAGTCTCTATTCTTCTCCGTGACTACTATTCCAATCGCATTATAAACATCTATAGAATTCTGAACTTCTTTATAATAAAAAAAGTTCATTCGATCTTTTTTTTCCCAATTAATCTCCATTTTAGATTCTGGTCCCCAAATGTCATCATATTCCTTTTGTGAATGCAATGTGATAGTCCCTTGATTCTCATCTCCATTGTATTCTACCTCAGTGAACCATTTTGGCATTCTATTAATAGCTATTTTGCATTCTGGTTTATTATACACAAAATAATTATATTCCATAGCATTTTTCTCATATATTTTTTTAAAACGGGAAACAAATTTACTCTTAAAATATATTTATGGTTTAAAAAATTTCGTTAATGAAAAAAATACATATAATCAATTTTAAATTCATTAAAAAGATAAATATAAAAAAGCGAGAATATTATTTATTTAGTTGATTTGCTTCATCTATCCACTTTTTAATTCTATCTAAAGAGACTCCCTTAATTAAGGGGGCCAATTCTTCAGGATTTTCTTTACATAAATCTTCAACATTATTAACTCCAAGATCAATAAACTTTTTTGCAGTTGCTCCACCTAATCCAGATAATTCTGTTAATGGAGTTCCTACTGTTTCAGATGGAATTTTTTCTAATTCCGCAGGTTCTATCTTTTCTTTCTTTTTAGGTTTAGAAATTGGTTTAGCAGTAATTATTTCAGATACTACTTCAGTTGGTTCTTTACGCATTTTTTTAGGCTTTTCTACTTTAGGTTTAAATAGTGTCCTCTTCCTTTTTTTCATAACAAATGGTTTCTTTTTCTTTTTTTTTCCTTTTGGCTTTTCTAGAGATTTTAATGTCTCAATATTAGTAGCATATGCCGATTTTCGAAAGTAGTCGATTTTAATATTCAAACTCTTTAATAATTGAATTTTTTTTCCAGCATCTTTAATTTCTTTTAAAGAAAAACCTGAACTCTTTCTTTTATGAGCATCTTTTGCTGGACTATTAACTAAAGCTATAAGTGAAGGTTCTTTTTCCATGATTTATCAATGATTTTAAAAATATCTTAATTAATCTTGAAAAAACTTGAAAATTTTTATTCTTTTCGATTTCTTAAAAGATTTTATAGTTAATTTAGAGCATAATAATATCTAATTCTTCTAATTTCTTCAGAACTTCATTTATAGCTGTTCGCTTTTTGTCTAAAGTTCTAGATATTTTTAGAGGTGAATTCTTTCCTGTGCATTGCATAGCCACCTTAAAATCTAAATCATCTATCATTCCCATAGTCAAAACTTTTTCTAATACTTTTTTAACAATAATTAATTTAGGAAATACTTCTGCAATACGTCCTCCAATTGTTAAATTTTCAATATCCGCAATTAAAGTATGAAATCTGCTTTTATCTGTAGTTACTCTAAAATTTTTAAGATCAGATTGATGCTTCTTCCAAAATCGATTCGCAATTTTATGAGTAACTTCTTCAATTTTTTCAGTATTGTCATCAGCATCAGAAATTGAGCAGAAAAGAATTCTTGAAAGAGGATGATAATAAATAAGTATTGTAGAATCTTCTGATTGTAAAACTCTATTCATCTCGTTTACTCTTCTTCCTTTAGACATCGATTTTTGAATAACATCTATGGTTGTGTTTATTGCTTTAAAGAATCCAGTTAGAATATCATCTTGGATTTTTTCTAATTTTCTAAATGTTGATTCAAAAAGGGATATCCCATTATCAGCATCAATTAAGTAAATCTTATAAATCAATATCTTAGAAGAAAAATAGTTTTTTTTATCTATAAAAAATAAAAAACTTCATACTTATGAATGATTACTATCCTTTTTTATAAAAGTTAAAATTAAAAATAGAGATTATTATTTCTAATATATAAAATTTCAAAATCCTATGATTTTAACATGAAGAAAAAATCTATTTTTATAGTTTTATACGTACTTATTTTTCCGTTGGTAAATTCAATTGGAATATCTTTTCTTACATCTAATAATATAAAAACTACTTCTCCGCGATTATCTACTACAATAAATGGCGTTTCTAATTATAATATTATACAAAACGTAAGTTATGAAGTAGTAGTCAATTTTACCTTAACTCATAAATCAGGGGATGGGAGGTATTATTTTAAATTTACTCGACTTAACAACAGGATGCCTAATTCCCCATTAACACCATATTGTCCACCCTATCAGGAAAGTATACTTAATTTGAATAGTATAACAGGTAATATTCCTAGTCAGACTATAATTGGACAGATTGATAGGTTTAATAATACGTATGATACTTTTAATGCATCATTATCTGTCGATGAAAGAGTCACATTTTATCAGACCTATGATATAACACTAAATGCAATAACTTTTGAAGATATTGATAACTCAGAAATTGGAGTTTATGATACATCAGATGAGATCTTCGCCTTATATTGTAATTATTCTGAACCCTACTATGAAATAAATAGTTCTGCTTTAATTAGTCAATCTAATAGTATAGTAAGTCCTGGAGATAATCCTGTAGAGAAAGCAAAAAAAATATGTGATTGGGTATCTAATTATTTAACTTATAATGAAGAAATGCCATCTCAGGAGATTGGAGCGTTAGAAGCGTACACTCAAAAACAAGGTGATTGTAGCGAGTTTTCAAGTTTAATGATTACATTATTAAGAATTCAAGGAATTCCTGCTCGCAAAGTCAGTGGATTTTTAATAACTAATAATCCATCGACAAAACCAAAAGTTGGAAATATTTGGGAATTCAATGCGAATCAAATTAGTTCAACTTTATTAGGACATGCCTGGGTGGAATTTTATGTCCAAAATATTGGATGGATAGCCTGTGATCCTACATGGAATCAAAAATTAGATTATTTTGGTCGAACCGATTTTCTTAGATTTAGCCTTAATGTAGGGGCTAATTTCTATTTTCCACCATTAGGTATATTTAGCGAATTTGGAAATCCAATATATGGATGGAACACAGGTAATAATTTTGATTCTAATTATAACATACAAATCAGAGTTGTTGAGGCGAATCTTATTCCTGTTAAACCATTTCCTATATTTGTTGTAATTTTTATAGTTATAGGACTAAGTGTCATTATATTAGCAATAATCTTATCATTAAGAAAGGGAAGTAAAAAAGAAATTATATCTTACTAATCTAAAGTTGACTTTTTTTTTTTTTATATATATGTATGGATTAAATCAACAAGGTTTTTTGAAAATTCTGGCAAATTTTTTTCTATTTTATCTATTTCAAGTGATTTTTCTAAAAATAAGAGTAAATATAAATTATATTTCTCAACGGTTATTCGCTTAAAGATCACTTTTTTAGATTTTTCTGTTATCCCAGAAGATACGATAAAATCTTGCTCTAATAACTTAAACTCTTTAAAGTTCTTGTAAAGTGATTGAAAGTGAGGTGCACTCACTTCGAATAATTGTCCAGAAATATCAGTTTTGGAGAAATTTGATAGAATAATCCCATTTTCATTTAACAATAGAATAGCATCTGAATTTGTTTTTTTTGCAAATTTTTTCAATTGATTCCTGAATAATTCTCGATTAGGACTTAATTGAGATAATCCAAAAGAGTATGCTGAAATAAGACTCCAATGGTCAAAAATACTTGTCTGGAAAATTTTAATAAAGAATTTATCTGAATTTAACTCTATTGCATTAGCGATTATTTCTAAATTTTTAAAAATCTCCTTAGAACCCTTGAGATCAGGATCAAATTTATTTAAACAAACAACAATCGGTGGAAATTCTTCGAAATCTATAAGTTTATTTATGATTCTTCTAAACAATTCAATAGTTTCATCAATTCTGGCAACGTCTTGAATATCAATAAAATAAAATATTAGATCGACATTATACAAATATATTTTACTCTGTTCTAGGTATTTCTCTCGATATTGTTGTTGCCCTCCTAAATCCCAAACTGAAATTTGGGAATTCTGTTCCTCAAAAATGTTTTCTTCTGATCTTTCGACACCTTTTGTTGGCATAGATTTAATAATTTCAGAATATTTCCTCTTAATCCCAAATAAAAAACTTGATTTACCCGCTTTATCTAATCCTACAAGAAGAATTTTGATATGTCTTCTAGTAGAAAAAGGATCTTTTACTTCACTAGCAAATTCGAAGATTTCCTCCCGAAATTCCTCCATAATGAGTTCCCGTTCACTGAGTTGCTTATTTTTCTGAATTTGAGTTGCTGATTTATCCATTATAACTCGTAAGTATTTCATATTTTCATAGAAAAACACTTTATTTTCTTCTTTTATTAATATTGTAATTGTTGCTGCTAAAGCTTTACCACGAGCTTTATCATCGGGGATTAAGAAAAAATATGTTAAACCATTCAATTTCAAATCAGGAAAAGGTAATATTCCAAAATAATTAACTCCTTCAATTTCCGTTCCATCTTGATAAGTTGAATCTCCCATTAATAGACTAATGGTTTTCATAGCAATTAATAATCCTGCTTGTTCGTCTAAATCATGAGGCCAATATATTTTAGGAGTTGGACCGTTTTCATCAAATATACTTAATACAATTGTTTCAATAATTTCTGATTTAGAAGTAATGGTTTCTTCTTCAGTCTGTTTATCCCGATTTTCTTTATCCTTTGATTTAGTCAAACAATCCCCATGATTCTATAAGAAAGATCTTAAATTATCTAAAATATGAATTATCTTTATTTTAATATAATTTAATATCTTAATAATACTTCAATATAATCAAAACAATTATACTTATTAAATACTTTTTTTACCAAAAATCTAAAAGATCTGATCTTTTTAAGAAGAAAAATTTATGCTTGATATTGGTGACTTTTTACTGATTATATTGAGAAATTCTTGAATAGATAAGTTGTTGTTTTCAAGATCATGTAAAGAAATATATTCAATTGCGCCATTTTTAATATACTGATGAAATTCTCCTTGAATTTCTATTCGTTTGAATAATTCAACCTCAACGTCATTACGAAAGTGAATTGAATTTGTATATTCACGATTCAGATTAGTAGATATTTTTCTTAGTCCTTCTGGAATAAGTCTTAGATCTAATTTAGAAAATCTTTTTATTGCCTTTTCTGATACGTTTTCACTTAATAAGAAATTTTTCCCATGAGTTACTGATAATTCATTACATATATTATTTAATTCATTTAATATTTTCATACCTAGCTTAACGGCATCAGGATTTTGATGGAGTTCATAATTTGTTAATATTTTGATAGATTCATTTAATCCAACTAGACTAAATGATAGGTCTTGATTTTCCAATTTAAATAATGGTTCATTATTAATACTACTGCTACAACAAGGTAAATGTTTCAATTTTAGTCTTTTTTCAATCATTTCATATTTTTTTAGTAAAATCCCAGAACATAATTTAACTTTCGAATGCAATATTTCCAGAAATATTTCTTCATCTTGACTGTTATAGGCGTATCTTGGCAGATTTAGAGTAATACTTTGAAGAGTTCCAAAATTGTATATTCTCTTTTCAGCAATTTTTTCAAGATTTTTATTATAATATGGGGCAAAACAAAAATCGATTGAAAAAAGGTTTTTAAAAGTATAAATTTCATCCCAGAAATTAGAGTAATTCGTTTCTATAACTTCAAAAAATTTATTATTTACTAATATCTGAAATTTAATGATTGGATAATGTAAATTATAGCCACTAATTTCCTTAAAAATGAAGATTAGAGTTTTAAAGAGTTCTGTACATTCATTATGATAATCTGAATAATTATCATTAATTTTTCCTTTAGGATTAATAGTAGGAAGTTTAGAAAAGGATTTAAGGATAGAATTACTTGACGTTATTTTTATTAATGGAATTTCTCGACCAGTTATAATTGGTAATAAATTTATCTCAGATATTAATTTTCGAATTTCTTGTTTGAGTTTTTCTTTTGATAAATTTGTAACATATGGAGCTAAAAAAAGAGAAAATAAATTTAAACCTTGAGTTCCATAAAATTCATTCTGAACAGTTTCAAACCATCTTAAAATTTGAGAAAGAGCAGAAATAAGGTCTTTTGGGGGATCTTGCTTAAATGGATTATTTAGACTATAAAAGGGTGGAAATCCATTGTTTAAAATTATTCGAGGATCCCACATTTGAGTGAATGGTCTTAGATTAAAATAACGTAATCCATTAATATGAATATCGCCATACAAGTGCGCTTTGGATTCCTCATTACTAAGTATTCTTAAATGAGCATATTCCTCCGCTATTTGATTTGCAGATGAGTGATTGATTTTTTCCGGATTTATCCATATATTTAGCGTTGTTCCAGATTCTTTCTCTAGCAATTCTTCATAATCCATTAAAGGCATTCCAATCCGAGTATATAATTTTCGCTCATTTTCAAAATGTTGTTCTGAAAGTATCGAACAAACAATTTCTCTTATATGAGGTCCTGATAGAAATTTAATACCAGAACTAATTATTCTTCTTACAACTAATTCCGTGATATTTTTTGCATCTGTCTCACTCATACCAGTTTCTTTAATAATACTTTCAAAAATTTTGCTAGGGTCGAATTCAGTAATACTTCCTTCAGTTCTAAAGACTTTAGGTAATAAGTCCATATTTATATCCTGTTAAATTATTTTTATTATATTCAATATTACCTTTATTAATAACATCAGAAAGGCTATAAATAACATTATTATTCATTCATTAAAAGTTAACTACGATTATCTAAGAAATAAAAAATCGGAGAAATATCTAAAAAATAAAAAAAAATGCAATTTTACCGATTATTATAAGGGAGTTTTCATACGTACATGAGAAAAAGATTAGATGAAAAAAGATTTGCTGGTAATTTCAGAAATATTACACTCTCTTGCATTTATTTTGTAAAAATAATATTTTTAAATTAATGAAAACTTCTTCTCTTTTATCATTAAGGCAATTTTATAGGGAGATATTTCAAATTTTGCTGGAAACTGATACAAATGTTATTGAAACATGGTGGGAAATATCAGAAATATCATTCCTTAATCAATTTAAATCTTCTGAGCTAAGAGAATTCTTAAAGAATTTTGATTTTATTTATATTCAAAGAGGAAATTACCAAGATTATATTGTAATTAATAAAATATTATTCATCTTAAATAGTATCAACACTTTAGAGGTTGATATAAAACATTATTCTGATATCTTAAATTATAATGGATTTGAAATCTTAGTTTTAGAAATTTTATCAAGAAATAATTATATCACCAAAAAGAATTTTAGGTTTTCAGATAGATCAAATTTTAAAGCTGAAACATCACAAAAACGTTATGAAATCGATGTAATTGGAATTTATTCAAATAATATTCTATTAATTGATGCAAAACAATGGAAACGTAGAGATTCGTTTGGTTCTATTAATAAAGCAGCAAATTTACAACTTCAACGAGCCATCGCATTAAGAAAAAATCCTGATATCTTCTCACGGTTGATTCAAGAATTATTAGGGAATAGAATAAACCTAAAAAAACGATTACCTTTTATTTTAATTCCATTAATAGTAACTCTTGAAGACAATAGGTTTAGAATTAATGAAAATCAAATTCCTCTTGTTTCAATTTATGAAATTAACTCATTTTTGCAAGAATTACAAAATAATTTATCTTATTTCAAAACTATTCAAATTAATAAAATTAATATACAGAAAAGATTATTTTGAGTTAATCTCGGTTAAATTTATTATACTTGAGGCCTATGCCTTTTTTAAACCTAAATACTCTTTTAATTGTTTTTTAACGATATTAACCGCAAAAGAAATTATTCCACTTTTAACTTTCGAATGAGAAAATAATATTAAAAACATATCTTTGACACTTGGGTTTGTTTTATCTATAGGCGCAAGATCTAATACACCTTCAGTCGCTTTAAGAGAGATAGATTTTAATATCCCAGCGCTTAATCCTTCTATAATATCTGTCCCTATCATTGATAAATTCATTCCTATTGTTGCAAATAAAGAATCAGAAATTCTACTAGATGTTGCTGAGGCTAATATTGTTCCATCTGATTTTATAATGGCTGAAGCCTCAATATTTAAATCTAATGTTAATAGCCTATTCAAAATTTCATTCATACTAGAAGGAGCTATTTCTTCCTTTGGTTCTTCTTTTTCCTTTTTATTAACTTTTGGAATTTCCAATTTTTTAACTGAAATTTTTTTCGAAAGAAACCCTAAAACTTCAGTCATATCTTTTTCTAATTGTTTTTGCTTTAAAATAGATTCTTCAATTTTTCCACTCTCTAAAGATATCGGTGATGCGGGAGATTCCTTTTCTTTTTTCTGATCCTCCAGAATAGAATTTTTAAGTTCTGCAAAAGCATCTGTAATTACGTTCTCGGATCGAGAAGATGGAAGCGGTAATGGTGAGGGCTTTTCCATGCTTATTTTAGAGTTAAATATAGATCCTTTAAAAGGTTGAGCTGGAATTTCTTGCAAGATTGAAGTTTTATTCTCTTCACGAATTGGATTTTCAAATTCTTCTTCTAATGTAGCTGGAATCTCTTGTAATTTACCAATTTTTTCATCTCTCTCTATCTCTTTTGGAATTTCCTCTAACATTAAATCTTCTTTTATTTTTTTTTCTGGTTCGATGGGTTTATTTTCAACCTTTTTAGTTACCTTTTTTTTTTTTTTCTTCTCCACTACCACGTCCTTTTTATTTCTTCCTCTACTACTTTTAGAGAAAACTGGCAATATTGCTCCACAATTCCTGCAAACACGCGTAGTAAGTTCATTATTCGTCGTTCCACAATTCTGGCATATGATCAATAGATATTTCTCACTCTTTGTCTTTTTGATTTCTCTCTTTATTTATTTAGATTTTTATCAAACAAATTTGCTTTTTTGTTTTTATATAATAAAATAAATAAAAATTAGATTTTATTAATATTAGCAATGCTAAACTAAATATATAATATTTTCAATTAGAAATAAATTATATAATTATTTATAAAGAATTTCCTGTAATAAGTTTGCAAAAGATTCGAGGTCTTCCTTATTAAAAACAGGTTCCTCCTTTACAAGTAGTAAATAATATGGTGTTGTTTCTTTCTTTAATTGAAATTGTTTAAATATGAAATTTTTGCCAAAACGCTGAATTAACATCCGATCTCCATATTTTTCTTCCATGGGATTTGTGAATTGGAATGATTCGTGCAAAGTAAGGAAATATGGAACACTTGCAGTGAGGAGATGTTTTATTTCGTCATCTTTATAGTATGATCCTATAATAAGTGAATTATCATCAATAATCACAACTCCCTCAGATTCAACTTTTTTTGCAAATTCGAAAATTGTCTTTTCTATTAATTCTGATTTTGGATATAAATCTAAAAGAATTTCAGACATAGCAGCAATTATTGAACCAAAATTGTAAATAGAAGTTTCATAATAGAATAATTTTTTATACTTAGTTGCTTTTAATTTATCTTTTAAATCAATAATTAATGCGTTCATCTCATTTTGGGCATTTCTTTTTAGTGCGGGATCAAATTTATGAAGAAAAACATATATTGGAGGCTCAATCTCTAATTCTTCAAACTGTTTTATTACATCCTTAAAATAACTAATAGCCTCTGAGAATCTTTCTTTGTTTTGAATATCAATTACATATATAGCAATCTCTGTTCCCTCAAAATATTTACCTGGATTTTTTAAATAGGCAATCCGATAAGCTAATTGCCCTCCAAGATCCCATTCCGCAATCTCTTTTCCCAAAAAACTAAAAATTCTTCTTTGTGCACCTCTTGTCGGAGAAAGTATTGCGATCTTTGAGAATTCTCTTTGAAGCGACAAAATTATGCTTGTTTTGCCTGCATCGTCAAGCCCCGTGAACATTAATTTTGAGACTTCTGGTTTAGAAGGTTCTTCTTTCTTTAAATATAATATTGATTGTTTGAGATCTTTTTCCACAGTTAAATTTCACCTAGATTTATAAGAGTAATGTAATTATAAATATATTTTTTTTGTAAGTTATAAAATAATTTCATCCTATTTTATTTTTTTTATTCTTTCCTATTTTTCAGATATAATTTGATATATATACTTTGTATATTCTCAAAACTAAACATGTATCTTTATTGAGTTTTTAGAAGTTCCTTTAATTTAGAAATTACTTCTTGAGGGGTCTCAACGCCATAGATCTTATCAAGTCTTCTATCATCTAACTTTTGATTGGCTATTTTTGATGACCATCCTCTAACACTGGATAAAGCTACTATTGGTTTTTGATAAATCCATGCAAAACAAATTTCTGATAAAGTTCCTGCTTTACCACTAATGGCTACGCATGCATCACCACTAAGAACCACAATTATATTTCTTGCTTGGGAAAATGGGCATGGAATGATAATATCAACATATTTATTTGCTGCTGATTTCTCTACAAAAGGAATTATTCCAATTGTCAAACCGTTTTCACTTTTTACGCCTTTACAAACAGCTTTCATTACCCCAGATAATCCACCACATGCAACAATATATCTGTTTTGAGCAAGTAATTTCCCAATTTCAAATGTTTTTTTTTCTGTTTCTTTATCAATTTCACTAGCTCCAATAACAGAAATCACACCGTTAAAATCCTTTTTAAAATTAAAATTCATATTACTTTACTTATGTATTATTTTTTGATAATTACTATACTATTTAACTTATTAATAGCTAATTATTATGAAAAGAATAAAATATTAATCTAATTGATATTAATCTTAACTAATAAAACTAATTGAATTAGGTAAAATCAAATGAATGAATCCAATAATGAAGAAGAAATTGCTGATACTTCTGCTGATTCAGAAGATAAAAATCAAGAATCAGAAAGTTCTTCTAAATCTACGTTCAAAGACAAAATAGGTGGGAGTAAAGAACGATTAAGTAAATTTGCTTCAAAAATTAAAGAAAAAGCAAGTGAGACTAAGGAGAAAGCTAAATATAAGTTAGAGGCAAGAAAAGAAAAAAAAGAAGTAGAAAAAACCGAAAAAGAAGCTATAAAAAAAGCTGAAAGAGAGGCTAAGGAAAAAGCAGAGAGAGAGGCTAAAGAGAAAGCTGAAAGAGAAGCTAAAGAGAAAGCTAAAAGAGAAGCTAAAGAGAAAGCTGAAAGAGAAGCAAAAGAGAAAGCTGAAAGAGAAGCTAGAGAAAAAGTTGAAAGAGAAGCTAGAGAAAAAGCTGAAAGAGAAGCTAAAGAGAAAGCTGAAAGGGAGACTAAGGAAAGAGAGATGGTAATTGCGAAACAACAAGCTGAAAAGGAAGCAAGAGAAAAAGAAGCGAGAGAATTAGCTGAAAAAATGGCTAAATTTAAAGCTGAAAAGGAAGCTGAAATTATTGTAAAAAAATCAAAAAAAATTATCTGTAAAGTGTGTGGGGAAATAAACGATAGTACAAGCTCCATTTGCCACAAATGCCACTGTAATCTTTTATAATCAAAGAATTACAATAATAATCATTCGGAAATATAAAGAAATTAAAAAATGTTCCGATATATACAAGAAATCTGCTATTTTTTCTGAATTAATTGTTAAATAAGAGCGGAAAATTAATAAAAAAAATTAAAATCGAATTACATTAATTGAATTTTCCCCATCATTTATTTTCAATAGCTTTTTTTCACCTATAATTTGTCCTATGATATGAGCTTCTAATCCATATTCATTAAATACTTTAATTGTTTCCTTACAATTACTTTCTGGAGCAGTTAGTACAAATGAAGTTGTAAGATACATTTTTAGATAGGTATCTAAATCATATTTACTTTCAATTAATATTGGTGGAATTTGAATTTGATTAATGTTCACATCTGCGCCAACCTGAGAATATTTGATTAATTGTAATAAAGTCCCAAATATTCCTCCATTTGAAACATCTTTTGATGCATTAACAAGATGTTTTTTTGCGATAACATTCATGCTTCTTCTTTTCTTTAAGATAATCTCTGAATCTTTAAATGTTGTTGTATCATAATAAAACTTACTAGCTTTTCCAACTTTTCCATCGAAATCAACAGCTAGAATAATTTTATCATCCTTCTGAGCATTTCCGGCAGAAATATAATCTCTTTTGTCTATTTCACCAACCATTGTAGAACTTAATTCATAACATTTACTGTTCATATTAGTATGTCCTCTAACGATTGGAACTTGAAATTTTTTTGAACCTTCGCATAGGCCTTCTAATAATCTATTACAGATTTTTGGATCTTTAACTGAAATTATAATACTTGCTGCTAATGGGGTACCACCACATGCATAAATATCATCTACACTAACTAAAACTGAGCTGAATCCCGCACCAAATGGAAATTTCTCAATGAATGAAGTTCTAATTCTATCAGTCGTAAGTAAAATTAATTTTTCACTATCGTTTATTGCTGCAGAGTCTTCACCCATATCCCTGAAGATTTTACTACTTTTAAAAGAATTTTTATTGATATATTGTACGATAGGACTTATCTCTTTTTTTTCTATAATGAATTGATTATTCCTAATGCTATCAGCAATTTTTTTTAAAAACATTTATGATTTAAATATAAACCTATTAATAATAAAATTTGCATAAATAAAATAAAGAAATTTACATCTTAAAATTCAAAAATAGTTATTTAATATAATGGAAGAATTATTCAAAGCTTCAATTGTGAAGGGTTTTGTTTTAAGCGTTTATGGTGAACTTGGTCCAGCACCTATTTATTGCTTTCCAGATTACTATACTGAGAAAGAACTAAAGGAAATTAATGAGACATCTAAAAAGGAAAATGAACTAATATTGTCTATGCGAGATATAACTCAAATTTCAATTAAAAATTTAAGCCTGTTTATTAGTGATAAGATAATATCTCGAGAGAAAGATCTTAAAAAAATACAATATTTCGCAATTTTACCATATCCTGATTTTAAATCTACTGCCCTCACATATTTCCACTTTATTAGATTAGGCTCGGAACGCCCTGTAGCTACGGCATTTTCTATATTAATAGAAGAAAATAGTCGGAGTTTTCTTTACAATAATATAAATCGAATAAAGCCCATAGTTTATGAATTTTTCAAAACTTTTGATGAAAAGATAGAGAAATATTATCCTCCACGTGAAGATGTTTCATCAATGTTCCACAGTTTTTTATTAAAATTAGTGAAAATTGAACAAAGTCCTTCAACTCCTATTACAACCCATAGAAAAATGAAAATCTTATTTGCAGGATTGGATGATAGCGGAAAAACAAGTTTTTTATTATCAGTCGATCGAAAATACAGTAAACTAATTGGGTTAAAACCTACATCTGGAGCCAGTATCAAATCCATTGAAGCTTTAGGGGCAACAATCTTTTTATGGGATTTAGGAGGGCAATATAAGTTTAGAAAGAAATATATAACTAAAGCAGAAATTTATTTATATGAAGCAGATTTACTTTTTTATTTTATTGATATCAAAAATCGCAATAGATTTGAAGAAAGTATTGATTATCTTCAGAATTTAAAAAATGTATTAAATAAATTCAATCAAAATACTCCAATTGTTTATATCTTATCTAAAGGAGATTCTGATATACTAAAATCTGGAGAAATTAAAGATAATATAGAGTATATCAAAAAAAAATTATCTGAAATACCTTCTAATGAACCGCTTGAAATATATATTACAAGTATTTTCCAAATTTTTACAATTTTAAGAGCATTTTCCTCAGGTATATCAAAATTAAGTCCAAATAGAGATTTGATTAATCATAATCTTAAAAATTTTTCTTTAGCAACTTCATCTTATTTATCTTTGTTATTAAGTATTGATGGATTAGTTTTAGCGGACTTTTACAGTTCAGAGATAATGGAATTTATTACAATACCAAAATCAGAAGTTATGAACGTATTTGAAATAACTGCGCCACAATTTGCTATGCTATTTAAAATATTTTCAAAATTCAAAGCTTTACAGAAAGAAGAAGCAATATTTAAAGTAGCGAATTCAATTATTCTTTTCAAAAGAATCCAAATTGAAGATAATAGTATGTTTATTTTGTTTTTGGTAGATAATGAAAAGAAAAAAAAAATAATTAATAAACAATTAGCACAATTTTTATTTCAAACAAAAGATTTGCTTTTACGATACATAGCTTAAAAAATTGTTTTTAGGGGTGTGCGTTCAGATATTTTCTGTCTTTTTACTCTTTTTCGAAAATAAGAATTAACTCCAGAAATTAAAGCAACTGCGGGTACAATACATTTTGCAAATTTAATTGGGCCAAATAAAATAAAATCACTAGGAGCTGTGGCACAATATGTCATAATTGAAGCAATTGCTCCACATCGAGCAACTTCCCCAAATTTTTTGATAAAAGTCCATCCATAAATTGCATTAGAAGGAGCAAATCCAGTCGGTAATCCTAATTCCTTCTTTACTAACCCCGCTGTTTCGAAATTAATAGAAATTGAGGGTAAATCTAAAACCGCTGTATCAACTATTATATTTTCAATATTTGCTTTTTTAGCTTTTGGAATCAATATCTCTTGTAAGAATTTTAATTTTTGTTGGGGGAATATATATTTATTTCCAAATGTTAATAATACTGCGTTTTTCACCCCAATTTGCTTTAATTTCTCTAAATTTTCATCATTAGTATTTTCATCAATACTATTTAATATAGCTCGATCCATTAATCCAATTTCCTTTAATCCTTCCATTGCGGGGATCCTTGAGGAATCATTTAATCCATCAACTAAAAAGGGATATTCTACGCTATCTGCTATAAATTCACATTCTTTTATTAATGCTTCTGGATATGCTCCAATTACATCTATTACTCCTTGTAATTTTGTTTCTTCAATGATTTCTGTATAATCACTTAATTCTTTTTCTAGAATATTTTTGTCAAATTTTCCAAGTTTTTCATCCAATAATGCAGCATGTTTCGTGTAGAAAACTGTAGCTATCATTACAATTGGATTTTCTCCTGGTTGACCTCCAAATAGAACATTACCTATTTTAAATATCTTTTGTTCAGATTTAAAATTCAACATAATTCAATAAAATCTCTCTTTTTATTATAATATATTAAAAGAAGAAGTTGAAATATATCAGCTTTCATCTTTAAATGGTTTATCTTGCATTAACATCTGTATAAATTTAGATATCTTATCTGGTGGAATAATTAAATAATCTTCTTCAATGGTGTAACCAAAATCATCTGCCCAACTTGAAATATCTCTTAAAAAAGTCTTTTTTTCCATTCTTAAAATTTTACCCATCTGTTTTAATTCCGCTTTATTTGAACTTTCAACCATTTCCATTACTTTTTTCTTTCTCTTTTGTTTTACAGGTTCACTCACTAGAGTGCCAGTATATATTATAGAGATAATAAATTCAGGGATCCATCTATGCATTAAAATTACTATTATAACCGCAATAAAAGAGCTTGCGGCACTTATCGAAAAATGTATATCATTCCACTCATATCCAATATAATATAAATCAATTTGAATTAGCATTCTAATAATATTTACAACATAAAAAATTACTGATGAAACAATAAGAGCTTTTGTTTTCCTCCAAACAATATCCTCTCTAGTCTTTGGGTCTTGACTATGAGGAGTAAAAATGATAATCCCGGCAAAAATGCATATCGCCTGAATTCCAGTACAAAATGTTTCAAAGTATATTGGACTCCTACCTGGAATTGAAAACCTCCAAAAATATTTCCCACTTGGAGCGAATTCAGCTTTAGCACCCATATTAAAGAAAATATTCAGGAAATAAACTGTCTGTTTTACTACAATCTCGTGCAACCAGAATTGAGCCTTCCAATCAAAAAACAAGTAAATTAAGTAAGCAGAAAGTGGCGCTCCAATGGCTAATAAGAGTATAGACCATATAGTAAAAACGTACTTTCTATTATTAAATTCAATCGTAGGCTTTTTTATCTTGCTCAAGTGTTTAATTTTCCTTGACAACTGCTTATGTTTTTGGATCCAATTCACCCTCGCTATCCTTTATATGCTTTAGATAATAATGAAACCTGTCTAAAATTATATAATTGAGAATTATTAATAATGGAATCATTACAATTCCAAGATTATAATTACTTTTTGATTCCAATAAGGGAATTGTCAAACCAATTACAAAAGCAAATAATAGATTAAGAGTTAATAATAACCAAATAATTATTTTCTTTAAGATTATTGGTTTCATAACTGGTACACTATAACCTTTATATAAAAACTATAATTAATATGAAATAAAAACCTTTATTAGAAAGGTGAAATCTTAATATATTTTAATTTTTATGATTACTTTCCAATACTTAATTTTGTAGATTGAATATAAAATATTTAGCATATAACATTTTTCATAGATGAGTTCACTAGTATAAGAGTATAACTCCCTTAAAGTTGATTTTAACGATATTAACCCTCTTATAAAAAAAAATCGAAATAATTCGAGTTAAGTTAAATTCTAATGGCATATATCTCTTTTATAAATCTCGTAATGAAAAGGAATATACTTTTTCCTCTTCTTTTTTTATGAGACTTTCATCTATTTCATCATAGAGTAAATCGTACCTGAATATACATTTGTCATCATCCAATAAAACACATTCTATTTCCTTTCCATCAACATCAATTTCTAACGCATCAAATATTCCTGCAAAAATTCCTTGATTAAGCAAACATAGATTTTTTGCCATAATGTTATTATATTCATCTAAAGATAAAGGTTCTTCAATTTCTATTAAAACATATTTTTTTTTAAATGTTGGGATTAAATGTCCAAATCCCATTACTTCTAATGCTTCAAGAATTACTGTAATTATTTCTACTTTTATTGCCATTGTTTCCTTTTTCCAATCCTTATCAGAGAAGAATTTGTCTATATACGCTTTACCAATAGATTTCCCTACCCAAATTATGATATCATCTGCATTCGTTCCGGCAAATTCTGAAAATTCAATTAAGTCAATTGGTCTTAACATTAATAAGCGAACGTCTTTCTTTTTATCACCTAAAAATAATTGTCCTGACTTTTCATCAATCAAAATTTGTAGTTCTTTTCTCACAATTTTAGACATAATTTTTCCCTAATTTTATATAAAAGAAAATCATTGCGATTCTGATTTATTTAATAGAAATTTAATTAGATAGATATTTAAATTTATGGTTTAAAATAAATGACTAATAATTTTATTAAATTGAGAGTTTTTTAGATTATAATAGAATACTATTTTCATGTCTTGGGTTAATAGTAATTTTTTTATTCATTAAATAGTTAAATAGACATAAATGTATTATTTAATCAATTTTAATATCCTAAAAAGATCAGTTTATTCATTTAAAAGTAAAGCTAAAATTTTTTTTTTAGGTTAAATTCCCTTATGTCATAGTAAATTAAAAATATCAAATTATTAAGTGAAATTTTTATGTCCGAAGAAGATAAAGAACCTCAAAATTCTGAAGTAAATGAAAGTGAAAAAGAAACTTCAGATGATAAACCAAAAGCAAAGTTTTCTTTTAAATGCACTCGATGCGATAATTGTTGCGCTGCTAGAGGACCTATCCCTATTACTTTTTGGGATCTTGAAATGTGGGCTCGAAATGGGGTTGTAGCCAACTTTATGCCATATTTAGATATTTATCAAAAACCTGATGGGGGAATTGATTTAATATTGAAACCTTTAGCTCCACCTCCAAAAGAGGGAGAAGATGAATCACCTCCTAAAGATCCATTTGGTACTGTACCTATCGAAGAGTTATTAGATGTAAAATGCCCCCTATATAATAAGGACGATAAAAAATGTTTAGTCTATGAAAACCGCCCACTAAGTTGTCGAACCTATCCATTAGAATTTGATGGAAAAAACTTTATAGTAGTAGATGCAGATTGCCCTGGTATTGGTGAAGAAGGGATGACAATAGATGAATTAAAAGAAATGCGAGAAACTGCAAAAACCATGCATTATGAATTAACTAGAATGAGAATCGCATTACCTGTATTGAATCAACTTATATCACAAAAAATTATGATGGATTTAATGCGGCAAAATATGGAAGCAATGAGTAAAATGTCTGATGAAGATAGAGCTAAATTGGACGAGATCTTTAAAAAAGAACGTGAAGTCGAATAAAAAAATATTTTTTTTTTATCTATTTATAAATAAAGAAAATCTGAGCGTTATAATGAAAGAACTAAAGATAAACGACTCTTTGTTAATTTTGGAACAAGGAGATATTACTGAATTAAATGTTGATGTTATTGTTAATGCAGCTAATGCCCAACTTATACTAGGGGGAGGAGTTGCTGGAGCTGTCAGGAAAAAGGGTGGACCTACTATTCAAGAAGAATGTAATAAAATTGGTAGTACTTTTGTAGGTGGAGCTGTAATTACGACAGGAGGTGGTTTAAAGGCTAAGTATGTAATTCATGCTGTAGGTCCTAGAATGGGAGAAGGAGATGAAGATCATAAATTAAAAAATGCAACATTAAATAGTTTAAAATTAATGGATGAATATAAACTAAAGACTATCGCATTTCCTGCGATATCTACTGGTATTTTCGGCTTTCCAATAGAACGATGTTCGAAAATTATGATAAACACCGCTAAAGAATATTTACAAGGTAATACTCAAATAGAAAAAGTTATTTTTTGCTTATATACCATTTCTGATTTTGATATATTTGAAAAGGAATTAAAATAATCCTTTTTTGTCGTTACTTTTTTTATGATAGTTGAATTAATAATAAGAAGGAGAGTTATTATTATTTCAAGATAATTTCATCATTTTAATTCAAAGAAATTTTGCATTACTATGGCTGATTATAGGTATATAAGATTTTTTGAAGATGTTAGAGCGAATGATGTTCCCCTGGTTGGTGGTAAAAATGCTTCCTTAGGAGAATTGTTAAGTTTTGGAATCTCTGTTCCATTAGGATTTGCGATAACTTCAAAGGCTTATGATTATGTTTTAGATACTAATTTTTATACAATTAAAGAAGAAGAAATTTCTTTAAGAGAACTAATTGAAAGGGATATTAAGAAGATTTCTAATGAATTGAAATTAGAAGACATTAAAGCAGTAGAAAAAGTTGATAAAATTTGTGCAAATATAAGATATCTTATTGAACAAGCAAAAATTCCAGATTCTTTAGCAGATGAGATCCTAAATGCATATGATATTTTAATAAAAAAAATTGGTAGAGAATCAACTTTTGCAATAAGAAGTTCAGCAACAGCAGAGGATCTGCCTGATGCGTCATTCGCTGGACAACAAGATACTCATTTAAATATTTCTGGAGAGAAGGAAATTTTAGAGTATATTTT
This sequence comes from Promethearchaeota archaeon, assembly GCA_019058245.1. Taxonomy (GTDB): domain Archaea; phylum Asgardarchaeota; class Lokiarchaeia; order Sigyniarchaeales; family SOKP01; genus Loki-b32. The sequence goes on along the minus strand of JAHPZJ010000013.1, from coordinate 282,112 downwards.
GAAAGATATGGCATCTGTGTTTACCACACGGGCAACTATGTATCGTGAACGAGCGGGATTCGATCATTTCTCAGTTAAATTAAGTGTCGGAGTTCAACAAATGGCTGGTGGATTAGGAGGAGTAAAAGCTTCTGGTGTGATGTTTACGGAAGATCCTGATAGTGGTAATCCCAATGTAATTGTTATTAGGGGTACTTGGGGATTAGGTGAATTAATTGTGCAAGGCGTTGAAAAAGGCGATGAATTTATTGTTTTTAAACATGATCCTAAAAGTCTTAGAATTATTCGAAGGGAACTTGTTAAAAAAGAGAAAATGATGATATTTTCTAAAGGTTCTGCAAAAATTGGAACTGATATAATACCAGTACCTCAAGAAAAGCAAATGAGATATTGCCTAAATGAAGAGGAAGTTATGATTTTAGCTCAATATGCTCAAAAAATTAGAGAACATTACAAAAAAAGAATGGATATTGAATGGGCTCTTGGAAATGATAATAAAGTATATATTGTGCAAGCTCGTCCTGAAACGGTTCATAGTATTAAAGGTGATGTAGAAGAGATTTTTTATTTACTTGAAGATCCTGAAGAATTAATCAATCAAAATTTATTAATAGAAAATTCTGGTATTGCTATTGGGCGAAGAATTGGATATGGGAAGGTTAAAGTCATAGAATCAATAAATGATGCTCATTTATTACAACAAGGGGATATTCTTGTAACAGAGGAAACAAATCCAGATTGGACATCTTACATGCAGAATCTGGGGGGCGTTATTACTGAGAGAGGAGGCCCTACTTGTCATGCTGCAATTGTTTCAAGAGAATTGAATATAGCATCTATTGTTGGTGCTGATAATATCGTGCAAATTATCAAGGAAAAACAGCGAGATGAGATTGAATATGTAACTATTGATTGCAGCGAGGGTGAATCGAGGATTTGGTTAAAAGATGTAGAATATGATTCGGATACTATTGAATTCTCGAAATTACCAAATACAAAAACAAAAGTTTTGGTTAATCTAGGTATCCCAAAGGGAGCATTATCTTCTGGAAAATATCCTGATGGGACAGGATTAGCAAGATTAGAATTTATTATAAATGATGAGATTCAAATTCACCCTAATGCATTGATAGATTTTGAAGCATTAATTATGAGATATGATATTCTAGTAGAACAAAGAAAAAGAATAGAAAATATAAAAAAAAGTGACCTTTATCATAAAGATCCTTTTAACCAAGAGATTTTGAAATTAAAGCAGACACTAGATAAAATTAGGGAAATAACAGTTGGTTATGATAATAAAGAAGAATATTATGTACAAAAATTAGCAGAAGGAATCGCTACTATTTCTGCTGGTGTTTGGAAAGTATTGGAAGATGAAAATTTAGCAGAATGTGTAGTAAGGCTTTCAGATTTTAAAACAAATGAATATGCAAACCTAGTAGGAGGTTGGATTTATGAGGGCGAAGAAAATAATCCAATGTTAGGATTCAGAGGTTGTTCTAGATATGTACATGACGAATTTCAAAATGCATTTATGTTAGAATTAAGAGCAATTAAAAAAGCTCGTGATTGGGGATTAACAAATATTATTCCAATGCTACCCTTTTGTAGAAGTCCTGAAGAGGCTAAAAAAATCATGGATATTATGGAGAGTGAAGGATTAATTCGAGGTCAGAATGGATTAAAAGTTTATGTCATGGCTGAAATCCCTTCTAATATATTATGTGCGGATATTTTTTGTCAATATTTTGACGGTTTTAGTATTGGAAGTAATGATCTGACGCAACTAACCTATGGTGTTGGACGTGATAATGAAAAAATGATTCCCTTAATGAATACTTATAATTACAATACCAATAGTGAAGCTATTAGGAGGTCAGTTAGTCATTTAATAAAAACTGCTCATCAAAATGGTAAAAAAGTTGGAATTTGTGGTCAAGCTCCGAGTGATGATCCTGATTTTCTTAGATTCCTCGTGAGAGAAGGAATTGATTCCCTTTCATTAAACTTTGACACATTTGCTAGAGGAAGGATGAATACCTGGAGAACTGAAAAAATTGAAGCTAAATTATCTGAAAAAAATAAAGCACAATCTTATGAATTTTTAAATGAATGTGATATACTAATAAACAAAATTCGGATTCCACGAGGTAAACTTCGAAATATGGTAAGAAAACAAAGTGAAATAGAAAATCAAAATCTTATGGAAATTACGGAACAATTTAATCATATATTCGATAAAATTCAACAAATCTCACATGGTTTTGTACAAGATATTGATAAGGGAGAAATTAAGAATTTTGATGATTTTTTCAAAAATTATCAAAATCAATTGAAAGAATTTAGTGAGAAAATTCCTAATCTCAAAAAGAAAATACGTGAATTCGGAATATATTGAAAAAACTCCTAAAATCAAAAAAATTATATTTTATAAAAAATTCTTATTTGTAAACGTTTTACTGATTTATAACACTCTTTTTGGTGATTTTTTTAATGCCAAGGGCAATAACTGAAGAAGAAAAAAAAGCCTTTGAAAATGTTGAATATCTTTTAAATGGAATGATAAATGATCGTAGTGTGCCTCGAAATATCAAAAGGATTGCACAAAGAAGTATTAATGAATTACATAACGAAGAAGACACTCCTGGTATACGTGCCAGCAATGTAATGTACATGGTCGATGATCTTGCCCAAGATGCGAACATACCATTTCATGCGAGAACTACAGTTTATAGAATCATCTCAATCTTAGAAAATGTTAAAGATTAAGAGGGTATTATTTATTGCTTTTTTCTTTGCATATTCGATATAGAGCCAATAATCATAATCAAAAGCTATTACAATTTTGTAATCAATATTCATTTTATATATACAGACATTGTTTAGAACCTTTTAATCATATCATATATCAATATGAATAAAAAAATAAAATCAAGTTTCATAATTATCTTATTTTTATATTTTTTTAATAAAATATATTCCAATATTCTTTTTTTCAAAGATTATATTTACTATCAATATAATTATTTTATATGGTAAATGTAAAATATATGGAAAATTTGTTTTTTTATATATTTTATAAAGAAAGTATCTAAAAATCATGGAGCGACAATTAATAACTGGTATTATTTATGTAGAAATGAATGAGGAATTGGGCCCAAATCCTGTAGCTTGGCTTGGTACTCAATTTACACAGATGGAATTAATCCAAATAAGTATAAAAACCTTAACGATTTTAACTGGAGAACAAGGCCTTGTTCCTAAGACTTTAGTGATCCTTCCCTTTACTTCAATGAATTTAAAAGGATTGGTTAAATACATTAAATGGGACGATGCTTCTAGACGTGGAGGAATTGGTCAATCAGCAATAATTCTATTATTTCAAGATATTGATGATGTAATTTTTTATAAATATATTAATGATCTATCTATTCCTTTTGACAATCTTACTCAAGCCATAATAAATTTAGAAAAATCAACTAGTTCTAGAGAGGATTTCATACATATATTAGAGCATCTTGAATTTAATACAAAAAGTCTCTTAGAAGAATTAAAACTTCAAGAGATTTCACAACAAGAACAAGAAGAATTCCCAGCAATAAAAATCAAGGATCGAAGTTTAATCGATTATCAATTTAAAATAATAATTGTTGGCGATCCAAGTGTCGGAAAAACCTCCTTAATATTACGATATACCAATAACGCCTTTAGGAGAAATTACGTACCAACTTTAGGTGTTATGGTAAGCGATAAAGTCTTTAAAATCGATGAATCTATTATTCAATTAACACTCTGGGATATTGGTGGCCAGCAAAAATTTCAAACTATGAGACAGCATTTTTATAAAGGGTCTGATGCCGTATTTTTCGTTTTTGATTTAACCCGTATTGAATCTTTCAATAATATACCTAAGTGGTATTCAGATGTAATAGAACAGGTAAAAGATAGATCTCCAGAATTAAAGGGATTTATTATTGGAAATAAAAGAGATTTAGCTGATCAAAGAAAGATAACTTCTGATATGGCAACGCAATTAGCAGAACAATTAGAGCTGAAATTTGTTGAGACTTCGGCACTCTTGGGTGAAAATGTTAATTATGCATTTTCAACAATCGCGAATCATTTATACAAATCATATACTTGAGTTTGTAGAAATAATCATTCTAATTTTAATTCTTTATTAAGATAAGTTTCTAAAAATCATGGAGCGCCAATTAATAGCGGGCATTATTTATGTAGAATTAAATGATAAGTTAGGCCCAAATCCTGTAGCTTGGCTTAGTACTCAATATTCAAAGATGGAACTACTTCAAATAAGTATAAAAACCTTAACAATCTTAACTGGAGAACAAGGACTTGTTCCTAAGACTTTAGTGATCCTTCCCTTTACTTCAATGAAATTAAAAGGATTGGTAAAATACATTAAATGGGACGATGCTTCTAGACGTGGAGGAATTGGTCAATCCGCAATAATTCTATTATTTCAGGATATTAATGATGCAATTTTTTATAAATATATTAATGATCTCTCTATCCCCTTTGACAATCTAACTCAAGCAATAATAAATTTAGAAAAATCAACTAGTTTTAGAGAAGATTTTATACAAATATTAGAACATCTTGAATTTAACATAAAAAGCCTTTTAGAAGAATTAAAACTTCAAGAGATTTCGCAACAAGAACAAGAAGAATTTCCAACAATAAAAATCAAGGATCGAAGTTTAATTGATTATAAATTTAAAATAATAATTGTTGGTGATGCTGGTGTCGGAAAAACCTCCTTAATATTACGATATACAAATAACGCATTTAGGAGAAACTACGTACCTACCCTTGGCGTTCAGGTTTCGGACAAGGTCTTTAAAATCAATGAATCTATTGTTCAATTAGCACTCTGGGATATTGGTGGTCAACAAAAATTTCAAACTATGAGACAGGATTTTTATCAAGGGTCCGATGCTGTATTCTTCGTTTTTGATTTAACCCATATTGACTCTTTTAATAATATACTTAAATGGTATTCAGATGTAATTGAACAGTTAAAATATAGGTTTTCAAAATTTAAGGGATTTATTATTGGTAATAAAAGAGATTTAGTGGAACAAAGGAAAGTAACATCCGAAATGGCAACTCAATTAGCAGATCAATTAAGAATGAAATTTATCGAGACTTCGGCACTCTTGGGTGAAAATGTTAATTATGCCTTCTCAACTATCGCAAATCATTTATTCAAATCATATATTTGAGTTTTTAGGAATATTTAAAATGAATCTGGCTATAAATCGAGATAAAACATTTTGAATAATAAGTATTATGCTGATATATAGAATTTAACGTGAAAGGCACGTTTCACGAACTGTCAATACTTATATCATTTAATATTAGTTTTATCTAATTAACAGAACGGTAATGAAATATATAAAATTAAATAAATTTAGAAAATCAAAATTTAATCTTGTATTTTAATCTTCCAAAATTAGCGTTATAAAATTTTTGCTAAAACTTAGATAATCTTTGCTTTTACAAATTTTTATTAATTTTAAGTTTTTTAATTTATCAAAAGAAAACACAAATAAGTTAGATTTTTTTTATACTTTATCTTTTACGCTCAACAATGTCAAAAGAAATAATTACTGCTGTAGTTTACACATTATTAGATGAAATTATTGGCCCAAAACCGTTTCTATGGGATCCAATTGATTTATCTGATGATATTTGTATGTCAGTAGGTATTAAATCAGTTACTATGCTCTCTACTGATCAAGGGGCTGTTCCTCAATCTTTAGTAATTTATCCTTTTCCCATGTTAAATTTAAAAGGTGTAACAAAATATATTGAACGTCCAGATGAAACTAAACGTGGAGGTGTTGCGTTATCATCACTCACATTGCTTTTTGGAGAATCAGATGATTCTATATTTTATAAATACTTAGGTTATCTTGAATCTGCTTTCAATGACAGTGCTCAAAATATTATAGAATTAGAAAACAATCAAGTAGAATCAGATGAAATCTATGCTGAAATCATAAAATTGAAAAAAAAAGTATCAGAAATCTTAAATGATCTGTTCAACAAAGAGAAGCAAAAATCTGAATTAAAAGCATTTCCTGAAGATACAAAACTTCGAAGAAAAAAATATGGGTATCATTTTAAAATTGTAGTCTGTGGTGATCCTGGTGTAGGGAAAACAAGCACAATTCTTAGATTTACTGATAATGCATTTATGCGTACTTACATACCAACACTTGGCGTATCAGTTTCAGAAAAAAATATAAACTTAGATAATATTTTAATTAATTTAATTCTATGGGATATTGCTGGTCAGAGTAAATTTGAGCTTATGCGTCGTCACTTCTATCAAGGCTCAGAAGGTGTCATTTTAATCTTTGATCTAACAAATCCTAAATCATTTGAGAGTATTCCTAATTGGTATAATGATGTCTTTAAAAATATAGGTAGAACACAAAAAAAATTAATAGGATTTATATTAGGTAATAAAGAAGATTTACTAAATGAAAGAAAAGTACCAATAAATGATGCTGCAAAGATAGCAGAAGAACTGAACTTAGAATATATAGAAACCTCAGCATTAACTGGTAAAAATGTAGAAGAAAGTTTTTATAAGTTGGCAAAAACGTTATTACATTCTAAAAAATAATAATTAACTGTAATAATAATGGATTTTGAAGAAGTGATTTTTAAAAGAAGGACAATAAGAAGATTTAAACAAACACCAATATCAATAGACATTTTAAGAAAATTAATCGAGTACGCTCGAGTCGCTCCTATGGCGAGGAATGTTCAAGGTGTTGAATTCGTTATTGTCCAGAAGCCTGAATTCAAGGAAAAGTTGTTTCCCTTATTGAGATGGGCAGCTTCACTTCCAGAAGACCAAAGGACTCCTGAAAAGGGGAGGGAACCTACTGCTTATTTTATAGTATTGAATAATACAAAAATTAAGAAAACCTTTTATAACTTTGATGTTGGTGCTTCTGTTGAAAATATTCTTCTCGGAGCAGTAAATTTTGGTTTAGGATCTTGCTGGATGGCAGCAATAGATAGAGGAAAAATTAGAGAATTATTTGAAATCCCTGCGTATTATGAAATAATGCAGGTTATTAGTATAGGATATCCAGATGAAAATTCTGTTTTAGAACCATATGAAAAATCATTTGATTATTGGAAAGATGATACAGGCGAAATTCATGTTCCCAAAAGATCTTTAAATGATATAATTTACAAGATTTTCTAAATTTTATTGTTCAAAATTTTGAGCTCAGAATTTCCCATATTCTTATAATAATATAAAAATTTTATACTCAAGAATCACAGGTTACACAGATACCGTCTTAAATTTAGAATATAAATCATTTATTATTTTTTGAAAAGCTTTATGAACTCCTTGACCTGTTTTCGCAGAAGTTCGATAATACCCTAACATTGTTTTTTCTTCTACTAATTTTAATATACTGCTATCGTCTAATTTTTCTTCATCAACTAAATCAACTTTATTTCCGAATAATAAAATGGGAATGTCTCCACAGAATTTGGTTATTTCATTCTGCCAATTAGTTACATGATTAAAACTTTCCTTTCCAAAATCATTCTCTTCAAGAGAAAACACAATTATCGCAGCTACGCTTGCCTTGTAAAAAGCAGGTCTTAAAAAATGAAACGTATCTTGACCTGCAATATCCCAGAAAAATAATTTGCATCTATCCCCCTCTATTTCTTCAATAAATTTAGAAAATTGAGCTCCGATAGTTTGAATATATTGTTCTTGGAAATTTCCTTTAGTAAATTTTCTTATTAAAGAAGTCTTCCCAACTGCGCCATCACCAATAACTGTAACTTTAAATGTAAATTTTTCTCTACTATTACTCATTAGATTTTCTTTTCTTTTTTTAGAATGTTTATATAATTTAAAATATCAAACTTTTTCGAATATAAATATTATTCTTTAATTCTCTTTTAATAATTTAATATATTTTAAAAAAGGTTTTTTATGTTGAACATCTTCGATTTATTATTAATAAGTACCAAAATATTTGGTATAATAAGCTTAAGCATAGTTTGTAATATCTTACATAATAGAAATATACAGATTAAAAAAAAATTATTTGTTATACTATAATGGAACAACAATATGAGTCGTTGTCTTCGAAACTCCCTCTATACTATGAATCTTTGCTAATATTGTTTTTGCTATTGTTTCAACATCAGGACCTTCTACTTTAATTATAATATCGATTCCTCCGGTCACAGTATAGGTTTCTATAACTTCCTCTATTTTTTCCAAACTTTCATAAACAGATTCTACAAATCCCGCTTGAATATTCATTAGAACAAAACATATGGTCAAACTTCCTTAACTCCTATGATTTTATTTTTTTAAGTTGATATTATCTTTTAAATTTAAAAACTTTATAATTTTTTCTTTATCATCAATAGTTATTTCAAATCAATCTTAAAAATTGAAAAATTAAAACTATGAATATACAATTGTATATAAAAAATTTGATCATAAATTATATTGAAGACTACAAGAATTTCTCAAATTGTAGAACTGATTGGGAAGAACCAATAGTAGGTTTTGCAGATGCAACAGATCCATTATTCTTTAAATTAAAAGAAAAAATAGACAAAAGCCATAAATTACCAACTGAACTATTAAATAAAGCTAAAACTGTTATTTCATATTTTATACCATTTAATAAGAAAATTATTTTGAGCAATACTAAAGGAAAAATAGCATCCAAAGAATGGGCAATTGCTTATGTTGAAACTAATAAACTGATGCTAAAATTGAATACTTTTCTAAGAAGAGAATTGAAGAAAGAAGCTATTGATTCTGTAAAAATTCCAGATGAACTTAATTTCGATGAAAAAAAGTTGATTTCTTCTTGGTCCCAAAAGCATATAGCCTATATCGCTGGTTTAGGTAAATTTGGTTTGCATAAAATGTTAATAACTGAAAAAGGATGTTGTGGTAGATTAGGCAGCTTAATAACATCCGCACAAATTGAGCCAACAAAACGCCTAGAACAAGAATATTGCTTATATTTTCATAATAAATCATGTACTAAGTGTATTGAAAATTGCTTTTATGATATTTTAACTCTTAAATCATTTGAACGACATAAATGTTATAATATTTGCTTAGAAAATAGCCAAATTTATTCTCATTTAGGTATAGCAGATGTGTGTGGGAAATGTGCTTGTGGACTTCCTTGTTCTCATACGAACCCTGTTAAGAAAATAACTAAATAATTCTAATACTTATTTTAAGTCTGGATGTTTCTCCAATTCCTGTCTCATTTTTTCGAGCTTTTCACCATGTAAATCATAAAATTTAAAGAAGAGAATTGAACCGATAAGTGCTATTGAAGGAAAGAGAAACATCAATGATTTTATACCAAGATCTAGTAAGACTGGGTTATTAACAACAGGTTCATATGAACTCCACCCTGTTCCAGAGAATACGATATAAATAGTTGTTATTCCAAGTATCATCGAAAATCTATGTATAAAAGCATTTACACCATAATAACTCGAGGCTCTTCTTACCCCAAACTTAAGAGCGTCTTGGTCAATTACATCACCATGAATTAAATCAACGAAAAATAATGCAGCGGATAATCCAAATCCTATTGATATAAAAACAAGAAATGATAACGTTCTACTTATTTCATTATTTGATAAAAGAGTTAAAGGAAATAATGTTACTATCCAAATTCCTAAGCCAATCATCAATCCTTTACGAGTACCAAATTTTTTTCTAATCCGCATTTGAACTGGCATAAGCGCTGCAGCAGATAATAATGCTAGCATTAAAGTAACTCCAATTAAGAAAGCATCTTCAGTTCTTCCCAATACATAAACGGCATACAGTGGAAATACTGATAACAACAGATTAAAACAATACCAGATAAGCATATTTCCAAGTGTAAATTTTATAAATGTTCGATTTGAAAATGTTATTTTCAATGAATCAATAAATCCTGGTCTTTTTTCAAAATCACTAATTTGTTCTTCTTTTTCTTTCACACCTAAGAAAATAAATAGTATTGCTGTGATCAATATTATTACAGCATATACAATACCAGAAATAATAAATCCTGATTGAATACTAGCAACTTCTGCGGAATAACCAGTGGGATCAACGTTCGGATCAATTTTTGGGACTAAATTTGGAGATACAATAAAAGTGGGAATGACTGAAGCAAGTATTACAGCAATCATTGTAAATGCTTTTATAAATTGGTTTACGGCTCCTCTCTGATTCTCTGTAGGAAACATTTCTGGAAAAACAGCATTAGTATTTACTGAAAACATTGTATAAAAGAATTCGAATGTAAAAATTATGAACATGAAATACCAGAAGTGAAAAGTAAATTTTGAACTACTTAGTGGATTTCGTGCTGCTATCACAAAAAGAAAAATCATAATCAATGCGAGCGGGATAAATGAAATTATCAAATAAAACTTACGTTTTCCTAATTTACCTTTCTGTTTGGTTTTCTCACTTAATGCACCCAAAAGAGGATCATTAATCATATTCCAAATGCCCCAAAGGGTAAATCCTATCCACATTTCAGGCATGGATAGATGAACAACTGCAAAATAATAGGTAAATACATAAATCGTAAATGCTTGATAAGTGAGCTGATCTGGGAAAGCACTGAGACCAAATAATATTTTTTCTTTTAATGGTATTTCTCTTTCACTCATAAAAGTGCCACATCTCTATACTAATCTGTAATTTTATTTAATCTAATATAGTAAATTTTGATGTATTTATATCTATTTTAATATTTATAAAAATTATTTTTTCTCCAATTAAAATTCATCCTTAATGGTAAAATTATAGAATTTATTAGTATTTAGGAATCTTGATTATTTTTCATTTGGAAAAGCAATATAAGTTATAAAATCTTATTTCATTTAAATGTAAAGTGAACTCATCTAAAAAAAGAGTTCACTAATACAATTAATATTTTTAAAGTAGTTGAAAATATAAAATAATATTAAATTTAATACGAGGTATTTTAAATGAGAACGAAAGAACAATGGATGAAAGATCTCAGTAAAATGAAACCTAATCTCTACTATAATGGTAAAATAATTGACCGTTTAGATGAAGTCCAATTGGCTACTCTTGATGTGATGGGAACAACATTCGATGCGGCTGAAGATCCAAAATACGCGGATTTAATGCTTGCAAAATCTCATCTAACAGGTAATACTATTAACCGATTTACACATATAGCTCATAGTACAGAAGATCTCCATAAAAAACAAGATATGGTAAGAACACTTTGTCGATTAGTTGGAGGTTGTATTCAACGTTGTATGGGATGTGATGCTGCTAATGCTATATATGCTGTAAGTTATGAAGCAGATAAATCTAATGATGGTAAAACTAATTATCATGAAAACTATAAAAAATGGTTAACTCGATTTCAAAATGAAGATCTTGTTGCAGCTTGTGCTCAGACTGATGTTAAAGGGAACCGAATAAAACGTCCTGCAGATCAAGAAGATCCGGATATGTATGTTCGTGTTGTGGAAAAGAAACAAGATGGAATAATAGTTCGCGGATGCAAACTTCATATTTCTGAAGCTTCTGTATCTGATGAAATTCTTACTGTTCCTACAAGAGCATTAAGACCTGAAGATAAAGATTATGCTGTAGCATTTGCTGTACCTGCTGATTATGAGGGCGTAAAACAAGTAGTCACTGTTCATAATCTTAGAGAAAGAGAAATATTCAAACGTGGTTTTACACCTGGAGCTACAGATTCATATATAATTTTTGATGATGTATTTGTTCCATGGGAAAGAGTTTTTCTTTGTGGGGAAAATCAGCATGCGGGTGTTCTTGCTTTATTATTTGCCTTATTTCATAGACATAGTTATTCTGGTTGTAAACCCGCTATTGGAGATTTAGTTTGTGGAACAACAGCTTTAGCTGCAGAATATAATAATATCCATCGAGCCAATCATGTAAGAAGCGCATTAGCTGAAGTAATTTTGGTAACCGAACTTGGCTATGCGGCAGGATATACAGCTTCAGATTTAGGTAGACCTGAAGTATATATGCCTGGTGTAGGTTTTGTTCCATACGGACCAGGAAGTTATATTCCTAATTCAATTTACTGCAACGTTGGAAGATGTCTTTCAGGAGAAGCTGTATTTCGTGAAGCTGAAATTATCTGTGATATTTCAGGTGGTGTTCCTGCGACTTTTCCATATGAAAGAGATTTTGCCAATCCTGAATTAAAAGAATTACTCTATAAATATACGGTTAGAAATCCTCAAATTTCTCCTAAAAATGCAGCGCAATTTTGGAGATATGTTGGTGATCAAATTTGTTCGGCTAGAGGCGGTATTCATCTTTTTGGAAGCTATCATGGAGGAGGAAGCCCAATTATGGAGAATATAGCAATTACAACTCAATATGATATTGAAGCTAGAAAAGACATGGTAAAAAGAATAGCGGGAATCGATGATTCTTTAAATGATGAAATGAAAAAAGATAAAAAATTAGTCATAGAATCAAAAGTAAAATAAATTATTTTATTTCTTATTTTTTTTTTTAATTAATTTTTATAGAAGATAAAACTAACTCTCAATACTTTTTTATTGATAATCCTTAAAAATTGAAAATATAAAATATTTACAAACCAGTATATTTCACTTTTTCCTAATTAAAAGAGAATATATAAGAAAGTACATTATTTCTGGAAAAGCTTTAATCTCAATAATATTCATTTAATTGGAATCATTTTATTTTCTAATAGTAAAATAATTGTTTAAATAATAATATAATAGGTTTGATAAAATATGACTGATTTAAATCTTGAAGTTACATATTTTGAAAAAGCCGGAGCCCATAACACTGATAAAGCATTAGAAATTGCCAAAAAATATGCTGACCAATTTAATATAAAAGATATTGTCCTCGCTAGTACCACTGGAACTGTAGCTGAAAAGGCATCTCAAATTTTTAATCCAAATGAGTACAATGTTGTAATCATTACTCATTGTTATTATTTCGTCAATGGAAATACTCGACAAGAGTTTCCAGAAGAAAAATTAAAGGAATTGGAGAATAAAGGACTAAAATTTCATATCGGTACCCATGCTATGAGTGGAATTGAAAGGGGTTTACGATTAAATAAAGAAGCATGGATTTTTGTAGATATGCTAGCTAAGATGTTAGGGTGGCAATTTAGTCAAGGCGTTAAAGTTTGTATAGAAATCTCGAGTACCGTTGTTGATGCAGGTTTAATTCCTGACATTAATAGAGATATTATTGTTGTAGGAGGAACAGGGAGAGGAGCGGATACAGTATGTTTAATAAAGCCTGCACCTACAAGTGAATTCAAAACATTGCGAGTGAAAGCAATATTAGCTAAACCACTTTAATTGAGAATGGATTAAAGTGAAATTTAGCGATATTATTATAATGAAAAAAAATTAAATTTATATTATATTCAATTTTTTTCCTACTTTTTCGATAGCACTCAGAGCTATTGTTAAATCATCTTTAGTAAGTAATGCATTCATCTGAACTCTAATTCTTGATAATTCCTTAGCAACCATAGGAAATACAATAGGTGTACCATAAATATTCTCTTCTTCAAAAAGAACTCGTGCTAATTCTTGAGCTTTTCCAGGATCACCTATAATTAAAGGAATAATAGGCGTTGCTGAATTACCAGTATTATAACCCATACTCTGAACTTCTTTTTTAAAATAATTTGTATGTTCCCAGACTCTTTTGACATGTTCAGGTTCACTCTCAACTACTTCAATAGAGGCTTTATTTGCAGCAACAATACCTGGTGGATGTGCAGTACTAAGAAGATAAGTTCGACTCTTATTCTTACAAAATTCAATTAAATCTTTTGAACCTGCAACAGTCCCCCCGAAAACTCCAAACCCTTTACTCATTGATCCACCTTCCACATGAACTTTTCCCTGTAGATTATAATGGGCGACTATACCTCTTCCTTCTCCAAGTACACCCTCACCATGGCAGTCGTCAACGAAAATCATAGCTCCAAATTCTTTCGCTATTTTAGCAATATTATCTAATGGTGCTATATCTCCATCCATACTAAAAACACCATCTGTTATAATACAAATTCTTCTAGCTCCTTCTTTTTCAGCTTCTCTTAACTGTTTTTCTAAATCTCCAACATCACAATGTTTATAAATAATTCTTTTAGCTCCTGATAATCTAACTCCATCAATGATTGAACCATGATTTAATTCATCTGATACAACTATATCTGGTTTTCCAACTAACATGGGAATTAATCCTGAATTAACGGCAAATCCAGTCTGACAGAGAATAGAAGCCTCAACTTCTTTAAATTCTGCGAATTTTTCTTCAAATTGTTCAGTTAAATCGAAAGAACCAGCAATAACTGGAACTGCTCCTGCCCCAGCACCATATTTTTTTGTAGCATCAATTGCTGCTTGTATTATTTTTGGATGAGTTGCTAAGCCAAGATAATTATTAGTATTAAGCATTAAGACTTCTTTACCATCTACAACAGAATGAGGTTTGGAACCTTGTTCAAGATATCTAATAATCCATTCAAGATTATTTTTCCTTAATTCAGTCATTTCTTCCTTGAGAAACGCAACAGGATCTCGCATCATTATCATAACACCTTTATTTTTTAAAAATTCTTGGTAAATTTTTATTTTATTTGAATTTTAAATAGTATTTGAGTTTTACTTCTATTATTTTTAGGGGAATAATGCGGGACGATTATAAATAAAACTTTTTTTATGGAAAAAATTATGCTTTATACTATTAATTACTTAATCTAAAGTCTGACAAAAATGCGAAAAATTATTGTAATAGGTGCTGCAGGTCAAATAGGAAGTGAATTAGTACCATTCTTAAGAAATAAATATGGTAATGATAATGTGATTGCTACTTATAGAAAAACACTACTTCAAGATTCGATAAAAAAATCCGGTCCAGTGGTTTATTTGGATGCTTTAGACAATAATATAATTTCAAAACTTTTCAATGAATATGAAGTTGATACAGTATATCATCTGGCTTCGATTCTCTCAGCAACAGGAGAAAAGATGCCTCAAACTGCTTGGAACATAAATATGAATGGATTAATCAATGTTCTTGAAATGAGTAGAAAATATAATATAAAAAATATAATTTGGCCAAGCTCAATTGCAGTTTTTGGGCCTACTACTCCTAGAGATAATACACCTAATACGACGATATTACAACCTACAACAATGTATGGTATCACCAAAGTTGCGGGAGAATTATTAGCAGAATATTATTATAAAAAATTTGAATTAGATGTTCGTTCGATAAGACTTCCAGGAATAATAAGTAGTGAGACACTACCTGGAGGTGGTACAACTGACTATGCTGTTGAGATTTTCTATGAAGCAATCAAAAAAAAGGAATATAATTGCTTTCTTAAGAAAGATACAATTTTACCTATGATGTACATGCCTGATTGCCTTAAATGTATGACAGATTTATTAGAAACAGATAACTCTAAATTAAAACGTAGAGTATATAATGTAACTGGGATGAGTTTCTCTGCTGAAGAGATAGCCACAGAAATAAAAAATCACATTCCTGAATTTCAAATAGAATATAAACCTGATTTTCGACAAGAAATTGCTGATTCTTGGCCAAAATCAATTGATGATTCACTTGCTCGGGAAGAATGGGGTTGGAACCCTAGTTATAATCTTGAATCTATGACTAAAGATATGATTGATATCTTGAGTAAGAGATTATAGAATTTTTTAAAAATATAAAAACTATTAAAACGTATTGAATCTATATTTTTTTAAATATAATTCAAAATCATTTATATGAGGAATATAGATCAATGAAAATTGTGTTCCATGAACGATATTTTACTTCTGATTATTCAATGGACCCGGCTGCTTCACCAGGACGTCTAGAAGGTATTATGGATCGATTAAAGGCTAATAAAGAATATGAAATAATAGAACCTAAACCCGCTTCTGAAGAAGATATTTTAAGAGTTCATACTAAAAGACTTCTTCAGTATATAAAGAGAGATAAATTTTTATTCGAGTTAGCTTCATTAGCAGCAGGAGGATCAATTTTAGCTGCTCAAGAAGGATATAATGGTAATCCAACATTTGCTGTCATTCGACCACCAGGGCATCATGCATCCACAGACTCTTGTTGGGGATTTTGTTTTTTTAATAATATCAGTATAAGCCTTTTAAAATTATATTCTATGTCAAAGATAAAATCTGCCTTTATCTTAGACTTTGATCTTCATACAGGAGATGGAAATATCAATATCCTTACAAATAGAGAGGATGATTTCAGAGTTAAAATTCTTAATCCAAGTTCAAGTGGTCATGTTAATTATATTAAAGAAGTAGAAAGCTATATGAATAAATTGCATGATATTGATATTTTTGTTGCTAGCGCAGGATTCGATCAAGGTATTGATGATTGGGGTAATTTATTATACCCGGAAGATTATCATGAATTAGGCAATCTTATGAAAAATTATTCTGAAAAGTTATGTAAGGGAAGACGTTATGCTTTACTTGAAGGGGGTTATAATCACACTGTTTTACCTAAAAATGTAGATTCCTTTTGTCAAGGATTTAAATGATTATCCTTTCCACTAAATTCTTTTGTCTTATAAAAATAAAATTTCCCCACTAACTCTAAATATTTTATAATCTGAAAACTTATTATTTCTTTAATGCTTTAAGATCAAAAGATAAGGTATTAAATGGAAAGAATAATGGCATCTGAAAATCCAAATAAGAATAATTTGAGAAAAAAAATCTTTATAATTTTCATGATAATGTTTACTGAAATTTTAGGTTTCAGTATTGTTATACCTGTTATGCCATTTTTAGGGCTTTCACTTGGATTGAATCCATTCCAGATAGGATTAATTCTCAGTATTTTTAGTTTATGTCAACTTATTGCCAGCCCTATTACAGGAAAATTGAGTGATCAGTTTGGTAGAAAACCTATCTTGATATTTAGTCAAATTAGTACCTTTATAGGTTTTATACTTCTTGGTATGTCTACAAATGTTTGGATACTCATAGCTGCTCGGCTAGTTGATGGATTATTAGGAAGTAATATGACAGTGAGTCAAGCTTATTTGAGTGATATTACTACACCTCAAAATAGGACTAGAGTTTTTGGATATTCAAGTGCTATTTTTGGATTAGC
The DNA here is from genome assembly GCA_019058245.1 of Promethearchaeota archaeon. Classification (GTDB taxonomy): domain Archaea; phylum Asgardarchaeota; class Lokiarchaeia; order Sigyniarchaeales; family SOKP01; genus Loki-b32. The sequence continues at coordinate 264,861 of JAHPZJ010000013.1, read as the reverse complement.
TTTAACATTTGGTCCTTTTATTGGTGGAACACTCGCAATTATAAGTTATTCTACGCCCATGTTCTTAGCCGCTGGTATCAGTTTACTTTCAATTATTTTGGTTATTATCTTTTTACCGGAATCTTTAACTGAGAAAAAAGATAGATTTAGTTTAAGATTTGAAGATGTTATTCCAATAAAGGAAGCAAGACGGTTCTTCAAATCCTCAAAGATTCGAAGTCTTTTATTAATATTTTTCATCTATAATTTCGGATTTTTTATCTTTATGTCAGTTTTTCCTTTATTTGCTCAGGAACAAATAGCTATCTCTATACAAGAGGTAGGAATCTATTTAACATGGATTGGAATTACCAGAGTATTATTTCAAAGTCTTTTAATAGACCCTTTATTAAAGAAAATTAGCGAAAACGCTCTTTTATTTTCTGGGATTATTAGTTTGATTTTTTCAATGGTCTTTTTAGCGTTTACATCAAATTTTATTATCTTTTTTATCCCATTATTCTTCTTATCTTATGGAACAGGGGTGGGTCGACCTATTTTATCTAGTAAACTAACTAAAGCAGTTAATAGGGAAGAAACAGGAAGCCTCTTGGGAGTGAATAATTCTCTAACTAGCATAGGACAAATATTTTGTCCAATTCTTGGAGGTTTGATTCTTACTTATCTCCCATCTAATATTTTACCATTTACATCTAGTTTAATATTTATATTAATATTTCTTTTTTGGAGGAAAGCATTTAAAAAGCCAGAATTTGAGGTAAAAGATAAAATTGAATCAGAAATTCTTCAGACTGAAATCGAATAGTCTTCAGATCTTAATATCAATACAATAAAACAAGAGAGAAAATATAAAAAAAAAGAATTAATTTAAAGAAAAGTATTCCAAGAGGACTTGATATCTTCTTTTCCAACTTTAAACTTCTTTTGAAGTTTTTCATAGTTAAGATGAGGTATCATTCCATCATCCCATATAGAATTAATATCTTTAGCAATTGTTCTTACGTAATCTTCATTATTAGTATAGATATCGAATTTGGTGACTTGTTTATCTGCGTTGTACATAGTAAATCGTGATTTAGCAAACATTTTACTCATCACTTCGATATAAATATTTGATCCAGGTGCTAGATAATAATATCCACTAGTTCTGCCACCATTTTCACTCATTTTGACAGAAGGATCAATATTAGTCATCCAATTTTCTATTGAATATGCAATATCTGGTTTTACCTTTGAAGCTTTCGCTTTAACTTTTTTAGGTTGTGCATAAAAAGTATATTTTGGGAGATTAGTTAATCCTAATTGCATTGCATCTTTTTGAACTTTTTTTCCCATAATTTTCATCCATTTCTTTTATGTTATAATTGGTGATTTATATTAAGTTATATAAACATTTAAATCTGTATTCATAGTTTTGAAATACCTGAAATAATTTACAACAGAAACACTTTTGAAAATAATGCGTTTACGGGAAAAAGAGCCTTATGATATATTCTACAATCAACTGATATTCAGACCACCCAGACTAGTTTGAACTATGGAATTATTATGAAAGATAGTAACTATAGCTATGTTGTCTATATTCATATACTTTTACCACCTGTTGGTGAGCCTCAAGAGATTTTTGGCTTGATTCGATATTATAAGAAAAAGAAACAGGAAAATAATAGCGTCAATGTGTCATTTAGATCAATTTATAAAAACTAGATCTCTATATTATGAAAGCAATTAATTTATCGTAAGTCCCCATACAAATTTTCTTTTTTTAATATGATTATAAGTATAATAAACCGAGATAGAAAATATTAAAAGTTTATTAATAAAAAATTTATATTCCTTTTGTTAAGGATATAAAGAAGTATAAAAAAAAGAAATTATATAAAAACTCTTACTAATTATTTTTTAAAATAATTTATAACTTTTTTTAAGCATCCAAAAGAGCTTTTTACTTTAGAAAGATCGCAGTTGTAAGTTATATTATAAAGAACTATATGTTTTAATCCAGCTTTAGCATATTTTTCAATTTTTGATATAATCTCATCTGGAGTGCCATGTAAAAAGTGTTTATTTAATAGTTCTTTTGGAATCTTACTCATAGCTTCAAGCATAGTTTCTCGATCATAATTAGTTGGGATGTAATCGAGAAGACCATAGAAATCTTTACCGAATGGGTGCGACATACCAAATTCTTCAAATGTAGCATTCGATTGAATTAAAGTATAATTTTTTACATATGGGGATTCTAATAAATCATCACAGACACCATGATCTTCATCAATAATTAAAGTGGTCCATAACCCTGGTGTAATTTCTTCTGGATTACGTCCAGCTTTTTTTGCTGAAGAATGAATAAGATTGAGTCTATTTTTAAAGGTTTTAACATCAAAGTTGGATGGTAACCAACCATCTCCAAGTCTTCCTGTTAATTCACACATTTTAGGACCATGAGCAGCTATCCATATAGGTGGATATTTTCCTTCTTCATAAGGTTTTACCGAAAGGACGGCATTTTTTAATTTCCAAAAATCTCCATCATAATTAACTTTTTCATCATTTTCCCAAAGAAGCTTTATTATTTTTATTGCCTCTTCTAATCTACTAACAGGTTTTTCCCATTTAATACCATAAGGAATAATATTTTCTCCTTCACCAGTACCAATACCGAGAATTGCTCTTCCTTTTGAGATATGATCTAAGGTTAGAAACGTCTGAGCTAGTACAGCTGGATGTCTCCTAAAAGTTTCTGTAACACTTGTACCTAATTGAACTTTTTTAGTGCTCCATGCTGCCACTGACATTGCAGGATAAACATCAAAAAAATCATGGGGACTTTTTTGATGTTTTGACCATTCTATAAGGTCTGGAGTCCAAATCGATTCTGGGATCCATCCCATTAAATGATCCGCAAACCAAATTGAATCATATCCAATTTCTTCGATTCTCTTTACACTTTCAATACCTCGATCAAAGGGAGGAATAAATGTTCCCTCCGTCCCAATTTTAATGTCCATATCTTTATTATCACTTTCTTATATTTTTTTTATTATTATAACAAATTCTAAAACTTTTATTAAAGTCTAAAATTTTTATAGTTATTAAAATAAATGATTTAAATTATAGATTTTGAATTTTTATTATCGAAAATTTGAGAATAATAAAGAGTGAGAATAAAAAATGAGATTTAGTTTTCACATACCTGTACCAACACCTCGTCTTGAATATATGTTCAATGGTACAAAAAAAGCAGAAGAATGTGGCTTTTTTGGAGTTTTTTATGCAGATCATACAACAATGTTGCCTCCAGGTCCAGGAACTTGTTTTGATGCTTATTGTTTTTTATCATCTTTAGCGATGATAACAAAAAAAATAATGTTATGTACGGGAGTTTCTGATTGTCACCGTTTTCATCCCGCATTAATGGCGCATAAAGTAGCTACGTTAGATCAAATATCTAATGGAAGAGGTATGATAGCACTTGGAGCTGGGGAAGCAATGAATATTGATATGTATGGTATAGAAAGAAAGAGATCAGTTACAAAATTACGAGAATATATTAATTTAATGAGAGATTTCTGGACAAAAAAAAGGGTTAATAGAAATAGTGAATTCTGGGGAGAAATTAAAAATGCTTATATTCAAATTAAACCTATTCAAGACAGAATCCCTATTTATGTTGCGGGTAATGGTCCAAAAACGCGCAAAATAACTGGAGAATTAGCAGATGGTTGGTATCCACTTTATCAGCCGCCATGGCTCTATAAAAAATATGTAAAAGAAATCTCTGATATTGCGAAAGCGAGTAATAGAAATCCATCTGATATCGATTTTGTTTATGATTGTTTTATAGCAATTGACGATGATGACCCTAATAATGCATTAAAAAGATGTGAATTCTTTAAGTCTTCTTATGTATTAAATGCATATATTACAAATGAAGCATATCCTAACTTAAATCTACCAGAAATTACTAATGTTCATGATGTTGATATGACTGGTGGAAATTTATTAGATTATGCGAATAATATAGATAAGTTACCCGAAACAATATTACAAGATACAAACTGTATAGGTACTACTGATGATGTTATTTCTAGTATTGAAAAATATCAGCAAGCTGGTGCTACAAATATGAGTTTTATGAATAGAGGACCTGATCCTAATAAAGTTTATGAAATAGTTCGAGATAAGATAATACCTTACTTTAATGAATTAGATTAATCTTTTTTATTCTTTTCTTCCCATTCTTTAGCTAATATACTCATTATAAGAGCATCATAATATTTTCCATCATTCCAGATAAATTGCCTTTTTCGTCCTTCTTCAACAAATCCAACTTTTTTATAAGATTTTATAGCTCTAGTATTATACTCATAAACAAGCAATTCAATACGGTTTAAATTTACCGTGTTAAACCCATATTCTAACAAAATATTCAATGCTTCTGTTCCATATCCTTTATTATGATACTCTTTTTCTCCAATAACAATTCCCGCTTCAGCAATTCTGTCTTTCCAATTAATATTGTTTAATCCACAATTTCCAATCAATTTTTCAAGTTTATTTTCATGGAATATTACTATAGAAAAATGTATACTTTCATTATCTTCTCTAAGGCTTTCAATCCAATCTTCCTCAGCCATTCTAGTTATTGGACGATACATTATTAGATATTGAGTAATTTCTGGGTCGTTAACCCATTTGAGAAATGACTCAATATATTCCCTTTTAATAGGGACTAATTTAATTCTGGGACCTCTTAGCATAGAGAAAAAAAATCAAGTTTGTAATAAAAAATTATCTAAAATAAGTAAATCAAAAAATAAGAAGGGAAAGAATAAAAATCTTAAAAAGTGATATTCTTTCTACGAGCGATAAATTTCACAATTTCAAATGAGGCTATGCAAATTAGCGAGATTAGGAAACATACCAACCAGTCTAATCCCGTTAGATACATAAACATAAAATTAATTCCGGAATCAGCTAAAAAAACTTGAACACCAGGGATGTATAATAAGGCGATAAATACAAAAAATAAAAAGCCAATTAGAATAAACATAAATTTATTTCGATCTTCAATTAAGCTTTTTATTAATGATTTATTAGGACGCCTAATTTGGAATACTAAAAAGGATTCACAGAAAAATAAGGTTAACATAAGCATTGTTAAGGTTTTTGCTTGTCTCAATAGCGGAAGATCTGCTACAAGATCCGATCCTCCATAAAGATATGCATCATTAAATGAACCAAAATCTATGTTAGCATTAACAACCTCATAAATTCCGCTGAATGTAATGTAATATACTATTACCATGCTTATAGCCATCAACATTCCAAATATAAATAACAGAATAAAAATATTTTTTGAAAGTATTTCTTCTGAATCACGTGGTTTTTCTTTCATAACATCATCTGAAGTTGTATCAAAGGTAAGAATCAAACCTGGAAATGTATGAAGAGTTATCGTGAGAAAAATCCATTGATAATAAAATGGTGATGCTGGATCAACCCAAAAGGGTAGGGAAAAAATTACCGCTAAAATAAATTGAACTATCCCTTCAAAAATATTAATAACTATGTAAAAGAAAACCAAAGCTCGAATTCTGGCAAAAATCCCTCTGCCATGATGGATACCAGTTACGATTGAGTTAAACGAATCATCTGAAATAACCATATCAGAAGCTTCTTTAGCTACATCTGTACCCGTGATGCCCATTGCGATTCCTACATCTGCCATATTTAAAGCTAAAGCATCATTAACACCATCACCTGTCATTGCTACTACTTTATTTTGTTCCTGATATTTTTCTACAATATCTTCTTTATGTTCTGGAGAGACTCTCGCAAACACTTTAATTGGATTGAATTGTTTATATGACTCGATTTCTTTTATTTTTATCCCTTCAATAACAGTATCATTTTCACTAGATACAATCCCAATTTGTGTGGCAATCGCTCTTGCTGTAGCAGGAGAATCCCCTGTGATCATAATAACATCAACTCCAGCTTCATGACATTCTATTACAGATTCCTTAACACCTTCTCGCGGTGGATCTTGGATAGTAACAAAACCAATATATATCATATCAGATTCGCTTATTTCTCTTCCTTTCTCTCCTTCAGGTGGAATTATATCCATCACTTTATAACACAAACTCAATATACGAAAACCTTGATTTGCATAAAGATTTACAATTTCCAATACTTTACTTTTAATTTCTTCACTGAAACCAATTTCAGCATCATTGTATAAGATTTTTGTACATTGAGGAATTAGTATTTCACTCGCACCTTTTGTAAAAGAATAATAAGCGTGATCTCGTTTATAAAGCTTTGTCATTCTTTTTAATGAAGAATCAAAAGGATATTCAGTTATAGATTCATAATCATCAAGAAGATAATCTCCCATTCCTTTTTGATATAATACCATTAATGCTCCTTCTGTAGGAGAACCAACCACATTCCAATTAGGGATAGTTTTCCCAGAAATCTCTAATTCATTTTTAATTAATGCAGAATTGTTATTTAAAAATCCTGCTGTTAACAATAACTTTAAATAAGGAAATTCATCAATGTGTTTTACATAAATTGGATTTTTTGGGTCATTCATTAAAATGATTTCTCCATCAGGAGTATAACCACTACCAGTAATTCTAAAAATTGAACCATTTGTCCAGACATGTTGAATTGACATTTGATTTTTAGTTAAAGTTCCTGTTTTATCTGAACAGACTACGCTTACACGTCCTAAACTATCTACAGATGCAAGATTTCTAATAATTACTCCATAATGTGCCATAGCTAAGACTCCTGTTATTAAAACGATAGTTGTAAGCAGTGGTATGTTTAATGGCATAAGATCGAGCGCAGAATTCATACTCTTTACAATATTTGCTTCTCCAGTTGCTAACCAGAGTATTATTAAAGTGATAAACCAAAAAATAAATATAATTAATCCTAACCATTTTCCAAAATTGTTCATCTTCTCTCTAATTGGTATCTCACTTGTTCCAGCTTCTTCTAATCCATGAGATATTTTTCCGATTTCTGTATCTCCACCAGTTTTAACCACAATTGATTTACCATTCCCAGTTGAAATATAAGTTCCATAAAAAACCATATTGTTACGTTCTCCTATAGAAATATCTTTTTTCTGGAGTGCTTTTCCTACTTCAACTTTTCTTACAGGCTCAGATTCTCCAGTTAATGAAGCCTCATTAACAACCATGTTATAAGATTGAATAATTCTAGCGTCAGCAGGTATTTTATCACCTTGCTCTAAAACTAATAAATCACCAACTACAATTTCTTTGGTAGGAACTTCTCTTTTTTGTCCGTCTCTAATAATTGTTGAGGTGGGTGCTGTTAATTCGCGTAGAGCTTTAAGTTTTTTTGTGGCTCTATATTGTTGAATTATAGCAACTATGCAATTCAATAATACAATTCCTAAAGTAATTATAATAAAAGCAACATTTCCTCCTCCTCCAAACACCCATGCTAAAAATAAGATCAGTGCGCCAATTAAATAAATGACTATAAGCCAGTTAAATAAAGGTGCTAAATAGATTTTAATAAATCCTTTAGAGACTTTAGGAATCTCATTATATCCATACTTTTCTAATCGTTTATTAGCTTCTTGTTGAGTTAATCCTGTTTCAGAATTGGTTTGAAATTTTTGATAAATTTGATCTAATTCAATATTGTAGTAATTTTCATCTGTAATTTCCATAATAAATCTTCCAGAATTATTGAGAATAATTAATGATTATTGAAATCTTCTATCTATTTAATTTAATAAATAACCTATAATAACCATTTAATTTAAAGATATCATAAGATTATTAAAAGGTAAAATAAGATAATTTCTCATTAAAAATAAATTTGCTTCTCTCTAGCTAAGTATTTAAATAGTTCAATTCCTAATATACCAGGTAATGTAAGTAAAAAACATATTATCCAATCTGTTCCACTGAGGAAAATGAAGTTAATCTGCAAGCCTAACCCAAATACATTATTCACGTAATGATTAGCTAAATAAGAAAAGCATATAAAAAGAATGTGTAAGCCTAATGTAAAAAGACATATAAGTAATAACGTATAACTTAATTCTTCCTTTATACTCTTATATAATGATTTATTTGGACGTCTAAACGTCCAAATAAAGAATGATTCAAAGATATAAATTGTTGTTATAAACATAGTTCTTGCTTTCATATGTAGCATATATATTTCAGATGCTCCAGTGGGAATATAACTTAAGGAGTCATTTAGATTCCAAGAATTCAAGGGAATTAAACCACTTAATGGTAATAGTAATGCTAAAACTAATCCTAAACCTCCAAGGAAAGCTTGAATTAGTAAAAATACCCATAAATTCTTATTTAATAATTCTTCTTCATTTCTAGGAGGTTCATTCATAATATCTTTTGGATGAATATCTAAAACTAATGCTAAGGAGGGAAGGGAATGTAAAATTCCAAAAATATAGATATGTTGCCAATTTGAGGAAAATAATTCAAATCCAGTAAATGGTTGGAGCATTTCAAAAGCAAAAAAGATGATACCTTCCATTATATTTGTACAAATAAAGAAGAAAATAATGGTTCTTATTTTTGCAAAAATTCCTCTTCCAATTTTAACTCCTTGTTTAATTGATACGAAATTATCATCCGTGATTACCATATCCGAAGCTTCTTTAGCAAGATCCGTTCCTGTTATTCCCATAGAGATTCCCGCATTAGCAAGCTTCAATGCAGGTGCGTCATTTATACCATCTCCAGTCATAGCGCAAATATAATTTTGATTTTGGTAATTTTCAACTATAACCTCTTTATCAGTTGGTTCTACACGTGCGAAAACCGTGGTTTTATTGAACTCTAATAGATCCATATTTTTGATTTGTTCTCCGGTTGCTACTAAATTCTTTTCAGAAAAGATGCCCATTTGGGAGGCTATTGTTTGAGCTGTAGCAGGATGATCACCAGTAATCATTATTACTTTTATGCCACCTTTTCTGCAAATTTCAATAGAATCTCTAACTCCTTCTCGAGGGGGATCCATAATTGAGACAAATCCTAAAAAGATTAAATCTTTCTCAATTTCTTCTCTTTTTTCATTAATATTTGAATTTAATTTTTTATATGCTATTGCTAATGTTCTAAATCCTTTTTTAGCTTGATCATCTATATTATTAGAAATTTGGATTTTATAATTGTCTTCAAAAGATTTAAGAATACCGTTTATTTCAATTTGAGAGCAAATTTGTAAAATTCTTTCAGGTGCTCCTTTTGAAAAAGCATAAAGATTTGAATCTTCTGAAATCAGTTTACAAATTGACGTCATCTTTTTGGATTCAGAACTAAAAGAAAATTCAGCGGTTACTTCATAATTATTTTTGAGATCATATGTAAAATAACCAACTTTTTCAGCTAATACTAATAACGCGGCTTCTGTAGGTGATCCTAATGCTTTTCTTATTGCCTTTTCTTTTAAATCTCTTAATCTTACTTTTACATCTTCGAATACTAGACTTGCATTATTATTCACAACCATAGAATCAATAAACATTTGAAATGTAGCGTTCTTTTCTAATTCAATTTGATTACCATTTTTTAAAATTTCTCCTTCTGCATCATATCCAGAACCAGTAACTTCATATTCTTTTTCGTTTATCCAAAATTTTTCAACAGTCATCTCATTTTTTGTTATTGTTCCAGTTTTATCTGAACATATAACAGATACACGTCCAAGAGACTCTATAGCTGATAGATTTTTGATTATAACTCCTTGTTGCGCCATTGTAAGAACTCCAGTGATTAGGACTAAAGTAGATAATAATGGTAAATTAATAGGCACAATATTCATCGCTCGTAATATAGAATCTACTAAAGCATCAATAATTCGACTTTGAATGAAGTTTCCTTCAATCTGTAGCCATGAAAGTTTATAAATTATTAAAACAATTAAATTAATAATAACAATCGTCCCTAAAATATACCCTAATCTGTTTAATTTTCTTGTTAAAGGAATATCTTCAATACTACCCATTTCATTTAAGGTTTGAGAAATTTTTCCAATTTCGGTGTTCATCCCAATTCCAGTTACTAATTCTTTTGCTCGACCAGTTTGAACATAGGTACCCATAAATACCATATTTGATTGTTTTTGAATTGTAAGTTCCATTTCCTCTATAGATTTACTATTTTTTTCTACAGGTTCACTTTCGCCTGTTAATGGAGCTTCATCGACAGTTAAATTCATTTCTTTTATTATTCTCCCATCAGCAGGTATTTTATCTCCTTGTTCTAATATAACTATATCCCCCGGAATTAAATCTCTTGTATCAATTTCATATTGATTAGCATCCCGTAAAACTGTTGCTTTTAAGCCCGAAATTTCTCTTAAAGATTCTAAAGCTTTTTGAGCTCTAAATTGCTGAATTATAGCAGTAGCGGAATTGATTACAACAACACTAAAAGTTATTACAGTGTCTCCAATGGCGCCTAAAATAACTATTATGATACCCGTAACCAATAAAATTACAATTAAAAAATTAAAAATCGGTGCTAAATAAATTTTCCATATGGATTTTTTAATTCTCGATATTTCATTATATCCATATTTTAGATGTCTCTCACTTAATTCAGAAGAATTTACTCCATTATTAATATCCGTATTGAAAGTTTTAATTAACTCTTCAATAGTTTGATTATAATAATATGGAACATATTTTTTTTCTAAGGATGACATCTTAATTATTTTAACTAAGATTTTGATTTAAATATTATATAATATTATTTCAATGCTTATTAATGAATTAGAATCAAGAAAAAAATCTTAAATTCGGGCTTTAAGCGTTTGAGGATCTCCCATTAGATCTTTTAACACATGATATTTCTTTCTAATAGTCGTACTTGAAAATTTCGTTGTTTTCTCAATTATACTTTGAGTAAATATTTTTTTATTATCAAGTGTTTGTCCGATATAATAAATCAAACCAGCTGTAAATGCTTTATAATTAAGATTTTGAATCTGTTTATAGTTAATTTTATTAAGTATTTTATCAACTAATAATAACATTTCCATTTTGATTTTTTCAAACTCATGTTTATCTGTAATATGTTCCTGTATTTTTTGGTATGGAATATTGTTTAAATCTTTCTGAAATACAATTTTTATTCTATTTTTGATTTCTTTCTCTAAATCTAGATTAGATTTTTTACTTTTAAGCATATTTTCAGTTCTTTTCACTTTTAACATTGCATTATTTAGCATTTTTTTATTTATCTTGTGTCCTAATTCTCTTGATACTTTAATAAATTCTTCGATTCTAATAGTTGTAGTATCTTTTATATCCATCCAAACAATCGCAAGGAAAATTATTACCATATTTTGATAATTATGGCGATGATATTTGTTGTATTTTAAATATCTATCTTTAATTCCTTTATATCTTGTATGATCGATATTTAATCCAATACTATGGCTTTTTAGTAACTCGATCGATTTCTTCTGCTCAGTAAAATCAGATTCGTAATCTCTAAACCATTTTTCGAGTGTTTTAATTCGACTATATTTTTCTTTTATTATTGGATCTTGGAGTGCTTTGGAATCACCAACTCGGATACTTCGTTCATATTCTCTTTGTGAGTCCGTAAAGAATCCACTAGATGGTGCGGAATCCTCAAATGCCAATTTATTTTCCATAATTAAACCACAATCTTGGCAAACGTAAAATCCACTATCTTTTTTGACATTTTGATGAGAACATTTTAAAATTTCTGAATCCGAGCTTAACTTTTTCTTCAATTAAAAATCAATCCAATCTTATTATTTAAAAAAATTGAATTATATAAAAACCAATAATATTAAAAATTTGTATTAATTTCAAAAACAATAATAAGTATAAAGATAATAAATACAATAAAAATTTTTCTTGCTTTTAAATAATATAGAAGTGATTTAAAAATGAAACATGATAAAATTCTTAAATTTATTCAAATCGTTGGTTTGATATTTATAATCGTTTCATTGGTCGAGATTGTTTTTTTCATTATATTACATTTCACAATATTCACTCTAACTAGTGATTCACTTCTTTTATCAGAAATTATGTTTTCTGCTGAAATGTTCCCAATTTCTGGAACCATATTATGGATATTCTTAATAATTACAACGATATGCTATCTAATTCTTGGAATTTTTATGTTTAAGATAATTCAAACAAAAACTTTTGAAAGTAGGGCATTAGCGAAATATATGATAATCATTGGAATGACTATTTTATTAGGTGGATTTGTAAAAATGAATTTTTTGGTACTTTTGGGAAAAACTAAAATCACAACTATATCTGATTCAATTCGTTTTCAGACCGCATTATATAATACGAGTATTACCCCACTTTTATCTGGTATTTTATGGATTGTTTTCATTTCTTTTAATTGTTATATTCTTATGGCAGGATTATGTGTTACCGGAATTGCTATAAAATGGACTCTTTTACAGGAAGAAGAGTCAGAAATAAAAAAATAAAAAATAGAAAAACGAAATTTTCATAATCTGCATTTCATTTTTAAGGTTTGTTAATCCTGATTTCAATTGTTGCATATCAAGAAAAAAAGATTATTTTGATTTTTTCCTTTTATGCTCATAATATTCATGAAGTATAATTCGCTTCCAAAGAGGAGGTCTTTCTTGATTTGAACCACAAATATTACAAGTTTCAGCAGTTTTTTCGATTTTACTTTCACACTCTATACAGTACTTAAAGGTGCTTTTTTTTTTAATTTTAAAATTATAGATTACTAGGATTATGAAACAAATGACTATAATCCATCCAAAAATATCCCCAAATGTCGAATAAAAGGTTCTTTGATTAATAAATGATATTGTTCCAACGATGATGTTTTTTTCGGGAGCTATATCATTTATGACTCTACCATAAGGGTCTATTATAATAGATGAGTCATAATCTCCTACTACCTCAACTGTGTAAATATGATTTTCAACAGCTCGAAAAATAGCATTTATTTTTAATAGCCATGAAAAGGCTTGAACATTTGGACTTCCTGTTGGGACTAATAAAATTTCTGCGCCTTTTCTTACTCTGTCCCTAGCTGCTAAAGGAAGTCCTGACTCAAAGCAATCAGTAACAGCAAAAGAACCAATATCAAATTCTAAACTATTTACTTTAGGAAAAAATAATCTTAAAATATTTAAGGAAATTAGATCATTAGGAATTGTAGCGAGATGATATCCAAAGTTATCAACCTTTAGATCCCCATCTGGGCTGACAATTCCATAATAGCCTAAATTTTCAACAAATCCAGTTATATAAACATTATTGGAACTACTGAAATTAATAAATCCCTCATCAATTATTAATCCATCAAGCATGAGTCCTGGTAGAATTATTATATCCGGATTATATTTTAATGATTCATTACTTAAATCAAAATAATTATTATAAGTATTCTCTCCTTGAGGAGGCATTTGTAAAACAGCAATAGTTACACTTCCATCACTTCGACTTGGAGTTATAATGAAACCGTACAAATGAAAGAATGGAAATAAGCAAAATATTATTATCGAGGGTTTATAAATTTTCTTAACTTTTTTATAATGAATAATAAATAAAGTAATTGAACAATTTACTATTATCACAAGAAAGGTTATCCCATATATTCCCGTAAATGACGCTATTTGCAATATTGGGATATTTTTCCATTGAGTCTTCGCCATAGAAAAGAACCCATAAATTCCTGTAATTCTCATTAATCCAGGAATGTTTAATGCTATAAATTCTATAGAAGTAAATGCAATTGGTATTATTATGATTGCTAAATTTGATGGCAAGAATCTTGTGATCTTTATTGCTGATGGACGCGATTTTGGTTGCCATAATCTAGTAATAATTTCCACAAAGATTCTGGTTAGAACAATGCATACTATGATACCTAAAATAAATACCGGGATTTTTAACCATATTGGAGCCTGGGGAAAAACAATTCTTAGCATATCTAAAACCCACCAACTGAAACCCAAGGATACTGGTAGTGCACCTAAACTAGCAATCATAACCATCCTCTTTACTCGCTTCACTTCCGTCTCAAAATACACTGCCAATAAAATAGGTACATAAACAATCCATCCCAAGAACATTCCAAATTCAAAAGGTGGAAAACTTAATAATAATAATATCGCAGATAATATCGATAAGCAATAACCTTGCTTTGGGGTCAATTCATTTAAACTTATAATTCTCACATCTTTTTATTTTTAAAATCAGTTGAATCTCAATGTTTAAAATTCCTTATTTTATATTCTACTATTTTGTATAAAAGCTTTTTGGAATAATTATTCAATAAATAATTCTTAAAATTTAATGGAAATAAGAAAAAGAGATTGAATAAGCATTTAATTAGAAATTTTTCATTCTATTTCTTTTTACACTATATTAGATATAAGAAATAAAAAAATTCGTCAATAAAATAGATAAAAAAATAATTTTTATCAAAATTAATTAAAATTAATTATGAAAATCCTTATGAAAGTTTACTTTTTATTTGTTTTGCTCGAGATCTTAAAGTAACCTCTGTAATTTTAGCCACATCAGCAACTTTCGATTGTGTTTTCCGAATACAACCATTTTTTGCCGCAATGTATATACACGCTGCTGCTAAACCTTTAGGATCCTTTCCAGTTCGCTTCAATCCATTTTTAGAAGCATCTCTTAACATATTAATAGCGTTTTTCTGTATTTTAATCGGCAAATCTAGCTCATTTCCAAAACGAAATACTAGTGATTCAGCTGTTATCGGTTGATATCTCAAATTTATTTCAGGAAGCACTTCTCGAATAATCATTGCTAGGCTTCTATGGACAGTTCGTCTTGGCGTCAATGAAGCTTCACATATTTCATCTAATAATCTTGGAAAATCATGAACACGAATTGCAGCATATAACGATCCAGAAATAAATCCATTAATTGATCTACCCATAGTTAATTTCTTTTTAGCTACGATACTATATATTTTCCAAGCAGTTTCAGCAATATATTCCGGAATATTAAGTTTTGATGTTAACATTTTTAATTTCGGTTTTGCTTCCCAGAAGTTTCTCTCTATGCTTGAAATTAATGAATTTTGAATTTTTGAGAGTCGTGAAAAGAGAGCTTGCTCTTTAGCACCTATGGATTTACCTTTACTATCTGTTTTCGTGTTCGGGAGCATAGTCCTTGGTCCAAAATCTCTCCAACGTGGTTCTGTTCTACGCCTGTTTTGTATCTCTTCTATAGTATATGCTCGTCTTTCATTTCCTACAAAAGTGCGTTCAAAAATAATCCCACAATTCAGACAGACTTTATTCCCATCTCGAGATTCAATAAAAGGATTTTCACAACAAATAGATTGAGGTAATTTATTTTCATCGAATTTATTATTTAAGAATCGGTCTCGATACTGCTCATTCATAATTAGTCACAATGCCAAAAATAATTTAAAAAGCGTAAAAGCAATCACAGGTATTAAACATTTGATAATAATTTAATATTAGTGATATGTTTATATACGAAAGTTGGATTTATAAATCTTTGTCTCGATTATTAAATTTTTTTAACTTTTTTGATAATAAATTTAACAAAATTTTCATCAATTTTATTTAGTAGAGTCTGTTTTTTCAAAAAATCCATATTAACATAGTATGATTATAAAATAATTTCATTATCAAAAAAGGAATATAATTTTTCGAATTACTCCAATATTAGATTTCTTAGTAATTGTAAATAAAATATATTTATGAATTCTGAAAGTAAGATTAATTAGCAATTAAATATTTGAAAATTAAATTAGATTTGAAAAGACGGTCAAGAAGCTAGTAGTATGGATATAAATAAAGATTGGTTTATCAATAAGATTAACTTATTTCTTAAAAATGATGCAAGGAATAAATTGAGCAAACTTGATGGTTCATACATTTTTGAACCTAATGTACTTGTAGGTATCGCCGATGGAAATGATATTATATATACAAATTATAAAGAGATTATCGGTGATTTTCATTTAACTCCTAGTGAGGCTTACGAGTGGCATTGTAAGAAGAATAATATCGAATTCAACAATAAAAATTTAAGTGTTATTGCTTACATTCTCCCTATTAATCAAGATACTAAGATTGAGAATTCTAATTATTCTGAAAAAATGCCTTCTGAACGATGGGCTCATACAAGACTTTTTGGTGAGCAAGTTAATAGAGATATTCAAAAGTTTTTAATCGAAGAATTAAAAAAATTTGGAATATATGCCTTTGCTCCTGCACTTGATGAGAAATTGTTTAATGTTAATAGAAGTATTTGGGCATCTAACTGGTCTCATAGACATAATTGTTTTGCTGCAGGTTTAGGCTCATTTGGATTATCAGATGGATTTATAAATCCGAGAGGAAAAGCAATGAGATGTGGCAGCTTTATAATTGATTTAAAACTTCCAACTGACAGCTTAAACCGACCATCAGATCCTTATGAATTTTGTACTAATTGTGGAGAATGTATCTCTAGGTGCCCTGCAAAGGCAATATCTTTCGGAAAACGGCATGATAAGATTATTTGTGCCCAACATGTAGGTAGTTCAGTTCCCTTTATTAAAAAGAATTATGGAATTGATATTTACGGTTGTGGTTTATGTCAAGTTGGAGTTGCTTGCTCGAATGGTATTCCTAATAAATAAAATATGAGATAAGAAAGTTTGCACTAATTATTAAGGAAAGATCATAATATTTTATAGATAATTCATTATTGACTATTTTATAATTCTTAATAGAGATATTCTATCTATAATTTAAAAAAAATAAGGAAAAAATAATATAATTTAAGCTACTATTGTAAAAATATGAAAATCGTAAGAATTAATGTTGAGAATGAAAATATACAATTTGAAGAAATCAATCCAAATTCAAAATATTATTTACTTGGTGCAAGAGGATTAAGTTCTCAGATTATTCATGATGAAGTTCCTCCTTTATGTGATCCTTTAGGCAAGGAAAATAAATTAATTATATCTAATGGGTTATTAGCTGGTAGTGCTTTTCCTTGTTCTGCTCGTACATCAATAGGAGCAAAAAGTCCTTTAACAAATGGAATAAAAGAAGCTAACGTAGGAGGTAGACCAGCAATGATGCTTGCTAGACATGGCATTAGAGCCTTAATTTTAGAAAATATCTCATCATCCTTAAAGCTGATCTTAATAGATGATAATGGAATTAAATTGATTTCAGCTGAAGAATATAATGGTCTGGGTAATTATGAATTACATAATAAATTAATGAAAAAACATGGACAAAAGATTGGTATTTATTCGATTGGACCTGCTGGTCAATATTTGATGAAATCGGCTACTATAGGTGCAAATGATTTAGAAGGGTACCCAAGTAGGCATGCTGCTCGGGGAGGTTTAGGTGCTCTAATGGGATCAAAAAAAATTAAGGCAATAGTAATTAAACCGGCAAAAATATCAAAAGTTAAGATTCATAATTTGAAAAAGTTTAGAGAAATTTCAAAGCCCTTTGCTATAAACCTCGCTCAAACAAGGAAAGCATTTTCAATTTTTGGTACACCTATAATGATGAAAGCTATGAGTGGATTAGGAGGTATACCAACAAAAAATTTCCTATTAGGATCTTATGACAAAATAGAAAATATTTCAGGAGAATCGCTTCATGAGTTAGTTTTAGCTCGAGGAGGTCAAAAGAGATTGGCATGCTCTCCAACATGCGTAATTAGATGTTCAAATCTAATTGTTGATGAAAAAGGAAACCATGTGACAAGTAGTTTAGAATATGAAACTATGGCTTTAAATGGTACTAACTTATTGATTGATAATTTAGACAGTTTAGCGAAAATCGATCATCTATGTGATGATCTGGGAATAGATACAATGGAATTTGGTGTAACTGTAGGAGTAGCAATGGAATGTGGAAAAGTAGAATGGGGAAATGAATCTAAAGTATTCGAAATTTTAGATAATGAAATAAGAAATAATACTGAAGAAGGGAAATTATATGGGAATGGTGTGAAGTTAATTGGAGAAAAGTTTAATGCTAAGAGAATTCCTGAAGTAAAAGGACAAGGAATATCTGCATATGATTGTAGAGTGTTTAAAGCAATGGGAGTTACTTATGCTACTTCACCAATGGGTGCTGACCATACAGCAGGAGCAGCAATCGCCAATCGTGTTGCAAGCTTGCATAAAGATTATGGTGAATTGACTAAAGATGAGCATAAACTCGATTTATCTTTTGAATTACAGATTTATACCGCAATTACAGATTCAATGGGTTGTTGTTATTTTATTGGTCCTAGTTATGAAAATATGGAGATTATAACAAAAGCTATTAATGCCATGTATGATTTAACTCTAACAAGAGAAGATGTAATTGATATTGGTATTGATATCATAAGAACTGAACTTGACTTTAACGAAAAAGCAGGAATTACTTTCGATTTGAATGATTTACCAGAATTTTTTAGAGAAGAACCTTGCGAGCCAACAGGTTTAAAAAATACTTTCGATAAAGATGAATTGAAAAATTTTTGGAATAGATTAGATCACCATGAATTTTAATTTTTAAGCTTTCTGTTTCTTATTTCGAAGCATTGGATGATGGTAAACATTAAAATTGGGAATCTTGTTTTTACCAATGGGTTCGAATCCAAATTGCTCATAAAATTTAGCATTTTTTTCATTTTCAGTATGTAAGTAGCATGGTAAGTTTAGTTCATCAATTTCAGCAAGTTTCAACCTTATTAATTTGCTGCCATAACTTTTACCTTGATGAGTAGGTTCTACACCAATAATAGCTAAATACCAATGAGGAAAATGCACATGTTCAATTTGAAATAAATTAGCAATTTCCTCAAAGATACTCAATCTTTCTTTATATATTTCATCTGAAAATAACTCTCTTCTAACTTTTCGCAGTCTTCTAATAATATTCTTAGTTTGTTTTTCTACAGGATAACTTTTTATTTTATATGGATTCCAAACACTAACAGCTTTAATATCACTTGATGTATATAGCTCACCAGATAAAATTCCAGTTAAAATCAACCATTCGCAGTGAATATTGGCTTTTTTCTCTCTTTCTTTAAGATCTGGAAAACAATATACAAATAAAAGATCATCTTGAAAAGCATGAGCAAGTACTTTACTCGCAGCTTCAATCTGATCTTCATATAATCGTTTGAGATGAAATAATTCATTCATATTAAATTTAAAAATATAAATTTTCTAATTATATTAAGATTGGATTAATTAGATAATATTAATCATTAAAAAAGAAAATATAGTATATATATTCTAGTTAAAAATATAATTTTTATTTGGAGATTTTATTGAGAATTGGCGCACACATGAGTGTTTCTGGTGGGAAATATATGGCTTTTGAGAGCGGTAAAGAATTGAGATGTGAAGCAATTCAAGTTTTTGTCAGAAATGTGCGCGGTTGGACATCTGGGCCTCTAAAGCAGGAAGAAATTGATGATTTTATGAAGAAAAAAGAAGAAATGAAGAATGAAATCTGGCCTGTTATTTCTCATAATAGCTATTTGGTAAATTTAGCAAGTTTGAATAAAGAGAAATTGGAGAAATCATATAATGCTATGCTAGATGAGCTTACCAAGGTTAACCAATTGACTATTGAATATGAGAATATGCACCCTGGAGTGATTCCTATAAGTGATAAGAAAGAAATTACAAAATTAGAAGCATTAACTCAAATTGCTGATCAGTTAAATAAATTGATTGAAGCAACTAAATCATCAAAAGTCATAATATTACTTGAAACCACTGCTGGGCAAGGAAAAGGTTTAGGGAATAAATTCCATCATTTTAAAACCATAATAAACAAAATACAAAATAAAAATAGGATTGGAATTTGTCTTGATACTGCTCACTCATTTGCAGCAGGTTATGATTTCACGACAAAAAAGGGATATGAAGAGATGTGGAACGAATTTGATGATATAATTGGTTTAAAATATTTATTTGCTTTTCATTTGAATGATACTGATAAAGAATGTGGTTCTAGAGTTGACAGACACACTCATATTGGTCAAGGAAAAATAGGTAAGGAACCTTTTGGCTTTTTTATTAATGATGAAAGATTTAGGGATATGCCGGGAATATTGGAAACCCCAAAAGGAAAAGATATGAAAGAAGATATTATGAATTTAAAAACCTTAAAATCGTTAAGAAAATAAAAACAATTCATTCTACTTCAAATCCCACAGGTGAATCATCAAAAGGTTCTCCATTATAGTTTACAGTAATTTCCTCGCCTTTAGTAATATCTCGAAGCGTAATATATTCAATGCATTTATTTTTGTAATCATAAATATATTTAATATTTGGATAATATGAATGATTTATAAGTTGACTAATACTTAAAGAGATTGCCGATTCATATTCTCCTATGCACTTAGGGTCATCCCATTCAAAAGAGTAATTAGATAAAATTGTATCTTCGATTAAATTCCAATCATTATTAGGAATAAGGAGGATGTAAGCAATATCTATGGTCACTCCTTTTGATATATTCTCTTTTGCAAATACACCTCTTCCTTTTTTTGTTGAAATAAATTTGACTTCTAATAGGTTATTCGTAGAATTCACCTAATTCAATAATTATTGATTGTATCATTTAATATATAAATTGATAGGTTTTTCTGATTCTTATTAAAAGATTGACCTGAGGTTTGACAAGTCTTTAAGAAACATAGAATTAATTATTCCACTTCAAACCACATAGCACTTTTATCATCAACAAGTCCATTATAGTTTACCGTTAATTCTTCTCCTTCAGAAATATCCCTAATCGCAGAAAATTCTATTGCTTTATTCTCATAATCATATAAATATTTGAGATTGGGTATAAATGAATGATTAATAAATTGACTTATACTAAGAGTTATAGCATTTCTAAATGCTGGCATATGGTCTGGGTCTTCCCAAATATAACAATAATCATATAAAATTGTTTTATATATTTTCTTATATTCTTTATTTGGAATAGGAACTACATATGCAACATCAATAATAGTGTCTTTCTTAATTGCCTTCTTGGCAAATGCACCCCTCCCCTTTTTAGTAGAAATGAATTTTACTTCAATAAATTCATGCATAAATATCGCTTATTCTTTATATTTTTCAGGATTGACACATCTTCGCCATTGCATAACAGTTTCTAATGGTCCAAGTCCAATAAGGAGATCTCCTTTTTCGAATACAAAATCTGGTTTAAAGCTATAGATCCATTTATTATCTCTTTTTAAAGCAATTATATGAAATCCTCGTTTATATCGTTTATCCTGCAATTCATTATAAGTTTTATCCTTGAAGTAGGAATCCTCTGATAATGTTTCTCTTACTACAGTTTCAGAAGTTTCACTAATAGCTTGCTGAAAAATCGTGTGTGGTTCAAATCCTTTAATAATATTCTCTGCAATATGCGCAGCTGCATCAGCAATTAACTCACAACTAAAAATAATTCTCATTATCCCTGTAAGATCTCGAGGGGACTCCACTATTTGTGCTAAATCTAAAATATCTTTTTCGAGAGCAATATTTAAACCATCCATTAATTCTTCCATTTCTAAGACATCTTCTGCAACTTCTGCATTTTTAAAGAATAAAGAAGCTAAAGCTAACTCAATCATAGTTTCTGAAATATCTACTAATAAAACATAATTTTTCTGGATTTCTTCTATCTTTTCACAAATATCCGGATTTTTAAGGTCAAGGAGATCTTCTTTTTTCTCTTTTCCAATATTAAATGAAAATGGGCCTAAATCATGACAGACTTTTTTTAAATCAATAATAGGTTGGATTTCACCTTTAACAATCAATATATCATTTTTCATAACTCTTTGATTCTTTTCAAATAACCATTGCCCATCTCTTCTAATGGCGATTAAATCGACTCCATGTTTAGATCTAAAATGTATATCTGTTCTTAGTTGACCAATAAATTCACACTCCTTATTTACAAGTATCTTAACAATGGGTTCAGGAACATAACTAATATCACTAAATATTTGAATGAAATAAGAAATATCTTTATTTATATAAACTACTCTAGCAATATCTGATAAAGCATCTGAAATCTTGTCAATAGCATAGCCCATTACCACTATTGGCTCTAATTTTTTTGCACCATCTAATCCCCTTGGATGTGCTTGGATGATTTGGAAATTGAGTAAAAATGTTAATTCATGAATTCTTTGTTCCATCTTATAAGCTTCATCAGCAAGCTCTTTACTTCCGAATTTAATCGCACTATAAGCCAAATCAATCATTAAATCTATATTTTGTTTCATTTCTCTAATAATATCCTTTAGGGAAAGTGGCTTATATTTAAACTTTTTACTCTGCTTTGTCATATAGTTTTTCTCACTCACGTTTGATATAATTTGGATTTTATATAAATATTATTATAAATAAGATTAAAAAGAAGGGCGTTAGAAAATCAGATAGAGATGTAAGAAATGGAATAAGAAAATTATTTGGATCCATTCCTCGTTTGAACAGAAATATAGCTCCAATAAATAGAGTTATAAACATTATTAAAAAAAGTAACAGAATTGTAATGATTATAATAATTATCACTAAAAAAGGGTTTACTATTTCAATACCAGATATAATTCCTATAAAATATCCTAGAAATACAAGAACCCCTAAACTTAAAAGAAGAGTTATAAGTAATCCATAAAAATCCTCTTTTAATCTTTCGGATTTCTGAATTTTTGGAGATAAACTGCCAATATAAAGATGTGTAGTTAATCTTGATACGAGAACTGTTGAAATATCGCCAATTAGTGAATTTAGTGCTGGAATTATTAATAGCATTATCGGAATGGTATATAATATTTCTTTATTTGATGATAATAGAGTTCCAGCTATCAATCCCATTAATGAAGATATAATAACAATAATGATAGATTCTTTAATGATTTTTTTATAATATTCGATTTAAGGCACCCCCAGCATAATAATTGATAAAAAAAAACATAATACTGTAGAAAAATCATCAATAGCAGTCATCACAGGATTTATGATGTTATTAGGATTGAGTCCTTTTTTAAAAACGATATAATTCAGTCCTGTAGAGGTAGGAATTGAAATTGACAATGCTAATATTATTGAAATAATTGGAATTGTAAAAAAATATTGATAAGAAAGTATGGTTAATTTAAAGAAAAATAAATTTAAAATAAGTGAAAAAAACCCGATAAAAAAAGCAGTAATAATGGAGAGTGTATATGTTGCCAGAATATTTTCAATCCAAGATCTTATTGAAAAATTTCCGATAACCAAATCTCGGGAAGTTCTAGCAATGAATGGTCCACTCAAATTACCCCTTAAAGACAATAGAGCAGGAATCATTAAAATTAAAACAACAAAACTTTCAAGAGGTAAGATTAATAACGATAAAATAATACCTGCTAATAAGTCTCCAATAATAGAAATAGTCTCTGATGGAAAGGTTTCTCTAACAATTTTAGTCTTAGAATCTTGAAGTTCCATATTCCTTCCTCATCAGAATCCGTTGATTTTAATAAATCTTTTTCGAACATTTTTTATAATATTGTATTGCGAAAATTATTAAAATTTTTTTCATAAACTCATTCTTATATCTTAATTGAAAAGTATTACATTTAAGTATTTAGATACACCTAATATATTTAGATTTGATTCAAATTTCTACCTCTATATGAACTAATAGAAAAATAAAATTATTTTATTTAGAATAATATATATTTTAGCAAAATCTTTATAATAAATTAATAGAGAATGGCTCAAATCAAATGATAGAAAAAAAAAATTATTATTATTTTAATTTTTAAAATCTAAGTTATATTATTAGATATTCATATATTAAGATGATACTTAGGGTTTCATAGAACTATAATTTTTATAATTACTATTATCCTAATTAGAAATAATGAAGAGCTATATTCCTTATGAATCTAGATTTAAAGCAGGAGAGATTCTAGCAGAATATATTGAAAAACAAGAACCTACTGTTAAAAATCTAATTTTAGAAAGTGTGAATCAATTTCTATGTTATGCAATACCTAATGGGGGCGTACCAATTACAGAAGGATTTTGTTCTAAATTTAAGATAAATTATGATATATTAATAGTACGAAAAATTAAAATACCATATAATACAGAAGCAGGTTTTGGAGCAGTAACCACAGATGGAACTGTGCTGATTAATGAGTCTTTATTGAATAGACTTAATTTACCAGATAGGGAAATCCAATATTCAATCAATTTGACAAAGAAAGAAATTTCGGGTAGACTAAAATTGTATAATAAAAATGAAGGATTAAAAGAATCATACAAGGAAAAAATTCATAAAAGAAATATAGTTATTCTTGATGATGGATTAGCTTCAGGATATACAATGCTAGCAGCAATAAATATGGTGAAAAAGTATCAACCATTAAAAATTTATATTGCAATACCAACAGCACCCTTAGGAACATTTAAAAGAATTAAACCTGAAGTTAATAACATATTTTGTCCAAATATAAGAGATGTTATGTGGTTCGCTGTTGCTGATGCATATAAAAAATGGTATGATGTACCCGAATCTGAAGTGTTGAAGATTATTAATAATTCAAAATATTATATTTCTAATTCAAAAAATAGCACCTGATAAAGGAGTTTTGAAAAAGGAAAAAATACGATAATAAAAGAAAAGTAAAAAAAATTTAATTTAAGCACTTTCCAATTTGAATAAAATACTGGCATGGGGAATATAAAATTCATCCTTCTTTTTAATTACAACTGTATGAAAGTATTCCGCCAAACCGAGAAAGCCACGGATAACTGATTCATCTTCCTCAAATCTGAAGATTACAGAAGCGATGGCTGATCCCGCACTAAAATTTACTTTATCATAGACTCTTTCGTCTATCAGAGGTATTTTAAGCTCATTTACAATTTCATATACCCTTTTTTCACAAACCTAACGAGATGTTAAGCCTATTATGAAGAGTTCACGTTTAGGCATATTTTTTTTCACCAATGCACTTTAAAATTTATTATTCGTGTCTTGTTTTTTATTATATTTTATAATTTATAATGTAATTAATTTTTAAACTTACTAATGAAATATGTTATATAATATTATTAGTTTAGCTATTTAATTAATTAATGTTTTTTTGGATATTTTTAGTACTTAAGTATAGAATAAGATAAGAATGAAATAAAATTATATATACTTATTAATATAATTAAAATATAATCATTATAATTAGTATTTTTAATATTTATCGATTTTTCAATAATATTAGAGGAATTGAGTAGAACGTGGTTTCAAAAGAACAGAAAAAAGTTGAAAGAGTTATTAATTTTATGAAAAAAGGATTAACTTCTTTAGCTGATGATCTAGAAGAGACAGTTAAAGGAATAAATGATTTTATCAAATCTTTGGCTAAAGCTCAGAAGGATCTGAAGGAAGTTTCTGTTGTTGAAGAAGTTCAAACTGTTAGTACCTCCTCTAAAAAAATAGTAGCTCCCACAAGTGAGGGGGCAAAAACAGCAGCAGCCAGTACATTATTTAGCTTATTAAGTAGTGGTGGAGGTACCGCTTCTACACCTACCGCTCCAGCAGCTCCTGCATTAACTGTTCCTAGCGCTCCTGCACCTCCAGGTGGTGGACCCCCTAAAAAAGTAGGTCCCCCTGCCGCGCCTTCAAGTGGTGGACCCCCTAAAAAAGTAGGTCCCCCTGCCGCGCCTTCAAGTGGTGGACCCCCTAAAAAACCAAGTTTGCCTCCAGCTCCAAAATTACCTCCAGCGGGAGGTGGACCTCCTAAAGCTCCTGGTGCACCTTCTAGTAGTGGCCCCCCTGCGGCACCAACCTCATTTGCTAAAAGACCTGGACCTCCAGGTGGTACCCTTCCAAAACCTCCAGGAGCACCTGTCCCTGGAGCATCAGCAATAGCCCCAAAAACAGGCGGAGGTTTAGGATCTCTTCGTGATGAAATGTTAGATGAACTAAATCGTCTAAAGAAAATTATGAGGGGAGAATGAAAGCTTAATTTTTAATAAAAAAAGATTATTGAGTTCGAATCTGCTCTATATTTATCTGTTTTTTAAATTTTTTCTTTATTCTTTCAATAAAGTTCTTTATCCATCAATTGGGAAGCTTTATTATATTTTGAAAATAGAACCCTACTTTTTTAGTGTTAATTAAAGATTTTATTGTTCAAAATTTAAACATATTTTTTTAATAATTAAAATAATATATAAGATAGTATTATTTAGGCTAATTGTCTACAAAATAATTTAAATTGTAATAACCAATGGGAAATTTAACAGTTGTTTTAGACATTGGTCAATTTTCTTCAAAAATAGGTTTTGCAGGGGAGGATTCTCCTAGTCAAGTTTTTTTAACCATGGTTGGGAAACCTAAGTATCAAAATGTTAATGTTGATTATGAATCTAAAAAGTCTCGAGAAGATGAATTATACGTAGGAGATGAAATTCAATCAATAGGCTTATATAAAATCTTTCATCCTATCGAAAAAGGAATTGTCGTTGATTGGAATCATTTCAAGAATATAATTGAATATATTTTTTATAATTTACGAGTAGATCCTACATTAGTAAATGTATTATTTTCTGTACATCCGTTATTTCCATATAAAGATTTGGAGAAAATATTTGAATTATTCTTAGAACGCTATCAATGTATGTCGTTTTATCCTGTTTTAGATTCAATGCTAACTCTCTATTCAGGAGGATTTCAAACAGGATTAATCGTGGAGATAGGCGACAGTAATACTAGAATTGTTCCTATATATGAGGGATACAAATTGGAGCATGCTGTACGCATTCTGGATATTGGTGGCAGAGCTTTAACACATTATATGGAACAAATTTTAGAATCAATTGGATGGTCTGTTGATTCTTCAATACGTAGAGAATTAGTCAGAGTTTTAAAGGAAAAAGCTTGCTTTGTTTCATTAGATTATAAAGAAGATCTAAAACGGAGTGAACAATATGAAAAAGAATATTCTTTACCAGATGGTTCAACTATTTCTCTCAATAAAGAAAGATTTATTGTACCAGAAATATTATTTAAACCAACTTCGGAATTAGAGGAAGATGCTTTACATATTGCCATCATGGATGTTATTGAAGCTTGTGATTTAGATGTTCGTCCAGAGTTATTAAATAATATTTTTCTTTCGGGAGGATCATCCATGTTTCCTAATCTAAAGTCACGTATCTATCAAGAATTAGAATTAGAGTTAGCAAGAAGAAAGAAAAAAAATCAAGTTATAAGAATTATTGCTCCTATGGAACGTACATTTTCAGTATGGATTGGGGGATCTATATTAGCGATGATTCCAGAATTTTCCCAAAATTGGATTACTCGAGCTAAATATTTTAATGAAGGAATTCCCCCAAATCTTCTATAATTCTTTATCTTATATATACCAAATATATCTTAATAACATCTAGATATTATATTTCATTAAATAATATATCTCAATATTTATTCATATTATAAACACTTGTTTTAAAGGAGTATAACATATGACAAATTTAGATGATAAAAGTTTTTATAAACCAAGCTATTCTAATTTATTCAATAAAATTAAAGACATCAAAACTCCAATAAAAAATGAAATACTTATTGCTCTTTTAGATGGTCAATGGCATTCTGAACTAGAATTAATAAGAGTCACAAAAAAACAACATGGGTTTATAGGTGCAGTTACTTTGGGTACAATGATTCATGGTATAAACCATACTATTAAAAATAGTTATTTACAGAAAAAAATTGTTAATGGGAAAATGTATTATAAGATTAGTGACAATTATGTTGGATTAACTCGTGCAGCTTATCGTTTCGATTCAAATGATTTTATATAGAAAAAATCAAATTTTCTAAAATATAAATTTATTGGAATATATTAAAGAAAAAGCTATATTAATCATAGTGTTAAAAAGATAAAGCTAAATTTATTTATAATTTTAGAATTCTATACTAAGCTTCTTTGTTTATTATAATAAGTATAATTTTATTTTTTTATGCACTTTCCTTTAGAAATTGTATATTCACTACAATTAGAACAAAATTTCGAATGATCCATATTCCAACAGTTAGGACATAAATAATAAGTAATGGATTTATTATTTTTATTAAGTATTACCTTAAAAATATTAAAATTGCACAATGAACAAATAGAATCTAATAATTCTAGTTTACCATTCTTAGGTAAAGATAAAAATTGTTTACATTTTTCATCAGAACAGACTAAAAACCTACTTTTTTTTGCATTAATGAATTTCATAGGATATTTTTTGCAAAAGGGACAATTTGATGATGTTAATGGAGTTTTATATTCAATTTTATAATTACTAATTTTAGTATTCAATTTATGTTTATTTTCTAAGAATTTATCAAATAAGATTAAAAATTCATTTCTTACCTCGTTTATTATAGAATTCATTGATCTTTTACTATTTTTAATCTCTTCAAGTTTTTCTTCCACTGTTTTAGTAAATTCCGGTTTTAAAAAGGGTAACCATATTTTAATTAAATACTTCATCAAAAAATTACCGAACTCAGTTACAAAATAATGATATTTAATTCTTTTAATTAATTTGCGGGATTGCAATAATTTTATAATAATTGGTCTGGTTGATTTCGTTCCAAGATGATTTTTTTCCATTAATTTTAGAAGAGATGTATCATTATATCTTGATGGTGGCTTTGATTCTTTTTCTTCAAGCAAAATTTCTTTTATTGGTATTTCGTTAGAGATTATTTGAATTTCTTTCTCGTAACTAGGCTTGAGAA
The DNA here is from genome assembly GCA_019058245.1 of Promethearchaeota archaeon. Classification (GTDB taxonomy): domain Archaea; phylum Asgardarchaeota; class Lokiarchaeia; order Sigyniarchaeales; family SOKP01; genus Loki-b32. Next base: position 235,989 of record JAHPZJ010000013.1, on the reverse strand, counting down.
ATGGAGCTATTTCCAGAAAACCTTGCTTAATTAATGAAACTGTTCTAGCGGTAAAAGGTTCATCTTTAATGTTTACTTTTAATTTTTGTCTTGACTCTATAGCTGCTTCTCCAAAAAGAGCTAAATAATGACGAGTAAGAATGTCATATACTTTTTTTTGGATAGTATTTTCGAATCTGGAATTACCCGGTTCTAAGGCCTCAAGAGGGGTAATAGGAGGATGATCTCCCATATCCTTTTTTCCTATAGTTGGTTTAATCCTATTATTCTTAAGTAAATCAGTTGTATAGCTATTAAACTGTGAATGATGAATAAATTTTTGTAAGATCTCAATATGATTAAAATCTGATTTATAAACATCACTATCCGTTCTAGGATAAGAGATAATTTTGTTAAGATATAATGCATTCATAGTTCTCATAGCTATATTTGCGGAAATCTTCAGACATTTTGTTAATAGAACTAATGCTTGTGATGTATTTAATGGACTTGGAGGTTCTCTTCTATTTTTAGTCTTAGAATTATCGATAATTTTTCCAACTTTTTCATATTTAATATTTTCATAGATTTTTCTCATCTGTCTTTCTTGATCTTTTGAAAACGGATTAAGATCATGATGAGCTCGAAAAATACCGTTGGTATGAACTAAAATTGCATCGATTAGGAAATAGGGTTTAGGAATGAATTCAATAATCTCCTTTTCCCGAAGAAATATTAAATATAGAAGACTTGTCTGAACTCGACCGATAGAAACAAATTTTATATTAAATTTATTTAATAAAGGTCTTAATGTATTTGTAACTTCTCTAGTAGCAGAAAATCCTATAAATGCATCAATTATAGCTCTTACTTCCCCAGTCTGCCCCCAACTATATTTTGGTGGGATAAGACTATTTAGTTTATTAAGGATTTCATTTTTCTGAAGGGAACTAAGCCACAATTGAGATATTTTTATATTTGGATTAATTTCCTTCACAAAAGGAAGCGCATCAAATAAACCAATATTACACCCTTCAATATCTGCATCAGTACCAATAATACAATGTTTTGAATTTTTTGAATATTCCTTTAATATTTTTATATATGGTCCAGCATAGTCTATTGGAACTTTTTCAATTGTTTCAGGATTAGTTATAATGTCTCGTGGATTTGTTTTTGTCCAGCTTTTAAAGGCAAAAGTATTTCTGTATTCAAGAATATGTCCCCTTAAGGGAATTATATAGAAATTTTTAGAGGGAATTGAATATATTGTTAAAAATTTTGTTTTTTTAACTTTTTTTACTGCGCCTATTGCATTTGCAATAGCTTCTGCGGCCTTAGCCTTTTCAGTTATTATTAATGTAGACATTATACAGTTTCATACATAACAAATAATATTTTAATTTAATTTCTTAGAGATAATTAATTTATCATTATGGATAAATAAATTTCTGTTTAATATTAAAGAAAAAATTGATAACAACAGAATTTAAATCATTATAATATAATCATTTAAAGATAAAATCTAGAGAATAAAATTTGAGTACTCCTAGGATTTATATAGGGATTGAAAAAATAAATGAGGTTCCTTTATTAGGTCCTTTTGATTCTGCCCAGATGCTACCTCCATGGGTCGTAATAATTCCCTTAGTAATGTATAGTCCTAGACCCGTTCCAGAGTCTTTAATATTTATATTCTTATTTGATAATGTGGGCTTTATTCTTTCAAATTTTTTGAATAGCCTTCCAATTTCATCTTGAGTTAATCCAACTCCATTATCTTTCACTTTAAAAATATATTCGTAATCCTTTTTATTAGCAGAAATCTCAATCCAACCATAATCTGATGTATATTTAATAGCATTTGATAATAAATTAGTAAAAGCTGTGGAGATACGCATAGGATCAACATTTAATAAAATTTCATGTTCCATCTTCAATATGATTTCGAGATTTTTTTCATTGATAAGATAACTAAGCTCATCAAGACAATCACTGATAATTTTACTTACATTTACTAGCTCTTTCTTTAGTTCAAGCACATTTTCATCAATTTTCATGACATCTAATAATTGATCCATTAACATTTCTAATCGTTTAACATTTCTTTGAACGATTAATAAATCTCTTGTAACTTCTGTTTTAAGATGTTCTCGATGTTTTATTAAAATATAATCTGTATATCCTGAAATTGATATTAATGGTGTTTTTAATTCATGAGCAGCCATAGTAATAAAGTCATTCTTAACTTTATCTAATTTTTTTAATTCAATATTCTGTTGACGTAATTTCTTTTCAGATTCTAATAATTCTTGCTCTAATCTAAATTTCTCAGTTACATTAGAAAAGGTACCTTCAATAGCAATTGGATTATTACTTTCATCCTTTATTAAATGAGCATTAACTTGTACAACAATTTTTTCTTTATCTTTCCTTATAAGAGGCAGAATATAATTTCTAATATATCCATCTTTCAATAATTTTTTTAAATATTCTTCTCTATCAACAGAATTCTCCCAAAAGAAAGGAGGTGGTTGTTCTGTTAAATCTTCATTAATATCATAACCTGCTATCTTATTTAAAGCAGGATTATGATATAATAAGTTTCCTTTCCATTTGACTTTATAATATGCAACCTCTAAATTCATTATCATGTCTCGAAAGTTTTTTTCAGACTTTTTTAATTCCTGCTCAGCTTTAACCTTATCAGAAATATCAATACTTAATATTAAATCTGCAGGAGAATTCTCATAAGTAATTGTTCTAGAATAAATTTCACGCCATTGTATCTCCCCACCTTTTCTTAACGCTCTAAATTGATAATGAATGACGATATCCTGATTACCAACTTGTTTTTTACGGGCTTGTTCCATTACAAATTCTCGATCATCAGGATGGACAATTTTTGCAAATTCATCAGGAACCCAACTATTAATCTCTTCTGGTGAATATCCATTCATCTCACAGAATCTTTTATTAAAATATTTATATCTACCATCTTGTATAATAGATATTCCTACTAACGATTGTTCTGTGATAATTCTAAATTTTTCTTCTGATTCTTTTAATTCTTGCTCAGCTTTTATCTTATCGGTAATATTAAATGTCATTACTAAATCTGCAGGATGACCTTCATAATTTATTGTTTTAGCAAATATGTCAAGCCATTTACTTACTCCATCTTTTGTTATTATTTTATATTGATATTGATTTATAACATTTGGATCTCCAGCTTGTTTTTTCTGTACTTGGTCCATTACAAATTCTCGATCTTCAGGATGGAAAATTTTTAGAAATTCATTAGGTCCCCAACTTTTAATATCTTCTACTGAATATCCAATGGTCTCAGTAACTTTATCATTAAAATATTTATATACACCATCTTGTATGACAGTTATTCCCATTAAAGATTGTTCTGCGATATTTCTAAATTTTTCTTCTGATTCTTTTAATTCTTGCTCAGCCTTTATTTTTTCAGAAATATCTCTTATAATTGTAATAATTTGGTTAACAGATCCTTCGCTAAAAATTGGAATTTTTCTAGTTTCTGTGAATATTTCTTTCTCATTTAAAATTATGCTTCCCACTGTGAGTATTGACTTCCCACTATTAAATACCTCTTCATATTCTTTATAAATTTTATCAGGTAAAAAAGGAAATGCTTCAAATACTTTTTTATTAACAATCTGCTTCTCAATACCTAGTTCAGCAAGCCAAGAATTTAATGCATTATTTGATAGAATAATCTCCAAATCCTTATTAACAACATGTAATGGATCATTTAGTGAATTAATTGTGGTACGATATTGTTGTTCTGATTCTATTAAGTCCTTGGTCCTCTCTAATACTTTTTGTTCTAGTTCTCTATTTAGGGCAGTTAATTCTTCTTCAGCTATCTTTTTTTCAGTGATATCTTGTATTATTACTTGAAAAATATTCTCTCCATCAATCTCAACTATTGAATCATCTATACTAATCCACATTAAAGCCCCATCTACAGATCGCGAAATTTGAATCTCTATGGGGTTAGGGATAATTCCTTTTAAAATAGATTGATATCGCTGTTTAAATATAGGAATTATTTTTTCGGGTTTTATACCTACCTCTAAAAAGTTTTTATTTTTAAGATCTGCTATTTTTCTACCAAATATGTTCTCAGTAGTTTGATTATAATCAATAATTTTTCCTTTTTTATCAATTAAAATGATAGAATATGAAGAACTTTCAAATAGATGACGGTATTTTTTTTCAGACTCTCTTAATTTTTGTTCAGTTAATTTTCGATTAGTTATATCTTCATAGGTAATTAAAATTCCTACTACATTATTTTTTGAATCATGTAGTGGAATTCTATTAATTTCGAACCAAGCCTGTTGGTTTTCAGAAATATTAATTGATTCAATTGCATGATATTGAGGTCTATCATTTCTTATAACCTCTTGTTCTTTATCTATGAAGTTATGAAATTTTCCCTTATGCCAAATAAGATCTTCATCTTTTCGACCAATAATACTCATTGGTTCTGTTAATTTATTTAAGAAAGCAAAATTCTTATTACAACCCATGTAGACCGAATTTGTATCTTTCCAACATATTAGTTGAGGTATATTATCAAAAACTAATTGAATCATTTCTGATGTCTGCTGCACCACATTTATTCCTTTTCTTGACTGAAGCAATCTCCAAAATTGAATTTCTGGTAAAGAATCTGTTATTTCATAAAAACTTGCTTGACTCCTTTTTAAATCAAGTTCAAGTTTCTTATATTTAGAAATATCTCTGCAAATCAATAATGCTTTTTTTTTGCTATCTTCACTATCTATAAAGCTCTTTCCTTTAATTTCAAAGAATTTGAAGGGTTTCCCATCCTCCTTTAATTGAATTTCTTCAGAACCATAACCTGTTTTAAATATGTCTTTTAAAAGTCTAGATACTCGTTCGAAATCTTGTGGATGCACATAATCATTAATTTTTTTACTAAATGGATATTGCTGAAAGTTATTATATTCACAGTTGTATTTCTCATTAAGAATGAATATAAGATCTTCTATATTTTCCGATAGTATTTGACCTATCTTACTGTAATTCATGAGATGATTTGTCATTAGCAAATTACCACTTTTATCTTTTTAGATTTACATAATATATAAGTATTAGAGAAATCTATTATTTCTCATATTAAAATTGTTAGGTTTTAAATATAATTTTTACTAATAAAGGCTTTGTACGAGACAATATCCTATAGATATAGTAGTAAATAGTAATTTTAAAAATATAATCTACCCTAAATTTCCTGCCCATCCTCTAACCGATTTTCGCATCTTTTCTTGACTTAGAATTATTTTATTTAGTTGATCTTCCGATCTATTAGTCAAATTATAAAATTCAGGAAGGAAATTATATTTCAAAAATATTTTTTTAGTTTCTTTTGATATTAAGCTATCGTTAATTTTTTTTTTATCACTTTGAAAATCTTTAAAACAAGCTTCCCATTTAGTTAAAAATTGTTCAATATTTTGTTTTTGCTGAAAAATAGGTAATAATCCTAAACTATTTGAAGTTGTAACAGCAACATTAGCTCTAGGTATTGTAAATTTATTTCCATTGAAGGAAATAGAAATTCCCCCTTCTTTTTTTACTCTTTCGAGCATATTTATATCAGTAATTGAATCTCCTAAAGCAATTATCTCAGAAATTGGAATTTTAGTTCGTTTAGAGATATCTTCAATGGCTGCTTCCTTTCTTTTTCCTCCAACAACTTTTATTTCATTCATAACCGCTATATAATCCGATTGTTGATTTTTCCAGAAGAATCTATTTAAATCCTCAATAACAAACTTGAGATTTGAATTTTTGGAGAGATACTTCCTGAATATATCTTGTACCAATATGTCAATATTATTATTAATATCTTTCAATCCTTCTTTTAATTGATTAATGTTTAATTTTGTACAGTAGATATGATCTTTTGGAATATTTAATTCTTCAGCAACCGTATAAGCAAATTGAGAATAACTGGTAGAAATTATAAAAATATTCCAGTCAATAGCTAGAATTTTCATTAATTCCTTACAACCAGGGAGTAAGCCAATTTTTTTTTTAGCAAAATCAACCATCTCACTTTCATTAAAAAATGAAATATATAAAGGAGCTATCAATCTAAGAGTATCTCCTGGTTGATACTCTGGAATATTTAAAGATTCTTTCACACCTGGAATATCAATTAAATAATCATCATAGTTGGAAATCATGGTAAAAAATTGGCTCATTTTAAATTTTAATAACTTAAATTTAGTTTTTTCACTTAATTTACTTGCAAGTTCCGCAGCAAAATCAGTAATAGATATCGGGCCTTCCAGATCCCAACAACAGCAGAATTTTTTCTTTTTCAAATAACTTTCCTTCTATAGAGTAATAATTATTAATTTATAATATGAGCATTTTTAAAATTTTAAATAACTACTTATTAAGTCTTTATTATTCAAAAATCTAATAAAGAGGCAAATTATAGTAAAAATAGCTGATTAGTCTTTTATTTTAAAGATTTCTTGAATGGATTTGTTTCTTTCTCTTTCTATAATTTCTTTCCATTTTGGTTCTATTATCTCAAAAGCATTTATTGTAAGATTTTTGATATCATCATCAGAAGAGTCTAATAAAGGACCTAGATATGATAATGCTCTTCGATCCTTGATTTTTGTTAAACTTTCAATTATATAGATTATTCTAAATTTATCTATTTCATCTTTTTCTAATTCTTCTTTAAATTTTTCAATTATCCTAATTGTAGCTCTAGCATCTCTAATTCTACCTAATGCTTCAATAATTTTATTAATAACTGTGTGATCTTTTTCTGTTCTTAGTGCTCTACACATCATATTAGTGGCTCTTCCATCCTTTAACATTCCTAATTTTCTTGCTGCTTCCGATCTTTTTTGCCAATCTTTATCATGAAATAATTGTTTTATTAGAGCATTAAATTCTGCATTCTTTTCACGCCAATTCATAATTCTAGTTTAAATCACTCTAAAAAATATTAGAATTTAATTATTATAGAATATAAAAATCTAACATATAGAAAAATTATTAAATAATTTTCATTTTTTTTCTATTTTAAAAGAGAATCCATATGATCAATACGTTTTTGTAATAGTTCTCGTGTACCAACATCTTTTCTGTGAAATAATTTACCCTCGACACAACCAACACCTTTCTCTGCTATTTTCTCAGCAGTTTCTAAATTATCTGCTATCCCTAATACTCCTATCGCCCTTGACGTAGTAGTATAAATATTTCTATTTTCTCTATATATTGAAGCATAATATAGACTCGCTCCTATTTTATTAATTTTGTCCATATTTATTTTTACTAATTCATCTCTCTTAGGAGATACAGGATAACCCTCAGGAGCCAGATATTTACAAACCGTCGCTTTCTTATCAAATTCAATTGTAAGCTTATCAAGAGTACCATTAATTATCGCTTGGCACACATCAAGAAAATTGGTTTTTAGGAGGGGTAAAACATTCATTGCTTCAGGATCACCCATCCTGGCATTAAATTCAATTAGCTTATTACCCTTAGCAGTTTTCATAAATTGTCCATAAAGAAATCCTTTATATTCAACACCAGTTTCAGTTTTTACCGCAGCTACAACATTTTTCATATCTTTTAGAACATCATCTACATCTTCTTGAGTGATAAAAGGCATAAGATGATTCTCTATTGAGTAAGAACCCATTCCTCCCGTATTTGGCCCTGAATCACCCTCATAAGCTCTTTTATGATCTTGGACTAAAGGTGTTCCTATAACATTATTACCATCAACAAACGTCTGAAGTGTGAATTCTTCACCTTCACATTTTTCTTCTAAAATAAAAAGATTTTTCTGGTCGATTAATTCTTGACAATAATCAATTATGTCTCGTTTAGAAAAAAGATGATCTCCATAAACTTTAACACCTTTACCACCAGTTAGTCCATCAGGCTTCACAACTAAATTATCTGCACCTTTTTCATCAATAAAATCAGTAACCCCATCCATAGAATTAAATTCTTTGCTCCAAATATTTGACTTTATCTTATACTTTTTAAGTAATCCTCTTGTAAAGATTTTAGACCCCTCTAACTGAGCGGCTTCGATTTTAGGTCCCACACAGGGAATACCCCCCTTTTCCAAGGCATTAACAATTCCAACTACTAATGGTGCCTCAGGGCCTATTACTGCAAAATCAATTTTATTCTCATTACAAAAATCAATAATTTCTTTGAAATCTGTCTCAGAATGAATTTTAATTTTTTTACTTAAATCTTCTAATCCAGCATTTTTAAAACTCATAAAAGAATATAAATTTGCTCCACCTTTAACCAGAGCTTCACCAATAACATGTTCTCTGGCACCATGACCAATAATTATGCAATTAATAACCATAACCGAACACAATGAGAATGTATATATTTTATTTTTTAATTTTTAATATTAACTAATTAGGGAAACAACTAATTTTAATCTTAATTATTAACCAATAATCAATAACAAAACAGATCAAAAATTTAATTGAATTTTAAATTTTAATCATACAATAAAAACTGAGAATGAATCTTAATTTCAAAAATTATTAAAATGTAAGAATGATAATTTTAGTTGCTTAAGCTTTTTTCATATCTTTAGCCTTTTCTAAGAACTTATCCAAATTTTTTCTAATTTCTATTTTATTAAATTTCCCTACACTTGTTCTGGGTATTTCATCGACAATAGCTATGAGTTTTGGAAGCATCCATTGAGTAATTTTTCCCTTATCTACACCTTCAACCGTAAGAAAATCTATAAGATCCTGTTCATTTTTATCGGATCCAGGAACAAGTTTTACTATAGCCATCGCTTTTTCACCCCATATTTCATCTGGAACTCCTACAACCGTAGCTTCGAGTACAAAATCAGCCAATGCAGCTAGATTTTCAAGGAGTACCGTAGGAACCATTTCTGCACCGCTTCTAATGATATCCGACATCCTATCTGCAATGATTATAAAATCTTCTTCATCAACTTTTGCCAAATCCCCAGTATGGAACCATCCATCATACCATACATCAGCAGACTTTTCAGGATTCTTATAGTATTTTTCCATTACCCAGGGACCACGGATAACGATCTGTCCAATAGTTTTATTATCATGAGGGATTTTTTTTTCATTGTCATCAAAAACTTCTACTTCAAGTCCAGGAATTGAAATTCCTGTCTTAACTCTTACGGTATCAAGTTTCTCTTTTGACCAGTTTGCCATATATTTCTTGACAAAAGCCCTTATGGTAACTGGGGCTGTTTCAGTCATACCATATCCTGATGTTGCAGTAAATCCAGGAATTTTATTCTCAACCTTAGTCTTTAATCCCAATGGTAAAGCACCTCCACCCACGCCAACTGCTTTAAGACTACTCAAACTATAATTGTCCAAATCTTTATACTCAAGAAGTAGTGCCAGAATTGTCGGCACTACTGACACAGTTGTTACTTTTTCAGTTTGAACTAGTTCGCAGAACCCATCAACCGTAAATGTGCCTGGTAACACTATTTTTACTCCCATAAAAACATAATGAAAAGGCGCACCCCATGCATGGATGTGAAATAGGGGAGTCATTATCATAGTAATAATATTCTCACCAAGATGTACATATGTTGGATCATTAACCATACTTGTTTGGGCTATTAAATGCAAACTCTGAAGGTAAAGCGCTCTGTGAGTGAACATAACACCCTTTGGAAGCCCTGTAGTGCCTGTAGTATAACAGAGAGTAGCATAGTTATCCTCATTTAAATAAGGCCATTCAAATTTTTCAGATTCCTGTTGAAGCAATAACTCATACTCATAAAGATTATCTATCTTTGTATCAGGCAATCCTGGTTTATCTGACATATATACGAATTTCTTTACAGTATTTTTTATTTGATCATAGATACCCTCAACCATGGGTAGCATTAGATCATCAAAAAATATGATTGTATCTTTAGCATGATTTATAGTATAGATTATGTGTTCCAAGGCAAGTCTCACATTGATTGGATGGAGTACTGCTCCACTACAGGGTACAGCATAATAAAGTTCTAGGTGTCTGTGTGTATTTAGTGCCATGGTTGCAACTCTTTCACCCGGTTCACTTGGTTTTCCTGGTTTTACACCAAGAGAATTTAAAGCATTAGCTAAGCGACAAGTGCGCTTATACCACTCAATCCATGTAAAACGGAAATATTCACCTGAGACATGGTTTCGATAAACCACGCCTATCTCATTTGGATAAACTTTTACTGGTCTTTTCATAAAGGTCGTGAGAATTAAGGGATAGTGAGTACTAAATTCTGGATAGGTTCTATACTCCATTATCTTTCTCCATTTTTCTTTAAATTTTGTAAATTCATTCGACAAAAATTATGGAAAAAATCATTAAGATAAATTTTTTTCATAATAAAATCTTAATAAATATTCTTAGATTTGATTCTATTTAAAAATAATTTAATAAATTTGAGAAATGTGAGATGAAAAATATAGAAATGCGGAAAGAATGATAGTAAACGCAGGAATATTTCTATTTCCTATTAATAATACTATTATAGAATTATTGAAATTATTAATTGATAAAGAACAAATAAATTTTTATAATAGCTTTAAGAAGAAGATCATCTCAAACTATGGAATAACTAAAAGTAAGTAGTAAATTTTCCTAAAGTCTTCCCTCTAAATTATGGAAGTTAAATAGCATAATTATTAAAGCAACGATTGCTTAGCTAAACTATTACAATTAATTCAATATCAATTATGAATAAAAGTACTTGCATAGAATTCAAAAATGTTTCTAAGAACTATAAAGAACTTCTTGCATTAGATGATATATCATTTAAAATCCCTAAAGGAGAAATATTTGGATACATTGGTCCTAATGGTGCAGGTAAAACAACGACTATCAAAATATTAGTGGGTTTAATAAGAAATTTTTTTGGAGATGTTCTAGTTAATGGGAGAAAAATTTCTAATAATTGGAAGGACTTAAATAATCTAATTGGATATCATCCACAAGAAGCTGGTTTTCAAGTATGGCGAACCGTGGATCAGGTATTTAAGACATTTGGACGTTTATCAGGTCTCACTTCCGAACAAATTAACAAACGAACTCAGGAAATCTTAAAATTAACCTATTTATCTGACGTAAGATATAAAAAAGTTGTTCACTTATCTGGAGGAATGCTTCAAAAATTAAGATTAGGTCAAGCTTTACTTCATGAACCACAGATTTTAGTGTTGGATGAGCCTTTAACTGGTCTAGATCCTAATATGAGATTCCAATTTAAAAAAATCATAAAAAAACTAGGAAAAAGTGATATTACTATTTTCTTTTCATCTCACATATTAAGTGATGTTCAAGATGTAGCTGATAAAATAGGTATAATAAATAAAGGTAAGATTCTAACAATTGGAAGTCCAGAAAAACTTCAAAGTAGTTTCCGAATAGGAAATATCATAGAAATTATTTATGCTGAAAATACTTCTCTTTGTAAAGACTTGGATAGTTTAAGATATATTGATTATGTTGAAAATATTAAATCTAACAAGCAATTAGTTCATTTAAAAGCAGATGCGGATGTAGATATAAGTATATCTTCTATTTTAAAAAGCTTATTCGAACAGGATTGTAAATTACGCAGTTTTAATCTAGTAGAACCAAGTCTAGAGGAAGTATATCTAAAATTAGTTGGAGGTGAAACCGATTGAGTTTATTGTTAATCTTTCTTGATGAATTAAAAGGATATGCAAAATCAAAAGTTATGATCGTTCTCTGGTTTGGATTACCACTGCTTTCTTTCCTTATTCAATTTATTAGTCCTAATGATTTGGAAGGAATGCCAATTTCATTTTTAGTTTCTATTGTTGTTTCAAGTATAGGTGGAACACTTTCAGCGATAATGTTAAGCACATCAATCGTAAGTGAAAAAAATCGACATGTATATGAATTATTTTTAATTAGACCTGTGAGACGAAGTAGTTTAATTTTAGCGAAATATTTGGCAGTATACTTATGTTTAGTTATCGCTGTTTCAATATCCCTCATTTTTGGTCTTATAGTTGATGCATTCAGAGGCGATTTGATGGAAAATTACTTAAACATCACTTTTGAATCATTAATAATTGGAATTTCTTCGATGTCAATAACATGTTCTATCGGGATTTTCTTTGGTGTTTTAGTTTCATCTGTACCTGTTGCTGCTATTTTATCTGTATATTTAGGAAGTCAATTATCTACAATTATTATTTTACCAACTATCTTTTTTAAGATATTAAATCCTATAATATTAGCTTTATCTCTCGGAATAACGATTACTATTATAATGATGAGCATAAATATTTTAATATTTTCTAAACAGCAATTTTAAAGAATAAGATATAACAAAATTCAAGACTCTACTTTTTCTTTATTATTATTTGAAAACTTTTGAAAAGCAAAAATAATTCTCTGAATTACAGTAATATTTGTACCAATTGCTAAGATTATCATCGTCCACCACAGAGCAGATAAAAACCAAATTTGTAAAATTGCTCCAATAAATAAAATCGGTACCCGATCTGTTCGTTCTAATATTCCAATTCCATATATTTTCTCAACACCTAACGCTTCAATCTTAGCGCGGGTATAAGACGTTAAAAAAGCTCCAAAAAGTACAATTAAACCAATCTCTATTGTCGTATATCCACCTATAATAATTCCTATAAACAAAAAGAAGTCTCCAATTCTATCTAATGTAGAATCTAAAAATCCACCTAATTTTGTAGGACCTTGAAGTCGTGCTACCACTCCATCTAACTGATCAAAAAATTCTGTAATGAAAAGAAAAATAATTACTATTATCATTAATTGAAATACAAATCCAAAAAAAGTAATTATTGCTGAGACTAGACCAAATAACGTAAAATAATTAGCTGGGATGTTTTTTAATTTTCTAGCTAATGGGAGTAATACTTTTTCTGAGAATTTTTTGATTTGTAATAACATTTTAATACTTTTATTAAAATTATATGAAATAAAAATATCTTCTATCTAAAAATTTTAAAAATAAAAAAAATTAGGGAGTTTTAGAGTCTATATATTGGCTTAAATTTTGCTTCAATATATTTCATAAAATAATCAGGATTTAAGTTTTCTCCTGTAACTCTTTTTATTAAATCGTTGGCTCTATATATTTTTCCATATTGATATAAATTTTCGTTTAAATAATTTAACAAATTAGAAAATTCTCCTTTCTCATAGTTTTTAGTTAGATTAGGATTGTCTTTTAAGGCTTTTTGATAGATTTGGGCACCATAGAGATTACCAAGTGCATAACTTGGAAAATAGCCAAATCCACCGCTAGACCAATGAGCATCTTGTAATAATCCCATTGCATCATTTGGTGGTATGATCCCTAGTAATTCTTCCATTTTTTCATTCCATAAGGAGGCTAACTCACTTACTTGGAGACCATCCTCAATCATCATTTTTTCTAGTTCAAATCGTAAGATAATATGTAACCCATAAGTAACCTCATCCGCATCTACTCTAATAAATGAAGGTTGAACAATATTTATTGCTCTATAAAATTCTTCTAAAGGATAATCTTTTAAATTCTCAGGAAAATATTTTTGGAAAATTGTATACCAATATATCCAAAATTCTTTACTTCTTCCTATAATATTTTCCCATAATCTTGATTGAGACTCACCAATTCCATATGAACATGAATCTGCTAAAAGTGTACCTTGAATCTCTTCATTAAATCCCATATAATATAAAGCATGACCACATTCATGAATAGTTGAAAAGAGGCAATCTATTAGAAAATTTTCCCGTATTCTCGTGGTTATTCTAACATCTTTCGATGATAAAGAAACAGTAAATGGATGAGTGGATTTATCTTGCCTCCCAATAGTAAAATCAAAATTTAATTTTTTAATAATATCTAGACTTAGTTGCCATTGTTTTTCAGGATCATAATATCTCTTTAATACTGATTGATCTGGTTTGTTAGACGATTTTTCTAATGTTTTAATGAATTTTATTAATTTAGGTTTAAGGTTCATAAAGATTTTTAAAATCCAATCGTAAGTTACTCCTGGTTCATACAAATCAATTAGCGTTGAATATAAAGTTGGGCCTGTCTCTAGTTTTTCAGCATATTCTATCTGAAGACTGATCATTTTTTCAAGATATGGCTGAAAAATTGAAAAATCACTTTTTTTTCTAGCTTTCTCCCATATATTATAACCTAAAGTTGATTGCTTAGTAATTTCACTCAGTAAAGTCTCTGGTATTCTAGTTGCTTGCATATAATGTCTTTTAGCTTCTCTTATCATAGCTAAATCTGTTACATTGAGATTATTTAATTTTTCAACACTTCTTATTAAATCTCCAGTTTTATCTGATTTAATTCTTTTATGAATCAAATTTTGAATTATTACTAGTTGGTCAGCCCTTCCTTTTACCGAACCTTTGGGCATATTAACTTGTTGATCCCAACTTAAAAGATTTCTAATATAAATTAATCTTTTTATTTCATTGAAATGATCCCAAAGTTTTTTCATCAAATTCAAAATTAAATCTTAATATGAGAAATTTTCTAATATCTTTTGTAAAGTTTAGGTTATATTTTACATATAAGTTTTGATTTTAATAATAATAATATTATTGTTTTTCATAAAAAAAAGGCTATTAAGAAATAAGATAAAAATAGAAACTTATAATCCATAAATAGGATAAAATTTCGTTTCAATGTATTTCATAAAATAATCAGGATTTAAATCTTCCCCTGTAACTCTCTTTATTAGATCATTAGCTCGATAAATACTTCCATATTGATGAATATTATTTCTGAGATATTTTAGTAAATTTGAAAATTCTCCACTCTTATAATCTTCAGGTAATTTTGGATTTTCTTTTAGAGCACTATTATAGAATTGAGCACAATAGAGATTTCCTAGAAAATATGTGGGAAAGTATCCAATATATCCATTTCCCCAATGAACATCCTGTAAAACACCTAGTGTATCATTTGGGGGGACAATTCCAAGTAATTCCTCAAATTTAGAATTCCATAATTCTGGTAATTCTTTCACTTGAATTTTCTCATCAATCAAGCCTTTCTCAATCTCAAATCGAAGAATAATATGCAATCCATAAGTTACTTCATCTGCTTCTACTCTTATGAATGATGGATGAACATAATTGATAGCTCTATGAAATTCTTCCATAGGGTAATTATTTAAGTTTTCTGGAAAATATTTTTGAAAAGTTGGGTACCAGTATGTCCAAAATTCTTTACTTCTTCCAACTACGTTTTCCCAAAGCCTTGATTGGGATTCATGTATCCCCATTGAAGTACCAGTACATAAGATAGTATCATGCAATTCTTTCATTATTCCCATTTCATAAAGAGCATGACCACACTCATGAATAGTACCAGTAATACAAGATGGAAAGGGTTCTGTGGTTCTAGTTGTAATTCTTACATCTAATGAACCTAACGATGTAGTAAAAGGATGTGTGGATCGATCTTGCCGTCCCTGTTTAAAATCATAATTTAATTTTTCTAAAATTTCATAACTCAATTTAAATTGTTTATCGGGATCATATTCTTTATTTAATATAGAATCATCAGGTTTTTCAGCGCTAGATTCTAGCTTTTTAACAAAATCAGTTAATCTTGGTTTTATTGGATTAAATATATTGGCGATCCAATCATAAGTAGCTCCAGGTTCATATAAATCAATTAAGGTTGAATATAAATCAGAGTGAGTTTCAAGTTTCCTTGCTTTATCTCTTTGTAATTCTATAGTTTTTTCCAATAAAGGAATAAATGATTTAAAGTCATTTTTTTGTCTTGCTTTTTGCCATGTTTGCTGTGCTATTGCGGAAGTTTTTTGTATTTCTATAACCAATTCTTCGGGTAATTTGATTTCTTGATCGTATGCTCTCTTTGCTTCTCTTAACATAGCTGTATCAATATCATTGAGATCTCCAAGTTTTTCTGCGCGTTTTATAATCTCACCCGCTTCATTTGATACTAATCTCTTATGTATAAGCTTGGTTATAAGAGCCATTTGTTCTGATCGTCCTATAACATTTTTGTAATTCATCATATTCACTTGTTGATCCCATTCTAACAATGCTAGAATATAGTTCAATCTCGTATTTTCAGTAAAATATTCCTTGAGTTCTCTCATTGCACTAATTTTTAATTCACCTTTATAGCAATTCTAAATATAAACTTATTTAATTCAATAATCAAAACGATAAAATATATCTAGTAATATATTATATATTCAATTATTTTAAAAGAAGTATATTATGAACTATATCTGAACTTATAAATTGAACGTAAAGAAATGTTTTACTGAGAACTTTGTTCTTGTTTCACAAAAAAATTTGCTGCTAATTCAATATCTTCAATTGTAATAGGCCTTTCTAAAGATCTTTCTAATTCCATAATTAAATTCTCACATAATTCTAAACTAAGAGAGCTTCCTTTCTGAAATATTATCTTTTGTAGTTCCTTGGTAAAATCAATAACTAGAGGTTTTTTAATATCTTCTTTTAGTTCTTTATGAGGTCCAAATAATTCAAGTGGCATTTCTGTTTCTGGTTTTGATTCTTTTTTTCTCTTTTTTGAAGTTGAGATTGGTTTAATAATTTTTAATTGATGCTTTTCAGTTATTGGAGTTTTTATTTCTTTTTCTATATCAAGTTTTTGAAAAGAAACTAATCCTTTAACGGATTCTGAAGGAATTTCTGGTTTTTCTTTAGGTAATGGTTTTATATCTAAAGTTTTGTCTGAATCTAATGCATCTGGGAGAGGCTTTACTGTGACCTTTCGTGTAAATAATAATGGTTTTGCTGGTCCAAAATCTTTATCTTTTACAATTTCCTTCCTTTTGTCAATTTCTTCTTGAATTTTAAGATGTAAGTTTTCAATTTTTTTTTCTATAGCTTTTGTGTATTTTATATTATGATAATTCTTGCTAGTATTAAGTAATTCTTTATAATTAGCTAATGCTTCGACTCTTTTTCCCTCTAAAACTAAGCTATCTGTTTTTTTTAATAAATCAAAAAAATCAGAAGGTAATTCTTTCCTTAAATTTAAAGTCTTTATAATAAGTTGATTAATTTGTTCTTTCGCATCAGAAGTGTTTAATGATATTTCTTCAAAATCAGTAATACTTAACTCATTTTTTATCCTTTTTATATCTGTGTCTTCTATTAAATCTCTTTTATTTCCAAGAATTAATAATTTTGAATATTTACCATCTATTTTATGAAGTTTCATAAAATGATCCATCATTTTTAAGTTATAATTTGCTAAATTAAACAGAAGGATAACTAAATCAGATCCTCGAATAAATTTTGACCAAAGAAGAGAGAAATTATCTTTTAATTGGAAATCCCAAAGATCAAAACTAATACTATCAATTTGCATTGTTGATGTTTTAGCAAAATCCATATGGATTTTTTCTTCCCCACTTCTCAACATATTATAGAGAGTTGTTTTTCCTGCTTCTGTAGGTCCTATTATTGCTATTTTTGAATGTAGATCTTTTTGTAATTGATTTAAAAAATCATTAAATTCATCATTAGAAGTTCCAGTTTCACTTGCGTTTGAAGGATTAGGAAATATTTGTTTGAATTTCTCAATAATTTTTATAATCATTTCATCAATATATTGGAGTGAATCAACTAGATCTGTAATAAAGAGAAAATATAAATTATCAGATGCTCTATGAAATATCTGAAATTCTGTTAAATTCCTCTGAAAAGTTTTACCTGGTATTGGCATATCGATGTATTTTTGTATAATCTTCATTACGTTATCTAATTCTTCACTTCCAAGAGCCATGGCGTAATTTTTAACAAATATTAGCTCTGATTTTAGAAAAATATGGATTTGCCTCAACATATTCTTTTAAACCTAATTGATTTGATTGGAAATGTTATTTTTATTAGTAAAGAAGAAATGTTTATTAATAATTTTAATTGACAATAGAATTAAAACTTCTATACTTATTATTAAGAAAAATAATAAAAAATTTTAGAATTTAATAATATTTATTCTATAGAGTAAGTGAAAACTTCATAAATCTTAACTACTGAAGATTAATAAAAATTAAAAAAAAATTATTTAAATAGTAATTTAAATGCCTTTAAATGAAGAACATATTTTAAAGTATTTACGTAATGAATCTGATGCAAAAACTAAATCAGAGTTAATAAATATTTTAAAAACTCGAATAGATAAATTATGTTTTGAGGAATGTGAGCGAGATAGAATAGCATGCACTTTACAGCCAAAGTGCTCACGACGTTTTTTACTTAAATTAAGAATTAAGGCAGGATTAACTATTGAAGATTTACCAAAATTTTGTTATAGTGTCCATAAAGGAGTTAATGAAAGGTATTTTAGGAATAAAACGGTGATTTATCGACCCTACGATAATTATCTTTACTTAATTGATTTTCTAGATATTTTCTTTCATGGTGATTATCGTAAATTGAATAAGTTCGTTTCAATCAAAAAATGGGATGATATTTTTAAGATTTTTGATGATAGAATCCATAATAGGAATGAAAATTTTAATTATTTATTAATTGATGATTATATTATTTTCAAATTCGGAGATCGTTTGCATATTGTTTTTTTAAAAGAAAATTATGTTCTATGCAATGCTAATCGTGAAGATATTGCTAGTCTTGAATTATTATATGGGATATGTAAATTTTATGCAGCCCTATATTTTCCTGAAGTGAGTTTAACATATGTTACCTCTAAGCATATAGAAATTGCACTTAAAGTACCTTCTGACGTTCTAACAGGAATTTCAAGAGATCCATCTGAATCTCAGGAATCTAAGGCAGACCAATATTTCTGGAATACTTTTTGGGAAGATCTTAATGCATTGACTCAATATTGTGATCAAATAAATTTAAATACTGATAAGAATCAAAACCTAGAAATTATTATGTACATTAATCTTTTAACTAATAATTATAATGAAGAGGGTCAAAAATCACGATTAAGATTTAGAGATTTGAGATTAATTTTTAATTTTATAACTCGAATTTATACCGATTATTATATAATTTGGGTATAGAAAAAAGATAAAAAGAGGAAAATAATATGAATGATGAAAAAAATGATGCGATAGAAATTAGTCAAATAAAAGATTTTGTAAATGATGGTAGATTTGACGATGCCGTACAAATTATTGCACTCTTTATCGGAGATGCTAATGAAGTGGAATACTTAGCGAGACTTGAAGAAGTAATTGAATCTTTATTAACATTACATGGAGGACGAACCGTTTTACGCTTCTTAATTGAAAACCTTATTATTGATATACCATCTTTATTAGAAAATTTATCGAAAAAAGATTCGGTACTAAGATATACGTTTTTACTACTTTTAAAAACAATTTGTGAAGATGAAGCTAATTTATTTCTTCCTTATAGTGAAGATTTATTGAATTCAGAAGATCCTAATGTTCGAGAAGCTGCTTTACAGTTATTAATCTATATGGTTGGAGGAGAAGCATCAATCGATAATATCGAGCTTATAAACGTTATCTTAAAAAGGTTATCCGATGATAAAGACTTTGTAATAGAAAAAGCATTACAGGTACTAAAAATAATAGGAAATAGGTCTCCTGGTTTTCTAACAAAAATCTTAAAAGATTATATAAAACAGATTGCTGATATTCCAGAAAATGAAGTCTTAAAAGAATATATCGATCAGATTTTAAAATCCATAGTTTCTGTTGATAAAATTGAAGAAATTGTAGAAGAAGAAAATATAAAAAAAGAAATTCCTGAAGATCAAATTGAAAAATTAAAAGCGGATGAAAAAAAAGAAATTTCTCTTGAAAAAGAAGAATCTGAAATATTGGATAAAGAATTTGAACTAAAAAAGAAAGAATTAGAAATTAAGAAAAGAAAATTAGAATTAGAAGAAAAAAAGAAGGAAATAGAAGAAAAAGTAATGCAAAAAAAAGAAGAAGTCCTTAAATTAAAAGAAGAAATCTTAGAAAAAGAAAGTGAAATGGGAGAGGAAATTGAAAAAAAAATTCCTAAAAAACTCAAGAAAAAAGAAGAGGAAATTATTGATAAAGAGATTGAACTAAAAAAGAAGGACATTGAAATCAAAAAAAAAAAATTAGAGATTGAAGAGAAAGAAAAGGAATTAGAAGAAAAAGAAATTCTAGAGCGAGAAAAAGTATTAAAAATAAAAGAAGAGTTAATTGAAAAAGAAAAAGAATTATCTCAAGTTGAAATTGAATTAAAACAAAAATCTATAGAACAAAAGGAACAGAAAATAATGGACCAAGAAATGAAGAGAGTTGAGGATGAATTAAAAGAGGGGCATAAAGAAGAAGAAAATAAAAAAACCTAATCCTCTGGATCATCTTCTTCAAAATCTGTACTTGAAACGGGTTTACTTTCGATAGGGGCAGTATGTAATCTTCTGACTATTTTTCTTATTTCCTCAATTTTCATACTTTCGGGAGGTAAACTTACTTGAATTTCTTTTGCTAGATTATATGCTAGTTCGATATACTGTAAATCTTCAAGAAATTCAACAATTTGAATTTTGTAATCTAAATCAACCCCCTTACCGTATTCCATTAGCTTCTCTTTAAGTAAAATATCAATTTTATCGCTTCTCTCAACATATTTAACTTTCTTAACTAATTGTTTAAAGCTGTTCATAATGTTATACATTTCTGATTTTGCATAGCTATCGATGTTTTTTAACACATAGAATATATAGATTTCTGCTTTCTCCCATCTTTTAAATTTCAAACTAGCTTCAACCAATTCTAATAATGCTAATTCATAAAGGAATTTGCTTTCAATATTTGGTATAATTTTTTCAAAGATCCAATCAAGCAAATTTGGTTGATCAAACTTATCAATAATATCTATCAAGAATTTTTCAATAGCAAAATATAGTTTAGCATTTTCCGTTTTAGTAGAGGTAAGAAAAGACACCAATGCGTATTTTACTCGTCCCATGGCATCTTCTAAGTTTAAGGGAGTTTCAGCGAACTTATAAAAAGCAGATTCTAAAATAGGAATGATTTTATCTTTTGCTTCAAAATCATAAACAAAATATTCACCCCAAGCGGGGGTTAGAGCTGAAGTTTTTTTAGTAGTTTTTTTTCCTTTTTCTCCAGAAGCACTTGAAGTAGGAATTACTTTAGCTTTCTTAGTTTTTGATTTCTCAGATAATTCTTTAGCTTCTTCATCAGATAAAAACTCCAAGATTATTTTATCTTTCTCTTTTGGAACCACTAATTTGAAAAAAATGTCAGCATCTTCCTCAAATAATGAGTCCCTTAACTCTTTTGGAAAAGTAATGCCTGTTTTTGTTTTTTTTACAACATCCTCAAAAAAGGGTTGATCATCAGAATTCTGATTTTCTTCCATATGTATATTATTTTTATTATCCTTTTAAAATTCATTATTGAGAATTTAAGAATAATCACTCAAAAATAGGCTTTAATATTTTTCTATCCTGAAATATTGACTAGTTCAACACCACGATGATGAAAATTTTTATCGATAAAACATAATATCGCGTGACCCCGGTGTTCATATACTATAGGAACAGGGTAAGATTCGGCATTTTCAATCATACTTTTTTTTATAAATAATGGGAGAACTGTATTACATACCCGGCATTCTACTAAAATCCTTTTAACCAAATCTAAATCAGCAAAATCTCTTATAGTATTTTCAACACTTTCCTTGAATCCATTAAAAATACCTGGAGAAAAATCGCTATAAGATAATATCACCTCTATATCATAAAAATCGTTGAATAATAAGTCTATATATTCTAATAACGCTTCCAGTAATTGATATTGGACTCGAGGGCTAGCACCTACTGTATATATAAGATTATGCTTTCTTATATATACAATTTTCATATTACCCTTATCTTTATGAAAGAAAATGTCAGTGATGGGATTTTCTTTTACTATATTTAGATCTAAATCAAATCTCCTCATAGATCTTGCTGGTTTCCATTCAAAAAGAGTAAAGTTATCGTTGCTAATATTTATAAATTCAAGGAATTCTGCGATATTTTTATAGACTGCCATAATCTCAATCTAATCTTATATTGATTTTAAAATTGTTAATATTGTTTTATTAAAGTTAATGTTTTCAAATGAAAAATTGATAATTTAACAAATTAATGAGATTTTTCATATTTATATCTTTCATTTAGGTTATTTAATAAAACAAAAGTAGTGAATAATTTATTCGTTCTTATATAGGATTAAGCTTTATTTTTAATGAACAGAATAGAATAGAAAATAAACTTAATATTTGATAATTTAGATTTATTATGAATTGAAATATTGAAAATATATTAGAAATATTAAGCGTGATTTTGTTTGAATAAAAAAAAAAATAAAAATGAGATTGAAAATTTTCAAGAGACTCATATAATGAATGAATATAAAAATCTCTTATTTACTATAATTTTAGTTCAACCAGAGAATGCCGGGAATATAGGGGCAGTAGCTCGTATTATGGAAAATTTCAATTTTAAAAATCTTATCATTTTTAATCCAATTGAAAGAGGTAATAAGATATTAAGCTATGAAACTCAAGGTTTTGCTATGCATGGTAAAGATATACTTTTTAACGCTAAAATTATAGAATTGAAAAATCAGGATAATCATTTATCAGAACTGAAAAAATTACTTGAGGGATTTGACTATATAATTGCTACAACTGCTAAAGGGAAGAACTATTCAAATATTAGAAGATTAGCTGTTTTTCCAGAGAATTTAAATCTTCCAATCTCAGAAAAATCATTAAAAATTGCTATTCTTTTTGGAAAAGAATCTCGAGGGTTGACAAATGAACAGATAAGTCTTGCTGATATAATATTAAGAATCCCCACGAGTACTAAATATTCTGCATTAAATTTATCACATGCTTGTGGAATAGTTTTGTACGAGATGTTTAAAAAAATTAATTTCTTGACTATTGGTCGAGGAGAAAATCCTGTGTTACTTGCTGATAAAAAAGATCGTCAAATTTTATATAAAATAATGAAAAATATTATAGAAACATTGAAAATTCGGTCTTATAAAGAAGAAAATGTATTTTATGCATTTAAAAATATTTTTGGACGTAGTATGATGTCAACCAAGGAATTAAGTTTAATTTTAGGTCTATTTTCAAAAGTTAATTCAATCTTAGAAAATTTAAATCTATATGAAAATAAAAAGACCATAAAATAAAGTATTTTTTAACAAAAAAAGAAACCAAAGAATCTAAGACTATTTAGCTTAGAAATTACGAACGAGTTATATAAACATTTTTTTTTGCAATCTTACATATTCCTTGTATTCCAAAAACCCTTCCTCAACGTATTCAAAAGCAATATCAAATAATTGTCTTAACAACTCCTCAGGAAAAGCTTTTTGCTTAAAGATTACCTCATTTACCAATTCTTCAGTAAGAATTTGAGAGTTTATTGGCTGATTTCCTATTAAAAAACGCATCATTGCTTTATCTACTTTGGATCTAATGAGATTTTTTATAAATTTTAAGCAAATATCTCGTTTAGGATCAATAAAATAAGGGAAATTCATATCGTCTAAAATTCTAATATAATCCAATGTATCCACTATTCTTTCGACGCAATAATCTAACGCGCTTATAGGGAGTCTAAATCTTTCACAGAAAGTTTTTTTGCTTTCATGAACAGGAAAGGCAAAAGGATGTCGAGAAATTATATAATAAGCAGCAATAAAGAATTTATATAAATTATGAGGAATTTTACCATTATTTCTCAAATATTTATAAACAACTGAAACTGTATCTAGTAGATAGTCAGGATTAATATCAAATTGCTGTAAAAATTCTTGACCATCCTTTATTATATCAATTGTAATACGTTCTCTGGTATTTATTTCTTCATATTGGGGAGTATAAAGTTCTAACATTTTACACACACTAGGGTATAATATTTAAATGACATTCAAATAATATATGAATATTATAAGATCCTCTTCATTTATAAATCTATGCATCTTCAGTGATGCACTAAATGATCATTTGTGCAAATATTTAAATATTCGAAAAAAAATGATTATATTAAATATCAAAATTTTGTCGGATAGATAAAAAATGCCATCAGAATCAAAGAAATCATCGGATTTATCTAGAATTACATTTAGTCTCGATGCTTTTGATGAGAGAGTTATTAATCTGATGGCAGAAAAGAGGAGACAATCTCGTTCAGAAACAGTCCGAAATTTAATACATAATTGGATTGAAAGTAATCCAAATTTATTAACGAGCAATTATGATATTGATTTAAATGATATTACTAGGGAAATCGAGATTGCAGATTATGATCAGGTTATTCAAGATTCAATTCAGAAATTAGTGAGGTACTCAGAACTATTCAATGAGATAGAATTTGATATATTAGCTGAACAACTAGAAATTAGCAAAAAAATTCTAAGAGATATTATTTTTGAATATAGGAGTAAATTAGAAAAGTTAGGAGTTAAACTCCGAATAAGAGGAAAATTGATTGTAAAAGAATGAGTGAGTGAAAAAAAATGAGTTCTGGAAAAATAGAAAAAATTCAATATAAAAATCTTAATATTACTCATGTTTCAGAAAGTTGTAATATTTCTGAACTCGTCATACCTTTCTCACAGCTATTTAAGAAATATAAATCTATGGAGATCTATTCAGGAAATGAGAGAATTCCATTTAGAGAAAGGGATCCAGAATATAAAATGATTTTACAACAGGAATTTATCGAATTTTAAAAAACTTATCTAAAGTTAGAACTCAAAAAAAATGTATTATTTTTTTATGGTTCTAATCATTAAGAGCTCCTTCTTCTTTCAAATGTTCTTATTTCATTTTTAAATGTAGGTGAGGTAGTGATATCAACATTAGAAAGCCTCTCGTTTATAAAATCTATTTGTTCATTAGATAAAAATTCACTTACATCCATTATTTTTGGTTCATATTTAACAATTTCATCAGCAACCATTTTATGGCATAAAAGTGCTGCCGAAAATAGTACTTGAGCGGTAAACCTAAAAACTGTCCAACCATTATCGATAAGGAATTTAGTTTTTCTTAAATCACTTTTCTTTTGGTCTGGTGTTTTATAATCTAATTGGATATTATCACATTCAACAGCAATTTTATATTTCTCAATTGCAAAATCAACAGTATATTGACCTATATTAACATTCGCTTCGTATAACTCTAATAAGTTATTTGGAACTGCTTCTACAAAGGATTTTTCATATTTTGATTTGCAGGATTGCTTTAAATATTCTCTTCTCGAAGTTGGCAAGATTAATTACACCTATAATGTTATTAGTTTGAATATATAAAAAAACTTTTGAGTTTTGTGGATTATCTATATTCTTTATAATTATGATTTTTTACAAATTTTGCTAAAGTACAGAAAATTTCTCAGTAACAATTTATTATAATTGTTTGGAATTTGTAGAATTAAAGAATATTTGAAAAGATTCAAGAAGTGATAATTGAACCTTATAATCCTATCTCCTATTTTTTTTTTGTACTCTTAGCACGACTATAGAACTATGGATAAAAGTTTAAATTAATAAACTAATATGATTAATTCAGTTTTTTCTTAAATTTGAATTCTGTTGATTAGGAATTAGGAAAAAAATTATTTAGTTATTTTGAATTAACCAAAAAATATCAAGAGCTTAAGTTATGAATATTAAAAAAAGGATGAGAAATGGTTATATTATTTTAATTGGATTATGTACAATCCTTGGAATTGCGAGTTTGATTCAAATTTATACTTTAAATTCCACCATTGACGATTTAACAACTAATAAATTACAGTCAAATATTTATGCTAATAATATTAAATATCATACCGAGAAAATTATGCGAACTATCTATACTTATGAGAGTGGAGATATGATTATGAGAGCAAATTACAATAATTCATATGAAAATATTTTAGAATCTGCAATTATTTTAGAGGAATTAAACCCCCCCTTGATTTATTACTTATCCTCCCTTAGCAATTATATTAATCAAATTAATGTAATTGCAACTAATGAAACCAATGGGCTTTTTAATTTAATAGATAAATTCTCTATTTATTTATCTCAAATCAAAAGTGCTACACAGAGTTATGAATCAGATATAATTGATCTAACAACACAACAAACTGATTTAACTTTAAAAAACAGTGCTACAGAATTAAAATATTTTCTAAAATCTCAATTAGTTTTAATTAATGATTATAGTAATGAATCAAATAAACTAACAAGAGATGAAATTGAATTAGAGTTTATCGATCTTGGGACAGAATTTCAAGATAATCTACAAATAATAATAGATAGTCCTATTGGTCAAAATAAGACACTTGCAAATGCGATTAAAAGCTGGTATAATAATTCTTATGAACCATTTGTTCTAAATCAATTATTCAATATAGTTGATTCTCTTATATCAAGAAAGGAATCGCTTAAAAATTTAGATACTCCAATAACTATTCTCATTGGTCACATATATTACGATATTGAAACTGAAGTTAATAATAGTATTGAAAACTCAAAAATAACAATAATTATTTCATATATCATAGTCATTATTTCAATCGTATTGGCAATTGGAATTAGTATAGCAATCGCTATCCCAACTACAAAAGAAATTGTTAAAACAAATAAATCAATGGAAAATATTTTAAAATTAGGAGCTAGAGCTGTTATTGATGTGGCAAATATGGCTAGTGAATTGGCGGGGAGTGCAAATGAAGTTAATGCATCGGCAGAAGAAGTTTCAGCTTCAACTGAAAAAGTAACAAGAGAGATTATGGAAATTTCAGATTCATCAGATGAAATCAAAAAAATCTCAGAAATGATCATTGATATTTCAGAACAAACATATTTATTATCATTAAACGCAAGAATAGAATCTGGAAGAGCTGGAGAATATGGAAAAGGATTCGCAGTAGTAGCAGATGAAGTGAGACAACTTGCAGAGGGGATAAAACAATCAATTAAAAATACTACATCTATTATTAATGAAATTATTGATAAAATTAGAAATACCACACATTCAATGGAGGAAATTAGTGCTGCCTCAGAAGAACAAACTGTTGCAATGGAAGAAGTAAGTACCACTGCTAATAAACTTGATAGTATCGCTGAAGAATTGAAAAGTCAATTGACAAGAGAGGATACAATCATCAAGGAAGTAAAAAAAAAACCAAAAAAAATAGGCATTAAAAGGAAAATAACTAAAGAAAAAAAGTAACATCCATCTTTTTCTTAAATTAAGGAAAATTAATTCAGAATTTCTTTATACTCAAGATTATTTATGCATACAGTATAAAGTTCATTCTCAATATAGATAAAATTTTTAATCCAAGGTATTATATCATTAATTCATAACCTAAATCTAATTTTATATGATTAAAATGTCAAAAAAAGAAAATAATACAAATTCACCTTCTGAAATTCTTGATGGTGAAGAAGTTGAGTATGAAACAACTACTTCTAAACGTAATGTATTCTTTTGGGCCATGTATGATCTCGCAAACACAATTTATTCAATGGTAATCGTAAGTTTAATTATAAATCGTTATGTTTTAGTTATTGGACAATTAGAAAATGGAATATCCTATGGTACAGCTAGTTTTTTATTTGGTACAGTAAGTTTTTTAATGCAACTTGGAGTTGCTGTTTGTGTTCCCATATTAGGGGCCTTTAGTGATAATTTAGGAAAAAGGAAGCCTTTTGTTGTGAGTTTAACCGGTTTTATTCTTCTTTTTGCCAGTTTACTTGGCTTCTTCCATGATCTTACAATGGTTCTAGCATTCTATGTTATTGCAAATGTTGCTTATCAATTTAGTTTAACTTTTTATGATGCAATGCTTCCATTTATAGCTAAAAGAGAGGATATTGGTAAGGTTGCTGGATTTGGGGTTGCATGGGGCTACTTAGGTACCATTCTTGCTCTCGTTATAATGTATCCCTTAATAATATTATTAGGTGATACTGTATCAACTCCACCAGTACTAGCTGAAGATAAACCAATACAATATGGATTTTCTGGATACTGGTTTACATTTGTTATACCCATGATTCTATTTTTAATATGCACAATTCCATTCCTTTATGTCCGAGAAAAGCAGAAAAAATTTCGAAGACCACCTATAAATAAATTAATAAAAAATACTTTCAGACAATTAGGTAATACTTTTAAAGATATTCGAAAACATAAATCAATGTTTATATTTATCATTGGATACTTTTTTGTTGCTGATATTGCTAACGTTATTGTTCTCTATATGACACCAATAGTAACTGATGGATTACGTATTGCTGGTGGAACACTATTTGCCATACTTTTTATTATTATTGCTACTATTTCTGCAGTTGCTTTCACATACTTTGTTGGAAAGTTTGGTGATAAATATGGTGCAAAAAAGACTTTTTACCTTGTTGGCGCTTTTTGGGGGATTTCATTAACAATTGGTATTATTTTAATATTTACAACGCAATCAATTGATGTTGGTGCGAATCTTCCCTTTATTCTAAGTCTCATTATGGGTATTGTAGCAGGCCCCGCTCTAGGAGGAACTTGGGTAGCACAACGAATAATGGTAATAGAACTTGCTCCCAAAGAAAAATTTGGAGAATTTTTTGGCTTTTCTAAACTAAGTGGGAAATTTTCTTCAGCATTGGGTCCATTTGTTTGGGGAACTGTTATGCTATCATATGATATTATAGGTAAAGCTGCATTTGGTTGGGCAATGATATCTGTTGGTATTATAATGGGAATCGGAATATTGATTATATCCTTTATAAAGAGTGAATAATCGATAAAATAATAATTATAATTTCTTTTTTTTTTTTAATATAAATTTAAATTAATTCCTTTATGATTTCCTTTTCTTCATAAAATAAATCGAATTTCAAGTTTTTTTTATATAAACCTATCGTTTACTTTTGGAGAGATATTTAAAATTTATATGATAAGTAAGAAATATGAATCAATGGGAAAACTTTCAAATTTGGATAGCATATATGGTTGTAGACGATTATAATAAAATATGGCAAGAATTATTCAATTTGTCGGAAAACCACCCATTTCTCAATATATCACTCTTCTTAATTCCTTTTTCTGCAATTAAGGATTTAAAAAAGCCACACGATATTTATGTTGGATATGAGAAAATTTGTTTTGAAGAGAGGCATCAAGATTATAAGAAAATTTATATCCAAGAATTTTTAACCTAATTGAAGGAAATATTCAATTTTTATACGTTCAATGGTTCATTTAAAGAACAAGAGGTTTTACTTGAAATAATAACTAATATATCAAAAAAAAACATTCCGTTTTTATATTTAAGATTAAATAATCCATAAAGGAGATTAGATCTTGATGGATTGTGAATTCACTTACAATTGAAAAAAGAGTCATAAAATATTTAGAGAATGTTTTCAAGCCAGAAACTCTATCTAATAAAAAATTACTTCAAAGAAAGAAATTTATTTTATTATCTAAGCTGGTAGAAAAGTTATTCTCAGATAATAATTCAAAGGTATCCTTCAAAAACATTTCAAATTTGATAATATTAGTTTTAAATATGTATAACGAGAAATATCCAATCGATATTTTTTCAAACTCAGAAGATGATTCTCTAAAAAGCGATAATTTAAAATATAAACAGATTTTGAAAGAAGAATTCCTTTCAAAATATTGATGAAAATAAAAAGTAATCACTAATTTTGTCGGGTCTATTAATTTAAGTAGATGAAATTTTATTGAATATTAAATAGTAATCAATGTGAGATAAGAAATGGGATTAGAGGTAGAAAATAAAAATTATTATGAATTTTTCGATGAAATTAATGTTCAAGAAGAAACATCAAATATCGCCTATATAATTATCCCGTTCTCGATATTGTTTAAAAAAAGTCATTCTCCAGATATATATACTGGAAAAGAAAATATACTTTTTCAAGAAAAAGATACTGAATTTCAGCAAATTTTAGTGAATGAATTTCTAATAAATTAAATTCATTTTTATTAATTTCAAACCATTAGAAAATATTAAATTCAAGTTGAAAACAATTCTTGTTTATTTAACGATTGAAATGGATTTATTTGGAAATAAAAACACGTTTTGACACATAGGACATGCATTATAATTTTGAAGCCAAGAATATACACATCTATAATGGTAAGTACTTCCACAAAATGAACATTTAATTGTTTTATCTTTATCTGGATCAATCTTTATATGACAAATTGTACATTGGACTTGCGATATTATTTTATGTTTTTCTACTTTTAGCTTTTTACCACAAAAACAACAATAATTTAATTTATCTTTAATATAGAAACGAATTCTCTTTCCACAATATGGACAGAAATTTATTGTTTTATTAGTCAATTATTTCTCACTGCTATATTTATTACTTCTTATAATTAAATGGAAAATAGGATAGTAAAAAAAGGTTCATTAGTCCAGTTTTTAACTAAAATCTAATTAAAACTGTTATTTATTTTTTTTTATGAAATTTTTTAATGGAGTGATATATTCCTCTCTAAATGAAAAAATATTATTATGACCTGCACCTTCGATTAATACTAAATTCTTCTCAACGTGGTTAGGGACATTTTCATATATTAATTTCGCTTCATCGCAAGGAATAATCCAGTCTTGAGTGCCATGAATAATCAATACTGGTTTTTGAAATTGTCTAAGTCTTGTATCATTGGAATATTCACTCAGTCCATCAGGTGTAATATCAGGTCCACTTACTCTGAATAGTCTTGTCATCATATTATACATACTCGCAAAACCACTTTCAAAGATAATTCCTCGCAAGTTGTTTGGATTATGGGAACCTATTTCTGCTACACAAGCGCTACCAAGAGAACGTCCTAAGAGAAATAGTGAGTTACTTAGATTATTTGATATAATCCATTCGTAAAATTTATTATAAATCGGAAATGCATCCGAAACTAAACTACTATAAATTGGTTCTCCGGTACTGAAACCATATCCTCGGAAATCAACAACTCCTAAATTTACACCACATTCAAAAAAAAAATCTAAAAAATATTGATAATCCGCAGCAATTTCTCCATTTCCATGGAATAATAACATATTTGGAAGGTCTGGTTTATTTAGATAAAAAAACCCACCAATAACAATTTTTTTACTAATTTCAAACTTCAATATCCTAATATTTGAATCAATATCAGTTGGTTCCGGAATTTTACGAGGGAAAAAGACTTGATTAGAAACTATGGGATTATCAATAAATAATTTTTTTACCATTTTAGAAAACCTCAATTTTTTTAATAAGAATAGTAGATTTTACTTTTTATAAAGCTCTTTTTTTCGAAATATTATAAAGATTACACTAAACCCTAATAGTCCAATAATTATGAAACTAAGTGAAAAACCATTTATAGAAGGGAAATCTGTTTGACCGTTTTCCATCGCACATACTTCATATCCGGAAGAAATCCATTCAGTAATACCTCCCTCCATATTATATATTTTTGTAAAACCATTATCAATGAGTATTTGACTTGCTGTTGTACTTCTGACACCAGTACCACAATATACTATTATCTCTGTATTGTTGTATAATTCTAATTCGTCTATTCTTGATTCAAGTTCTGAAACTGGAATCAATGTTGCATTACAAATATGATTAATATCATATTCTGATTGTTCTCTTACATCTAAAATTATTAAATTTGGATATAAAACGCTATTATTTATCATATCAAATGCTTCATAAACAGAGATATTTGTTACTGCCTGTGCTTTTACTGTTTTTATAGAGTTTTGAAAACTTAATATAATGACAATTAATATTATTACAATATAAATCTTGGAAATACTTTTTCTAATAGAATTCATGATCAATGAAATTAAATAATTCTAAGTCTGGTTATTTAGCTTTTCCTTGTGCTGCAACTGCTTCAATTGCTTGCGCTATTTGTTCAGCATCACCAAGATAATAATGAGTAATTGGCTTAATATCTTCATCTAATTCATATATTAGAGGTACTCCAGTAGGAATATTTAACTTAACAACTTCTTCATCAGGCATATTATCAAGATATTTTACAAGTGCTCTCAAACTATTTCCATGAGCTGAAATCAGGACTTTTTTACCTGACTTTATAGTCGGGGTAATGGTATTATGCCAATAGGGCAAAACTCTAGCTACTGTATCTTTCAAACATTCAGTTAAAGGAAGTTCATCAGAGGTTAGTTCTGCATATTTCCTTTCATTTCCAGGATATCTCGGATCACTTGTTTTAAGTGCAGGAGGTGGTATGTCATAACTTCTTCTCCAAATAAGTACTTGTTCTTCTCCAACTTCTTTTGCCATCTCTGATTTGAAATATCCTTGTAGAGCACCATAATGTCTTTCATTTAAACGCCAAGAACGATAAACGGGAATCCACATTAAATCCATCTCCTCTAAAACAATCCAAAGAGTTTTAATTCCTCTTCTTAATACTGAGGTATAGGCAATATCAAAGGTATATCCTCCTTCTTTTAATAATTTAGCTGCTTCTTTCGCTTCTTGGATTCCTTTTTCTGAGAGATCTACGTCTGTCCAACCTGTGAATCTATTCTCCTTATTCCAAGTACTTTCACCATGTCTTAAAAGCACTATTTTATACATTTTAAATCATTTTCTTAAATTTTAATTCTGTTGTTATTATATTATTTTAAAACAAAATATTTATCTCTTTTCTATTAATTTTTTAAATGTAAGAATTTTCATTTTAAATATAACTTTTGTTCAACGATAAGTATATTTTTTATGTGAATTATTAGGAGATAGACGCTATAACTGCTTTAGAAAAACTTTATCTTTTTTATTAGTAAAAAATTTCATTATATTACTTTATTTCTTATGATTTGAAAATTGATCTATATCAAATGGAATTCTTTTACCCATTCCAACAATTCTTCTCATTGGTTCCTTCTTACTTTCTTCAATAGCTTTTTGAGCTGGTTGATATTTATGGGCAGGATATCCTATATATATCCATTTAGGATCTAATATTTGATTAATTTGTGTAACTGTCCATACACCTAACGTTGCTCCTTGTCCTATTAAAGTACCAGGTGAAACAATTGAATTTGCACCTAATACAACATGGTCACCAATGATAACTTTTTTAATTAAAAGATAATCCTCATTATCTATTCTAATTATAATACTAGAAAGAACTTTAGCTCCTTGTCCTACCATAATATTTTTCCCATATTCAATAAATTCTACATCACTCCAACCATCAAACATAGTACTCTTAAAATCTGCTTTAACATCACACATTTTAAAGGCATAATTACTTACCCAGGGAAAACAGAAATTATTCCAAATCCAAAAGATATATTTTTTAACAGTAATTCTTAAACAATAAAAAGAATAGTCTCTATTTTTTGGATCAATTTTAAAGATGCCTTCCCTTGGTTTATGAATTAATTTTAGTAGAATTAGAATTAATTTGCCAAGAAGAAGACTAATAAGTAAATAGGAGCCCCACCATGCCAAAACATCAATAAAAATCAATAAAATTCTCCAATGAAAAAAATTAGAATCCATAGCGTCATTGAAGAAAGTTATTACCATTACTGTAGGTAAAGTGAGAGAAAGAATATGTAAGCATAAATATAGTATATTTGAAGTAAAAGACCAATTAAATCCATTTGTAGTAATAGGAATTTTTGCTAAATTGATTATTTTACTTTTTTCAGCAGAAACTTTTGATTGATTATTATTCATAATACATTCCACCGGTAAGTTTAGATATATCATCTTGTTTCAATTTTCTTGCTGGAAATCGACTAAAAATTGAATTATTTACTAACTTATCATACTTTATAGTAGCACACATAGGCAATACAGTGGAATTATTTTCCATTTTTAATCCAGGCATACCTCCATTTGATAAACTGAAAATACAATTATCTCCTAAATCAACTCCAAAAAAAGTCAGATTTTCTTCCCCATAGACACCATCAACTAAATGATTAGAAATATGTGAAAATGTACCAATATAACAATTTTTACCAATATCAATATGGCTATGGAAAAAAGTTTCTTCAAATACTGTCCCTTTTCCAATTTTATTAGATCCTAAGAATCGTAATTCCCAATTAATAAGCCAAGGAAAAGGTGAACGAACAAATGCAAAGATAGGATATTTAAATAAAAATGATCTAAAATGATAATAATTTAATACCTTAGAGGACTCATCAAGGTTTCGATCAAAAACACCTTGAGAAGGCCCTCTTTTATCTGCAATTGTATAGAACCACTTAGTAAATAAAGCTATAAAAAATAGATGAATTAAATAAAGACCAATAATAATTATAGGAGAAAGAAATAGAATAGCAATAATTATTGGGTTCAAGAGCAATCTTAAGTATAATGTTGTTGAGAATAAATTTGGTATTAAGAACCCAAAAAGAAAGAGAAAAAAGAAAAATCCTGGCAAAATAAAAGAAAAACCAATTATGACCCAACCTGCAATTATATAGAAGTGAAACGGAACAGAAAACTCTTTCACATGAGCTTTTAAATTCTCCATATTATAATTCTCATTTCTTTTCTTATCAAAAATAGTTTGTTCATATTGATCTTTCTTTCCAAATAACTGTATGTTCTCCATTTTTACAGCAGGGGATCCATGATATGTTGAATTTTTTTCTAAATGTTGATTAATTTTTGTCATTGAAATCGTATCTAGGATTGTATTAGATTCAATTACCGTTCCCGGCATAACTATCGCATTAGCACCTATAATTACATTATCTTCTATGGAGACCCTTTTAATAATTAATTTATCTTGTATGATAATATTTGAAATAATAAAACTACCTTGTCCAACCTTAATATTTTTTCCAAACTCAATAAATTCACAATCAATCCATCCCTTATACAAAGAATTTGAAAAAGATGTTCTTACCCCTAATATTTTCAATACTAATATCTCAAGCAAAGGTAAAGATAATTGTCGTGCTAACCATATAGGCCATTTTCTAACAACTGCCCTTAAACTCCAATAGCAATAGTCTTTATCATCTCTATCTCTTAAGAAAGTGCCCTCTTTTGGTTTATGTAATATATTTATGAAGATTAAAAATATCTTAGCAATTATAGCTGCGCTTAATATAAGAATTATAATTCCTAAAAAGAAAAACAATGGAAAAAAGATGAAAAAAATAAAATTTGTTGTAGGGAAGAATTGCCAAAAATACCATAACCACAATAATAGTGGTTGAGCACTTAATGTCATAATCAGAAAATAAATAATTAGATATCTCTTTTTCGCAAGAACATTTGTAGTTCTAGGACCAACTCGAAAAGATGAGGGGATTGATATTTTAAATTCACACTATTTTAATCATTAATTATGCAAAAATGTCAGATTTTTAGCAATCTAGGATAATATTATTAGAATAATTTTAACCTAATTATTTATTTTTATCTTTTTTATTGATTTGAAGTCATTAATAACTAAAATATTCTACTCTTCGATGCTAAAATCTTTAATCATGGAAATTGTTTTATTGATATCTATAGTTATAGCAATAAGTTCTATTTCTTCTTCATCTTCGTATTCAGGATCCATCATAACGAAATAGAATTTATTCCCCTCTGTGTCATATCCAACCTCCATTTCTCCACAATCTTCTGGAATTATCTTTTTAATGTCTTCTGGTGCATTTTCTTTTAAGATTTCATAAATTGCATCTTCAATAATTTTCTGACTTTCTCTAATTTTCTTAATATTTGAGAAGTCAAATTGACCCATGGACTCTTGAGCTTTAGAGTTCAAATCATTCCATTCTTGGAACATTTCTTTCAAATTCGGTTGTTTAGACATAAGAATTCAATAATATTAATTATAATCTAATTATCACAAAAATAAATTATATTGAAGTAATCTAACATACCATAAAAATTAATATAAAAAAGCCTTAGATCATGAATATATTCCAATAAGTTATCCAAAATAGGATTATGACTTTAATAATATGATTGTGCATCAAATTCTGTCTTCTCTATTGAAAAAAACATAGCTTTAGATGATATTGCTGATATATCT
Organism: Promethearchaeota archaeon; assembly: GCA_019058245.1. Classification (GTDB taxonomy): domain Archaea; phylum Asgardarchaeota; class Lokiarchaeia; order Sigyniarchaeales; family SOKP01; genus Loki-b32. The sequence goes on along the minus strand of JAHPZJ010000013.1, from coordinate 199,791 downwards.
CTTTGACCCAAATATTTCATACCTGTTCTTTCAGCAACTTTCCATGCTTTTGAATTTGTTGGATGAAGAAATATTATTAATCTTTTCAAATTCAATCCTTTAAAAGCAAATTGTATAAGTTTTTTCACTGCTTCAATAGCGTACCCATAACCTCTATATCTATGGAGTAGGGTATAGAAAATTTCTGCTTCTTGTTCATCTTCTAAGGTTATTAATCCACAATAACCAATCATCTGTTCCTCAAATTTAGAACTAATAACTAAAGCAAGTAGAGGATGATCAGTACTATAAGAATTAATTATAATTTGAAAAAGTGTAGTTTTATTACATTCAGGTTTAATATTTAAAACAAATTTTAGGTTATTAGATATCTCTTCATCTTCAATAATATTTGAAAAAATTTTAAAATCATCTGGATTAAATGGTCTTAATTTAAGTCTCTTAGTCTCAATTTGATTAGGAAGATTCATAGCAAATTTGAATCCATTAAATACACGTTATTAAGTTTAAAACTTTTAATAATTTATATAATTTCAAATTATCTACATTTTTTATTTTAAAAAATGAAAATTAAGTTTCGCGAAGCTAAAAATATAATAACGAAGAGTAATATTCCTTCAATTGATTATGTAATCAATCCTTATATCGGTTGTCAACATGGCTGTATTTATTGTTATGCTGAATTTATGATAAGATTCAGCGGACATAAGGGCGATAAATGGGGACAATTTATAGATATAAAAACTTACGACTTTGATAAGATAAAACCACAGAAATATAATGGAAAACGATTACTTTTAAGCTCGGTTACTGATCCGTATATCCCACTTGAATTAAAATATCAAAATACAAAGAGGATATTAGAAAAACTTGTTAACACAACCGCTCATGTTTCAATATTAACAAAATCTAAATTTGTCGTAAGGGATATTGAATTATTTAAAAAATTTGATGATTTGGAAGTAGGAATTTCAATTAGTACTTTAGATGAAAATTTTTCTAAATTAATAGAAAAAGGTGCTTCACGACCCATTGAAAGAATAGATGCATTAAGAAAGATACATGAAAAAGGAATAAAAACATATACATTTATTTCCCCTTTTTTCCCAAGAATAACTAATTTTAAAGACATTATTGATAAAACCTTGAATTATACAGATTCATATATGTTTGAAAATTTGAATTTCAGACCATATAATATTCCAAGAATTCTAAAAATAATCAAAAATAATTATCCTGAACTTCTATCAACTTATCAGAAGTTTAGAATGGATAATAGTCATTGGGAAAAAATAGAAGTAGAAATAGATGCTTATTGTAAATCCTTGAATGTTCCTTACTCAATAGAATTTCATCATGGTGGTTTTTCAAAAAGTTAAATAAGCATTCTCAAATTCATTTTATTAAAGAGAATTTATTAATCATATGCCAAGTAGCGTATTTTCTCATCAAGCACCAGGATTATTACTTAAAATAAAGTATCCAAAAAAATTCGATGGAACTGCTTTATGCATTAGTACTTTTGTTCCTGATATAGTTGTTGTCATTGACCCCTTTTTCTCAACTAACCTTAGAGGAATTACTCATAGTCTATTGGGATTAGTAATATATACTATACCTTTAACAGTTATATTAACAATATTATTTTGTAAATATATAGGTCCTTTTCTAGCTAAGCTTGCTAAGAAAGATGGAATTCTTACTAAACCCATGAGATATTTTGGAATTGATGAATGGGATTCCTTAAAAGAAAAAGAATATAATAGGAAATTCTATATTGTCGCATCATATTCTGCTTTAATTGGGGGTTTTACTCACATTTTATTAGATTTGCCAGCACATGCAACCATTGAATTATTTTTTCCACTAATACTCCAATCACCTGATATCTTACTATACTCTATAGTTGATTTTGGACCAATTAATATAGGAGGAATACAAATTGAACGCAATTTAACAATTTATCAACTTATATGGATAAGTGAAACCATAATTTTTGGAGTTATTTCACTTTATCTTCTTAGATATATAAAAAACCATGAATTAATTTCAAAATGGTATGAAAAAATAAGATTTTAATATGTAAGATTTGTGTTCAATAAAAAAATTAAACGTGAAGAATAATTGAATAGAATTCTAAAGGTTAAGAACAAGGATGAAATAATTGCGTATTTATTGTTAATCCTAACAATGGTAATCTGGGGTGGTACTTGGCCAATAGGGCGATGGTTAGTTTCTGAAGAAGTTGGGGGAGAAACCATCCCCCCATTTATGATAGCTGTTATTCGATATTTCTTAGCAGTAATTTGTTTTTTTCTTATCCTCAAATATAAAGAGGGTACACTAAATTGGCAATTTACCAAAGAAAATTGGAAAATTCTGACAGTAATGGGATTGCTTTCAGTCACAATTTATCAAGCAGGATATCTTATTGGAGAAATTTTTACAGCTGCTAGTGATGCGAGTATAATGGTTGCTACAAATGCTATATGGGTTGTAATCTTATCAAGTATATTTTTAAAATCAGAATTCTTTACTTGGAAAAAAGCTATAGGGACTTTACTGGCTTTCATAGCTGTTATTATCGTAGTGGGATTTTCTCCAAACGTTAATGTATCTAATCGAATATTAGGAGATATCTTAGTCCTTTTAGCGGCATTTGCCTATGGTTCTTATACTGTTATTTCACGATCTTTTCTGAACCAGACCAAAAGTAAACCTGAATCCTATCAACCAAGTTCGATATGGATTATGACTTGGGTATCATTTTTTGGTTTTTTAATAACTATTCCAATCGCTTTAATTATTAGCCCAGAATTCATTAATCCACTTGAATATGTGTCAATCCCTCCACGTATTTGGATAGGAATTGCATATTTAGCATTTTTATCTACAATAGGTGCATATACATTTTATCTAGAAGGTGTGAAACGTTTGAGTGCCAGCCGAGCTGCAATATTCCAAACTCTAGTACCTTTATTTGGAGTGATTTTTTCTGCGATATTTTTGCAAGAACAATTTGACATTTTTATATATCCATTTGCTTTATGTTTAGTTATATTTGGAATTACTCTTGTAAATCTCAAATCTTCAGACAAGAAATAATTTGAAATTATGTGAAAATCAGAAAAATTATCCTATGAAATCTTTAAAAATAAACCTAAATCATAGAAGCAAATTTGTCATCATAAATTTAATCTAAAAAATAAAGTTATTCGACTTTTATACAATATCAACTATATGTTTTTATATCCTAATTTTCTTCTTCAACAAAGAAGAATGAAGGAAACAAAAGATTATTATGAACTTTTAGGTATTGATGAAGACTCTTCAGAAAAGGAAATTAAGTTAGCTTATAGAAAATTAGCAAAAAAATTTCATCCTGATTTAAATAAATCAGATCCTCACGCTAAAGATAAATTTATAGAGATAAAAGAAGCTTACGAGACTTTAATAGATCCTTCAAAGCGTAAAATTTATAATCAATTAAAGTATAACCCTCGAACATTCGATTGGAGCGATCTTTTTAGAACGACAGATTTTAGAACTTTTCGAGAAATAATGAGAAGAATTTATAGAAATACAGCTCCATACTATAAACCACCTCCCGAAGGTATGTATATATAAAAAATGCTTTTTTTTATTTATTTGTAAATCATTTTAGATTAATAGCTATAATATTTGTAATAATAATATGTTAAATTTCAGATTTCATTATTATTTTTAAATTATGAATGTTAATAATAGATAAATTTTATCTTAGCATATCTCATGTCTAATTTATCAAAATCTGACTTGGTTAATAAAATAAAAGCTGAATTTAATAAAGAATTGAAAGCGTTAGAGACTAATTTAGCAATAAAGCATAAAGAATTGATTCAAATTGAAAGAGCTATTCAGCATGATACAAAAATAATTGATCATTCTAATATTTCTAATCTAAAGTCAAAAAAAGCAGAAATCAATGCAGCTATAATATCCTTAAAAAAAGAAATTAAAAAATTGAACAAAGAAAAAATCAAAAAACTTAGAAAGATATAAATATTAATCTGCTTAAAACTACAGATTTTAGAGTTTTTAGAGAAGTATTGAGAGAAGTTTATAGGAAATGGAACTCCTTATTATAAACCTCCTTCTGAAGGTATTTATATCTAATCCATCTTTAGTTTTATAAGGAAATGGTTTTATTTTATAAAAATAAATTTAAAAAACTAGGTTGAAAGAAAATTTCATAGAATTAATCTTCAGAAAGAATTAAAACATTTAAGAAGAACAAAGATGTGGAAAAAAAATCATAAACCAAGGCTACTAGACCTTGAATAGACAATAAAAAAAAAATAAAATAAAGAAATGATAGTATAATTATGACAGAATTAATTCAAGAAATGGGAAATTGCGAAGAGTGTGGCTCAGAAATCAATCTTGCTGAAGTATGGAGAGTAGATGAGAAATATTACTGTCAAAATTGTTTTGAAAAATTAAATCTCTAATTTACTCGCTTTAATTATAAAGATTTTCTATTTCTAATTAATCTTATATATCTCTCATAAGATTTCTTAATTTTGAATTAATAATTAAACAAAAAGAATTATTTTATGATTTATTTTTAGTGTTTTATTTGAAGTAGGATTAGAATCCTAAGTATTATCACTATTATCCAAGTCAATTATAGCAAAATATTTCTATAGTAAAACCTTTTCTAACCTTTTTACTCCTACTCTAATTGCAGTTGCACTTTTTAGTTCATCTAAACTTAATCTATTTTTTACTTTTTCAGAAACCTCATTATTTGGGATTTTTACATCATTTTGCAATAATTCAATAATTTCTCTGTCAATTTGATCTAAAGAGATATTTTATCTATACATTGCAATCTATATTTGTAATAATAAATTCTCTATAATTTAAGCTTATTTAAATTTATGATTTTTCGGAAATCATTGATTTACAATCTTATTAACATCATAAATTCATCAATATTGCTGCATTTACATGAATAATAGAAATCTTCAATTAGGATATTTACAACGATAACAAGTAAGAGAATTATAATTTTTATGCAATACTATTATAAAAGTGATTAACTTACATCTTGATAATATATGATTAGAATATGAGAAAAATAATCACTAAGATGTTATTTCACAAATCTACGAATAATACTTTTATTTATATTATTGCGATGGTATCAGGAATTAGCGGAATGTTATTTGGTTATGATACTGGTGTTATATCTGGGGCTATTCTATTTATTAAGCAAGAATATACTCTTTTACCATTTTTACAGGAATTAGTTATTAGTGCTGTATTAATTGGAGCAATAATCGGAGCATTTATAGGGGGATCGTTAGCTGATCGTTATGGACGAAGAAAAATGATTATTATAGCCGCAATTATATTTGCTGGTGGTGCAATAGGGACCTCATTAACAATCGATATAATATTCCTGATCATAGGAAGAGTAATTGTAGGAATTGCTATAGGGATGGCATCCTTTATTGCTCCACTATATATCTCTGAAATGTCTCCACCAAAAATTAGAGGATCATTAGTGTCTTTAAATCAATTATTTATTACTATAGGAATTGTTATATCTTACTTGGTGGATTATGCCTTTACACCTATAAGTGGGTGGCGTTATATGCTTGGTTTAGCAGCTATTCCTGCTCTTATATTATTAATAGCAATGATCTTCATGCCAAACAGCCCACGATGGCTAGTTAATAAAGGAAAGGTAAATAAAGCGCGTTCTACATTGATTGAAATTCGAAGGACAAATAATATCAATAATGAACTCGATGAAATTATTACTAGCCTCGATAAGCAAAAAGGAGAAAGAAAAGCTCTGCTTAGTCCTTTAATAAGACCTGCAATGATTGTGGGTATATCATTGGCGATTTTCCAACAAGTAACTGGAATTAACACCGTGATTTATTATGCCCCAACTATTTTTGAATTTGCAGGATTTCAATCAGCTTCAGCGGCTATCTTTGCTACAATCATAGTTGGAATTGTGAATGTGGGCTTTACTATTGTCGCAATATTTTTGTTGGATCGCGTCGGACGGCGTAAATTATTATTACTCGGTTTAATTGGCATGAGTGGGATGCTTATAATGCTAGGGATTGTATTCTTTTTACCAAGTTTATTAAATCAATTAGGAACGTTAGCAGCAATTAGTTTAATAGCATATGTCGCCTTTTTCGCTATTGGATTGGGACCAGTATTTTGGTTATTAATATCTGAGATATACCCTCTGAAAGTTAGAGGACGTGCAATGAGCATCGTAACAGAAGCTAACTGGGGATCTAACTTGATCATTGCGCTAACTTTTTTAACTTTAATTCAATTATTAGGACGTTCAGGTACATTTTGGTTTTATGCCGTTGTAGGAATAATGGCATTAATCTTTACGTATGTTTACGTTCCAGAAACTAAGGGAAGAACCCTAGAAGAAATTGAAGAACATTGGCGTGGTGGAAAACATCCACGAGAATTGGGGAAGTGATATTTCATTAATCAAATAGAAACAAATTATGATGGTGAGGCACCAGGATACCCTGGAAGAGAACCCAGTTGGACATCAAGTGCAAAAGATGGAGTTGGAACATCAATATCACATGAAAGTTTAGTTTGGTTTACATTATCTAATGGTATAATTGATGAGGTATATTATCCTCGTATTGATCAAGCTGATATTCGCGACTTTCAATTTCTTATTTCTGATGGTACTGATTTTTTCGAAGAAGAAAGAATTGACTGTGATCATAAGATTTCAACATTAAAAGAGGGCGTACCGGTATATAAGATCACAAATACCTCATATAAAAGAAGATATATGATAGAAAAAATAATTCTAACTGATCCTCGAAGGAATGTACTCTTGCTAAAAGTAAAGTTTACTCCCTTAAAAGGAAATTTAGATGATTATCATCTTTATGCAATTTTAAATCCTCATATTAAAAACTTTGGTTATGGAAACAATAGCTGGGTGGGTAATTATAAAGGCGTTCCTATGCTTTTTGCTCAAAGAGAAAATATTGTACTAGCAATAGCATGTTCTACACCTTTTTCTAACATGAGCTGTGGGTATTATGGTATAAGTGATGGTTGGCAAGATATAAATAAAAATCACATTTTAACGCATCGCTATTCTCACGCATCAAATGGAAATGTTGTCATAACGGGAGAAATTGATTTGAAAGTAAGTAGGGGAAATTTTATTATTGCAATTGCATTTGGTAATAATCCAGCAGAAGCAGGACAACTTGCTCGTGCTACTTTGTATAACAATATTAATCAAATAATTGAGACTTATATGTCTTCTTGGTTAAAATTTCAGCAAAATTGTAGAAACTTAAGCCATGTTGGAGAAAAAGGATTTAATATTTACAGGTTGAGTATTGTAGTTTTAAAGACTCACATGGATAAACGCTTTTCAGATGGCACAATAGCGAGTTTATCAATTCCTTGGGGATTTGCGAAAGGTGACGATGATTTAGGGGGTTATCATTTAGTATGGCCTAGGGATCTTGTTGAAACTGCAGGTGGGCTTCTTGCAGTAGGAGCTAATTTAGAAGCTTTACAAATTATGATTTATTTAATGAGTACTCAAAATAAAGATGGATACTGGCCTCAAAATATGTGGTTAGACGGCACCGAATATTGGCATGGAATACAAATGGATGAAACTGCTTTTCCAATATTACTAGCAAATGCTTTAAAAGAAAATGGGCTACTTAAAGAGATCAATATTTGGCCTACTATAAAGAAAGCCGTGAGTTATATAGCATGTAACGGTCCTGTCTCTCAAGAGGATCGATGGGAAGAAGACTCAGGTTATTCTCCCTTCACTTTAGCAGTAGAAATTGCTGCTTTACTCATTGCATCGGAATTTGCTAGAGAAGCAGGAGAACTGCAAATTGCGAAATATTTAACAGAATTAGCAGACAATTGGAATTCCAATATCGAAAAATGGACTTATGTTAAGAATTCTCATCTCGCCAAAAGGCTAAATGTCGAAGGTTATTATGTTCGAGTAAGTCCTCCTGATCTTCCGGATGCCACTTCTCCTAAGGATGGTTATGTTCCAATTAAAAATAGACCTCCTGGTGAAAGTAAAGCTCTTTTTGAATATATCGTCAGTCCCGATGCTTTAGCTTTAGTACGATTTGGATTACGTGCTGCTGATGATATAAGAATAGTCAACACAGTGAAAGTTATTGATTCTATGTTAAAAACAACAACTTCTACTGGTCCTACATGGCATCGTTATAATAAAGATGGTTATGGAGAACATTCAAATGGGGATCCTTTCGATGGTACTGGAATTGGTAGGGGGTGGCCACTTTTAGCAGGTGAACGTGCTCACTATGAATTAGCGAAAGGCGATATTGATACGGCAAGAAAGCTTTCAAAAGTGATAGAAGCGCAGGTTGGTTCGGGAGGACTTATTCCCGAACAAATTTGGGATGCAGATGATATCCCTCAAAAACATCTATTTAATGGGCATCCATCAGGTTCCGCTATGCCCTTGGTCTGGGCGCATTCTGAATATGTAAAACTAGTGCGATCATTAGAAGATAACAAAATTTTTGATATGCCACTTCAAACTAAACTAAGATATGTTGAAGAAAATCATCCATCAAATCTAAGAATCTGGAAATATAATCATAAATGTTCTCAAATGAGTCTAGGAAAAATTTTGAGAATTGAATTGAGAGCTGAAGCTATTGTTCGATGGTCCATTAATGCTTGGAATACCTTTCAAGAGTCTAAAACAATTGATACAGGATTAGGTATCTATTATGTAGATTTACCAACAAAAGATATGGATAAACCAGTAAAATTGAATTTTACCTTCCATTGGTTAAACCCAGATAAATGGGAAAATTCTAATTATGAAATTGAATTGACTTCTAAGAGTTTTGATTAATTGATATTTCATTGTAGCCACTACAAGAAAAAAATTAAATATCCATTGTTAATAAAGATTTAAATTTTATTTTAAGTAAAATTTGATTTAGAATTTTTTTTTAAATTAACATTGATCTAGTAATTTATTCAGGGATAATAATAGAATGATCTTCTTTAATTCGGTCTAACACAATCTCAGTTTTAACTTCCTCAACTCCAGGAAGGTTGCGAAGTGTTTCTATAAGACCCATAGAATCTGAATGATCTAAACATTTTGCCATAATAAATAAAGGATACTCTCCTGTGACAACATAGGCATATTTTATTTTTTCCATCTTTTCAATTTCGTTTTTAACGTCCTCTAATGGATTTGTTGCATTTACTCTCAGTGATGCCATTACCATTTCACGATATCCTAATTGACGGCAATCGATTAGCGCTACATATTTTTTTATCAATTCTTTCTCAAGTCGTTGAATACGTGCTCTTATAGCAGTAGCACTCTTCTTTGTTTGATGAGCAATTTCTCTAATAGTTAATTTTGCATCATCTTGTAATAACTCAAGAATTTGTCGATCTATCTCATCAAGAGTTCCATTTGTTGATACCATAAAAGCAATCCTATTAGTAATTTTTCAAGTTCTGCTATAACTGTTTATAATTTATAAGTTTCTTACTTTCATTAAAAAGTAATATGTTCTATTTTTAATATCGTAGTTTTAATATATAATTTTTTTTACTACTAACTTATGATCATATAGTTTTATTTATTAATAAATGATATGATTATAGAAAAAAAAACTATTATTTAAATAGTATATTATATTTTTGATCTATAATGACTATCATTCATAATCAAAAATGATATCATAACAAAAAAAAATAAATAAAAAAACTAAAAAAAGTGAAAAAAATGGCTGTTAAAACATATAATTATACAGGCTTAAAATGTCCAATGCCGGTTTTGAAAACAAAAAAGGAATTAAGAAATTTGACTTCTGGAGAGGTTATAGAAGTAATCGCAGATGATGTAGGGGCTAAAAAGGACATTCCAGCGCTTCTCAATAAAAGCGGTGACGAATTAGTAGAACTTCGAGAAGACAATGGAAATTTAATTTTTGTCATTAAAAAGGCTTAAAACGCATTATACGGAGTAAGGATATTAATATGTCTAAATATGTTTTCTTTATTAGCACGGAACCTTACAAATATCAAGCTGTAGATTCTCTGATAGAAATAGGAAAAGCTGCAATAAGAAAGGGGCATGAGATAGCGGGTATATTTTTCTTTGGGACTGGTGTTTATAACCTTAAGAAGGAGATTAGTTGTGGAAATACAATAAGAAATATCCCAGCGAAAATTGAGAAATTTTCTAATGATAACAAAATTCCCATATCAGGGTGTAGTACATGGGTTAGTATAACAGGGCTAAAAGAACCAGAATTTATTGAAGGTGCTACTGAAGATGGTTTGGGAGACTTCTCAAATTGGGTAATTTATGCTGATAAATTGATTGTATTTGGAGCGGGAGGTTAATAATTATGGTAGAATCTGTGGTAATAATAAGCGATCAATCACCAATTGGCAGAAATTCTGCAGTTGAGGCTATTAGGATTGGATCAGGATTTACTGCTCTAGGAGAATTTGTTGACTGTAAAATTGTGTTTATGGGTGATGCTGTTTATTTATTCAATAAAAATTGTAACCCTGAAGCTGTAGGAATGGACCCTTTAGCTGAAGTATTAGAGATGGCTGATTTATCTGATTTAGAAGTATATATTATTGAATCTGCTTTAATTGATGCAGGATTAACTAAAGCTGATATGATTGACTATGAAAATTTGAAAATTATTGGATATGATGAATTAACAGATTTAATTGCTAATGCAAGTACATGCTTTAGATATTAAAGGGGGATAAAAAAAGATGACAGAAAATCTTGATATGATTTATTTGTTTGGATTCAGTGGATTAACAGGGAATCAATTACAGAGGTTATTACCTATTTTGAAAAGTCAAATTAAAAAAAATTCAAAGCTTGGATTAGTTTTAATTCATGATGGCATAATAGGCATAACAACAAAGGGAAAGATACAAACAGAAATGGAAGAACTCCTCAGTTTAGATGTAGCCGTATTTGCTATGAAATCAGACATGAAAGCTCGAGGTATAGATCCAGAATACATACATGGCAAAATTAAATCTATAGAATATGAGGATCTAATAGATATTATTGATGCTACACCAAAAGTAATATCCTGGATGTAGTAAGATGAAAAAATAAAAATCAAAAAATTTTTTGATAAGTTCTGGGTAAAACCAGAAAATTTACAATATTAAACAAAAAAAAGGAATTTTTAAAAAAAAAAAAAAAAAAAGGTGGTATATATGGCAGAAGATGCTGAAACAATAAATTTTATTGTAAAGGACAAATCATTCGAAAAGTTCGCAATGATGATGATCCTTGGAACAACAGGTGATGCTATGGATACTAAAATGAATTTTTTCTTTACTTTTTGGGGATTAAATCTTTTAAAAAAGAAATTTAAACCAAAAGTTGCTGGAATGCCTACTCCAATGAAAGGTATGGCAGCAAAAATGTTCAAGAAAAGAATGAAAAAATTTGGAATTGAGGATCCATGGGCAATGATTAAAGATGCTGTTGATAACGGAAATATGAAATTATATCCATGTCAAATGACAATGGAATTAATGGGGATTAAGAGAGAAGATTTACTTGATTGGGTTGAAGATCCTGTTGGTGCTGCTTCATTTTTAGAAATGAGTAATGGTGGCAGAATAGTTTCATTATAATTTAAAAATTAACAAAAAAAAATTTTTTTTATATTTTATATTAAAAAAGGTGATGATAAACGTCTGATGTAGAAGAACAAGCAAGAGAATATAAAACAGACGAAGATTTTGATCAAGAATTTTTCAAAAATATTGAAAGAAAATCAAATATTTGGCGGTGTATCCAGTGTGGAACTTGTACGGCAAGTTGTGAAAGTGGAAGATGGACTGCTTTAAAGACTCGTTCAATTATAAGAAAAGTTGTATTAGGAGATTTATCTGTATTAAAAGATCCAGATATATGGCTTTGTACGACATGTTATCAATGTTATGAACGATGTCCACGTGATGTAAGACCTACCGATGTAATTATGGAATTAAGGAATTATGCGACTAAATTAGGCAATATTTCTCCTAATCATAGAGCTGTCGTAGGATACTTGAAGAATTTTGGACATGCTGTACCAATAAATGATGAGGTAAGAAAACGACGAGTCGAATTAGGATTAGAAGAATTACCCCCTACTGCGTTTAAATTTAAACAAGAGGGTGATGATAAAGATTTAAAGAAGATTGAAGAATATATGTTCGATTTACCTCCAGTTAAGGAGGAGAAAAAAGAAGAGGAGGAGTCATAAAAATGGTTAAAGAAAACACATTTGCATTCTTTTTAGGGTGTATAATGCCAAATCGATATCCTGCTATCGAGAAATCAACAAAATTTGTCATGGAAAAATTAGGATATGAACTCTTAGATATGGAAAGAGCAACTTGTTGCCCTGCTCCAGGAGTTTTCCGTTCTTTTAATAAATTTGATTGGATGGTGGCAGCAGCAAGAAATTTATGTATTGCAGAAAAATTGGATGCTGATATTTTAACAGTTTGTAATGGATGCTTTGGTACACTCCAAGAAGTAAATAAACATCTTAAACAAAACGAAGAACATCGTGAAATGGTCAATAAGAAACTTAAATTACTTGGAGACTATGAATTTAAAGGTACGATTAACGTACGTCATATAGCTGAAGTTTTAGGATATGAAATTGGACCTTGGGGGATTGAAGATTACATAGTAAGGAAAGTAAATGTTAAAGCTGCGATTCATTATGGTTGCCATTTCTTAAAGCCAACGAGAATTAGAGAAATTGAAAGTTCTGAAGGTCCAACAATTATCGAAGATTTTGTTGAAGCATTAGGAATCGAATCTGTACGATTTAAAGAACAACTTACTTGTTGTGGTGCAGGTGGAGGAGTAAAAGCTTACGATGGCAATGCAAGTATGACTATATTTGCAGAAAAAATGAAAAATATCGATGAGGTAAAACCAGATATAATATTGGATATCTGTCCATTTTGTCATTTACAATTTGAGACAGGGCAAGATTATTTAAATAAAAATAAAAGCTGTAATTATGATTATCCTGTAATTCATATCTCCCAGCTTGTTGCCTATTGTATGGGAATGGACCAAGAATTTATTGGTCTTCAATATCAATTAATGGGACGAGATTTTATTTTTGGGGGAGAAGAATTGACTAAAGAAGAGGAGGTTGCTTAAATGACCGTAAAAGATGAAAAAATAACTGAATCAAACGTTATAAGCAAAAAAGATAAAAATAAACAAGAAGAAGAACCTAGAATAGGAGTTTTTGTATGTCATTGTGGGCATAATATCGCAGGAACTGTTGATGTTGCTAAAGTAGCAGATTATGCTAGAGATTTACCTAATGTGATTAAAGCTGAACATTATATGTTTATGTGTTCAAAACCGGGAGTTCAAATGCTTAAAGATTCAATTGAAAAATTAGATGTTAATAGAACAGTGGTGGCTTCATGCTCAAAAAACCAACATGGAAAGACTTTTGCTAAAGCAATAGAAGAAATGGGACTTAATAGACATAGACATCAACAAGTAAATATTAGAGAATTTAATAGTTGGGTACATCAAAAAGAGAAAGATAAAGCAACCAATAAAGCAATGAGGTTAGTAGAAGCTGGAGTAAATAGGGCAAGAAAGTTAAAAGATGTTGAGACACGGAGAATTCCTACAACGAAAGCTGCATTAGTTATTGGTGCTGGCATTGCAGGGCTTCGTGCATCATATGATTTAGCAGAGTTAGGAATTCCTGTTTATTTAATAGAAAAATTGTCTACAATCGGAGGACATATGACACAATTAAATAAAACTTTTCCAACATTGGAATGTCCACAATGTAGTATTTCTCCACTAACTAATGGAGTAGCTAATCATCCATTAATAGAACTTTATACTAATGCTCAAGTTAAGAGTGTAGAGGGTTCAATGGGTAATTTTGAAGTAGAGGTTGAAATAAAACCAAGATATGTTAAAGATAATTGTACTTCTTGCGGTGAATGTGCCCTACATTGTCCTGTTGAAGTACCTAGTGAATGGGATAGTGGAATGTCAATGAGAAATGCAATTTATAAAGCATATCCACAAGCAATTCCCGCCACATATATGAGAGATAAAAAGAGTTGTATAGAATGTAATACATGTATTAATGTTTGTCCCGTACAAGCAGTAGATTTTACAATGCAAACAGAAACTAAAACTTTTAAAGTTGGTTCTATTGTTGTAGCGGCTGGTTATGACGAGTATGACCCTTCAGAGATTGAGGCATACCATTATGGTCAAGAGGGGTATGAAGATGTTATAACACAACTCCAATTAGAAAGGATGTTAGCTCCTGGTTCTCTCACTAACAGTCAAGTTTTACGTCTTTCTGATGGAAAAATTCCCAAAAGTATCGTAATGATACAATGTGTAGGAAGTAGAAACGATCAAGTAGGGAATCAATATTGTACAGGAGTTTGCTGCAAATTCGCAATTAAAAATGCAAGGATTGTAAAAGAAATGTATCCAGATTCGGATGTTACTATTTGTTATATTGATATAAGGACACCTGGATTGAATTTTGAGGAATTATATAAATCTGCACAGGAAATTGGAGTAAGATTTATTAGAGGACGTCCTTCCGAAATAGTAAGAGATCCAATTTCTGGGAATCTGAGAGTAATTGTTGAAGATACTTTAAGTCAAACTCCTTTAAAGTTAAAAGCAGATATGGTTGTACTATCAGCTGCAATGGTTCCACCCGAAGGTATCGGTCCGTTAGGATCAAAACTACAGGTTCTACGCTCAAAAGAAGGATTTTTAAAAGAATTCCACATTAAGATGAATCCAACTTTAAGCAGTAAAGGAGGAATATTTTTAGCGGGAGCAATTCAAGGTCCTAAAGATATTTCTGAAAGTGTTGCTCAAGCAGGTAATGCTGCTGCAATAGCTGCTGCTCCATTGGTTAAAGGATATATTGAAAAAGAGATGTTAATTCCTTCAGTAGATTATGAATTATGCGTTAGATGTGGTTTATGTAAGACTGTTTGTGCACCAGCGGCGATAGAAATAAATAATGATGGGACACCTAAGATAAATGAAGTTGCTTGCAAATCGTGCGGTATGTGTATGCCTGTATGTCCTACAGGAGCAATTCAATTATTAAATTTTAGCGATGATCAACTATTAGATGAAATAATCGCAATTTCAGGAGGAGGTGCTATATGCGAAAATGAGTGAATGTGAATATATTGAACCAGAAGTATTGGAAAAGATGGAAAATATTGTAGTTTTTATGTGTAATGAATGCGGACAAGGTTCAGCAAACACTGCAGGAGTTGCTCGAATGGCATATAATCCTGCAATTCGAATAGTTCGAGTCCAATGTACAGGTCAAGTTGGTCCTATTCAGATTATGGACGCTTTAGACAATGGAGCTGATGCAGTTGCTTGTGTTGGTTGTTGTTTAGGTGCATGTCATTTCTTTAATGGGAATATTTTATCCATGCATAGAATAAAATTAATGAAAAAATTATTTAAGGAGTTAGGTTATAGTGATCAGTTTGTTAATCAATATACTTCGAGAGCTGCAGAGGGAGAAACAGCAGTCGGAGACTTTGAAGATATTGTAGAACGATTAGCAACTGCAATTAGAGAGGAGGGGACTTTCAAAGATGGATGTTAGAATATTCCAGTTTAATGGATGTAATAAATGCTTTAATGAGACGATTCTTCTAAAAGGAGAATCCAAATATAACATAGAATTTATACAAGATCCTCAAAATTGGAAAGAACAAAAGACCGATATATCAATAATTACTGGATTTTTACTTTCAAAGAATAAAGAAACCCTAAATAAGATAAAAGCAAATTCAGAAAGAGTAATTGCTTATGGAAATTGTGCTACATCAGGAGGTATTTTTGCTCTGGCTAATCAAAAAGGTCATGATGTATCTCCATTAAAGAATTTTATCGAAGATACAATTAATATTAATGGTTGTTTAGGGGAAATTGAGGAACTGAAATTTGAGATTGAAGATAATGAACTCCCAAAATTACAAAATCTCTGTATTGTATGCGAAAGACGAAAAACATGTGATTATTTAGATGAGTTAAAACGACAAATTGAGTTAGAGGATAACGAGACATGTTTCAATGATCTTGGGTATCTTTGCAATGGATTTGTTTCAAAAGAATGTAAAGAAAGGTGTATTGACTATAATGCTCCATGTAGAGGTTGTAAACCAATAATAGAACGTTCTGGAATCAGAATGTTGGGAATGTTTGGAACTCTTATGGGAAATATTGAAGTTGCGACTGAACATTCTGAAAAGGGAGCAACTGATAAATTAGCTGATGAAGATGATGATATAACTGCAAGTTTGCCTGATATTGTAGGTAATTTCTTTAGATTTACTTTACCTACATCAGGATTGCCAAAAGGTCGAATTCCTTCAAATGGAAATTTATTAGAGGATGTTTTTACTGGAAGACTTATTGAAGAGTTGCCTCTGATTTCTGGGTTATTAGGAGGAGATCATTCAATCTCATTGACTCTAAAAATAATTGAAACTTATGAGGAAGCTAATAATATTAAAGTAAGTGAAAAAACGAAAAATTATCGAAATCAATTACTAAAACTGGAAAATGCACTTCAAAAAGCAATTCAGAGTAAAGATCCAGAACAATATAAGAAAATCACTGAAGAAATTCGAAAAATTGCTGGAAATATGAATTTATCTAATTTATCTTATGGAGGATTTAGGTCGCAAATTGATGAGAATGATGACTTTGAAGAATATAAGGCACACCCTTTTGAAGTGATCGAAGGAACATATAAGAATGGTTCAATTGAATTTACAATTGATCCAATTGGTATTGTAAAAAAAATTAAAATTAAAGAGGGATATGTATGAGTTTTGAATTATTAAGACAAGAAATTATAGATGCCGGTCTATGTCAAGGATGTGGATTATGTGCTGGTTCATGTAAACATATTGAAATGGATCTAAGACGTCCTACTTTAAAAGACTATTGTATATTAGAAAGAGATGGGCAAGATTGTGGAAAATGTTATCAAAATTGTCCTCAAGTAATCCAGAAAAAATTTAAAAAGGAGCAACCCTTTGCGATTTATTCGTTAAGAAGTAAAGATCCAGATATTTTAAAGAAAGCTTCAAGTGGAGGATTTGTAACTACTTTTGTTAAAGAATTGTTAGGAAGTAAATCTATTAAAGAGGTTGTAATGGTTCAAGAAGAAGATGAGAAGCCTGCAGCCGAGATTGTGTCAGATCCTAATGAAGTAATCCAAAAAGCTGGTGTTATTTATGGTAGATCTGGTGTCCTAAAACGATTAGTAGAACTTACAGGGAAAACATTTGATCCAATTGGTATTGTAGGTGTACCATGTGAAATGCGTGGAGCTGCTGATCTTGAAGAAGAAATGAATAGAGAAATTTTAAAAATTGGTTTATTTTGTAGTTCCCAAATGAGAACAGAACAAACTGATAAAGGCTTAGTTTGTTCTCCATGTTGCAATGGCTGTCCTTCTGGTGTTAATGCTCAAGGCTATATTTCATTAATACGTCAAGGCAAATATCAAGATGCTGTAGACTTAATTAGAGAAAACAATCCACTTCCCTCTATATGTGGAAGAATTTGTACAAATGAGTGTGAACATGGTTGTACATTAATTGGAGATGATCATCCTGTTGCGATTCGTGAATTAAAAAAATTTGTTACTGAATGGGAAATTGAAAGTGCTAAAAATAGAGCAAAAGTAAACGCCAAATTACCTAAAAATGCTAAAAAAATAGCAATTATTGGATCCGGACCAGCGGGATTAACAGCGGCATATTTTTTAAGGAGAAAGGGTTATGCCCCTACAATATTTGAAAAGACAGATCAAATTGGAGGAATGCTAAGATTTGGTGTACCACAATTTAGATTACCTAATTATGTACTAGATTATGATGTAGGTAGAATCATAGATTCTGGTGTCGAAGTAAAACTAAATAAACCATTGGGTCCTGAGATGACTATTAAAGATTTGAATAATGAAGGATTTGAGGCTATATTTATTGCTACTGGACAATATAAACCTCGTACTTTACACTTAGAAGGTGAAAATTTACCAAATGTGCATGTGGCAATTCATTTCCTGATGGATAGAAAATATCGATACTGGGAAAATAAAGAAGAATTTAAAGGTAAAACTTTAGGCATAATTGGAGGAGGGGCAGTTGCAGTTGATGTTGCTCAAACGGCTCTTAGACTAGGTGCTGAAAAAGTTCATCTTGTTGATATCATGTCAAAAGAACAACTTGAATTGGTCTTAAGAGATATTCCTGAAAATGAAATGGAGTTTATAAATTTTCACTTCACGACTTCCACTTCTAAAATTACTCAGGATAGAGATGAAAAATTAGTTTTAAATTGTTATAATATTGAATGGGGTAATCCCGATAAGAATGGAAGGAGACCATTAAATAAAATTGAAGGATCGGATTATAAAATAATTGTTGATTCCATTGTAATAGCAGTCGGTCAGGCCGTAGATTTCGAACAGATAGATGTTGCAACAAATAATGAATTAGAAAAAGAGCGAAATAGAATTAAAGTAAATGAAATAACGTTTGAAACTAATATTCCTGGAGTTTTTGCTGGTGGAGATATTATTAGTAATTCTAAAGCTGTAGCTATTGCTGCAATTGCTCATGGAAAAGAAGCAGCAATTTCTATTGATAGATATTTAAAGGGAGAGAATTTGATGGAAGGAAGATATAAGATAGATAAATCATTTTTTACAGGCCCTAAGAAACCTCCAAAAGATTATTCTCTGAAACCAGAAACTTTAGACGCAGCAACTGAAGAGATTAATTGGAATTTTGATGAAATTGATCAGATGTTTAATGAAGAAATGGCTTTACAAGAAGCTCGAAGATGTCTAAGTTGTAATCATTTCTGTTCTCATTGTCAAGATTTCCCTGCCATATATTCAGATCTTACTGCTGGTGAGGTAGGTTCGAAAGAAGGCTATACTACAGTGTTAGTATGGACAGAACGAGGCAAAAAGCTTGTTGAAGATGCTATTAAAAAAGGTTTATTCGAACAAGGAAAAGTTGACGAGGAAGCTTTGAAAGATGCTATTAACCTGAAAACTAAACGTGAATTGATGAAATTTGAAAAAACTCCAAGACAACAAGTCTTAAACTATATATCACTTCAAGGTCCTAGTACTATTACAGAGATCGTAAACCAAACAGGTCTCGATCCTAAGAAAGCAAGGTATGAAGCACTCCGTTTAGTTCAATTAATGGAATTAGAGATGAAATCTGAACCTAAGATGGAGGAACCAATATTTTCGATTATATGTGATTAAAATTAAAAAATTAAAATAATAATGTAATGAGGTAAATAAAATGAAATATGATATGGAATTAAATGTCTGCGGGTCGGTATGTCCTGTTCCTGCTTTAAAAACCAAAAAACAACTCATGAAAATGAGACCAGGAACTGTTTTAAAAGTAATAACAGATTACAAACCGGCAAGTGAATCTGTTCCACGTGATTTAGCAAAAACTAAACATAAACATTTGGGAACAGAATTCATTGATGATGATGAACAATGGTATATTTATTTTGAAGCTGTAAAATAAAATATTTTTATCATTAAAAAAAGTCTTTTTTTTTTTTCCTTTTCTCTTTCTTCATATAATTTCTTATCCGGTTATTTAATTTATAAAACTGAAATGATAAAAACTTTAAAATATTCGTTAATAATCTATATAAATAAAATATAATCTTTAGATCTATGGAATTTTTGAATAAGGACTTTGAAGAAATAAAAGATGCCAAAGATCCAGAAGTTATAAATGATTTTTTAATAAAAATAAGTGAAAACCCAAATAAGGATTATCTAATATATATAGATTACTTAATTCAGAATTTAAATAAACAGATTTTTAATAAGGTCAAAATAAATTTAATATTTTTTATAGGAGAGATTGGTAAAACAACAATATTAAATGAGAAGTATCTAACATTTTTATTGGAGGCCTATTATACATCAGATAGATGGATTCGAAATGAGATAATGCAAGCGATTGAAAAAATTACTGCAAATTCTGATATAACTGACCCAGTTATAGACTTAATAAATAATGCTATAAATGATGATTATACTCCAATTAAAATTAATGCTCTTCGAGTAATTTTAAATTTAAAAGAATTTCCAAATAGTATGAAAAAGAATTTATTTCGAATATTAAATTCAAAGGATTCTGATTTAGAAACACTCTGCACACAAATATTAAGTAAATTTTTTCCAGACTTAGATTATTTGTTTAATGCTTTAGATGAATTAGAGAACTACAAAATTTTAAAGTCACATTCGATTAGAATCATATTATTATTATATTTTAGATCTGTGCTTAATTTAGAATCATTGCGGCAAAGAATTTCAAATTCAAATTGGGAAATTGGATATAAAGATAATTATTTTAAAGAAATAGATATATATGAAAAAATAATTTTAAAGAATTTATAAATAAATTGAATTACTGATATTTTTTAAGAATTTCTTCTAATTCTTCATTTGAAAATATGATGTCATTAAAAATTTTTATTAAAAACTTTATTATTTCTCTAGGATTACCCTTCGTTTGGATAAAAATGTTTTTTAATACTTCTTTGTTTAGGGGAAAATAAGACTGGGAAAAATCTCGAAAATAATCAAAATAATTGAGATGACCAAAAAAAAATTCTAAATTTTTTTTATAAAATGTGAAAACATCATCATCATCAAAATTAGATAGGATGATAGGTTTTTTTATTAGTTTTAAAAGATTGGAGTCTATGTCTTCAAATTTTCGTATGATTTCTTCATAAAAATCAAATGACTTTAATGTAATAATAATTCTTAAACCATTTATATTATTTAATTTCACAATTTTATCTAATATTTTATTAGCAGAACGTTTTTGAGGTGATTCACTACTCCCATAAAGCCAACTTTTGTCAAAAACTTCTTCTTTTTGTTCTTCTATTGGTATAGGTTTCATCATTGAGACAATTTTCTCGAAATCATCTATGAATAATACACTATTTACCATGGCATTTTCAACTAGTACTTTAAGCATAGTATATGCATTATCCCTTTTTCTTAAATCATTTTTTAAGTTCAATCTTGAAAGATCCCTTATATCTATTACTTCTCCCAAAAACCATCTTTCAACTTCTATTTTTTTATATGGATCTAATTGATGAGCTGTTATTGCATTTATAATATCCATAATTGATTCTTCATTTTCGAATTTAGGTGCCCATTCTTCACAAGCAACTTTCTTAACCTTATTAATTTCTGCTACATGAAAAAAACCAAATTTTCTTTCTAAAGCACCCCAATTATTACACAATCTTCGAGAAATATTTCTTAAAATGTCTATACCCATATTTTCTATGAATTCAGAGTATATATTGTAATAAAATTTCTTAACAACATTTTCTAAGGAAATAAAGACAATATTATAATAATATAACTCATGCTTTAAAGCCCAATATAGATGGGTTTTTCCAGTTCCAACGTCTCCAATAATTGGCAGGATGACATTTTCATTTTTATCTAATATGCTGATGATAGAATGTAAGAATTCTTCTCTTGATTGGACTAATCCAATATCTTCTTCGATTTCTCCTGTAGAAACAAACTTTTTAAACGGTGATCCGGTAAAGTTTAGGAGATTTAGCAATTTTTGTTCTTTATTCTCAAAAAGGAGCATTTTAGTTCAAGATGATTTTAAATTTTTAATTCCTCAATACCTAATATTATAATATATTCAAGCATTTTATCATCAACGTTAGTAATTGGTTCATAACTTATATTAATATCTTCATTCTCATCTCTTCCCACAATCAAGCAATCATAAAAAACGGGGTCTCCATTATCATCGATTACAACTCTATCAGCAATTATAATGCCATTCCTAATCATTGCTATAGGATTTTTTAAAATCTCTCCTTTGAAAAAATCTAAATGATTGAGCTTACTTTCGTGATTATTTAAAAGTAAGGTTGCTGTATGAAGTAGATTAATAGTATATGGGAGTTCATTTGAAAATTGTCCTTGATCATATTGCTCCATTGTATCTTCAGGGATTATGACGCAATATTCTAATAAAGTATCGTTTAAATCCCATTTTAAATCAACTTTTCTAGAAATTGGATTTAATTCCATTCCCACCTTTTCAAAACCGGTAATTAATCCTTCAGATATCATAATTCCTTCAGAATCTGAAATTTTAATATTATCTGAAAAGATTACTTTATTCTTATATTTTGATACAATAGAGCCTGTGAATTCTCCATTAATTCTTATAGATTTTAATGAGTCAAATAATACAAAATCATCCGAAGTATTCATGGTTACTATTTTTTCATCAATAATTTTGATTTTTTTTATAGGAATTTTTCAACATATTATCATTAATATTATATATATTATCTTTTCATATATTTTTAGATAGAGTATAATATATATACTATTTTTTTTTATAAAATGGATTCTTCAATCCTCTCTCCAGAAATATCGGCACTTTCAAAAGTAGATTTATTAGATAGAGCAAGTCAATTCATTTTTTCAACTGGTTTAAATGATGCCACCTCAAAATTATGCCGCGCTAATATGCAATATGGCTTAGCCTCCTTCCAACTTATTCAACAAAAATATGGAATTGACCCAAAAGCAACTTTCATATCGTCTCCTGATGAGACAATCTCAAGAAATAAGTTTAGATGGAATTCTGGTCTAGGATATGGGGGTCGACTAAATTGGGGAAATGGAAATGAAAAATTAATTTTCCTTAACACAAAACCCAATTGTTGTGGTATATTAGTTGGTGGTTTGGAAGAAATTCCAGATCCTTATACATTAATTAAGAAAATTGATATAATTAAGTCAAAAGAGCTTTATCACAATGATATTTTGATAAATTGGGATTATGATATATCAAATCATTTTATTAATTGTTTTGAAACAAAGAATTTATCCAATATAGAACTTCCACCCTATGTGTTCTTAATCCATGGTAGTGCACCAGAATTTAGGGATGACGAAAATGGGATTGGATTATATATTGACAAATCAAAAACATTAAAAGAACTTGCGATTGAAGAAGATACCAAATTGGGTAAACAATATATTTTATTAGATTCTGTCGCGAAAGAATACCTTGATTTTAACAAAAAAGCTATTAAATTTTCTAATAAAAAAAGAGAAATCATCGCTGATAATCTATTTGATTATGGATATAAAACAATTTGTAATCAATCTCATCAATTTTTAAAGGATTATAATAATATGTACATGGGAAGTAATTGTACAGACATTGATTGTAATTTAATAAAGTCAAACATTTTTCCAACAACACTCAGGGCAGATATTTCGGCTTATTTATTCCAAGGAAAAAAAAATTTATCTGAGACAACATTAAAAAATGAAAACTTTTTTGAACGGGCAGAAGAATTAGAACTTATAGAATTATTGACAAATGCTTGTATTCTTCCTCATGGGGGAGGATATTCTTTTAATGACATTAAAGACGTTTTAGATATTTTAGATTACAAGGATCAGAGATATTTTGTTACTTCTTTAAAAACAAATATAAGTAGACTAAAAATAATTAGGAATGTAAGTGAATTACAATTTGAATATAGAGGTCGGGATATTATTCTTAAAACAATTCAATTAGATCTTGGAGAAATCATAGCTCGATTAAATCCATTATTCTCACTGAAATTATAATTACTCAATTCTAGCTCCAAGAGGTAAATCTTTATCAGGTACTAAAATTGATACATTATCACCATCTACTGCTGCAAGAAGCATTCCTTCACTTAAAATTCCTTTTAATTTTCTTGGTTCTAAATTAGTTAAAACAATTATTTTTTTTCCTTTTAAATCATCTGGTTTATAATATTCAGCCAATCCAGCAACTAGAGTTCTTTTCTCATTTCCCAAATCAATAGATAATTTATAGAGCTTATCAGCTTTAGGAACTTTTTCAATATTTTCTATTAATGCGACTCTTATATCTAATTTTTTAAATTCTTCATATGATACCAATTCTTTCTCACCTTTTTCAGTTTTTTTTACAGTTTCTAATTTCGAGATTAATTCTGTAATATCTAATTTTTGAAAAAGTGGTTCTGGAATTTTTAATTTATGTCCCTCTTTAAGTACATTATCTTTAATACTATACCAACTTAATTCTTCTATAGGTTCATTAACATTGAGAAAATTTAAAATTTTATTCGATGTTTCAGGAATGAATGGTCCCAAGAGAATTGCTAATGCGTAAACAGCTTGAGCACATAAATTAAAAACTTGCCCTGCTGCATTTTTATTTTTTTTTATTAGATGCCAAGGAGCCTTATCGTTTAAAAAGATATTTCCTTCTCTACCAAAATTCACAATTTCCCTTAGTGCCTTTCTTAACTCAAAATTCTCTAGTAAACCTCCTATCTTTCCAGATATCTCTTCAATTTTTAGAATAAAATCCTTATCAATATTATCTAATTCTATTCTTTTTGGAATTGTACTATTAAATTGCTTATTTATAAATGTTAATGATCTGTGAATAAAATTACCTATAACATCGTTTAGCATTTTTATATTATTTTCAAATTCAGACCATAAAAATGAAGCATCACTTTTTTCGGGTCTATTATAGATTAGATTAAATCTCCAATAATCTAATGGCGCTAATTTGAGAGCATCATCAATCCAAATGCCTATCCCCCTTGATTTTGAAAATTTAGTGTTCTCGTACATTAACCATTCTGTTGATGAAACATTGTAAGGTAATACGAGTTTTTTCCCTTCTTTTTTATTATCATTATATGCTAATATTAATGCAGGAAAAACGATCAAATGGAAAATGATATTATCTTTACCTATAAAGTATACTGTTTTAGTATTAGAATCATTCCAAAAATATTCAAATTTATCTGGTTCATTAATTATTTTCTCTGCCCATTCTTTAACGGCTGTGATATATCCCAATACTGCTTCAAACCACACATATATGGTCTTACCTTCTGCATTTTTAAATGGAGCGGGTATTCCCCATTCTAAATCCCGTGTTATTGCTCGTTCGGGTAAACCTTCATCTATACTATTTAAACACATTTGTCGAGCATTAACAGGGATAATTTCATTTTTTTCAATTAGATCTCTTAATCTATTTTGTAATCTTGGCAGATCTAAATACCAATGTTTTGTTTTTTTGACAGTCGGAGTATTGCCACAAACAGCACATTTAGGTTTAATAAGTTCTAAAGGAGTTAATAATTTTTGACAATAATCACATTGATCTCCTCTAGCATCCTCAAAATTACAATGAGGACATGTCCCCTCTACAAAACGATCGGGTAAAAATAAGTCATCAGTCTCACAATATAATGATTCATTTTCTTTTTCAATAATATAACCGTTTTTTTGTATATCTAAATACATTTTTTGGACAAATTCAATATGTATTGGATTATGTGTTATTGTGTAATTATCGAAAGAGATTTGCCATTTCTCGTGCAAATCTTTAATAATCTTATGATATTTAAATGCCAGTTCTTCTGCCGGAACTTTTAACTTTTTTGCTTCTATAGAAACAGGAGTTCCATGAGAATCCGATCCGGAAACAAATACCACTTCTTCCCCTTTCATTCTTAAAAAACGAGCAAATACATCCGCTGATAAAGTACTTCCAATTAAATTGCCTAAATGAGGTATTGCATTTACATAAGGCCATGCTGAAGTAATAATCCACTTTGATCGTTTTTTATTCCCTAATTTAATCAACCTCTCAATTTTAAGCTATTAAAGAAAAAGTATGATAATTTAAATAATTTAAACAAAACAAGAATAAATAATTAGTTGTTATGACGTAATTTTTGCTCCACAATACCTACATGCCTTAATTTCTTTTTTCATTTTTTCCAAGCAAGGTTCATGATAATATGCATTACAATTTTCGCATTGAAAAACTTTAAAATCCCCTAAAAAAATACTATTACAATATGAACATGATGAGTCAATTTTATCTACTTCTTCATTAGATATTAAAATCATTTTTGTTATTGACTTTTCATTTTCATCAATAATTATTTTTTCTTGAAATTCTTTTATTTCACCTTTAATCAATTTTAATGCTGCTCTTGGTAATTCCAGAAGGAAAAAACAAAAAGGGCATCTAAATACATTTTCTTTATATTCTGTCCTCTTAGCCCACATCGCAGCGCAAGAAAGATGCATTGCACGATCGCAACTTGGACAGTAGCGGCCCTCACTAAAAAAACCTGCTCCTGTAACCGCTGATTTAACGGAATGACAAATTTGGCATTTTTCTTGTCCTTTATTAGTTCCCCCCATCATTAACCTAATATCTAATAGAGTTGGTCTTCTTAATGGTAATGCAATTTCACTTACTAGAGGTGCAATTTTATCTTTTTTATCTTGAGAAAAATAATCGTAAGTTTCCTTAACATCTTTTTTTGAAGCAAAGGTTTTACCAGCACTAATAATTGCTTTTGAATTATCAAAATGTCCATATTCTCCTTCAGTACGTTGACTTATTCTTTTTAAAGAATAATCTCCATAGTCTTCGTCTCCTCCTAACTGACAAGAATCAATAATTACACCTAAACCTTTTGCTATATTAACCAATTTAATTATTCTATTTGTATCAATATTTAACTTGTTATCAGTTATAATCAAAATACGGGAAGTCTTTCCACCAATTTTTCGCATCTCTTCGACCAATATTTGTAAGGCAAAGGCAATCCCTTCATGTAAATTTCCGCGACCTGATATTTGAATTTTATATAATGCTTTAATTAACTTATCTACTTCAAATGTAAAATCAACCAATTTTTTAGAAACTCCCCCAAAAGAAATTATTGATATTCTATCTTTCATATCTATTGATAATTTTGATTGAATGAAATTTTTAACTGTTTGTAATTCAATCACTAATCTACTTGGTTTAAAATCTTTTCTCAACATAGATCTAGAAGTATCTAAAAGAATAACTGTATCTTCTATTTTTATATCAGGCAAGGACTTGCTTATTTTGTTTATTTATTGAGATTTAATAAATTAATAAGAGTAGAATCTTATAAATTTCTATATCATTTTGAAAGTCATTAATCCTTTAAAAAATTATAAGCAAATAAAGTATAAACTTTGATTGCATTAATAAAGTCATTTATTTCGATATTTTCATTAGTTGTATGGGCAAGTTGTGCATTTCCGGGACCAAATAAAATTGTAGATTGGCAAAAATTTTTGTTTCTATAAAATTTTGCATCTGAGCTTGCTGGATATAGAAAATAGAAAGGCTTTTTATCATAAAATTTTTCTACAATTGTATAAAAATCATTTAAACTTTTCGAGTGTTCCCAACCACTAAAAAATGATGCTTCACCAGCATATTCTACATCTAGATATACAAATATTTCTTTAGGAAGTCCTATGGGCTCATCTTTTACTTCAAAACCTAATTCATTAATCAATTTCTTCAAACTATTTAAAACCATTTCAACCGTTTGTCCTGGCAATATTCTAAAATCAATTACTGCCTCGCAATGATCTGGAACAACATTTGATTTGATACCTCCCTTAATCATTGTTAAATTTTTTGTAAATTGAGAATTGGCGTTAATAATATTTTGGAGTATTTGTTGCTCACTTAAAATTTTCTCAAAAACTGCTTTACTTGGAAAGACAACACTAATTAATTCCTTTATTTTCTCTAGAGGCAAGGGAGGTTCTATTTTAGGAAAAAATTTATCTATTCTATCCAAATTTTGAATTATTTCACTCATCATATAAATAGCATTTTTTCCTAGAATTGGTACCGAAGCATGACCTGAAATCCCATTTGTTATTATTCTTATCGCCACACGTCCTTTTTCTCCAATAATTATTGCCTTCGATAAGGGATCTAGTCCCGTTGGTTCACCAATTAAAGCAAAATTTATTTTTTTCGATTTTAATACATTATCTAAACTCCATAGAGTACCTACTTCACCACCGACTTCTTCATCTGCAACAGCATTTAAAATTAAATTACCTGATTTAATTAAATTTAATTTTTTCAATATTTTTAGAGCTATAGTCATTGCTGCTAATCCTGATTTCATATCTACCGTACCTCTACCAAACATCTTCCTCCTTGCTTTACCACCTCTAATTTTAGCAGATAAAGGTGGAGTGCTCCATTCTTCTTCATTTCCTGGAGGAACTACATCCATATGCCCATTATATAAGAGATTCTTACCATTAGAATCATTAATTAAATACGCAATTAGATTAGCTCGATTCTCTCCAAAAGGAAATATCTCACAATCAATTCCTATATTCTTTAGATATTTTTCAATTTTAATTGCTATATTTTTTTCATTGCCTGGAGGATTATATGAATCAGTTTGTATTAATTCTCTTAAAAATTCGATATATTCTTCAGTATTAGCTTCAATTTCATTAAGAATTAACTCTTCAGTCATAAAATTTCTCTTTATAATAATTAATAATGCCTCTATTTAAGATAAATTTGAAACTATAAAATATTTTGTTAAATTCTACAGCTCACTAATAAACTTTAATACTATTCAATTATTTTATAAACAAAAATTAGAGATTACGGTTGTCTTTTTGATTCGACGAAAAAAGGAGATATCACGCTGTTTTTTAGTTTCATTTTTTGTCATAACAATTTTTTTATCTAATATCTACTTCTTCGGTATTTTTAATATAAATCAAAAAGATAAAAATAGCAATATTACTAAAGAAGATATATTAGATGATATTAACTTAAGCTCTAATTTAAATTTAAGTGACCCTATCACAGGTTCTGGATTTAATCAAACAGTCAGAATTTATGTAAATAATGTCTCCAACAATTTAAACGATAATCAAGAATCTTTCGAAATCCCTTCACTTTCTTCTGAAGAGATGGTTCTTACGTATGGGAATTTCACCTTTAATTTTCAAAACAATTATACTACTGATTATATAATAGAAGATAACGATGCGTTATTTGTCAATAATTACATTGCGTTTAATTATAGTACTACAACATCAAATTGGACTTTAGATCCTGATACTGATTTAAAAGAGAATGATTTCTCTCAAATAATTGATAATAATGATGAAACTTGTGCTGTTTTAAATGCGACAAAAGGAATTCTGAATTTTACAATTTCAGCCAATTTCACTAACACTAAAGCCGTTGCAGGAGCTTCGGAAAATGTAATTTTTAATAGATCGAATATTTTGAGTCTAATCTCATCTTTAGTAATTTCACTTGATGCAAATGCAAACTTAACCGTGAGTGTATATAATTCTTTCCAATCTATTTGGGTAAATGTGACATCAGGACTTTCATTCAATAGTAGTTTAAATACCCAAGAATTAGAGGATCATATAATTAATCAAAATTTAAATTTCATAGATTTATCAAATATAACCCAAATTCAGTTTATATTCGAAAGAGATGACCATACTCCTTTTGAGGCCTCCGTTTATGAGTATAACTTACAATCTACTTTCGCTTTTGATTTACCCATAACTAATGAGAGTTATGTTGCTTTAGAATTTGATCTAAAGGGAAATAATTGTACTGTTAATGGATTTAATGTTTGGATAAGAACTTTAAATATTTCAGAAGCTGCTAATACATCTATTAATATAACATTATATAGAGCAAATACTACTATTGTTAGGGATACAATCAATTTGCAAGATAATACTTTACGTCCAGATGATACTCCACCGATAGACACAATAATTATTAATTCTTATATTGACGATAACTATACTAACTTTAATTTTAACACTAGTAAAACAGATAAACTCAACGTGTCTAATTATTTTATAGTAATTAAGTCTAATAATTCAAAAGTTGTATATAGTCTTGTTGGACTTCCTTGGATAAGTTATGGTGATAGCGAAACAGAACATCAATTGAAAAGAACTAATGATGACGGAAATACTTGGGTTAATGCTAAAAAAATAATTGATACTCAAACTGGTCAATATACCTCAGGACAATTAGATGCTAGTTTATTTAAGTTAAATGTCACTAGAGGCTATATGCCCTCAGATTTTAATATATCTGGTAACTATAATTTAACAATTCAGAATTTACCTTTGGTAGATTTAGAGGATAGTTCTTATCCATATAATGAAACTTCATATTTAACCTGGGGTATTGGACAATGGGCAAATAATTTTACGATACCAATTAGTGATGAAGGCTACAATAATTTCACAATTGATCTTTCTTGGGATAAAACCAATATAAAAGGTTTTAAGTTTAATTTATCATCATATTCAGTGAATGCATATTGGATTGAACCAGCTTTATCTAGTTATAGTGCATTATACAATGAAAACCCGGAATGGATTTTTAATTATACTCGAGATATATATAACCCTGAATTTAATAATTGGAGTTTTTATGAGTTTTGGTATGTATATCCAGATTATTTCACTGCTCAGAATTTAACTAACCCAAATAATCAAGAGATCTATTGGAGATTGAATGGACAAACAAATCTGACTGGAAATCCAAAGTATAATAAGGTAGTTGTTAATAGCAGTTTCGCAAATATTAATGGAACATACTCACTAAACTTAACAAGCTATAACTTTATTAATCAAATGTATAGTTATATAAATTACAATGCAACATTATGGGAAACCAACGGTTTTATGTATGGAGATAATATCTCTATAGCATTAAAGATACAAGACCATAATTCTAAAGCCCCTATTAATGGTAATGTAACTGTCACTCTTTTTTATCCTAATGGTACACAATTTCAGGATACACAATTAAATTCTTCAGATGGAATTATTAATGGTAATACACGATTCTATGATTTCGATAATCGGACAATTTTGAATCTGACAAAAGATTTAAATATATTTGGAGAATATAATTTAGGCTACTTCTGGTATAATGGCTCAGCGATAGGATGTAAAACATTAAAAATATATATAGATACATACGAAGCAGAGATTAATGATTTTGAATACTATTCAAAGATAAATAAAAATATACTTGATGGAAAAATAGAAAAAGTATATCAGAATTATACAGTTTTAGTTGCATCAGTTAATAAAAGGGCTCCTATACCTGATTATTTCCCAATTAATGATGCTAATATAAGTGCTCAATTTATTTATGAAATTGGTGACCAACAAATACCAATATCAATTGATACATTCAAACAGAGTCAAAATATTATTAATTCTAATGAAACAGTTAATTGTAAAATTTCAATTACAAATCTATATGAAATCCTACCTGTTAATGTTAAAATAAACGTGAAACTTGTTTCATATACGAATGAAGAATGGATTATTGCACAAAATACTACCGATAATGTTTCATTAGAATTATATGGTGATCCAAATGATAATTATGAATTCAATGTTAATATAAAAATTCCAGAATTAAATGCTTCTACCTACGTGTGGATGGGAGAAAATAGTCCCATAAGGTTAGCTGGGGTACAAACATTAATTACCGTATATATTGAGGATAATGAGGTTGGAACATATAATAGTGGTCACATTTCGTTACTCAGCAGTAAAACTAGTAATAATTATGATGGTTATATTTTAGGATTAAAAATAAATGAAAAGACAGGTAGTGAAAGTTTAATCAATGATTTTGAAAGAGATGAATGTACTTATCTACCTTATACTAATTCAATTTTACTAAATATTTTCGATAAAAATTATCTTAGTAGCTATACACAATATAGTAAAGATTTTTTTCTGAAATTAAATAGTGAATTTATTAATACGTCGATTAATCCTGAGACTTTAATTAAAGGTCAAACTGTTAATGTTAGCTCAATACTGCATACTGAATTCGGAATTCCATTAGAAAATAAAAATATTTCCTGTCAATATTATTATTTAAATTCATGGATTTTCTTGAACTCAAATTATACTAATTCAAATGGTTATATAGAATTTTTAATTGATACTCAACAAATTGATTTCAACGATGATTTATTAATAAAACTATCATGGGATGGAGACATCATAAATGGTGCTTCAAAAAATATTTCAATTAATGTTCTTCATCAATCTAATCAGATCTCAATCTCTATCGATAAAAATTCAGATCGTATTTATCAAAATAGAAAAGAAACAATAAGTATTACAATCCATAATATTGGGGACTCAACTCTAAGGATCTTACAGAATATCTCGATTGATTTTAATCGTTCTTTATCCTACTCAGTAGTTACAATAGATTATTTAGAATTAGAAAAATTATTACCAGGAGAAAGTACAGATTTAATTGTGGAAGTTGATATAAATAATATTAACATTTTAAATATATCAACTTCAGTTACGGCACAAAATATCTTAACTAATAAATCTATAACTATTACTGAAGAAACTTCATTTGAAGTCTATTCTGCTCCCTTTTATGATTACTTTATAGAATATTTTATACTTATCATTGGAGCAATCATTGCTGTAGTCTGGATTGGTGCCATAATGTATGCTTGGAGAATTAAAAAACGAATTGAAACTCCTATTGAAGAACCAATTAAAAAACGACCAAGAAAAGGAAAATATGTTCCTGTTTCTGAATTGAAAAAACCTACTCCTCCCCAAATACCTCCTAAGGAATTAGAAGAGCCTAAAGGAGATAAAGAGCAAAAAGAGACTGATCTTGATTCACTTCTAGAAGAAAGAGGATTAACCGATAAAGAAAAGAAAGATTAGCTCTAAACAAATAATATTATCATTTGAATACTATTCTTTTAAAAAAGGAGAAAAATAAAAATAGATTATAAATTAGATATTGAGATTAAGTTTCTTTTTAGGAGAGCGAGAGAACTTCTTCCGTCAACTCCAGCTAAACCAATTAAAACAGTTTTCTCTGAGCCTACTAAAACAGCAAAACCCTTGTCTAATTCGATGGTAGTCGTCTTTAAACCACCTTTCCCAATATCCTTACCCAAATTATTAGAATCTCTTATTATAGCTGCGCATGCCTTAGCAATCTTTCCATGGTCCATATCAGTAATTGTCTGGCCAACTAATACTTTTCCATTAGCATCTGCAGCAATTAATCCTTCTGTCTCAGGAACTATATCCATAAGCTCTGCTAATTTCTGTTCTAGAACTTCTTTTTCAACCATAATAAATATCTCAATAAATTGATTTAAATTCTGAAATTGGTAAATAAAATATCTTAAATAAATATATAGATTAAATATAGAGTTTAAGGCATTTAAATTTATCAAATATATAAAAAAGGAAAAGTGAAAAAATAACAATTTATTTCAAAATTATCAAAATCAGATTTTCTTCAAGAGCAACCATAGTCTCGCCTTTTGATGTTTCTAACCTTATAAAGTTGAGATCCCCTTCTTTTAATGCTTCAACAACTTGTTTTCCCTTCCCTATTAGTGATGTTACATAGGCAGCTACTGATTCCGAGAGTTCTATCTCTAAATTTGAATCAATTGGTAAGCCACTGGAATCGCAAATAATAACTCCACGAATTCCCTCTCTTTCTTCGAAACGTCGGATAATTGCTTTCACTTCAGCACGATTAATCAAGAATAATAACACCTTGAGAATTATATTCTATTTTTTTAATATTATAATGTATTTAATGTTTTTAAAAATTTAGATATCCTTCCAAATAAATAATTTATTTATATTATTTGTTTAAATCAAATGAAATCAAAAAATAATTGAAAATAATCAATCTATTTTCAAAAAATAGTCCTTGAACATGTTCAATTCTCTTTCTTCACCAACAGTTGTAATATCCATATGTCCGGGTAATATCAAAAAATTATCAGAAATTTCTGGATTATACATTATTTTATTTCTTATACTTTGAAATAAAAGTTTTGAATCACCTCCTCTTATATCAGTTCGACCAATGCTACGCTTAAAAATTAAATCTCCTGTAAAAATAACACCATCCATCATTTTACCATTATATTCAATTGGATCATTTGAATAGAACGACAATGCCCCAGGAGAATGACCAGGCGTTTCTAGAACATTTAGTATCATTTCTCCAACGTTTACAACATCTCCTTCCGAAAGCCATCTATCTGCCTTTTTATGGGTATATATCCCTGAATCAAATTCTTTTTTATTAAACATTAAGGGAATATTAAAGTGCCTTAGTAATTTTCCAAGTTTTAAAGTATGATCAAAATGTCCATGTGTTAATAACAAACCATTGGGTTTTATCTTTAATTTTTGTTCGATTGCTTCAATAATTTTTTCAGGTTCTCCTCCAACGTCAATAATTACTGCTTCCTTTATTTTATCTGAACCAAAGATATAGGAATTAGTACCTAGAGGTCCAACAATTAATCTTTTCAATATCAAAAATATTACACTTTTATGATAATTAGGGGTCAAAAAAAAAAAAAAGGGTTTTAAGTTTTTACCATTTCGTTAATTTCGTGCAATTTATTGTATATTTCTATGCCTTTCTTTGTGAGTTTGATTGTTTTTACTTTACTTGTGTTTTCAATGGCAATTATTCCTTTTTTTATTAATTCTTCCTTTATTCGAAAAAACGAATTGTAGTAACTAAATTTATTTAATTCATTATAAAACGTGTGTTTATCAGTTTTATAATCCTTCTGGTTTATAAGAACATGTAATGTATCTTTGAAACCTTTCTTTTTCAGTAACCCAATTAAATCTTTAAAAATCAATATCTTATCCCTAATTAAAATGTTTCTATTATTATTAGACTATTTTGTAATGGAAAATTAAAAACCATTAAAAAACCTTTTGATTCGAAATTTAGCATTAGTAATAGTTAAATTTGAGATTTCTATACTACCTTTTTTTTTTATTTTGAAAGAAAAAATGGGAAAAACGTGGGTTAAATTCAAATACCTTAAAAATTACCTTTTAGTCTATAAATATAGAGTTAAAGAAGGTTCTAGTTAAAGATAAAATCATCGCATAAATGTTTAAAAAAATTAATTTTGAAATAGGTAAAAACTTACGAGAATAAATAATTCGATTGATAAGATTGCATCCCTGAATTATACTAATATTATAGAAAATATTCTAGAAATCTTTATTGAGAATCGTAAAAAAGAGAAGGAAAGATTAATAAGCATAAATTAAATCAATTTCACTTTTTTTCTATCAATAACAATAATTTCTTAATTTGCTAATTGTTTTATTATTATATCTATGAAAGATGAATCTGCTGATATTGTAATTTTAGGGCATATAGCAAAGGATATTATTGAAATAGACAGAAAAAGCTATATTTCTCTAGGTGGTGCTGTATATTATGGTGCGTTAGCTGGTTGTCATATGGGTCTTAAAATCACTATTATAACAAGATTAAATGAAGCAGATTTTGAATTATTAAATGTTTTTAAGAAGTATGGAATAACATATTATGCTTATTCTTCAGAACAAACGTCAGGTTTGAAAAATATTTATTCTTCTAAAAACATGGAATTCAGAGACTATCAACCATTAGGATTCGCTGGTCTCTTCAAAAAAGAAGAAATCCCACAAATAGATACTGCATTTTTTGTTATAAGTCCAATCATAGCCGGTGAAATTGATCTAGAATTACTAGAATATATTAAACAAAAGTATCCCAGAAAATTATGTCTTGATATACAAGGATTTATAAGATTTAGAAATGAGAGAAAAGTGTTTTATTCCAGCTTATCTCTTAAAGAAAAAAAACAGATAATATCAAATGTCTATGTTTTAAAAGTTGATCAAACTGAAGCAGAAATTCTAACGAGTCAAAAATCTATTGCAGCTGCAGCTAAAGATCTTATTTCTATAGGCGCTAAAGAAATCCTTATTACTCATGAAAAAGGAATTTCTGTATTCACACTTACTAATTCATACTTTTTTCCATGGAAAAATAATAGATCTATTGGAAGAACAGGAAGGGGAGATACTGCTTTTATTAGTTATTTAGGATCTCGGATTACAAAAGATGTTGAACAATCATTAAAATTCTCTGCTGCTCTAACGTCACTCAAGTTAGAAAATTCAGGAGGATTTAATTTACCACTATATTTAGTAGAGGATTTAATTAGGAAGGAATATTGATGATGATATGAGAATTGGTGGGATAATTGATATTTCAACAAAAGATATTCCTCATCAATCAAGTATGGTAATATTTACCATAGGTTGTAATTTAAACTGTGGATTTTGTCACAATAAACATTTATTAAACATACAAGGAGGGCGAGATGTAGGAATTGATGAGTTAATTGTCGATGTTAAAAATAATTTACTAGTTAGTGGTGTAAGTATCAGTGGAGGAGAACCCACACTTCAAAGAGATTTGTTAGAATTATGTAAGGAAATAAAAAAAGTTGGAAAATATATTAGTATTGATACAAATGGCACAAATCCTGAAGTATTGCAAAAACTCTTTCCATATATTAATAGGATTGCTTTAGATTTAAAGAGCCCTTTAAAATCTCAAAGACTTAAGGAGATAACAAAGAGTAATATTAATCCAGAATTAATAGTACGTACTATCGGGTTTATTAATAAACGAGAGGAAATTGATTTTGAGATACGAACTACCTATGTTGGAAATTTAATGAACCCTCAGGATATTCATAAGATTATTACTTTTCTTAAAAAAGTCCATTTTAGAGGAAATTTTGTTTTGCAACAATATCAATATTCAGAGCATGTTGGAGAGAAATATAAAGAAATCTATTACATCCCAGAGCATATCACACTACTTAAAATTCTTGAAAATTATAAAAATTCAAAACTTCCTTTTAATATATACATTAGAGATAATGTGGTTGGATATTCAAATATTAATGATATTGAAGAACAAATATAAAATAGATAATGAAAACAAAGAAACTCGCTATATCAAAATATCATGAACATGATAATCAGATTGAATCTAAAGTAATTAATAATGCTTCAAGGGAGCAATTTAAGCAATTATTTAGAGATTTAAATAAATATACTCATTCCGTTGTACATTTACCTCTAGATGATTGTAATTGTCAAGATTGGTATGATTAAGAAAGCTTGGATATAACGAGAGAAAATGAAAAAAATACTATTTTTGAATATGATTAAGTAGAAGAAAAAAAGACTTCTCATAATCATACTAAAGAAAATGGAGAATTTGCTCATTTAGTCCACTCTCTCCTTGTAATGCTTTATAGAATAATTAATAAGAATCATTCAAGTTGTTAAAATGAAAATTTCTAATTCTTATTTATTCATTCTGGGAATACAAGCTTGTTGTATATGCTCATGTTTTTTTATCTGTTTTAATCTTTTTTCCCTCCTTTCTTGAGCTTCTATAAATCGACGTTTTTCTTCTTCTGTTTCTGGCAATATTTGGGGTATTTCTATTGGTTTATCATTTTCATCAAGAGCTACAAATGTCAAATAAGCAGAACCAACATGGGTATGAATTCCTGTTCTTATACATTCAGCTTCAACTCTAACACCAATTTCCATGGATGTCTTTCCAGTATAGTTAATTGAAGCTTTTGCGAAAATTAAATTGCCTATATATACAGGAGAAATAAAGTCCATTCTATCTACAGAAGCAGTTACTATATTTTGATGAGAATGTCTAGCAGCTGCTATTGCAGCGGCTTCATCTACAATTTTAAGAATATATCCACCATGAACATTACCTGCTGGATTTGCATGTTCAGGATACATTAATTGAGCAATTTCAATCTTGGAATCTGACACTCTTTTAGCTTTCAAATTATTAACTCCTTAGAATAAGTTTATTTTTAATAAATTTTAGATGCTTGATCAATATAAAATTTGAATAATTGTATTTAAAATATATATCAAGATAATAACTCCAATAATAAAAATTGATATCATTATGATTATTTATATTTAATTTTACTATATTAATATGAAAATTATAGATAGCTTATTATTATTTTAAATTAAGGAAATTGACAAATTGTTATCATTGTAAAAACAAGATAGAAGATATTCCCTATCGATGTAAATTCTGTGGTATGATTTTTTGTAATAAGCATAGACTGCCTGAAAATCATTTGTGTCCTTTTGATCTGAGAAAGAAGAATAGAAATATTAATTCAATAGAAGAAACTTATTTACATTATCAAGATGCTCTTGAATTTATGAATGAAGAATTAACAGTTGATAAAATCTATAACTATGTAACCAATAAATCGATGTCCAAATCAGAAGCAATTGATCTATTAAGTTATTTCATAGATAATAATGATAATAGTGAAATAAGAAAGATCAGTATCCTTGCCTTTAAGGTATTAGAATTAAAAGATGATAAAGTTTTTGATGTATTACAAAGTTGTCTTCTTTCAGATGAAGATTCAGATGTTAAAAAAACTGCAATAGAAATAATTACTTTTATATTTCCAAAAAAAAGTAAAGACTTATTGAATTGGCTTAGTAATCAGGATAAATTTTAAAAAGATATAGATGAAAAAAATCAAAGCATTCTGTATTTTCCTTATAATTCAATCTGAGTTGAATTAACTTTAATTTCCTTGATTTCAAATTCATTATTACTATTATTGTTAATTCGCAAGTTAGTTATCCACCATAATATTAATACTATTATAATTCCTATTATTGAGCAATAAAGAATTAGATTTGGTACCCCCCATAAATCTCCTAAAGGTCCGGCAAGAACTGTTGCAATTGGTGATATTGCCATCGATAAAGCATAATCAATAGAAGATATTCTCCCCATCTTATCAGCAGGTACTTTTAGTTGCATGATAGTTAAATAAATTGTGTTATTGATTGGAATTACTAAACCAATAAAAAAAACAACTATAGCCATAAATACAAAAGCACCATGAGGGGAAACTGCAAAAATTCCAATAGTTAACATTATGATTAATTCTCCCATGAAATAAATTGAAACACTATGTTTCCAACTTTTTTTGATTGAAGAAATTAATGCACCTAATATCATTCCACCATATAAAAATGCTGTAACAAATGCTAAATCTGTAGCAGTACCAGAATGATTGAAATATATAAAATAAGGTGAAAGAAGACTAAATGGTCTCATTAAAAAATTTACAAACATTGCTATCAAGAGCATCATAAAGACAACAGGAATTAATCTTAAAGTCTTAAAACCAATTTTAAGATCGTTAATAAATGAATTTTTCTTTTTCGATATCATTTCTGGCTTAATTAATGGGATTATAATAAAAAATAATGGTGTTAAAGCAATTAGGAATGTTATTGGATCTATCCACAGTATGATCTTTATTGGAAATAAAGCTAGAAGCATTGCAGATATAATTGGTGCTAGAATTTGAAGAAAACTTGTTAAAAGAAAATTAAAACCATTCATTCTACTTAATTTATCCTTCGGAATCATCGTGGGAACAATAGCACTTACAGTAGGTATATGAAAGCCTTGGAATGTCCCTAAAAATACGTTCATTATTATTATCAAAATTGGATTTGCTATCTCTAAATTAAATAAAATAATTATTATTAGTGTGACAAAAGCTTGAAGAGAATCTGCAATAATTATAATCTTTTTTCGGTTCCATCTATCTGTAACTACACCAGCAATAAGAAATACAATAGTTAATGGTAAAAGATAAGCAAAACTGGCTAACGAAAGAATAGTTGGACTTTCATAAACAATTGTTAACCACCAAACTATTGTGAACTGCGTAATAGATGAGCCTAATATTGAAAATAACTGCCCTACCCAAAAAAATATATAACTTTTAAAAGTATTCTTATTTGCTGTTTCTTCTAAACTAAATCCCCTAATTTCCTTTTATTTTATTTTTTTAAAATAGGTACTAACTCTTTTTTATTACATTTTATCAATTAATTCATCAATTATTGATATTACTTCTTCGGAAGTACTTGTGAATTTAAACACACTCTCTTCAAGTTTACCCTCGATTCCTTCTGCAACCATCTCATATATTAAATTTTCAGCAGCTTCATTTGATTTACCCAATGCTTGGGCAAGTTTCTCAATAGGTAAACTATTATGGAGCTTGATTAAACCATATACTCTCTTTTTTATTCTTTCTTTGGTGATATCTTGCTTAACTGCTATTTGGACTTTTGATTTACCTTTTCCTTTCCTACCTCCAAATTCTCTCTCCAGCTTTTCTCCTAATTCTTCAATACCAGCATCTTTTACTGCTTGTTCGATACCCTCTCCCATTTTCTCCATTTTAGCTCCTAATTGATCTAATTTTTTCAGATCTCCAATGTTGTTTTTTACAAACTTCATAGATTTTCGAACTAATTCTGAAACTGAAGCACCTAATCCATCAGCCCAATTTCTCCATTCCTCACTCATATCAGGGTCTACAGATATATTTATTCGAGATACTTTTCTTTTCGCTTTTTCAATCTTTTTTTGAACTTTTTCATTAAATTTTGCCTCATGTTTCTCAATTTTTTCTTTTAGTGCTTTAAGTTTTTCCTTAGCATGTTCAATATGTTCTTTAGCATCTTCTCCATAGTGTTCTAATTCTTCTTTTATATCTCCTACATCATTAAGTAATGCCTCGCGCTCATCTATAATGTCTTCCAGTTCATCTTTTAAATCATCCTTTATATCAGCAGTTTCATCTTTTAAATCTTCAATTACATCTTTTAAATCATCATGAAGATCATCTAATTCATATATGAGATCATCTCGAATTGTATTCAATTCCAATCTTACTTTACCAAGATCCTCATTTTTTTTTTCTTTTTTAATTCCATCATTCTTTTCCTCTTCATTTGACATTTGAATTATACCTCATTTTCTTTTTTATTAATTATTTTTAAATTTCCTCTTAATTTTTTCTAAATTCTCTATGTTAACCTTAACTGGATTATAAGGTAAGATTGCTTTTTCGTGAACCTGAATATCATCAACATAATAAACTTTCCCTTTAATTTCTGATCCTCGTCCAATATTTACATCTCTCCCTCTTACGTCTCCTTCAACTAATGTGCCGATAAGATTAATATCTTTTTTAGCAAAAATATCGCCATAAATCTTATTTGGATGTTTATACATACTTTTTTTAATTAAACGTTCACGACCAATTGAAATATCAACCCCAATAATGCTCCCATGAATGGTTGATGAGGCTGAAATTACAATATCTCTGTGTGAGATAATGTCACCTTGAACTTTTGAAGAACCTGAAAAATTAATATCTTGATGAACTTCAATTTTATTTCCCGCTCTGAGAGAGCCAGAATTTACTAAATCCTTTTTAACTGAAATCTCCCCTTCTACTGATGAAGAACCAGAAAACCTAGCATCACCATCAGCATAGAGAGAGCCCATTAGCCTAAAAGATCCAGAATTTTTAATATCACCAAGAACTGTCAAATTACCTTGAATTCTTGTCGAACCTGAAGAACTGAAAGCATTACATTCAAAATCTCCTGCTATCCTAAGGGAACCAGAAGTAGATAGTTCATCATCAATTTTACCTGCTGATAATTTTCCTGAACCAGAAATTTTCACACTTTTAACCTCTTATAAAATTACAATAGCTAATTACAATATCTGGAATTTTTATCAAATTTTCTTTTTAATTTTTATATTATTTTTCTTTTTTTTATTTCTTTTTTTTCAATTTTTGTTCTTTTTCTTAAATCCAATTCTATTCAAATTTCTTTCTTTGTATTTATTAAATGAGTTTAATGATCATGATAAAAAAATAAAAAAAATAAATTATTTAGAATTTTCTTAAGTATCCATTACGAAT
Source organism: Promethearchaeota archaeon (assembly GCA_019058245.1). GTDB lineage: Archaea > Asgardarchaeota > Lokiarchaeia > Sigyniarchaeales > SOKP01 > Loki-b32. The sequence goes on along the minus strand of JAHPZJ010000013.1, from coordinate 157,901 downwards.
ACTGTTAATGATTATTAATTCCCTTTTACTCAAACTTTTTTTTTTCATTTTTTTTCCACTATTTTTATTTATTTTTTGTTATTGTGTATTTTTTCTTTTCATTGATCATTAAGTGTGTATAATCATATTTAAGTGTTGTGGATCAATAGTGTGTATAAAAAATTAAAAAACGAATAGGAATGTGAGAAAAAGCGATCTAAATAGTTTTTATAATATTTTTATTGAGTGTGTATTAATAATATTAGTACACAAATATAATTAAAATTTTAAAGTAAAATATTTAATACTTTTTTTTAAAATCTAGAAAAGTCTCAATTCACAATATTTTTATCATTTAGAGATATGTTTATTAATTAAAAAATTGTCTATAGGAGGGTTTAAGAACTGAGATTAGAATCAGTTTGGAAATTTTTATTGAATTCATTTAAAAATTATTAAAAAATACGAAATTGTCCTGTAAGTGCTAAGTAAAAACCCAAAAGAATTGTAACTAAAAAGAAAATAAAAGAATATAAATTCCATTTATAGTGCCAAGTTTTTTGGTTTTGATCTCTTTTTTTTAATTTTTTTAAGCCAGTTATAAAACCTGGGATTAAAAATATAATAGAAAGTAATGCAATTATACCATGGAAAGTATAAAAGATAGCTCCTCTATTTAGGATCGTAGAAATCGTCCAATAAATAAAAACACTTAGGGATGTTAAGAAGTATGCAATTGAGAATGTAATATGGAATTTCTTATTGACAAATTTGGGTAAATCATGAAATATTTCAGTGAATTGTGATCGTTTTAATCCTGAAATCATTGCAATCCCTCCAAAAAGAAAAGCAATTGCTAATAAAAAGGCATGTAAGAACCAATTAGAGAAAACCATACGAGTGGCATCATCACTCCATCCACGACTTTCCCAATAACCCTTATAATCATAATTAACAATCTCTATTCTAACTACCCATTTTACCCATTTATATCCTAATTGGTTAGGTGCGACAACTCTTACAGGGAATCCTTGTTCAGGGGGAAGAGGTTCACCATTCATCTCATATGCTAAAAGAACATTTCCTTCAGTTGCTTCTTCGACTGTTAAAGAGGAAGTATAATCATCTGCAGCGTAAAAAACTACGTCTAAAGCACCCTCTTTTATTTGAGCTATATCGAGTAAATCTTTGAGTGGAACCCCCTTCCAAATTGCGGTACCTGAAGGCCCTTCAACACATTGTAATGTTCCAATTACTTCCTCTGAATGTTGAGAAGTAAAATTTGAATAATTAAAAGTTAAAGTGTTATTAACTTGCCCGTGGATTGTTAAACCCCATGAATTCTCATTAATTTGGGGGGTTTCACCTTTAGATATAACAAAAAACTCATCATTTGGAGTAATTGTTGTACTGCTAAAATAAAGAGCAGTAAGTGCTATCAAGGGAATACTCAATAGAAGAATGATACCAATGAATTTTAAATAAGATATTTTATCTCTGTTCATAAAAAATTATTAGATTATAAAGTATTGTTTATTTGGAGTCATAAGATCAAAGGATTATATTAAATCAATTAATAATTTTTAATTTTAAAAGTTCTTGGCTATAATTTATAAGATTGTATTTCTTAAATCATTCTATTTAAATCCAATATTTCACATTACATCACTCATTTCAAAATTTGTTTTTGTCCCTCTTGCATTTCATACTTAAAAATTAATGTGCTTTCTGTTTTTATTCTATTCTGTTAATCTAAACCTAAAAAAGTTGAAAACTCGTTTTTAGAAATCTAAAGAAGAAAATTAAAAAAAAAAAAAGAAATTTAACCTGCTGTACTTGCAGGGATTAAAAGAATATCATCACCATCATTTACACTATAATCATCCAATTGACTATTTTCATCCATTGTAACTCCACCAGATGATAAATGAAAATCGTTAGGATTAAGTCCATACAGATTACCTAGAGTCCTTTTAATATCTTTTACTCTATTATTGTTATTAACTGTTAATTTTTCCTTTTTTTCACCTGGTCCGATGGTTGACATAAAATACAAAGTTACTTTTTTACCTGCTGTAGGAGTTTTAGAAGCAGGAGTTTTGGATCTTACTGGTTTTTCCCCAGCTAAATCTAAATCCTCATCAAAATCATCAAAACTCATATATATCACACTTTTTTGATTTAATTTAAAATTTTATTTAACTTAAGTAAACAACATCAATGAGATATTATAAAATCCTTTGGAATAATTTTGAAGTTTTATAGGATTTTAAAAAAGAATTTTTTATTGAATTCTTAATAAATAAAACTAAGAATAAGTAATAAGAATTTTAATATTTAAAGGAATTTTAAAGGGTTTAATGAATACTTATCTTTTCTATTTAAAAAAAGCAATTTTAATTTCTTTTGTTTTTTTTAGCATAATTGTTCTTTCTTATTTTTATTATTATAATCAACAATTTGATGAGACTTCAATTGAATCACAGGTTAGTTGGACGTTTACTATTAGTTATTTTATCTTATATTTTTATTTTCTTTTTTTTTTGATTAATTTAAACATATACAATAAAATATTCTTTATAATAATATTAACTGGAACTCCAATATGGATTTTAATATATTTTTTTGAATTTTTTAATTTTAAAATTAATTTCTTAAATATGGGTATTGTTCAAGATGCTACTGCTATTATTTGTTTTTCTATAGTATCACCTGGTTTGATACTAAATTTCTTTAAATATATTAAAAATAATTCAAATCAGGATAAGAAACGAAAATTAATTCGAAAATATCATATTCATGAAGGATTTTTTGGTATTTTATTCATTCTCATTGGTATTTTTTTTTGGATAATAAGATCTATTATGATTCAATATAAAATCTTGAAGACTCAATTAAGGATTTATTTAGCTCTTGATATGATTCTATTATTTTTGTTTTTATTTAGTGGAAGTTTTCTGATTTTTAGAGATTGGAGAGATTTTTTCAAATTGAAATTTTTCGAGAAAAGAAGAAGTAACAATTCTATAAATGTGTCATCAATATTCAATCCAATTGATGCAGATTCTCTCAATTTCTTTAAATTTCCAAAATTATTACTATATCCTTTTGGAATATTATTCAGTAGTTTTTCTGTTAATCTATTTATACATGGAACAGATTTTTTACCAGAAATCCTTTTTAAAATTAATCACGAAATAATTGTCCTTATGGGTATTATTCTTTGTTTAATTGCTGGAGCAATGATTGGGATAGATTGGTATCGCTTATTCGCGAGACTTTACCCCCATTTATACCAAGAACTTGAGCAAATATTGAAAAATCTTGTCAAATAAGACTAATAAATTTTATTCTTTAAAATATGGAATTTCTTTGATGTAGAAATATTGCTAAAATCGAATCAATTAAATATTCTTATTTCATATATTTGTAACAATTAAGATATATTGTCGGAAATCGAAATATAATAATTTTCTAGCGTGAATAATGAAAAAAAAAATTGAATTTGATTTAATTTTTGGTTATTTTCTATTTATAGTTGGAGCATCTTCAGTTGGATATGTAATCGTAGTATTCATTATTAACCTAGCCTTAATTCCTTTAGGAGTTTTCATTCTTATGAGAGATATCTCTTTTGACTTTATTTTTATACTTCTTGGATTATTGATTGTCAGGAAGAAAAAGAATAGAAATTCTCATATTTAATAAGTATTTAAGACAATTTATATTTATAAGTAGAGGTCTAAATTCTAAATATTAAACTATGTCTAGAACTCATACTGAAAAAGAAGTGATTAAAAAAGCCATTATGGATTTTTACCATGAAGGTCATGCTAAAAATAACCCAGAATTGTATAAACAAATATTACATGATGAATGGAAATTCTTTTTATTTGATAAAGATAATAAGCTTTGGATTGTTGATAAAGAGGAATATTTATCGTGGTATAATCCTAAAGAAGTAAATAACAATTTGACTTGGAAAACTCATTTTTATTATATTGATATAACAGAGAATATTGCTGCTGTAAAAATTAAAATTGAATGTGAAACGGTGGGATATATTGATTACTTTAATTTGATGAAATTAAATGGTCACTGGTGGATTATGCATAAACTTTCTCATAAAATTAAATAGATTAAAATTTAAATAATTTAACAGTGTGAAAATATTTTTTTCCTTATAAACAGAATAAATATTTAGATTAAATTTGTTTTAAAATTAAATAATTTATCTTGAATTTGATTTTGAATTTCCTTTGATACATTACTAACAATATCTTCTTGAATATTCTCAAAGTATTCATGGAGAACTCTTTCTATTATTGGAGCTATCCTACTTTTGATTTCTTCAATCATTTCATGCTTTTTAAAATAAGATTTTTTAAAATTCTGTAAATAATTTCGATTTAGCTTTTTAAGCCACGCATTCCCCTTATTTTCTAATATTTTGAAGACTTTTCTAGATTTTGAAGCATTAAAATATTTAAACTCAAATTGAAATTTTTTAATTTTATCTTTAAAATATTCTACAATACAAGATTTCTCTTTTAAACTTAATTCTGTTTTAGAATTAAGAAATAATATTATCATATAATTTTCAAAAAGAAAAAAGATTAAAATTTTGATATTAGATCCATGAATTTCTAAATTAGATAAATTCTGTATATTTGTTTGCCCTGCGAATATTTTTAATGAACTAAAATACATGGAAATTAAATCAATTTCTAGTAAACTTTTCTCATCTTCCGATAAATAAGATTTGATTGGACCATAATTGTCTTGGTTTTTTAAATTATATTCAAAAACCATAAGTGTATTTCCATACCGATCTGCTGTTAAACAACCAATTATAGGAGGTATTTTATTAAAATTATTAGAAGTATATGCACTACTAAATAATAATTTTTCAATATTATTATGAGATTTTTGAAAATTGCTTTGTGAGCCATTAAGAACATTTTTTTGATTAGAAACCATAATACAATGCTTTTTGATCAACAATATTCAATTTCATATATGCTGATTTACTAATTTTTATGTATTTATAATTTTTATATAAAATATTAAAGACACGTGACTTTTAAAAAATCAGTTAGAGACTAAAAGATTTTGAAAAAACTGAAACTTTTTATTAAAACATACTACGCATAAATTAAAGACTATGCTTAAACATGAAACGATATTATTAACGATATCAATATATAGATATTTTAATGAGAATTTGATTTAGTTAAACAAAGACAATGAATCTCAATTTTTTTTTAAAGAAATATATTTTGAATAAATATATATGAATATATATAAAAGGTTTTAATTGATCTAGAACATAAAAAATGAGAGATCTTTCAAATCCTAAGCATAACCTTTAAATATATATTTTTATATATATGAGTAGGGATATAAATATAAAAAATAAGAAAAAGGCGAAAAATTAAAAAAAATGAAAATTAAAGAGATTTATGAAATTCTAATGACTCTTCTTGGAATTTCTGGTTTAATCGCTTTAGGCATTTGTTTTTTGATAATCGTTGGCTTATTTGTATAACATTTTCTCATTAAAATGAAATTAACTTTTAATTTTCTTCTATAACTTCGACATAAAAAATCTATGGTTTCATATTATAATGTTTAATATTTAATAAATGATTAATAGGTTTCTTTAAATATAATTCAATTTAATCATATCTTGTTTATACTTACCGGTATGAACGGTGAGAAGTGGTATTGTAACTTCAGTGCATAGGAACCGAAAGGTTATCAGTAGCGATATGAAAAGAAATTGTGTGTAAAAGCACAATTAGAACAGATATATAAACTTATAGGCTTATATTCGGAGTTCGATCCGTCTAATTCGAAAGAACTAGAAGGGTTATTTAACGATAACACCAATCATAGAATAAGCAATTATTCGATGAACGGTATTTCTTTTCCCGATGCAGATTGATTGTATTGAAGTCATTCTTACTTTATGTAAGATACAACAAGACCATTGCAATTGATGCCCTGAGTATTCAATTGCAACTTCTCGTCCTTTTTAACTTTTGTCAAAATTGAGCTTAAAATTTAATAAATGAATTTCTTAGATTCATTAAGGAAAATATCCAGAATTGTAGTTTTTTCATACTGTTTTTACATTTTTTTCCTTTAGGAAGGTTAAGTCCATAAAGCTAATTCCCAATAATATAATTCTTGTTTTGTTGTATTTTTAAAAAAACCTCCTAAAATAAATCAAAGGAATTGTGCATATTTCAATCAGAATATTAAATTTTCAAATAATAAATATTTTATTTAAGGAATAAATCCATTTTCTGGGATTATTTACCCTTTCAAAACACTTAAATATTGTTTTTAATCAATAATTAATAATTATCAATAAAAATCCAAAGTATTTATAAATTAAAATGTCGATTGATAATAAGCAAGATTCTAAAAAAAGTTTTCTTAAATATTCTGATATTGTAATAGCAGTAATTAATTTCTTTATTATTATATTCGCTTTAATCATTTTCCATGAAAATATAATACTCTCAATTATAGGTATTTATTTATCAGTTGGGATCTTATCATTGGCCACTTATACTTTCATAAGGAATAACCCTTTATATTTATATTACTGTTATATAATTCTTTTATTTGCTATACTGTTTTTAAGTCTATTATTAACAAAATATCTTATATTGGGGATTTTTTTAATTCCAGAAATAGTATATTTGTATTATTTAATAGGAAGTAATAGTCACACTTCGACAATAAATAGCATTGCTAAACAACGTTTCGTGATGAGAGCAGGGGGTCTATACAGTTTTAATGCGATACGCTTAACTCAACAATGGGATAACATCAGTCATGAATTAGAAAATCAAAAACTTAAACGGAGAGACATAATTGAAAAACAATATAATGCTACAAAAATTAGTATAATTTCTCTTGTATTTGCTGTAAGTTTTTTTGTTATATTCATATTAATCACAATAAATTATGCATCGGGCTATTAATCACTGATAAGGTTATTTGTTATTTTTTTATAATATTTCTTCCTTCTTTTCTTTGCTAAATTTTAGTCGATAAAGCTAATTCCTAATCATAATATAATTCTAATTTTGTCAAATCTTTAAGAAAAAATCTAAAATAAATCAAAGGAGTTTGAAAAATATCAGAATATTAAATCTTCAAATAATAAATATTATATCTAGAAATAAATCCATTTTCTGGAGTTATTTGACCTTTCAAAATATTTAAATATCATATTTAATCAATAGTTAATAATTTTCAATAAGAAAACCAAACATTTAGAAATTAAAATGACTATTACCGATGAACAAGATTCCAAAAAGAGCACTATCAATTATATTGATATCATATTAGCGGTACTCAATTCTCTTAATATTATATTGCCTTTAATTATTTTTCATGATATTCTAGGTCTCTCAATTATAGGTATTCTAATATCAATTGTAATATTAGCATTAACTATTTATACTTTCATTAGAAACAATCCTTTATATACGTATTATTCCGATATCCTCCTTCTTGGTGGTTTACTATATTCCTTTATGTCTCCATTATTTTTTCTTTTTTTTATAGATTTTTGTTATTTGTGTTATAGAATAAATGTTCATGTTAAATATTCGAAGAGAAATAGGAATAAACCCTTACTAGCCAGAGGTATTGGAAGATATTACGTTAATAATAGAAACATAAATATTGGAATTGGAAAAGAATTTCAACAATGGGATAATATCCAAAGGGCATTAGAAAATAAAAGAATACAGTATCGAGAGAAACTAGAAAACCAATATCACTATAAAATCATCTTAGCGAGTTCAGTAATGTTTGCTCTAGTTTTAATCGTTGTATTTGCTTTATTGGCAATAAATTTACGACCCTAACTTATGTAATTCCACATTAATTTATTATCTCGTTTCTAGGAAATATTATAGGGTTAAATATAAATTATTACTGATTGATTTATACTCTAAATTTAAAATTTTATCTTATTATATTATATTTTTACTCTTCCATAATTTAAGGAATTTTTTAAATTCATTATGAGGAATATCCAGGGTATTAATTATTTCATCAATACTCTTCTTTTTTTTTCTTTGTAAAGGCTTAGTCCGTAAAGCTAATTCCCAATCATAATATGATTTTTGTTTTGTCACATTTTAAAAAAAAAAAAGATTCTAAAATAAATCAAAGGAGTCCGACAAATTTCAGAATATTAAATTTTCAAATAATAAACATTTTATTTAGGAATAAATCCATTTTCTAGGATTATTTCGGTAGCAATTTTAGCAATATTACCCACTAGAGTTGAACAATGCTCACCCACATCTGAATTGAAAGCTGCTTCCATATCAGCAGGATCCCAGAAATTGTATGTCCTTCCCACCAACTTTTCTTGAACGTCATGACATCGACAGGATCCATACTCTTTTAGATATTTATCATGTAATTGTTTAACCATTTTGTAAGACTTCAGCGGTGCCATCCTATCTTTAAAATCTTTCCGTTCTCTCCCAAATAAATATCCGATTACCATTGAAGCCCCTACTAAGGCTCCGCATGAACCGTCTCCCGTCAATCCTAATCCATCTGCTAAACCACTTGCTGCTTTAAAAACATCTTCACTCCATATCCCCAACGAATCAAGAACGGCTGCTGTTGCTGATTGAGCACATCCCGTACATGTTAATTCATTTTTTTTTCCTAATTCAAAAGCCTTTTGACTAATTTGCTTACTTGGTTCTGTCATAATTTTAAAAAATATGTATCTAATAAAAAAATTTCAGTTTTACTTTAAAATTACTTTTTATTACAATATTGTCAATTAAAAAAAATTTAGAATTGAATAAATCTCAATCTAAAGTAAAGAAAAAAAATTATCTTGTTTTTGGTGGCTTTATTAAAAAAGCTAATATCGCAGCTCCTATAGATAAAATGCTCATTACTATAAATAACACTAAATAACTTCCGAAAGCAGTTACAAATATATTTACACCAACGGCGCCCACAAATCCTGCAATTCCATAAGCGGTAAACACTACGCCATAATTAGGCCCTAAGTTTTCTGGACCAAATAAATCCGCTGTTGCAGTAGGAAATAAACTAAAATTACCACCGAAGCAGAAGTATATGGCACAAGTCATAAACATAAAATAAAGCCCGTTAATATTTGAAGTAAAATAAATACTCATCAGAATTGCTTGAGTTATGAACATTACTAACATAGCTTTTTTATATGTTATTATATCGGCTAATTTACCCCATAAAATTCTTCCTAATCCGTTGAATAATGCTGCTAAACTGCCTATTAATACAAAATCAACAGTACCTATTACATAAATAAAATTATCCGTAGCATCGACAGTTTTTGCAAAAGATGAATAAGAGCCTATCACCATTAAGCCCGACATTGCACTTAAAACAAAAGTAGCCCAAAGCATCCAGAATTGAGGTAATTTTATTGTTTGATATCGTTCAAATTCGATACCTGAAATTCCACTTTCTTCTGAGGGGGGAAGGGGGTTCCAACCCTCTGGTTTCCATCCTTCTGGAGGGTTATTTAAAGTAAAAGACCCTCCAATTACTAAAACTAAGTATATAATTCCTAAGACAATAAACATTATAGGCATATTATTACTAATAGTTGATATAAAATTGGAATCTGTAGTTTCTAAATTATTAGGATTAGCAAGAGCTTTTATTACATAATTAAAGATAAAGGATCCTGCTCCAAAACCTGCCACAGCGATTCCATTAATAAATCCTTTTTTATCAGGAAACCATTTGCTTGCACAAGCTATAGGGCATACGTATCCAAATCCAATTCCTGCTCCAAAAAGAATCCCATATGTGAATAATAAGCCAGTAAAAGTAGTCATAGCAGCAGATAATATAACTCCAGCTCCAAGTAAAATGCCTCCCAATATCGCTATCTTCTTAGGACCATATTTATTTTGTAATTGTCCTGCGAAAATCATAACAATAGCAAAGGTTAATAATCCTACTCCAAAAATATATACTGTTGCTTCTTTAGGTTCATTTAAATATGGACTTACAAAAATAGTAAGAGTACCCCAACAATAAATTGTTCCTAATGCGATTTGTATCAATATAGCACCAATGACAACAATCCAACGGTTTCTAACTTTTAACACTTCAGTCTTTTTTTCTCTAACTTATAAAATTATATATGAATTAAAATTATTTGAAAGATTTAAACGTTGTTTTATTATTTTACAAATCAGTTGATTACTGAATTTAATAATTATGGACATAAAAGAAAAATTATTAATGTTTCCTCTAAAAAACAAAATAATTAAAATATGATATATTAAAAGTTCTATATTAAAGAAAGCTTTAAGATTGCAAGTATCATGAGATTCATTACAGGCTTAAAAAATCTGTCAAAGAAGAAAGTTTTATCGATAATTATTATTATTTTCATAAGTTTTTGGTTTTTATTACTTGTTAATTTAGCAATCAATAGTCTCATTTTAGATATAATTCTTGTAATAACTTGGGTTTTTTTTTCAGGATTTACCTTCATCTTACTAATTCTAACAATTTTTTTCAACCTTGATGAAAGAAAAGCATTTTTAGTAATAACTTCAATAATCTTGGCAATACCTGTTTTTATCATTTTTTTTAATTTTATTGCTTTATTTTATTATTTTTGTTTTTTTGCTAACCTAATATTAACCTCATTTTTTGCTTTCAAATTTTGTATGGATACATCTACTACGGTAGATGACTATTTATATAAAAAAAAGTCATCTCGAATATTTTTAAGAATTTTAGAATTCATTATTTTCCTAATTCTTACTATATTGGTTGTAATTTTTATTTTAAGATTGTTTAGAACTTCTATTTTAATAGATATCATTAAAAGAGTTTTTCTAATCCTTATAGTAATTGACGGTGTATTATTGGTATTCGCATTATTAAGATTGATATTTACTAAAAAATTTCCTGCTTATATTTCTTTTTTCTATCTTTTAACTTTTATCTACATGCTCTATCTTATCATAAGTTGTTCATTAGATTTTATACAAAATAATGTCTATACTTTCGTTTCTTTTTTTATTGATTTATTTATTTTCTTATATATTATTGGATCTATATTTGAAAGAGTTGAATATATTAAAGAAACAATTAAGATATTAGGAGCGGATACCATTGCATTGTTTGTAATATTGATGAAATCAATTGTACAAATAATTTATCTGTATATAAGTGCAGGTACTCTTACTTGGAGCGATTTTGTTATATTAGCAACTTCAGCTTTTATTTTATTTTTATGCTTTGCCATCTTTACCCTACTAATAGGCTTGTATAAAATTTTTTCACATAAAGAAGGTAAAGGTTCAAAACATTCTTAAATTTAATTGTGTAATAATAACTTCCAAAAAAAATTTTTAAATACTTTTTATTAATATATAACAAATTGGTATATTTAATTAAAAGGGATAAGATATGAGTGAATCTAATTTAACTGAATTAAGAAAAGGAAAAATTAAGAAGATTCTTATTTCAGTACTAATAATAATAGGAATTGGATCGATTATTACAGTTCTTGTTATCTTGTATATAAATAGCGGAGTTGATACTGGTGATAATAATACTGGAGGATGAGGGTGTGCGGTTATAAGTTTTATAAAGATCTTTTCCACTCAAATCTCTTTGAACAATGATTATATCGAATTAATTAAAAAAATTAGCACATTTCTAATATAATTACCAAATAGAATGAGTCTTTCTAAAAAATGCTAGTAGAAGGATGACTTACCTTGCAAGGTCTTTGGTAAAAAATATCTATATTATAAAAAATCTCAAGTAGTCAAAATTTGATATTCGAGACTATATTTAACTAAAAAGAATGGTTTTATTTTATTTATTTATAATTATAGTAAATTCCATAATAATAAATTTTAAAAAATCAGCAAATCTACGTAAAATATGCTAAAAGTTATACTTGAAGTAAATGAAAAAAAGATACCCTTAAAAGATTTTATGCAAGAGATGCTTACAAATATAATAATAGGTTATTTAAATTCAACAAAAGGAGTTCCAGATAATATTAAAGATATTAAAATTAATATAAATCTATAATTTTTTTTTCACTTTTATCTATAAGGGAAATTAACAATCTGTCAATTTAAATAAAATTAAAAAAAAAAAGAGAGTTTTAGAGTACTTGAATAGCCTTTTCTTTCGCAACTCGTTTTTCTACTGATAATTCCACTTCACCTCTCTTAACAAGATTAGGAACTGATTAAGATTTAAAATAAAATTTACATTAATGTATTAATCAATCTGGATTTAAAACTTAATACTTCTAGATTTGAAAGAATTTAAAGGAATTCTGAATTCTCTAATATAATAGATTTTTATTTCAATATTATGAAATTAGAGCCTGAATGTATTGGTTGTCTTTTTAATCAAATATTAAAAGCATTTAAATTATTTAATCCCGATATTTCTCGTGATATTATTATCTCTGCACAAAAAAGATTAATGAATTATATGATAAATAATGAAATAAATAATCTTCCCGCTCCAATTCTCGGAAAAGTTGCATATACAATAGTTTCAGAGACTCTGGGAGAATTAGATCCATATTCTTCTTTAAAAAAAAAATACAATCATCTTGCTTTGCAATCATATGAAGAAGTAAAAAGTTTTGTTGAAAGTTCAAAAGATACTTTATATAAAGCAATATTAGTTGCTGCAATTGCAAACACTATTGATTTTGCAAGTCAGCATAGAATCGATTTTATTTCTGATATAAGAAATATCGAGAGAAAAAATTTTGCTATAAATGATTATACAAAATTTAAAAAATCACTTCAAGAAACTAATGAATTATTAATAATTGGAGATAATTGTGGAGAAATTGTATTTGATAAATTATTAATTACTATTATTAAAAAAAAATATCCTAATCTAAAGATTATCTATTCTGTCAGGGGGGCGCCAATTATAAATGATATAACTATAGAGGATGCTAAACTTGTAGGCATAACCGATTTGGTTCAAGTTGTAGAAGCCAGTGATGTCCCAGGCGTAGATATTGCTACATCCCCAGAAGAATTTAAAAAAATCTTCTTTAAAGAAAATGGAGTCATTTTATCAAAAGGACAAGGAAATTTTGAGTGCCTTCATGGGACTGATATTCCTCATAAAGATGTATATTATTTGTTACAAGCCAAATGTTCATTAATGGAAAGAATATTTGGAGTTAAGATAGGTGATTTAATTTTTAAAAAGAAAACTCAAAGATTTTAATTGGTTGAGTTAGTTCTTAATTTCTTTATGGCTTCAGTAAAAAAGCCAAAATCTCCGATTTTTGACTTTCCTTGTGAATTTTTAATCCTATCGAAATATTGTTCAATTTGGAAAAATAGTATATTTTTAAATTCTATAAATTGACTAACTTCGGTACAATTTGCTTCAATTTCTTTATGATATAATGAATAAAATATATCCAATGCTTTTTCCGCTTCTTCTCTTATATTATATTTTTTAAATTCTTTATCCAGAATAGCAACGAAAATTAATTTAAACTTATAGACAACTATCATTTCTACATCAAGGCCTTTTATATTAATCTCCTCAATCCGTCCTAAATTTTCTCCGAAAAGCCCTAGTGCTCCAACAAATGAAGATAGTAATACAGGATTAATTTTTGTGTCTAAAATGAGATCTAAGAGATATTCTCCAGACTCTTTACATATAACAATACCTTTTAGGAGTTTAGAATCCATAATGATAATATTCCCATTATTAGTTAAATAAATTCTCCAAGTAACTAAAAATCATATAGCTTAATAAAATCATTTAATTATTCATTTTAATAATATGTTATATTATCTGGAAAATAGGTATAACCCTTAACAATCAAGTTTATGATATTTTATAAATTCGTGTCAATGACACAAACAATAAATAATTTGATTATTAAAAGAGAAAAATAAAATTTTTTTTAATTTTCTAATAAATTTCTAATTTTTTTAACAGCATCTTTGAATGCTTTAGCAGATTTACTTTCAGGATATTTAATAATAAATGGCAATCCTTGATCTCCTTGTTGACTAACTTCTATTTCAAAAGGTATTTTACCTAAAAGAGAAATATTAAAATCTACACTCGCTTTTTCTGCTCCACCTGGAGGATATAAATCAATATATTTTCCACAATGTGGACAATCAAAACCAGACATATTCTCAATAATCCCTAGTATTTTTCTCTGCATTACAAGAGCCATTTTTATTGTTTTTCTTGCATCCATTAAAGCAACTTCCTGAGGTGTTGTAACAACTATAACATTTTCATCAGGAATAAGCTGTAATATATCTAACGTTTCATCAGATGTACCAGGAGGTAAATCACAAATTAAGTAATCAAGTTCTCCCCACTCAGCATCTCCTAGAAACTGTCTTACAGCACTCATTTTCATTGGTCCTCGCCAAATTACAGGTTCATCTGGATTAAGAGTTAAAAATGCCATACTCATAACCTTAAGGTTTAAAGGTCCATCAATAGGATAAAATCGTTTAGCTTCAGCATCAACTCTAGGTTTCAATTCTGAACTGATTCCAAGCATTTTTATTACATTTGGTCCTGTAATATCTACATCAAGTATTCCAACTCTCAAACCTACACTTGCTAAGCTCATCGCAAGATTAATCGCAACTGTGGTTTTACCTACTCCCCCCTTTCCTGAAATTACTACGATTTTATGTTTAATCTTATCCATATTACTTTTAATGTTTTTTTCTCTCTCGTCTATCATCATCTCTTTTAAATCTATATCTGGTATCTCTTTTTCTGTCATAATTTCTTATCTCATAAATTTTTCTGATTATACTATTTATAGAATTATTAATTAATTTAAGGAAGAAAAGAAGTCGCTTTAACTTTTTCTTTAATATTTTATGAAAGTTTCTGGATTTTTAGTTAATAAATTAAGTTCCTATTATGAGGATTTTATAATAAATAAACTAAAGAAATTAATAAATTTCAAAATATTATTCTTTACTGGAAAACGTTATAAAATTAAATTGTCAAGGTGTTTTTAAATTCCTGTAAGTAACTTTATGGAATTATATAAATTTTTACCCAAAACTAATTGTAAAAAGTGTGGAAAGCCTACTTGCATGGCCTTTGCGCTGGATTTATTGCAAGGCAAAGTAAAAGTTGATGATTGTACTCCCCTCTTAGAACCAAAATATAAAAAAGAATATGATAAATTAAAGGAATTATTAGGCGCTGAAGAGGGAAAGGAAAAAGAGCTTCGAATTGATGTTGATGAAGAATTGTGTGATGGGTGTGGTATTTGCGTAACGGTTTGTCCTGTTAATGCGAGATATTGTCCTCCAACTTTAAGTGGGAAAGCACCAGATTATCCACCTGAAAAACACCAATTATTTCAAATTAAAGGGGGAAAGTGTGAACTATTGGCGATAAAGCATTGTAGAAGAATAGAAGCAGAAGGAAGAGAAAGAGAATGTCGAGTTTGCGAAACCTATTGCCCTCGAGAAGCTATAAAAATTGATTATGTTTGATTGAAAAATTATAACAAAATTTTCAATGAAATAAGAGGAATATATAATGGTAAATAAACGTGTTACTTGTTCAGGATGCTCTCTTTTATGTGATGATATCATTATTAGTACTGATGGTTTATATATAGATGAAGTTATAGGAGCTTGTTTGAAAGGAAAAGAAAGATTTGATCGCGTATCTGCAAAAAATAGAATTTTCAATCCCTATATAAAAAAAAATGGAGAATTAATTAAAACAACATTAGAAGAAGCTTTTGAACAAGTATTTAAAATTATTAAAAATTCTACTAAACCTCTATTATATGGTTTTTCAACAGTAAGTTGCGAAGCTCAATTAAAAGGAATGGAATTAGCATGTCTTATTAATGGTTTTATTGATTCTAACTCAACAATATGCCAAGGAAAGGTTTTGAATACTTCTAAAGAAACGGGTCTTACTTTAACAACAATCGGAGAAGCTATTAATAAATCAGATTTGTTAATTTTATGGGGTGCAAATGCGGCTGAATCAATTCCTCGTCTATTGAATAAAGTGCTTTTTTCTCGTGGCAAATTTCGAATGACAGGACGAGAGATAAAAACATTAATTATAATAGATCCTATTAAAACTGCCTCTTTTAATGTTATGGGAGTACGTGATGTGGCACTTCAAATTGAACCCGCGAAAGATATCGACTTAATCCGGGTATTAAAAGATGAATGCTGTAGAGTTAATAGCTTTCCGGATGAAGGTGTAGCAGGCATAGATAAAAACGATCTAAAGAGATTGTTGCTTCATTTGACTGGTACAGAGAATGGGATTATCTTTATCGGGCAAGGAATTTTAAATGCTCAAAACGGTAATAGTGTTATTAAGGAAATGCTTGAATTAATTCAATTAATTAATGCTAAACATGAAAAAGGGCGTATTTCTGCATTTATGTTAGGAGGGCATTATAATATGTGGGGTTTTGATCACGTTGCTTTATCGAACTATGGAATAAATCATAGTTTACAATTTACAAATCAACAATTAACAGAAACCTCAGATACAATTATTTCAAAAATAGAAAAGGATGATTTTGATTGTTCAATAATAGTAGGTACAGATCCAATTTCACATTTTCCCAAACAACTGAGTAAAAAATTAATATCGAAACCTCTGATTCTTATAGATAATACTAAAACTGCAACATTCCATATAGCAGATGTAATAATACCTTCAACCTTAACTGGAATTGAGACTGATGGATTAGCCTATCGAATAGACCATATTCCTCTAAATCTTGAAAAAATTATAAATCCTCCAAAAAATATTCTTTCAGATGAAGAAATAATTAAAAAAATTATTAGAAATCTAAAACAAGGATGAAATTATGGAATTATTAGTAAATACAATTAGAATGGTAGATTATGATCAAGCAAAAGAGTATTCTGAGACTAATGATAATATCATTAAGGAAAAACTAGCAATTGGATTTCTTAATCCAGAAGACTATAAAAATCTAGATATTACACCAAAATCGAATTTAAAAATAACTAGCAAATTTGGAAGTGTTATTATAAAAGCACAACAAAATGATACTGTTCCATTAGGTATTATTATTATGCCCGTTTCAATTTGGGCTAATCAAATTACTGGTATTGAGAATAATGAATTAATTTTTAAAAATCTTAAAGTAAATGTTGAAATTTCACAAGAACCAACTTTAGATCTACTAGATTTATTAAAGTCAATTAAAGGGAAATGAATAATAGGTACTTTAAAAATGAGCAGATTAATTATTAAAAATGGTTTAATATTCGATCCTATCAACAAAATCAACGGAGAAATTAAGGATATTTTAATTGAATCTGGGAAAATTGTAGAAAATTTTAGCAATGAAAAAGATGTCGAGGAGATCAATGCAAAAGGAAAAACAGTCGTGCCTTCCGCAATTGATATCCATACGCATGTGGCATCTCAGCAAGTTAATTGGGCAAGGTTATTAGGTGCAAATAATAATAAATTTAAAGAGATCTGGGAGAGATTATCATTAAAGAGTATCGCCAGAAATTATATTTCAAATGGATATACTTTTATCCTTGAAGCTAATGTCTTTCCTTCTTTAGCAAAACAAACGATATTCAATTTTAAACATTTACCTATACTCGATAAAGCTATGCTTTTGAATATTAGTAATTTTTGGCCATTAGAATTAGAATATCAACGAGGAAAAATTGATGATATGGCAATTTTTCTTTCTGATTTATTATCAAAGACTTATGGATTTGGATTTAAAATCTATAATCCATTTGAAAACGAGAATTGGAATTTTAAAGAATTAAGAGAAGACCCATCACAAACAGGGAGGTTATATAATTTCTCTGCTTTGGATGTATATGAAAATATTGTAAAATGTGTAGAAAAACTAGGATTACCGCATTCAATCCATGCTCATATTGAAGGTTATGAAAATGAAATTGGTAAAAGCAATCTTCTTAAAATTTTAGATAAGATTAAATCATTAAATATAAAAGCTAATCAAATTACAGATTCAAATCTTGAAAGAGATCAAATTTTTCATATAGCTCATGCAAATTCATATAATTATGATGGAAAAAATCAAGAATTAATTAAATTTTTGAATGAAAATCAAAATTTTGATATTGATGTTTCTTTTATAGGATTTAACCAAATAAATCCTGTTATTACATCAGATCGAAGATTAATTTCATCATTTTTGACAGAAGATATTAATAATAATCCTTATAAATTAATAAGCTCTGCAGTAGAATTTGAAGGGGACTCATTTGTTTTCTTTAGAAATTTAGAAAAAAGTAATCCTAATACATGTAATTTATGGGCAAATGCAGTTGATTTAGCTTTAAATGTTAATAATAAATTTCAGGTCAGTTTTTCTTTAAATTTTCCTAATTATGCGAATATTTCAGATATTCCTGAAATAGCAACATGGTTAGTAAGTAAAAATGCTCGTGAGAGTTTCATGAAGGATATGAACAATGATTTCTTAAAAAATAATCCTTTAACTAATAACAGTAAAGAATTAAACTTTTTAGAATTTGTTTGTTTAACAAGAGTGAGTCCCGCAAAATCCTTAGGGTTAGCAAATATTAAGGGAAATCTTGGTTTAGGTGCTGATGCTGATTTAAATATCTTAAATATTAATATAGATGATATTGATATCTCTCAAAATTATGAAGAGATAAAAAAAGCTTTATCAAATATTGAGTATGTTATAAAAGCAGGTAAAATTGTAAAAAGGCAAAATGAATTTGATTTTGATATTAATGGTTCTATTTTTTGGTCAAGTGGAAAAATAGAAGAAAAAGAAAATAAGTTTGTAATGACTACAAAAAAAGATTTTTTTCAAAAATATTACTCTCTTTTTTATGATTCTTTTAAAGATTCAATTGATACGAATCTCTTAAGGAGAGTTTAATTTAGCCAATAGCGTGATAATGAAGCATTGAATGATGGTAATACCTTGGTGCTATTATATAAGCTAAAGGTCTTCTCCTTATGTAAGATTCTAAATCCTTTTCAAAGAAAGAATATATACTAAGATGTATAGTAGGAATTATTAAGAATTTCCATTTATCCAATTGTTCCTTAGAGATATTATTTTCAATCATTAAAACATTGGGATTTAAGCACATTAAGATGGCATACTCCATTAATTCTGGGATAAATTTTGCACTTTGGGCCTTTAATATATTCGATTGTGCCCTTAATAGCACTTGCCATGTTTCTTCAGGATCCCAAGGGAATAATGAAGAAATTGCAGAAAAGAACCTAGCACCTTCGGGAATATCTTCAATAAGCTCATGAAAATAATTATAAGAATCTAATTTAGCAGAAAATGATAAAAGAAACAATACAAATGTCATTTCTTCATCTATATCTTGCTTTAAATGTGAATAGAGAATTGTCTTTTTTCCGATCATTGGCAAATCTCTTTGAAAATCTATAAAAATTCTAAGATTATCGTAATATTGATTAATTTCCTTTCTACCAACCTCACTTTTTAATTCCCTTACTGTAAATAATTTACCTAATAGCGAGATGGCTGTTCTGATTTTATGAGTTGATATATTAGCATTATTGAGAATTTCATGAAATGCCCTCTTATGTTCATTTTCAGGATACATATCTCTTAATTTATTTTCGATAATTTTAACGTCCATATAACTATCTCCAATATTAATTTCTGGATGATTCATGAGATAAAATGATAATTTCATCATTCTTTTTTGAGCATTGTTATAATTAGGTTCTTTCAAAGTAATTTTATTCATAATTGTAATTAGATTCAGCATATCTGTATTAAGAAGATATAAAGCCCATACTGCTGAAAAAGTATTACTTTTCATTATATTTCCTATATTATTAATTAAAGTATTGAAAGTATCATCTAATTTATTTAAAACAATAACAAGATCTTTAAGTTCTCTAGAATAAAATCTCCTCCGAGATTCTATTTCATCAATCATCGTTTCACCTACGGGAGTAAGAATGACTCTAATTCCATTAACTTTCACTGCTCTTTCATAAGACTCAATTTCAATATTGAGTTTTAATAAATCGTCCTTCAATTTTTTCAGATCATTTTCTTTATTTTTTATGAATTGATCTAAATCTGATGTATCCTTCTTTAATCGAGCACCTCTTCCAATTTTTAAATAGGATAAAAAACGGTTCATAGTTGATACATGATTATAATCTCCCTCTAGAGTTACTAAGTTTTGATATGCTTGTCTTAAATCGCTTGACATCTTTATATAATTTTTTCTCAAATCTAATAATTCATTTTTTCTTGAAATCTTTGGGATAACAGCTTCAAATTCAGAAATTAAATAAAATTCAATTAATTCCGATATTTCTTCATAAGAAGTTATTATATCCTTTTTATTTTTTATAGAATTTAATATCTCTAAAGCTCTTTCACATCTCAAACTTGATGCACCTTCTCTAATATTGGTATATCAATTGAGGGCAAATCTTTTCCCTCTATGATAATTTTTAAATTGCCTTTTTTATTTTCCACATAAGTAAAAAAATCTCTATTTAACGCTTCAGAAATCATTAATACTAATTCTTCTCTCTGTTTTGACCATGAAATTTGACGTTCTTCTAATAAATGACGATATGAGTCAATTTGAACCAGAGCATATAGGAACTCATAGATTAATTTCTGCCATTCTTTTTTCTGAATTTCATTATATTTATCAATAGATACTTTTTTCCAAATAAATCCTTCAATATCAGCGAAATGAATTGTTCCATTTGGAGCTACTACACAATCTTTATCTAACCATACATCTTGAAAATAAATACCTTTAACTTGATTTCCTTCAATTATTGCAGAACGAGTATAAAGTGTTAAAAGAGCAATTCCACTTTTGATAAAATTTAATTCAAAAATTTGTGCTTTATCTACAGTATTAATCTCAAATAATTTAAAAATAGAACCAGGATTAGCAACTACGTTAGATGATTCAAAATATAATCGTATATTTGAAGGAAGCAGACGTAGTATTTGATAGAAATGATTTTTATAGGTTCGAAACCAAAAGAAATTTCTCGCGGTGTCTTCTATATATTTAGGGAGTTTAATAACAGCTATAGAGGGACAGATATAAGCACCATTAATAGAATCCAATTTAGCAATTCTAGAAAAGTTCAATTCATCAAATCCATTAATAAAGCCTTGAGCTCCATATGGACTTTCACCCATCCAAGACTCCCCCATTATAAATCCTAATCCAGTGGATAATTTTTCAATTTTGTCTAGATATTTTAAGTCTCGACATGCGTTCTTTATTTTACTAGGGTTAAGTTTTCCCCCAAAAAACATATCTTCATATGCTCCACATCCTTTTACTGATAAATAAAAGATTTTTCCTTCAATTTCAATGAATTTTTCTGGAATTATTGCATTTCTATTTTCATCTCTAATAGCGGGTATTGATTTATGATTCAAACCATGAAATTCCGCTGTAGCAGTTCCCAAATAGGTACTATACCATTCTTTAGGTAATTTAAATTGCTCATTTATATCAATCTCCTCTGGTTCAACCTTAAATAAATTAAAGTTAATAGAATTTAATAAACTCTGATGATAAAGCGAATTATAAGTTATATTTTCAATCAGTAGCGTCTCACCTTAACTTTAGGCATTTTTTTACCTAAAAGATTAATTTTTCCTATTATTCGTGCATTATAATCATCATATATGTTTTTTGCAGGGCTATTCCATTCAGCTATTTCCGTAATCACTCGTCTACAACCAATTTCCTTAAGAGATGATAATCGAGCTGATACAAGCATTCTCCCTATCCCATGATTTCTAAAAGCAGGATGTACATAAAGACCGTATAACCATCCTGTTTCTTCTCCAGGAGTTGCGAAGCCTACACCCAATATTATTTCATCATCTATAATTTCTGGTTTGGGATAATCACCTCGAAATAAATCCGATATTATTGATTGAACCCAAGGCTCTGTCCTTGGTACTGTAGAACTAACCGCGATATCATCCTCATAGGATTTAATAACCCACTTAGCAAATTTCTTCCTTTTTTTACCACTATCTTCATTTGCTATCATTTTCATAATAGCTTCTAAATGAATTTCCTCAAGAGGCTTTATATTTACAGTATCAAAACTTAAATCTAATTCTTGAATATTATCAATTTCAAAGATATCATATTTCTCGATTGTGTTAAAACCTCTTAATCCTCTTCCTATTTCTGTAAATAAATATTTTACTTTAGTATATTTTACCATATCTCCTACATGACTTCCATAAAATGTCCCAACTTTTCCATTTGAATCAATAAATCCTATTCCTTCTATTACGCCATTTTTATGAGCACTCACAATTTTTTTTTCATGAGATCTTGCTCTAACTAAATATGAAGGTATCATTTCTGAATAAGCCGATTGTATCCCAAAACTCTCAAATTGAGGTAAATTTCTCTCAACGGTTATTTCTTCATATCCTTTCGGAATTATTCTTGGTCTCCAACGAAGGTTTTCATATAGAACATAAAATAGAATCATGCATAATAATATTGGAGCCCAATACACTAAAAAGTAGATTCCAAAATTAAAAGGCCTTAGATAACTCGAAGATGTAATAAAAATATAGGAATCTAATCTAAATGTTGACCAACGTCCTGTATCCCTATCATACCCCGAATCTTGTTCTTTATATAATTCGCCAATTAAATAACCCTCCTTTGAAAAGAAATTACCCACCTCATAAATAACATCAAATTCACCATATATATCATCTCGAAAATAATTTCCCTCACTATGAAGTTTCTTTCCATTAAAAGGCATTAGTGATCCAACCCAAATAAGATGTTCTCCACTTTTTACATTATATGATGTATCGAGAATATCATATTTAGATGCCTTAATCCCTCCAGGAATATGAAACCAGACATTCATATTTGTAGTATTAAGGACATCTTGATCAGTCCCCCATATATAAGCTCCATCGATTAATGAATATGAAAATATATATGTATCTAATCCACGTTGTGAGGTCCCATAATAGTTTTCAGAAAATTTCCATGAAACTCGAGCTGTTACATTTGCATAATTTTCGTTAAAAACAATACTATAATGACCTTTTGCTCTAAAAGCTTCTTCATACCCTTCATACCATCCCCCAGTTCCCGTTAAGTCCCAATTATAAACATATTCAAATTCAAGATCATGAGATGTAAATTTAATGCCTAGATATTGCACTCCGAATAATTGGACAATAATAGATGTTATTGAAAATATTATAATTAAGATTGTTCTCTTTCTAATAATTCTAATACAACTCCTCTTTTTATTTGAATACGTTTGGGAAAATATTTGATTTATATAAATCTAAAGTGTTTTAATATTGAATTTTCAATAGCATTAAATATAAACCTAGACTTTTAAATGTTTATATTAGATAATAATATCTTTATGTTTTAATTCTACTTAATGAAATTAGAGAATGAAAAATTAGATAATTTAATTTATGATTTCTGGAATTAGAATAATAAAATTGCTTCCCTTCGCATAATCTCCTTTTACCTTATCTTCAACCCAGATTTCGCCACTATAATTATCTAGTATCTTTTTAACCAGTGTCAATCCAATTCCCATACCCTTAGAACCCTTATCTTTATTATATCCCTGTATAAATATTATTTCTTTTTTTTGATCTGTTATACCAATTCCATTATCCATAAACTCAAACTTTAAAAAGTTCTTGTTTAATTTATTATCTCTGGAGATCTTTACAAAAATTTCTATTGTTTGATTTTCATTGTATTTAACAGCATTCACTAATATATTCTCAAAAACATCTGATAATAGTTCATTTGCACGAATATATATTTCTTTATCGAAAGAATCAACGAAAATATTAACTTTTTTAGTATGGACACTATTATGAATATATTGTATAGCATCCTGTAATACTTCGAATGCATTTATTGATTTTAAAGAAATCTTGGAATCTGCTAATTCAGATAGATTTTTAACATTAGATATTAATCTTTTTCCTCTCGCAAATTGATCTCTAATGACATTATAAAAAACCTTAATATTTTCTTCTTCAGATGAATCCTTCAGATGTTTTTCACTAAGGTCAACGGAGATACTTATATTAGAAAGAAGATTATTTATATCATGGTAAAAGAGATCTTTATATAATTCAGCTCGATTATAAGCTTCTCGAAATCTTTTTTCAGATTCCTTTAATTTCTGTTCTGCTTCTTTTCTCTCAGTAATATCTCGAGTAAAGCCGTAAAAACCATTTATTTTTCCATCATTGTTATATCTTAAGTAAAAATATCCTTCGAAGATACGTTTTTCTCCGTCTCCTCTTATTATTTTACTCTGAAAAGAACCTTTTTGAAGATTTTTTGTGTAAACTTCATTAAATGCTTTAAATACTTCCTCTTGTGAACTTTTTTCTAAGAATAAAGTATAATTTTTCCCTATTATTTCATCTTTAGAGACGTTTAAGTATTTACAAATATAATTGTTAACGTAAGTATAATTTCCATTTAGATCTATTTCAAAGTAACCATCTTTAATATTCTCAATAATTTCTCTGTATCTTACATCGGATTCCTTTAACTTCTGTTCCTTTTTTAATTCTTTTGATATATCTCTAAGTGTACTTATGATTCTAGTTTGATTATCATACTCTATCTTACGCCCCCTGGCAAAAGTGGGTACATAAAAACCTTCTTTATGTTGAATTCTAAATACTATTGAGATTGTTTCTCCTGTCTTTATTCCTTTGTCAATTGCTTTAATTACTTCTTGTCTATCATCAGGATGAATAAATTCTAGTGAATTTCTTCCTATTATTTCATCAGGCTGATATCCAGCTAAATCTAAAATTTGAGGATTAATATAATCAATAATAAAATCTAATCTTAATTCTACTACTACATCTAAAATGTTATTAATAAGATTAAAATAATTTATCTCAGATTTCTTTAACTTATTATTCAATGAATCCATAACTTATACTCTTTTTGTGTGTATCATCTAAAAAATTTATTTAAGAAATGAAATCATGAGTTTTTCGGTAAATAATAATCAAAATCTAAAAATTTGATTTTTAGTATATGATCTCAACTAGTAATATTATGAAAGAAATTTATGAATATAATTTATTCTTATAGAAACTATTTATGTTTCAATAAGTAGTACAAATAGTAAAAAATGATTTAATTTAAAATTCAAGATTCTTTTATTATACTTTTATAATAATTTTCATTTAGATAAATATATTCAGTCTTGTTTGCTTGTTTTTTAATTAATAAATTAAATTTATCAATTTCATTTAGGTATTTAGTTGTTGTATTGTAATGCATATTTAATAACTTAGCAATTTGATTTTTAGTATATCCTTTATTGTTTTTATGTAAAAAACTAATTATTTTCATGCATTTTTCTCTTGAGATTATATTGAAAAGCTCATCATTTTCTGTATTCAAAGAAGAATTGAAATAGGATATTTTGTTATTCAACTTTAATTTTCTTATTAAATTAAATTTCGACAATATTGATAAATGCCACTTTATAACAAATGGGCTTAATTTTAATTTTTTCGATAATTTATTCATATAGATTCCAGGATATTCATTTATCATATCATAAACGGTTTTCCTATTTGAATTTAAAAGAACTGTTTTTCTAGTAAATTTTGACCCTTCAAGGATTAAATTCTTTGTTAAGAGTGAATCAATAACAGTTATAATACCATTATAATTTAGGTTGCCGTTCGTTTTAGATCTTGATTTGATATATGAAACCACGCTATCTTTGGTAAAAATCCTATTATGATTTAAATATTCTTGAATTAAGTCAAATATCTTCATTTCCTTTTTCGTTATTAATATGCCTTCAATTTCTAATGAGTGTACCTCTTTAAAGTTTTTATTTATTGAAATATTTATAAAAAGTACCAGAAGCAGAAATGGTAAGAAGATTGCATTAAAACTAAAAATAAAATAAGAATTTTCTTGATTTCTTAATATTAGTTCAATGAAATTATTAAATTCTCTAATTTGAGGATTTTCAAATGAAATAACAGAGATTTCTTCATTGATTGTGCCTGAAAAATGGAAATCATCTAAATCAAAATCTTTTACATTATAATCTTCATTAACTTTTTCTACATTTTTTATATGATTAGAATATATATAGAATACTAAAGGTAAGATGAATAAATTCATTAAAAAAAGAATTTTAAGTTTAATTTTTAGGTTTTTTTTCATCTTCTTTAATATAAATATTATAATTAATCAAATTGGATTCTAAAATTATAGATTAGTTATTAGTAATTAATCTACTAGTTTTGTTAAAAACAAATTGAAAAGAGATTATCACAATTTTTTTTTTATTATTGATGAATTATAATTTTCAATATATAAATCCATCAATATGAAAAGTGAATATTTGTTCTATTATACAAATTGGGATTTTTTATTTTAAATCTTTAAATCTATAATATTTTTTCGTATATTGTATATAATAACTTCACTTTTTGTATTGATTGTTTTATATTAACTATGATCTTGAGGAAGATTATAGATATTTTAAACTGTATATTAGAATTCGTATTTTAAGGTTAAAATCAATTTGAGAAAACAAGTAAAAATTAAAGATCAGAATAAAAAGAAAGAAATTCTCGGTTCGGAAACAATTTTTGAAAAAATTAAAAAGAAAACTCCATGGATCTTTGGTCAAAAAATTAGGAAACCAAAAATTATCTTTCCTAAATTCAAACGCCCTAGATTAAGATTACCCTTACCGCCTAAATCATTTATTATTATTGGTATTTTTACAATTTTATTCATTCTTCAAACTGGAGTAATATATTTGATTGTGAAAAAACCTCCTTCGATGGTTTCAGATAACAATAATATACCAATTTTGATATGGTATGACGAGATTTATGAAGCTTTTATTATTGAAAGTATAGTTGCATCAGTTCTAATGCTTCTGTTCTCAACCGGATTTATATTTATATATCATGCATCAAAATATGTTTACAATAAAAAATTTGCAGATTGGATTTTGGTAATTGCATTTTTATTAATAGTGTTAGCTTTTGGGATGCTTCAATTTATGCTTGATATAAAAATCCCAGATCCTTTTGATAAAAATTAAAAATATATAAAAATATGAATCTATTAGGATTAATAGTTTAACCCTTTTAACATCTGAACAGTAGTAAACATATTTTTACCACTTTTTCTAAGAAAATCCATGGCTACTTCAATTCCTTCTACAGTTAAATCGAACATTGGAATAATGCTTGAAATAATTTTTCGTGTCCAAGCGGCCCATTGAGGCCTTATAAGCTCAGGATTTAACCAAACTACATTATTTTTGAAATGATTTGCCAGCTCTCTAATATAATAAATACCAGGTAATTCATTTCTATGATAATAGTATATAGAGCCATATTTTTCCGTAAGTTCCCAACTTGCCATTGCAGCATCCCCAACGACAACCACCTTATATCTACTATCATATTTTCTTAAAAATTCATTAAAATCTATTGCTTCTTCTGGATTCCTTCGAGCATTGAGATAGAGAGTTTCATAAATACAATTATGGAAGTAATAATATTTGAATTCTCGCCAATGAGACATATTATTTGCTGCGGAGAAAAGAAGATTAACCAAATGAGCATAAGGAGTCATACTACCTCCAACATCCATTAAAAGAATCATTCTTACATTATTTTTTCTCTTTTTATCAAAAACTAATTCGATGTCTCCATAGTTTTTAGCAGTTTTATCAATCGTTTTATCTAAATCTAATTCATCTTTTTTCCCGATTTCTTCTAATTTTTTAAGTCGTTTTAGAGCTACTTTAATTTGCCTTGTATCTAACACAATATCTTTTCTATAATCTTTAAAGATCCTTTTTTGCGCAATTTGCATAGCCATTCGCATACCTGCAGAGCCTCCAACCCTCATACCCATTGGATTCTGACCTCCATGACCAAAGGGTGATGTTCCTTGCGTGCCAATCCAACGGGAACCCTTATTATGTTCTTCATTTTGCATCTGCATTAGCTCTTCAAATCGCTTTTGCATTTCTTCAAGCTCAAGAAATTGACTCATCATTTCTTGAAGATTTCCTTCTATATTTGATAGATCAAAATTCTTTTCTAACCATTTCCAGATTTCATCTTTTATTTGCTCCGGTGCATTAATGAGTATTTTACTTCCATCCACTGATCCAAATTTTTCTAGCAGTTCTTCAAGAAATTGTTCTAAATCTTCGATATTTATATATTCTTGATATTCTTTTAAAATTAATTTTAAGCCTTCTACAAGTTCTGGAAGTGTAATATCTTTATTGAGCCAATCCCATATTTCTTGTTTAATATCATCTGGGAATTTAAGCATAGCTTCTTTGAAAAAATTAGCAAATGCAATGTCATATATATCAAAATGATGCTCATTTTTACATAAAATTGAACGTGAAATGTAATAAAACTCAACCATATTATGAATAAGACCTTGATTGAGAGCCTGTATTAATGTCATATATTCCGTAATGCTTACGGGCAATCTTTCTTTAAGATAATAAAAATATTCGACAAACATCCAACTAAATATTTCAATATTTTCTCTATTGATAATCTAAAATTAATTCTTAAATATAGTTTTATTGGATATTTTTTTTAAATAATTTATATTTAGGGCGGGAAATGAAAGTGACAAAATGTTTCATACTTCTCTTCCTGATTTAATTAAATAAAAAAAACGTAGGATATCTATTAGAAAAATAATTAAAAAAGTAAATATTAAACCAAATATTACGCCAAAGAGAAAGCTTGATCCTATAGAATAATTTAAAGATCTTCTAAAAATATTATAGAAAACCAAAAATGAGAAATATAATACAAGAATACAAATTATTATTAACTTTTTTAGAATATTTTTATTATACTCGATAAACTTACTTAAAAATTTTCTAAATTCCATTTTAATCAATCTTTATTTACTCTTAACTATTAATTAAATTGATATTTAATTTATTTTTCTATTAGACCTTCATAAAATTCATCTTCCTTTATTGATTTTTCTCTAAGGCTTTTATCCTTAGAGTGATAAAAAATCCACATAATCCCGCCTATTGTTAAACCAATTATAATGCCAATTATAATTGCTTCAATAAAAAAAAATCCTAAAATTATTAGAAAATAAGATAAATTTAATCCATTTATTGAAGATAAAATTATCCAATCAAAAATACTGCATGATATCGCAGTTAAAATAGTTCCACCTAAGCCAACTATTATACCATGTTTTAAATACGATTGATTTGATTTAATATTCTTAAGAGCAAATATAGTACCTATGATACACCCAATACACATCTGGAGATCACCATAATAAAAAATCCCAGCAGAAAAAATCACATATGAAATAAACGCAATCAAATCAACTATCACTATTCCAGCAAGAACATTCTTTTCTCTTGCTTTTTGATATAAAGTTGCAAATGAAATATTGGTCACATTTTTTATTTCTATTATTTATTACAATTAAGATTTATGAATAATATTTATCTCTGTTTCTTTATCAAATATATGGATTTTCTCAGAGGGGAATGAGATATATGCCTTATCACCCATTTTAGCATCATAAAAACCAGAAGCAGAAACCATGCCACTAATTCCATCTGCAAACTCATAAGTAATAATTGTTTCCGCTCCAAGAAATTCTACAACTGTTAGTTCAACTTCATAGGATTGATCATTAGGAACGGGAGAAATATTTATATGTTCGGGACGAATACCCAAAATAAATTCATTTACTTTTTTATTTCTAAGAATTTCTATAATATTTAAGGGCAAAGCGTACTCTTGTCTACCAAAAATTAATTTATTAGAATCTAATTTCGAGTTAAAAAAATTCATCGTAGGAGATCCAATAAATCCTGCTACAAACATATTTGCTGGTTTATTATACACATCACTAGGTGTTCCAATTTGCTGAAATTTACCGTTAAATAGAATAGCTATACGATCTGCCATTGACATTGCTTCTACTTGATCATGAGTTACATATACTTGAGTAATTTGAAGTGTTCGTTGTAATTTGATAATTTCACCTCTCATTTGAATACGTAATTTAGCATCTAAATTGCTTAAAGGTTCATCAAAGAGAAAAACCGTCGGGTTTCTTACAATTGATCTCCCTAATGCTACCCTTTGGCGCTGTCCTCCACTTAATTCTCCTGGCTTTCTATCCAATAAATTAGAGATTTCTAAGAGTTTTGCTGCGGCATTTACTCTTTTATTTATTTCGTTTTTATTAACTTTAGCTAATTTCAAAGCGAATCCCATATTATCTCTTACATTCATATGAGGATATAAAGCATAACTTTGAAAAACCATTGCTATTTTTCTTTCTTTTGGGGGCAAATATGTTACATCTGCATCATCAAAAAACACTTTACCATTTGTTACATATTCTAATCCAGCAATTATATTTAAACAGGTAGATTTCCCGCATCCAGATGGACCTACAAGAACCATGAATTCTTTATCCTTAATTTCAAGGTTGATATCATTCAATACATGCACATCTGGTTGAAAAACTTTATTTACATTTTCTAATCTTATTATTACCATATTTACACCTTCACATATTAAATTATAATTATCCTTTCACAGCACCTTGAGTTAACCCACTAATTATTTTTTTTTGAAATATTAGAACCACAATTACTAAAGGTACTGTTGCCAACGATGTTGCAGCCATTAAAACTATACCTGTATCCCAAGGAGCCTGTAGACTTAATTCATTGAAAACAAATCTTAATATGGCTCGTGGAACAGTATGGTGAGCATCAGTAGTTAAAAATATTTGTGCGAAAAGGAGTTCATTCCATGCTGATATAAACACTAAAATAGCGCATGTAAAAATTCCAGGAATTGTTAATGGAAGAATTATTTTCCTAAATACTTGGAAATTAGTTGCTCCATCAACTTTAGCAGCACTCCATAATTCTTTAGGTATCTCCTTGAAAAATGCTATTAAAACAAAAACTGCTAATGGCAGATTAAACGCAGCATAAGGTAAAACTAGTGTAAAAATATTATCTTTAAGTTGTACGAATGGCATTAAACTATTTACCGCTATAATCTGAATAAAAAATGGAATAATAATAACTAAAGGGGGAAGACTATTCATAGAA
Organism: Promethearchaeota archaeon; assembly: GCA_019058245.1. Classification (GTDB taxonomy): domain Archaea; phylum Asgardarchaeota; class Lokiarchaeia; order Sigyniarchaeales; family SOKP01; genus Loki-b32. The sequence continues at coordinate 126,626 of JAHPZJ010000013.1, read as the reverse complement.
AAAACGAAAGAATTTAAAATATTTTTTCCTCGAAATTTAAATTTTGCAATAGCATATGCAATTAAAGAACCGATAATTATAACAACTAACACTGTTAATCCAGAAAGTATAGTACTATTAATAAGAGCTTTATCAAATGATACTCCTGTAAATCGTGAGGTTTGAAAAAGGATTTTATATGAATCTATTGAAAAAACTTTTGGTATTAATTCAAATGAAGTTTGGCTTATATCTGGATATGGATATCTAAATGATCTTAGAAAAATCCAAATAAAAGGTAAAGCGCAAAAAATACACATAACTATAGCAGAAAAATAAAAGAATATTCTTCTTAAATATCTCTGCCTTTTATACTTCTTAATTTTTCGCTGTGAAGGTGGTTTAATTTTCGTTTTAAAGCCTATACCTGTAGCTTCAAGAAATTGATCAACCCTATAAATTGTTTTTTTTTCTTGATAGGTTATATCACCTTCTGCTCTTTTTCCTGATTCGGGTTTTTCTTTTCTTCTTGTTGAAATTAAAATAAGACTCGCAAAAATTATAATTAAAAGAAATAATAAAACTGCTACTGTAGATGCAAGCCCAAAATCTCCACTAATCCATAAAATAACTGATTGGGATGTCATAGAATTAACACTATTGTCATTAAAAACTACTACGGAATCATAAACTCTAAGTGCTTGCATCATACGAAATACCAAGGCTATTCCAACACCTGGTTTTATTAATGGCCAGGAGATATATCTAAATTTCTGCCAACTGCTGGTCCCCGCAATATCTCCGGCTTTATATAAATCCTTAGGGACAATCTGTAAAGCAGCTAATATTAATAAAGTAATAAAAGGCGTTGTTTTCCATACGTCAATTATTATTACAACAACCATAGTCATTTTAATTGGAATTTCGGTAATATATGGTTCATAAGGAATTAAAACAGGTAATTGAAAAAGAATTTGTGCATCTGGACCATAAAAATTTACTGGTTGAAAATTTAGAAGTGTAATTATATTATTTACGAGCCCATAACTATCAGCAGGCGCAAAGATTTCATATCTAAATATAGTTGCTGAGGCAACTGTTGGAATTGCCCATGGAATAAGTAATGTTGCCCTTGCTAATCCACGACCTTTAAATTCTTTATTTAATATAAGAGCAAATAATAAACCTAATATGAATTCAATACTCAAAGAGGCTACAGAGAAAAAAATAGTTTGATATGTATATTGCCAAAAAAGATCTGAATTTCTTTTCCCATAAAATAATAATTCATAAAAATTTGTAAGAATTAACCTATTTCCAAAATAACCCGTTTGAGCGCTACTATTAGTAAAACTTATAAAAATACCAAGGGCAATTGGTATAAGGACGGCAATTAAAAAAAGAATAATTGCTGGACTCGTTAATGAAATGACAAATTTAGTATCTGAGACAGGTTTTTCACGAGTTTTAAAGGTTTTTTCATAAGGAATTTCCATAACGTCTGCTTTATAAGTGAAACTATTTGTCATTTTTATTTCATTAAAACAATTATCATTCTATCAAATATAAAATATCAAATGAAAAAAAAAATAGTATTTAATTATTAATTCTTTATTTCTTTATTAAAAAATCTTCTTCTTCTTGAAAACGATAATAATTGCCATCATAGAAGCAATTGCTATTAATAATATCGACAATTCATAACCGGGGACAACTTCGGGTGGTGGGTTTAAAATATCTTCAATGTCTTTTTGTAAATTATTCATTCCTGCAGTTGGAGTACTTTGACAACTAATAATTTGTGAAAAACGAGTTGAAATTGCGCTACTAATATCTGGATAATTTTCGTTCTTTGGTCTAGCAAGAGTTACTCCTGACGCAAGATAGAAATCCTCGACCCATTCCTGACCAGGAGGGATAGTTGTATAAGTTTCTTTCAACGCAGGAGGATGAGCATATTCATCTAATGCATAATATTGAGAATAATTTGAACAAAGCCATTTTGTAAGATTATATGCTGCATCTTTATGTTCACTATATGCTGAAATTCCTAAAATTGCTCCACCAACACAAGAAGATTTCTCATCTGCAGCACCACTAAATGTAGGAATTGGTGCTACTCCAAATTGAGTGTAAGTTCCCATTCCATCAGTTGCATTCAAATCAGGATTATCGATAGTAATACCATACACATATGGCCATTGTCGACAAAATATAGCTTCCCCATCTGACCATTTTCCTTCTGATGTTCCTTCATTATAAGTTAATGCATCACGATTAATAATATAATCAGTAGTCCTTAAATCAGTTGTAGCAGAAGTAGCAATTAATGCTTTTAAGAAGGTTAAGGCTTCAATTATTTTTGTTGAAGTCACATCAGGATTACCCTGTGCATCAAAAATTGCTGTTGCACCATTGCTTCCAATCCATTCTTGAAAGTTAACTGTTCCACCTTCATAATTATCAAATTGTGCTACATATCCAACTAAATTAGGATCATTTTCTTGTTCTAAAATATCATTTGCTGTTGCATTTAATTCAGCCCAAGTATCAAAATCTGTTTCATCATAGCCATATTTTGTCAATAAATCTTTGCGATAATAGAGAACACCTAAATTAAAGAAATAAGGAAATGCCCACAGGCTTCCATTATATGTCCCTGAATCTACCATTCCACCAATATAATTATCCATTTCATTTGGTTCTAAATAAGAATCCAAATTTATAACCCAGCCATTTTCAGCAAAAAGAGCTGTCCAGACAACATCCATTCCTACAACATCCAATGATGTGTCTTGTGTTGCCATACGAGTTTGTATATAGGTTAATTGATCATTGGCTGTATCACCTGAAGAAGTTACAGTTACACTGTCTATTCCATTTCCATACTCTGAGGCAAGAAAATCATCTTTTATATCATTTATAGAAGCATATTGTTCACTGGTTACAACAATATTTAAACTTATTTGAGATGTTTTAGGTTCTGGAGCTGCTGTAATAGGAAATATAAAGAACGAGGAGCCAAGGATCATTAGAAATGAAAACAAGAGTAAGAAAATTTTATGATTTGTTATTTTTTTCATTTTTTTCATCTTTTTACTTTTAATTAAATTGTAAATTTCTTCCCTTATAAGAAAAAATCAAAGAAAAAGTGAGATACTTATATTTATAAATATTATGTTTATGAATCTAAAGTTGAATAAATAAATAAATTTAAAAAACGACTGATGTGTTAAAATTTAAGAAAACTTCTGAATCGATTTTATATAATTATTCACAATTATTGGGCATAAAAAAGTTAAAAAAGATTTTCTTCTAACAAATCATCTAGAAAAAAATTTGGATTTATTTAAGTCTATTAAGAAAAAACAAGAATTCTAATCTTATTAAGAAATTTTTTTATTGATTAAAATTAAACTTTTAATATCCTGTAAAAACATGGGAGAAATTAAATGGTAAATGTAAAGAAATGGGAAGAAGATGAACATTGGGTTGAAATAGATCTTGATCTTTGCGTAGGAGCAGAAGAATGTGTTAATGTATGCCCTGTAGAGGTATATGAACTAATAGATGGAAAAGTTGTTGCCAAAAATATTGGAGAGTGTACTGATTGCATGGCCTGTTTAGATATTTGCCCTACTAATGCTATATTGAATCATTCAGCATGGTAAGGAGGAGTATTTCAAAAATTTTTTAAATAAAATTTTAAATTAGATTGAAAAGATAAAAATGAAACCCCAATTAATAATTCCTCCGATTAACAAAGCTATAGCAATCTCCATTGCAGATATTTTTAATGCGTATTTCCAATTTGTTTGTTTAGCAATAACGATAATTGTAGCAAAACAAGGGATATAAAGCATAGTAACTAAACTAAATACTATCATCTGAATAGGAGTCAAAAGTTCTAACACTGTTAATCCCACATTTTGAGCAAAAACAGCAAGAAGTACTAATGTCAACTCTTTACGTAAGATTCCATAAATCAAAAATACACCAACAGTAACAGGTAAACCCAGCCAAAGTACAGAAATAGGTGATAAAACAAAATTTACTGGTTCTAAAGCATTGAAAATCAAAAGTATTTCTAAAATAATTCCTAAAATAACTATTATTGGTAGAGCCTTATTTACAAATTCTTTCGTCCTTAGCCATGTCTGTTTAGCAATAACACTGTAATTTGGAACACGATATTCATGCATTTCCATAATCAATTCTGTACAAGTCCCGGGCATTATCTTATTTAGAATTCTGCCTACAATCAAAATTACTATAAAGTTAATCGCAAATAGCAAAAATAGCCATTCAAAACCTAAGTATCGTCCTACTAAACCCATAACTACGGTCATAGTTGCTCCGCATGGAACTAGAGATGTTAAAACAATAGATATTTTTTTTTCTCGTTCAGTTTCCATAATTCTACACCCTGCACAAGCAGGTACATTACATCCAAAGCCTAATATCATAGGAATAATTGTTTTTCCATGAACACCGAGAGAGTGCATGATCCTATCCATTAAAAAGGCAGCTCTCGGTAAATAACCAGAATCTTGTAAGATTTCAATAATTAAAAAAAATGGAATTACAAATACTAAAACACCACCAATTGCGCCAATTAAACCTCCCATCGCACCATCCCAAAATATTTTTATAATCAGAGAATTTTCACCAAACAAGGAGTAAATTCTTTCACTCCATCCACTATATAAATTATCTAATATACCTCCAAAAAAATTGCCTATTATGAATGTGAACATAAAAGTCCCGAAAAGTACAGATATCAAAATGATATATCCCCATATAGAATGGGTAGTAAGATGATCAATTCTGTCAGCAATGGAAATTCTCTTAGCTTGTTTACCAGATTTCACAAATAAAACTTGATCAATAATTTTATGGATGTTATTATAGATTTCTGATGAAATCACAGTATTAATATCCTCCCCATGAATATCTTCAAGTTCTTTTCTAGATTTCTCAACAACTTGTATTATTTGAGGGGAAGGTTCATTATCTACCAATAATTTTTTGATTTCATCATCATTTTCTAAAAGTTTTATTGCCAAAAACCTTAGAGGATAATTTATATTAGTATCAAGTTTTTCATAATCCTCTAGTGAGGTTATAATTTCTTTAACTTTTAACTCAATTTCTTTTCCAAAGGAAAGAATATTGGACAAATTAGGAAATTTAAATTCTTTTTTTAATGATGACCACGATGTTACTCTTTTATGAATATGTTCTGTTCGATGATAACCATGAGAATGATGATTAAATTTCTTGGACCTGTCGCTATTATGATGTGAGTGTGGATGTTTATATACAACCATTTCAATTGCTTCTTCAAGTAGTTGATGAACTCCAATTCCATGAATTGCAACTACTGGGAGAACTGGCAATTTAAATATACTTTCTAGTTTTTCAAAATCAATATCCATATTTCTCTTATGCAAAATATCCATTTGATTAATTGCAATAATAATTGGGACATTTAACTCTAAAAGTTGAAATGTGAAAAATAAATTACGTTCCAAATTGGTAGCATCAATTACATTTATGATTAAATCAACTTCTTCCGAGATAATATATTCTCTACTTACAATCTCTTCAATACTATATGTTGATAATGAATAGATACCAGGAAGATCTACAATATTGAAATGATAACCAAGAAAATCTAAATAACCTTCCATTTTCTCTACAGTTTTTCCAGGCCAATTTCCTATCGTCTGTGAAAGACCTGTTAACTGGTTAAATATAACTGATTTCCCTACATTTGGATTACCAGCTAATGCAATATTAATTGAATAATTATGTATTTCTTGATTAAATCGTTTTTTTCTTTTTGGTAAATTACAACTCATAATTTCTATTATTAGTTTATATCTTGACTTAGAATCCTCTTATGAAATATTAATAAAAATTATTTTAGTTCTCTATAGTACACAACTCGGATCGCATTTTACAAAGATTTTTGCTGCTAAACCCCTTCCGATTACTAAGGATGTTCCTTTAACAATAATTTGTAAAGGTCCTCTCATAGGAGCAGATTGTTTTTTTTTAATTTTTACTCCTGGAACAATTCCTAAATTTGCAAGACGTCTTTTTGCGTTATAACCTGCTCTTACACTTACTATAGTAACTTCTTCTTCTTTTTTACATTCTGTTAAACATTTAATCAGCGGAGCAGAAAAAACGGTCTCCTTATCTTTTTCTTTTGATAAAAAATTATTAATTTACTTTCACCAAGATCATTGTTCTTCTATAATAATTGAATTATTCATTGAATTAAAATTTAGGCGTATCAAATTATTAATAAATAATATAAAAAAATTAAAAATTATTTTATCTTTAAATTAATATACCACACATAAATATATAAATTTAATATTTATGAAGATATTTTACTAAATCAATATAATACATAACGACTTTTAAACATTTCTAACGATTTTTATATGCTTTAAAAATTTAAAAGTTGATATAAATTTTTCAGTTTAAAACCATTGAGTTGCATCTACTTCTAATACTAAATCATTTAATGTCGCAGCTCCAACAATTTTCACACCTGGAATTAAATCTACTTTTTCCCATCCTAACATTCTTTTTGATGCCTCACAAACTAATATCTTTATTCCTTGCTCCAAAGTTTTATCAATCATTTCCTTTACACTTGGAAAAGCACCAAGTTTTATTTTTTCAGCTTCTCCAGGTTTTAGTATTCTTAATGCCGTGCCTAAATAATAAACAGTAGCTTCAATATCCATTGCTTTAGCAGTTTGAGCTAATACTAATGGTGAATATTGTCGTTCGGGGTCATGACTAGTTTGAACATATAAAATATGTTTTTTTTCTTGATTAATAAATTATCACCTTTGATTTTTTATTTTTATAATATTAATACTATTTTTTTTTAAATATAAGCTACGAAAACAGAGATTTTCAATGTATTAAATCTCCCTTCTATATTTTAAAAGAAAAAGTTATGCCTATTGATATAAATATCAATAATCTGCTGAAATTAATTATAAAATATTAAATATAAAATTTTTTTTTTCGAATAATTATTCATAATGTTTAAATAACTTGCCAACATAATATATAATGAGATTATATAGTGAATAATTATTCATAAAAATTAATAGAGGTTAAAAAAAAATATGCCCGGTGGAGATAGAACAGGACCTAGAGGATTAGGTCCAATGACAGGTAGAGCTTTAGGATATTGTGCTGGTTTTGAATCACCAGGATATACAAGAGGTCCTGGTATGGGATATGGTAGAGGCTGGGGAAGAGGCAGAGGTTTTGGATATGGTAGAGGCGGAGGTTATGGCTGGGGCTTGGGTTATGGTTATAGAGATCCGGTGTATCCTCCTTATCCTGCAGCATCATTACCAGTTTCAACACCAGAAAATCAGTTAACCATGCTCAAACAAGAAAAGGATTATCTAGAAAATGAAATGAACGGAATTAAAAATGCTCTCGACAATATCTCTAAAAGAATTTCAGAATTAGAAAATAAAGAATAAATTATTTTTTTTTTAAATTTTTAAGTTATTTCAATAAAGGTTTCAAAATGTCAGAAATCTATGAAAGTTATGAGGATTATCTAAAAGCAATTTATCTAATTGCTAAGAATAATAAAGGCGGTTGGACTTGTAATTCCGAAATTTCTAAATTTTTAAAAGTTAAACCATCTTCAGTTACTAACATGTTATATAATCTACAAAAGAATGGTTTTATAAATTGGAAGCCTAGAAAAGCTCTAAGATTAACTAAAAAAGGAAGGGAAATTGCTCAGAACACTCTCAAAAACTATAATTGCTTATCTAGGTTTTTTAGAAATGTTCTTAAATTAAAAAATAATTCAATTGTAGAAAAATTATCTTGTGAAATTGAGCATCATCTTAATCCTGAAGTAACTAATGCTTTAGAAGATCTACTTCTTGAATATTAAGTGTTCAAATACTTTTATTTATTAAACAGAATTATAGATTTAATTTATTTCTAATATCCAAAATATTTGATTGTTATATAGAATATCTTTTATCTTTTTTAGAGATTTAAGTTGTTCTAATTGTGTAATTATTTCATCTTCAGTAAATTTAGCAGAACTAAATGTTTTAATAATTTGATCTTGCCTCATTGGATGTCTTTCAAGTATTGATAATAGTTCCGTTTCCAAGTCTGATGAATAAATACTAAATTTTCCTTCCTCAGGAAAATTAATATTTTTATAATCAACGAAGATCTTATTCAAAAATGAAAGTGTCTCTTTATCAGGAATTTTTACCCATTTTTCTACAGGTGGCCTTATTGGAACATTAATATCAATTCTATTAGGGTTTATTAAGTCTATCTTTTCTTTAATTTTTAGAAGTTCTTTTTTTGAATCATTTACTCCTCTTATTAACATAACTTCAATCCAGAATTTACCATAAAAAATATTCCTAAAATTTATAAAACCATCAATCATATCTTCAAAGTTGATTGAAGGATGAGGACGATTGATCCTAATAAATATTTGTTCATTTCCCGCATCTAGGCTTGGTAAAACCAGATCTGAATGCATTAAAGCATCTTGAACTTCTTTATTATTAAGTAGACTTCCATTTGTAATGACTGCAATTGGTTTTTTAGAGAACTCTTTTGCTTTTATTAATAAGTCTTTTAAGTCCTTATATAAGGTGGGTTCACCACTCCCTACAAATGTAATATAATCTATTGAATTATCATGTAATTCTATAGCCTTTTCCATTTCTAATATTATTTCTTCTTTAGGAAAAAAATTTTTTCTAATATTAGTAAAATTAGTTGTTTTCCCTAATTGACAATATATACATTGATAATTGCATGTCTTCGAAGGAAGTGGATCAATTCCCAAGGAATTTCCTAATCTCCTACTAGGAACGGGACCATATATATATTTCATATTATTAAAAAAAACAAATCAAGGATTTTGGATCTTGTATTTCTCAATTGCACGTTTTAAAGTAGTTACTGCTAATTCCGCACAATGTTTATGATCATCGGGTAAACCTTGTAAAGCGTTATCTATATCAATAGGTTTTAATTTTTCTGCAAATTCTAAGGATTTTCCCTCAACCATCATAGTAATTTGGCTTCCTGCTGCTATAGTAGCACCACAGCCATCTGTAATAAAATTGGCTTTTTCAATAATGTTTTCTTTTATCTTCAAAAAGAATTGCATAGTATCACCGCAACTTCCTTCATAAGCATGCCATGCACTTATTTGATCTTCAGGAGGTTTACCCCAATTTTTTGGATCTTGAAACAATTCAACAATATATTTATTATATCTCTTAACTTCTTCTTCGAAAATCTCTTTCTGAATCTCTTCTACCCATTTATCTAAATTATCTGATGGCATTTTATAATTCCAAATTCAAGTTGCTTTTATTATACAACAAATTATTTTAAATTTTATAATTTATAAAATTTAAAAAAATTATTTCTTTATTTTTCTAATATTTCTCGAATGGTCTTAACTGTTTCTTTAAAAGCTTTTGTGGATGCACTATCTGGATATTTTAATGTGAAAGGCATTCCTAGATCTCCTTGCTGACTTACTTCAATTTCGAAAGGAATTTTGCCTAATAATTTAACATTAAAATCTTCAGCTGCTTTTGTTACTCCTCCTGGAGGATATAAATCAATATATTCCCCACAATGAGGACAATTAAAACCAGACATGTTCTCAATTATACCTAAAACTTTACGTTCCATAATCTGAGCCATTCTTATAGTTTTTCTAGCATCCATTAATGCTACTTCTTGAGGAGTAGAAACTACAACAACATTCTCATCTGGAATAAGTTGTAAAATATCCAGTGTTTCATCAGAAGTTCCTGGTGGCAAATCACAAATTAAATAATCTAATTCTCCCCAAATTGCTTCCCCCAGAAATTGTCTCACGGCACTCATTTTCATTGGACCCCTCCAGATAACAGGTGAGTCAGAACTTTCAATGAGAAATGCCATACTCATTGTTTTAAGATTTAAAGGTCCATTAACGGGATAAAATCTTTTCTTCTCAGGATCAATCCTTGGTTTAAGATTTGGGTCAATACCCAACATTTTCAATATATTTGGTCCTGTAATATCCACATCTAAAATTCCAACTCTCAATCCAAAACTAACTAAACTCATAGCAAGATTTACTGCTACAGTAGTTTTTCCCACACCACCTTTACCAGATATAACTACAATTTTATGTTTAATTTTGCTCATATTTTCCTTTATATTTTCTGTTAATTGATCCATTTTTTCTTTCTTTCCTTGTTCAACTGTCTTCTTCAAATCGATATCTGGGATTTCTTTATCTTGAATAATCTTACACCTCTTAATTGTAATCAAATTTAATGGTTAAATTTATATATTTTCAAATTTTGTATTAACTAATAATGAATAATTATTCATTAAATTAAAAACTTATTATTAAAAATTATATTTAAAAAGGTAAAGAAAAAAATGAGTATTATTGCAGTACCTTCAATGGGTAATGGAGGTTTAAATGATCAGATAAGTCCTCGTTTTGGAAGATGTGCAAGTTTCACATTTGTCGAAGTTGAAAATAATGATATCAAAGCTGTAAAAACAGTTCCTAATCCTGCTGCGAATGCGATGGGGGGTGCGGGAGTACAAGCAGCTCAAATTATAGGAAATAATGGTGCTAATATTGTAATAGTTGGATTTTTAGGACCAAATGCTGCTAATGGACTGAATGCTTTAAATTTAGAGCTCGTTCAAGCTCCAAATGAAACTATGACAATAAAAGATGTTATAAATCTCTATTTAGAAGGAAAATTACAGAAAATCACCAATTCAAATGTTGCATCCCATTATGGAATGGGAGGTGGCCGAGGAATGGGGGGCGGTCGAGGTATGGGTGGTGGTCGTGGAATGGGAAGATAGAATCAACCAAAAGTGAGATATCAGTTAATTGAGAGAAAAACAGGTCTAATGAACCATATAAAACCTAACGTAATTTGTATTACTGGGGGTAAAGGAGGAACAGGAAAAACATTATGTGCTGTAAATCTTGCTGTTATGTTCAAAAATGAAGGAAATAAAGTTCTACTTATAGATGGTGATGTAGAGAACCCTAATACGTATTTATTATTAAATGGAAAACTTGAAAACAAAAAAGAAGTTCCATTTTTCAAACCTAAAATTATTGAAAAAAAATGTTCTAAATGTGGACTATGTTCTCAAAATTGTTTATCAAATGCTCTTTTACATGTTAAGGATACATTTCCAATTCCAATGTTAACACTATGTTCAGGATGTCAATTATGTTATAAAATTTGTCCTGAAAATGCAATTGAAGCAGATTCAAAAACGATGGGATGGATTTATTCTACTACTGTTAATGGACTCTCCCTTTTATTAGGTGAGTTAAAACCCTCAGAAGCTCGTTCAGCTGCGATAGTTGAGGCTCTTCTTGAAAAACTTAAAACTATTATTGAGAAAGAGCCTAGCAAATTTGATATTATTATTTTAGATACTGCTCCAGGGGCTCATTGTGATGTTGAACTTTTAATTGCTGATGCTGATATTGTAATTCCTATAACAGAACCAACAAAATTTGGTAAATTAGATCTAATCAGAATAATGGAATTGATTAAATTATTAGGTAAAGAAACTCGTGTAATTGTAAATAGATCTTCATTATTAGGATTTAGAGAACAATTCTTAAATGAATTAGAGCATGAAAACATTGAGATTTTGGGTGATATTCCTTTAGATTCCGATATCGTAGAATCATATTGTCAAGGAACTCCAATTATGGAAAAAAACAGCGGATTTAATAGAGAAGGCGCGGGTTATATTGGTTTTACTCAAATTTATGAAAATTTGAAAAAATGGTTAAAAACAATAAAACAATAATTTAGAAGAAGTGAATGATAAATGGAACGAAAGATAGTAGGTATAGTATCAGGGAAAGGAGGAGTAGGTAAAACTTCACTAACGGCTTCATTAGCGAGTTTGGCACAAAAGGATATAAAAACCCAAGTTATTGTTATGGATTGTGATGTTGATGCTCCAAATTTAGCTATTATCCTTCCTGCTCTAGATGAAGCAAAAATAAAAAAGGAAGACACTTTTGCTACAAGAAAAGCTAAATTTATCGAAGATCAATGCGTGAATTGTAAAAAATGCATTGACGATCACTTCTGTGAATTTAATGCTTTAAATTGGGATAACCAAAATTCAATTCCAATAATTGATTTTTTAAAATGTGAAGGATGTGGAGCATGTAGAGTTTTATGTCCAGAACATGCTTTTGAAATCAATACTGTAAAAAGTGGAGAAATTATTTCATACAAAAGTAAAATTGGATTTCCTCTAATTTATGGTAAAACTCGATTAGGAAGTACATCTTCCGGAAAATTAGTATCAGATGTTAAAGAATATGTAAACAATTCAAAAGATATTGATAATAGTAATTTAATTTTAATTGATGGGCCCCCAGGAATAGGTTGTCCTGTAATTGCAACTATTTCAAATTTAGACTATGTTATAACGATTTCTGAACCTACACCTTCAGGTTTACACGACTTAATACGTGTAATAGAAGTTATTCAACATTTTGGAATTCCATTTGGTTTGATTATAAACAAATCTGATTTAAAGAGTCCTTTCACAGAAGAATTTCAAAAATTTATCTCTGATACAGGATATATAAAATTAGGAGAAATTCCCTTTGATTTATCAATACCACAAGCGATGTCTTATGCTGAATCTGTGGTCGAATTTGCTCCTGATTCTAAAGCAAGCATAGTTATTAAAAAGATTTTTGAAAATCTAAAAAAAATACTATGGGAATAATCTTCCTTAAAAATTAATATTAGTTTTGAGAAAGGTTTAACAAAATTAGATTCTAAATCAATGCTCTTTCAAAGTAATATACATTATTAGAATCACATTTTACACAATTAACTTTTCGCTCCTTGGAGGCATTAGAATCTTCCCATTCATGATTACAATTTAAACACCCATAACCTTTAAAACTTAATTTATAATCAAAATTCCCTCCATAAACTTTAATATCTTTCCCCTCGATTATTGCGAGAGTATTTTTTTTATGAGCACTCTCAAGAATTCTTGAGAATGTAGGTTGACTGATACCCATTCTTTCAGCTGCTGCTTTTTGATTCATATCTAAATAATGCTTTAATCTCATTGCTTCAAATTCAGCAACAGTTAGAGTTATTGATTCTTCCGTTAATGTTGAATCCTTGATAAAATAAAAATTCTCAGGTGGCTGATTAACCCATCTTCGATGTCTTCTTCTTCCTATACCAAATCACCAAAAAGATAATTTGAACTATTGTTACTATTTTATTCCCTATATAAAATTATTAATTCAAGTTTTTATTATTAATTATTCAAAATTATTAAAACATTCTTCTAAAAGACATTATAACTCCTCATATCTTATTATTTAAAGAGAAAGAATTTTTATATTATGAATAATTATTCATTATTAATAATTATAAAATTTTAAAATTAAAATGAAAAAAAATGAAAATCGCTATTAGTACAGATTCAGGAAATGTTTGTGCCCATTTTGGTCGAGCACCAGAATTTACTTTTATTACTATTGAAGATAGTAAAGTAGTAGAGAAAAAAATACTTCCAAATCCAGGTCATACAGTAGGAAGTATACCACAATTTGTAAATCAACAAGGAGCAAATTGCTTGATTGCGGGAGGTATGGGACGAAGGGCCGAAGCATTTTTTAATGAATATGGAATTGATGTTATTGTAGGAGTTACAGGGAGAATTGATGATGTCATTCAACAAATACTGGACGGAACTCTAAAGGGAGGAGAAAGTTTATGTGCTCCCGGAGGTGGAAAGGGATATGGAGTTGATAAAATCCATACTGAAGCTGATGACGATCATGAGCACGAGCACCATCATTTTCATGGATAAAAATAAGGTAACTTAGATACTTGAAAAGATAAATTAGTATTTAATTCCTTTTTGTTTTAAAAATTATCTTTAAGTTAGAGTTTCTATCAATAATGAAGTTCTTTCTTTATTTCACCATTTGGTAGCATATTATCAGGATGAAATTTTCCACTTTCTTCTAGCTTATATCTTATACACTCTTTATTCCCAATTGAACAATAATTTTCAACCCATTTTCTATCAAGTTTTCCATGATCGACAAAATACTTAATTGGGCAAACAGGATACCATTTACATGTTCTATTTTCGTTCTTCAATTTTAGTTATATTCCTGTGCTCCTCAGCTAAATCAAATTATAAGTATAATATAAACAATAATAATTTCATTAAATACTTTCCCTAATATATTTTTCCCTCTATTCTGACTATTAAAGTTAACTGCTTTTTAGTAATAATACTTTATACATAAGTAGAGTTTCATTTTTATCAAAATTAATTTTTTTATCGAATGAGAGTAATAAATGGATAAAGAATTATATCTTTTAGCAAGTAAGTGGATTTCAGAAGCAAAGCATTCAGTGGTCTTTACTGGAGCGGGGATTTCAGTGGAAAGCGGTATTCCACCATTTCGAGGTGAAAATGGATTATGGAGTAAATACAATCCTATTTTTTTAGAAACGAGTTATTTTTTGACAAACCCAAAAAAATCTTGGGAATTAATTAAAGAAATTTTTTATGATTTTTTTGGACAAGCAATTCCTAATGATGCCCATTATATTCTAGCAGAAATGGAGAAGAAGGGATATATCAAGTCAATAATAACTCAAAATATTGATAATTTACATCAAAAAGCAGGAAATAGAAATGTAATTGAATTTCATGGTACTTCTAGAACATTAACTTGCATAAATTGTCATCATAACTATAATAGTAGTGAGTTTATCAAACAATCCCCTCCTCATTGTCCAGAATGCCATGGTTTATTAAAACCAGATTTTGTTTTTTTTGGAGAACCAATCCCCCTAGATATTTATGAAAAATCAGTTGAAGAGACATCTTTGGCGGATCTGTATATATTAATTGGAACAACTGGAGAAATAATGCCTGCGTCTGCTATTCCTTTCATAGCAAAAAACAGAGCAAAATTTATTGAAATAAACATCAGTGAATCAAATTATACAAATACCATCGCTGATATTTTTTTAAAGGGTAAAGCCTCTATTGTATTGAAAAGAATTAATAATTTATTAAATAAAAACTAAAGCAATGTTTTAATATCAGCCTCTAGTCATTTTAGCCCCACATTTTGGGCAAGTTTGATTATAGCAGGGAAGACCTACTTGATGGGGAACAGTTTTTTTACAATTTGGACAAATGCATTTCCCACTAGGTCCAGCGGCTTTAGAACCACCCATTCGGCCTCTTCCGCCACTCTGTCCTCTCCTGCTTCCACCTCTTCGACTCAATATATTTACCTCTGTTAGATTTTTTTATTATATAATTATAATCAAATAATTTTTGGTACAATAGCATTAAATGGGCAGGATTTAAAACACTTTAAACATTTAAAGCAGTTTTGGAAATTTCCTTCTTGAAATTCAATCCATTTATGCCCAGATTTTTTAGTTTTTTTTAATAAAAATAAATTTTGAAAGCAAAAATTCTTCTCAAGACAGATTTCGCATAACTTACATCTTTCTTGATCAATATTAAAACCTATTAATTTTCCTTCCTTAATCGAAATAACCTCAATAGCACCATGTTCACATACCTCTACACATTTTAAGCATCCTTGACATTTATCATAATCCACATATCGCCTAGATTCCTTAAAGAATATTGCCTTACTTGAGCAACTATAGGAGCATCTTTGACATAGGACGCATAAATTTGGATTTATACTTATCGGAAATAGTTTTTCATTTTCCATTGTTTTTTTAATCAAATAGTATAATTTGTAAAAATTACATATTATATAAAATAATAAAAGAAAAAAAAAGTAAGGATAAAATTATTCTTATTTTCGAATTTGAACTTTTGGATTAATTGGAGAAGCTCCACCAAAATTAGTGATAACTGGGCAATGAGTTAATACTTTATCCATTAATTCATTGATTTTTTCTTCTGGAGCATCTGCTTTAATCCTAATAACAGGTTCAAGCTTATCGTAGCCTGGTAATTTTGAATCATCAATCCCAAAAATAGCACCTAGATTAATATGTCCTCGAGAAAAAACTTCAAGTTCTTCAAGTTTAATATCCATTATTTTTGCCCAGAATTTGGTTACTGCTATTATACAAGCCCCAATAGAGCCCAATATTGCTAATAGAGGAGAGGGTCCTTCATCAGTTCCATCTAATCCACCAGGAGCATCAATCATCATTACATGTGGTTTTGCTCCCATTGTTACTTGACACTGCATTCCCTCACTAAGCATTTCACACTTAACATTGAAATTTTTCTCTCCAGCATTCCAATCATTCTTGATTGCTTCATACGTTTCTTTAAAGCTTGGCATAATATCTCATCTAATTTATATTTAGTTTTTTTTTATTCTATTTTATTTTATTTTTATTTAATTAAGTGTGAGTATGACTAGAGTCAGTTGCACAACTAGAATTCCGCATTGGTCTTAATTTTCCCTGAATAAATAATCTTATGTTTTCTTCTATAGTTGTATTCACACCCTGAAATAAATTTATATTAACTTGTTGAAATCCCATAAACGGACGCATTCCGATACCAGTTAGAATCATTTCTGAGACATTTCGTTGTTTCATATTTATAACAGGCTCCATACAGCCTGAATGACCATTATTCTCTAAAGAAAAGACTTTTTTATATTTTTCATAATTAGAAATTTCAATTCCGAGAAAATAATTACAGTGACCAAAATGTGGTGATATATTATCTGACAGTTCAGCACCATTAGAGGGTATACCAATAATTTTATTCATAATTCTCACACTTCTTGTTTATATTGTTCATTTGATTTTTAAAAAATAAAATCTAGATTGTGAATAATTATTCCTAAAACTTAAATGTAATTATTTATTTCGTACAGGAAGAAAGGGACTTTTATGATATAGACTGTTTTGAATGATTATTCACAATACTTAAATTCTATGTTGGTTTTTATTAAACAATCTGTTGATATTGAATAATTATTCAAAACTATAACTTAGTGGAGATGTAAAAAGAAGTGAGAACTTATAAAGAATTAATTAAAGACGATATTTTTCATACTGATGATGAATATTTTGTTGACACTGATTTATATAAAATGTGTTGGGGTTGCGAAACAAAGCATAAATCAGGCCATATGGTTTGGGATGCTTCTAAGATACGGAGAATTTTTTTTTGTAAAGATTGCTTTGCGAAATTGAAAGATTAACCTTCAAGAGCAAACTAATCAAAAAAAATCTTCGAATTGAACTATGGAAATCATTGAAAGTATTGGTCATTATTCACGCTTTAATTTAAGAAAATATATATTAGAGAAGTTTATAAAGAGGGATTTATATCAATTTTGATTATATGAAAGAGTTTGGAATCCATGGCTCTTATGAAGGTATATTTATAATTGTAATCTGTTCTAAATGGTGCAGTTCTTGTAAGTTATTCGCCCCTGTTTTAAAAAAACTTAAGGATAAAGGATTTATTAAGTTTATAGAAATTGATATTGATGAAAATATCAATTTGGTTCGTGAATTTAATATAAATGCAGTACCAGCATTATTATTCTTTAAGAATGGTAAACTTTTAAATAAAAACATTGAGATTAACGGCGAAATATTTGTGAATAAAGGGGTCATGATTGGGAGTTTCGGGGAAAAGATTTTGAAAGAAATAATTGAAAAGATATAAACTTAAATTTTAAAATTAGGTAAATTTGATTCTTAGATATGGTGATTAAACGTTAAAAAAGTACTTATAGCTGGTACATTCGATATTTTACATCCAGGGCACATATTTTTAATTAACCAAGCTGCAAAACTAGGTGAAGTTTATGTAATAGTAGCTACAGATAAAAATAGAAAAAGATTTTCAGGAAATATGCCAATTATCCCTGAAAAACAAAGGTTAGAAGTTATAAAGAATCTAAAAAATGTAAAAGAAGCTATATTGGGAAGACAAGATAAAAATACATTATTAAAAGTATTGGAAATTAAACCTGATATCATTTTATTAGGTCCAAATCAAAATTTTAATATAAATAATTTAAAGAAAAAATTAAAAGATATGAATCTTGAGAACGTTGATGTAGAAAGACTAAACAAATTTTATGATAAATTTAAATTAAATTCATCTAGTCTCATAAAGAAAAAAATAATTGAATATAACAATAGACATTATAAAAAAAATAGAATAGAGGTTAACTATCCAACCAGTTTTGGAAAAATCTAATCAAAAAGATCAATTTTTTATCACTATTTCAAATTTTAATGCATAATCCAATAATAAAAAAATTATATAGAAATTGAAGTTAAAGAAAAAAGCTATTGGGATTATAAGTTCACCAAGAAAAAATGGGAACACGGCAATTTTGACTAATAAACTCTTGGATTTATTAAATAATAATTTTGAAATTGAGAAAATCTATTTAAAAGATTATGATATAAATCCATGTAAGGAGTGTTATTACTGTATAGAAAACGATGAATGTTCTGTTAATGATGATATGCAGGTAATATATTCTAAACTTAAAGAAGCTCAAGTGATAATTTTATCTAGTCCTATCTTCATGGGCGGAGTTAATTCATACATGAGAATTCTCATGGAAAGAACTTGGCATTTAAGGAAAGGACAATTAAAAGGCAAAACTGGTAGCTATGTTATTGTTGGTTGCCGTGATATTGGTTCTGGAATAAATGAAATGGAAGGATATTTATCAAGACTTAAAGTAAATAAGATTGCAGGCGTATTAGGTTTCGGTTTCCATGAAGGGGATGTTTTAAAGGATGAAGAAGCATTGAAAAACATTCAAAGATTAAGTAATCAGATCATCAGCTTAAATCAATTTTAAAATATTAAAATTAGAATAATGAAAAAAATCTTACTAGAAATTAATTATCTATAAATTTCTTCAGGTAATTCTTTAATAGATGTTCTATACGATTTATTTGCATTACTTGCTACTGTTTTTATTTTATTTATAGCTTTTTCAAAATCTATTTGAGAAATTTTTAAGTTAGAATAAGCTTTAGGATTAGATAAATCAATATCAGTTTGAAAGACTCCTCTTCTAATTGCCAGAATTGTTGCTTCCTCGCATAAAGCTTTTATATCCGCACCTGTATATCCATCTAATTCTTCAACTAATAAATCAATATCAACATCGTCATCAATAGGACGGTTATTTAGATGAATTTTAAATATTTGCATACGTGATTTTTTATCTGGTAATGGAATTTCAATGTGCCTACCAAAGCGTCCTGATCTTAATAATGCAGGATCTAGCAAATCAGGTCTATTTGTAGCTGCAATTAAGATAACATCATTCAATTCTTCTAAACCATCAATTTCCGTTAATAATTGGGCAACGACTTGTTCTGTTACTTTTGAGCTTGAGGATTCTGAACGCCTTGCAGCAATAGCGTCAATTTCGTCAAAAAAAATAATACATGGAGTTGATAAGCGTGCTTTTCGAAATGTTTCGCGTACAGCTTTGGCACTTTCTCCCACCCATTTTGACAAAAATTCAGAGCCTTTAACAGATATAAAATTTACCTCTGTTTCATGGGCAAGAGCTTTAGCTAGTAAAGTTTTTCCTGTGCCTGGTACCCCATACATTAAAATACCACTAGGGGGTTTAGATTTCATGTGTTTATAAAAACCGGGATATTTCAATGGCCATTCAATCACCTCTTTCAATTGTTGCTTAACTTCCTCTAGTCCACCGATATTATCCCATCCCTCATTTGGGTAAGTAAACAATACTTCTCTTAAAGCAGAAGGTTCTATACTGTTTAAGGCTTCTATAAAGTGTCTCATTTTAATATTAAGATGATTTAGAATTTCTTCTGGGATAGGTTTATCTAAGTCAATTTTAGGAATAATTTCACGAATTGCAAGTATCGCAGATTCTTTACAAAGCGATTTAATATCTGCTCCAACAAATCCATGAGTCTTGTTAGCGATTATTCTTAGACTCACATCATTATCTAATGGCATTCCTCTAGTATGAATTAATAAAATCTCATATCGACCATTGCTATCAGGAACACCAATTTCAATTTCTCTATCAAATCTGCCCGGTCTCCTTAAGGCAATATCAATATTATTTACTTTATTTGTGGCACCTATAACAATTACCTCCCCTCTTCCTTTTAAACCATCCATAAGAGAAAGTAATTGAGCTACTATTCTTGATTCAACTTGATTCTTTCCTTCATCCCTTTTTGGAGCAATAGAATCTAATTCATCTAAAAAAATTATAGAAGGTGCATTTGATTTAGCTTCTTCAAAAATATTCCTTAAGTTTTCCTCACTCTGACCAAAAAATTTACTCATGATTTCAGGACCACTAATACTAATAAAGTGAGCATCGGTTTCAGAGGCAACTGCTTTTGCTAGTAATGTTTTTCCAGTACCAGGAGGTCCGTATAAAAGTACTCCTTTAGGTGGTTCTATTCCTATTTTTTTAAATAATTCTGGATGTCTTATTGGAAGCTCAATTATTTCTCTAATCTTTTGAATTGTATCTTCTAAACCTCCGATATCCTCGTATGTTACTTTTTCACGAATTTTTTGTAATTTTTTTCCTATATCACTTATTTCTTCATATTTCACCTTTCTTTCTTTAACTTCATTAATTTCTTCAGCTTGTTCTGTGAAAATTATTTTCGTATTCAAATTGATTATAACCGCTTCTGATTTTGGAGCATACTCTACAACAACTAAATCAATTCTATGACCCATTGCATAGAAACTTAAACTATCATTTATTGATATAACTCTTTTTTCTAATTTCCTTGCTAAAGCTTGAGGATCACGTGGGATTAGATAATGAGTAAGACCTGCAAATGTTATACTTTCGGCGGGATTTGCATCAATTTTTTTAATTTCCACTAAATCATCAATCGAGGCACTTAAATTTCTTCTTAGAGAAGGATCAATTCTAATAACTCGCTTTCCAATATCCTCATCTCTTCCTGATAATAATTTAGCAACTGTTATTTTATCTATAACAGGATGAGTAATTCTAATGATATCGCTCACTTTTAATTTAAGGATATTAATTATTTCAGGATCTACTCGTACTATTCCCCTCCCAGCATCCTCCTTAAATGCATCTTTAATTCTTAACTTTAATTCTGAATCTTTACTCTCCCTAATCAAATATTATCCCTCCCTTCTTATCTATTTAAAATAATAAAAAATTTGAAAAAAATAATTTAAATTTATTTTCTCTTTCTCTATTTTTTTAGAAGTTCCTTAGCAACCGTAAAAGCATAATTATAATCAAAAATTTTTAGTCCCTTTGTATTTGAAGCCTCTTTTAATATTTGACCTTCTGAATTAGCTTTTAGACGTCCTAAAGCTAATGCCCCAATTCCAAAAATCCCAGGATAGATCTCATCATTCTTATGTTTTGGCTTAAGACCTTCAATACCATATGGTGGCACCAAATTAATATCTACAACTATTTTTTTACCTGGCAACTTTTCCATCCATTCTTGAGTTAGAATTTCAACACCTGCAGCTGCTAAAGACCATATAACATCAGCATCCTTTACAATATCAAATCTTTGTTTAATTAAAGGAGCAAAAAGACCAGAAATTTCTGTTGCTCCTTCTCCTGCTTCTTGAGTGAGGTCTTTTGCTAATTTTTTTATAAAATCCTCATTAGATTTATCCCATGTTTCCACTAAAAACGTATTACATCCAATTTTTGAAGCTAAAATCGCTGCTATTCTACCAACTGGCCCCGCTCCAAATATAACTACTTTTTTACCCTTTAAATTCTTAATTCCATGTTTTCTATTAGCTATATCCAAAGACATTGCAACTACAGCGGAAGCTGTAGTATGAGATCCTCGGGGATCAATTATAATAGGACATTCAAAAGGAGGGACTAAGGATTTTTTTGCTGCTTTTGCTATCTTCTCACCTTCCTTAACATCAGAACCTCCAATAAAAAAAGTTGTGGGTGCATTAGGTTTACGAGAAAAGATAGCATCTTGTATTAATTTTGGTACGTATTCGGCTTTCATTTTACTGATAGGTATAACAATATCAAATCCTGCATCATATGCCATATTAATATCAAAAGGAGACGCATTATCATCAGTATCAAAGAAATAACAAATTTTATCCATTGTATCTTTCTTTTTAATGATAATAGGTGTTAATTCTATTATTGATTTTCTTCCTAAAATACTTTCAACCTCTCTTTCAACCATTTTTATCAACCCTTTTTTTTATATCTAAAAATAAAATTAATAATTTAAGAAATTTCAACTTCTAAATCTTTTTCAAATATTTCCTTAACATCTTCAGTTTTAATTGTCCTTTTTATTCTTACTTGTTCGACTTCAATACCTAATTCTTCTGAAAGTTTTTCAAGACCATTGAAGTGGCTAATATCACAAATAAACATAGCTTTGAAATTAGTTGCTTCTATTTTTTTGGCAAGATTTAAAATTTTCATCATCATCCATGCTTCTCGAACTTTGTATCTTACTTCATCTTCTTGAAATTTATAATCTTGTTGTAAATAATCCTTCCATAATACAATTCGATTAAAAGTATCGTCATTATTAGGAATACCTCCACTACTCTTCATAACTTCCTTAATCCTTCTCTCAAGATGCTGGATCATTGTTCTATGCTCTTCTAAAGCGGATGATAGATATAATTCAGCATTTTCTGAAATATCAGCGTAGTCAAATGGTATATTTCGCATTTGAAATAACTTTTTTAAAGGATCCTCTGAATTATTTGTAGTATTCCAAAAATTTGGTCTTTCTTCCAACGCAATTTTGGGCTTATATTTTTCAATTAACGAATCAATTAATTGAATATATTCCTTAGAAATTAATCGAAGATTCCAAAAAAGATCTTCCTTTAAAGTCTTAGGAACGTCAAACCACCAATCGATAGGAAATTCGCTTTCTATCAATACCAATTTTAGCTTTTTATTTTTTAAAGGTTTTAATTCTAATACTTCTGGCATTTTTTTAACCCCCTCCTTTTTTTAATTAAAATATAACTTTTTGTATAGTATGTTTTTTATTATAGGATATTACTTTTATTCCTAATTCTCTTAAATTTTCAACTATTTGTGGACAAATGTCTTCACATATATCTTCTTGAACAAAATGAACAAAAAAAACTAAATCTTTTTCAAAAGATGATGCTAAATCTAGCATTTTCTTAACAATCCATTGAGGTCTTAACTTTAAACTAAGAAATATTTCTCTTTCTTGAATTTCTTCTGTTAATAAATCAATCCAATTTTTTAAACTCAAACCCTTATATGAATCCTTATCCTCCATACTTTCATATTCTTCAAATAATTCATTTTGGAACTCTTGTTTCTCAAGTATTTCTTGATATAAATATCCCATAGCATAATCAGGAATATCTACTTGAAAATATGGAATTTTTAATTCATTCAATATTTTTGCGAATTGAGTTTTACCAAATTCTTTCATATCCACTTGAAAGTCTACAGTAACAAAGTCAATATTATTCTTTTTTAAGAATTCAATTAGTTTTGAATGTTCTTCATTTTGGAAATATTTAGCACTTTCTTTAGAAGACATATACACAACAATTTTTTTATTCTTTATTGGCTTTAATTCTAATATTTCCATTTTAATCATCCACCTTCGGGTTTAATTTTTGTTAAATCTATTTCAATAAATTTATTAAATTTTTTACTATATTTTCCTATTAACCTAAATAAAAGGTTGTCTTAATTCTAATTAAAATATAAATTAAAAAAGATTTAAATAATTTGATAAGAGTTATTTTAATTAATCTGACAATAATAGTTGTCAATATTTTTTTTTTGTCATTTTTGTATTCATAAGAAAAAATGGATTTTATTCAATTTTATAGACAACTGTATATATTTTAAAATTTTATTTGAAAAAAAATATAATCATATAATTTCAATTCTTTTTTTTTTTTATATGCAAAAAATTGAAATAAATTTCTAAACAAAATTGATATTATCGAATATAATATAAAAAACTACTTTTAAAATAGTATAAAATTTTAAAACACTATTAGAAAAATTGCATAGATTTATAGATTCTAGTAGTTATAGATTCGGAAATATCAGTAAGACTTTTGGAAAGGGTATTATATATTATGGTTTTTTATAATCTTTTTATTGAAAATCATTAAATTGGTCTAATTCTTATTCTTAGATTTGCTTTTAGATAATATAAACTGCCATTTTAAGAACTAATAATTAATGTTTTTATATTCTATTTATCATAATAGTCATAATTATAGATGGATTTCTACAAGATTCTATTTTAATATTAGGAAAATGAAAATAAATTATTATATTGGATAGTTATAATTGCCAGAATTGTCGGTATTGTTAATAAAAAAGTAAGTTTATCTAGTGAATCTAACATGGTTTTAAATATTGAGAATGGTCAAATTGATCTATTTTTTACATTCAATTTTATTTTTGTTAAATAAAAGTTTCTTCTTCATTAACTAAAAGTTAATATTTTTATAGTTTGATTACCATTCTAATCATGATGATAAATAAATTTTTAAAGAAATTTATTTATGATAAGGTCGCTCAGAATTGTTAATATTTTACAAAAACCAACCCAAATTAAGAGAATTAATTTAATTTATAATAAAATTTTGAAATTGAAATTTTAAGATTAAAAAAAAAAGAAATTTTCTAAAAATTGAAATATTATGATGATAAAAGCAGATGAGATAAAAGTTTTAATAAAGCAGAAAGTAAAAGAAGATATTTGTCCCATTTGTGGGGCTAAAATTGAAGACGATTGTTACATCTATAGACATAAGGCACCAAGCGGATATCAATGTTTTAATTGTGGTTATTTCTATTTCGGTACTGGAATATAATTCTTCAATAATTTGAATACGGGGCTATAAATGTGTTAGATTCTCAAGAAATAATTAAAAATATAAGTTCTTTTACTAATTATTGCTATAGTTGTAATCGTTGTGTTAATGTATGTCCACTTTCCCACTTAGACGTCTTTTATCCTAAAGATTTAGTTTCAGATTTAAACTTTTTTACAATGGAAGAAGTTATAGCAAAAAATAATATTTGGAATTGTCTAACTTGTGGACAATGTTCAATTTACTGTCCTATGACACGTGAAAATCAGGGTGTGAGAATACCAGAATTGATTTTAGAATTAAGAAAAATTTCAAATAAAAACAATTCAGAAATAAAAAAGATTGTTAAATGCGAAACTCATAATGATATTTTCACTTTGATTTCTAAAATTATGGCACATAATCCTTCAAGTCCAAATAAGTTAGATTTTCTAGAGAAAAATGAATTAAAAACTACAACTTCAGGCGAAATTGCATATTTTGTTGGATGCTTATCTATAATGGATGATCTTTTCTATAATTTTGATATCAATTATACGGATATTCCTGTAACAATTATAAATTTACTTAATGAAAATGGTATAAATCCAGTAGTTCTAGATGAAAAATGTTGTGGACATGATATTTTATGGGGTAGAGGCGATAATGAAACATTTAGAAAGCTTGCTGAATATAATACTCAACTTTATAAAAATGCAGGAGTAAAGACTATTATTGTTGGATGCGCTGAAGGATATAGAACATGGAAATATGATTATCCGAAAATTATTAAAGACTTTGATTTTGAAGTTTTACATTTTTCCGAATTCTTTCTTAGAGAAAATATTCTTGAAAATATAAAATATACGCATAATTCTAAGATTAATGTAACATATCACGATTCTTGCCGATTAGGACGCCTAGGAGGAAAATTGTATGATACTCCTAGAGAATTAATAAAAAAAATTCCAGGTGTAAAATTAATTGAAATGGAAAATATTAAAGATGATGCTAATTGTTGTGGCGTTTCAGCATTTACAAATTGTAGTGAATACACACGTTATATAAGACAAAATCGTATTAATGAAGCGATTGAAACTGGAGCTGAATATTTAATTGTTCCTTGTCCTAAATGTCTAACACATTTTAATTGTTATTTAAATGAATTGTCTCTCAATAAAGAGCATAATGAATTTTCTAGTAATATAAAAGTAATTGATTTAGCCAGTTTTATAGGCAAATTGTTAATGATTATATAGGTTAAAATAAAATTAAAAAAAAATTTTTAAAAACTATTTTATATGTCAAATTTCCAGAGTGATGTTTTGGTTATAGGAGGAGGAATTTCTGGTATACAAGCATCCCTAGATTTAACAAAATTAGGATTTAAGGTATATTTAGTTGAAATTAAACCAACTATTGGCGGAACGATGGCACAATTAGATAAAATATACCCTACGCTTGATTGTAGTTTATGTATCCTAGCACCAAAAATGGTTGATGTGTATAGAGATCCGAATATCGAATTGTTAACTTATTCATACGTTAAAAAAATCGATGGAACTGCTGGAGATTATAAAATTACGGTTATTAAAAAACCAAGATATATAAACGAAAATATTTGTAAGGGATGTGGTGATTGTGAAAATATTTGTCCAGTTAGAGGAATCCCTAGTGATTTTGATACCAATTTAAAAACCCGAGCTGCTGTATATATTCCTTTTCCATCATCAGTACCTCCAGTATATCTTATTGATGAATCAAGATGTTTATATCTAAATCATCAAATATGTGGACTTTGTGCCAAAGTTTGTAGCGCGGATGCTATAGATTTTTTTCAAAAACCAGAAGAAATAACTCTAAATGTAGGAGCCATTGTTATTGCTACAGGAACAAGTCAGCAAATGCCAGAAGTATACAAAAATTTTGCAGGGGAATCTCCCAATGTTTTGTCTAATATGCAATTTGAACGTCTATTATCCGCAAATGGACCTACTGTAGGGCAAATATTAAGATTAGATGATAAAAAGCACCCTGATTCAATCGCATTTATTCAATGTGTAGGATCTCGAGATTTTCATCATCCTGAATGTAAAAAATATTGTTCAGCGATATGTTGTATGAATTCAGCTAAAGAAGCAATTGTATGTAAGGAACATGATCCAAATATAGAATGTTATATTTTTAATACAGAAATAAGAGCAAAAGGTAAAAATTTTAATGAATTTATTGAAAAGAGTAAAGATGAATATGATGTTAAATATATAAATGGTCACGTTTCATATATTAAAGAAAATTTAGATAATGGAAAATTAAGATTATATTATGAAGATATTAATAGAGGTACAGTTGACAATTTTGAAGTTGACATGGCTGTATTAGCTAGTGCCTTGTCTCCAGCTCCATCTTATTATGAATTTTTAAAACAACTCAATTTAGATAAGAATCATTTAGGATATATTCGTGAAGAAGATATAAAGTTACTTGAGAAAAAGAATGTATTTGTAACTGGTAATTCACGTAAACCTAATGATATTCAAATGGCTGTTGCAGAAGGTTCTGCTTGCGCCGCTAAAATAAGTGAAAAATTTTATTCTCTAAGATTTAAAAATATACAGAAAGTTAAGTATCCTCCTGAAATACCAGTAAGTTTAGAAGATGAGCCTCGCGTAGGTGTATTAGTCTGCCAATGTGGGATAAATATCGGAGGTATTGTCGATGTTCCTAAAGTAGTAGAGTATGTCTCTAAATTACCATATGTAGTCCATGTTGAAGAAAATATGTATTCATGTAGTTCTGATTCCCAAGAACTAATTAAAAAATTAATTTTGAAACATAAACTCAATAGATTCATTGTTGCATCTTGTACTCCTCGAACACATGAACAACTTTTTAAAAATACTCTCAGAGAGGTTGGATTGAACCCATATTTATTTGAATTAGTTAATATAAGAAATCAAGCTTCTTGGGTACATATGAAGGAACCTGAAAAGGCTACTAGAAAGGCTTGTGATTTAATTAGAATGTATTTAGCCAAAGTAATTAATTTAAAACCATTAGAAACTATTAAAGTCAAAGTTGAAAAATCAACAATGGTAATCGGTGCTGGACTATCAGGTATAACTGCTGCTCATAATTTAGCAAATCAAGGATTCAAAGTGTATCTTATCGACAATAAAGCTACTCTTGGTGGTAGTGCACTAGAATTTGTTGATCTATATTATATAGCTATTACTAAAAATGAAATTTTGCAGCAAATTGATGATTTAAAAAATAATTCAAATGTCAAAATTTTATTTAACACAGAAATTATTGATGTTCAAGGTTATGTGGGAAATTATCATGTAAAAGTTAAAAATACAAAAGACAATTCTGAAGAACAAATAATAAAGGTTGGCACTATAATAATTGCTACAGGAACTAAGCAGATTAAAACAATCAAATGGAAAGATTTAGCAGAAAAGCATCCCAATCGTGTATTTACTCAAACAGAACTGACTGGAATGAAAGATGAGGAAGTTCCTAAGTTTAAAGATGCCACTATAATATTATGCGTAGATCAAAGAAAAGATAAATATAATAACGCAAGTTATACAAAAACATATTGCTCAAATATATGTTGTGGAGTAGCCTTAAAAAATATAGAAAAATTATTGAAAATTAATCCTGATGCGCAAATTCATATTTTATATAGAGAACTTCAATTTTCAGATTTAAATGCAGAAAATCTATGTCGAGGGCTTCGAAATAAAGCTACTTATGAAAGATATCAATCGATTGATGATATCAAAATTAATAGTATAAATAATCACTTTCATATTAAGTATAAAAATATAAGTGCTCAAACGGATATTGAGTACGATACCGATTTATTAATATTAGCAACTCCTAACGTTCCTACTAAAGATACTAAAAGATTATCAAAAATGTTAAAAGTAACAACAAATAAAGATGGATTTTTCTTAGAAGCTGATGCGAAACTCAGGCCAATAGATTTTGCTACAGAAGGAATCTTTCTTTGTGGTGGTGCTCATTGGCCCAAATGGATTCAAGAGAGTATCATCCAAGCATATGGCGCAGCAGGGAGAGCCGCAATAATAATGGTGAAAGGTGAAATAGAAACAGAATGCATTACTTCTCATATAAATGAAGAAAAATGCATTGGATGTGGTAAATGTATTGAAGTTTGCCCATACAATGCAATAGAAATAATTGAGAGTAATAAACAAATGGGTCTATATAGCATGAAGTTAAGAAAAGCGCATATAATTAAAGCACTTTGTAAAGGATGTGGATCATGTGTTACAGAATGTTCCGTTGGAGCTATTGATCAGAATCATTTTAGTAAGTTCCAAATTAATAAAATGATTGATTTAATGTCCAATATAGATCTATTAGAATATGAATCTATTAAATTTAGGAGGAATTATGTTGTTGAAAACTAAAAAAGCAAGTCAATATGAATATGAACCTAATATTCTAGTATTTTGTTGTAATTGGTGTAGTTATGCGGGAGCTGACTTAGCGGGGGTTTCGAGATTCCAATATCCGCCAAATATTAGGATTATTAGAGTTATGTGTTCTAGTAGAGTTGAGCCCACGTTTGTTTTAAGGGCATTTAATAATGGAATAGATGGAGTGTTAGTTATTGGCTGTCATATGGGTGACTGTCATTATATAAAAGGATTCAAGTATACACAAAATAGAATGGAGCATTTAAAAAAGTTAATTAAATATATTGGAATTGAGGAAGAACGATTTGAACTATACTCTATTTCAGCAAGTGAAGGAAAACAATTTTCTGAGCTAATTACAGATTTTACAAATAAAATTATTGATTTAGGAGAATTGAAAATTCCAAAAAAATCTGGAATAATTGAATTAGATTATAATATCAAAAAAAATTAAAAAGAGGAAAAAAAAATGACTGAATCAGAATTTCAAAAAGTAATAAGAAGTAATATACCCACTTTTGAGGATCTTGAAAATGAAATAATTCAAAATGAAAAATGTTGTGCATGCGGAGCATGTATAGCTTATTGCGAAAGTCAAGGTTTTGATGTTATCGAGATGATTGATAATACGCCTAGGTTTAAATCTAAAAAGAGTATTGATAATTGCAATAAATGTGGTATTTGTTATTATATATGTCCTCAAACTAAAACATTAATGAAGGAATTAAATAATAATTATTATGTTCACGATAAAATAGGACATATTAGAAAAATCCTGGCTGCTAAAACAACAAATTCAACATTAAAAGAAATTGGACAAAACGGAGGAATAGTATCAGCAATTCTTATTTATCTTTTTGAGAAGCATAAAATTGATGCCGCTATTGTTTCAGAGTTCAATGATAATTTTGAACCTATTCCAAAAATTATATTTAATAAAGAAGATTTATTTAAATCAGCAGGTACACGATATTCCATTTCTCCTCAAATATTTCCATTAAAAAATATAAATAAATTACCACAGGAAATTCTTAAGAAAAAGGAGATATTTAATACTGACCAGCTTAGAATAGCATTTATCGGTACTCCCTGCCAATGTAGGGCTATAAGTAAAATGAAATTCCTAGATGTTAAACCTGCTCACATAATTAAATATAATATTGGTCTTTTCTGCTTTGAAAATTTTAATCATTCTCAATTATATGATATTATAGAAAGAGAAACTAATGTTGATCCAACCAATATCAAAAAAACATGGATAAAAAAGAATTTTTTTCTCCAAACCAAAGACAAAAAACAATATGAAATTGACATAAAAACTCTAAATCCCGCTGTCAGAAGTAATTGCCTTGAGTGTGATGAATTCACAGGGCGATTTACAGATATCAGCGTTGGGGCATCTGGTGCTCCAGAAGGATATTCTATGATATTAATTCGGAGTGAACGTGGTGAAAAAGTAATAAATAGCATGTTTTCAAAAGATATAATCGAACAATTTATTGTTCCATTTGACAAGACTATTCAGTGGAAGAACCAAAAATTAGAGTGGTTTAAAAAATTAATTTCCTTAAAAACTAAGAATTAAATTTAGATTAAGAAATCTTAATCAAAATTTATTATGGGTATCATATCTATAATTCAAGGAAATTATTCTTAATATTTTAAAGAAATCACCACATTTTGTTATTGAAATTTTGAATACTAATTTATTAAGAAGATTTACATAAAAGTAATTATAATTTTTTCTAAGAATATGTTCCTATTATCCAACCAGAGAATAACAATTCAAGGAATTTTAATTAAAAAGTTATAATTATTTTGACAAATTTGTTTATTATTTATTTACTATTTTTATTGATCTGATCTCTATTTGATCCTTTTCCGAAACCATATTTAGCATTCACATAATATAATATAGAGTATTGGTACATATTACTCTATCAATATTGATAATCAGATAGACCAAATAGATCATATTTAAATAATCTGACAATAATATTAATCATAGGGAAAAAAAAAATTATTAAAATTATCATAAAAGGAAATATTAAAATAGGTCTCTTATATCAGAAAAAAAGGTGAATTAATAAAATGGATATATATTCAATATTATCTCATCCGTTTAGACGAAAGATTTTATTTCTTTTAGAAAAAGAAGGATATATTCCATATACCGAATTAATGGAAAAACTCAATTTAGATACGACTGGACAATTAAATTTTCACCTTAAAAAGATTGGTTCATTAATAGGTAAGGACAATAAAGCATATTTTCTCACAGAAGATGGTAAACGTGTTTTAAAAATTATTAATCTTAATAAGAGAATTTTAGCAGGAGAATTTATTGACGAGTATTTTGATTCAAAGAGAAGCGAAATAAGTCGTGTTGGAGTAATTATTTGTAATTGTAATACAGAAATTTCAAATGTAATTAATATAAAAGCACTTGAAAATTACGTAAATAAATTAAAAAAAGTAGTTTCGGTAAAAGTATTTGAAAACCTTTGTCAGCAAAAAAACTTTGAGAAAATTCGTAATTGGGTAAAAGATAATTTTATAAATAAAATAGTTATAGCTGCTTGTTCTCCTAAAACTCACCAAAATCTTTTTGAAAGAATTTTTGAAGATATTATTGATCATACTAATATTGAAATTGCTAATATTAGAGAACAATGTTGTTGGGTACATCAACCAAATGATGAACAAAACAATCTATCACTTCCTCTAGAAAAAGGGAAGTTATTAATTGAGGCAGCTGTTGAACGTGTAAGTTTTCAAAAAAAAATAAAAGTAAAGAGAGTTGAAATTGAGAAAAGTTGTGCTGTTTTAGGTGGAGGAATTGCTGGTATAACTTTATCTTTAAATTTAGCACGAGCAGGAATAAAAGTATATCTTATTGAAAAATCACCAACCTTAGGAGGTAAGGTAGCTAGATGGCACAGAATTCATAATATGGGTGATTGTTCAATATGTTTTATTTCTGAATTAATAGCAGAGTTAGTTAATGAAAAAAATATAAAAATATTCACAAATACAGAAATCGAAAACGTAACAGGAGAAGTTGGAAATTTCACAATTAATATGATTAAAAAACCTAGATATGTTGATGTAAAAAAATGTACAGGATGTAAACAATGTATTTCTGTTTGTAGTATAGAAAAACCAAATCAATATGAATTTGGTTTAAGTAATCGAAAATTAATTTATATTCCATTCATACATTCTTATCCTTATGCTCCTTTGATAGATGAGGAAGATTTAAAGAATTGTCTTAATTGTAGGATTTGTGAACGTGCTTGCATAAATAAAGCAATAGATTTGGATCAAAAAGAAGAAAGAATTGAAATAAAAGTTGGTACTAAAGTTATTGCTATTGGATCTGATTTTTATAAAGATTTAGAAGAATATAATTATAATCCAAAAAAAAATATAATAACATCACCTGAATTTGAGCGTCTTTTATCGTCTGATGGCCTAACTGATGGGAAACTTGTAAAGATATCAGATAAAAAGCCCATAATTTCCATTTCAATAATTCAAGAAGTTGGTCCTTCAAAATATCTATCAGATTTTTCTGAAATTTTAGCAGAAAAATATATTGAGGATGTTAAAATAAGAA
The DNA here is from genome assembly GCA_019058245.1 of Promethearchaeota archaeon. Lineage (GTDB taxonomy): Archaea > Asgardarchaeota > Lokiarchaeia > Sigyniarchaeales > SOKP01 > Loki-b32. The sequence goes on along the minus strand of JAHPZJ010000013.1, from coordinate 93,584 downwards.
ATCCTCATTGTGAAGTAAATGTTTTTTATGATTTAAGTAGGTTAAAGGATAAGGATGAGATTTTGTTAAGATCTACAAACCCTAAATTTATTTATGCAAATAAAATTAGCATTAAATCTTCTAAAGATATAAATTATGTTATTGCGGATAATATAGAATTTCAAAGCGATTTGATAGTATTAAATATAAAATATATCCCAAATGAGGATTTAAAAAATCTTAGACAATATATGGATTTTACATTAGATAATAACGGATTTATGAGTGTAGACACATTAGCATCCGGAATTTATGGTGTTGGAACTATTTTCGGTCCTTTAAATTATAATTCTACTATTTCAACAGCTAATAATGTTGCTTTAAAAGTCATTTCATTACTTTCTAAGGATTATTTAATAGCAGAATTTACTGGAATTGAAATAGATGAAAATAAATGTGGTTTATGTGGTTTATGTTTAAAAATTTGTCCATATAATGCAATTACAATAGAGAGGGATAAAATTAGTATAGATAAATTCAAATGTAAAGGGGGTGGCACTTGTGCTAGTATTTGTCCTACTAATGCTATAGACCTAAATATAGATACTTCTAAGAAAATTTTAAGGACAATTAAGATTTTCTCAAAATTCAGATCAAATCCAAAAATCATTGCCTTCTGTTGTGCATCATGTGGATATGCTGCAGCTGATAATGCTGGACTAAAAAAGATTTCATATACTCCTAATGTTTTCATTGTAAGAGTTCCTTGTACAGGACGTATTGATACAAACTTTATTATTAAATCATTTGAACTTGGTTTCGATGGAGTTATGATAGTTGGATGTAGACAAGATGCTTGTCGATATATAGATGGAGTAAAAAAGATAGAAAACAAAATCAGACTATTAAAAAATGTAATAGATCCAAAATATAAAGATCGAATAATCCTTAAACATTTGAATGCTGTTGAAGGAAATAAATTTGCTGATACTGCTAATAAATTGTATAATAACCTATTGGAGGAGATTAAGTATGAAGCCTAGATTCAATATAATTTCTCTTACATCATGTACTGGATGTATATCGACTCTTATATCTTTAGATATTTTCCCCCAATTTCTTGAAAGAATAAAAATAAACTATTTTCTATTTATTTTAGATTCAGATGATATAGAAGAATGCGAAATTGCATTAGTAGAAGGATGTATTTCTGAAGAAACACAAATAAATCTTATTAGAAAAATAAGAAAACGTGCTAAAAGAGTTTTTGCATTAGGAACATGTGCTTGCTTTGGTGGAATTTTAAGCCTTTCTAATTCAAAGAAAGCAGAGCCTTTATCTAATCATATTGAAATTGATGGTATGATTCCTGGTTGTCCTCCTCCATCTAAATTTTTTGGAAATTGTTTAATCAATTTGGTTGGAAATAAAGATATAATTTTATCCGAAAAAAATATGTGTGCAAATTGTCCATTAAGAGGAAGTATAGAAATTAATTCCCATATAAAAATAACTAAAATTAATCCTAATCCCGAAGAAATTAGATTAGGTGAAGAAAACTCTGAATGTTTTTTAAATAATGGTATTTTATGTTTGGGACCAATAACTCGTGATGGTTGTGAGCATAAATGTATAAAAATGGGACTTCCATGCGAAGGATGCATGGGGCCTGTATCAAAAGATTTTACATCTAATGTTGTAAATTTTTTGAGTTTAATAGAACTTTCTCAAGAATTGCAAAAATATACTGGAATTTATAATCGATTTTCAAAACCAAAGATTAATAGGTAATATTATTGCAAAAAATTGTTAATGTATGTACACGTGTTGAAGGACATGGAGAAGTTAAAATTATGCTTCAAAATGATGAAGTTTCATTAGCAAATTTTGAATTTAACGTATATAGGGGATTTGAAAAATTCCTAATAGGTAAAAGGCTACTTGATATTCCTAAATTTGTATCTCGAATATGTGGTTTATGTTATGCTTCTCAAGCAATTGCAAGTTGTAAAACTTTAGAAGATATTTACAATATAGAAATTTCAGAACAAAGTATTTATTTAAGACGCCTATTAATGACAGCAGAATTAATAAAATCCCATTCAATGAACTTTTTCTTTCAAACTTTGCCAGATCTTTTAAAAATTTTTAATATTAGTAAAAATACTTTATCTCCCTATGAATTAATCAAATTTAATCCTCAATTAACATCAAATTTATACGATCTAATTAAATTTGGAAATGAAATCAATGAGATTTTTGGTGGTAGGTCTGTTCACTTGATTTCAATTGTTCCCGGAGGTGTTATTTATTCTCCTTCTGGAAAATTAATTTTATTATCTCAAAAATATCTTCAAAAAGCCTTAACGATTGTAGAATGGATTATAGAAGATTTCATTAAATTATTTGGTAATCAAATCCCTCCAGAAGATTTTAATTTACCAAATACTATTTGTTTAGCGAAAAATAATCATGGTATTTATGATCGATATTCTGGTTCTTTAAGCCTTAAAGAAGACAAAAATCTAATAGAATTTGAAGCTCAAAACTATACAAGATATTTTAATAAAGAGATAAATTTAAGAGGTATTGATTTCTTTTTTGAAAATAAAAAAAATGTAATAGTTGGACCTTTTTCACGTTATAAAATTATTGAAAAGTATGATTTTGATAAAATTAATACATATCTTGAATATTTTAATAAATCATGGACAAATAATTTACTATTCATTAATTTTTTACGATTACTGGAAATATATATTGAATCATATAAATGTATACAGATATTGGGAGAACCTTCATTAAATGTTAGAAAGTATCTTCCTTCTTTTAAATCTATTAAAAAGAATGAGGGTATTGGTGTTATTGAAGCACCAAGAGGAACTTTAATACATAATTATCACATAAATAAAAACAACATTATTGATGAAATAAAACTATTCATTGCTACGGAGTTTAATATTCCACTTCTTAATCAAATGATAACTAAATATGCTCAAGAACTATTTGATAAAACTGGTGATATTAAATTAGTAGAAAAAGAAGTACAGATGATAATTAGAGCATTTGATCCTTGTATTTCATGTGCCACGCATTAAGCTTATAATGTTTGAATTCAGATAAATTCAATTTTATGAAAAACTAAGGAAAATAATCTCTCTTTTAAGGGGGAATGAGATGAAGATTAAAAATTACACTAAAAAAATAAAGTATGCCATTATAATCATACTTTTAATTATTTCATCCGTTTTGAATTATTTATTTCAAATAATTTTAAAAATTAACATCTTTTTTTCACATCTCTTCTATATTCCAACAATTTTAGCTTGTTTTTGGTGGAAAAAGTATGGTTTATTTATCCCTATATATTTGGCACTCTCACTAATTTTATTTCCTTTCTTTTTTGGTATAATTATTGATTATTTACAGAACTTAGAACAAATTCTTAGGGCTATAATGATTATAATTGTTGGTATTATTGTTACTGCTTTAAGTGAAAATATTTCAAAAACTAAAGAACTAACTAAAGCATATCGTAACATTCTTTTTTATAGAGATTTAATTAGCCATGATATGAATAATATCTTTCAAAATATTTTATCTTCTACAGAACTCTATACAATTTTAAGAAAAAATGGCAATAAGGTCTATAAACAAGATGAATTAATTGAAATAATAAGAGATCAATGTCTTAGGGGTGTAAGATTAACTTTAAATGTACAAAATCTAACAAAACTAGAAGATTCTCAATTTTATTTAAAAAAAATTAGTATAAAAGAAATACTTGAGGAGTCAATTGTAAACATTAAAAATTATTACCAGAATAAAGAAATAACTTTCAATATAGAGATCCCAAATAAAACCATTTGGATTAATGCAAATGAATTATTATATGAAGTATTTTTTAATTTATTTATTAATGCTGTGAAATATAATGATAGCTCTTTAGTAGAAATTAAAATAAATCTCTCAAATGAAAAAATAAATGATATAAATTATTTAAAAATCGAAATTAAAGATAACGGAATTGGAATTCCCGATGAACGTAAAGAAATTATTTTTAAGAGAAGAAATCATAAAGATAAGTATTCTAAAGGTATGGGAATTGGATTATCAATCGTTAAAAGAATACTTAAAAAATATAGCGGGAAAATTTGGGTTGAGGATAAAGTAGCTGGAGATTATTCAAAAGGAAGTAATTTCATTATGTTAATTCCTCAAGCTTTTGAATAAAATTTGAGTAAAATTAAAGTTAAATGAACATAAAAAAATTCATCGGAAAAATCCAGGATCTTTAATTGTTAGAAGAATCATATATAGCTGATAATTTGTTCAATTTATTTCTATATTAAAAGGTAATTTTATGAGACATTTTAAAGATATCTAAAAAGCTTGAAACATGTATTGGTGATTGGATACCATCTAGAGTTTTAATTTCTTCATTTATAAATCTCCAAAGATATTTTTCGTTTTTCGCAATAATTTTCAATAATAAATTATGATCTCCCGTAGAGGAGGCAACTAATTGTATTTCATCATATTTTGAGAGTTTTCTAGCAATATTCTCAGATTTCAACGGATCTACAGAAAGACCAAGAATGGCTATAGATGTATATCCAACTTTAAAAGGATCTACAAACGTATCAAATTTCTTTATTATTCCCTCTTTTATCATATTTTGTACTCGATTATGAATAGTGCTGGCAGCTAAATTCACTTTTTTACTTAAATCTTTATATGAGATTTTATAATTGTCTTGTAGATAATTAAGAATTTCTTTATCTTTTTCATCAAATTGCGTTTTTAAAGCTCTCTCTATTATCTTTTCAGTTTTACTTTTATGTCTTTCAATAGCATATATTATAGCTCTTGTTAAATTTCCTTGATTTAATTCATCCTTTAGTATATAGTCTTGAGCACCTTTTTGAAGAGATTTTAATGCTATATCCTTATCATCTAATCCAGTTAAAATAATTATAGGAATAGAGGTAGTATTGTTTAAAACAATTTCTAGAGTATTCTCTTTATCACTATCCGGTAAGGTTAAATCTAATAAAATAATATCAAAGTCTCTAGACTTAAGATAATTCATACCTTCATAAAGTCTAGGTTTTGATTCTAAATTAAATTTGAATTCTTCAGATTTTTTCAAAAATTCTTCAATAAGACGTACATCAGCTTTATTATCTTCAATTAAGAGGATATCTATCTTTTTTTCTGCTATATTTATTCACCGGAGAAAAATTATTTCTCTTACTTATAAATAATTTTTCATAATCTTAATTCCTTATACTGAATAATATTCATTTTAATATTTATAATTATTTCATCAATAGTTCAATTATGCATTTTTTTTTGGTATTTTTTAGACGATAAAAGCATGATTAATAAACTTAAAAATTATTTGATAAATTCTTATTTAACTAATTTAAGACAATGATATTTTTGTTCGGTAAAATTTATCTAATGTTGAATATTATTCTTAATTAATAAAAAAATTCATTATAATATTTATATGAATAAAAAAGCATATAGTCTTAACTTTAATTATTTAATTTTAAGGATCTCTACTTAATATCTTCAAATAATTCAAAACTGATAAACTTAACTCACACTAATCCATCTTAAACTATAATAAAGCCCTACTTCTCTTTAATATAATAGAGATACTTTAATAGAGATTTTATATTAAAATGCAAAAATTACTATAATAGAAAATATTCCAATTCCAATTGCATATATTGGTATAAAATATCTCCAAATTTTATTAGGAATAACTCTGACTAAATAGGGTGCCGTAAGAGCAGCAAAGAACCCTCCTGTAAATAATGATGGAAGAAGAACAAGATCGATACCAACACCAGCAAAGCTTATTAGAAAAAATGTGAAAATACCTAATATTGAGACAATAGATTCTGCAAAGGATACCATTGCAGTTGCACTCTTTTCATAAACTCCAGAAATTATTTGCCCCATTGTAATAACTGGTCCATACCCTCCTCCTCCTATCCCCTTATTGAATCCTGCTAATGCAGAAAAACCGATTAACATTTTTGGGTGTGGTTTTAAATATTCTAGTTTTCTTAATTTTGATCCTAGAAAGCCGGATATGCCCATGAAAATAACTAAAATTGCCACATATGTCTTTATTATTATAGCAGGAAATTTAATTGCATAGTAAGTAAGGAGAATTGATGAGAAAATAGCAATACAACCAAAAAAAGCCATGATTAAGGAAATTTTAGTAGCATCATTTAATGGTCGAAATGAATATCGAATATTTTTAAATTCATGATCAAAAATTGTATCGATTGCTCCTGATACTGCCTCTGAAATTAAGATAGTAGGAACAACTTGGAGAGGAGAATAACCAAATAAGAATAGTAGTGGTGATAGAGCTGTGCCAAATCCCATTCCCGCCATACTATCCATAGATTCAAAGATAAATGCAATTAAAATGATAATTAATATCAATTCCATGGGTTTTAGCACTCATAATAAAAAGTAAAATAATAACATTGTTATAGAATAATAGATTAAAGCGATAATAATTTTTTTAAGAGAACTTTTTTCAATCTTTGCGCGTTCTAATATTGGCTTTTCATCTAATTCTCGGGCTTCCTTTCCAATTTCCCAATCTAATGTCATTTTAAATAATATGTATCTATAATTAGATATAATTAAGTATCATTATCAATAATTACTCGTAATGAATGCTTATTATTTAAAACTTATGATTTATTAAAAATCAATCATTCCCCCGAACTATATTCGGCAGAGCTCGTAATAGTCCGAACATCATTCAGAGCATTTAAATAGTTTGTTTTACATATATTATATGTTAAGAAAAGAAAAAAAACAATTTAATAAAAAAAATAATATTGAAATTTATTCAAATAAAAAAAAAGGAGGTGGAAAAAAAAATGTTAGAAATAAAACCATTGGAAATTATTGAAATATCTGATAAATTCAAATTAAAGATAGAAAAATATTATCAACATTTGTTAGAGAGTAATTTTCCTTTTGATGCGTTATGTTGGGCTCTAGCAGAACTTGAATTAATTTTTGAAAATGGTTCAAAAAAATATTCTGAAAAAGATGTAATAAAAAGAGCTGAGGAAATTATTGACTCAGATATTAAATATGATACACTGTGCTTACTTATTTCACGTTTTAAATCTTACCTCGAAGTAATTAAATTAATTCCATAATTAATATTGATTTATAACAATATTGCAATTCAATAATTGAGGTGGTTAATAAGAACAATAAAATAATTTGATATATAGAGAATAATCGATAGAATTATTAGAGATTTGGGAGAAAAATTCAGAGAAAAGTTTATAATAATTAGAAAAATTAATTATTCAGGTTGGAAACTTGAGCTTATCTGAAGCTACCTCGAAATCTTTCTCTTTCTTTATAAGCACGCCTAAAAATGGTATATTTTTGCTTAATTCATCCATAGTAATACCACTTTTTAGTAATACACCGATCCAATCAAGGAGCTCCGAAGTTGATGGCATTTTTCTTAATTTTGTGATAGCTCGCAATGCATAAAAATGTTTTAAACACTGATCTAATAGATTTTCTCTCAAATTGGGATAATGTAATTTACAAATATCAGCCATAAATTCTTTTGAGGGAAACTCTATCCAGTGAAATACACATCTTCTTAAGAAAGCATCAGGGAGTTCTTTTTCATTATTAGAAGTGATAATTACGATAGGTCTGGTTTTGGCTTTCACAAATTCTTTGGTTTCTTTAATGTAAAATTCCATTACATCTAGTTCTTGTAATAAATCATTAGGAAATTCAATATCTGCTTTATCAATCTCATCTAATAAAATAACAACTTGTTCTTCGGATACAAAAGCCTCCCCTAATGGACCTAAAGTTATATAATCATGAATATTATTTACATCTCGATCTTCACAACCAAATCGACTATCATTTAATCTTTGAACTGTATCATACATATAACACCCATCAATTGCTTCAGTTGTACTTTTAATATTCCAAATTATTAATTTTTTTCCCAAACTTTCTGCAATAGCATATGCCAGCATTGTCTTTCCCGTTCCTGGTTCTCCTTTAACTAACAATGGTCTTTGAAGCGCTATTGACACATTAACTATATTTTTAAGTTGTGGGTCTGCAAGATATTTAATATTTTTAGTTTTAACGTCTCCTTGAAATTTATTAAAACCCATATTACTCATAATTAACTGAAATTATTTTAAAATTAAATATTTTATCATATATTTCTTACCTATTTCAATCGAAAAAATAAATTGTTGAATCGAGTGATTTTATACTGCTAGGAATAACTGAAAACTATGATTCATTATTTATATGCTAAAATTTAAAAACTCTCATTTGATTATAGTTTTGAGGAGACATGAATAATAACGACGATTCGACATTAATAAATATGATTTGTCCTTATTGCAAACAAAGCTTTCAAAGACAAGTAGATTATCAAAAAAAAACTGGACTCTTTACAATTTTAATAAAAAATCATTCTGATAATAGCGAATGCCCACCTTTTATTGCTTTTATAGACAATAATGGAAAGCATCGAGGTTCTCAAAAGATAGATGACGTTGGTGCTGAAGAAGAGCTTTCCATTAATAGTCAGTTCCTTGAAAGTGCTCGAGATAGGATAAATGAAATATCAAATGATATTAGATTTTACCATCTAAAGGTACCTCGGAAAGGAGGGAGAGGATTTGAGCATAAGGTTGCTAGTGTGTCAGATAGACCTTTTATGAGTTCTAGAGTATATAAATTGATCGTAGATTTTTTAACTGCCTATGAAGAGGATACTACTTTTGGTACAATCACAATTGAAAAAGATACGATTTTTGAAGGTGGGTTATTAGTATATGGAAAATATCTTGGATTAATCTATACATTATTCTGGAAAGAACAAAAAGATATTTTAAGTAAGACTGTAGATGATTTGAAAGCAGAAGCTAACCTCATAGTAGAAAAACTCATAGAAATATACGATATTATGGATTTCTTTTTTTAGATATTATTTTACAACTAGTATTTATTGAAAATACTATATTCCAATTGGTCCTATTAAGAAATTTGTTAATATTATCTAATTTATATAATTTATAATAGAAATTGTTTTTTAATAGTCATCATCAAATTTTATTATCTTTCTAATTATTTTAAAATAAATCTCTGTTAAAAAAAAAAAGGGAAAATAAAGATGTCAAAAGAAAGTGAGATGCTAGAAGAATTAAAAAAGATTCGTGAGATTTTAACTCCTAAACCAGAACCAGAGCCAAAAAAACCCAAAAATCTAGGAGAAGAATTTTTACAATTTATTAAGAAATATAAAATCCTTGGATTAGCCTCAGCATTTATTCTAGGTCTTGCCGTAAATGCATTGATTATGTCATTAGCAGAAGATATAATAACACCAATCATAGGTATTTTTATTCCAAATTTTGAAGACATTCAGGATATTAAAGCAGGACCGTTTGGTGTAGGAAAATTTATTGCTGCTGTCATCAATTTCTTTATTATTGCGTTTATACTTTTCCTAATAATCAAATATGCTTCTAAAATAGGATTAGATTAATAAATAAATAAGAATTTTTTAAATTCTTAATTAAAATTCTTTTTTTTTGTTTTCCTATAATTTAGAAATATCTAAAAAAAAATTAAAAAAAAAAAGGAAATTATTTAATTTATTTGAATAAATTTTAGTCTCTCTGACTTAAAATAGTAGTGGAACAAACGCTAAATGCACCTCCAAGGTTATGACATAAGCCTAATTTAGCATCTGGAACTTGTCTTCCTTCTGCTCGCCCTTGAAGTTGTTTAGTAATTTCGGTTAGCATTCGACAGCCTGTGGAACCTATTGGATGTCCAAATGATTTTAGCCCACCTGATGGATTAACTGCTGTTTCTCCATCCCAATTGAATGTTCCATTTTTTAATTCTTCAGCAGCTTGACCACGATCGCAGAATTTTAAATCTTGACAGTTTATTAATTCTGTAATAGTAAAGCAGTCATGAACTTCTGCACAATCAATTTCTTTTCGAGGATCTATAACACCCGCTTCTTTATAGGCATATTCAGCGGCCTTAACGGTTGCTGGAAAACTGGTAAAATCTGCTCCTGGACCATTGGGAGGAATATACCATGGAAAGTTAGTTCTGCATGAGATTGCATTTGCTTTAACCAGGATATAATCATCTGAATGAGCATAACTTTCAGCTAATTCTGGTGTCGTTAAAATAAGAGCAGCTGCCCCATCACTCATAGCACAACAATCAAAACGACCTAGAGGATCTGCAATCATAGGTGCTTTTATTGCTTGATCAATTGTTATTCTGCTTCTAAAATGAGCTTTAGGATGCTCTGCTCCATTTTCATGGTTTTTAACAGCAACCCTAGCCAGATCTTCTTTTGTCCATCCATATTCATGAAAAGATCTTGTTGCTGCCATAGAAAACATAGCTGGTGCAGATGGCATTGGATATAAAGGGTGTCCAAACTGTGTAAAACCTGGAAGTCCACTGCCTCCTTCATCCATTAATTTTTCTACTCCGCATGCAAGTACGATATCATAAGCACCTGAAGCGACCGCAAATGATGCATTTCTAAAGGCATCCATCCCGCTAGCGCAATAATTTTCAACTCTAGTTGCTGGTTTACCATCTAATCTTAAAATATCTTCTACCATAGCACCTGAAAGTCCAGTGAAATAGTAAAAAATTCCAATCCAAGTACTATCAATATCGTCTTTAGTAATTCCTGCATCTTTTGTAGCATTTTGTACTGCTTCAAAAAGCAAATCATATTGATTTTTATCCCATAATTCACCATACTTGGTCATATCACATCCAATTATAGCAACTTTATCTTTTATTCCTTTACGCACTTTTTTTCACCTCTTTATAGTCTCCCCCTTTCAGGCCTGCATTTCCAATAATAATTTATAAATTCAGCTCCTTCATGTTCTTTTCTAAATGTTATTTCGACTCGCATACCTATTTGAACGTTTTCTTCGGGTTTCTCTATTTCTGTCATATTAAGAAGTACTCTTCCCCCACCATCTAGATCAATTACACATCGAGGTATAGGTATATTTGAGTATGTTCCACCAACTAAATGATCTAAAGTATAAGTAAAGATAGTACCTTTTAATGCGAGTTTTACTCTCTCAAGTTGATCATCTACTCTACACACATAACAAGAACGATACATATCAGGATATTGAATCGATCCACAATTTTTACATTTTACTCCATACCATTTATATACCGATGCCGTATCACGCCAAATTGTAACTGCGGAACTTTTTCTTATATATCTATCTTTTTCAAAAATTTCCTTAAAGTCAAGATACTTATTGTAATTTTTTAGAGATGCCATTGACTTCTGATGTCCAGTAAAGCCCATCCGAGTTTTTCCAAGGCTTCTTAGAGCATCTCTATTCTGAATTTGCATTAATATTGCATCTGCTCCATCCCCGAAGCCAGTCATAATTATTTTCGCCTCTGGTTTAGGCCTTCTTAACGCCCCGATTAATAAGATAAATGGCATTGGAGTTCCTAAATCACCAAGCTGGAAAAACACGCTATTTTGAGCTACACCACTAGTAAATTTCATCATTTTTGCAACTGTACCATGCATTCTAGGATTATTATAATAATATGCTGCAGCACTGATATCTTCTGGTTTTAAATTGTTTCTTTTCAAGATTTCAGACATTACTTTAGTGATACTCTCAAAATAGAATTTTGTATCCATCTTTACTTCAAAAGTTCTTATATATTTATCTTTATCTGTCCTTTTCCATGGTCCCGTAACATTAGCAGAAATGGAATAATAATCATCAATTGATAATGGAAGAGTATCTTCTTCTGCTATTAATAATGCAGCTGCACCATCTGCAAAACCATATTCCCAAATTGTTGAGGGTTCTGGGATTCTAGTATCCGCTGCAACTACTAGAATACTTTTTATATCTTTATTGGCTTTAATTGTATCTACTGCGCGTGATACTGCCGTTGTTCCCGCTTTCAATGAATCCGTAAAATCTGCTGTGATAATATCTTCTCTCATATCAAGAACAGTTGCAATTAAAGAAGCAGAATCTTTTTCAGTATACACTTGCGTTGTTGATGCAAAGAATAGCCCATCAATACTTTTTGGATCAAATCCTATTAAACAATCTAATCCCGCTTCCACAGACATTGTAAGACTATCTTCATCAGCCATAGCTACGGATCTTGTACCAGGAACAATCGGAAAATCCCACGCTTTACCTATCAATTCCCTTGGTAACAGATATTTTGGTAAATATACTCCATATGATTTAATTCCAATCATTTTTATATTTTTTTCTCTTTTGTGAATTTTATATTTTAAAAATAAATTTATGATATGCATAAATTTGTATACTTCTAATTAAATATATTTCTTCTAATTTAAATTAAAAAATAAATTAGAAAACTCTTTTTTCAAAAATGTATAATTATATGTAGAATTTACAAATTTATTATAAGTTTATATTTTTTGATTTAGTCTAATATTTCTCTAAAAGACTAAAATCTTTTTTCAAGTACAGTAATAATTGGCTGAAAACCTAATTTACTAAAAATATTAATTAATTTTTCGTCAGTAGTGTAGGCAAGGTTAATACGTATGGAATCAGTGCCCCAAGATTCTAAAATTTGAATTGCCCTATCTGCTAAGAGTTTACCTACTCCCTTTCCAATAAATTCTTTTTTAGTTGCCCAATTATCTAGATAACCAATATATTGTCCGAGAGTATTTTTTACACCCTCTATCATTCCCATACTTACTACTTGCCCTGTTGATTTCAATTCTGCGATTAATGTAATTCTTTTAAGATTAGGTTTAAATTGTCTTAAACCTGAAGATTCTCTCCATTGTTTTTCATTAAAACCGATATCAAATAATTCATTTAGATCTTTTAGAATTTCAAGAGTTGCTTCATAATCTGAAGTTCTATAATTTCTTATAATGATATCTTCTTCTTGAATTTGCTCAATTGACATTCTTATAACCTTTTTTAACTAGATATTTTATTTATTAATTTTAAATCAATTTTATGAGTGAGAATTTTATTACTATTACCATGATCATCTTCTTGTTTAATAGAAACTAAATATTCATTAATATGAGGAACAATTGGAGAAACAAATAAGAGTTCTTCTAGAGAAAACCAAAATTCAACTTTTTGAGTCATTATGACCTTTTCAAAAAATTCTTTAACATGAGTAATTGTAACAGACATATTTGTTAGATCCTTATCTGTATTGTTTTGGATAGTAATCTCAAGCTCTTGGCTGTTTTCAATAAAATTAAGGTGTGTAATTGATAGAATAGATTTTGGTCCAATAAGTTCTATTGGTTTTTTCGATGTTTCAAAGAGTTCTAAATTTGCAAAACTACCATCTCCTTTTAAACTACTAAGAGGAGAAAACTCAAAACCTTTAAGAGAAAAATACGCTATTGCTTTTTGTGTCTTGAGAGAGGTAGATTCTGCTCTATTTTCAATAGCTTTTGAAAAGTAATCTTTAATGGTTTTATCAATTAGTTCCCTCATAAAAACCTTAATTTTTGTTCCTTTGGAAATACATTCATGAATCTTTGGTGTTTTTATTACAGCTTCAGATGCAATTTCACTTTCTATAACCTCAGATAATTGATCATCGAAATTTTCTCGCAGTTCTTCTGTTAATCTTTTTATTAATTCATCTCCAAAAATATCAATTTCAACTGGAATTGAGACTATTATTACTATCGTTTCTGGAGTTTCTTCCTCTAATCCTGCTCTCCTTTTTTGCCTTTTTGATTTTGCCAGAAATTTTTTACCAAAAAATGTATATCCTTTATATTCTAAATCAATATGGTCAAGATCTTCAGTTTCTAAAAACCAAACTGGATGAAAATTTATTGGACGCATATATCTTTTATCACTTCTAAGTCGATCATCGGGATACATTAATAATGGTACCTGACCACGCTTTTCATCGAAAAACATGACATATACAACACATAAATCTTCCTTGGGTTTTTTTTTGACTGTTTTATCAAAAATATCAGACACAGCAACCAATTCAAGAATATTTCAAAGGATGATTATAGTTTTTTATTCATGAGAAAAAAATCCTTCTTATTCTAAAAATGTATTCTTTTTTAAAATTTAGAGGTAAAAAATCCCGTCAAAAAGGGCGACCTTTAACATTTTTTCAATATTTACCATTTTTTACATCATATCCTTTTTTTGTGTTATGTTCGAATTTGAGTGAGTCTTGGTCAATTGGGCATAAACACTGAAGTTTATAACGAAATATACCATACAATCATAGTATTCTTATAATGATTAAGATTTCTGAATAGTATATTATTTAAAGAAAGAAGAATTTTTTTTTACAATGAAGAATCCTATAATTCAAACTTTCGAGTTAACTAAGATATTTAATAGTAAAACTATTGCTGTTAACAAATTAAATATAATAGTCCATGAAGGAATTTATGGATTTTTAGGACCAAATGGAGCTGGAAAGACTACTACAATAAAGATGCTTATTGGATCACTTAAGCCATCTTCGGGGGAAATAGAAATATTCGGAAAAAATATTAATTCCAATGAAAAAATTAATATCCATAAACTTATAGGTTATGTACCAGAAAATCCTATTTATTTTATGGAAATGACAGCGGAAAAATTACTTAAACATATCGGTTCTATTTTTCATATGCCAAAACAAGAAATAAAAAGTCGTATATCAAATTTATTAAAACTAGTTGAATTATCAAATGTGAAATCTCGGAAAATTGCTAAATTCTCAGCGGGAATGAAGCAAAGAATTGGGATTGCTCAAGCTTTAATGAATGACCCCGAATTATTAATACTTGATGAAATAACGGCTAATCTTGATCCACTTGGTCGAAATCAAATGATTGATTTACTTAAAGAATTACGGCAACAGGGAAAAACAATGTTAATTTCAACACATATACTTCCAGAAGTTCAAAAGATGAGTGCAGATTCAATTGGGATTATTAACCAAGGTAATCTTATTATGGAAGGATCAATTCAAGAATTAAATGAAAGATTGGGTACAAAAGTGATAAGAATAACCCCTAATAATGATCTATTTCGTAATTCTCTTAAACCAATTGTTTCAAAAATTGAAGAAGACGCTGATTCTTTAATTATTGAAGCCAATGATTTAAAGCAAGTTTGGACAACTGTCGCTCAAATTTCATTAAAAAATAATGTGGTTATTAAAGAATTTCGTTTAACTGGATTAGAAATTGAAAATATTTTTATGAAAGCACTCGAAAAAGATAACAAAAATGTGGAGCTGAAAAATATTGAAGATTGAATATTTTAGATTTAAAAAATATGCTATTCTAGTTATTTTATTAATTACATTTTCAATATTCTTCTCAATAATTCAAAATATCTCAACATTCCGAGATCAAAATAAATCTTATTCAAAATATCTAAAAAATTCTCCAAATATGAGTTTAGTTTATGACGATAATGATGTTATACTTTTTGAAGATTCATTTATCAATGAAACCATTTTTATAATGGAAAATGCAGAAATTACGCTTATCAATACTACTGTTAAAGATAGCATATATTTATTTAATACAGGTATTTTAAATATTCAACAGGGGTCAAGCATATCTGATAATATTATTCTTTCAGATTTTTCAGTAGTGAATATTTATAATTCAACAATTAATAGAAACATTGAATGTCGTGATTCTTCTTCTTTAGATATGGTTTCAAGTCAAACTATCTCTACAACTATATGGAAATTTGATTCTGCGAACATCACAATCACAAATAGTTCATTTTTTCAACTAAATGAATTTGGAATAGAAGGACAAATTCTGATTTTAGATTCTTCGATAAATTTTGTTAGTGTAAATGGATTATCTTCTTCGGAAGTATATATTAATAGTTCAAATATATCATTCCTTAATGATTTAGCAAAACCACTTAATTACATTACAGGTCCAACCCCAGCTAGGTTTGGCTTATCAGGAGAAGGTATTATGTATCAAACAGCATTAAGATCTATAAATCTAACTTGGATAGGATGGGATAGCCCAATAATAGATGGATTCCTTAATATTTCTTTCCAAATTTTGATAGATGGACAATTTTATTATGAACTAAATGGTTCAGGATTTTATAAATATTTTGTTGGTAGTTTACCCATTAATTTTAGTTCATCTGGTATTCACAATATTTCTGTATTAAGTATTGATAGTTTAAGAAATAATTTTACATCCACAATTACAATAAAAATATCTGAATACCCTTCTTTTAAATGGAATTTTTTTGGATTAGGGGTTGGTATACTAATAATTTTCGTACTCCTTTTTG
Source organism: Promethearchaeota archaeon (assembly GCA_019058245.1). GTDB lineage: Archaea > Asgardarchaeota > Lokiarchaeia > Sigyniarchaeales > SOKP01 > Loki-b32. Next base: position 77,190 of record JAHPZJ010000013.1, on the reverse strand, counting down.
GTATATTATTACATTATCGACAAAATCGTGGGTATTTTAGTTCGTTAGGAATTATTTTTAAAAATGAATTAGTTAAGAGTAAAATCAAGATTATCGTTTTTGTGGGTATTGGAATTGTTCCTGGAATCATACTAAATTTAATATTTAGAATGATAAATCGAATGTTAGGTAGTATTGGTATTGATCAGATTCGAAGTATAACAAATATCTTCCTTGGTTTTTATCTTATATATTTTGGAGTAGCATTTTCTATTGCTTTTGGCTCGAGTAGTATTATAGGAGAAAGAAGTAGTGGATCTTTATCTTGGTTCTTTAGTAAACCTGTAAGACGTTGGGAGTTTCTTTGGGGAAAAATTTTAGCTTATATTTTCATTGTTATTATAATAATGGTGACTATATCAATTTCAATTACACTAAGTGGAATGGTATATGTGGATAAAATATATTATAATGATTTATTTTCTATTGGAGGATTTGTTTTTCTTATAGGTATAATTACACTAATTCCATTACTTGCTATAGGTATTTTATGTTCAACATTGTTCAAAAAAATGGGGTTATCTATTTTCATACCAATATTATTGTTTTTGATGGTTCCTACATTAGTTAGCTTTTTACCAATCCTAGTTCGGCATGAATGGCCCCTCCTCTTAACAAGTTCTTATTATTATGAACAATTAGGAAGGACTTGGATATCTAATACAGTTGGAGGATTAAGTTCAATTGCAGGTCCTTTAAGTGAGTCACTCGGTTTCACTATTACTTCAATAAAATTAACACCTGTAAGTATTGTTTTAATATCATCATTTATTTCTTTAGCTTGTTTAGTTATATCAACACTTTATTTTCGTAAAATTGATATTCAATAATTTTTATCGTAAAATTAGAAAATTGACAATTTAACCTTTCTATGACTCAATTAAGATATTAGTCTTATGTATTTATTAGGAACTTATAGATCAGCTTCTCTTCTCATTTTTTTCTAATTCTCTTCTTCTTTTTAATAATATATCACAGCAAAATTTTGACAATTTCGGATAATGAGAGTAATTTTTTATCCAAAGTAATGAATTGAATTATTTAATCAAAAAGAAGATTAAAATCCAAGTAAAGAGTAAATTCTTCTTTAGTACCATCAAACTTATGGTTTGCGTTATGAATAATAAATTCTATTTTATCTGTATTTATCTTTTCAATTAAATTTTTATCAAATTTCGACCAATGAGGCATCCCTTCTAAATAGACATTCCATAAAGGTTTTGAATTATTTTTAGACCTTATTTCAATTTCTTTAGAAAGTAAAATCCAAAAAAACATTAATTTGTATGAGATACCAGTATTTATTTTTAATCCCATACGTTGAAGACCCCCAAATGCTAAAATCATTAAAAATGCTAAAGAATATCTCAACTGTATTTTATAATTATTTATTAAGTAGTGATCTTTTAATGAATCCCAATTAAGATCTTTAAGTAATTGAAAATTAATTTCTTTTATACTTTCCTTTAGTTTACTGTAATAAAATTCCTTTGTTAAATGTGGTTGTGTTTCAACAAATTGGAATATTCTAAGAGCGCTAGCAAGTCTCCACTCCAACCATTCTTGTGAATAAGCTATTGCTTTTTCTAATGCTAATTCCCTATTTGGCCATATATTTAAAATAATTTTTAATTTTGAACTTATCTCCTCGTAATATTTAATATAATGGTCATAAATTTTAGTGTAAAAATAACCAAGAATATCAATATAAGTAAAAACTTCTAACAAACCAAGGAATCTATCAATTTCCTTTTTTTCAGAAATAAGTGTGGTAAATTCTGGATCATTCAATAATGAATAAATTCCATAGAAGGTAGATTCACCAGTAAATATTGTAGCAATTAATAAATGATAGTGAATTAATTTTCTCACGAGAAGTTTTTCGTTTTTTGCAAGTTCAAAAGTTTCAAGCAGTTTCATTGTCGAAATTAGGTGATAACTATGATATGGATGATTTTTATTATCAATATATCTACCAATATCATGATACATTAAGAGTATTGGTATGATTAATTTATTCTGATTGTGCTGCTCTAAAACTTTTTCTCTGATCATAAATACTGATTCTTCTGAAAGTGTTTCATGATAAAATTTTCCGCTTTCTATCAAAAAGAATATCTTAAAAGATCTGAATATATGTCTAATTGTTCTTTGAATTTCGTCTTTATTTTCCTCTCTAGCTTCTTGAAAGATTTTCTTTAAATTCGGGAATATTGATATTAATGTATAAAACTCACTGGATACATCAATATCAGCTATGGAATCAATCCATGAAAGCTTTATATTTTTAAATAAATCTTTTAGCGATTCTAACATAATCTATTCCAATTTTTTTTCTAATAATTGAAAAAAGGGTTCTACATCAATATTTCCCCCACTTAAAATAACACCAACCTTCTTGTTCTCTAAAACAATTTTTTTCGATAGAATAGCTGCTAAAGGAACCGCTCCTGAAGGTTCTACTATTATTTTCATCCGTTCCCAGAGAAATTTCATAGCATTGACTATTTCAATTTCTGAAACAGTTATTATTTCATCAACATATGTGCGAATAATATTAAATGTTCTTTCACATAGAGAAGTCCGTAAACCATCTGCTATTGTCTTTGGATAAGTACTAGGTATGATATGACCCGCTTTAAGTGATCTAAATGCATCATCTGCTAAAGATGGTTCAACACCAATAATACGAGCATAAGGACATAAACCTTTAGTAGCAAGAGCAGTTCCACTTATTAGACCACCCCCACCTATAGAAGCAATAACGATATCTAATAGCCCAATTTCTTTAATTAATTCATAAGCCGCTGTTCCTGCTCCATTAATTATATTATCATTATCATAAGGATGAATTAAGATCAAATTTTCTTCTTTAATTATACCTTCTGTAGTGTTAATTCTCGCCTCAAGGGTGTTGTCACAAAATACAACTTTTGCGTTATAACTTTTTGTGGCATTGATCTTATTTATAGGTGCTCCTTTTGGCATTACTATTGTTGCCTTAATTCCCAATAATGAGGCAGATAGAGCGATAGCTTGAGAATGATTACCACTTGAATGAGTTATAACCCCTTTTTTCTTTTGTTTTTCTGAAAGTAAAGATAATGTGTTATAAGCTCCTCGGAATTTAAAGGCTCCGCCTCTTTGGAAATTCTCACATTTAAAAAAAATTTTTAATTTCAAGAGGCGATCTAAAGTTCTTGAAGTCATAATAGGAGTCTTATTTGCGACGTTGCTAATTCTATAATAAGCTTCTTCTATTCCTCGAAATAACATTTATAATTAAATTTTCAATTGATTGGTTATATCATATGAATTATTTTAGAATTAAAAGGATATAGAAAATTTAAAAATATACAGTGGTTTTTATCGTTTAGATAATACTCCTACTTTTCTGGCTTAATTTCTTCAGATATGATAGCAAGTCTTTACAATTAATTTTGTTTTTTTTTAAGAATAAGTTCATAGATTTCTTGCACATTTTTTTGAAGATCAAAACTGTCAAATTCAATACCTAATCTGTCACTTAATAGTGTGGGGATATGTTCTGGTTTAATAAAAACAGGAACTATCGGTTTTTGTATTGCCTCCGCAGCCATCCATTCTTTCTTAACAGGTACGGAATCTAAAGCATTTGGGGAGCAAAATAAAAGAACCACATCACTTCTCTTAAGATTATCATTCATATATTCTATTATACTATCATGCATATCTTCCTGCCAATAAAGAACCTCTCCAATTTCATTAAATTCTTCAAGTTTTCTGGCAAGATCAGGTATTTTATATAAATCAGCATCCCTGGTGGCATAACTTACAAATATCTGCATTCCTTCTTTTTTTTCTATTTCTTGAATTGTAGAGGTTTCAGATATATATCCTTCAGCTGATGTTATGATTTCTGGTTCTCTTTTGAGTTTAAGAATATCCCCTCTAATTTCAGCTTTGAGTTCTCCATTTAAGATTAAGGTTTCTATGATTTTTAATATATCAGCCTTTTTTAAACCTGTTCGTAAAACCAAATCATCCAGATTAATTTCTCTGTATAAATTTGGAAGATCAATAATGAATTTCTTTGCATTTTCAATTTTTATTTTGTCATATTCTTTTAACTTCTCCCTAAGTAATGAAATTACTTGATCTACATCATTAAATTTTGGAGGATACCCTAAAAGCCAGTAAGTCATTCCTTCTTTACTATGTATTATAATACGTGGTCTTTTTCTAAATCTTTCGATGTTAAGAATATTTAAATATTTTAAAGCAAAATCTCCAATTAAAAGACTTTCGGCTTTTAAAATTAGAGTACCATATGCGGATGCGAACTTTCTATAACCTTTTTTATTATATGGCTTTGGTTTTTCTGTATAAACAAACTATTCCTTTTTTTCCCATTTTTCTAGCTCTTCATCTTCTTGTTCGATTTCTTCGTGCATAACCCTCTCTCTTTATAAAAATTCAAAATAGCAAATATTGATATTGCATTTATCTTACTTAATATTGTATTTAAGTTTTTTTGTTTTCTCTCTTAAAAAACAATTATTTCGAGAAAATTCTTTCAATAAAATATGAAATTAGTTAAAAATAAAGAGAAAATTGTCTAAAAAATTAGATCACTTGTATGATTGTAGAGTTTTTATTATTTTGCTTTCCGTTAAATTTAATCTAAATGAAATTGTATCTTTTCTAAAAGAAATAAATATTATAATGAAAAATTAAATTTTTACTAAAATTTTTATAAAATCCCTTCCTGATGGCTCTAAAAATCTTTCGAAGGTTTTCTGCATATCTTCTAAACGAATCACTTTAGAAATAAATTCATTAGCATCAACTATTCCCTCAGCAAATAAATCGATTGCCGCTAGAATGTCATCTCGATCATGACCTAAACTTCCTTTCAAAGTTACCTCTTTGGAATTTAACATGAATATAGGAAATGTTATAGTTCCTTTATGTATACCTTCTAATAAAATAGTCCCTCCTTTTTTAATAAAGTAAACCGCATTGGAAAGTGTTTCTTCATTTCCAACACAATCAAAAATAAATGTTGGTATTCCCAGATTTTTTGTTATTTTTTTTATTTTGGCTCTGCTTGTATCAACTGCTTTTGTTGCACCTATTTCAATTGCTTTTTTGCGTAAAAATTCTTGAGGTTCAACCACAATAACGTAATTGGGATCTTTTTCAATTAATACTGATTTTAAAGTTGCTAATCCAACATTTCCTCCTCCAATAATAAGAATATTTTCATTCTTTTCAATTCTTGATAATTTAAACGCTCGCATTATTAACGCAAATGTTTCAATCAATGCAGCATCTTTAGTAGAAATATTTTTAGGAAGGGGAAATATTGAGTTTTTAGGTACTTTCACATACTCAGCAAATCCTCCATCTTGAAATATTCCTAAACCACTCAATTCATCTTGAGTAAAATCAAGCGATACATTAACACAAAGAACTTTATCTCCTACACTTGCCTCAAAAACATTCTCACCAATTTCTTTAATTTCCCCAGTAATTTCATGTCCCCCTATTAGAGGCATTTTGTATAATTTATATTTAAAATTAGTTATATCACTCCCACAAATTCCACAATAATGTACTTTAACTAATGCCTCGTCTGGACCAGGAATAGGTTTAGGATAATTTTTCTTATATATAATTTTATTAATGTCTTCAATAACTGCTGCTTTCATAGATTCTTTACATCTTTTAGTTTATTTAAATATTAATTAAAGATTACTTAATAAAATTAAAAAAAAGAACAAAAGGAAAAATTAAATCAATTTTTTTTAAGAAATTAGGGGATAGATAAAAAAACTATAATGATTCATTATAGGGCGAAATCCAATTATGATTAAATTTAGTTCCTTTCGAATTAATCATTCAGTATCGTATAAATAGGTTAATGCAATTTTTGCATTTTATTTTATATAAATATAAAATTTTAATATCTTAAGTTTTACACTTAGAATTGAAGAAGATGAATTTAACAGAAGAACAGATCAATAGATATTCACGTCAAATTGTCCTTAAGGAAATTGGAGGAATTGGACAAAAAAAATTATTGAATTCAAAAGTTTCTTTAATTGGATTAGGAGCACTTGGATCACCTGTCGCATATTATTTAGTTGCCGCAGGAATTGGTCATTTAAAAGTGATTGATTATGATATAGTCGAACCTTCAAATTTGCATAGACAGATTCTCCATTTCACAAAAGATATTAATCGAAAAAAAACAGAGAGTGCTATTGAAAAGCTGAATCTTTTAAATCCAGATTGCAGCATTGAGGTTATTTCCGATAAGATTACCCCTCTAAATGCTAAAAAATTTATTAAAGGATCAGATTTTGTGATAGAAGGTTCTGACAACTTTCCTACCAAGATGTTAGTTAATGATACATGTATCTATTTACAGATCCCATTTACAATAGCAGGAGTATTAAGATTCCATGGACAGATTATGACAACGGTTCCAGAGAAAAAAACTGCTTGTTATAGATGCATTTTTGGCGATGTCTCTGATATGGGCACGGGGATGTCATGTTCAGAAGCAGGAGTCATTGGATTAATTCCAGGGATCCTAGGTTGTATAGAAGCAAATGAAGCAATCAAATACATTCTGAATGTAGGTGATTTAATCACAAATAAGATATTATATGTAGATCTCTTACGAAATACATTTAATTTTATAGATATTCATAGAGATGATAATTGTATTGCATGTGGAGAAAATGCAGTCGATTTAGTTGGAACCTATAACTATAGGATAGAAGATATATGTTAGTAAAAAGTTCAAAAAAAGATTTGAGAATTATGTTAAAAAACCTGGATATTAAAGGAAAAGTATGCCCTATGACATTCGTCTATACTAAATTATCTCTTGAAGAATTGGATCAAGGTGATATTTTAGAAGTTATTTTAGATTTTCCTCCTGCGGCAAAAAATATACCTGAAAATTGTAACCGTCAAAACCTCGCAGAGTTAATGGAAAAAAAGGAAATTGACCCAGAAGAAGGCATATGGTTTTTGAAACTAAAAAAGCTTTAAATTTCAATATTAAATTCAAATGAGATATACTAACAATAGCCTCTTAGGACTTGGATTAATTTCGGGAGGATTGGACAGTTTAATTGCTACTTTAATGCTAAAATTACAAGATATTGAAATTGTGGGACTCAATTTTAAATCGCCATTTTGTAATTGTGATAAAGCCTTAAAAAATTCAGAATGTGGTTTAAATTTATATTATGAAAAATTGGGAATTACAACATATTACCAATATAAGAAAGAAGATTACCTAAAAATAATCCGTAGTCCAATATTCGGTTATGGGAGAAATTTAAATCCATGTATCGATTGCAGAATATACATTTTAAAAAAAGCCAAGAAATTTGCAGAAAAAATCAAGGCTGATTTTATTTTTACAGGAGAAGTTTTAAATCAAAGACCTAAATCTCAAAATAAACGAGCTTTAAAGATCATTGAACGTGAAGCAGGGCTAAAAGGAAAATTACTAAGACCCTTATCTGCTTTATTATTGGAACCTACTATTCTTGAAAAACAAGGATATATTGATAGATCTAAATTATTTGGTATCAATGGACGAAGCAGAAAGATTCAACTCGAAATTGCTCAGAAATATGGATTATTAAATTCATATTATGCATGTGGTGGATGTTTATTAACTGATAAGGGATTTTCGAATCGAATGAAAGATTGTATTAAATATCATGAGAATCTTAACATGAAGGATGTGAATATTCTAAAATATGGACGCCATTTTAGGTATAATCAATCAAAAATTATAGTAGGAAGAAATGAGTTAGAAAATAAGTTATTACTTCAATTGAAATATACTAATGATTTAATAATGCAAGCTGAAAATGTGACAGGTCCAATTACTATTATTCAAGGAAAAAGAGATAATGAAGTAATGAAGTTTGCCGCGGAACTAACTTTAAGATATTCAGATAACAATGATATTAATGGAAGAATTGTTTATGGTACAAAGATACATGCATTAAAAAATTTCATCGATGTTGATAAAATAAAGAAAGAAAAAATAGAACAGCATATTTTATGAAAATCCTTCAGTTTTTAGAAAAATCACAATTTTTATTCTAATTATCATTCTTCCCCTAAAAGAAAAGACCTACTTTTCTTCATTGGAAGATAATTCAGCTTGAATATGTAGATTTAGTCGATCTCTTAACTGAAATGACCGTTAATTTCTCTTGGATTTAATCAATATTGAGGATTAATACTGAACTTAATCCTTACTCTTTTTTAACCTGATTTTTAAAGTAATCAATTATTTTCCCTAGACATTTGCTAGGAAGAATGCCATGTATTCCCTCTATAGGAATATTTGGGATATTAAGTAGAATTGAAGCCTTCAATCCAAATTGATATTTATCAGTACTCGAAGCGAACAAGATTGTTCTATCTACTAAAGAACGCATAAAGTTACTATCATAATTTAGACTTTGAATTACAGGATCTATTTGAACAATACCAATTAAATTCTCCAATATTTTTTTATTTTTATTAAGATAATCATAGATAATTCTACCTCCCATAGAGAACCCAATAAATCCAAACTTGGTCTTAGGTTTTAGATTTTGAGTTATATAGGCTAATTGGTTAAAATAATTAATACCTTCTAAATCACCATTAATATAATGAGGATTTAAAGCAACCAATCCCCAATTTTCTCTATCAAATTCTATAAAATATGATTCCATGCTTGACTCAGTTAGTTTATCTTGACTTAATAAAGTAAATGACCAAACCCCCGCGATTTCAGGGTATCCTGGAACAATTATAAAGAGATACTTCTTTTTAAAGGCACTAGGAGTTGAAATTAAATATGTACTCTTGAGGTTTTCATCATCTCTAAATTCTACTTTTACAATAATTCCTTTTTCTAAAAGTCTTCCTTCTATTTGTTCAGCAATTTCTCTCAATTTATTGAGCTTTTATTTGTGTTTTTATTATTTTAATTGACTTAATCCATTTTCAAGGCTTTTTAGAATTAAGTTAATTTTTTCTATTCCAACAGAAAGTCTCATTAAATAAAAATCAAAACCTAAGCGTTCTAATTCTTGTTTTGCGTCATTATAATGTGCCATCATAACGTATGGGGATAATAAGGTTTTCTCGGATCCTAAACTTGGTCCTTTTAAAATCGGAGGTAGAAGATTATCATAAAATTTCATTGCATTTTCTGCTGAAGAATCTTTTAATACAAAACTTAATAATCCTCCACCAGCTCTCAGATATTTTTCCTTAAGTTTACGATTCGGACTATTTTTAAGACTAGGATAGTACACTTTTTCAATAAATTCATGGTTATTTAGGAAATTGGCAACGATTTCAGCATTTCTATTTATTTTTGCCATTCTTTCTTCAAAAGTTTTTATATTTCGGCTAAGTGTTTTTATATCATTGATGTGCATCTTTAATTGAAGCAAATTATTAAGTCCTTTAATGTTTTCACCAATCTTTTCATTATTAGTTAAAATAGCACCTCCAATATGATTATTTTTTCCACTTAGAAATTTGGTCGTACTATGAACAACGATGTCCACATCATAATCAAGTGGATTGAAATTATAAGGAGTAGCAATTGTATTATCCACTAACACCTTTGATCCATGAGAGTGTGCAATTCTTACTATTTTACTAATATCTACAAGCTGAATTAAGGGATTACTAGGAAACTCGATAATAACAGCAGTTACTTCATCATCAATACATTTTTGCAAATTATTATCAATATCAGCCCTGATAAATATAGGTTTTTTAAGTCCAAATTTTTTTGGCCATTTTTCTAAAATTCGGAAAGTATCAACGTATAAAGATCCTAATATAATAATTTTTGGTCGTTCTACTGACATTAGTGAAAAAATGGACGAAAATACAGCAGCCATCCCTGAAGAATACAAATAACAATGATTTGATTTCAAGTGTTCGAGTTTGGAAATGGTAGATTTAAGTTTATATTCAAGTTTCGCTTCTTTTTGCTTATTGATGTAAACTTTTAAAAATTTACGAGAACTTACATTGAAACCACAATGTCTTCTCAGGGTTTCTAGTATTACGTATCTAGAATTAAAAATTAATATAATTCCAATATCAAATGTTTTTTCATTAATAATTATAATGTTGAATTTTATTGAATCTATTATTTCTGAAAGGTCTTTCTCGTTAAATATCCCTATAACTATTTTGTTTTCGTTGAAATCTTCTAATTTACTGATAAAAAGTACTTCCGCTTCATTTGGCTCAACTTCAACAATAATATCAGGAAATTTTTCTTTGAAATAAATAGAAAGAATCTTAGTTAATTCCTCATCAATATAGATTTTACAGCCTTTTTCATAGAAATAGTCAAATACTAAAAATATTGCACTCTCAAAACTATGGCAACTAATCGATTCAAGCGACTTAGTTTTTTTTTTATATTTTAATTCAAGAATTTTTACGGTTGGATGACTAACAAAGCGGGGATAAGCTTGATTAACATATATGTTTCCTTCTTCATAATCAATGACATCTTGTAGTTTAGGAAATACTGCAGAAATCCCATGAAAACCCCCGATAATTTTAAGGTATTTTAATTCTGGTAATTGCATTTCTTTTTTATCTTTTTTGGTTTGATTTTAAGATTGAAATTGTTTCTTCAATATCATCTTCATTATTATAATAGTTGAAAGCAAACCTTAGAAGAGTCTTATTTTTTGTTTTAGGATAGTTCCTAAGTGAAATTTGGATATTTTTTGCTGAAAGGTCCGAAAATATTGACTTAGCATTTTCACTCTCAATTGTAATTATACCTGAGCGATATTCTATATCTAAAGGAGTGATAATTTTTAAATTAGTCTCCTTAAGTTGCTCTATGAAACTCTGAGTGAGATTAATTATTCTTTTTCGTATTCGTTTAATGCCTTCTCTAATATTACCATTTCCAATCTCCTTTATTAATAGAAGGTTTGCTTTTAAAGCAATAATTGAAGCAAAATTTGGAGTACCTCCTAAGCCGTCCATGGCTTTTGTTTGATTAATGAAATTAAGATTATCATTATCCATTGAAAATGAATCTTTGACACTTAGCCAACTTGAAAAAGATAATCCTTCCTTAGGAATAAGTCTATCATTGAGATATAGAATTCCCAACCCATATCCGCTGCAGGCCCATTTCAACCCAGATGCCACTAAAATATCAATCTTCTCTTGGGTTGTATCAATAGGAAAAGCGCCAAATGATTGGGTAGCATTTATTATACTTATATATTTATTTTTTTTACAAAAATTCCCTAATCCACCTAAATTTTGTTTAAAACCAGTTAGATATTGAACATGACTATGGATAATATATTTGGTATCTTCCTTTACATAATTAGAAATTTTATCTAAGGGATATGAATTATCAGATTCCAAAGGATACTTATCACATTTAAACCCTAATTTTTTAAAAATCAGTATTGATGTGGGAAATTCACCCTCGGGATATAATATTCTTCCTCTTTCAAGTATATGAGCAATTACATTCATTCCAGAAGATGTATTCATAAGAAAAGCAATTTCATGAGGTTTACAATTAATATAGTTCGCAATTAACTGCCTTGTAAGTTCAGCATCATCAAAATATTGATCCCAAAATAAATCTCCAACTATATGTAATTCAGTTAGGTACTTTAAAGAAGCGTCATATCCTACTTTACTCATTGGAGACCCTCCGGCTGCTTTCAGATATATTGAATTTTCAAGGGCAGGAAACTGTTCCTTTCTTATTTTATTCCAATTTACATTCATACTAATGATTAAATTTTTTTTGTTATGATTTGCATTTTAAAATAAAAATTGCTGTTCTGCTGAAAAGATTTGGAAAAATTTTAGTAAGATTGAATTGTCTTTTAGGAAGGTATATCCTTGAGGAAATTATAAATCCCTTCTTCTTACAGAGTTCTTGGAATGATTTTACTGTTAAGAGTTGTTGCTTTTTCCCATTTATAATTGACCCTCCATTTTTAGAACTTTTTATTCTGCCTTTAAAGAGAAAAGATAAGCGATTTCTCCAATAAGCTAAATTTTCAAAACTAATATAAGAACGTTTTCCGACTCTTAACATTTCTTTTATAAGATTATCAGGTGATGATATATATTCTAAAGTTTGACTTAAGATGATGTAATCAAATGAGTTATCTTTAAAATCCTTTAAACCCTCATTTAAATCTTCTTGTATCACGGAGAGTCCTTTTTTCAGGCAATTTTTGATACAATCAATAGAAATTTCAATTCCTAATCCCTTAACTTTTTTTTCTTTAACCAATTCATGAAGTAATTGCCCATCTCCGCAACCTAAATCCAATACTCTACTTGAATCAGTAACATATTCACATATTATTTGTAGATCTTTTCTTTTTAACATAATTTAAATTAATTCAAACCTCTATATTTGTTAAAAAATTTGAAACTACTTCTCGTAAATCTTTACAATCTATTAAAAATGAATCATGCCCATAATTAACATCAATCTCTACAAAACTAACGTCTAAAGAATTTGATTTTAAGGCAAAAACTATTTCCTTCAATTTACTTGTGGGATATAACCAATCAGAAGAAAAAGAGATTACCAAGAATTTGTTATTCTCCAGGTGGGAGAATGTCGGAATTAGGTTTCCATTTTGGCGAATGTCGAAATAATCAATTGCTTTTGTAATATACAAATAAGAATTTGCATCAAAACGTTTAGTGAAAGTTGTCCCCTTATACTGCAAATAACTTTCGACTTCAAATTCTTCAGTAAATTGAAAAAGTAATTTTGGATTATTTTGTAAAGAACGACCGAATTTTTCTCTCATAATATCTTCACTTAAATAAGTAATATGACCTATTTCTCTCGCTAGTCTTAATCCTTTATTTGGTGCAAATCCTGAATAATAATTTCCATTATTCCAAAAAGAATCTGAATAAATTGCTTGTCGTTGTACTTCATTAAATGCAATATTAAAGGTAGTTGCATAAGCTGCAGTAGCCATTGGAATTGCAGATAAGGTTATTCCTGAAAAATTAATAACCCAATCCAAAACTTGCATACCACCCATACTACTTCCTGTTACTGTCAACAATTTTTGAACACCTAAATGGTCTATTAACATTTTTATTGCTTTTACAATATCATGAATTGTTATGATAGGAAAATCTAGCCCATAAATTTTTCCATTTAATGGATTGAGGGAATTTGGTCCAGTAGAACCATAACAACTACCTAAAATATTAGCACAAATTATAAAATATTCATTTGTATCAAATGGTTTATTTGGTCCAACCATCTCATCCCACCAACCACCAATTTCGCTATTATCTTTGAAAACATGTGAACTACCAGACAACGCATGAAAAATTAATATCGCGTTTGATTTAGTTGAATTTAATTGTCCATAGGTTTCATAAGCTAATTGAAATTTAGGTAATGTTTTTCCCGATTCGAGCTTAAAAATCTTATCATATTTAAAATACTTTAATTCAGGTATTTTATTCAAAATATACTCAAACAGCTCATTTATCACCTTTTAATCTTAGTATAAGATTTATTGTACAAATGAAATTAATCTGAATTATTATTGTCTAGTATTTTATTTCAAAAATAAAAAAGAAAGGTTTAAGCTTCAAATAAATTGGTTGTAAGATATCTTTCCCCTGTATCTGGTAAAATTACGACAATATTTTGCCCTTCTTTAAAATCTTTTGATGCTACATTGATAGTAGCCCATACTGCGGCACCAGCAGAAACCCCTACAAATATCCCTTCCAGTTTAGCTAAGTTTCTTGACGTCTCCACAGCGTTCTCATATTCAACTTGAATAATTTTGTCGTATATTTTAGTATTAAGCACATCCGGTATAAATCCCGCTCCAATCCCTTGAATTTTATGAGGTCCCGGATTACCTCCAGATAATACTGGTGAGTCTTTAGGCTCTACTGCATAAATTTTTACATGGTCTCCAACTTTTTGTCTTAAGACTTCTCCGACTCCAGTAATTGTTCCACCAGTTCCAATCCCTGAGACAAATACATCTATTTTACCATCAAGATCTCTGATAATTTCCTCAGCTGTTGTTGTTCGATGTATTTCAGGATTTGCTAAATTTTTAAATTGTTGAGGTATAAATACCTTATCATTATCTTTGGCGAGTTCCTCAGCCTTACTAATCGCACCTTTCATCCCTCCTGAGGCAGGTGTTAAAACTAACTCAGCCCCATACGCTTTTAGAATTTTCCGTCTTTCAACGGACATACTCTCTGGCATTGTAAGTATCAATCTATATCCTTTTACCGCACATACTAAAGCTAAACCAATACCAGTATTCCCGGATGTGGGTTCAACTATTGTTGTTTGATTATTAATTATTCCAGCGTTTTCTGCTACTTCGATCATTGCCATACATATTCTGTCTTTAACACTAGCACCTGGATTAAACGCTTCAACCTTTGCATAAATATTTGGCTTTATATCTTCCGTGATTCTATTCAATTTTACTAATGGAGTATTTCCAATTGTTTCTATGATATTATTATACGTTTTTTCCATAAATTCATCATTTATTTTTAAAAATTGTATTCAAATCTTTTAATGTCTAGTCAAGAAGACAAGATTTATAAATCTTACTTTTTTATTTTAAATCTTACTTTTATTTATTAATCGAATCTCTAAAAAAACTAAATTCATATTTTTAAATGAAGTTATTTTCTGAAAAAATAAAATATGGCCTTGCTGCACTATTTGAGTTAGCTAAAAATTATACTAAAGGCCCAATTAAAATTGAAAATATAGCAATATCGCAAAATATACCCCAGAATTACTTAGAGCATTTATTAATTAAGCTAAAAAATGCAGACTTGGTGGATAGTGTAAGAGGTATAAAAGGTGGCTATCAACTAAAACGTTCTGCAGATTCCATAACAGTACTCGATCTATTAATAGGTTTAGAAGGTAAAATATCAACATTCGATCGTTTTGGGACCTCTGAAGTTTTAAGAGATTATTGGAAAGGTATTGAAGATAAATTTAGTGAATTGTTTTATACTACTTTAGAAGATCTCATAAACGAAGAAAATAAAATTCATAATCGCCTATTTTTTCAAATTTAAAAATCACCAATTTCCGCAATTTGTGTATAAGTAAGATATGGATTTTACTACAACAATGAAATCAATTTCAAATAATTATTAAATTATTATTTCTGATGTGATTTATATATCCTAATTGCTTCGTGAAGTCCCTCTGCTGCAAGATTTGAACAATGCATTTTAATAGGAGGTAAACCATCTAATGCATCTGCTACATCTTTTCTAGTTATATTCATTGCATCCTCTATTTTTTTTCCTTTTGCTAGTTCTGTTATCATAGACGATGTTGCAATTGCAGCAGCACATCCAAATGTTTGGAAAGATATATCTTCTATCTTATTTTTTTTTACTTTAATATATATATGCATTAAATCCCCACATACTGGATTTCCAACAATTCCCACCGCATCAGCATCCTCCATTTCACCCATATTTTTAGGGTTGTTAAAATGTTCCAATACTTTTTCAGAGTACATATTATTACCTTTTTCAAATAATAATTTATTACTTTTGATTTAATGAAATTGAGGTTTCAGATTCTTCTTATTGAACATATAGTTTCTTCCTTTTTTTAGAGGTGACATTTCCCTAAGACGAGTAATTACTGGGGGGATTTTTTCTAAGAAATATTCAATATCATCTTCAGTAGTAAATCTTCCTGTTGTGATTCTCAATGAACCATGGGCTTCTTCAGGTTTTTGGCCTATTGATAATAAAACATGTGAAGGTTGTAAAGATTTTGAAGAACATGCTGATCCTGTTGAGACAGCGATTCCTTCTTCATTTAAACTTAATACTATCGATTCACCTTCAATGTATCTAAAACCCAAATTAACATTATTAGGGAGTCTTTGAGTTGGATGTCCGTTTAAATAAACATCCTCAATGTTTTCAGTAATTTCCTTAATAATATGATCTCTAAATCCAGTCAATTTTTTTGCTTCTTTAGACATATTTTGTCTACATAATTCCACGGCTTTTGAAAATCCTGCAATTCCCGGGATATTTTCTGTACTTGACCTTAAACCCCGTTCATGACCCCCCCCATGGAGTATTGGTTCAACATACTTTTTACTTCCCAATTTTTCACCTTTCTCTCTTATATAAAGCAATCCCACTCCCTTAGGTCCATATACCTTATGAGCACTGGCAGAAAGCAAGTCAATGTTCATCTCTCCAACAAAAATAGGTAATTTTCCAAATGCTTGAACTGCGTCTGTGTGAAAAATAATATCATGGTTTTTTGCAATTTTTCCAATTTCCTTAATAGGTTCTATTGTCCCAATTTCATTGTTAGCGAACATAATTGAGATTAACATTGTTTCATCTGTTATTGCATCTTCTAATTCATTCAAATCAACGACCCCATATTTATCTACATCTAAATAAGTTACATCGAATCCTAATTTTTCTAAATATTGACATGTATGAAAAACTGCATGATGTTCAATTTTTGAAGTTATTATATGGCCACCTGTTCTTTTTTGTTTGAATACAACTCCTTTTATTGCTAAATTATCTGATTCTGTTCCAGAAGACGTGAAATAGATTTCATTCGGTTTTGCATTCAAAAATAAAGCTACATTTTCCCTGGACTGCTCTAGAATTTGATGTGCGGTTTGTCCATAAGAATGTAAGCTAGAAGCATTTCCAAATGTACCTTTTAAATGAAACATCATCTCGTTTACTACTTCTGGATCCATCGGTGTAGAAGCCGCATAGTCTAAATACACTTTTTTAATAAGAACCTCCCTCTATCATTAATTTTATTATATATCCTTTCCAAAATTTTTTAACCTCCTTTATAGATTTTCAATTATCTAAATACCCCCTCCATCTAAACCAAAATAAATCTCAAAATTACTTTCTTTCCTTTCGGGTTCAATTTTAAACCTTTTTTCAAGGAATTCGATTCTTTGATTTATAGAAGAAATAGTTATTGTTAATGGATCGGGTAAATCACCATGAGAGAGGTCAATTTTTTTTATTTTTCCCCCATCTCGAGAGATTATCCTTCCAGGAACTCCCACTACTACTGAATTTGGAGGAATATCCTTAACGACCACAGAGTTCGCGCCTATTTTCACATTATTTCCAATTGTTATTGGTCCTAATATTTTCGCCCCAGTACCAACAACGATATTGTTACCTAGTGTTGGATGTCTTTTAATCGGATTCATCATTGTTCCTCCTAGAACAACTCCCTGATAAATGGTTACATTATCTCCTATTTTTGCTGTCTCTCCAATAACGACTCCACCTCCATGATCTATAAAAAAATCTCTTCCAATTTCAGCACCAGGATGAATTTCAATACCGGTTAGCTCCCTAGCAATCTCAGATATATACCTTGGTACAAAAGGCATCATTAATTTCCAGAAAAAATGAGCAATACGATGTAATAAAATTGCTTTAATTCCTGGATAACTTGTCAAAACTTCTAATAAAGATTGAGCCGCTGGATCCTTATTAAATGCTGCACTTACATCAGATATAAAAAAATTTAAAATTTTCTGTAAATTTTGATCTATCTCTTCACGATCCAACAATTCTAATCGAAACTCTAAATTTAACATACACTCAGCACAATAGTTATAATGATTTCTCTCTTTGTATCCTAGAGTTTTACCACAACTTAAACAGTTTAAAGAATCTTCCATTTTGTATTATATCTTCATAAGTTCTATTAGAGGGAAAATGATAAACTAAAATAAAAAATTAAGTGCAATTTTTTCATCTATTTTTAAAAAACAATTATAACTACCCTCCAGCAATAGCAGGTAAAAAAGAGATTTCATCACCATCTTTAATCATGGTATCCAATCCTTCGAGTTTACGAATATCCTTTCCATTAATTCCAATAATAATGTATTTATTTAGCGCTCCTCTGGTGTTAAATAGATTTTCTTCAAATTTTCTTCCAATTAGTGAATTTAATTTCACTAGAATATCTCTAATTGTTAACTCGTTTTCAAATGTTAATGAAATTTCTTGTTTACCGATAATATCCTCTAATAAAGAAAAGAATGAGGTTTTTATATTTATCACATTATAACCCATTAAAATTAAAATCCAAATTCAATTGAATATTATTAAATTCTAAAAAAATATTGCATTTATCTATTTGGATTATAAAATTTAAAAATTATAGCAATTATTGCATATATCATAGACCTAGCTAAGTGATTAATATCAATAAAACAAAATTAAATATTGGACATCTTTCAACTCTTTATCATACAAATTACGTATTAATGGATTCTGAAGAATTAACAAAAGATTTAAAAATTCATGTAAACTGGATTCTGTTCGGGACTGGTCCCGCTATGGTTAAAGCATTTAGAGAAGAAAAACTTGATATAGGTTATATGGGATTACCACCTGCAATTATCGGTATAGATCGAGGTGTTAATATCAAATGTATAGCGGGAGGTCATGTTGAAGGAACGATTATGGTTGCAAAGAAGGAATACAAAACAAAAGAGCAATTGGATGATAATTTAAAAAAAACGATTTCCCAGTTTAAAGGAAAAACAATAGGGGTTCCGAGTAAGGGATCTATTCATGATGTTATATTAATGTATTATTTAGAAAAATTCAATTTATTAGATGATATTAAAGTTAAGAATTATGAACAGGCAGAATTTATAGCAAAAGATATGAGAGATGGTATTTTAGAAGCAGGAGTTGGAACTCCAGCCCTAGCAATTTTTGTGTCAACAATATTAAAATCTCAATTAATTATTAAAGCAAAAGAATTATGGTCAAATAATCCTAGCTATGGATTATTTATTCGTGATTATATTTTTAAAAATGATTCTACAATTTTATTAAAATTTTTGTATCATCATAAAAGTGCTTCATATTTACTTAGAAATGATCCATCATTAGCAGCTGAAAAAATAGTTAAAACATTTGGAATCATTAATAAAAAATACGCTGAATCTGTTTTAAGGATATCCCCTAAATACTGTATAGCTCTATCAGAAGGTTATGTTAAATCAACAATGAGATTTGTAAAAACGCTTTATAACTTAAAGTATATTTCCCGAAAACTTAAAGTTGGAGAGATATTTGACTCTAAATTTGTAAATAAAGTGCATCCCGAACCTGTTCACTACTAAAACATTTAGAATTGTATATCATTGCTTATAATTCTATAATTGTATCTTTTTATGTTAAGTATTCTTGCATATTAATTATGGAATTAGATAATATAGATAAACAAGTTATTAATGCTTTATATAAAAAAGGACGTGAAAGTTTAATCTCTATAGGGGAAAAAGTGTTCAAATCAGATCAAGATATCATGAGTCATACTGGAGTGAGAAAAAGAATTAAAAAATTAGAGGATTCAAAAATACTTAGAGTTCAAGGTAACATCAATCTCAGTGCCCTAAACTATAAAACTTGCTTTATACTTCTTGAAATGAAAAATTTTGATGAAGTTAAAAAAATAATCGATGCATATTCAGAATGCCCTAGAGTTTTTATGTTAGCTCAAATTACTGGAAGATTTAACTTAATCATAGGAATAATTGGACAAAGTATTGAAGTTTTACATAGATATATTAATTATTGTGGACCAACTAATAAGAAAGGATTATTACATTCTGAAATTCTATTTGTATCAAGTTTAAAGTGTCCAGAATATCTTCCCATAAATCTATTCAGTAGTAAAAGTCAAGAAATTAAATGTAAAAATGTCTGCAGGGATTGTGAAGCATTTTTAGATGGTAAATGTGATGGTTGTGGGAATTTTTAATGTTATTCTTTTTAGCAGAGATATATTATTTGTTTTAAAATAGTTAGAATTTGAAACTAAAAATGTTGATCTTGTTTTAAAATGAAACCAACATTAGTTCAATTGATTAAATAAATAGAATTCCATTAATCTTATATAAGAAAAGAGTTTAATATAAATTGAAGATATCAACAAACTTTTTAATTTTTTTAAAAGGAAGAAATATATGATTATTGAAAATTTTTATTCTGTCAATGACTATAAAGAGAAGATGAACCTTATCACTCTATCTCCTTCAAGTAAATTTGTTTTATATATATTAAAACAAAGAGGTCCTTTAAAAGAAAAAGATATTATTAAAAAAACTCTATTACCAAAACGAACGATCGCTTACGCTTTAAAAAAACTCCTTGAAATGAATTTTATTAGAAAATCAAAAGATAATTATGATAAACGGGTAAGTATTTTTGAAAGCTTAATCTGAATTGGATAAAATTCCTAACACTATTAATCAAAAAATTATCTTAAGCTATCATTTTTTGTTTGAAATGTCGAATTCAGCAATTAACCAACACAATTCATCATAAGTTTTTGATGAGTTGGAGATTTCTTCTGCTGTTTTTCTAATATCTTCTACTTTTGGACTACGAAAATTCTTTATTTGAATTCTTTCTGCTAAAGCCCAACACAAATCCTTATAAGAGGTTTTTTTTAATGATAAATAATAGGCGGCTTCTCTTATTTGAGCTTCAATTTTGGATTCTTCTGGTACTTTTTTTTCAAGTATAGGAGTTGGATTTCGAAATGTTTGAAGTTGTTCTAACCATTTTTTGATTCTTTTTTCTGGTTCTTCTTCAATTTCTTGCATAACCATAATATTATCCTAGTCTATTTATTATTTATAAATTTTAATGCGAAAATTACTGATTTTGATTAATTATATCAATTTTAGTTAAATGAATTTTTTAAGAAACATTAAGAATTCAGGATAAAAAGCAGGTTTTTAAATGATAATTTAAAGATTTTATCTTTTGAAGGGACCCAATTCTTTTATTTGATTTGTAAATTCTGTAATTACCTCAGCAAATCTCTTTCCTTCAGAGGCGCTTACCCATTCTAATCGTACTCGTTTTGGATCTATTCCCAGTTGTTTGATTAAAATATTATGTAAACGTTCAAATCTCTCTCGAGTATATTCATTCCCAGTAATATAATGGCAATCACCTATATGACATCCACTTATAAGAACACCATCAGCACCATTTTTTAATGCTTTTAAGACGAAGGAGGGATCAACTCTTCCAGAGCACATTACTCGTATAATTCTTATATTTGGAGGATATTGAAATCTTGAAACACCTGCTAAATCAGCTCCGGCATAACTACACCAATTGCAGCAAAAAACCAAAATATTTGGCTCAAATCCTTTGCTTTTTGTTTGATTTTTAGATTTTGACATGAATATCACCTATAGACCGTTTTTAATTTCCTCCTTTTCTAATAAATATGAATCAATCATTGTGGAAATTTGATCAAAATCATAATGTTTAACCATTATAGCACCAACCTTACATGTTGCAGCACATGTTCCACATCCTTTACATACAGCAGCATTGATATTAGATTTTTTGACTTTAATGGTAATATCCTCAAATTCTTTTTCAATTTCTATGAGGGTTATTGCTTTATAAGGACAAACATCCTCGCATTCTCCACATCCAATGCATTTTTCTTCTGAAACTTCTGCAACTAATCCAGAGGTAGTTATTTTATCTGCACTGAGAAATCTACTTGCTCTCCCAGCAGCACCATTAGCTTGAGAAATTGAATCTTGAATATTTTTTGGCCATTGAGCACATCCACATAGGAAAATTCCGTCAGTAGCAAAATCCAATGGTCGCAATTTAACATGTGCTTCCAAGAAGAACCCATTCTTATCTAATGGAACTTTCAACATCATAGCTAATTCTTTTAAATTTTCTGCTGGAACCATAGGTGTTGAAAGTATTACTAAATCTGATTCAAATTCGATATTATCTTTTAAATTAGTATCATATACTTTTATCTGATATTTTTCAGAAGTACCTTTTTTCAACTTTACTTCTGGCAAATTTTCTAAATCGTATCTTAAAAATATAGCATCTTTTCTTCTTTCACGATAATATTCTTCGAATTCTTTCTTAGCCATTTGTAAATCTCTATATATTACAACAATTTCTAATTCGGGTTTCAATTCTTTTAAGATTCTAACATTTTTTAAAGCCGTTGCACAACATATGTTAGAACAGTAAGTAATACCTTCCTTTTGTCTTGCGTTTACACATAGAATTATGGTTACTCGGTTTATTCCCTCTAACCATTTTGTATCTTTATTTTTTAATTTTTGCTCTAACTCTAATTGAGTCATAACATTCTTACTCTTATCATTGTATCCAAACAATCCTGTTGGTTTAAGTTCCTTACCTCCAGTAGCAACTATTATTGTTCCAATTTTTACATCATGGATTTCATTATTTGAATCAGTTATAACTACGTCATAATTGCCAACATATCCCTTAATATTGCTTAATCCAGCATTTAGATAAACTTGAATGTTGTTGTTCTTATTTATTTTCTCTTTTAATTCATTTAAAAGTTCTAAAGCATTTTTATGAACGGGATATAAAACGTTTAGGAATTTTAGGTTTCCACCTAATTCATCTTCTTTTTCTACAAGAAAAGTTTTAAATCCTTGATTTGCGATATTAAGTGCTGCAGTCATACCGGAAACACCACCACCAATGACTAATGCTGTATGGGTAATATCTATTTTATCTTCTCTCTGGGGTTTTAATAATTTTGATTTAGCTACATGCATTCTAATTAAATCAATAGCTTTTTCTGTTGCTGCGTCTTTTTCTGTCATATGAACCCATGAGCACTGATCTCTAATATTAACAAGCTCAAACAGATATTTATTTAATCCTGCTTCCTGACATGTTTCTTGAAATAAAGATTCATGAGTTCTAGGCGTGCATGAGGCTACGATAAAACGATTTAAATTGTGTTCAGCAATTAATTCTTTAATCCTAATTTGAGAGTCAGAAGAACATGAATATAAATTGGATTCGCATACCACAACATTTGGTAATTCCTTGATATATTCTACAACTTTTGGCACATCTACATAATTTGCAATATTGATTCCGCAATGACAGACCATTACTCCAATTCTTGGTTCATCTGTGATTTTTACTTCTTTTTCAGGCACATCTACTGTTTTTTCTTTCATTTGTGTATATTTAACAGAACTTAATAAATCAGCAATTTGAGCTGCTACTCCACTAGCATCAGCAACTGTTTCTGGAATGTCCATTGGTCCTTGACAAAATCCACATAAATAAACTCCATTCCTAGAGGATTTTAATTTGTCAAAATATGATTTTTCTTGAAAGAAATTATACTTATCTAGTTCAATACCTAGAGAATTCGATAATTCTTGAACACCTTTAGATGGAACTAAGGGCGATGCTAAAACAACTAAATTTGCTCGGAAATCTTTAAATTCTCCAGACTTTAAATCTTCATAATGTATAATTAGATCTTTTGTCTCTGAATCTTCTTCAATTTTACTTATTTTTGATTGAAAGTATTTTACTCCATATTCATTCTGAGCTCTTTGTGTGAATTCATAGAAATTTTTACCATAAGCTCGAATATCATGTCGAAAAACATAACATTCTGAATTCTCTGAATGTTCTTGTGTTATTATTGCTTGTTTTGCTGTATAAGTGCAACAAACGCTGGAACAAAAAGGTACATTTTCATGAAGATCTCTAGAACCCGCACATTGAATAAATGCAATTACTTCAGGTTCCTTTTCATCACTTAATCGAGTAACATGACCTCCAAATGGTCCAGATGCACATAATATCCTTTCATATTCAAGAGCACTTACAACATTTTCGAATCTATAACCCCATCTTGAAGATAACTTATCAGCAGGCATTTCAAAACCGGTAGCAACTACAACTGCTCCAACTTTAATTTCGAATTCTTCAGCTTTTTGTTCAAAATCTATTGCATCAGCAGGACATACTTTTTTACACACTTGACATACCCCCTTTTTTAAATACAAACACATTTCGGAATCAATTAAGTAGATAGGGGGTACCGCTTGAGGAAAAGGAATATATACTGACTTTCTTTTCCCAATATTCATTTCAAAAAGATTTGGAGCTAAGATTTTAGGACATTTATTGGCACATTCTCCACATCCTTTACATTTAGATTCATCAATATATCTTGGTTTCTTTAAAATTTTTGCTGTAAAATCACCTGGTTCACCATCAATGTTTAATACCTCATGATACGTCATCAATTCAACATTTGGATTCCGAAATACTTCAACCATTTTTGGGGCTAAGATACATAATGAACAATCTAATGTTGGAAAAGTTTTATCTAATTGAGCCATTCTCCCTCCGATGGAAGGTGATTTTTCTACTAAATACACTTTAAATCCTAATTCTGTAAGATCTAGAGAAATTTGGATACCTGCTATACCTCCTCCAATTACTAACACTGCTCCTTCCATTATTGCTCTACCTCCTTTTCTTGAGTAGAATCAACAATAGATATTAAATTGACTAAAAATTCAGAAAAATCTACAATTTCGATAGAGGATATATCCTCATAATCTTTTTGTAAACATGATAAATGCATTTTGCATTTGGGACATGATGTGACCATAATATCTCCGGCATCTTTAGCTTCTAATAGCCTTTTGTATCGTAAAGCTTTTGAACGATCATTACAATTCATCCAAGAACTCACACCACAACATAAAGCATCAGTTTTATTATGTAGCATTTCATTGAACTTATATCCTAGATTTTTTAAATGAGAGAAAATTTCACGGACATTATCTATTATACTACTATCTTTAGGTAAAAAACGACTTAGTCGACATGGATCATGATAAGTAAATGGGATAGGCTCTTCCTTTTGAGAGGGATTCTTAAATTCAATTTTATTAGCTTTCCAATTTTCATAAATATACTCAATTAAATGTTTTATAGCAAATTTTTTATCAAAATCTTCAAAAATCTTTGGATAATCAACTTTTAATGTTCTATAACATTCAGCACAGGCAGTTATGATTGTTTTAACTCCAGTTTCTTCGATTTTTTTTATATTTCTCCTTGCTAAATTAATAAATTCTTTAAGTTTACCTTGACCCCAATATAGATCATGTCCACAGCATATTTCATCTTGAAGAACTACTATTGGTTCTTTTTCAATCTGATATAATATTTTTAATGTGCTTTGCGCTATAGAATCTGAATTTTCAAACTCAAAATTAAAATATGGTAAGCATCCTACATAATACATAATATTTCCTTGTCTTGAAATCTCACAGTCCTTAGGAACCCATTCCATAGATCTATCTGGATTTATATGAGATTCACTCATTATTTCTGATATTGTAGTATATACACCCTTATGAGCAATAATATCCTCTGGATTTTGATTATAAGATTCTCGCATTTTGTATTTTGCCATTCTCACTATGTCTGCAAAATTTATTCCCTCAGGACAGTTCTGTAGACAAGCGTTACATGTTAAACAATCCCACAAAACACCACTTTCAATGATCTTATTTTCAAAACCCTCTAATATCATTTGAATTATTCTACTTGGTTCAAATGTCTGAACCTTACTAAGCTGACAAACACCACTACAACGAACACACTGATAACATCTTAATAATAATTTTCTTATATCAGGTTCATAAATTTTTTCTAAAAAAGGTTCGATATTATCTTTAAGTTCTTTCGAATCATCTACTTTTGAAGTTTCAGTAATAATATTCACTTTTTTTGATTAATGGAACTTTAATTAATTTGAACTAATGATGAATAGGAAAAAAAAGGAAATAATTTATTTTTTCTGATTAGATTTCATAACTCAAATGTCAAATAAGAAATTAAGATTATGATAATCATTGATTACTATTAATTCAAAATTACATTGCCAATGTCTTAATCATAGCACTAATTTGTTCAAAATCATAATGTTTAATAGAAATGGCTCCAGAGGGACAATTCACCGCACAAGTTCCACATCCTTTACATAAACCAGCATTTACAGAAAATTTTTTTACAGGTAAACTTACCTCTTCGAATTCTTTTATGATTTCTGTGATTTCTATTGCGTTATACGAGCATGCTTCTTCACATGTTCCACATCCTATACACCTTTCTTGATCTACTTCTGCTACTAATCCAGATGTGGTTATTTCTTCAGCACTTAAAAATCTACACGCTCTTCCTGCTGCGCCATTTGCTTGTGATATTGAATCTTGTATATTTTTTGGCCAATGGGCACACCCACACAAGAAGATTCCGTCAGTCGCAAAATCTAATGGTCTTAATTTGACGTGAGCCTCGAGAAAAAAACCATTTTTATCTAGGGGTACCTTGAGCATCTTAGCTAGCTCATCTAAATTGTCTGCTGGAACCATAGGGGTCGAAAGTACTATTAAATCTGTATTAAATTTGAGGTTATCTTGCAAATTGGTGTCAAAAACTTCAATTTCAAATTTACTTGTTCCACCATTTATCTCTTTAATTGAAGGGGGATTATCTAAATCATATCTCAAAAAAATAGCATCTTTTCTTCGTTCGCGATAATATCTTTCAAATTCTTTCTTTGCCATCTGAAGATCCCTATAGAGAACTATTAATTTTAGGTCTTGCTTTAATTCTTTTAACAGATTAATATTCTTTATAGCACTTTCACAACATATGTTTGAACAATAAGTTATCCCCTCTTCTTGCCTAGCATTTACACATAATAGAGTAGTAATATGATTTAGTTTACGTAACCATGATTGATCTTCATCCTTTAGTCTCTGCTCTAGTTGTAGTTGTGTAATTACATTGTGGTTTGTATATGTATAGTTAAAAAATTCATTAGGTTTTAATTCTTGTCCACCAGTAGCAACAATAATTGTACCAATTTTTAACTCATGGATCTGATTATCTGAATCGATAATATAAACATTATAATTACCAAGATATCCGTTAATATCATCTAATTTGGAATTTAAAAAGAGTTGAATGCTTTTATTCTTTTCAACCTTAACTATGGTCTCATTTAATAAGACTGAAGCATCCTCTTGAGTAGGATATAGCATATTTAAGTATCTTAAATTTCCACCCAAGTACTTCTCTTTTTCTATAAGATAAACAGTAAAGCCTTGATGTGCAATATTTAAAGCGGCAGTCATCCCAGATATTCCCCCACCGATTACCAATGCAGTTTGAGTTATTTTCAATTTTTTTTCTACTTGTGATTTTAATAATCTTGATTTAGCAATTCCCATTCTTATTAAATCAATTGCTTTTTCCGTGGCAAGCTCTTTTTCCGTCATATGTACCCATGAACATTGATCACGGATATTCACCATATCAAATAAATATTTATTTAAACCCGCTTCTTGACATGTCTCTTGGAATAAAGATTCATGCGTTCTTGGAGTACAAGATGCTACAATAAATCTATTTAAATTATATTCGCTTATCACTTCTTTGATTCGTTTTTGGGAATCTGAACTACAAGAGTATAAGTTATCTTCGCAAAAAATTACATTAGGTAATAATTTTATATGTTCTATAACTTGAGGAATATCAATATACTTTCCAATATTAATACCACAATGACAAATAAGAACTCCAATTCTAGGTGTATCCGTTTCTTTGACAATTTTTTCTGGTATCTCGATAATCTTTTCTTTTGTTTCTGTAAATTTGTAGGAATTAAGTAAAGTTGCTACTTGTGCCGCTACCCCACTAGCATCAGCAACTGTTTCTGGTATATCCATTGGACCTTGACAAAATCCAGCTAGAAAAATACCTTCCTTAGAGGATAAAGATTTAGTATAATATGATTTTTCTTTAAAGAAATTATAATCATCCAATTCGATACCTAAAATTTTTGCTAATTCCTTAGTACCTGCTGAAGGAACTAAAGGTGTAGCTAATACTACTAAATTTGCTTTAAAATCCTTAAATTTACCCCTTTTTAGATCTTCATAATGAATTACTAAATCATTTGTCTCTGGATCTTCTAATATTCTACTAATTTTAGTTTGGAAATATTTTACTCCATATTCTTCTTGAGCTCTCTGAGTAAATTCATAAAAGTTTTTACCATAGGCTCTAACATCGTGTCTAAAAACAAAACACTTTGAATTTTCAGAGTGCTCTTTAGTAATAATAGCTTCTTTAGCAGTATACATGCAACAAACAGAAGAACAATATGGAATTCCCTCCCGTATATCTCTCGAACCGGCACATTGTATAAACGCAATTACATTTGGTTCCTTCTCATCACTTGGACGTAATAAATGACCTCCAAAAGGTCCAGAAGCAGATAGCATTCGTTCATATTCTAGAGCTGTTACAACATTTTTATAATTATAACCCCATCTTGAGGTTAAGTCTGCTCCTAACATGTCATAACCTGTAGCAACAACGACAGCACCAACTTTCAATTTTATTTCTTGTGGTTGTTGATCATAATCTATTGCTTCTGCCTTACATACTTTCTCACAAACCCCACATACACCTTTAGTAAGTTTTAAGCATAATTCGGGATCTATTAAATAAACTGGAGGAACTGCTTGAGGAAAAGGAATATAAATAGACTTTCTTTTACCTAAATTCATATCAAAAATATTAGGAGCTTCAATTTTCGGACATCTACCAGCACAGTCACCACAACCTTTACATTTTGTCTCATCAATATATCGAGGTTTTTTTATAATGGTAACTGCGAAATTTCCTGATTTTCCTGAGACTTTTTGAACTTCATGATAAGTCATTAATTCAATATTTGGATTTCTAAATACTTCTACCATTTTAGGAGCAAGAATACATAAACTACAATCATTTGTAGGAAAAGTTTTATCAAGCTGAGCCATTCTACCTCCAATCGAAGGTGTTTTTTCTACTAAATAAACTTTAAACCCTAATTCAGTTAAATCTAATGAACATTGTATCCCTGCTATCCCACCACCAATAACTAAGACTGATCCTTCCATTATTTAACACTTTTTATTTTTTTTTGATAAATGTTAGTTTTCCACATTTTTCTTTCGTTGAATAAGAATAAAAGAAATGTAATTATATAAATATTTTTATAAAAAATGATCAGAATCCTACACTTTTTGCTTTGAAGATGATCAATCCCAAGCTTTTTTCGAGTCAGACTATTCCTATTCAATCAGATCATCCTCCATTTCTGTACCTTTACGAACATTTTGTCTGTTTAGGTCAAAATTTCCTTACTTCGAGATCATGATCGATAAGTTTCTCTCTGATTATGCCTGATATCGGCGTTTTTTCTTTCCTATATTGCTGATTACCTTCATTTTGACTCTTTATGATAATAAGACAAGATTCCATGATCCATTCCCTACAGAAATTCCTTTAAGAATTATGAAATTGATCAAGAAAAAAGTAATTTTTATAGATAATGAAAAAACTATACATCCAAAAAAAAATATTTTTATCATTATTTTTTCTTATAAAATCATTTCTTATTATTTCAAATCAAACTAGTGTTATTTTCCAAATGGTTTATCAATAATGGAGAAAGTTTAAAAGGTATGCCAAGAAATATTATTAACAAATCCATAGTGAATTATAAAATAGTAGATTAAATTAGGTAACATTTTATGTTTTGTCCTGAATGTGGTATAGATTTAATTGCGCCAAATCAAAAATTCTGTCATAATTGTGGAACTGAAGTTATAGCTGCTTCTAAAATATCTGAGTCCAAAAGTGAGAGATTTCAAAATGAACCATCACCTCAAATATGTTATGTTCCTGTTAAACCACAAACTACTTTACAAAAGGGTCCCCCTGGGAAATATTCTTATATATGCTTTTGGTTTGCATTTGTTTCTTTCGTAATAGGAGTAGGAACGTATTTTTTTAGATACTTTTTTAATGTATATTATAATATTAGAGGGTCTATAGTTTTAAATTCTATTATCTTGTTATTACGTGTGGTAGGATTAATCTTAGGTATTTATTCTAAAATTAGTAGCTTTAAAGCTTTAAAACTCGAGCCTCATAATGATCTTGAAAAATCTGGAAGTGTTTCTAGTGTCATTGCCATTGTTATAAATGCAATTGGAATTGTTATTTCAACTATTGTTCTAATCTCCCTACATCTACCATTATCAGAATATTATTATTAAAGGGTAGTAAAATTAATTTTTTGTTGAATTCTAATGAACAAATTTATTTTTTTTTAAAGGAAATTGTAAAAAAATCAGATTAGAAATTATCTTTTTCAATCAGCATAAAATGCTTTAATGATATCAATTTAAAACTAGTGAGATTTTCCAAATAGTCTATCAATAATGGAGAAAGTTTAAAAGGTATGCTAAGAAATATTATTAAGTAATCCATAGTGAATTATAAAATAGTAGATTAAATTAGGTAACATTTTATGTTTTGTCCTGAATGTGGTAAAGATTTAATTGCGCCAAATCAAAAATTCTGTCATAATTGTGGAGCTGAAATTGTAACTGCTTCTAAAACGTCTGAGTCCAAAAGTGAGAGATTTCGAAATGAACCATCACCTCAAATATATTATGTTCCTGTTAAACCACAAACTACTTTACAAAAGGGGGTTCCGGGAAAATATTCTTATATGAGTTTTTGGTTCGCCTTAGTTTCTATTAGTATAGGAATAGCAACATTTTATATGGGTATTAATTTTGGTTTTCCTTACATGTATATGTATATTGATTCTTATTATAATCTTAGATTGCGTTTAGTTGCATTTTTTGTTATTTTATTTTTGCGTGCGGGAGGATTAATCTTGGGTATTTATTCTAGAATGAGTGACTCAAAAGCAGTAAAACTCGAGCCTTATAATGATATGGAAAAAGCTGGAAGTATAATCGGAATCTTTGGAATTATTATAAATACAATAGGATTGATTTTTAGTATTATTGTTCCAATAACCCTACTTCGGCCGATACCAGAATATTATTAATATAAAAAAAAGAATTTTCAAGACACTGTAAAATCTACTGAACAAATTCGTTATTATTCATTAAATTTTCATTGAAATTAGACACTGAATTTATCTTTCCATACATATAAATAAAAATGAATAAAATTAAATAATTTTATAAAGCTTGCAATGGTCCTAAATTCTTTATTTTATTAGTAAATTCTGTTATAACTTCAGCGAATCGTTTCCCTTCAGAAGCACTTACCCATTCAAGTTTAAATCTTTTATCAAGATTAAATATTTTTAGCACCTCTTTAAAGCGTTCAAATCTATCCCTCGCAAATTCATTTCCTTTCAAATAATGACAATCTCCTATGTGACATCCTGTTACAATGACTCCATCAATGCCATCTTTAAAAGCTTCCAAAATGAAAGCAGGATCTACTCTACCTGAGCACATTACCCTTAAAATTCTAATTGTGGAAGGATATTGAAAACGAGATACACCAGCTAAATCAGCTCCGGCATAGCTGCACCAGTTACAACAAAAACATAAAATATTAGGATGAAAATTCTTTTTATCTACTTTTTTTTTTGACTTAGACATATATTAACACCATATAATTTAACTTTGAATTAAAAGTGCAGAAATCATAGCATGAATTTGCTCAAAACCAAAATGTTTTATTACTATTGTCGAATTAGGACATTGAGCACCACAAGTACCACATCCCTTACAAAGCGCAGGATTAACATAAGATTTCATTATAGGCATTGTAAAATCTTCGAACGCTCTTTCTTTCTCTATTAATTCTATCGCATTAAATTGACAGACTTCAACACAACTTCCACAACCAATACAATTTTCTTCTATCACGACAGCTACAAGCCCAGATGTTACAAGCTTTTCAGAACTTAGAATTTTGACTGCCTGAGCAGCAGCTCCATTGGATTGTGCAATTGATTCTCGGATATCTTTTGGTGAATGTGCACATCCACATAAGTATATACCATCTGTTGCAAAATCAATTGGTCTCAATTTAACATGAGCTTCCAAAAAAAATTTATCCTCATTAAGTGGAACTTTTAACATTTTTGCTAATTCTTCATTTTCTTTTATAGGTGCTACGAGACCTGTACTTAATACAATTAAATCCGGATTTATTTCAAGCTTTCCCAAATCTGGATTAGTTACTATAATTTTTAATTCTTTATTTTTAATTTTTAATTCTGGAGGTTCAACTTCCTCATATCTAATGAAAATAACCTTTTTATCTCGAGCAAAGTTATAATATTTTTCTTTAAAACCATATGTTCTGATATCGCGATATAGAATGATAATTTCTATGTTAGGATTAATTTCTTTCGCTTTTAAAGCGTTCTTTATAGCTTCTGAACAGCAAACTCGACTACAATATGGGAAATCATCATTTCTAGATCCAACGCATTGAATCATAACTATTGATTTCAATCCTTTTATTTTATCTGAAGTAAAAAGATCTTTTTCAAATTGAGTTTGGGTTATAATTCTTTGATCTTTTCCGAAATGATATTCCTTAGGTTGATATTCTTTTGCTCCAGTTGCCACAATTATTATTCCATGTTCAAGATCGATAATTTTACCATTATTTCCATAGCTTATGTTTGTAGAAAAATTACCAATATATCCTGAAATTCCATTAATTTGAGCATTCTTAAATACATGAATAAGTTGATTACTTTCTATATTTTTGATTAGGATTTTAAGATATTCTTGAACGTCATCATTTTCAAGGGTTCTATATATATTTTTAGCAATTCCCCCCAAAGAATCTTCCTTTTCAACTAAAAAGATTTCATAACCTTGAGAGGCGAGATTTAATGCTGCTGTCATTCCTGAAACACCTCCTCCAATTACTAAACCTTTATTTATTACAGAGATTTCCTGTTCTTGTAATGGGATTAATTGACTAGCCTTTGCTACTGACATACGTAATAGGTCTTTTGATTTTGCTGTTGCTTTTTCAGGTTCATGCATATGGACCCATGAACATTGATCTCGAATATTAACCATTTCAAAAAGATACTTATTTAAACCAACCTCCCGGATTGTTGCTTGAAATAACGGTTCATGTGTTCTTGGAGTGCATGATGCAACGATGACTCTATTAAGATTATTTTTTTTAATTTTTTCTTTGATATTGGTTTGGGTATCTGCTGAACATGTATATAAATTATGTTCAGCATAGACAACATTGGGTAAGGTTTTAACATATTCAACTACATTAGGAACATCGACAACCCCACCAATATTTATACCACAATGACATATAAATACACCTATACGTGGTGGTTGATCACTTACATCTAACTCTTCTGGTAGTTCTTTTTTAGTAACCAATTTATTTCTTGCTTCTGATAAAAGAATATTGACGCACCCAGCAGCAGCACTAGCTTCAATCACAGTTTCTGGAATATCTTTAGGAGTTGCGAAAGATCCGCACACATAAATTCCCGATCTTGACGTTTCTACTGGGCTAAAAGTACAAGTTTTACAAAATCCATATTCATTTAACTGTATATCTAATTTTTGTGCTAATTCATTTGCTTTTTGATTAGGTTCCATCCCTACAGAGAGCACGACTAAATTAAAAATTTCTTTAATTATTTTACCGTTTTTTGTTTCATAACAAACTATTAAATCTTTAGAGTCAGGAATCTCTTTAATGGAAGAAATTCTACGTCTAATATATCTTACACCATACTCATCCTTTGCTCGGTCAATATATTTGTCAAAATCTTTACCGTATGCTCTGATATCCATCGTAAAAATTGTTGGTTCAATAATATTCATATGTTCTTTTGCTATTACTGCTTCTTTGGTAGTATACATACAACATACAGAAGAACAATAATCTTTTCTATGTTTTCTATCTCTTGAGCCAACACAATGTAGAAAGGCAATTTTTTTAGGGATAGTTCCATCAGAAGGGCGAAGTATTAAACCGGAATGTGGCCCACTGGCACTTAGGATACGTTCAAATTCAATACTAGTAATCACATTTAAATGTTTACCGTAACCTAATTCAGTCAAAGGAGTAGGATCATATTCGTCAAATCCAATTGCGAGTACTACAGCTCCCACATCTAGAGTTATTAATTTATCTTGAAGATCATAATCTATCGCTTTTGCTTTACATATTCCTTTGCAAATACCACATCCTATACATTTATCTTTATTAATTGAGAAAACTAGCGGAACTGCTTGAGGAAATTTTACAGAAATTGCTGCAATATTAGAAAGTTTCTCATTAAAGAGATCAATAGCTTCTATGGGACATTGTTGAGCACATAAACCGCACCCTGTACATTTTTCTTGGTCCAAACGAAGTGTTCTTTGAGTTAAATCTACTTTAAAATGACCTGGAGCACCTTCGATTTTTTCAATTGATGAATTGATTAGAATTTCGATATTTTCATGTCGCCCAGTTTGTACTAATTTAGGGGCAAGAATACATATTGCACAGTCATTAGTTGGAAAAGTTTTATCTAATTGAGACATAACTCCCCCAATACTGGTTGTAGATTCAGCAAGGTATACTTTATAGCCTGAATCCGCTAGGTCTATTGAAGCCTGAATGCCAGCAATTCCTCCACCAATAACAAGGACAGCTCCGACTTTCGCCATTATTTCTCCTCAATACTTTGATTAGGTTCTATTACTTTTATAATATCAACCAAAAACTCCGAAAAGTCCAAAATATCAATAGAAGAAAAATCATCATAATCATTTCTTAGACATGTCAAGTGCATTCGACATTTTGGACATGAAGTAATCATTTTTGTTCCAACAGCTTTAGCTTCTAAAAGACGTTTATACCGTAAAGCTTTAGATTTTTCATTACAATTCATCCAAGAATTAACTCCACAACAATAAGAATTTTCCTTATTATGCTCCATTTCTTTAAAATTAAATCCTATTTTCTTCAAATATCTAAAAATTTCTCGGACTTTCTCATTTATTTTATTATGTTTAGGTAAGAATCTACTTAATCTACAAGGATCATGATAAGTAAAGGGAATAATATCATTAGATTCATTTGGATTATCAAATTGAACTCTACCTTGCTTCCATTTATCATAGATATACTCAATAATATGGTTAACTTCAAATTTCACATCGAAATCCTCAAATAGCTTTGGATAATCAATTTTAAAGGTTCTATAACATTCAGCACAGGCAGTAATAATTTTTGTGATTCCTGCATTTTCAAATCGGTTTACATTTTTCTTAGCTAATTCAATAAAACTTTCGAATTTTGCTTGACCCCAATATAAATCATGTCCACAACATACCTCATCTTTAAGAACTACTATAGGCTCTTTTTCCAATTGACAAATAATCTTCAGAGTGCTTTTTGCTATTGATAGAGAATCTTGAAATTCATAATTAAAAAAAGGGAGGCATCCTACATAATATAATATATTTCCTTTATCTGAAGTATTACATCCATTTGGAATCCAATCTAGAGGTCTCTCAACTGTTAAATTCTCTTGAGCCATCATTTCAGACATTAAAGAATAGATACCTTTATGAGCAATAGAGCGATTAGGATTTTGAATATCTTTTAGTTTCATCTTATATCTCGCAATTCTGACAATGTCAGCAAAATTAATATCTTTAGGACAATGTTGCAGACAACTATTGCACATTAAACAATCCCATAAGACTCGACTATTAATTATCTCATCTTCAAAGCCTTCTAATATCATTTGAATAATTCTACTAGGTGTAAATTTTTGTACTTTACTAATTTGGCATACACCTGAACAACGGGCACATTGATAGCATTTCTTTAATAAATTTGTTAAATCTGGATCAAATATTTTTCTTAAATATAAATCTCTTTCATTTTCTTTTTGTTTTATATCTTTAGATTCTTTTATCTCTGTTATAGGATTCACTTCCTTATTTTAGGTTCTTCATAAATTCTTTTCTACGTTCTATTTTTAATTCTGAAAACTTAGAGATTAGATTCTGCATAGTTTCTTTTGAATTTTTATCAAGTCTTAAATTTTTAATTACATTTTTATCTAATGCATTCTGGAATAATTCAATACCTTTTTCGGTTCGTGGAATTACAGTAGTATATTTGTCTGGTGATCCTAGTCCTCCAAAAGAAATATCCGAATAAATATTAGTAAAATCAGTACAAGATTTACATGCAGGACGGATATAATTGATTAATTTATTAAAAGGAATGTGGATAATCTTTTCTTTTGAGTTGCTACCTTGAATCTTTAGAATTAAATCTTCTTTAATATTAATTTTTTTTATATCCTTAAATTTTATTTTAAACTCTTTTTCAAATTTCTCAATTTGAGATTTTTCAAATAAAAAATTATGATAACAGAATAAGCCTAAACAAATTTCAATATGTTCTGAAGGAGTAACACCCAAATTTTGCATACATCTAATAGTATAAATTTGGCAAGGTGTCCCCACAATTGCTAGCTTTTTAAATTTATAATGACTTAATTGAGGAATTGAACGTGTATATGTACTAAATCTTTGTACTTCATCAACGTGTGGAGATATATTTAATATAATTCCTGAAGATTTAATTAGATCGTTTCTAGTCTCAGCAAACATTGATTTTCTTGAAAAAGGACCCTCTGCTTTAGACACAATTGCCCCATCAATTATTCTTTTTTCTAGTAAGTAATTTAAAAGTGTATTAACTACTCCTCCATCTGTCCCGTACTTTAGAAATTCCTCATCTGTAGTCTGACAAGAATAGACATCTTCAGCAAATCCATATGGCATTGATGAATAATCAGTGAAATGGTAAGTCTTATTAAGTTCATCATCTAAAATATTTGTCTGGGGACATAAATAATAGCATATACCACACTCAAGGCATGCATCCTTATTTATATACTCTGGAGGAGAATTAGGTTTTTTAAATCCTATTACATTTTCAAATGCTGCTGAACAGAAGGAAGTACATCCTCCACATTCTTGACAAATCCCTTTTTCATGAACTTCTTTAATTAAATCTTGAAAAGTTTTTATACTCATATCAATAATTTCTATTTTACTCCTTTTTCAAGTTGATAGGTTTACAATTTTTTCTTTTGATACCAGCAATCCTTTCCAATAAGGGTTGCCCAGGTTTAACATCCTTTAAACTTTTAGATTCTATTAATCCTGCCATTATTGCTTCTTGATAGATTTTCTCACCTTTTTTATTTCTCGTAATCACTGTAGACCAGCCACTGGGTGACCCAATTGATCCTATAGAGATATCTGCATAATCAGCAGTTAAATCCTCGCAATAATGACAGTTATGACGTGCATAAGATTTGACATCATTCAAGGGTACCTTTAAATCTTCGCCCGAATCTAAGTAAATAATGAATTTACCACCACTTATGTCCATTTTTGTAACTTTTTTAAAATCTGTTTTAAATTGTTCACTAATTAAGTTGAGGACACCTTGATAAGGAAAAGACTCCATACAAAAAAGGCCTATTCTATATTTTATATTTTTGAAAGGAATCTGTCCACTTGGAAACCAAGTACCCTTCTCTAAAGCGTTCATCATACAAGGAACCCCTACGACTGCAACATTTTCATATTTTTTTGTTTTATCTATAATCTTCAAAGTTGAGGCATTGGCATATTTAGTACCACTTGTTTTATATAAATCTTTTAGATCTTCTATTATAACAGGTTCTGGTTTCCATAGTTCTTCTGAATGTTTCACTGCTATAATAGCATCAACTTTTTTTTTTTAAGTAAATATTCAAGTATAGAAGTGACAATCCCTCCATCTTGTCGTACTTTTTTAATTTCATCCTTAGTAGTAGTGGCTGAATAAGTATTAACATAACCATTAATTTTTTCAGAAAAATTCAAAGATTTATCAAGTTTCTTTATATTTTTGCCTGCTTGTTCAATAGAAAATGATCTTGGGCACACTGAATAGCATAATCCACATTTCATACAAATTTCATCATCGATTTCTAAAGTATCTGCTGTCACTGTAATAGCATTTACAGGACAAATTGAAGAACACCAACCGCATTGACAGCATACTTTGGAATCAAATACAACTGAAACAGGTTCAAGAAAATATTCAATAAAATCATCAGGTATGGCTCTAACGTGATATCTGTAAAAAAATTCTGTTTCTTCAACTTCTTTTTCTTCTCCCTTTATTTTTTTAATAACTTTTTTAGTCTTTGTTTCAACAATTTCCTCAATATAACCTTGTTCTTTCAGATAAATAATATCGCGAATTACATTTTCTGGTGGAAAATCTTGTACCACTCTTGTAATTTCTTCCAGAAATAATGGCTTTTCACCAAGCAATCTTTCACATACTAATCTACGCTCTGTTTCACTATCAATCATTGCATCAAGAATATCATAAAATTCAGTTTCGTTGATCTTACCTGCTTTTAGAATTTCATCTTTTGCTTCAAAAAAAGCTCGAATTTGGAAGTTTTCAATTGCCTTATAGGTGGCATCCATTAAATTTTTGGAAGAAATTCCATTAAAATTTTGATTTTTTGAAATTTGAACCATATTTACAGCCTTTTGGATTACATATTAAAAAGTTTTATTTAAAATTGAATACTATTTTTAAAAACTCCTTCCCTCGCAGGGTTCGTCTTCTTATAACTACAATTTACTTACAAGAATCATTCTGCAGGAGTAGTTATAACTTGTTTTACTTTCACTTTTTGTTCTTCTTGTACTAAGTTTAATGGACTGGGTCCGACTTTTCTTACTCTTTCATAAGCATTTTCAACTGATTTAACAAATTTTCCAGCATCTCCCCCACTTAACCAATACATATTTATTCTCTGATTACTAAAACCTCTAGATTCTAAGATTCTATTGGCTAAGTCTACGTGTTTTTGGGCTGTGAAGTTTCCGTTTTTAAATTGACATTCATTAGGTTGTCAACCTACAATCATAACACCATCCGCACCAGCTCTAATACTGTAAAGAATGTGCTTTACGTCAACCCTACCAGTACATTTAACTTTGATAATTTTTACTGCTGGAGTATATTTCAATCGTGAAGTCCCAGCTAAATCAGCTGCGCTATATCCTCACTTTAAACAAGCAAAAACAATTATATTATATTTATAATCCATGTTTGATTAATCGCCTCCTAAAATTCCATCAATTTCGGCAAATATTTGATAATCACGATAATATCTGATGTCAATAGCTTGAGTAGGACAACATGACGCACAAATTCCGCATCCGTCACAATTTATTTCATCAATAAATGCTCCAATCCCCTTTTCAATCTTAATTGCACTTTTAGGGCATTCCTTTTCGCATCGTCTACATGAAATACAAAATTCAGGATTAACCTCAGCAGTAATAAGTTCTATATCGATTTGACCTGGTGCGGTTAACTCAGCTACTTTGCTAGCAGCAGCTCTGGCTTGAGATACAGAATATGAAATATTTTTCGGTCCTTGAGCAAAACCTGCTATAAAAATACCTTTTGATTTTGTTTCTTGTGGTAATAATCCAAAATGGGATTCTGTAAGGAACCCATAGGCGTTGGTATCAAGATTTAAAACTTCTACTATTTGCTGAGTACCTTTTGAAGGGAGTGCAGCTGAAGATAAAACAACTAAATCAGCATCAATTTTTACAATCTTATCCGTAAGTGTTGAATACACTCGAACTTTCACATTTTTTGTTTCCAGGTCTTCGGAGATTTCACCTACTTTTCCACGAATCATTCTAATTCCTGCTTCTTTAGCTCGCTCATAATATTCTTCAAAACCCTTTTCGGGAGTTCTTATGTCAATATAACAAATTGTTATGATTGCATCGGGAAATTCTTCAAGTAATAATCGCCCATTTTTTAGAGCAAGCATGCAACACACGCCACTACAATATGTTCGTTCAGTTTCTCGACTTCCTACACATTGTATAAATACTATATTTTTAGGTTCTTTATTATCTGAAATTCGATGGACATTACCTTCAAGTGGTCCATTTGGAGCGAGAATTCGTTCTAATTGAACTTGAGTGATAACATTTTCAAATTCTCCATATCCATACTCTCCAAAGGGTTCATATATATCCCACCCAGTTGCTATGATAATTGTACCAACCTCGACATTAATTTCTTTAGCAATTTGACTAAAATCGATTGCATCTAATTCACAGGCATCTACACATGAAAAACACTCAATACAAGCGTCTCTATTGATATCATAGAGAAATGGTACTGCTTGACCAAATGGAATATCAATTGCTTTACGCACTCCCAGATGCTCATCGAAATAATTTGATATATAAACTGGACAGACCTCGGCACATGCTCCGCATCCATTACATTCATCAGTTGTATAGCGTGGTTTCTTTTCAATAGTTACTTTATAGTTTCCAACGTATCCCTCTACTTTCTTTACTTCACTATAAGTTATTAGTTCAATATTTTCATTTCGATTAACTTCTAACATTTTAGGTCCACAAATTCATATTGCACAGTCATCAGTCGGAAAAGTTCTGTCTAATTGCGACATTCTCCCTCCTATTGTAGTTTTTTGATCAACTAAATATACCTTAATTCCTTGATTCGCAAGATCTAATGCGGCATTCATACCAGCAATTCCAGCACCGATAACCAAAGTAGCTTTTGTAACCGGAACTGTCTTTATTGGAACAGATTCTAATCGTTTAACTCTTTCTATCCCGCTTTTTACTAAAATTTTTGCCTTTTCTGTTGCTTCTTCTTTACTGTCAGTGCACCAAGAACATTGTTCACGTACATTTACCATTTGAAAATAATAAGGATTTAAATTGGTTTTTGCAATAGTACCTCTATATATTACTTCATGGGTGCGTGGAGTTCAAGCTGATGCTACAATTCTATTTAAATTCTTTTCCTTAATATCTTCTATAATTTCATTTTGAGCATTATCAGTTCAAAGAAATGGACTTTTCTTTGATATTATAATTTCCTCTCCAAGACTCTTCACATACTCGGTTAATTCATCACAATCTACTTTCGTTCTAATATTTACACCTCATTGACAAGCATAGTATCCAATCCGATGATTTTCAGTATTACTCATCTATTTTTACACATCCACCTCTAGATTTTACATAATTGTATAATAATAAATTTCTAAGAACTTTCTTGGAAAATTTTTAATTTCTTATATTGATCTTTTTATAATGATCAAACTTAAAAGTTTTCTGTTAATTTTATTTACGTTTCCAATACTTTTAATATTATTGATTATCAAGATAAGTAAATATATATGAAATGGTCACTAAAACTAATTTATTTTAACTGAATCAATAATCAATGACGAATTAATTTTTTAAATATAAAATTAGTATAGGTTTTTTGATCAAAAAAAGAAATTACAATTTTAACAATTTTATTTTTCTAATAAAAAAAGAAGAGAAGTAAAAAAGTTGAAAGAATGCTTATATCATT
Organism: Promethearchaeota archaeon; assembly: GCA_019058245.1. Taxonomy (GTDB): domain Archaea; phylum Asgardarchaeota; class Lokiarchaeia; order Sigyniarchaeales; family SOKP01; genus Loki-b32. The sequence continues at coordinate 35,781 of JAHPZJ010000013.1, read as the reverse complement.
AATTTTTATTTTTAATTTCAAGATAATAATTGTTTAGATAATCCTTATAATAATGAGATTTATTAAGTAAGTATTTTTGCATAATTGGTTTAAACACTATGTTAAAAAATCGTATAATAGCTACTTTTTTTCTTACAGCACTGAAGTAATCATCAAGAGTGTGTTTTTGATAATTCAAAAGTTCTTGACTTTTTTTGGTTGTCATAAACCCACAATGAAATCCCCTTTCCCGTCTGAAAGCTTCTTCAGGTAATTCTTCAAAACCGATACCAAAGATTCCCAACATTTCTTTAAGATATTCTCGATATGAAATTCGGCATCGTTCTCCTCCAGCAATATGTAAAATATTTCCCCAAATATCTTTGTTTTCCACAGCATTAGTAAGGGCAAGACCAACATCTTTAGTATCACAAATTTCAATACAAGTATCAAGAGGCATTTCAAACATTAAAGGATCCATTTGTAGTTTATTCAATGATACGATATATGTTAATCTAAATATCACCCACTCTAAATTCGAATTTCTAATTAATTCTTCGCATTCGATTTTTTGCTTAGCATATTCATCATCATGATTTGGATTTAATGGATCTTCAGGTGTTATTAATGGATTTTCAAGACGATCTCCATAAACAGCCACCGAAGATGTAAAAATAAGCCTTTGCTTTTTTAACTGGCTTTCCATTGCTGTAATAATATTTTTAGTTCCTCCAACATTTACTGCTTCTGCTAATTTAGGCTTTTTATCGGCCAAGGGTGGAATAATCGCAGCAATATGGATTACAACATCAATATCTTCAACAGCCTTTCGAACATCTTTTTCTTTTCTAATATCTCCCCAAATAATTTCTACTTTTTTTTTATACTTCCAAGCGATTCGCTTATTTTTACTAGTTTTAATATCAAAAACTCTAATATCATAATTTCTCTTAAGCATCTCTTTTAAAGTACTTAATCCAACATTACCAAATGCTCCTGTTAATAAAATTTTCAACACATTCAACCTTTCTTTTTAAGGAGATTTTAAATTTATTATTTATTATGCAAAAAAAAAATATTCTAGATTTTGATATGTCTTTATCTGATATATCTGAATAATGAATAATAAAAAATTTTCAGATATTTAAATATATCGAAGTTAAATTTATCGCGTTTCAATATTTATATCAATTAGTCGATTTATTTAAGCTCTCGAGAGTAATTGAATCAAAAAATAGAATCAGAATATTTTATTTTTTACTTATTTTTAAGGAGTCTATTCTTTGGTCAAGCTCATTCATTAAGTTTTCTAATTTGCTAACTACTTTTGATATAATAATTTTTCTTTTTGAAAGAATTTTGAGTTTTTCTTCATTTGTTTTATCAATTAAGCTTGCATCATCAATCAAATCGGAATCAAAAAATTCCTCAAAATCATCAGGAAGGCTAAAATTTGTTAATCCAATAGTAGACATTATCATAGAAAGGAGTGATTTCCTCATGTTTTGTTGCCTTTCAAGAAGCATTTTCAGAGTTTCCCTGCCTTTCTCTGTAATCTCATATACTTTTCGTTCTCTTTTTCCATCCATTTCGCTCTTAAATTCAATCAACTCTTTATCTGTTAATGATGATAGATGGGGGTATAATGAAGAGGCAGTTGGATTCCATACTCCATAGGTATCTTCCTTAATTGTTTGCATTAAACTATAACCATGAGAGGGCCCTTTTTCTAATGCTAATAAAATTAAAGTACTTATATGTCCTTTCTTCATTGAAAGCTCAATAGCATCAGCAATCTTATCAATTTCTAAAGATTGTTTTGGATCTCCTTTGTTATTTTCTAGACTCATTTAAAATTCTCCTGTTAAGATTAAAAAGAATTAAAATCAGTTATAGATATATCGAAATATATATTAAAGATTTATAATTTTTTTGTCAAATAAATTAACAATTATTATAATATTATTATAATATTCATTTTAACGATAAATTTGATTAGTTCGTTATCTGTTAAGAATATTAAATGTAGAGAGAGAGAAAAAACAGTTAGCTTCCATACTCCATAACTTTCTTCTCTAATTGTATACATTAAATTATAACCATGATAGGGTTCTTTTACCTTTTAAGGAAACAATTTCTTTATTAATGTCATTAGCAAGATTTTCTAATTTGTCTATTAAAAATGATAAAACTTGTTTTCTTCTTGAGAGTATAGCAAATTTATCCTTTTTTTTTTTACTATCAGAAGTCATGTCATCAAGCCAATCTGAATCGAAAAATCCTTGAAAATCATCAATAATAGAATAATTTGATTCTTCAAGGTTGAAAATTACCATAGAATGGAGAGAATTAATCATGGATCGTTGCTTTTTAAGTAATATTTTAAGAGTTTTCTTGCCTTTCTCAGTAATTTTATATACTTTCCTCTCTCTTTTTCCATCCATTTCAATAGTAAATGTAATTAATTCATCATCTGTCAAGGATGATAGATGAGGATATAATGAAGAAGCGGTTGGGTTCCATGCTCCATAACTTTCTTCTTTAATTTTCTGCATTAAATTATATCCATGAGAGGGTTCTTTTCCTAATGCTAATAATATTAATGTATTAATATACCCTTTTTTCATTGATTTTATGATGTTATTAGCAATATTATCAATTTCTAAGGATATTTTAGTAGTCTCTTTATTATTTGATGAGCTCATATGAAGGACCAGTAAATATTAAAATTTTTAAGAATTAGTTATAGATACACCAAAGAAAGTAATTATTGTTTATTTTTAGACTTTCTCTTCCAATTAAATTAAACATAAGATAACAATTTCAAGAATCTACTATTTTTTTTTAGAATCTATATTTACAGGTTTACCACATTCAATACAATATTTAGCTTCTTTTTGAAGAGATTCACCACAATTAGTGCAGATATTTGACATGTTGGATTCAATTTCAATCAAGTTAAATAATTATATTAAAAAAAAGAGATTAATAAAAAGATATTTTTACTCTTCAATGTATATTTTAATTAGGCTTAAATTCTTCTTTTGTAATCAGAATTATTGAAAGGGGGATTATCCAGGCTAAAATAGAGAAAAGCAATACCCATTCTAAGAATGGAGTACTCTCTATTAGATTTATTATAGCAACAGTCAATGGACCAATTATCCCATAGATCCCCAGAATCTTAGGAATTTTTGTGTCGTATAGTACTATTAACCAACCCATAAAGAATGCTCCAAAAGTAAATCCTCCAAAAGCGAGGTATGACATAATACCATGAGGTCCTTGCCCTAAAACAGAAAGAACTTCAAAATCACGATCAGCACTGAAAATTCCTACACCTATATAGCCTAAATTTCCAATAATACCAAAAAAAAAAGCATAACTACTTAACCTAAAACGTAATCGAGATAAATCCTGTTGATATAACTGATTTTTCTTAGGAAGGGGAGCAAGAAATCTTTCCATATAAAATGTTAAGGGGATTGTCATAGAACCTGCTAATATGCATGCAATATCATATAAAAAGGGAGCAGGAGTGTCATTTATTGACCCTAAATCAGAAATCCAATTATTCCATATAGTATAACCATCTGGATCTAATAAAGCAGCTACAATGACTCCAATTATGAGTAATCCAATGTAACCTACCAAAACTATCATAGAACAAATTTTCACAAACTTGAAATTTGTAACTACATTGTAAAATTTCTCTCTTATCCTATTTATTGATTGACGAATTGACATTGTGAATTTTATATTTTTTTGTTTTAATAAAGAATAAATTCACTATTATTAAATAAATATAGAATTTGGATCAGAAACTTCATGATGAATTGTTACTCTCAATTCCCTATTACTATAAAATTAATCCATACCACTTGGTTTATGTGATTTTACATTTTGAATTCTTACCAATGAAACAGTTAATAAAAACATAAACAAAATTAAATATTGGGTTTTTTTTTGACATTTTTTTAAATTTTTTTGATTTCTCTGATGATAATTTGGCTTAAAATCCTATTTAAATTTTTATATTGATAAAAAATTAGAAAAAAAGTGTATCTCATCATAAAATCTTTTTTGAGGAATTATTGAAATGGATCTTTTTTACTGATCCAGTTGAACCTTATCTAACATTTTGCCTGATTTGGGAAACATTTTTATAATTGGTGATCTACTTTGATAATTAAATAGATTCTTTAGTAACTTTTTAAATAATAACTGAGGCAACAACAAGGCAAATGATGAAAACACAGATCCATCCTCGTGAAATCTATCAGAAAAGTAAAGAATTTGGAATAGAAAACTCAGCGAAAATGCTAACTGATATTATAGATAAAGAGAAAGATAATACAAAGAGAAAAGATGCAATAAAATATTTAGGATTGATAATATTTGATTCAAAGACATTAAAAGATGATTATTTTGAAATTTTTGAAAATTTGATAATCTCTGATGATAAGACTGAAATAAAATGTGAAGCTGCTAAAGCTTTAGGTAGAATAAAGCATCAGAAGGCATTAAAACTATTGAAATGGATATTAGAACAAGAACCCGTGAATAATAAAGTTAAATTATCTGCTTTAAAAGCAATAAGAAAGATATGTTTTAATGACCCAGAAATAAGATTATTTATAAAGGAATTAGATAACAAAGTTAATTCCATTAAAGAGTGTGTATCTATTGAATTATTAAGTTTAAAACCTGAAAAGTTAATAAATCTTTTATTAGAATCATTAAAGGAAAAAAAATATTCAAATTCTCATAAAGCGGAAATGATAAGACTTATTGGATATGAAATCTCAAGATTCAATGTTTCTTTTGAAGATACTAGTTTTATTAAAACAAAATATCCTTTAATTTATTCTAATTTAATAAATAACAAGAATGAGATATTAAAAACAACAACACATATTTTAAAAGAAGAAGATTCCACTTTAATGGAAGCTATTCTTACTATTTTTACATTATTAAAAAGTGAACTTAAAGATGATATCATAAAATTACTATTGATTGATGATTTTATTGTTAGGAAAAATGCTAGTATATTATGTGGGAAATTAAAACTCAAAAGTGCTGTGGATTTATTAATTTCTAATTTAGATAATATGTATAATGAAGTAGCCATCGCAGCAATTGAAGCCTTAGCTGAGATTGGAGACTTATCCGCTGTTCCTGAGCTTTTAGATATTTTAGATATTGAGGATGTAAGTTTTGAATATACCGATTTAGATATGAAGTTATATATTGTAGATGCAATAAAGAGAATATATCAATACAACCCCAATGTTTCCTATGAATACTTATATATTTCCCTAAATAAAGATAATAATGCCATTAAAGAGAGCGTAGCATTTATTTTAGGTGAATTGGGTGAAAAAGAGTTTGTTAAATCTTTATACGAGTTATTAGATTTAAAAAATTTAGAAGTGAGAAAAAATGTAATTATTGCTCTAGGAAAAATTGGTAGTATTGAACCATTAGAAGGTTTATTGCGGATCATAAAGGATAATACCGCTTATTGGCTTATAAAAAAAGTTGCGGTTGATGCGATCTATAATATATATCAAAATAATTGGTATAAAGTTAGAGATAACAAGCAAGAGATATCAAGAATATTAAATAAAAATTTAGTAATTCTTGCTGATTATTTAAAAATACAAGATTCTGAGAATTACAAGATAAAACTTAGTTTAATTAAATTATTAGAGAATTTTGGTGGAGAATCCGTGCTTAGTGCCTTATTGACAAAAGTAAATGATTTTCACAGAGTTGTACGAATATACGCTTCAAATGCTATTAAAAAAATTGAGGAAAAGCTTGAAATAGAAGTATCTTAGTATATTATTCTTTTATACAAAATTTAAAAAATTAGACATTAAAAAAGAGAGTCGAATAAACGAAAAAAAGATTATAGTTTTAATAGGAAAATTATCACTCAAAATCGCAGAATTTGAAAAAATACTTTTTTGACCAAACTTTTTGAATATAAAATTTTTACTTTTTTTTATCATAATTTCAACAAAAAATCGAAAATAAATTACTTTAAGTTATAATCAGTCACAATTTTTTTACTTTTTTTTTCAAAAAATTATCATTTTTTGTCTTATAATTTAATAATATTTTTTTACAATACCTAGTTTATTAAATTGAAGTATCAAATATTTAATAATCAATTTAGGATTTGAAAACATAATTATGACCGAAGAAAAAACTGATCAAACTGAAACTCCATATGAGTACTCTTTTGAATATATACAAAAGAAGTTAGAGGGGAAGAAAGACAGTTTTGGGATGTTGATGAAGGAAATCGTACGAACTGGTATATGTACTCAGTGTGGTACATGTGCAGCAGTATGTCCAGTACTAGAATGGGATGATCTTGCAGGACAACCAAAATTAATTGGTAAATGTACTGGTTGTGGTATTTGTTATAATCAGTGCCCACGGACAATTACCGATCCTTACCAATTAATGGGAGATTTTAAAACAGGATATGTTGCAAATACAAACATTCCAGAAGTAATTGGAGGACAGGATGGTGGAACAGTAACAAGTATTCTATGCTATTTATTCGATGAACATCTAATTGACGCTGCGGTTGTAACAATGAAAGATCCAAATAACCCTTGGCGTCCAGTAGCTCAAATTATTACAAGTAAAGACGATGCAATTAAATCTTCAGGCTCTATTTATAGTCACTCTCAAACTGTTGAGGCACTTATGGATGCCGTCAGACAAGATTTTAGATCAATTGCATTTGTTGGGACACCATGCAATATTGATGCTGTATCAAAAATGTTTGATAGCCCAACTGGGATGTTGAAATATTTTATGCGATGTCATGTACTTAAAATTGGATTATTTTGTATGGATTCATTTGCTCCTGAAGCAATCTATCCATTCTTTGAGAAAGAAGGGATAGACTTATCAAAAGTTCAAAAAATGGATATAAATAAAGGAAAATTTCATTTATATTATGATCCGCAGGGAGAACCGTTTAAATCATATACTATTAGACAATTAGATAAATTTAAGTCCTCAAGTTGTAATTTTTGTACCGATCTTACTGCTGAGAATGCCGATATTTCGGTAGGCAGTGTAGGTTCTGGAGCAAATAAAAATACAGTATTTGCTAGAACTGGGATAGGCGCAGAAATAATAGAAGATGCTGCTGAAAAGGATTATCTAAAAATTGAGCCTTTTAATACTATCAACTTGAATGCTGTTTTGTTTTTAGCAAAACTGAAAAAGGTGTCTCAATATACAATTCAAAAGAGGAAAGTGTTTATAGTAAGAGATTCTGAGGAAACTGAAGAACCTAGAATCGAAACAAAACCAGAAGTAGAACAACCAGGCGTTACTCCAACTTTAGGAGCAAGAAAATTCCTAAGTGTTTCGAAAGACTTAAATGAAAAGGACAAATTACTAAATATTTCATTAACAAATACTATTGGGTATGTCTTAGAGGATTTGAAAATTAGAATTGTAACAATTGAAGAACTTTTTGAAAAAAGCCCATGGATTACTACTATAAGAGAACTATTTCCATTTGAAACAATTGAGATTGGTTATCCATTGGATATACCAGTTGGTGAACCCATCAAAGCTAATATTTTGGTCGAGGCTTCAACTGAATCATTTGGAAAAATATTTTCCAGAACACTCAAAATAGCACCAAAAGAATAAAAATCTAACTCAAATTTTATTAAAAAAGTTAAATGATATAATATATTATAAAAAGCATTAAAAAGTAAAAAGGTGAAATTGTACGAAAATTTCATTAGTAGGACTTTCGGGCTGTGGAAAGACATCAGTTTATTCTGTTGCTTTTGCAGCTAAAAAACCAGAAGACACTAAAGGTTTAGCACCCACAATTCTTTATGAAACGAGAAGACATCCTTTTTTAGGCTTACAAGTCGGAATTTTTGATTTCGGTGGACAAGAGGAATTCAGGAAAGAATATATGGATAAACCTGAAGTTTTTCGAGGAACAGATATTCTTATCCCTATCGTCGATTTACATGACCCTAATACATTTCAAGAAGCAAAAGATTATTTCATAAATTTATTAGATTTATATCGAAAAAATAATGAAAAACCGAAGATTTTCTTGTTCTTACATAAATATGACACCGAGGATTATCAGAAAGAGCTCCTTGATACAAACGTGAAGAACGCAAAAGAAATCTTCTTAGATATTTTTAAAGATTATGATTTCGACTATATGCTCACCAGTATTTATGAAGAAGACAAATTAGCAAAAGTATTTAGAGATGTTTTGATTTCAGAATATGCTGAATTGAAGAAACATGTAGAAAAAGCAGAAAAACAACTTGATGAAATTAAAGCAAAAGTTATTATCGCGGATATATCAGGGAATGTTATAGTTCATAATGTCCAAGGAGTTAGTAGTGGTTTAACATTACGCGGTGACTTACGAGATTTTATTAATGCATGTAATACTGTAAGGGAAAACATTTTTATGGCTGACTCTGCACGATTTTCAGGACGAGATGAAGATGGTAAGGAAATTGAATTACATATCTTTAAGTACATAATATCTGTACTCATAATGAAGCAAGCTGAATTAAGCAGAGAATCTCAAGATAAATTAAACATGCTCCTTAATGATATGAAACTATTTGCTGATCTAATTATTTCAGCACATACAGATTAAAACATTAATTAATACTTTTTTTACTCTTTCTATTTTTTTAAAATAAAGATAACTTTTGAGTTCCATTTTTAAGATATCTTAACACTAAGTAGAAATAGATGTTTAATTTAACATATGAGATAAATAGAATAATCCGACACAGACACTATATATCTCGCATTTATTCTAATTTTTGAATTTTTTTACGATATTTTTATTAGCTTTTGTAAATTTGGAGATTCATAAAAATCTCAAATAAAAAAAAAAAGAGTATAATCTGAGGTAAAAATATGCCTAAGACAAAAGTAAATAATATCGAACTTGAATACGATACTTTTGGAGATCCCTCATCAAAACCTTTATTGTTGATTATGGGATTAGGAAGTCAAATGATTAGGTGGGATGAAGAATTCTGCAAAAAACTCGTAGAACAAGACTTTTTTGTAATCCGATTTGATAATCGAGATGTTGGATTATCCACTAAAATTGAAGAAGCCGGAGTACCTAATCTACAAAAACTTTTCGTGCAAAGAGAAAAAGGAGAACCAATATCAGTACCATATACAGTAGAAGATATGGCAGATGATGCAGTTGGACTTTTAACAGCACTTAATATAGATAAAGCTCATATATGTGGAGCATCTATGGGAGGAATGATTGCTCAAGTTATTGCATATAAACACCCTTCTCGAGTTTTATCTCTTACTTCTATTATGAGTAGTACTGGTAATCCTAATTTACCCCCTCCAAAACCAGAGGCAATGCAAGTATTATTAACCCCTCCACCTCAGGGTCGTGAAGCAATTATTGAAGCAACGGTGAAAAATCGACGAGTTATTCATGGATCAGGACTACCTTTTGACGAAGAAAGGGCACGAAAATTAGCTATTGCTGATTATGATCGTTCATACTATCGAGAAGGCTTTTCACGTCAATTAGCGGCTATATGGGGTAGTGGTAATCGAAAAGAAGCATTGAAAACAATATCCGCTCCTACTCTTATAATTCATGGAGAAATTGATCCTTTAGTACCTGTAGAGGGTGGAAAAGATACTGCAGAAGCTATACCAGGAGCAAAATTACTTCTTATTGAAGGAATGGGTCATAGTTTACCTGTGAAAATATGGTCAAAGGTTATAAATGCAATTACGGAAAATGCCGCAAAACCATACAACTAAATTTTTTTTCTTTAAATTTTAAATTCATCATATAGAATTATTCAGATTTCTAAGTAAAAAATATTTTACATTAAAGAAACATGGTTAGAACTTTAAAAAGGTGTGCATGGGCGAATCATGATCCACAGATGAGAGAATATCATGATAAAGAATGGGGTACTCCGATTCATGATGATCATCTTATTTTTGAGTTTTTAATTTTAGAAGGTGCTCAGGCTGGTTTAAGTTGGAGTACAATTCTACAAAAGCGAGAGAATTTCAGAAAAGCTCTTGATAATTTTGATTATCATAAAATTGCAAAATATTCTGAGGAAAAGGTCGAAAATCTAATGAATGATGAAGGGATAATTAGAAATAGGCGCAAAATTGAGGCATTTATTTCTAATGCTAAAGTGTTCCTAAATGTTCAAAAAACATTTGGATCTTTTGATAATTATATTTGGAAATTTGTTAATCATGAAAGAATTGACAATAAATTTAAAGATCTTTCAGAATTGCCTTCCAAAAATGAAATCTCGGAGCAAATGAGTAAAGATTTAAAGAAAAGAGGATTTAAATTTGTAGGTCCTGCAATTTGCTATGCTTTTATGCAAGCAATTGGAATGGTAAATGATCATATAATAGATTGCTTTAGATATACTGAGATAAAAAAGATGAAATTCTAAATTTACTATAGAAATCGATAGGTTGTTTAAAAAAATTAATATCTTATGATTGTAAATCATAATTCTAACTTTATAATCATCTTCAAAAAAATCAGTATATTTAAGTTATAGAGATCAGATGACTCTTAAAATGAATTATTATTTCATATGGTTTCCCATGTATGATTCTTAGATATATTTTCTATTCTCTTAAATAAGGTTTTAAAGTCTATAGGTTTTTGTAAAAAATCAACTGCACCTACTTTTAAGGCGTTTTCTCTGACACCATCATCAGCACTTATAAAAATGATCTTAGAATGTGGATTGATATAGAGAATTTCTTTTGTTGTTTCTAAACCATCTTTAGAAGGCATTCTATGATCCATTAGAATAATGTCTGGAGCATTATTAATACTTTTATAAAGTTCTAATGCTTGTTCACCATTTAAAGCTTTACCGACTATTTCATGTCCTTCCATTTTTAAGAAGCGTTCAAAAAGATTAACAATATCTATATCATCGTCAACAATTAAGATCTTAGCGAATGTAATCCCTCATATTTTTACATTATGCTCAATTTCTAGAGTCTTCTTATTTCATTTATTAACTTAGAGGCTTCTCTGCATTTCCTTTCTATTAAGTCCAGATTTTCCTCATCTAAATTCTCTGTTCCTGAAATGTTTTTAAAAAGATCGGCAGAGCTATAAATTACTTGCATAATATTTCCCAGGTTATGAGAAAATTTATCTTTCAATTGATTCTGGTTATTAGTCGATATAGTGTATTCTAAGTGAATAAGAAGAACAATTAGAAGAAAATAATTAACAATACCAATAATATAATTCAAAATAATAAACAAAATATCATTTACAAAATAAAGTCCATAACCATAGCCTTGAATCATAATATAGAATGAAATTGGCAGAAAACAAAAAAGAGTTATAAAACCTACATAATACCATCTTATACTCTTGTCGACAATTTTCTTAAATTTTTTAAATTTGAATAAAGGAACAATAAAAGCAATTAAAATTACTGAATTCATGATTATGACTGAAAATGATATTGAAATATTATAATCTAAAAAAATAAATATTAATATCAAATTAAATATAATAGCTACACAACTTAAAATGATATATAAAGGTTTTATTGCAAGAAAGAAGGAAAATATACCGATCATTATTAAGATCAAGCTAAGTGAGATTAAAAGAGCATTCAATACTAAAATGAGTTCTAAAAGAAAGCTATTTAAAATAAATTCTAATATTAGAGGTAAAATATTGCCTATAATTGCAAATATCCATGCAACAATCAAATATAAATAATTCTTATTCCTTAAATCATAATAAAAGTTAACAGAGGTTCCCAATCCAATTGAACGTACAAAAAGCATTATTATCAGGCTAAAATAAACAATAGCATTCAAATAAGGTCACCATAATAATGTATTATATGTAAAAATGGATTATACTTACAAAAGAATTGATTTTTTCTTGATAAAGATTATAATAGATTTTGTATTTAATCTTAACTTTTATGATATATAGAAAAATGAAGAATATAGTGTAAAAGATGCCTTAGTCAATAAAATATATCAATACACTCCTCTATTGATAAAAATAAAGATTTTTATTTATACATAGAATATCTTAGCAGGATAAAAGTAAAAGGGCTTCCTCTACTACTATATAAGGTGAATTACCCTACTTATACTTTGAAAAATGAAAATGATAAACACACATTAAATTAAAGATTTTAATTCATATAATGAACCCTTATAAGTAGGTTCTGGTATATTTGGACTTAATTCTTTATTTCTTCCTGTTATTAAAAAAGTTTTTACCCCTAACCGTTTGGCAATCATGTCCTTATCCTCATCACCAACCATTAAACAGGCTTCTGGGGGATATCCAATTTTATCTAAAATTTGATCATAATAAAGTAAATGGGTTAATGATTTGGTAGCATGGCTATTTTCGATTGTAGTTATTAAACGATAAGGAAAATCTGCTACTCCTGCCCATTCTAAACGTTGTTCTATAGCAGTTGCTGGAAGAAGAGGTGTTGTTGCAATTACAACATCATACCCTTTGTCAAAGACAGTTTGAACTACGTCTCTAGCTTCTGGTTTTCTTTTAGTCCATTTACGTAGTTTTGAAAAATCATTTTCGTAAAATTTATCAAGAAATGGTTGAATTTCTTTTCGTGAATATCCCTCTAAAGGAAAACATACTTTAGAATATATGTCATCATTAAGATGTTTCCCATTACTTTCTTCTATTGCCTTTGACGCCTTAATAATTTTAGAAATAAATTTCTTAGGAGGAATTATATGAGCTATACTCTGAGCCAACAGTTCAAAATATTGAGAAATAAATTTATCTAATTCAACATCTAATAATGTTCCATCGAGATCAAATAATATAGCTTTGATATTACTGTTCCGTTTATCTCTCATTGCATAATTTTATATTATAATTGATCTTAGATGAGGTAATTAAAATTGATTCAAATTATTTACGATTTAGAATTTTACTACTGCTAAAAATATTGACATTCTTGAACAAACTTTATTCTATTAATAGAGAAAATAGTAATTTCCATACTTCTTATTTAATAATAAAAAGTTTTTATAAAATTCAATCTTTTTATAAAATTAATAGAATAATATCTTGATGTTTGTTTGGATTGGTCAACTTAGAACTAACAGATTTAAATAAAGGAAGTGTATTTATAGGAGATAAACTGAATATACGGGTCAATTTTAAATTTGAAGAAAAGATAGATATTCTTTGGAGTGGGATTAGATTAATTACCAATCCGCCTTGTGCCAAGGAACTTCAAGTTTCTAAAGAAGAGATCTTTAGCAAGGGTACTTTTGAAGCTGGAAAATATATACGTGAAAAATCACTTTTAATTAAGAGTAACATCGTTCCTACTATAAAAAATCGAAATCTCAAGTATTTTTTAAAATTAATTTTAAGGCAACCAAATCCAATCAATCCAGAGGAAGATTTAGTTATTAATAAGACTCATAATATTGAGATAAAAGCCAGAAACTCTGGACTTCAAGCAAAAATACCAAAACCTATCTCATTTTCAATATCTGGACTTAATATTCTACTTACTAAAGATGTTTATAAACCAGGAGAAACTATTAAAGTTGGCTATTCTTCAGAAGAACTCAAACAAATCGAAATTAGATTACTCCAAAATTCAAACTTGGTTTGTTATTGTGAGGCTTATGGGGATAATTGTAGTAAAGTTGAGGAACTTCCTCCGGCAATTGCAGGAGATGCAAAAACACAGAATTTTGACAAAGAATTTTTACTTTTAAAAGTTCCTGAAGTAGCTGAACCAAGCCACAATTATTTATGGTCACCATCTGAAAAAGAGCAATTTGGTTTTAGATATGGTGCATATACAAAGTGGAGCTTATTGGTAATTGGAAAGAAAAAACCAGAATATGGATTGGAACCTATCAAACTTGAAGTTCCTATAACTATCTCATCTGGTCCATTATCAACAGAAAAAACTGACATCGATTTATTTTCAGAGGGAACTGCCGGAGCATCATCCTTATTTGATGGTATTTCAAAATTCCAAAAAACCTATAAGGTATTGTCTATTGATTCTGACATCGATAAATATATCTTAAAGATAAAAAATATCTCAAAAGAAGATCTACATGGAGTCACGATTGTAATCTCAGGACTTCAAGAAGGTCTGTTTGAAACTGCTTCAAGCTTGATTGGTTTTAATACATGGAAAAGTGGAGAAGAGAAAGAAATTATATATGAGTCAAAACAAAATATTACCGCACTTATATCAATTTTTGAAGATAATAGTCAACAACGGATTAGAATACAATCTCCAGTTACAGAAACAAGCTTTTTTTAAATTCAGTTTATAGCTGTAACTATTTTATGGTTATAGTATTTTTTTAAAATTTGCCTTAAAATATCCTCAAAACTCTCTAATATTCCCTCTCCCTTTAAGGCACTTGTATATCTTGTACCAATATTCATAAATTTTTGGTATCTTATTTCTTTAAGGAAATCTACAGGATTGAACTTATATTCTAAATCTTGTTTATTAAATGTAATAATTATCGGAAGACTATCAATTGATTCCTCGAAATATGAAATTAATTCATTCCAAGATATTAGATTTCTTTCATAAACTTCCTCATTAGAATCTATAACAAAGATTACACCATCTACAGCTCTTAAAGTAATAGGTCGTGTAACAAAATAAAAATCTTGACCTGTTGTAGTATAAATATGTATTTTTAGTTTCCATTCTTGATTTTTAAACGTAACAGTGCCATAATCAAAAAATAAGGTTCTCTCGACAGTACTTTCAATACTACACAGTTCCTCTTCTTTTCCAAATTGAGAAAACAGAGATTTTATAGATGTGGTTTTTCCTGACATTGCCGGTCCAAAATAGACAATTTTAATACTTAAAGTCTTTGCCAAATAGTCTACTATCACTCTAATCTCAACATCCTTTTAATTGTTAATTTTAAAATAACTTTAAAAAAACCATGTTTTTTTTCTAATCAAAAAAAAGACTTCACTCAGGTCAAAAAAATTATCTTAGTGGATATCTAAAATACGAGTTTATTTCCTTCAACTTTATAGGAGATTAGATTTCGTAGTATTAATAATTCAACTTCTCTTTGAATAATATCATCACTAAGAATTATTTCACTTCTTTCTTTAAGAAGTTGATTAAGTTCTTGGAAACTTATCGAGTTATTACTTATAGAAAGGTTAGTGATAAGCTCAAGAATTTTTTGTTGATTAAATAGGGAATGAGCATTGGAATCTAACTGATATAATTTATGTGTGAGATTGTAATCAAAATCTCCCTGTGATTCAATTTGCTTTAATTTTTCAATAATCGAGATTGCTTCTTTATACTTTTCATTCTGCATTAATTCTTGGACACGGCTGAGTTGTTTCAGAAAATCTTGACTTTCCATATCTTATCAGTTTTTAATTATTTTTATTTTCAATTTATTTATTGAGTAAATTCTTAATTTAATAATATTTTTTCTATTAGATAACTTAACTTAGTTCCTAAAAGAAATTAAACTAAAACTCCTTGTTAGAATTAACTGAAATATAGAAAAATTAATAAAATATAAAAAGAATCCTTTAAAAGGTTATTCACCTTTTTTGTATTAAAGAATATAAAAATCATTACTAAGTGAAAGTTATGGACAAAGAAAAAATAAAACAAGTTATTGAAAAAATTAGGCCTCAATTACAAATGGATGGCGGCGATATAGAACTTATTAGTATAGAAGATGATGGTACCGTAAAAGTAAAATTACTTGGGCATTGTGCGGGTTGTATGCATGCTCAACAAACCTTAACTTATGGTGTAGAAAGAGCGATAAAACAATTTGTTCCAGAAGTAAAACAAGTTGTAAATTTAGCCTAACACTATACTTTTTCTTTTTAATTTATTTTTTACAGCTTAAAATTTTATTAAAATACAATTTTATACACAATTAAGATAATTTTAAACTGACAACTATATTCATCTTATTATTTTTGAGTTTATTTTTTGATACTTATTATTTTTACAAAAGTTAATTATCTTTCAAGAATTTCCTAGGTTATAAATAAAAACACTTATTTTCGTAAACATTATGAATGACATTGAAAATGATAAAACAAAAAAATCTGAGAGTCCATATAAACAAGAAGAAGAAGAAAAGAAAAAATCAGAGAAGAGAGTAAGAAAAACCCAAGGTCAAATTATTCAAGAAGCACTTGGTTTAGGTCCGACAGAAATTCAAGATGTTGAGAAGAAACTTTTTATGGTACGTTTTTTAGATTACTTTACAGAAGAGACTCTAGATTTCATCTTCAAGGATAGTACTTTAAATCGGTATATTAAACAAATAACAACCCCTATGGAGGATTTTAGTGAAAAAAGGGAGGAGGATCGTCTTTTAAAGCAGAGTTTCGAGTCAAAAAAGATTCTAGATACAGTTCATAAATTAAAGGGTAGAGCAGAAGAAATAGCCATTAGTAAAGGAGTAAAGGGATCTATGGATAAACGCTTGCGAAATCTTACTTTTTATCTTACTATACCTATGATTGCACTACTAGTTGTTTCTTTCATTTGGACACAAATATCTTTCTTTTTGCTTCCAGTATTATGTGTATTTTGTATGGCACCACAATTAATCAGAGGGAGAATTGTTAAGAATTGGTTTGAATTTAAAGAACAAAATAAAAATCAGATATATACTGAAAATCGAGCAGATATAATGGTTTTGAAAAATTTTACTGGAGAAGTATTAGACAATGTCAGAGCAAGACTTTTAGAGATAAAGGTGCCATTGCAATTGATTAAATTTATGCTTTATAGTAGAGATTATGATCATTTAAGATTAATAAATCAAAAGAATATAAAAGGTATGATGCAATATTTTTATACCTTCGAATATCCCGAAGGAGTAGAACCATTTCCAATACCTCAGGAACTTTTGCAATTTCAGGAACCTCTACTCCCAGAAATAAGAAAAGCAGAAAAATTAGAAAAAAATTTCGTTGTTCTCACAGAAATGAAAGGAAAGAATGGGATAATTAATAATTTTGTACCTACTCTTAAAGATAATCTAGCAGAAGATATCAATAAAATGTTGAATAAATCTGAATTTAGTAAGGCTTCAAATGATTTTACAACTATAATACCTGACTATTCCAAAACAATAGCAATATATTGTATATGTGGTGAAATTGTAAAGATTGAAAATGTACAAATATGCAACTGGAAAGATCAATTCAAATTTTACTTATTTGAAGGAGAACAATGCAAATGTGGAGAAACTGTATATGCATTGTCTTTAATGGATGAAGATGCAGAAGTACCCGAAGAATTTAAAGATATTTTCTTAAGTTAATTTTTATTTCTTTTTTATTTTTGAATACCAATTATATAGTAATTTATACCCTCTAACTGCTCTTTCTATCTCATTCTCAAAAGTAGGGATTTTAAGTTCTGAAGCAGATTTTATAACTCTTTTAGCACCCTCATGCTCTGCTTGTATTAGTATCGTTAATATTGGTTTATTTGGAAAGGTCTTTTTAATTTTATCAAAGATATTAAAATCGAATTCTATTTCTATAAAAAATTCGAGGGCTAATATTAAACCATCAACAGCATTATCATTTAATAGAGTCTTCGAAGATGTGTTATAGATTTCACAAATTTTAGTACCAACAAATCGTTCAGGAGGCCAATAATCAACTGGATTACCTAACCTACACGTTGATCCTCCTACTTTATTAAGAATAATATCTTTATGTTCTTTACTTACTTTAGCTAGTGAGAGACCTTGAGTTCTCATTTCTTTAACAATTAAATGAATTGCTCCAGAACTTGGTCCAATTATCCCTAAGTTAGGTCCTTCTGGTTTTGGACACCACAAGAATATTTTTGCTAAATCAAATAGTTCTATATAATTTAGAACATTGATTCCACCTGCTTCAATTAATCTTTTTTCTTTTAATTCGTCTTTTCCTACATAGAAAAATAATATGGGTTTAATAGGAGAAATATCTTTTACAGCATTAATTATGTCATTTGTGATTTCTCTTAAAAAAAGAGAAATTACTTTAGTGGTTTTATCCTCTTTAAAAT
The DNA here is from genome assembly GCA_019058245.1 of Promethearchaeota archaeon. GTDB lineage: Archaea > Asgardarchaeota > Lokiarchaeia > Sigyniarchaeales > SOKP01 > Loki-b32. The sequence goes on along the minus strand of JAHPZJ010000013.1, from coordinate 17,647 downwards.
ATTCTAAAACATCAGCATCATTAATATCAAATCCATACCCTAAATGGATTACTTTTGAAATAGGTAAATCTTGAGATGGTGCCCACCAACCCATAGCTCCCGCTAATCCTCCAGATTGCGCTATAAAACTGATCCCTTCTTTTATTTTCCTATGTTTTCGCATAAGATAATGCCTTACCGGGATTAAGGATGTAGTAAAATTATTATTAAAATTAATTATACCTAACATTGATGGTCCCATAAATGAAACACCATACTCTATACTAATATTATGTAGATTTTGTATTAATACTGGGTCTTCAATTTCAACTCTTAATTCTGCTTCAATAGCTATATTTCTTATACCAAATTTTGCTAATTTTTCAAAGATTTCTGCGATTTTTTTTCCTAAAACTATTACTGCCAAATCTGGAATCTCAGGTATCTCATCTAAAGAATGGTAAGATTTAATACCCAAAATCTCATCTGCATTAGGATTTAAAATGTACAATTTTCCTCGATAAAAAATCTCTAATAAATTTTTTAGAATGGTATAGCTAAAAGTATAAGCTTTTCTTGAAACTCCCACGATTAAAATACTCTTAGGATTAAAAAAAGGTTCGAGATTTCTCAAGATTAATTTCCAAATAGTTATAAAATTAATTATTTCTAAGTTAATTGTATTTTATAATATTTAAAATATAGTTAAAAAATAATAATAAATTAGGTTTTAGCAAATTCTAACTCGTATAGAGGAATTTCTCTTCTTTTTTTGTCATCATATAACGGTAATCCTGATTTTTTTAGTAGTTCTGGAGTTTTATATTTCAATATAACTATTTGACATGAACTTGAAATTTTCATACTAGCAATCCGCAAACGATCTCTTACCAAGGGCAAATTTCTTAAGTGAGCACCTACTTCAAGTATTATTTGACCTGCTCGAATACGAGCACAAACTCCTGTGGATCTTCCAAATGAATTTCTCATACCCGATTGTACACGATCTGCCCCGGCGAATGCCAACATTCTATTCTCTCTATATTTTTGAAATGGTTTAGGTCGAATTCGCAGTCTAAAGTTTTGCCTACCAAGTCTATTTTGAAGTGCACCATTAACCGTAATTCGAAGGGCTTCGAGAGTATTTGAAGAGATTTGAATTTGGGAATTTGCTTTCAAACCAACTACAAGTTCCCATTCTTCCCAAGGAATTGATTTATTTCCACCCCAGTATCTTACAATCTTGCTTTGTGCGCCTCCGCGAGCATATTCTCTTCTACGATTTGAACTTCTCTTATATTGAAACGGTCTGCGAGACCATTTATTATAACATCTCCACGGACGCTTATGAGCGATATTTAATCACCTTTTTGGTAAAGGATTTTTAAGTTTTCTAAAGATTGATAGATTTAATCAAAGAAAATTTTTTTATTATGATTTTCTAAAATATCTTATTTCTAATAAGTTTTATTATAACGGAAGTCTTTTTGATTATTCAAATAACAATAATAATATATAAATTAGAAGTTAATATTCAAATGGTCCTGTTTGCATTATTTGTTTCCATTCATTTTATATTTTTGAATATAACCTAAACTTTTCTATTTCCAATGATTTTTTTATAATCTCTTTTCAAGACAATGTTTATCGATCTCAACAATTTGATTTAAAAAATTATTCATTAATATAAATAGATATTTTTATTTAATGGAAGAAAGATTATTTATAAGGAGTTTAAAAGGTGCAATCCTTTAACTCATCTACAATCTAAAATTTATAGAGTAGACTCATTGATTATTCTCCTTTTTTATTATTTTCTTTTTAATTTAAACAGTATTCCAGTAATTAAAACAAAAGAACCAACGCCTATTAAAAGTAAAAACCAAGGAATACTATTTAGAAGTGAAAAGCCATATTCTTTCTCGATCTTCTGATAATTTTCCAATATAACCAAAGAATTAACCATCGCTAATTTGCGGTAAAAATAGTAATCATCATGATGAGAATATGAATTTTTTGCCTCCCAATAATTCCATCGATGAGCATGTAGGTTTTCAGCTACTAGAACCCCAGTATTTTTATCGAAAAAATAATCTGCTCGGAAAGTCCAAAGTGTGAGTGTTTCTCAGGTTATTCCAGCAGTATTCCAAGAATAAGTTACATTGTAATGATAAGTAGTAATATTTTGTAATAAATCCTTGTTGTATATTACTTCTCCAGCATAATTAAACTCGAGATTTAATTTCTTTATTCCTAATGATAAATCGTCTCTTAGATATTCAGCAAAGATTATATTCTCATCTATTCGAAATGATTGTGGATTTCCTATATTAGAAAGATTCAAAAAAAGTTCAGTAGAAGTTCCTAATGAGTAATTATCATAAAAATCATCACTTGTATCTAATATTTCACGTGTATTAAGAGATATTTTATAATAATAATTTTTCATTGTTGATGTTAAATTTAAGTCATTGTAATATAAATCTACTTTTAAATTCCTTTCATTTCCTTCGATAATTTCATTCAATTCTATAGCATATTTCGTTCTGGAATATCCTCTTTCTGCCGGATCGAATTCAACAGAATATTCAAGATGATTAATATCATTAAGATCCTCAGGCCATATGATTTCTTGTCCTTTAACTGGAATTAGCATTCCTATTAATGAAGTAGATAATCCTATCAGTAGAGCGACTATAAAAGCAATGTATCTAATTTTATGACATAATTTTCATCTAAAGATTTATCTTATCACCATTCACTTTAATTCTAATTATTAAAATAGGAGGTTAAATTAGGTATTAAGAGTATTTGTTTAAAAATATAAATGGCATTATCATTTTACTTTTTAAATATTATAATTCTGATTTTAAATCGCTTAAAATTCATTAAAATAGTAATTTAAAACATATTTATAGTTTAAACTCTTGTTTTAACATAGGGAGTGATTGGAAAAATGTTAATAAAAATTTTATTCTATATTTTTATTTACGATAATAAACAAAATTAAATTGGCTCTATATTTATGTCTCATAGAAAATAACTAAAAAATACTTACTTAATAAAAATCTAAAAATTATTCGATTATTATAGAGAAATTAATGATTGAGAATAAAACAATATTAAAACAGAAGACAGAATTATTGTGTAAAGGATTATACTTGGACAGTAACTTAATAACTCAATATAAGGAGCAGGGAATTCATATTGACTTTGGTCGAAAAGGTGGAGCAGGTCCCCTCGGGGGTAGATATTTTATATTGGAGGATGGTAAGACTTTAGTAAATACTGCTCTTTGGAATGATAGAAAAAAGAGCACTTTAGCATTAAAAGTAAAAAATAAAAATTTATTTGAAGTATATGATACCAGTAATGGGCTATTATTCGGTAATTTGATTCTGGTTGAGAATCCTAAGTTTTATGAGTTGAAGACTTCTGATGGAATTGATATGAACAGAATTGCCTTAGTTCATGGTGTTGATTGTTTGGCTAGTACTATTTATCAAAAGTGTGTTTATTGGGCTTGTGGAGAACCTTGTAAATTTTGCGGTATTGAATTGAGTCTGCAATATGATACAACAATAGAGGAAAAAACACCTAAACAAATGTTAGAAGTAATTTCTGCAGCGAAAAAAGAAGGTCGATGCTCTCATATGACATTGACTAGTGGAACTGATGAAAATATTGATAAAGGTGCGAATCGTTATATTGAACTATTAAAAAACATAAAAAATGATCACCCAGCTCTCCCTCTACACGTACAAATCGAAGCCTTAGAGGACATGAATTACATCGATAAGTTAAAAGAGGCTGGTGCTGACACGATTGGAATTCATATCGAAGTTTTGAATGATAAGCTAAGAAAGGAGATTACCCCTGGAAAATCTAGTCTTTCTTATGAATTGTATGAAATGAATTGGAAACATGCTCTTGATGTTTTTGGTGAAAATCAAGTTAGTAGTTATGTTTTGACGGGATTTGGAGAATCTAAAGTTAAATTCATAAAGGATCTAGAAAAACTAATCTCACTTGGAGTTATTCCCTATATTACTCCTGTAAGAGCAATTCCCAGCAAAATAGATTTGCCTACCACCAACTACCAAGATTTATTGGAAATTTATAAAAGAAGTGGAAAATTGATGAGGGAATATGGAGTAAATCCTCTGAAAAATAAGGCGGGTTGTGTAAAATGTGGGGGTTGTTCGGCAATAACTGAAGCGTATATAGATTCAAGATAAGAAGAGAAAAAGGAGTATATAAATCTTATTAAGCTGTTTTAAGTTATGTATTTACAGAACTAATTTTGAGAAAAATTAGTGATCTTCTTAATATTTTTTAGGATCTTAAATGATTTGATTCTTTTCTATTTTTATTAAAAAAGGATAAAAAAAATAAGTATTTTTTTCAAGATGTTTTTTTAATCTCTTACTTGCGTTCCACATTCTCCGCAATATTTTCCTTCTCTTACTCTGGCCCCACAAAGTGGGCAAAATTTAACATCGTCTTCAATATTTTGAACTGGAGCAGAGATAGGTTTGGAAACAGGAGAAGATGTATTAGCTGGAGCAGAAACATAAGCATATTGTGGTTCTACGACTTTAATCGGCTCTTTACTAATGATAAGGTCCTGTTGAGCAATTTTTGATATTTTAAAATACCCACTTATATGGAATATCCATCCAATTATGATAGGTATAAATAAAAAGCCAAGCACCCAAAGAATATTGCCATTTTTTAATTTTTCTGTACCATCGATTGCAACTTTTCCATTGTTATTCGGAAACAACTCTCTATTCTGAATAAAGTAGGTCTTTAAATTGTCCCAAGCACCCATTTCAATACTAGAACCAACAATCATAAGAACAAATCCTATTATAAACAAGACTATTGTAGGAACGAATCTAAGAACTGGGGGTAATATAGGATGTGGGAAAAATATTTGATAAGATCTTAAATATATTAATCCAACCATCATAGTCCAAGCTAGATGAAGGATAAATGCTCCAGCAAATTTAATTATACTCGTCGTTAAATACCTTGAACGAAATTCAGTAAGTTGTGGATTCTTTAATTCGCGATTAATATCATTCAAATCGTTTATTACCAAGAAAATCATTATTAATTGTATTATAAGAGCCGCAAATGCTATATACGGAATTATAATTAAGATAAAAAGTCCCCCAATATATCGAAATTTTTTCCCTAACTCATTCCATTTCATTTCTAAATTCGAACTTGACATTTATATTTACCTAGGTGTAAAATTTATTCTTTAATTAAAAGAAAAATAAATTCATTTATATTATATGAGGGGACCAATTTTTAATTTCTGGGAATATTAAATGCTCGCCTTATATTAAAAAATAATACACCAAGGTTAAATGTTTCTTGATATTTTAAAAGAATTTGATGAGAATATATTAATGTGACTATTAAAAATATTATTAAATTTATTAGGGAAGACTCAAAATCTAAATTACAATAAGTTTAAATATTGCTTATAACCTATTTACAAATACAGATTCAATCATTATATGAAAAAATTATTAACAAAACTTTTCAACCAAAATGACAGATTTAATCTTTAAGATAGGATTTCCAATAGTACTAATTATTTTACTAATTATAATATTCATAAGTAGCAGATCAAATAAAAATTCAAACCAAGAATTTATGAGTTGTGATGAATTTATAAAAGATTGGTTAAAGGATCATGGACAAGCACATAAATTAGAAGAACAATTTATACAAATGAAAAAGGATCCTTCTGGCTTATTATATATGCCGATGACTTATAAGGGGGCCAAATTTTTCATAAAGTTGGGGTTAACTCCGAATAAAGTATCCTTTATAAATTTAATATTATCATTTTTTATTTTTTATGGTGTAATAATGGCGGGTGAAGGGCATACATTAGATCTATTGACGAAACAACCTTTTTATGGAGCCTGGTTCTTTGCAATTGGCTTATTGGTTATATTTACTGGAATTATAGATGGGGTTGATGGTGCTATTGCAAGGTTATTAGATATAAAATCGAAAAGCGGTGCTTGGTTAGACAATGTGATAGATCGGGTTAGTGATACTTTAATGCTAGTATGTCTAATTCCCACAAGTCTTTCAATATTCATAAATTATGATTTTAAATGGATGATCTGGACCAATATAATTCTAATTTTTATTTATGAATATATGAGAGCTAGACATGAAGGATTAGGGATGCATGAAACAAAACCATTTGTTGGAGAAAGAATAACCAGAATATTAGTAATTTCCTCATTTTTTTTAGCTTACGGGGTTTCAAGTCTTGCAGTTTTAATAACTGGTTTAATCAATTCCTCTGCTACCTCAATTTGGACTGCTTCGCATACTGGAATAATAACATGGTCAATGTTTATATACCAAATTAGTTTATTAGGCATTATGATCTATTCAGTAATTGGATTTGCAAAATATATCTGGAAAAACTTAAAAAAAATGGATAAAGAAATGTAAAAAGGTTTAATAATGTGAAAGTTTCAAAACTTATTTTATATGGTTCTATATGTGTAGCAATTTTTGTTCTTTTTCATATGTATTCTCCACCTATTTTTTCATCTGGAGTGAAAAGAGCAATTGATCGATTTTTTCTTGACCCTTTAACTTACTGGTGGTACATATTTCCATTATTTGGTTTACTTATGCTACTTGGTTTCATAATTTTTTACGGTATGCATTTCTTTGCATCTTTTGGGAAAGGTTATAGAACTAGAACACCTTATTATGCTGATATAAGCATCTTAATTGCTTCTAAAAATGAAAAAATATTATTAGAAAGAACCCTGAATTCAATCGTTGAATCCGATTATCCTAAGGAAAAGATACAGGTAATTATAATTACTAGCGGCTCAACTGATGGTACAACTGAATTCTGTAATGTTTTTGCTGAAAAGCACAGATCAATCGATATTAAGATATTATCAGAGGATCTTCCGAAAAAAGGAAAACCACCTGCCCTAAATTATGGTTTAAAATATGTAAAAAATGAGATTGTTGTTCTCTATGATTCTGGGTGCATATTGCAAAAAAATACATTAAAATATCTTATATCTCCATTTCAAAAATCAAAAATAAATGCTGTTATTGGTCCAGTTTTAGTTAAAAACTGGAAGGATAATAAATTAACAAGAGGAATTCTTCTTGATTATGCTATTGTATCGGGGGGAGGATTAATATTTGAAACGAAAAACAGATTAGGTGCTTCTGCTTACTCATTCGGACGAAATTTCGCAGTTAGTACGAAATATCTTTTGAAATATGGTGGTTTTAATGAAGATTCAATGACAGAAGATCTATATCTTTCTGTACTTTTAAATCTGGATGGAGTACAAATATATTTTTCTCCAAAAGCAAAAGTTTATGAATATGTGCCTAATACTTGGAAAATCTTAACAAAACAACGAACGCGTTGGTTAGCAGGATTTATTTTTGATATGCCACAACTAATGTCAATGAAGAGTGAAAATAAAAATGGTAAGAGTTTAATAATCTCACGAAATATGACAATGATGATTTTAGGAAATATAGATACTTGGATTCCTATTGTTATTGGATTTTCAATCCTTCATTTCCTAATAGGAGAGAATTATCTATTATTCTGGGATCTTGCTTTATTATTCTTTCAAGTAGGCTTTTTATTTAATTCAATAAGAAAGTATGGAGATAAGCATTATAGTGTATTGCTTTTATTCCTAATTAGCGGTTATATCCATCTATACATGTTTTTACGACAATTTTCTCTTCCTAAAGAAATAAGCTGGGAAAAAACTCCAATGATTTTAGAAAAACAAGAAATTGAAATAAAAGCTTTATCTACTATTTAACTTATTAGTCTTAATTAACATTTTTTTTCCTATAAATTAGAATTTTACAAAGAATTTATTTATGTAATTTTACATTATTTAATTAAAGCATTTGAGAATGCTATATATAACTTCTTATAGATGGCGAATAATGTTTTGTCCTAATTGTGGTATTAAAATTGAAAATCCAAATCAGAGATTTTGTAAGAATTGTGGAGAAGAGCTTGCAGAAGTTTCAGATCAACTAAGTAAAATAGCTAATCCCACTTCAACTCTCCAAAATCCTGGTGTTCAAGTTATCCAACAATGGCCGATTAGAGAAAATAAGCCTTATTCAAAAAAAACTTTAGGATTTGGTGTTGCATCTTTAGTTATAGCGTATACGTTATACAACATTGGTGCTGGTTATACAATTGAGCCCATTTCAAATTATTATTACCCTCGATATGTTCCAATAGTGTTTATAATACTAAGTATTTTTCATATTGTGGGTTTAATCTTTGGAATTGCATCTAAAGTCAATAATCAACATGCCAGAGAGTTGGAACCTATGAATAAATTCATAAAAGTTGGGAATGTATTAGGTATTATTGGAATTGTCAGTAATATAATACTTATGGTTATTGCATTTGTACTAATAGGTTTATTATGGTGATTTAATA
>JAHPZJ010000013.1:0-9065 GCA_019058245.1 Promethearchaeota archaeon | reverse complement strand
ATTTAATATTCTTTACTTACCATTTTTTTTTCATCTTCTGTTAGTTCCCTTATAACTTTAGCAGGGGATCCAAAAGCTATAGAGAATGGTGGAATATCTTCACTTACTAACGAATTTGCTCCTATAATTGAACCTTCACCAATTGTAACTCCAGGCAACACAACGGAATATGCTCCAATTCTCGCATTTTTACCTATTTTAATTGGTCCAAAACTAAAACTTCCATGTTTTAGATTCATAGCATTATGAGTTAATAACTTTACACCAATGCCACAACCACTGCCATCTTCAAACTCTATTAATTCGGGTAAAAGCGGGTCAGGTATTGCTTTTTGAGAGATATGACAATTATTCCCTATTTTCATTCCTGTAAAGCGAAATAAAATATTTCTGGCACGCGGCCATCCTGTCATATAAGTAATGATTAAGGATATTAAATGATTAAATGCGCCTCTAACAAACCAAGCTACCGAATATCCTTTTGATTGAAGATATTGAGCTATAATCAACATTGGTACAGGTGTGAAAATAAATTCATCAGTTTCTATATTAATATAAGTTATTTTACCCTTAACTTCGATCTCAAATTTTGGTCTATTCTTTCTCCATATTTTTCTAGCCTTGAGTAAATCCTTAAAAAAAATTAGGAAATCAGTATTAACTAAAAATAAAAATAATCCAAATGCAAAAGTTATGGGTAGAAAGAGTAGAAACAACATTAATCTTGTATTGAGAGTTAGATCTTGATTAAATAATATACTAAAATATGCATAATGACTTGCGATAAATGTGACAAATACAAATCCTAATAAACTAAAAACATATATTATTGAGCCCGTCATATGTCTAACTTTGGCTAGATTATAGCCAAAAACATACATTATTAATAAAAGAGCATAACTTATGAAAGCTCCACCATAGATTAAGATGGTATATTTATAGAAAAATATCAATAACCAAGGTCTTAAAAAAGTGTATAATGAACCAATCCAAGGAATCGAAAAAAAAATACGATTTATTATGATTAGTGTTATCAATAATGTGGTTAAAACTAAGAAAATAAATGAAAAGATGAACCCTTTTGTCCAAAATTTCATTTTACCAGAGATTTTTGACATTGCCTTATTCTAAAACCAAATAATTATATAATAAATCTAATACTTCTATAGAATAATAAAGCATTATCTTCTAATAATATATAGATTTTCAGATATCAATTTTCCGTAGCGTAAAAAAAATGGATAATCTTCCTAAAATCTCAGTGATAATTCCCACCTATAACGAGGAACTCATCATAAGAACTACTTTAATGGCTATTAAAAATCAAAATTGCACTATTCCTTATGAAATCATTGTAGCTGATGGTCATAGTTCAGATAAAACTGTTTCAATAGCAAAAAGTTATGCCGATATATATATATCACCAAAAAAAGGTAAAGCATATCAATTGAATGGAGCGATATCTAAGACATCGGGTGATTTATTAGTTTTTTTAGATGCGGATACCTTAATTAATTCTGATTTTTTACAAAGAATATATAGAATCTTTGAAAAACATAAAGAACTTATAGCTTGCAGTGCTAGGATTAAATATTATGATGGGAAGGCAATTTCATTTAAATTAGGTTCCCAAAAATTCATCATAACAAACTATTTTTTTCTAAACTTAAGTATGCATATTTATTATTTTCTTAAATCACTATTCAGATATCCTGAACTTATAGGATGCAATATTATAGTTAGAAGGGATATATTTTTTAAAGTTGGTGGATTTAAGCAATTACCCGAAAATTTATTAGGAATAGATAAAGTATTTTCTGATTCTTTAATATTATTAAGAAATACAATGAAGAAAGTTAAGATTAAGACTCTTAATTTTATTTCAGTATTTACCAGTGGAAGAACTTTAAATGCTCGTCGTAGCTTAAGACGTATTAGAGAGTATCGAACAAATAAAGATATATTTTATACTCTAGCTAAGGATCTAAAATGGAGAGATTCAGATTAAAGTCTAAATACACGTTCTATTTATTTAATAATTCTTTAATTTCAGAATATCTACTTTTAGGCTTAAGTATTTTCCACTTCTTTATTAAAGGAAGCATGTTTATAGCTAACCAAATTGCTTGACCCATTTCTAAATACTTATATAAGCCTAACCGCCCAACGGGAATAATTTTATCAGATTTGCAAGCTTCAATTAGATATTTATTAAATAACTCTATATTTTCTTTTGTATATATAGGATACATCGGTAAATTATGATCATATAAGGATATTGGTTCTTGATATTGAATCCATGAGTTCTTTGTTTTCTTTTGATACATTACTTTAAAATTTACTTTCCGAATATATTTATTATGTTGAGGCAGGTTGATTGATCCATAATCTTCATTTTCCCAATTATCATTCTCTCTGTAATCAAATCTTAAAGATCGATACTGCAATTTGCCAAATTTATATTTGAAGAGCTCATCTATTCTACCAGAATATAAGATAAGATCATATGAAGAAATATTAAATTCAGGAGCATTTAATTCTAAAGGAATACCATGTATCATATTATCTAGGAATTTAGTATAACCGTTAATAGGTAGTCCCTGAAAATCATCTTGAAAGATATGAGTATTAGAATCTGTCAGTTCAATACGATTATGAATATATTCAGTTGTTAACTTATGGGGCTCTAAACCCCACATCTTCTTAGAATAATTGTATATGAATAATTTATATAAAGTTAACCCAAATTTAGAGATTGCAAATGTTTCAAAATTGGTTAAATCTGGATTTTTAGGCCTATTTTCTAATTCTTTAAGAATTTGTTTACTATTTTTCATCTTAAGTATAGTTTTTCTACTGATTGGAAAATGTCGCAAAATATCATTGATAACAATACCCTTCTTATGTTTGTAATTGTTGAATTCTGAAAAGGAAAGTACAAATTTTTTAACACGGTCATTTTTTGTATGAAAAGCATGTCCACCGTTTGGTTCATAAAGTATACCATTGGGGCTTTTTTTTGTATAGCATAATCCTCCAATGTGATCTTGTTTTTCTTTTATTGAAACTGTATAGCCTTCATTTTTCATCAATCGAGCAAATGTACAGCCAGAAATCCCGGCTCCTAATACTAAAACTTGCATTATTTTATATATGTTTCTATTCTAAGATATTGAAATTAATTTTAAAATTAATATATAATTACTTAAGAAAAAAAAATAATTATAATCTGATAATGAAAATTGCTCTAACTTTCGATATTGAAAGAGATATTCCTAATTATTTAAATACTTTTTTTGGAGTGAAAATTGGATTAATAAAAATTTTGAAACTTTTAGATAATTATACAATCAAAGGAACTTTCTTCTGCACTGGAAAAGTTGCTGAACAACAGCCATGGGCTATACAGCTAATAGAAAAAAAAGGACATGAAATAGCTTGCCATAGTTCAAATCATGAACGACTATCTAATTTATCCTATAATGAATGTAAAAAACTCATCTCGATGAACAAAAAAATAATTGAAAATGAATGTCGCCGGTCAGATATAATTGGTTTTCGTACTCCTTATTTAAAACCTCCACATTTTCTATTTCGTATACTACGTGATTTAGGATTTAAATATGATTCTTCGATAAGTACCAGAAAAAGGATACATTATTATAACACTAATTTATATGGTATTCAAGAATTTCATCCTCTAGATATTTACACTATTTTTAGATTACCATTTAGTTCGTTTCTTTTACGAAAATGGATTTTAAAGAAAAAATTAAGTATATTATATTTTCATTCTTGGGAGGCAATATGTACAAGAAGTATAATTTATCACCTTAATCTCCCAAGAAAATCTTCTTTTAGAATAGACCGATGGATAAATACAGGGGATAATTTTATGATTAGAATAAATAATTTTATTAAGGATGCAATTGCAAAGAAAGCTGAATTTATTACTTTAAACCAACTTATCAATTAAAAAATTTGTATAAAAAAGCGTCAATTTATTAATATATAATATAACTATTATTTTTCAATCTTTTCTTTCATTCTTCTAATATCTATAAAAAAATTCAAAAATTCCTTCATTATACTAAAGATTCTTCTTGAATTTAATAAAAACTGTAAACCTTTTCGTTTAAATAATCTCATAAAGGTTTCTTTCCACCCTCTATGAAAATAAGCATAATAATATGATTTATATAAAAGCCTTTCTAATTCATCCTTCGATAATTTATTTAGTCGATTAACTGCGGTTGTAAAATTATATTCACTCCAATTATGAGACAATAGGTAATTCTTTTCAATTAAAAGATCTCTGAATTTAGTACCAGGTAAAGGTGTCATTACAGAATATATTGGAAAATCGATTCCTAACTTTTTTACTATTTTAATCATTAGATCAATATCTTTCGCTTCTTCATCTAAATTTGAACCCACTAATAAACTGCCAATTATTACAATATTATTATCATGGAGTATTTTAATTGCTTCAATAATATCTCTAAATTTTACATTCTTTTGGATATCGTCTAAAGATTTTTGATTAAATGATTCAATACCAAGAAAAAACAGCCAAAAACCTGCTTTAGACATTTTTTCAATGACATTCGGATTCTTTTTAATAACATCAATACGACTTTGACAAATTAAATCTAATTTAATACCTTCTTTAATAATTTGATCACATATTTTTTCTACTCTTTTCATATTAGCAGTGAAATTATCATCTACTATAAGAACATTCTTACGCTTATGATCACTTGAAATGATTTTTAATTCTTGAATAACTCGTTCTATAGTTTTTGTTCTATATAATCCTCGATAGAACAGATGTATATTACAGAAGGTGCATTTGAACGGACATCCTCTTGAAGTTTCAATCACATCTATAGGCATTTGAAAAATCTGATAATAAGACTTAGTATTTCTTAAATTTCTTGCTGGAAATGGTAACTTATTTAAATTTTTAATCAAAAGACGGTCTTGGTTATTCTTTATTTTTCCATTTTCTCTATATGAGAGTCCTTTAATCTTTTCTAAATTTCTGTTTTGAATTAATTCCCGAAAAGTAAGTTCACCCTCTCCCCTTATTATTACATCTATAAATGGATATTTTAGAATTTCAGAATATTCAAAACTTGGGTGCCATCCTCCTAAAACTGTTTTATAGCCTTGATTTTTTGACTCTTTTGCTATTTTTAAGGCAAAATTAATTCCTATTGTAAAACAACATGAAATTCCAACGATATCTGGTCTAAACTCATTAATTTCTTTCATTATTTCCCTAAGAGATAGTCTTCTGACTTTTGCATCAATGATCTTAACTTCTGCAATATCTAAAATATTAGCGGCTAGGTATTCTAAACCTAATGCCGGGATGGTAAATTTGTCTGTAATGCTCTTGGTGATAAAATTTGGGTTTACTAAAACAACTTTCTGTATGGGTTTATTACTTAATTTCATAATATAGGTTAATATGATAAGTTAGAACATCTTATAGTTTTTTTAATTCTATTATTTAATATCTAGTTCTTAATAAATATATCATTTAAATAATGAGGTTTTTATTTTAATGCAGAATATACACACTTATTAGTTATTTATTTCAATTGAATTTTAAAATGATTTTTTGAAAGTATCTTTAATTTTTCCAAAACCTCCAGAAAAAGGAACATTTTGCGGTACTGTTGCACAAGCAGAGCATTACTATAAAGAGAAAATAGAGTTTTATGGTTTTCCGCCAATGGGTATTCTCTATCTTGCTACATATCTAAGCGAAAATAATTTTGAGGTATCTATACTTGATCAATTCGCTCGGGGATATTCGATTGAAAAAACTTTGGAATGGATAAAACGAGAGGATCCTGATGTTTTAGGTTTTTCAACCATAACAACTGCAGGAACAGGGATTACTTCTGCTGAAATTAGTAAAAGAGTAAAAGAAGAGATAAATCCAAATATAAAGATAATGTTTGGCAATTATCATGCCACTTTTAATGATAGAAGAATTTTAAGTAAATACCCATTTATTGATGCTTGTATAAGAGGAGAGGGTGAAGCTACACTATTAGAAATTGCTGAAAAATTAGAAAAAGGTCAAAATTTTGAAGATATTAGGGGTGTAACATATCGTGATAATGGTAGAATTGTTAAAAATAACGATAGAGCTCTTATGGAGAATATAGATATAATACCATTTCCTAATAGAAAATTATTAGGAAATATTGAATATAAAAATACGGTTGAGGGTCTTGAATTATCGGTTGGGAAATTTACATCTGCAGCTTCTTCAAGAGGATGTGCGTTTCAATGTACATTCTGTTCGAGCTCAATGTTTTGGGGCAAGTGGCGTCCAAGATCTCCAGAAAATATCGTAGAAGAATTATGTATCCTTGAAGAACAAGGCTATAGAAATTTACTTTGGGTTGATGATAACTTTACTATAAGTAAAAAAAGATTATTTACGCTTTCCCGTCTGATAAAGAAAGAAAGACTGGATTTTAATTGGATGGCTGAAGGTCGGGTAACTCAAAGTTCATTAGAATTATTAATGGCAATGAAAGAAATGGGATGCAAAATACTTAGTTTTGGAGTAGAAAGTGGATCTCAAAGAATAATAGATTGGTATAATAAAAATATTACTTTAAAACAAGTAAATGATGCAATCAAGAACTCTAATAAAATTGGTATAGATATGATCTTAGCTAATTTTATTTTAGGGTCTCCTGTGGAGACTCGAGAGGAAATTATCAAAACATTAAATCTTTCATTGAAATTAGATATTGATTTTCCACAATTCCATGTTTTAGGAATAATTCCTGGTAACTGGATATGGAATAAAATGGTAGAAGAAAAAAAGATAAATCCAGATACAAGTTGGGAAGTTGGTACTGCTGTTCTTCCCATTCCATTAGGGGAAATAATGGAAAGAATAAGGCAAACTCATAGGAAATTTATGCAACGTCCTAAGTATATTTCCAGACAAATTTTTAAGACTTTAAAAAGTAGTTATAGACAAAAAGCTATCTTACAAAATATTAAAAACATTAATAACTGGGATTTATGGAATAATTGGAAACCATTTTGGGGATAAAAATTATTGTAATATTAGAAAAATCTCTTTTATACATTATCAGGATTCCAAAAAGATTTTACTCCTTGAAAATCTTTAAAATTTTGAATATTATGAGTTAATACCTTAATAGATGATAAGAATTTATATGAACTAGTTGTAGTTCTATAGGTTGTTCTTAATATGTACTTGGGATTCATAAAAAATTGCTTTAACATTATCAAAATTAAATTCGAAATCTTTTCAGTTGACACTCCATTAGGATCAATATCAGAAATATGAACTCCCTCTTCCCAATATTTATTCTCATCAAGAATCTTTTTTTCAACTAATTCATCCCAAATATCTGTTCCCGGCATTGTTCCGAGAAGATTATATACAGGGAAATCAATATCTAGTTTTTGAGCAAATTTTAAAGTATTATATATCTCCTGTAGTGTTTCTCCAGGAGCCCCAACAATAAAAGAACCTAAAATATAGGGAATTTTAGCTTTACGTGTTTTTCTTACTGCTGCAACTGACTGATCAGGAGTAATATTTTTTCTGTAATAATCAAGTATTCTTTGATTGGCACTTTCGATACCATAAAAAACAATTCTGCATTTTGCTCTCTTCATTTCTTTTAACATATCATCAGAAACTTGATTAACTCTGCCTTCACATATCCAATCTATATCTACTTTATGTTTTTGCATCAATCGAGAGAGTTTTATTACTTTTTTTTTGGATACCGTAAAATTATCATCAACAAAATTAATATATTTATATCCCTCACTTTCTAAAAGTAAAATTTCTTTCATTATGTTTTCTACTGATCGCGTTCTAAAACCTACATTTCTTTTACCGTAACAAAAAGCACATTGATATGGACATCCTCGAGAGGATACCATTGAAGTAAAGCCTTTGGGCGCGAATTCCAACCCACCAAAACTCCCAGTATATTCCATATTTAGAGCTTTTCTATCTGGGAAAGGAATGGCATCAAGATCTTTAATTAATGGGCGATCTTCATTTCTCCTTATTTTACCATTATCTCTATAAGTTAGACCTTTTACATCTTTTAATGATTCTTTTCTTTCTAATGCCTTAACTAATTCTAAAAAAGTAAATTCTCCTTCATTTCTTACACTATAATCAATTTCGGGATATTTTGTCAATATTCTATAATCATTATGATTTGTATGTCGATTTCCAAATACTATTTTAATATTAGGATTCCATTTTTTTATTTCAATAGATGTTAAAGCAGCACTTATCCCTGAACCTGATGCTGTTAGAGTAGAAAAACCTAAAATATCGGGATCTTGATTTTTAATCCAATTAACAATTTGATGGAAATTCAACTTCTTTGCTGCTTGATCTATTAATTGTACCTCATAATTTTCTTTTTTTAACACTGAACTTAAATAACATATACCCAAAGGTGGATATATGTGATCCGCATTTGCTACAATTCTACCTTTGCTTAAAACTTCTCCTGGTCCTGGATTTACTAACGCGATTTTAAATATATTAACCATCTAGTTGATTATTCATTGATAAATTCATTTTTTTTAAAATAATAATCTTTATTGATTATCTTTCAATTAATCATAAATAATTTAGCTTTACTCAAATATTTGTATTTTATATTAGTTAGCAAAAAATATATTTCTAAAATAACCTTATTTAGTGAACATTGTAATGTTATTAAAAGGAAAAAATGTAATTATAACAGGAGCAGGAAGAGGTATTGGTAAAGAAGTTGCGATAGCATGTGCTAAAGAAGGAGCTAATCTTGGTTTAATCTCAAGAACAATAGAACAATTAACTAATGTTAAGAAAATAATAGATGATCTTGCCCTAGATGTTAAGGTTGTTATCCAAAATGCTGATGTTATTAATTTTCAAGAATTAGAAACTATATTTAAGGGATTTTGTGAAGATTTGGGTTTATTAAATGGAGTAATCGCAAATGCAGGATACTCTCGAATGTGGAAAACTCATGAGTTTA
>JAHPZJ010000012.1:5543-29088 GCA_019058245.1 Promethearchaeota archaeon | reverse complement strand
TTTTACTGATAAAACCTATAAGAAAAAGAAATATTCATTATAATTATTTAATATTATTTTGGGAATATATTCAAAAAAATTTGGTCGTTTTATGGAAAAAGATAAAAAAAAGATTGTAGAATCCGTTCCTAACTATAGTGAAGGAAGGGATGAGCAAAAGATAAATTTAATTGTGTTGGAGATAAAAAATACTCCTAATACTCGTATTGTAGATGTTCAGTATGATTCTGATTATAATAGAACAGTTATAACATTTTTAGGTACTCCTGATGCTGTTTTAAGAGCTAATATTCAAGCAGCCAAGAAAGCTATTGAATTAATCGATATGAATAAACATAAGGGTCAACATCCTCGTATTGGTGCGGTTGATGTAGTCCCTTTTGTTCCTGCACAAAATATATCAATGAAAGAGTGTATAGATTTATCGATAAAATTTGCTGAGGAAATCTCAAAAGAAGGGATTCCAGTTTATCTTTATGAAGAAGCTGCTCGGAAGATGGAAAGAAAAAATATAGATAATATCCGTAAGGGAGAATATGAAAATCTAAAAGAAACTATAAAAATTGACCTAGAGAGGAAACCTGATTATGGTCCATCTGAGTTTCATCCTACTGCGGGTGCTATAATAACTGGAGCAAGAAATCCTTTAATTAGCTTCAATATTAATTTAGGTACTAAGGATGTTAAAATAGCTAAGAAAGTAGCTAAGGCTATCCATTTACATTCAGGAGGATTAGTTAATATAAAAGCTATGGGTACGGAACTAAAAAATCGAGATTATGTTCAAGTGGGGATTTCGAATATAAATTTTAGAAAAACACCTTTGTATAGACAAATGGAACTAGTAAAATTGGAAGCTGATCGATATGGTATACCAGTAATAAGCTCTGAATTAGTTGGTGTATTACCGTTAGGAGCAGTACTCAATTCATTAGAATATTATTTAAAACTTAAAACGCCAGAGAAATTAGAAGAAAAACATTTATTAGAATCTTATTTTGATTTTTAAAATGTTAAGTTATTTAATCGTTATCTACAACAATTTTACCATTTTTTATAACTTTAGAAACTAAGTTCACTCCAAAATGATAAGGTAAGAAATAGTAGTTAGGTACATCAAATACTATTAAATCTGCTTTTTTACCTATTTCAAGACTTCCAATTTCATCTTGTTTTTGAATTGCACATGCAGCATTAATAGTTGAAGCGGTAAGTGCTTCTGCTGGTGTAAGTTTCATATGATAACATGCTAATGCAATGATCATCTGCATTGATTCTGTCCAGCAATTCGGATTGAGATCAGTAGCTAAAGCAATGGGTATTTCAAATTCAATCATCTTTCTCGCGGGGGCATAATCATCCAACATTAGACAAAATGGTGTTCCTGGTAGAAGAGTGGCTATAACTCCGGCTTCAGCCATTGCTTTTAAACCATCCTCATTAGATTTTAATAAATGTCCTGTTTGTATTGCTCTAATTTCGGAAGCTAATAATGCACCATTAGTATCTACAATCTCATCAATATGAATCTGAGGTCTTAATCCATATCTAATTGCTGTTTTTAAAATTTTACGTGTTTGCTTTATTGAAAAAATACCTTTTTCGCAAAAAACATCACAAAACTCAGCAAGACCTTCTTTAGCGATTTTTGGTATCATTTCTGTAACTATTAATTCAACATATTTATCTGGTTTATTCTTAAATTCTGGTGGTATTGCATGAGCACCTAAGAATGTTGGAATTAGATCTAAAGGGTGTTCTTCATTTAGAATTCGAATAGCTTCTAATTGTTTTATTTCGCTTTCAGTAGTTAATCCATAACCAGATTTTGTTTCAACTGTAGTTGTTCCATAATTCATCATTCTATCTAAGATGTCTTTTCCATTTTTTACCAATTTTTCTAATGGAGCCTTTCTAGTTTCTTGAACTGTCTTTAAAATGCCTCCGCCTTCATTTAGAATATCTAAATATGTCATTCCTTTAAGTTTCATGGAAAGCTCGTCTTCACGAGTACCGTCAAAAATGATGTGAGTATGTGGATCAATAAGACCTGGGATTACTAACTTATGTGTAGCATCAATTTTAGTTGGAATTTTGCCAAATTCATATTTTGACATTAATTCTTCTGTTGAACCAATAAAAATAATTCTATCTGCTTTTATTGCTAATGCTCCATCGTTAATAGTTGCTAATTTTGACATACTATTCCCGATTCTAGGAGCACCATATCTAGTATTCATTGTAACAAGTTCATTAGCATGAAATATGACTAGATCCGGATCAGTTATAGAAAAGATCTCTTTTTTTCCATAAGTTGAAGCTACAAACAAATTAATCTCCTTCTTGAATTTTTTGAATTATATTTAATAGAGCGTTATTTCTTATGATTTCAACTACTTGTTTTATATAACAATATAATAAAGTATCTTCTTTAATATGTGGAATCTTTTCGCGTATATAATGATGACAAGCCTCAATTATCCTACTAGATTTTAGAGGTCTCCGAAAATCTAAAGCTTGACTAGCACATAATAATTCAATCGCTAAAATTTTTTCAAGATTATCTAAAATTTTAATGGTTTTTCTAGCGCTAATTGGTGCCATACTAACATGATCTTCTTGTCCCGATCCTGTTGGGATATTATCCACACTTGCAGGAAAACATAATGTCTTATTTTCACTAACTAGTGCAGCAGATGTATATTGTGTTATCATGAAGCCTGAATTGAGACCCGGTTTTTCTATTAAGTTTGAAGGTAAGCCCCATTTTCCTTCTAATAATAAAAAAATACGACGATCTGAGATGTTACCTATTTCAGATGCTGCCATACTTACATAATCTAAAGGTAAAGCGAGAGGTTGACCATGAAAATTTCCCCCGCTATAAGTCTCAAGTTCATTAAAAACAACTGGATTGTCTGTAACAGAGTTTAATTCACATTCCAAGATATTATTTAAATGAACTAACGCATCCCTCGAAGCCCCATGAACTTGTGGAATACAACGAATAGAATATGGATCTTGTACACGTCCACAGTCCTTATGTGATTCAACCATTTCTGAATCTTTTAGGTAACTCCTCATTTTTTCTGCTACTATTAGTGCTCCTTTGTGAGGTCGTAACTTTATTAACTTTTCAGCAAAAGGTTGATGGGATGCTAAATAGCTCTCAAGAGTAATCGCCCCAATTAGATCAGCATGATTAAGACAATTAAGAAATTTTTCATATACTCTTATAGCATGTGCAGCAATAAATTGTGTGCCATTAATCAAAGCCAAACCCTCCTTTGCTTGCAATTTTAGTGGTTTTAAGTTATTCTCACTCAAGACTTTTTCAGTTGGTCTGTAGCTTTTATTATCTTTTGAAAGAAATCCTAATCCTATTAAAGGTAAAAACAGATGAGCTAGTGGAGCAAGATCTCCTGATGCTCCAACAGAACCTTGTTCAGGAACAAATGGGATAAAATTTTTGTTAATATGCCATATTATTCTTTCTATTACTTCCAAGGAAATTCCTGAATATCCTATGCATAGAGCATGGACTTTTAATATTAACATTAATTTTGATAGTTCTTGTTCTATTGGTGGTCCAACGCCTACACTATGACTCTTAAGTAAATTTTCCTGTAATTTTGCTGATTCTTCTCTAGTTATTCTTGTGGTACAAAGAGAGCCAAATCCAGTATTAATACTATAAATTAATTTTGATCCTTTAAGAATTGATTGAATAGTATCATGATTTTTAATTATTCGATCTCTAACTTCATCGGTAAGGACACCTTTCAAAAAACCCCTTGATATATTTAAAGCCTTGTTAGCTGTAAGGTGATCCATTCCGAATCTAAAATATTCTTTCATTATAATTCACATTCTTAATATGATTATAATAACGGATTAAAAGACAAAATAGAATTCAAAATTTAATTTTCTCAACAATTTAATTTAATTTATTTCTCATTTAAGTTTTTTTTAAAAAAAATTTCTATAATATTATCTAATAGTTTGTCCTCTGCTATAAATGGAAGTGTTAAATGCCCTCTTTTTTCATTTTCAATATTCCAATAATAGGCGGTCTCAAATGCATTGGGATTTCTAGCCCAACTCCTTCTAGCAATTCCACCTATTACATCCCATTCTAAAGCATTTTTGATAATATTATCAACTTTTTCTGACCCATTCAGCACTAACCCAAACCCACCATTAAAACATTTTCCGATACCAACTCCACCTCCATTAGAAAGAACTACATAAGTCATACCTCGAAATGAGTTTCCTGCAAAACAATGGATTGCCATTTCTGCCATCACATTACTCCCATCTCTAATATTTGAAGTTTCTCTAAAAGGAGAATCTGTTCCAGAAACATCATGATGATCTCTCCCAAGCATTATTGGTCCAATTTCTCCTTTTCTTATCAATTCATTAAATTTAAGAGCAATATTGATACGTTCTTTAGCATCAGCATATAAAATTCTCGCTTTAGTACCAACTACTAGATTGTTTCTTTTAGCATTTTTTATCCAAAAATAGTTGTCTCTATCTTGTGATCTTCTTTCAGGATTTATACAACTCATAGCGGCTTGATCAGTCTTATCTAAGTCTTTTTCTTTTCCTGAAAGACAAACCCATCTAAAAGGTCCAAATCCATAGTCAAAACAAATGGGACCCATTATATCTTCTACATAAGACGGAAAAATAAAACCTTCTGAGGTGTTTATGCCGTTTTTTGCTATATCTTTAGCTCCTGTATCGAATACAGCTTTTAAAAAGGAATTTCCATAATCCCAGAAATATGTACCTCTTTCATTCATTATTTTAATAAGTCTAAATTGTTCCTGTAAAGAAATATCTACAAGTTCTTTGAACTGACTTAAATTATTCTTAATTAATGTTCTTCCTTCTTTATAGCTTATTTGAAAAGGTGTATAACCTCCTTCATAAACAGCATGACAAGAGGTTTGATCTGAGGATAATTCTACTTTGATATTATTATCAACAACATATTTCCATAGATTAACAACGTTTCCATGATATGCTATTGATAGAGGTCTTTCTAATTTTCTAGCATCATTAACCCAATCAAATATCTCCTCTAAATCATCAGAAATTCTGGAGATCCATCCTTGATCAAATCTTGTTTTGATTCTCGATTCATCAACTTCTGCGATAACACCAATCCCTCCTGCAATTTCTATTGCCTTAGCTTGAGCGCCACTCATTCCACCTAATCCTGAGGAAAGATATAAAATTCCTCTTAAATCTTTACCATTAGGAATATTTAAATATAACCTAGCGGCATTTAATAAAGTGATATAAGTACCATGAACAATCCCTTGAGGCCCAATGTACATCCATCCTCCCGCAGTCATTTGACCGTAATTTGCAACCCCTAAAGCTGCTGCTATATTAAAATCATCTTGATTATCAAACATTCCAACCATTAAACCATTTGTAGAAATTACTCTTGGAGCCATTATTGAAGTTGGGAATAATCCAACTGGATGACCAGAAGCTATTACTAAAGTCTGATTTTCTGTAATTTTTTCAAGATATCTCTTTACTAAGTTATACTGCATCCAATTTTGAAACACTTGACCAGTTTCACCGTATGTTGTTAACTCATATGGATAAAGAGCAACATTAAAATCTAGATTATTATCAATCATTACTTGTAATGCTTTTCCTTCAAGCGTATTACCTTTATATTCCTCAATAGATTTTGCTTTAATATTTCCTTCTGGTCTATATCTGTATCCATAGATTCTACCTCTCGTTACTAATTCTTCTATAAATTCAGGAGCTAATTTCTCATGGAGTGATGGTGGTATATATCTCAAAGCATTTTTTAAGGCTAATTTCGTCTGATTTAGATTAAGAGTATAACCTCTTGATGGTGCTCTTCTTATCCCATCAATAAATTTAGGATATAATGGTAATTCTTCAGGTAATTTAATTTTCATAGCCTTTGAAATATCCATAGTTTAATCTAACCCCATTTCATATTTAAATTATATTATTTCTATTAAAAGAGATAGTCTTAGGATTATTTGATTTTATTGAAGTTATACTTCAATATTTATTATCCTATTTTTGAATTTAAAATAAAAAAAATTATGATTAATCTTATTTTAATATTTTAATACCTTTAACTTCTAAATTATGCAGGTAATCGAGGTATCCTTTAAGATTATTTTTTTCTATATTTAGATACTTGAGGGATGGTAAAGATTCAACGGATAATGGCAATTCACTTAAGAAATTTGTCCTTAAAAATAAATATTTTAAAGATTTTAGATATCCTATAGATTCTGGAAGTTTAGATAATTTGTTATTTCCTAAATAGAGGTATTTTAAAGAATGTAAGGATCCAATGGAATCAGGTATTTTATTTAATTCATTATAATAAAGATATAAATGTTTAAGTGATGTTAATGCCCCAATTGATTGAGGTAATTCTTTTAAGTGATTTTTACCTACATCAAATATTTCTAAAGTTGTCAAAAATCCAATAGATTTAGGAATCGTTTCTAAACGGTTAAAACCTAAAATAAATGTTTTTAGTATTCGGAGTTTACCTATTGATTCAGGGATATTGCGCAAATGATTTGTAGATACATCTAATTCTAATAATGAATGTAAAGATCCAATTGACTCTGGGAGTTCCTCTAATAAGTTCTTACTTAAATCAAGAATTTCAAGTGATTGAAGATTTCCAATAGAATGGGGGAGATCTACTAATTTATTATCATAAAAATTTAATTCTTTTAACGATTTTAAAGAACCAATTGATTCAGGGAGTTTTTTTATATTATTCATTTCAAGATTTAATACTTCAAGATTATGCAGATTACCTATAGAATCAGGGATCTCTAATAAATTGTTATGATCACATCTTAATATTTTTAGATTTAAAAGATTTCCTAATGATAACGGAAGAATAATTAACTCATTGTTGGATATTTCTAATCTAATCAATGAATCTAATCTTCCTATTGACTCTGGAAGCTTTTTTAATTTATTTGATGATAAACTTAAACTTTCTAGAGAAAGTAATGAACCAATCGATTCAGGGAGGATTTTTAATGAATTTGATGTCAATCCTAAATAGATAAGGCTATTTAATTCGCCAATTGCATGAGGCAATTTTACTATTTCATTTCCTTTTAAAAATAGTGAAGTTAAAGATGATAATTTGTTAATGGAATCTGGCAATTTAGTTAATTTATTGTTTCGTAAATTTAATCTTTTTAATGAAAATAAATTTTGAATTGATGCAGGAAGTTCTTGTAACTGATTATTTCCTAAATATAGAAGCTCTAAGGATTCTAATTCCCCTATTGATTCGGGTAATGATATAATAAGATTTCTACTTAAATCTAAAGTCTGTAATCTATTCATTTTTCCTAATGTTGAAGGAATAACCTCTAATTTATTTTCACTTAAGTCTAAAGTTTCTAAAGATGAAAGGGCTCCTAAAGATTCTGGTAAACTTTTTAAATGATTTGATTCTAAATGTAATTCTTTTAACTGATTAAGAGAATTTATCGTCTCAGGTAGACTATTTAGTTCATTTTCACTTAAATCTAAGATTTTTAAAGAAGTGAGAGAAAATAAGTCATCTGAGATATTAACTAAATTATTACCTCTTAGATATAATTGCTCAAGTGACGTAAATGCCTTTATTTCTTTTGGAATACTAGATAATCTACAAGAAAATAAACTTAAACCAGTAATATGTTGATCTTTGATATAATATCCAAAAGAATAACGCTCTAATGGAGAAACCTCTAATAACGTCTCTCCAATATGTTCTTCGATAATTTTTAATGCTTTTTGCTCTTGCTCTGAAATTGTCATTTTTTTTCTATTTTTAATTAATACTAATTTAGAAAAAAAAATAGTGATGCTTTAAAAAATAATATAATGTGCTCATATTTATGTTTAATATTTCAAGAAATGTAAGTAAATATAAATTATTCCTATCAAAAAACAAGAAGATATATTAGAAATATTCAATTTAAAAAACAAAGTAATTTCCATCATAAGTATAATATAAAGAATATAGAAATCGGCTTTAAAAGAACTAAAAGAAAGCATCAAACATTTCGGATCTTATATTAGATTAGATAATAAAAAAGTCCATTATAGATATAACAAGAATAGATTAGGGTATATTAAATGAGGATTCTTATAATTATCAATTGATAAGAAAATAGACTATAGTGAAATTTTACGAAAATCTTATAAAAGAGTTATTTTAGAGTGAGTATATTTTTTTGAAAAAATCAGCCATTTTTATGTATCTGATCGTTTTTAAAAATAAAATATGAAAGAGAAGTGTTTATTTCTCTTGTTTTTCTATTTATCTGAAACAAATTTACATTAATTTTCTTTGTTCGTTTGTCAATAAATAATTCTATAAAAGAAGGAATTCCACTTGCTAAAAACGACCATGCTCCAGTAACGCTACCTGGATTAATTAATAAGATACCTTTACTCGTTAGAAATACTTCTTCTTTATGTGTGTGTCCTGAAACCAAAATATTATATTTTTTTTGAATAGTAAGTTCTTCTAATTGATCATGATCTCCTCGTGGTTTTATTTGTGCTCCGTGAGTTAAACCTATTGTTAATTTTTCACTATTTTCATATAAAATATCTAATTTTTGATAAGTAGGTAAATCCCGATTCCCATAATAATAGTCCATATTTCCTATAACTTTAAATAATTTACTTTTGCTTTTCAAGCTTAAAAAATCAAGTAATTCTGGAAAATTTATTAAATCTCCAGTAAAAAAAATGTCATCATAGAGTTCATTTTGAGTTAAATCATTTATTTGCTTATATATTTGCTCAGGTAGATCTTTTGCTCGATTAGGAATATGAGAATCTCCAATGCATAATATTCGAACCATAATGTAAATTTAATAATTTTTATTTTTAGAATCTTGAACTAAAATTTTGAAATTTTTTATCATTTCTTCTATGGTTGGAAATGTAGGTATATTATTTTGTGCCATATATTTAGATACTTCTTGAACTGACTCAACTTCTCCAATTAGCCAAAAGAATACAGGTTTTGAACCATCATTGATAGTTTTAACAAATTTTTTATAATCAGGAAGCCCTCCAAAACGTCTCGCGCAAAATAACATGTTTAACATACCCTCTACTTTCTCATCATTTAATAAAAGCTCAAATACTTCATTTATAACTTCATCCCGGTTATTATTCTTCGTCATAGCTTTTTCCATTGCTGGCCAAAAATCAATAAGAGCAAATCGATTAGGGGGCATCCATTCTGGATATAGATCTACTAATATATCATATTCCTTATCATTAAAATTAGGGAACTTTAAACCATACTGCGCAGTAATATCTGCAACAACAGTACCTGCACCTCCCGATCCTGTAACTAGAGAAACGTTTCCATATTTAGGCATAACTTTATTTTCATTGTACATCATTGAAAATGTTCGGGCAAACTGAAATAACTCATCAAAATCTTTTGCTTGAATTACCCCAGATTGTGCTATAATCGCGTTAATTAATTGTGAATTTTCTGCCATTGCTCCTGTATGGCTTAAAGTAGCTTTTTGACCTTGTGAGGTAATTCCACCTTTCACGAGAATAATTGTCTTATTTGGTATTTTTCTCACTTTCTTACATAAATTGATAAATTTTCTCGGATTCTTGAAAGATTCAAGATATACCGCAATGACATTAACAGTAATATCTTCTATAAAGTATTCTAAAAAGTCAGTTTCATTTAAATCCATTTTATTTCCAATTGAACAGGAATATCTAATTCCTAACTCGGGGTATTTTTCCATAATATACATCAAATATCCACCATTCAGCATTCCAGATTGACTGATTATGGCAATATTTCCTCTTTTATAAGTAGAAAAGACACCAAAGCTTGTAAAGAATCCTCCTCTTTCATTGTCCCCAGCATCACTATCTCCATCAATTCGAGTAAGACCCATGCAATTTGGTCCCATTATTCTAATTTTTGAAAAATTGTCTGTGATCTTTAGAATCTGCTCTTTTATCTCAAGACCTTTCTCACCAACTTCTTCAAACCCAGAAGCTTCGATCATTGCTCCTCGAATCTTTTTCTGAATACATTCCTCCAATAATTGTGGAATTCTATGATTTGGAACGTAAAAGATTGCTAAATCTATTTTCTCCTCAATATCCAAAACTGATTTATTGAAATTCAATCCCAATAATTCTCCTTCTGAGTTTGGATTGATAGGATAAATTCTCCCTTTATAGTTATTATTAACAAGGTTATATACAATTCGATGTCCTCCTTTCATTGGGTTCTTGGATGCTCCAATTACAGCTACGGATTTTGGATTTAAAAAAATATCAACTGTTTTATTATTTGACACGTTTATAACAACTAATCAATTTCTTTCTTTTATTTTTCATTTGTTTTATATTTATTATATGCGTTTTGAACAAATTGATATATTTTTTTTGCATGAACATCACTTTTAAAATGTTCTATAACAGGTTCTAAAAACTGGTTAATATATTTAGCTACAGCTGGTTTTAAATCTGGTGGGTTAACCTTACCTTCGGAATATTCTTTTTCCAAATCTTCATAGGAATTATATGTTATATCTCCACCATATTTTTCAGGACGTTCAATTTTAAAAACATCAATTAGTTCAAATATGATATATTTACAGTATTCTAAAATAGGGTTTTCTTCAATCTGTTTAGGTGGGCAATAAGCTTTATTGATCTTACGTTTCACATCATTAGGAGAATCTAACATAAATATTGATGAATCAGGATCAGACTTGGACATCTTAATATCAATTGCTCTGTCAATTCCAGATAACTCTGTAGAAGGGGCTTTTAAACCCATTAACATGTGATGATGAATCGCAACTGGTTTTGGTTTATTTAACTTTTTTGCAACTTCTCTTGCTAACATATTTACTTTTCTTTGATCCATTCCCAGTTGACAGATATCTGCTGGAAGATAAAAAATGTCAGCAGTTTGCATTAATGGATATAATATTTGTGAAGCGTACAATTTATCTGATTCACTTCTTCCCATTATTTGCGTGCATCTTTTTATTCGTTTTAGAGTGGTTTGTATACCAATTTTTAGTACTAATTCCCAATATTTAGGATCTTTTACTAAATCTGAAGCATAAATAAACTCTATTTTACTCAAATCCATACCACAGACTTTCCAAAGTTCAATAAAAAAATCTCCAACTTTCTTTATTACTTCTAAATTTCCGCCAAATTTTTTATTAGCTGCAGCATGCCAATCTGCTACTAAAAATTTGAATCTAATTCCAGCTTTTGTTATTTTATTTACATTAATGGCCCTTAAAAGTCCTTGAGCTATATGAATATTACCAGAAGGCTCAAATCCATCATAGGCATATAAATTTTCATCGTGATCTATTTTCCATTGAAACATATCTTTTAATTCATCTAATTCAATAATCTCTTCTCCTACTTCTTCCAATAATGCAATACTTTCATCTAAAGTTAAGACCATAGCTTTTTTCACTAAACAGAATATAAATTAGTAAATAGTTAAATCGATAAAACATTTACGAAAATAGAATTTTCAATATTTTTTGTGGTAATAAAAAGAGATGTTATTAATTTAGTCTTTTTTCTCTCCAATTGCAGCTTGAGCTGAGGCAATTCTAGCAACAGGGATTCTAAAAGGGGAGCATGATACATAATCCAATCCTATTGAATGAGCAAACTTAATTGAGCTAGGTTCTCCTCCATGTTCTCCACAAATTCCGGTTTTTAATTCTGGTCTGGTTTTTTTACCTAGCTTTATTGCGAGTTTCATTAATTTTCCAACACCAGCTTGATCAAGAATTTCAAAAGGATTATTTTCTAAAATTTCTTTATTCAAGTAGATTGGAAGAAATTTACCCTCAGCATCATCTCTAGAGAACCCAAATGTCATTTGAGTTAAGTCATTTGTTCCAAAAGAAAAGAATTCTGCTTCTATAGCAATTTCATCTGCTGTTAAAGCGGCTCTTGGAATTTCGATCATCGTTCCAAATTTATATTCTAAATCTACACCATATTTTTGTATTGTTTCTAAAGCTACTTCCATCAGCTGTGATTTTACTAATTGTAATTCAGAGATCATTCCTACTAAAGGAATCATAACTTCTGGTATTACATTAATTCCTTCAAGTTTTAATTCGCAAGCTGCTTGAAAAATAGCTTTTACTTGCATTTCATTAATTTCAGGCCACACAATCCCTAATCTACAGCCTCTTAACCCCATCATAGGATTTTCTTCAGAGAGTGACCTAATTAAAGAGATAACTTTATTCTTTTTCTTAATTTCTTTATCTAAAGGACTTGAATCTAATAAAGCCCTAGATAAAGCATTTGTCATTTTAAACTCTTGACTTTCTAATAGCATTGTAGAGAGCTCAGGTAAAAATTCATGTAATGGAGGATCTAATAATCTTATGGTCACTGGTTTTCCTTCCATTATTTTAAAAATTTCATAAAAATCTTGTTTTTGCCAAGGTAAAATTTTATTAAGGGCATCTTGACGATCTTCTGTTGTTCTAGCCATGATCATATTTTGAACTGTGGGAAGTCGATCTTGTGCCATGAACATATGTTCTGTTCTACAAAGTCCAATTCCCTGTGCTCCAAATTCTAAAGCTTTTTTAGCATCAATGGGTGTATCTGCATTAGCCCTAACACCTAATCTTTTTAGATCATCTGCCATTTGTAATAATTCTAAAAATTCGCCTTTTATTTCGGGTTCAACAAGAGGAACTTTTCCCTCAATAATGCTTCCTGTTGTTCCATCAATAGTTATCATATCTCCTTCTTTAATTACCATTTCAGCTACTCTAAATTCTCTATTTTCTTCGTCAATTTCTATATCTTGGGCGCCAACAACAGCGGGTTTACCCATCCCTCTTGCTACCACTGCAGCGTGCGAAGTTTTTCCACCAAATTGAGTTAAAACGCCAGCTGATGCATATAGACCATGAACATCTTCTGGTTTTGTTTGTGGACGTACTAATATAATTTCTTTTTGTTCTTGATGTGCTAATGCTTCAGCTCTATCAGAATCAAAAACAGCAATCCCAGAAACCGCTCCTGGAGATGCATTAATCCCATGTGCTAAAACATGAACAATTGAATTTTCATCAATACTTTTGAATAATAATTTCGCCACTTTATTCGGATCAATACTCATTATCGCTTCTTTTTTGGATAATAAGCCTTCTTTAACCATATCAACTGCAATTTTTACTGCTGCTGAAGGTGTTCTTTTCCCATTTCTAGTTTGTAATATATTTAATTTACCATCTTCTATTGTAAATTCAATATCTTGCATATCTCTATAGTGAACTTCTAATTTTTCCATTGTATTCAATAATTCCTTATAAATTTCTGGAAACTCATCTGCCATTTCTTCTAATTTTTTAGGCGTTCTTATTCCTGCAACTACATCTTCTCCTTGTGCATTTGTTAAGTATTCACCAAATTTCCTATTCTCCCCAGTTGATGGATCTCTTGTAAAAGCTACACCCGTAGCTGAATTCCAACCTTTATTTCCAAATACCATCGCTTGAATATTAACAGCTGTACCAAAATCAGGTATATTATTGATTTTCCGATATGTAATAGCTCTCTTATTATTCCAAGATTTAAAGACTGCTTCAATCGCCAAAAATAATTGTTGAAATGGATCTTGGGGGAAAAGGGTACCAATTTCTTTTTCATAGAGTGCTTTAAAATCCGCTATTATTTTTTGTAAATCAATTACTCCTAAATCAGTATCTTGAGCATTTCTGTCAATAGCTCTTTTATATTTATTTAAGATTCTCTCAAATTTCGCATCCCCTATCCCCATCACTACATCTCCAAACATCTGAATAAATCTTCGAAAAGAATCATAAGAAAAACGAGGATTTTCTGTTTGTTCGGCTACTCCCATTACACTTACGTCATTTAATCCTAAATTCAGAACAGTATCCATCATTCCAGGCATACTCATTGGTGCACCTGATCGAACAGAAACTAATAATGGATTTTTATTATCTCCAAATTTCTTTCCCGTATTTTTCTCTAAAGTCTGTAAATATTCTACAATTTTAGGTTTTAGTATTCCCATTATTTTTTCGGGATTACCAAAATAAAGTAAACATGCTTCAGTTGTTATTGTAAATCCTGGTGGAATATTAAGCCCTAATTTAGTCATTTCCGCTAGATTAGCACCTTTACCTCCAAGAAGATTTTTTAGATCCTTATTTCCTTCACTAAAATCATAGATAAACTTTTTATTTTCATTGTTTGTCATTTTTTTATACCTAAATCTCTATAATCATCAAGTTGCATTTAAATAAAAACAAATCTCTTAATTTTTATACTTTTTGTACATAAATTTAAAGAAGTTCTGTGAAGATAATAATCTCTGTATTGAAATAAAATTTTCGAAAAATGGTATTTCAAGAACAAAATATCTAATTATTTCTAATTTACTTTTCTTATAAGGTCTAATTTACTTCCCTTAGGAGGTCTCCTTTACTTCTCTTAGAAGGTCCCAAATTCCATTTATAATAAAATCTGGTTTTATTTCGCTCTTTTTTATCATTTCTATAGTTGTTTCACCCGATAATACACAGCAAGTTGTCACTCCTGCTTCCTTACCCATTTTTATATCTGTATATAATCTATCCCCAAATAAAACAGCGTCTTTAGGTGCAATACCCAATTGAGCTAATTTAAAAAGAATCATATCTTTATTAGGTTTTCCAAAAACTTTTGGTTCTCGCCCTGTCGCTTTTTTTAATAAAGCTGCTATTCCTCCTGCATCTGGTATATAACCATCTTCAGTAGGACATCTATCATCTGGATGAGTCGCTACATAAGGGATATCATTAAGTAAAAATTTAGTTGCTTTAACTAAACGTTCATATGTCAATTCTTGATCAAAAGCAAGGACAAGTATTTCAGGATTCTTCTCAGTTAATTCAAAACCATCCTGTTCAAATTCTTTCTTAAGCGAAGTTGTTCCCATTAAGAAGATTTTATGATATTTGTTTTTTTTTAAAAAGTCAATAGTAGGATGTTGAGAAAGTATAATATTCTCAATAGTAATATTAAGATTAAAATTGGTTAATTTTTTGATGTAATCAGATGTAGATCTGCTCGAATTATTTGAAAGAAAAAAGAAGAGCTTATTATTTTTCTTTATAAGTTCAATTACTCTAGGAACTCCTTTGAATAAATTATCCCCTAAATAAAGAGTCCCATCTAAGTCAAAAAAAAAAACTTTCTTTTCTAATAATTTTTGTATATTGCTTTTATTAGCTAGCATCATTAGCTTAACAATAACTGAGATAGATCAAATAAAGGTACAAAAAATAAAAAGTATTTAAATTTTAAAAAAAATCAAATTTTTATATTATTTAAACCTAAATCCTTTAGCTTTTGATCACTAGGAATACCTGTATTTAAATCAAATGTTCTAAATTTATAATACCCCTCTTTAAGTGATTGAAAGTTAGGTGTTTTTCCAGCTGAATCTCCTGAATTTTTTGGTTCTAATAAAATTTTAGGAAGACGATCGTCAAAAGGAGTGATGCCCATTTTAAGATTGAATAATCTTTTTATCATATAAATTCTTTCGCCAAATTTTTTTAACGTTTCAATGGTGCACTCAATTCCTAATGCTGTGTTAATTAATTTTGCTAGAAATTGAGGTTCTGGATTAGCAAATACACACATAATTAAAGAATTGGATAGTGCACGATAATTTTGTCCAATTGCTCCCATCTTAGCCATAACTTCATCATCCCTATATTTATCAATCATTTCAATACCAAAATCTTGAAGAGGAATCCCAAGTAAAATATTATACATATCGCTCGAATTATGGCAAGGTCCTCTTGGAGATCCGAGGCCATAAGTTACGGCCATTCCAAAACAAGATCGTAAATCATGGTATGGAACCTCCATCCCATATACAGTAGCAATTTCATCTTGAGATATATTAAATTTTTTCCCAATGGCATTAGAACCTTCTGCTAGTAAATCCCCAATTCCTTCTCTTTTAGCGATCTTTTGAATTAACTTGAGCATTGAACTTGGATCTCCCCATTTAGGACTAAGACCATCAATATCATTCGAATTAATCTTACCTTTATTGAATAGATAGTAAATAAACGCTATTGCACTACTCCCACTTATCGTATCAATTCCCAAATCATTACAAAGATAATTAGCATGCACAATAGACTCTAAATTAGAGTTTAGTATCATTGAACCGAAACCAGCTAAGGTCTCGTATTCTGGAGATTCAACTTCTCCATTAGTTTTATACACTCCTTCTTTAACCTCAGCTTTTTTAGCACATCCAATTGGACATGCAAAACAAGGATAACTTCGCGTATAAATTTTCTCAGATGCTGTAGCTCCAGATATATTATAGGAATCATCCCATTGGGCTTGAGTCCAATATTTAATAGGAAGTTCTCCTTGAACATTATACATATCCAATGCTCCACCAGTTCCTAGATTCGACATCATTGTTGTCATAAATGAATTTTTTACAAAATCTATCGTCTTTTTCGAAATTTCTTTAAAACCTTCTGGATCTGCTGCCTCATAGTTTTTTTTCTTTCCTTTAATAATAATTGCTTTGAGCTTTTTTGACCCCATTACAGCTCCCATCCCTGTTCTACCTGCAGCTTTTTCTTCAGATGCGATTGTCGCATATTTAACTAGATTTTCACCTGCTGGTCCAATACATGCAACTCTAGCTAAATTATCTATAGTGTTTTTTAAAATTTCTGTCGTTTCAAGCGTCCCTTTACCCCAAAGATTTGTAGCATCTTTTATTTCTATTCCACCTTCTTTGATTTCTAAATATACTGGATTATCTGAAGCACCTCTAAACACAATACCATCATAACCTGCTTTCTTTAATTCAGGCCCAAAAAACCCACCACAATTTGACTCACCCCATAAACCAGTATAAGGAGATTTAGCACAAACAGTAAATCTTCCACTTGTAGGTATATTTGAACCACAAAACGGTCCAGTCATAAACATTAAAATATTTTCTGGTGATAATGGATTAGTATCTGTATTTAATTTATTGTAAAGATAACGACAACTATACCCTGCGGCACCAAGAAAATTCTCTGCTATTTTTTCATCCAAAATTTCATCTGAAATTTCGTTTGTGCTAAGATTAACATGTAATAGTTTCCCAACAAATCCTTTCATTAAATAATTCACCTAAATTTAATACTAAAAAAAAAGAAATTAAAAATCCACATTTTTTCCTTCATAAGCATACAGATAGAGTTTCCTGAATTCTTCACCACTTGCAGATCTAGGTCCTAGTACACTAGTAGAATCTTCAAAACACATAGTTACTAACTCATCTAAATTTTTTTCAACTTCTTTTTTTGGAGTTCCGATTTCTTTTAGACTAAGAGGAAATCCTATTTTTTTTTGCAATTCTTTGACTTTTTCAATAACCATATTTGCTGCTATCTTATTATCTTGATCCCAATTTATCCAACCTAACTGCTTAGCAACTTTAGCAAGAATTTCTTCGCTTTTATTATTTTCATCTACAATATTTAAAGAATACTGTAAAACATAAGGTAACGCAACACCAACAGCTCTACCATGCGGTACGTGAAATACAGATCCCCATGAATGCCCGATTGTATGAGCTAACTGAGCTTGAGAATTACCAAATGCTAATCCTGCCATAGTTGCTGCTTGATGCATAAAATCCCTGGCTTCAATATTATTACCATCTTTAAGAACTAATGGGAGGAATTTAAAAATAAGTTCTATTGCTTTCAAAGCCATAGCATTAGTGAATTCATTTTTCCATTGGGAGGTTATACCTTCTAAAGAATGAGCTAAGGCATCAAAAGCGGTATCCATTGTTAAATTTTTTGGCATCCCTTTAGGAAAGATAGGATCAACTATTGCAAATGTTGGCATCAGTGATTTATGCAAAAAGAAGTGTTTTTTCCAGATGTTATTAATTAATCTTGAAATAACACTTACATTTGTAGTTTCTGCTCCAGTTCCAGATGTGGTTGGAATAGCAACTAATTTTGCTTTTTTACCCATGTTATATAATTCTGGATTGAAAGGATGAAGATCATCTGCATTCATCTCTGGGAATTCATATAAAGCCCAAACTAATTTTGCAGTGTCCATAACTGAGCCTCCCCCTAATGCTATGATTAAATCTGGGCCATAATTAATACATTGTTGTCTTGCTACTAATGCATCAGGCTCATGGGGATCAGGTTTTGCCTCTGTATTTATAGTATATTCCTTACCAAATTGGTTAAGCTTATCGGTTAAAATTTTCAGATACCCAAGTTCTTCGATAATTTTATCTGTAATAATAAAGCATTTTTGTCCAGGAATATTTTCAATGAAATCTAAAGCATCTTCACCATAAATTATTCCAGGAGAGTAAAAATACCACATTTATTTTCACTATTTCTTTTTTTATTTTGATTTTATATTTGTTTTAAATAAAACTAAGATATATTTAATCTTAATAATTTATTAGTTTTTTATCAAAACAATTTAATATTTTTCTGTTAATGTTTATTTTATTAGATATTCATTTTATTCAGAAAGAGGAAAAAATATGGAAGAGTCAGAAAAACAAAATTTATACGAAACATTCAAAGCTGTAATCGAAAGTATAGTTAATGAAAAAAAAATGGTTCCCAAAAGTAATAAAAAGCTTAACAAATTAATTGCAGGAGTGAATTTGGGGCTCCAGATTAAAAAGGATTATATCTTCTGGCTAAATTTAAAAGCGAAAGGAGGTCTTTTTGTTTTAAATAGAGGTAAATTGGATGATTTTGATTTCCAGTTATTAGCTGCTCCTGAAGATTTAATGTTCTTTTGTAATGGAGAAAATTCAGCAGTTCATATGATTACTAATAAAAACAGATTTGGAGAAAAAAAATTAAGAATCCAGAAAGGTACAACTGGAAGAAATCTTGGAAAACTTCTAAAGCTTGCAAATCTTCTTGTTATAGATAAAGAACCTCCGATTTAATTTAATAAAGATCTTAATTTTTCAAATAGATTCAATTATTATTTTTATTTTATCTTTAATTAAATGAATTAATTTTCAAGAGAATGAAAAAGTTATATTATGGTTTTCCAAAGATAAAATTATGAGTAAAAAAAAATTGTCAGATGAATGTCTTTATTATAAACACTGGCCTGATAAGGTTCCCAAAGAAATAAAATATGAAGGTAAAACACTTATAGATTATCTTGAGGACTCTGTAAAAACTTATGGAAGTAATGTTTTAACTTATTTCATGGGATTTGAATTAACATATAAAAAAGCATTAGATATAATATATCGAATTGCCACAAAACTTGCTGAATTGGGAATAACAAAGGGTGATACTGTTGCGATCCATTTTACAAATAATCCGGCATTTATTACAGCTTATTATGGAGTATTAAAAATTGGAGCTGTAGTAACGAGTATCTCACCACTTTTTAAAAGTTTAGAAATAAAACGTCAATTGAATGATAGTGAAGCTAAGGTCTATATAGGATGGGAGGGATTCTCTCAGATTGTGGATCCTATTATTGCAGAGACAGGTGTAGAATATAAATTTTATAGTAATTTAGGACCCTATCTTTCACCAGATCCTATAGCACCGCCTCAATATCCTACTAGTGGTGAGCCTACATGGGAAGATATTATAAGAAATGTTCAACCAAATCCACCTAAAGTTCAGATTAATCCGGAAGATCTCGCTATGCTACAATATACTGGAGGAACCACTGGTTTTCCTAAGGGAGCAATGTTGACTCATAGAAGTATTGCCAATTGTATGTTGCAAGCAGAAGCATGTTTTGTTGAAAAAGAAGTTGGGAAAGAAGTAATGGTAGCCGCATTACCGTTTTACCATATCTATATGGCGTTTATGATGAATGTTACAATACATTTGGGAGGAAAACTTGGTTGTATTTTTAATCCACGAGAACCACATGAAATCATTGAAGTTATTGAAGCAACAAAAGCAACTTTATTTCCAGGAGTTGCTGCAATTTATAATAATATCAATAACTACGAAAATATTAAAAAACATGATCTTTCGAGTATTAAATATTGCTTTAGCAGTGCTGGTCCTCTTCCTAATGAAATTCGGATTAAATTTGAAGAACTAACTGGGGCAAAACTTAGAGAAGCATATGGATTAACTGAAATGTCTCCGGTTGTTACTCTAAATCCTTTTGATGGTCTAAATAAACCTGGTACAATAGGGATACCAATCCCTAATACTGAAGTGAAGATTGTAGATTCAGATGGAAAAACCTTACCCATAGGTAACGTTGGAGAAATAGTATGTAAAGGCCCACAGATGATGAAAGGATATTTTAAAAGAGAAGAAGAGACTGCTAATACTATTAAAAAGCTTGATGACGGAGGGATTTGGTTATTTACAGGAGATTTAGGAGTAATGGATGAGGACGGGTATATAGCTATAAAGGATAGATTAAAAAATCTCATTAAATATAAAGGACATTCTGTTTATCCAGCAGAAGTAGAAGACTTATTATATCATAATGAAACCATTGAAGCGTGTGGAGTAATTGGAATTATTGATGATGAAGGTAAGGAAAACATTAAAGCCTTTATTGTATTGAAAGAGAATTTTAAAGATAAAGTCACTGAACAAGATATTATTGATTGGGCGAGAGATAATATGGCTTTTGATAAATATCCTAGATATATAGAATTTATCGACGAAATTCCAAAAACAATTGTAGGTAAAGTTTTACATAGAGAATTAAGGGATTCAAGTAATAAATAAAAAAAAATTAAAAAAATTCTGTTTCAACCATAGTGGTCGAATTTACTAATTCTTGAGCTGCTTTTGTTGCTCTCATAACTTTTGCCATGTTTCCTATTAATTTAAACTTTCCAGCCATAAGTCCTTGAATTGGATCAAGCTCTTTTTTGAGAACTTTTACCCAATTATCATAAGTTCCTGAAAATTCGAATTCAGCACCAACCTTACCTTCTCCTAAAGGTCTTGGCGGAGAATTGGGCGGTAAAATATCATATTCTTCCCCTTCTTCTAGTGCTTTTACACCTGTACAGTCTCCTTTATATAACCCGACGAACAATTTCATTTCTTTATCTAGAGCACCGCTAGGTTTAATAACAAAAACAAAATCTCCTTCCCACCAACTTGCCGCTTCTTTATAATTTGGATTGTTATTTAAAGCTTTTATATAAGCATCAAGCCATTCTTGTGTCCCAAATTTTGGCATATTTATCACTCTTCAAATAAAATTCTGCAGATTGTAATAATTTAATAATCTGTATAAAGAAGAGTTCTAAATAAACAATTTCATAAAAAAAAATTATATTGATATTAAAAACAAAGAGATGTAAAAAAAATATTAAATACCAATACCTATAGTATTTCCAATACCTGCTATAATAACTTTAGTACCTTTCTCAGTTCGATTTCGAATTGAATTCTTTATTTTTTCAACAAAATTTGCTACAGATTTAGTAATGGGTCTTTTCATAGTTGTTATTGCATCTTCTAAAGACTGTTTACAAATTAGCGCATCAATTGGAATTGATTTTTCAGTTGAAGCTTCTTCAATAAAATGTTTTTCAACTCCAATCCCTCCTATTGCCGCACCGACGCCAACTGCTATTGAACCAGTTTTATCACCAGTAAGCTTTAAACCTGCATCAATCATAATTATTCTTGATATAGAATCACCGTGTTGTTCAATTAATTGCTTAATTGCTTTTCCAGGTTTTCCAACGGTTCCACCAGGACCTTTAGCTCTGACGATATATATAATTCTATCCTCAAAATTAACTTCTTGAACAATAGTTTCGCGAGAAATTTCATCCGCTTTAATATCTTCATCCGATATGGATCTAAGAAAACTAGCCGCAACCAATGGTCCAAGTCCATCTCCAATTGGACTTCCTTCAGAAAATGCTTTTGCAGCATGATAATACGCTTTGGCCATACTCATAATTAATCCTAATTGATATGAAATCTGTAATAATAAAATCATTGATTTAGATTTCTTCCCTAGAATAAGATAGTGCCGAATTAACCTATAGATGAAATCTATAGCCATCGTTGCTTCTAATAGATTTTCTAAATTAGCTCTTTGAATACTATTTGCATTAGGTGCTAAGCCTTCTACTTCTTCTTTAAATCTATTATCTCGTACATCAACAACATGATCAAACTTTGGAATAATTCCATAGGGATCAAGGGATACAGGAGAGATAGTAACAAATGTTATAAAATCTTCTAATTGAAGTATTAAATCCTTCTGAGTTACTTTTTTATCCGCAAACTCCTTAAAGTTTGTAGTTAAAATCTCTTTACATTCATCGTTCCATTTTTTTAATTTTTCTAAGGCAACTTTAATTTCACTAGAGGCTTTCCATGCTTGTATTTTTTGTCCATAAAACATTGAAACAAAAATTAATAAAAACCACAATAATGATATAATGATAGAAACTGCATCAGTACCTTGTCCAAATTGAAAAATATTATTCAACTCTTTTTTAAAATTAATTTATATTTGAAAATTCTAATTTGTTTAGTTGTTATAATAAAAAAATTTATTTATTTTTTTCTATTATAGAGCATAGAAAAAAAGAAATTATAAAATATTCTATGATTGAAGAAGAAGACGATGAAGACGTTCTAAAAAAAGGAATCACTTTAAAAAGTGTTTTAAAAAACATTTTATTAATTTTATTAATTGTAGTAGGTATTTTATTTCTTTATCTTAATATTGGTCCAGATCAAGTATTTAATTGGACAGTAGGTTTTATGTTAATTTGTATTGGTGCTACATTAATCCAATTTCAAAAAAGCCCTCCTGAACCTATAAGACAGACTCTTACAATTTTGATCTGTAAACTTTGTGGTCTTACTAAAGTAAGAAATTATGAGAAAGGAGACTTTGTTTTTAAAAGGATAGATAAATGTGATAAATGTAATGACCTAATGGAAATAAAAGATATATACTCTGTTAAATTAAAAAGTCCTACTGAAAAGAGTAAAAAAGAAAAAAGAAATATAAATACTTTAGAAAATAAAAATAACAATTAATTATCTATCCTTTTCATTTAGTAAGGGGTTTTTAAGATTCTTAAAAAAGTAGGATTAGGTGGAACTTTTGATCATCTTCATGATGGTCATAAATATCTACTAAAAACATCTTTATCTATTTCTGAAAATATTGAAATTGGACTAACATCTCAGGATTTATTAAAAGATAAGCAATATTTCTCAAAATTAGAAAATTATGAGGCTAGAAAAAAGAATTTAAAAGATTATCTTAATTTGATTGTGGATATAAATCGAGTTAACATTGTTGAAATATCAAGTTGGTCTGACATGGATAAGTATGCCCAAGATCCAGAGTATGAGGGATTAGTAGTGAGTCAAGAAACTTATGATAATGCTTTAAAATTAAA
>JAHPZJ010000012.1:0-5443 GCA_019058245.1 Promethearchaeota archaeon | reverse complement strand
TATTTGAAAATAAAAGCCTTTCAAGAATCATTTTTCTTTAAATTCTTTATTCTGCCAAGGGAATAATATTTAAAGACTGAATTTAATCCCTTGGCTGCGGATTTTTTGGTTTTAGATTAATTAAAATCCATTTTTTTAACATGAAAATTAAAGAAAATCCCTCTAATTCAAGATCGAGCAGTTTAGAATAATTAAATCCACGAAAGATTTAAATAAGTTAGAGATTTTAAAAGATATAAGAAAATTGTAATTTAATTTGGAATTAATTTATGACAATTAGACTCAAAAAAGAAGTAATTGATATTTTAAAGATATTACAGAAAAAAGGTTCGGAAGTTCTTGCGGCAGATCTAGCAAAAGAATTAAAAATCGATTATATTGTATTAATGTCTGCAATTAATAATTTAATTGAATATAATTTAGGAACTTTCAAAGAAAAAGAGATTCATCAGGTCTCTTTAAATAATGAAGGTGCTAATTATCTAAAAAAAGGTCTTCCAGAACGTAAATTACTAAATATTTTATTAGAGAATAGTATAAAAGAAATAACTTTAGATGATTTTTTAAAGACATCTAATTTGGATAAAAATATCTTTTATATTGGTATTTCAAATTTGAAAAAAAATCGTTGGATTTCCCAAAGCAAAGCTTCAGGAGAAAGTAAAATATACCTTACTGCAGATAAATTCCCTGAGACAAATATGGAAAAATTTCTTTTAAAATTCAAGGATAATCCCATTTTTGACTACTCTACATTATCGAAAGATGAAATTAAACAATTAGATTTATTAAATAAAAGGAAGTTGATAAAAAAACATCATAAAACTAAAAGAATTATTAATTTAACAGAAAAAGGAAAAAAGATTGATATTTCTAAAATCAAAGAATTAAAACAAGTTAGTAAAATTACTTCTGAAATGTTAGCTTCTGGAACTTGGAAAGATTATAATTTAAAATCTTTTGATGTTACTAAACCAGGACCATTATTAAAGGCAGGAAAAGTACATCCTATGATAAGATTAATTAATGAGATCAGAGAGATATTTTTATCTATGGGTTTTACAGAAATAAGAGGTCCAATTATTGAAAGTGCCTTTTATAATTTTGATGCTTTATTTCAGCCACAAGACCATCCCGCAAGAGAAATGCAAGACACATTTTATTTAAATAATCCGAAAGTAGCAAAATTGCCAGAAAAGGACCGAGTTCAAGCAGTTAAAGAAACTCATGAAAATGGTGGTGATTCAAACTCTCATGGATGGGGCTATAATTGGGATATACACACGGCCCAAAAAACTGTGTTAAGGACTCATACAACAGCGACTACAATAAGGAGATTAGCAGAATATTATAGAAATAATGAAAATCCACCTGTAAAAGTCTTTTGTATAGATCGTGTTTTCAGAAATGAAAAAGTAGATAGATCTCATCTAGCTGAATTTACTCAAGTTGAAGGAATCGTTATAGATGACAATGTAACCCTCTGTGATTTAATAGGAATATTATCAGAATTCTATAGAAAATTAGGATTTAAAAAAATTATAACTAGACCAGGATTTTTCCCATATACTGAGCCCAGTATGGAAATTTCTGTATATTATGAGAAAATGGGTGAATGGTTAGAGATGGGAGGTTCTGGTATTTTTCGACCGGAAGTTACTTATCCTTGGGGGATAAAGAATCCAACACGAGTTTTAGCATGGGGACAAGGACTTGAAAGAATAGCAATGTTATATTTTGACCGTGATGATATCAGAGATTTATATATTAATCCAATTAAATGGTTAAGGAGTCAACCATATTAGAAGAGAGGTTTATTAGAATTGCCAACACTAGAATTAAAAATTGAAAGGTTAGAAAAGTTAGTTGGAAAAAAATTAGATATAAAAGATCTAGAATATGATTTGCAATGGATTGGTTTGGATTTAGAGGATATAAATGAAGAAGAACAAAAAATTAAAGTCGAGTATAATCCAAACAGACCAGATTTTTCGAGTCCTGAAGGAATTGCTAGAGCACTTAAGGGATATTACGAAATTGAGTTGGGTCTTCCTTCATTTGATATTATTCCTGGAGAAATAGAATTGAATGTTGATCCAAGCGTTAATAAAGTTCGACCATATATTGTTTGTGGTATTATAAGAGACATTGATTTGGATGAAGATGAGGTTGGGACATTAATGAATATTCAAGAACACCTTCATTGGGCTGTTGGAAGAGATAGAAAAAAGGTTGCAATTGGAGTTCATGATCTTGATAAAATTACACCCCCTTTCCGTTATACAGCTGTAAAACCGGATTCAGTAAGTTTTATACCTCTTCATGGTGATGGATATCCTATGAATTTAGAAGAAATATTATTATTACATGAGAAGGGAATAGAATATGCTCATATATTAGAAGGAAAAGAAGTGTATCCAATAATATTTGATAGTAATGATGAAATTCTATCATTTCCTCCAGTTATTAACGGAATTTTAACGACGGTAACAGATGATACAAAAAACCTATTCTTAGATCTAACAGGTACAAATTTTAAAGCAGTAAATTTAGCTTTAAATATCTTATCAACAACTTTAGCAGATATGGGAGCTAAAATAGA
Organism: Promethearchaeota archaeon; assembly: GCA_019058245.1. Taxonomy (GTDB): domain Archaea; phylum Asgardarchaeota; class Lokiarchaeia; order Sigyniarchaeales; family SOKP01; genus Loki-b32. Next base: position 2,841 of record JAHPZJ010000012.1, on the reverse strand, counting down.
AAGTGTAAAAGTAAATTATCTGGAAGGAGAAAATATTATAACACCGAATTTATCTCCTGAAAAATGGGAAGTTCAGATTGATTATATAAATAAATATATTGGTCTAAATTTATCATCTAAGGAGATGATAAAATGTTTTAATAGAGTTAGGTTAGATGCAAAACAATCTAGTAAGAAAGAACATTTAAATATCTGGGTGCCACCCTTTCGAGGAGATTTTATGCATATCGTTGATTTTACTGAAGAGTGTGCAATTGGGTATGGATATGACAAATTACCACGAACAATTAGCGAAGGAGGTATTGGAGAGTATCATCAAATTCAATCTTTTTCAAACAAAATAAGAGAATTAATGATTGGAGCAGGATATTTAGAAGTCTTAAATTTTATTTTATCAAATTCTGAAAGACATTATGATTATATGAATCTAAATTATGAAGAATCAAATCAAGTGAGAATTTTAAATCCAGTATCAAAAGAATACAATACAACAAGAACATTAATATTACCAAAATTAATGGAAACTCTATTATATAACAGATCTGAAGAAAAACCAATCAGAATTTTTGAAGTCGGAGATGTTATATTATTAGATTCTAGAGAAGAAACTGGTGCCAAAAGTGAAGTTCATCTTTCAGCTGTTTCTTATCATGAGAATAGCAATTTTACAGAGATAAGATCCTTATCAGATTTCATTATGATTTCACTGGGATGTTATAATGATTATGAAATTAAAACCGAGGAGAGTCCCAGTTATATTAATGGTCGATATGGTGGAATTTATTTAAAAGATAAAAAAATTGGCGAGATTGGTGAAATCCATCCTGATATTTTATTAAATTTTAAATTAGAATTCCCTGTTGCAGCCATAGAATTAAATCTAGATGTTTTTCTGTAATTTATCTAAATATTTCAATTTATTTTTATTAATAATGGATTTGAACTTAAATGGATAAAAAAAATATAAATAATAATAAATTAGAAGATTATCGAAAAGAGATCAACGAGATTGATAATAAGCTTATTGAGCTCCTAAATAAAAGAGGTAGTATTGTTCAAAAAATAGGCAATGTCAAATTAGAATTAAAAATGGAGACACATCAACCAAAGAGAGAGAATGAAATAATAGAAAGAATTAAAAAAAAATCAACAATGTTAAAACCAATGAGTATAGAAGCTATATGGAAAGAAATTATAAGTGCAAGTAAACTTATTCAAGGTTTTGTTGATAAAGTGGGATTTTTAGGACCAAAAGGTACGTTTACACATCAAGCAGCATTGGAATATTTTCCAAAAGCAGGAACAGAATTCATAACATTCAATAATAATTTGGAAATTTTTGAGAATATTGAAAAAGAAATTATAGATTTTGGCGTTATTCCAATTGAAAATAGCCTTCAAGGAACGGTTCGAGAAAATCTCGATTTGTTAATTGAAAAGGATTTGTTTATCTATGGAGAGATAGAGTTGAGGATAATTCAAAATTTAATTTCATTAAATAACTCTGATATTTCAAAAATCCAAAATATAATATCACATCCTCAAGCTATTGCTCAAACTAGAAATTGGCTTAAAATTAATTTGCCTAAAGCTAAGTTAATTAATGCTAGTTCAACTGCTGAAGCAGTTCGTAGGGTGAATGAACTAAATGATGGAACTTATGCTGCTATTGGGACAGAATTTTCTAGTAAATTATACGGTTTAAAAGTTTTAAATTCTAGAATAGAAGATGACCCCTCAAATTATACAAGATTTTTAATCATTTCCAAAAAAGAAAATGAACATAAAGAAGGAAAGATTAAAACTTCAATAGTTTTTGTAACTAAACATATTCCAGGAGCATTATATGGTGTATTGAAAATTTTTGCGGATACAAATATCAATTTGTCAAAGATAGAGTCACGTCCTCGAAGAAAAGGTCGATGGGAGTATATTTTTCTAATGGATTTTGAAGGAGATAAAGATGATCCAATCGTGAAAAAAGTAATCGAAAAAATGAACGAAAATGTTATCTGGTATAAAATTTTAGGTTCATACCCATTAATAAAATGAACAAGAATTAGATTTATTTCAAGTTTCTTTCCTTATAATAAAGTGTTTTGTTAGAAATAATTTCCTTTTGAACAATATTTAATTCTACTAATTTTTTCAAATATTTTTTTAGTGTATTCAAATGCAAAGATTTTTTGAAAATTCTGAGTTAGAATATCCTTTATTTGAACCTATTTTAATTGATATATATTTAAAATAATAATAAATTAAATAAAAGCGTAATAATATAGAGAATATAGCAATATTATTTTTAAATAATATCATCTAAAGCAAAATCTAGTTTTAGAAACTTTTTTACTATATAAAAAATACTTTAACATACTTGTTTAGACTGAAATAATAAATTTCAATATTTTATGATTTTCATTTTTCTACCTTTATTTAAAATAAATTGGATTAACTGAAGATGTCTGATATAAGAATTGATGGTCGGAAATTTGATGAACTTAGGAAAATCTCAATAAAAAGGAATTTTCTTAAATATCCAGAAGGTTCTGTTTTAATAACTCAAGGAAATACAAAAGTAATTATAACAGCATCAGTAGTAGAATCCGTTCCAAGATTTTTAGCAGATACAGGAACAGGTTGGATAACAGCAGAGTATTCAATGTTACCAAGGGCTACACAAGTAAGAAATCAAAGAGAGCTTAATAGAGGCCGATCAGTTGAAATACAACGATTGATAGGGCGAAGTATACGTGCTGGTTTTAATTATGAAAAACTTGGAGAACGTACAATAAGAATTGATTGTGATGTAATACAAGCAGATGGAGGGACTAGATGTGCTGC
>JAHPZJ010000011.1 GCA_019058245.1 Promethearchaeota archaeon | reverse complement strand
CTCATCATCATATATTGCCCCTATTGTACATGCCCCTAAACCTAATGCTTCAGCAATAAGATAAAAATTTTGTCCTATATGTCCCGCATCTAAATAAATATAACGATAGCATCTTTGAAGATATTTCCATTTAGATCTTTCTATTACAGCAGTCCACACGAAACTTGCAGCCGAATTGTATGCCATTTCTTGATCTAGACAACCTTTCGCGATTTCCACTCGAAAATCTCCTTCTTTTAATAATTCTAGCATATGTTGAGCAATATTATAATGATATATTCCTTTCTCTAACTCTTCTACATCATTTATTATTGCATATACTTCAATAGGAAACAAACCTCCTGCCGAAGGAACGGTTCTAAAAGCAAATTGAGTCAAAATTCGAGTTAAACCTGTCATTCCATATAATAATTGATTAATATGAGACCGCGTTATCGGCTCCTGTTTAAACTTCCGAGTAGATTTTCTATTTAAAACTACCTTCCAAAACTTTATTTGATCATCAAAAACTGGTTTTTCAAGCTTTATAGTTTTTATAGCATTAGGGTATATTTTAAATGTTTTTGGTTTGTTTTGCCAATCTAATCGATGTTGTGGTAAGTTATTTCTAATATATTTAGATTTTTGTTGAAAATTATCTCCATAATTCTCCATTTGATTATTCATATTGAAAATAGATTAAGAAATGCTTAAAAGTTTTGATTTAATAATTTAAAAGTTTAGATTTATGAATCTAAGCAAAAAATTAAATCTACCTTTTGAATATTAATTATTCTAAAAGGAAAACTTCTGATTTAAAATCAATATATATTTCTATTAACTTTTCTAACTAGAATCAATACTATAGTCATCTTAAAGGTTTTTCTGTTGGAAAAAAAAAGGATTCTAGCCTTTATTATTATTTTTGGAATAATTATTGGATTTGGAATTGGCATTGGAGCTTTTTCCCTTTTGAATCGTCAAGAAACCACTCCAGTTAATTATGAATATGATATTCAAAATGCGTTTCCAAATATTTCATTTTCTAGACCTTTAGGAATTTATAATTCAGAAGATGGGACTAATAACTTATTCATTGTTGAACAGGGCGGTAGGATTCTACGGATTGAAAACAATGAAAGTATAATTGATTATAAAATCTTTCTTGATATAGGGGATAAAATCTCTTTCGAAGGAGAGAGAGGATTACTAGGTTTTGCTCTTCATCCCAATTATGCTGTGAATGGTTATTTTTTTGTATATTATTCAGAAATAGGGACAGGAGATTCAGTTCTCTCACGGTTCAGAGTTAATTCCACAAATCCGAATATAGCAAATAAAACTAGTGAAAAAATTTTATTAAAAATCACACAACCCTATTCCAATCATAATGGAGGGCAAATTTGTTTTGGTCCAGACAATTTTTTATATATCGCTTTAGGAGATGGAGGTTCTGGTGGTGATCCCTTGGGAAATGGACAAAATCGCCAAACTTTATTAGGATCGATACTTAGAATTGATATTGATACTGGGGATCCTTATAGTATTCCAATTAGTAATCCATTTTATGGCAATTTAAATGATTGGGCTGAAGAGATTTATGCTTTTGGTTTTCGAAATCCGTGGCGTTTTAGTTTTGATCCAATTACGGGTTTTTTTTGGGTTGCAGATGTAGGGCAAGGAGCTTGGGAAGAGATTGATATTGTTGAAAATGGCAAGAATTATGGATGGAATACAAGAGAAGGATCTCATGACTATAAACCAGGTACAAATGTAACTATTATTCAAGATCCGATATTTGAATATAGCCATAGTGTTGGGGATTCAATCACTGGTGGATATGTTTATAGAGGTTCGATTCTGACTGATCTAATTGGAAAGTATGTGTATGGTGATTATGTTTCTGGTCGAATTTGGGCGTTGGAATATGCGGGGGATCTAGTTCTTAATAACACATTACTAGTAGATACTAATTTGAAAATATCTTCTTTTGGAATAGATTCTAATAATGAACTGCTCATTTGCGCTTTTGATGGAAATATATATAAATTAATATAGAATCAAAAAGCTATTATTTTCACTCGTTAATAATTAATAGTGCCATCCTTTTTATTTTTCCAAAAATATATTCGAAATTAAATATCAAATTAAATCTCAATTAAAGTAAGTAAGAAAAGGTGATTGAATACAGATGAATCCAATGTTTGGCTTTCTAATGATTTTCATTATAGGGTGTATCAGTTTAGTTGGAGTATTCATGATTTCAATAAAAGAAAAAACTTTAGATAAAGTCTTATTTATACTTGTAGCTTTTGCTACTGGAACGATTCTTGCTACAGCTTTTTTTGATTTAATTCCAGAAGCGCTTCACCATTTTGAAGAGTTAAATACAGGAGGGGCAAGCATAAATGAAAACCTTCTCTTTATTTTTATTATAATAGGTTTTGTAATATTTTTTATACTAGAACGTTTCATCTATTGGTTTCATGGGCATGCTCATGAAAAAGAAAATGAATTAGTTTGTTATGATTCTCGAATAGAGAGTAATCACAAAATTATAAAAAAGGGAACTGTCATAGAAAATTTCGCAATTCTTAATCTAATTGGTGATGGATTGCATAATTTTTTAGATGGTATTGTTATGATGGTTGGATTTTTAAGTGGATTTAGTAACGGGATAATTATCACTCTTGCTGTCGCATTCCATGAATTACCGCAGGAAATTGGTGATTTCGGAATTCTTTTATATGGAGGTTTCACAAAGAAAAAGGCTCTCTTTTATAACTTTTTAAGCGCAATGGTAGCTCTACTAGGGGGTGTTTTAGCATTATTTTTATCAATGACGGTAGACATATTTAACTTATTATTTTTAGCCTTTTCTGGTGGTGGTTTTTTATATATTGCTGCCGTTGAACTCATGCCTGAACTTATAAAGGAGAAACATCTAAAAAAATCTATTCTTCAGGCATTAATTTTTATAGGTGGTATATTGCTTATTATATTATTAGTGGGGCTCTTACCACATGAATGATTTGTTTGACACTAAAGTCTTTTATCCTAAATAAATGATATAATGAATAAATTAATATAATATAATCAAATTTATTATAATTCATACGTATTTTTTGTTCTTATGAAAAAAATATCTAAAGAAGAGCTTTTAAGAAAATCAAAGATTCCTGGAATTAATGCTATTAAAATGCATAAATTCTATAAAGGTAAAATTCAGATACTTCCTCGGTGTCAAATTCGAGATTATAAAGACTTTGCAATATGGTACTCTCCTGGAGTATCTGTTCCATCTACTGAAATTTTCAAGGATAAACAAAAAGTATACGAATATACGAATAAATCGAACTCTATTGCAGTTGTAAGTGATGGAACAAGAGTCTTAGGCCTTGGAGCTATTGGACCTGAAGCAGCACTACCAGTAATGGAAGGAAAATCTCTATTATTCAAATATTTAGGTGGAATTGATGCATTTCCCTTATGTATAGGTAAAAAAGCATGTTGTGACGCAGATCATATAATAGAATTTGCAAAAATGATACAACCTTCATTTGGAGGCATTAATTTAGAAGATATTGAGAAACCTAAATGTTTTACTGTTTTAGATGGATTACGTGCTGACCCAGAAGTTGAAATACCTGTATGGCATGACGATCAACAAGGAACGGCATGTGTTACTCTAGCAGGATTAATAAATTCATTAAAAATAGTAGGAAAGAAAAAAAGTGAAGTAAAAATAGTTTTTAATGGAATTGGTGCTGCAAATTTCGGTATTTATCGATTATTAAAAGCAGATACATTTGATATAAAAAAATTTATTTTTGTTGATTCAAGAGGAATTTTATATCAAGGTAGGTCAGATTTAAACGATCCTGAAGATTATAAGTATGAATTGCTTAATGCTAGTAATCCTGAGCATCTTCAAGGTGACTGTGGAGTAGCGATGGAAGGTGCCGATATTCTTATATCTTCTAGCATTCCAGGGCCAGATATCATTAAGAAAGAATGGATTTCAAAAATGGCAGATGATGCTATAGTTTTTGTATTAGCTAACCCAATTCCTGAAATATTTCCTTGGGATGCAAAAGATGCTGGTGCGAGAATTATAGGAACAGGAAGATCAGATTTTCCAAATCAAGTAAATAATTCTCTATGTTTTCCGGGAGTTTTTAGAGGAACTTTAGATGTACATGCAAAAACTATTACAGATGAGATGTGTATTGCTGCCGCGTATGCTCTAGCAAATTTAGTTGAGGAGATTAAAGGATGTTTAATAGAATCATGTATCCTTCCGAATATGGAATATGAAGAACTTTTTATTAGAGAAGCTGTTGCTACAGGGTTGAAAGCAATTGAACAAGGATTGGCTCGTCTTAAACTTACTGAAGAAGAGTTATATTCTAATGCTAAGAAAGTAATTGAAGAATCTCATTCAATGTCGAGATTACTCATGAAAAAAGGTTTGATACCCGAATTTAATGATTATATAAAATAACCTTTGATATTATGAATTCTTAAAAAGTAAAATATTACCTCTAATTTTTAATTTTTTTGCTTAAAATTATTTATCCGTGTTAAAATTCTAAGAGCTGAAGCGGCTTGCACTGCTTCTTCAATGCTATGAAACACAGGGATATTTGAAAGTTCTAAAGCTTCTATAATCATTCCATATTTCTGAACATATGGTATAAAACAAATTAATGGTTTTTTTTCTATTGACACTGTATTCGCTATTCTCCTCCCAATCTGAAAAGAAATTGAAGGCGTATAAGGTAAAATAAGTACTATAATACATTCAATCCGTTCAATTTTGGAAAGATATTGAATTAAGTTTTCAATATCTTCATCTTTAGCAGAACCAGTAAGATCTATTGGATTATCAAATGAAGCAATATTTCGAGCGACAGGGTTTACTAATTCCTTCATTTCTTTTTTTTCTTTTTCATTAAATTCAACACCAATTAAGCCATAATTCTTGAGTAGATCTGCACATAATACACCATGACCTCCAGAAATTGATAAAATGGCAATTTTCCCATATATTATTGTATTTGAATCAAATAACTTTCTTTTATGAGATAAGATATCAAATAATTTCAAATATGTAAGCAACTCAAGTTCTGTTCTAGGTTGAACTATTAGATTTTGTTTTAATACTGCTGAAATAATTTTATCACTTCCTGATAAACTTGCGGTATGGGATTTAGTAGCTTTCCTTCCTTGCTCAGATAAACCTCCGAAATATGTAACTACAGTATCTTCTGATTCCCTTGCCAATTCAAGAAATTTTTGACTTTTGTTTGATTTGAATCCTTCCAAATAAAAAGCAATATTACAAGTTTCTTTATCATATTTACTAAAGTATTCTAATAACATAGTTTCATCTACTACTGCGCGATTTCCAATCGAAACAGCAGTAGATACCCCTATTTTTATTTCATTAAATTTGTGGAAGAATTGATCTACTAAAACACCTCCTGATTGACTAATTAATGCCACTGTGCCTTTAGGTGGGCGCGTTAACCTCTCTGTAGGCATAAAGATGGTATCAAGTAGGGGTGGGGAATAAACCCCTATACAGTTAGGTCCCAATACAGCAATATCATTATCAAATGCAATTCTCTCTAATTTTTTTTGTCTGACAATTCCTTCATTTCCTATTTCAGCGAATCCCCCTCCAATAATTATACATGCAGGAATATTTAAGTCTGCACAAGATTGAACATAATCTAATGTCTGATCTGCAGAAATTGCAATTACCAATAGATCAGGTATTTCAGGTAATTTATCTAATCGAGTATGTAAGTGTGCACCTTCAACGTTTCCGCCCTCTGGATGAATTCCATATGTATTTACTTGCATTTCAAAAACATTCTTTACGAAAATTATTCTCCCAGGGCTTAATGGATTTTTTTTACTAACCCCTACTACCGCCATTGATTTTGGTTTAAATAATTTCTCTAATTGCATAATAATTAGTCCTTTCTAAAGTTATTTTTGTTATATTTTCAATTTAATTAATCTTTTACATATTTGTTTTCATTTCTGCTTAAGAATTTGTTATCATATTTAACTTTTTTATAGATAAATTAAAAAAAAAAATAGAGTTAAAAATCTATAGATTTGAGCTTAATTTTAAATAAAGGAATTATACAATTTAGACTCTATAATCTTTATAAGGAAGCTTTTCAATATCATATGGTAGTCTGGAATCATCTGGTATTGGATCAATATAAAATCTTCTAAATTTTGGATTTTGCATCCTACAAGAAGTATCTCTATGTTTATAGGCAGGATGGTGTATCATTTTGTTCCAGATCTCCTTTAGAGATTTGTTTCTTACATTCCCAAATGATAAAGGTGTAAAATCGCAAGGAGATACTTCCCCATATGCAGATACGTAATATTGGAGATTCACAGCTAAACAACCTATCCCTCCAAGATATCCTTCTATAGAATTCTGCCATGATTGAGAGTTAAATTGTGGTACTTTGCGCTGTCCAAAAACACTAGAAGAAAACTTCCGAATTTCTTCGTGCTGTTCTGAAGTAAGTATCTCACTCGTATCTTTTAACATATTTCCTGTTGGTACACCATCAAAATAAATCAAATTTTGTACACCAAGTTTTCTTGCTAATAAATATAACTTTTTATACATTCCATTTTGAGTTGCTGAACGAGTAGCATACGATGATATTCCAACAAAACCTCCTTTAGATCGCATTCTTCTTATTCCTTGAATGGCAGAATCAAATAAACCAATAAAACCTCTTAATTTATCATGTTCTTCTCGAATAGGACTATCTATACTTACAAAAAGTGAATATAATCCCGCATTTATTAATTTATTAATATTTTCTTCAGTAAGTAAAAGACCATTAGTAAAGAGTATAGGTAATGCTTTTTTTTTATCCACGTAAGAAATTAAATCATAGATATCATCACGCAATAAAGGTTCTCCTCCTGTGAATGCTATGAGTGAAACACCTAGATTTTGACTTTGATCTATCAATGCTTTCGCTTCTTTTGTTGAAAGCTCCCGCAAATCATCTTTCAAGTGTCTCCCTGCACTACAATGTTTACATGTACATTGACATTTATAAGTAACTGCGAACGTCATAGCAACAGGGAATGTATGGCGAAAAATTCTACTCATAATACTGGCTTTTAGTACTCTTAACATTGGACTACTTCCAACGGGAGGTGCAAAAGTGTTTGCAACTCTCTTACCTCTCCATCTCCCTAAATTCTTATATTGTCTATAGAAATTAGCTTGGAAGACTATCATTATTAGGAAGCGTAACTTGTCGAAAATTGGATTTAATAAGCCTGTTCCAATAACTTCTCCTGTATCTAACTTTTTAAAACTTAGGAGTTTTTTGCCAAAAAGCCTTAGCAATATTCTTTCTCGCACCATTGACAATTCATTAAAAAGAGCAAATCTAATTTAAATATTCACTTTTATTTCAAGAAATCATTCTCATAGAGATATTAATTTTAAAATCGAATTTATTTATCATGTTTTTTTTATAATTTGTACGAGTTACATTTTTTTTTTTTTTAAATATTATTGAATTAATAAAAAATAGACCAAAAGTATAAACGAAGAGAAATTTTTTCTTACATAATTAAAAAATATTTGGTTGAGGAACTAGAATCTAATGACAGATATTAATATACTTGAGTGTCCTTTTTCTCACACTTGTACTCTACCAGTTAAATTGAATTCATGCAATTTTCCAAAATTTAAAGTATGCCCAGAATATCACATAAGATTAAAAAGACTTAAATCTGCTTCTAAGGTTATTCCTTAAAAGAAATGATCATAATCTTATTTTAGCATTTCTATTTTATATTTCCTGTTTTTTTATGTTTCTTTAGTTTTATTATGTAAAATCAGTTCATTGAATTATAAAATTATATTTAATAATGAAAATATAAATAAATTCCAATGAACCTCTTTCTATAAAGAAAAGGAGTAAAAAAAAATGATGATAGACGAACTAGAAAAAATATCTGATTCTTCTATAATGAGAGATAATTTAGATTTTAGATTTTTTTTAGCAGGAACTTGGAAAAATTCATCTTCAGGAAAAACAATTGAGATAAAAAACCCATATAACCAAGAATTAATAGGAACGGTATCAGCTTGTTCTACTGAAGAAGCTGATCAAGTTATAACAATAGCAAAAGAAAATTTAGAATGTTGGATCGAAAAAACTCAGAGAGAACGAGCAGATATTTTAAGAAATGCAGCTAAATTGATGAAAGAATGGGCTGATCCCTTAGGTTATATTCTAATGAAAGAAATAGGTAAACCTCTAAAAAGTGCTAAATCAGAGATAATCCGAACATCTGAATTATTTGAAGCTACAGCTGAAGCAGGATTACAGCAAGAAGGAGAGGCAATATATGGAGATACTTTTAAGGGTTTCGGTAAAGATAAGATATCAATGACCTATAGAGTTCCTTTAGGAGTGATACTTTGTATAGGTCCATTTAATTATCCATTTAATCTTACAGGATCTAAAATTGCACCAGCATTAATGGCAGGAAACACAGTTGTTGTAAAACCTCCCTCTCAAGGAGCAATTACTCCGTTATTTTTCGGATTAATTCTAGAAAAAGCAGGACTTCCACCTGGTGTCATGAATATAATAACGGGAAGAGGATCTGAAATCGGGGATTATTTAGTTCAACATCCCCTAGTTAATATGATAAGTTTCACTGGATCCTCAGAAACGGGAAAGCATCTCGCAAACGTTGCTGGAATGAAACCGTTATTGCTGGAATTAGGTGGAAAAGATGCGGCTATTGTATTAGATGATGCTAATCTAGAGTTGACTGCCGATGCCATTGTTTCAGGGGCTTTTTCTTATAGTGGGCAAAGATGTACAGCCGTAAAAAGAGTCCTTCCAATGCCAGGAATTGCTGATCAGTTAATAGAATTAGCTAAAAATAAAATATTAAATTTGAAAGTAGGGAATCCCGAAGAAAATGCAAATATCGGACCCCTTATAAGTTCACATCAATGTGATTATGTTCAAGGACTAATAGATGATGCCTTGGAGAAAGGAAGTACTTTAATATGTGGAAATAAAAGGGAAGATAATATTATGTGGCCAACATTATTGGATAACGTAACTACAGAAATGAGAATAGCTTGGGAAGAACCATTTGGTCCTGTTTTACCATTCATACGAGTTCATAGTGCCGAAGAAGCAATAGAAATATCAAATAAATCGGAATATGGCCTCCAAGGTATGATTTTTACAGAAAATATCGATTTAGCATTTAATATTGCACAAGAATTGGAAGTAGGGACAGTTCAAGTAAATGGAAAAAGTGAAAGAGGTCCAGATCATTTTCCATTTTTAGGAACAAAATCTTCAGGTTTAGGAACTCAAGGAATAAAATATTCGATTGAAGCAATGAGCAGACCGAAAGTTATTGTTATGAATTTATCTGAAAGAGGAAAATTAGTAAAAAACTGCAAATATTAACGATGGATATTCCAAACCTTTTTCTAAGTAAATCTCAATAAACTTTTTCTTAAAATCACGATTTTTAAATCTATTATATGTCAATAAAAAATTCTGAATTCTTTATATTTTTTGATGATGGTAACGTCCTTAATGATAATCATATTCGAGGAAGACAATGGCATCAGCTAGTTGGTGAATTTTTTTACCCTAGATTTGGTGGAAACCCAAAAAAATGGGGTATTGCGAATGATAGGATAGTCGAGAATTTCAGGGGTAAAGAAGTTCCAAAATTGATATATGAAAATAGAGATAAATCTTATAATTCTTTCATAGAATTATTTATTGAAAAATGGATAAATGGCTTGTTTGATTTTGTTGGAATTAAACGTCCTGAAAAAAAATTTTATAAGGAAATTTATTATAACGCTTCTAAGTTTGTAGATCTCAAAGTAAAAGCCGCATTTCCAGGAGTCATAAAGAGTATTAAAAATTTATATAAAGAGGGATTCAATCTATGTACTGCTTCAGGGACAGAGTCGATCGAATTGGAGTACTATTTAGAAGGCATGGGCATTAAACAATACTTTAAGAGGTTATATGGTCCAGATCTAATTAATATTCTCAAAGTTAATGATGCTTTCTATAGAGCTATTTTCAAAGATATTGGAATTGCTCCAGAAAAAGCAATTATTATTGATGATAAACCATATTACTTGAATATTGCTGAAAATGTGGGTGCTAATGTGATTCAAGCCTGCTTAACTGGAGAATATGAACCCCAGTTTCCATATATTATAACTGATATGAAACAAATCTCTGAAATCATTGAGGAATTAATAGAGAATGAGATAAATAATGTTTACGACAAAATCTAAAAAAGCACCAGAAAATAAATTATCTTTTCAAGATTAGTTCTATTTCTTTATTAAAATCCACTAAATTTATTTTTTAATTATTTATGTGTATTTGCATAATTCTTCTAATTAATTCACGAAGAGCCTCATTTAAAATGTTAACACTCTTTGGAGATGTTTCAATATAGATTCCCCCTTCATCTTTAGCAAATTCAAAAGCTTCTTCTCGAATATCTTCTTTTTCTTTTTTTTTTATTAATTGAACATTATTTCCAATTAACATAAAAGGAATAAAACCAATGTATTTTGTAATATCAATCAACCACTTAATTGCTTCTTTATACATACCCTTTTTGGATAAATCAAAATTTATTATTGCTCCAGAAGCTCCTTTATAGAATAGATGACGAAAAAAATCAAATCTATGTTGGTCAGCTATATCCCATATACTTAAGGTGACAATTTCTCCATGTATATATTCTACATTTTTTGTAAGAATATCAACACCTACAGTTAATTTATAGTTTTTTTCAAACCTACTTTCAATTACTCTTTCAATTAAACTTTTTCTCCTAATATTTTGGTTCCCCCGTAATATTACTTTTAGTTTAAAACCCGTCATATTTACCTAAATATAAAATTGGTTTTGTCCCATTATTAATTATGAAAACCTTAGTATATAAATCTAATATATTTATTCAACACTTATAGTTAGATTAATTCTTAATGCAAAAAAAATACACCGCAATTAGAATATAAAGGGTAATTCCAAGATTAAGATAAAAAAATATAGTGCTTAGCATTTCAGATCAACCCCTTCTGCTTTGAATTTGAGATATAGTTAAAGCAATTAGAACCAGTGGGCCTTAAATTAGTAATAAGTCAATTTTCTCCACTATTATAATAAAATTAAGCTTCAAGATAAGAATAGTAGCATATCCGATTATTATAAAGTCATTTTTTTCCTATAAATAACTTTAATTAGATCTAATTTATGTAATATTAAAAGTTCAAAAATATCTTTAATTTGTTTTCTTTGTTTTAATCCCTATTTTTGGTCAAGAGAATAAATTATAAAATAGATTTTTTAAATAGTAAAGGTGAGAATGAAGTTGGGTAAAGTAATTTTAACAAAGGATAAAAGAAACAAAATAAAGAATATTATTCTTGTTGGAATACTTCCTATTTTTTCGATAGAATTATTTAGATATATTCTTCAGATTCCCCCTTCTTTAATTTATTACTCTATATTATTAGCTCTTTTTATTCCTCAATTCGGTTTTGTTACTTTTATTAATTATATACAGAAAAAAAAAAACCGTCCAAAACAAGAATATAAAATCAATGATTATCTCACATTAAAACTTGAAGATAAAGCATCCAATATTTATATTAATGGAAAACAGTTCATTCAATGTAAATATTTACTATTAAAAATTCCTGTTGATAATGTCAGAGATTTTGATGATATTGAGTCAATTGATGAAGCAGCTGAAAGATTAAATCCTGAACTAGAATTTCAAGCTAAGAATAAGTTTAAAATATCTCCTGAGACCGAGTTTTGGGCTCATTGCTCTAATTTGCAGGTATGGGCCGAATATAATTATAATCCTCGATTACTACATAGTAATTTGGCTTTTCCATTATTAAATGCCTTAACCGATGCTGGAGATCCTATTGCAAAAGAAGTATTTAAACAGGAGATTAGAGTGCGATTTGAAAGTTTTAATCCTTCTACGCAACAATGCTTAATAGAAATTGGCTATTTAGATTATTTTAATAAAGAGGAAAGAGAAGAATTATTTAAATTAATTTTAGATGAAAATATATGGATTAAATTTGGTTATAACTATTTGAATGGCAATAGACTTAAAAAAGCTCTTGAATCCTTTTTTTACGCAAGAGATATAAATCCAATCAATTTGAAAAGCCTATTAGGCATTGCTAAAGTATATGTAAGAAAACGCAAATATGATAGAGCTTTACAAATTTATAATGAAATTTTAGAATATTATCCAGAAAACCAAAAAGCACTAAATAAAAAGTATATATTAATCCAACAAAAAAGTAAATAATTAGTTGATTAATCTAATTACAAAAATCTTTTTTATCATTTTCTATATTTTTATCTTATCTAAGATGTCATCGAGATAATAAATATTCCCAATTTCTAATTCCTGCTTTAATGTATTTGCCAATGAATATCTAAACGCCCATAATTCCACCTTTTTATTCAATTTTTTTACCTTTTTTATTACTGGTAAAAAATCTCCATCTCCAGAAATCAAAATTGCTGTATCATATACATCCTCATATGCAAGTGAGATAATATCAATTGCGATCTTAATATCTACTTTTTTTTCAATAGCCCCACTTTTCGAGATTTTATCAAAACTTACCTTTATGATATAACCACTTTTAGCTGCTAATTCTTTATACCAACGTTTCTTCTCCGGACTTATAGGATATACAACGCCTTCATATAAGTATATAGCTGTTAATTTACGATTATGAGTTATAAGATTTTTCAATTTCTCATAATCGACTTTAACATCATATTTCTGAAACCCTTTGAAAATATTGCTATTATCAATAAAGACTGTAATTCGCTCCATTTTAAATTCTATTTATTAAATCCTTAAAAATATAGGTATATTATATGTCCTTTCAGATTAAACTTTTCGACTCTTATATATTATATTCAATTCCTAATTTTAAATTCAAATAAAGTCCTACTAAAATGTCTTAGAGTTAAAATGAATTGTAGATTTTAAAAAAAAATATAATATATAAATATCTTCTATTCATATTAATAAATTCAATATAGATTTTTTAAGAAGCGGTGGTAATAATTAGAAAAAAATATGCGATTCTTTTTATATGTCTGTTTATTGTGTTGTGTTTCACTCCATTTAGTAATCTCCTACTACAAACAGGAGATGAAATAGAGGCTGAGAGTCATTCTATTCCTAAGGTTAGTCAATCCACATCTTGGTTTCTTTTTCCAACTGTAAGTAATAAATTTTTCAGTCCTGAAAAGACGCCTGATTTTAGCGATACGACCTTATATTCATTCGCGATTGACGAGGCTAAGAATTTTACCTTGAAGGTCTCATGTTATTATGATCCAATAAACAATTATCCTGGAGTATTATCAATAGGAGAAGCGCTGCATTCAAATTCTTATTTAATGAAGAATGGAACATGGATAATCGTTGTTAAAGACAATGTTTTAGGAGCGATAAAAAAAGATTTATGGTTGGGAATTGGAACAAATGCGACCAATTTCCAGTGGCAGAAAATTGGAGTAGTCAATTCAACTGATGATGAGGAGATAGCTGTAGCAGCAGATGAGAGCGGGGAAATTAAAGTGGTGTATCGAGAAGCATCAGGAGTGTATGAAAATTTCAATGGATTGAAGTATTTTTCAAGTGATGATTGGGGAAAAACATGGACGAATGGCACGTTGATGAATTGCACGGGATGGGATACTTTGGAATTTTACGGGTTGTCAATGTCTGCATTTGATGGGAACTTTACAGCTGCTTGGAGCATTTCAAATGTTACTGGAGATGCTTATAATAAAGCTACGATTTGGACCTGTATATATGATCCGAATGGCGGATGGACTACACCAAATAATTTTACCGCTTTAGAAGGTGAGGCATGTGTAGCACCTCAGGTGTTTTATAATCGTACTAATGGAAATGGTTCTTTTTATATGGCCTATAATTATTATCCAGATATATTGGATAATGATATGCAATTTAATATATCACAATTTGAAAATGGGTTAAATGGAACGCGTTTACGCTCTTGGAATATTACTTTTTCAAGTTTGGGGAAAACTAAAAAAACAATCAGTACACCGTTGGTTAAATGCACTATGGATTATTCCACAGAGCTTTTTTATTTTGTAGATCAAACTGAAGACGAAAGGGAACAGGGAATTAGAAATGCCACGTGGGGGGATCCAAATGTGTACGAAAAACAAATAGATTATTTTCAATCACATTCGGGATCTGGTGCTTTTAATCTTTATGCTGATAATGGTACAAAATGTTTTTCAGGAAAAACCCAATTTGAGAATGGATTGGTAGGACCTGGAATTTTGGATGTGGAAAATCCATTCAATCTCCTATTTTTTAATCAATCAATAGAGGCATATGAAACGTTTAGTTATGTTTTTGATGGAAAAGATACTCAAGGAAGCACACATGGCGCACAAGCATATTCTTTTAATTTAGTAATAGATAATCTGGGCACTGGTTTAATAAATGACCTTATTGTTTATGTAGATGATATTCCTGCTGAATTCACCTATAATGTTTCAAATAACCAAATCTCTCCTTTTGCGTCGCCAGGAAATCAAGATCAATTTTCAATTGATGTTGAATCTGATAAACCCGGAGATTTAAGATTTAATGTAAAATCAGAGGATCCCTTAAATAGCACCTATGAAATTACGAGTGGAATTTATCCCGTTTCGTTTCCAACGATATGTGGGGATGGTATTACAAATTATCTATTTTATTCAGAAAAAGTGGATACTATTTCTAATCTTATGATTGCAAAATCAACTGATGGGGGCCTATCTTGGGGCGAACCTCGGATTATAAAAAGTGATATTAAGGCCGATTGGGGTTTATTACGTGCGACTGTCAAAAGTAATAATATCTATTTATGGACCCATACAGATGGTACTTCTGATGGAAGCGTATTTACTTCTTCAGACGGAGGAGAGAGTTTTATTCAATCAGAATTACCTAGGCCCGTCCAAGGAATTACACGCGATTTGAAATGCTGGCTTGGAGGTGCTACAGATATCAATAATTTTGAAATTAATGTTTCTAATGATTTGGGTTTTACATTTAAATCTTTTATTAATATAACTACTCCTGATCACTCTGTTAACTATTCCCTTGAAGCCGCAGCCCATGATCCAATTACAGGTAATTATTCTTTTCTGATCGCTCATATAGAAGATCCAGAAATACATACTATTATTACAAATAATAATGGGAGTAAAGCAACTATGAGTGGAAATCAATTAGTAGATGGAGTACCACCATACGTAGATGGTTACACTCAAACGACAGATCTTCAAGCTCGCAAACTTGACAATAATACATATCAATGGGTACTCACAACAATAGCAAAAAATCCTCCATACTTAGAAAACTTCACTTCTATCCTTGCCTATAAAGTATCTACTGGAGGTACAACTTTTGGAGATTGGCAAAATTTTACTGAAATTTCAGGAGATTTTCTATATCCATTTGTGGCATGGATGAGATGGAAATTGTTTTTTCCAGAGAAAGGCTTTCCCTGTTTCGTTACGGGAGTTATGAAAGGGGCAATAATACAAACCTTTCAATTAGTAACTTCCAGTAGTTCTAATTTAGTGTTTAGCATTTCAAAACCACTTGATAACAATTATCAGGGAAATGTTAAATTTTCTGGAATTTCAGGAACAGGAGAGATTCTTGAAGACGATCTTTATACATGGGATTTAATTATTATAGATCGTGCTGGATATGAATCAATGATATCAGGGGATCTTCTTATTGACAATACTCTTCCTGCCTTTCAAATAAATGAAAATGCAATTACTTCTTATGAACCCCTTCCTATTAAAAATGTGACAATAATAATTCCGATTTATGAGATAAACCCTGGTAAAGGATACCTTCATTATCGAACTCCAGTAGATGATTGGCAAATTATTAATATGACATTAGATAACTCTACACTCCCTTATATTAATTATACTGCAATTATTCCAGCGCAAACAGATAATATTACAATTGTCTATTGGAAAGCTGAAATTTACGATTTGTGTGGGAATTTATTTGAAGTGGATAACAATGGTCTATTATACAGTTACGATAAAGGGATTTTTGAGTATATAAAAGAATCTGGAGCTATATCTCCAACATTATACGATGATTGGACATGGACTTATATCTTCACATCTGGTACATCTCACATCAAATTAGTTTGGTTAAGTCGAACTTTTGATGGTATTTTGCAGCCTGATATTCCAATCAATGCGATGGATGCTCTAAATACTTCTTTTAGTATACCTATTACACATGATCTTGTGCACATAAATGCTAATTATCGATTGATGTTCCAAAGTGATGAAGGAGAGAATTTTACTATAGAAGAACTATCTCTCTCACGTCCAACTATAATTCTTGAAGAAGAACAAGAGCCTCCATTAGTTCTGGATTTAGATATAGAATCTTCTTTTGAAGTCAGTATTTTAGTATCCCAATATAATCAATACATCAGTTATATCTACATAGAATATGAATTCGATGATGGAAATGGAGTAATCTTAGATAATTTAACTGGTTCTGGTAACTTATATAAATTCATATTTACCTCCTTTTCTTCAGATGTAACCCAACTTACATATGAAGTATTTGCAGTAGATATTTATGGAAATAACATTTCACTAGGACAAGCTCGTACCATCTCATTGATTCCTGCGTTACCATCATGGGAGATGAGTATCATTGAGCAAACAATCTTGGTGTTGGTTTCCTTAATCGTAGGGATTGTTTCGGGGATAGTATATTCAACATTATTTAAAAGAAAAAAATACCAAAAGAAATTGCGGGAAAGTCTTTCTAATGTGATGACTGAAGAATCCTTAAATGATAAAAATGTTGACGATGACAAATTAACCACTGTTACAATTAGGGAACAGAAAGGGGTTGAAACTATCGCTTTAAAAAAGTATTCTTTAATTTTAGAATTGAATTTATTGTTAATTGGAGCTCTTTTTACCATGGGATTGGTTTCCCTCCTCCTCTTGAATCTCGCTACTCTCAGTATGCTTTTATTTGTAACTGAATTTTTATGTTCTATAATTTTATGGGGATTTTCTTCAAACTATCTTGTTGAAAAATTAATTCTTAATAAAGAAGATGCTTCTGTGTTTGATGTAAAAATTTGGCTGGTGATCTCAGCTATATTGATACTTATGGGGATTTTATCAATATTTTTTGTAGGAAATACTTTTGCATGGTGGAGAGTTCGACTCAACGAACAATCTTATAATATTGGGGTATTTAGCGTACCTCGTGCATTATTTACAGTCTTAGCAGCCTTTTTCACTTCTATAATCGTACTTACCTTCTCTACCTACAAATCTGCAAAACGAGTAAAAAAGGATCTAATTACGGGTGAAAATTTCAACGAAAATCCTTTAACACTATTGGAGCGAAAGGAAAGCTCAATATCTAACCTCACTGGGAAAGTGGGAAGAAAAGGTTTGCTCTTTTTGACAATAATTACCTTTACTATTATATTTGCCAGTGATTTAAGCGTGTATGCGGGACAAGGAATACTCTTGTTATTACCCTTCCTAATTGGAATTCTATCGGTCATTGGGTTCTTTATGGCCTTATATCGAAAGAAATATAAACTAGATACAGATGTCGTCTTAGATCACCTAATAAACTGCCCTCACTGTAAAGCACCTACTCCACTGGGGGGGAATTATTGCGAACATTGTGGTGAATCTCTTCTTTTGGGTAAAAGATATGAATCAGGAAAAATATGTCCAACATGCAAGAAAATAAATAGTAAAAGCTCTAACCATTGTAGATTTTGTGGTGCAGAATTAAGTATTTAATTTCCTTTTTTAAATTACAATATTTATAATTAAATAAGTTCAAATTCTCAGATTATTGAATCTTTAAATATTATAAGATTCAATATTCATATTATAGTTTTTTATAAAAATTAATGATTAAAATAATATTAGAAAATATTATTGAAGGTGTGGATATTGGAAGAATTTTCTAAGAAACCTAAATATGCTGATAAAGATGAAATTTATAAAGCTATTGGGCGTGTTCTTTGGGGAAAAAATGGCAAAAAATTTTCGATGCATCGTCTCATATTTGCTTTTATGAAAAAGAAAATTGGAGGTAAGAAGAAATAATGAGTAAAAAGGAAGAATTGATGGAAAGTATTGTAGAATTAGAAGAAGAAAAAGTTTACAAGTTAGTTAAACAATTATTAGAAGAAAAAAATGATGCACAAGAAATTATTGATATACTACGTAAAGCTGTAGAAATCGTTGGTGAAAAATTTAATGAAAAAGAATATTTCCTTTCAGAATTAGTTATGGCTGGAGAAATTTTTCAACAGTCTGCAAAAATAATTGAACCCGCACTAAAAGTTGATATTGTTAAAGAAAAAACTAAAGGAGTTATAGTTGTAGGTACAGTTAAAGGTGATGTTCATGATATTGGTAAAAATATTTTTGTAACTCTTTTAAAATCAGCTGGATTTGAAGTATATGATTTAGGAGTTGATATTTCCCCTGAAGTATTTGTCAGTAAAGTAAAAGAGACAAATGCTAATGTTGTTGGTTACTCTGGATTGTTAACCATTGCACTTGAAGCGATGAAACAAACCACCGAAGCATTAATTGCTGCTGGATTAAGAGATACATTGAAAATAATTATTGGTGGTTTACCTGCTGATGAGATGTGGATGAAAGAAGCTGGTGCTGATGCTTTTACTGATAATGCCTTTGAAGGTCTAAAGATTGTAAAATCATGGTTAGAGGTGAGATAAGAATGGAGTTTGAACCTATTAAGGAAGAATCTATGACCTCGGTTGAGAGAGTATTAACTGCGATGGAATTAAAGGAGCCTGATAGAGTCCCTGTTTGGCCTTTAATAGACTTCCTCCCTACAAAATACTATAATATAACAGCACAAGAAATGATTGAAGATCCTGAAAAATCTCAACAAGCAACTGAATGGATTTATCATAAATTAGGAGGTTATGATATTGCAATTGCTGGAGGAGGAATGTATATGCAATATATAAATCCCTTTCCAGACTTCTTTTCTGTTTACTATCTTGATTGGAGATTACCTGGTCGTATGTTAGATGTAAATGCATCACCTCAACTTGTCGAACAAAGTCTTAGCGATCCTTTTATCACTGAAAAAGACTATGATAAAATAATTGAAGATGGATTATTATGGCTTGCAAATTTCAGAAGGGCAGGAATGAAAGATATGCAAAGATTAAGTAAAATTGGAGCAAAAGTAGCTGAAAATACCATAAGATGGTGGACACATTTTAAAGTTCCAACTTTTAGTGATGGAGCTGCAACTCCCCCATTTGATTTACTTTCAGTTTTTCGAGGATCAACTAACTTTATGAAAGATGTATACCGATACCCTGACAAAATTAAAGAAGTAAGTGAATTTCTGATAGATAATTTAATTTTAATGGGAGAGTATGGTGTTTCCATGAGTCAAGGAAAAACAATTTTAGTTGGAGCTGTGAGAGCAAGTGCAGATTTCATTTCAATCAAACATTTCGAAGAACTATTTTGGCCATATTTTAAAAAAATGGTTTCAAAGTATGTAAACGATGGCTTCATTGTACAGCTTCATATGGATACTAGTTGGACAGATCGATTACATTATTTGAGAGAACTACCTAAAGGAAAGATTTATATGCATATGGATGAACGAACTGATATATTCAAGGCAAAAGAAATACTCGGTGATCATATGTGTATCCAAGGAAATTTAAAACCTTCCTTATTCACAATAGGAACTCCAACTATGGTTGAGAAACAGACTAAAGAAATAATTGATAAATGTGCTGAGGGTGGTGGATTATTCGTAGGTTCTGAAATCCCTGATGACGCCAAACTGGAGAATGTTAAAACCATGATAGACACCTGCAAAACTTATGGGACTTACCGAAAGTAAACTCATACAAAATAAATTTATTTTTTCATATTTATTTCATTTAAAAGAAATTGCAATCAATCCTTTGATAACTTATAAAAATTATATTAAAGATATTAGGATGTTCTAATACTTAATTTCATTTGAACTGATAATCAATTTTCTTTTTTAATTATTTTCCGTTCTAAATTAATAGTTTCTAAGTCGATTAAAACATAGACTAAAGAATCCTCGTCTTGTCCAGATTGTCCTGGTTGCACACATATCGTATTACCTATTTGAGAATACCATTTTCCTGAAACATCAGGAGATTCATGGATATGCCCATGAAGTGAGAGTTTTGGTTGATTTTCTTTTAAAAATATAAATTCTGCTTTTGAACCGACTTTTTTACCATCATAAGTTACATCAAGATCCACATTAGCAGGGGGATTATGGAAGATATAGACAGTATTATTCATATTAGAAGGCTTTTTCAAATTTCTGAGTTCATCTTCGATTGTAGGAAGGATTCCTGCATATGAAATCCAATCTTCCACTCTTTTGAAACCATTTGGATTGGAAAGATATTGTTTTCCTATCTGTTTTGGATGTTCAAAATCCAGTGTATCTTTACGTGCTCTGTCTTTTAATCCAAAAGGCAAATCTGAAACCCAATTCATCCCTATAAACTCATATTTACTCCCATCAATCTGGAACCTCTTTTGAGCTATATTTACTACAAAAGAATATTTATCACAAGTATTTTGAAATATCTCATCAAATATAATTAAATCATCATTTCCTAACATACTGAAATAATATATCTCCATTGATTCAAATCTTGAAAAATATTCATCTAAAAAACCAGTTATAAAATTATCCTGATGCAATAAATTTCCTTTAAAGGGGAGCATATCGCCACTATTTATTACTATGTCTGGTTTTAATGAAGTGGCTATCTCGAAAATCTTATTATATTTCCATTCAATTCCATGTATATCAGTTACATATAATATCTTCATAATTCTGTCGTAATTATCTTTCTAAAATTAAAACACATAATCAATTTTTAATTTTAGGAATAATAAAAAAAATTTAGCGTTTTCTTTTTAAGGCTGTTACATTGAAGAAATAGTTGATATTTTTAACTCCTACCCATTTATCCTAATATCACTTATTTTTAAGGTATAAATCATTCTTTCTCATAATTTTAATTAAGTTTTCTTGAGGTATTTAAATGAAAACTAAGGTAAATAATCTTAAAAGTATTAATATAGCATTAATATCAATTTTATTTTTGGTGTCTTTTCTTTTTTTACTTCCAAAATCGCAGGCGTTTAATATCACAGAACTTTCAACAGTTGACTGGTATGTTACATACGGTGGAAATGAAACAGATGAAGCATGGGATTGTGCTGTCGATATCAGCAATAATTCTTATTTAATTGGTACAATAATGTCAGATAATGGGGCTACTAATGCAACCTTATTAAAATATAATGTTAATGGTACTCTTATATGGGAAAGGCAGTGGGGAGGATCAAGTATGGATCATGGAAATGGAGGATGTACTGACTCAGAAAATAATGTATACTTAGTTGGATTTACTAAAAGTTTCGGAACTGATTTAATTAATGGTGATTGTTTTATTGCTAAATATAATGAGGATGGGACATTACTGTGGAATAGGACTTGGGGAACATCTGGTTATGACAGTGCGAGTGACGTACTAGTGGATTCTAATTTTAATGTTTATGTCGCAGGATTTTGTGATAATGCAACCCATGGGAGAAATTCTTTATATTTAAAATACAATAGTTCTGGTGATTTACAATTTGCTTTGAATTGGGGAGGTTTAAACAGTGAGACCGCCTCTGGTATTGAAAAAACTTCAACCGGGAATATCGTAATAAGTGGACAAACTAGTAGTTATGGCGCTGGTAGTACAGATGTGTTTGTTTTATACTATTCTCCTACTGGAAGTCTTATTTGGAATACAACATGGGGAAGTTCCACAATAGATAGAGGATATGACTGTGCTGTCGATTCAATGAATAATATCTATGTCGCAGGATGGACCTACTATCCAAATGATCTAATGGCTGGAGCTGGAGTATATAACATTAATTTTGTCCTTATAAAGTTTGATATAAATGGAAGTACATTATGGAGTAAAATTTGGGGGCGTGAAAATATGGATTATGGAACAGGAGTTGATGTAGATTCAGAAGATAACATATATTTTGTTGGAGAGGGTACTATTGATGGTTGGGGTTTAGAAAATATTTATATTGGTAAATTTAACAGTTATGGTATCCTACTTTCTGAAACTCTTTGGGGTGGAGGGGATATTGAAGCTGGACACGCTATTACTATTAATAGAGCAACAGATGATATCTATATAGCAGGCGATTCCTCAAGCTTTAATTTAAATCGTAGCTCAGATCTTGTTTTGATTAAAAATCCATCTTTTCCATCTTTCGATAATCAAAATTCTGTTGATAATGATGATTCTGATAATAACCAAGATACTAATTCAATTCCAGGATATAATATGATAATTATTCTATGTTTGTTCTCTGCCACTCTAATTATATTACTCAAATTAAAATATCGAAAAAAGTAAATCCTATCTTTTTTCAAATTTTTTTTATTTTTTATATTGTTAAAATCTAATATGATCTTTTCTTCAAATTAAATATAAAAAAAAATTTCAGCTTTTCAAGTTTGCATAATCATATCTTTAATAATATTACCTTCTGGATTAAAAATATTTTATAAATGAAATAATTTAATACGTCCATATTTTTTTTAAAAGTAATTAATATTTATCTTGAGATGAAAAAATCATAAATTATTTGCTAGAACATATATAAAATAAAGATTTTTTTTTAAAAAAAAAAGAGATTTAGGTTAATATTATGGGAATGGAAAATGAAAACCCGGAACAACTAGAAAAAGAAAGATTGGAAAGGGAAAGGTTAGAAAAAGAAAGAATTGAAAAACAAAAAATAGAGAATAAACTATTTCCCAATAACTCTCTTTTTATGATCCCAAGTTGGAGTGATTTATTAGGTTATCCTACATTAGGAACCTACGTTCATCACCCCGTATCAAAAATAATCTCAGATCCCGTTATATTTTTAAGCGGTTATGATTATTCAATTGAGACCGCAAAAGGAACACTTCATTACCTTTTTGGTTTAGGATATTATTACCTCAAATTCGAATTAGAGTCAAGTAAATATATTACCGATAAAAGAGTTCTAACCGGGTTAGTACTAACAGATTTTGTTTATGATCACATGGCTACTTCACAAAATGTCACCTTAGAAGAAGATCGAGATGTTGTCATAGCAGAAAAAGTGATTAAAATCCCCATCGATTTGTCTTATAAAACAGAAGAACATATAACCTTCATAAAGGGTGCTATAATGAGAAATGTTTTCATACCTAATAAAGATATATTCTTGGATTTAATGGAAAGTCTTCGTAAACACGATTCTTATAATATTGCTGAAGATGGACATATGATATTGAGTACACATTGGGATTTCTATAATCAGATTTTAGTTTCTAATAAAATGAAAGAAAAATTCGAATCTTCTTACCTAAATTCAACAGCAGGATTAGATGGGATAATCTCTGCAGCAGATCAACATTTGCAAGAAACTATCTCTGTTGAAAATCTTAGCATAATAGAAAGCAAAATAGACTCTTTGAAAAATATTTATTCTAATCTTGAGTTTGATCAGATGAATTTATTTTCTATATTTGAAAAAGCAGCAACAATGTTAAATTCTGGTATACTACAAGTTTCTTCAGAACAAAGAGATTTGACTACTGGTAAGACTTCTAAACATTCGATTTTTGCATCTGCAGAAGATCGCCTATATTCATTTATCAGTTGGCCAATACAATTCAAGAGAAAAGCAAAAAAAGAACAATCAGTTTTACCTAAAATAGTAGAACAACCCATTCACCTACAAAATAACATTCAAAATTCTGATATTGGAGGAGCTGAAGTAAAAGACTACAAACAAGAAAAATTTGAATTAGAAACATTAAAATCTGAAAAAGTTGAATTTAAGCAATTACCTAATCCACCTAACGCTGATACTAAACAAATTCTTTTATATTTAAAAAAAGTAATTGAAGAAAATTACGAAATGAGATTGATCGGACAAGCATTTGAAATTGCTAGGGAAATTATGAGACAAATTGGTGTGAGTTCTACCAAAACACATCAGACAAAAATATGGGAGATGAGTAAATATGCTAATATTTACATAAAAAAAGAACCAACCTTTGGATTGCCTTTAAAAGAAAAACAAGAATTAATTCAAAAAGTAGATAGTTGGCTTTTTGAAATCGAAGAAATTGAAAGAAAGGAAAAAGAGAGACTAGAGAGAATTCGTTTAGAAAAAGAAAGACTAGCAAGATTAGAAAAGGAGCGAAAAGAAAGAGAAAGACAAGAGAAGGAAAGACAAGAAAGAGAACGTCTAGAAAGAATTCGAAAAGAAAATGAAAGAGTAAAGCAAGAACAATTAGAAAGAGAACGCGTAGAAAAAATAGAAAGAGAAAAACAAGAGGAGATTAGAAAAGAAAAGGCACGCTTGCAAAAAATTGAAAGTGAAAAACAAGAAAAGATCAGAAAAGAAATGGAACGTTTAGAGAAAGAAAAAGAAGTAATTGAGGCTATTGAAAAGCAAAAACAAGAACTTGAAAAGTTGAAACAAGAAAGGAAACAAAAAGAAAAAAAATCGAAACAGGAAGCAAAAAAGCAAAAAAAGTTTGAAAAACAAAAGAGAAAAATAGAAAAAAAGATACAGCAAGAACAACAAAAGTTAAAAGATCTATAAAATCTTTAATTATACTTGAGAGTTAAATCTTAAGTAACATATACTTTCTTAATTAATAATTTTTTATAAGTGGTATTCGTAAAAAATGTCTTATGTTTATATGAAAGCATTGGAAACTAAAGCAGAAAAATATGATAAGGGAATAAAGAATATAACATTAGGACGTTTACCAAAAATTAAAACGTATATTGTAGATAATTTAGTTTATAAGAATGAGAACCTTTTAGATATCGGTATGGGGACGGGAACGTTCGCTATTCTATGTGCAAAAAAAGGAGTAAATGTTACTGGCATTGACTATTCAGAAAAAATGCTTGAAGTTGCAAAGAAAAATATTGAACAAGAAGGCTTAACTGAAGGTATTCAAATTATCAAAATGCCTATTATTGAATTAGATTTAGATGAGACATTTTCTGAAAAATCTTTTGATAAAATAACAGCAATGTTATCATTTAGTGAGTTATACCAAAAAGAACAAGATTATGCTTTAAGCCAAATATATCGGATTCTAAAAGAAGATGGCGAATTTATACTTGTAGATGAAGTAAAACCCAAAAAACTATGGAAAAAAATTGTTTATTTTATCATTAGAATACCACTTGTGCTAATTACATTTTTAAAATCTCAGTTAACAACAAAGAGATTAAAGGATATTGAAAAAAGATTGGAAGCTCATAATTTTAAAATTATCGAAGAAAAATTATACCTATTAGATACATTAAAATTATTTAGAACTAAAAAAAAGGATTGAAACTAAAATTGACGATAAAAAAAGCATTAAATTTATTTGGAGGATATTTTTTTCGATGGGTGGGATTTCCTATAGAACCAGATCTTATTAAGATTGGAAATCCAGATAAAAAAAGCCCTGTATTTTTGACATGTAACTTCAGTATAACTGTAAAAAGAGTTCTAAAAGCATTAAAGGGTCTTGACTGCTATTTACTCATTGCTCCTTCAAAAGGTATAAATGTTTGGTGTGGAGCTTGCGGGGATGATTTTACGACAGATTCTGTAATTTCTATAATTAAAATCAGTGGAATAAATGAGTTAGTTGATCACAGGATGTTGATTCTTCCCCAATTAAGTGCTCCGGGAATTGATCCCTTAGTTATCAAAAAGAAATTAGGATGGGATGTAAACTTTGGTCCTGTTTATGCCAAGGATATTCAACATTATGTGAAAAACAATTTTATTAAAACAAAAAATATGCGTGAAGTAAAATTTTCCTTCTCAAAGAGATTAGAAATAGCAAACATGTATTTCTTTACACTTTTCCTCTTATTTAATATAGGTTTTTGGATAGCATCTATATTTTTTCGTGCTCTAGACGTATTTCTTTTTCTCGATTCTATTGTAATATTAATCATAGTAATTTATGGTGCTCTTATTATTTTACCAAGCATTAAAACCAAGACAGGAAGACTAAAAACATTGATCTTTGAGGGAATAATCTTGATTATTATCGTATTATTCTATATTTTTGTATTTCCTAAGGTTTTTTACTTAGTTTGGAATATAATTTCTTCTTTAATATTTGCTTTAATCTTAATCGAGGATTTTAACGGTTTGACGCCAATTTATAAGAGTGAATTAGGTGAAAAAACTTGGAAAAAAGGAGATAAAGAAATGAAATTTTTAGGGATGTCAATGAAATTACAACCTTATGGGACAATTAAATTAGAGCGTGAAAAATGTATTGGTTGTAAGGTTTGTATTGAAGTGTGCCCTAGAAATCTTTATAGATTCAATGAAAATGATAAAAAAATAGATCTATATAATCCCCAGAATTGTATAAACTGTAATGCATGCGTAAAAAGATGTTTGGCAAAATGTCTTGAAATATTATAATTAGTTCATAGAAGCATTTATTTAAATTATTAACATCATTGTAGGTAAAATTACAATGAAATATTTTAAATAAAAAAATTAAAAAAGAAAAGCTAGCTATCAAATCTGGAACTGTTGAAATAATTATGAAATAGGTTCTTCAAGATTATTGATTTCTTCTTCTTTTTTTCTATTCAATTCTTTTAATCTTTCCTTTAACGCCTTTTTTTTATTGCGAGTTAAAATTTTAATTTCTTTATTAAATAGTTTTAAAATTAGTTTAAATTCAGAGATTCTTTCTTTTAAATGTTCTTTTTCTTTTTTAACTGTGCCCATATCGCGATAATCTTTTTCATACTTAGAGTGGATCTCATTGAGTACAGAATCGAAGTCTCTAGAGATTTCTTTTTGAATTTCTATTTCCTTTTCACTATATTTTTTTTCAATTTCATCCAAATTTGTCATGATATAGTATAATCCTCATTTTAAAACAATAAAAATGTATTGCTTTAAAATATAAATTATTGATTTAATAGGTTTTTGAATTCTCATCTTTTAGTATAAAATTTAATTGAATTACCAGCCCCTAAAGGAGCTGGATTCTTGCTTCCTCGACCACAGCACCTAAACGGCGTCTTACACGATCTCCACAAGCGTAACTTCCCGTCATCCCAACAGTAGGTCAACTAATGACTTTGATCCCTTTTTCTTCTAAAAGATGTATACCTTCTATTTTAATATTAGTTGAGGCATTTTTATCTCGATGATGATGCATGTCACATTCAGTACAAGTCCATTCACGTGAAGCTAAGGTTAAATTCTCATTTTTATATCCACAAACAGAGCAGAGCTTACTCGAAGGGAAAAAGCGGTCTACTTCTTGATAGTGCTTGCCACGCCATTCGAGCTTGTATTTTAAAATATTTTTAAACTGATGCCATGAAAAGTCCAAGCTTACAGATTTAGCAAGCCCGCTATTGAATTGTTGCATGCCTTTTACATTTAGATCTTCTAGAATTATGGCATCATATGTATTTGCAAGTTTAAGTGCGGTCTTATGAGTCCAATCGCGCTTTTGATTAGCTATTTTCTCGTACAAACGAGCTAATTTTAACCTTGCTTTCCAGCGATTTTGCGAACCTTTTTTCTTACGAGAAACTTGTCGATGTAACTTTTTAAGCTTTGGCTCTGAAGAGCGATAAAACCGAGGATTAGAATAAGACTCCCCTTCCCCCACTAAGAATTCCGATGCTGACATGTCAAAGGCGGCAATAACATCACAATGAATCACTTCTAAGGGGGTAATACCAAGCTCCTCATCAATTAGAATGGATATGTAATACTTTCCGCTTTTGGTTTTCGAGACGGTCACATGTCGAATAGGCTCTACAAAATCCCTATCATCTTTATACTTAATCCATGTCTTAATTTTTGGGAGCTTAATTCGTTTTTTCGTAAAATCAATCTTAATATTGTTGTTGATGTTATAAGTAGTATAGGCCTGCTCATGTTTCTTTGATTTAAAGTTCGGATATCCTACTTTTCGAGCCTGCTTTAAACCCTTAAAAAACTTTTGAAACGCTTCCAATAGATGCCGAGTAGTAGATTGTAAGGCTTTACTATCTACTTCTATCATGAACTTAAAATCTTGTTTATATTCCTTTTCGGTTTTATACTTATGAGCTCTTAAAGCTTCAGAATTCTCTTTAAGTTGTTGATACACTTCATTACGCTCAGCAAGCATCTGATTCCATAAAAGACGACAACAACCAAATGTCTTGTTTAAAAATTCTCGTTCAAGAACATTAGGGTATATCCGAATCTTAATTGCTTTGTTAGTGTTCAAGAGCACCCATCCCCCGTTGTTTCTCAACGTATTGCTTAAGAATATCAATTGATACATTTCCAATAGAAGCAATAAAATAACTGGGACTCCAAAAATGAGCCCCCCATAATTTATCTTGTAAGAAGGTTTTATAGTGCTTCTTGAGAAAATGAAAAGAATGTCCCTTGATTGTATTAATATATTTAGGAATATCTAACATAGGTATCGCAGAATTTAACAAATGAACGTGATCAATACCACATTCAATTTCTACTACCTTTACTTCAAAATTCTCTGATAATTGAATAATCTTCGTCTTTACAGCTTCAATTATGCCGATATCGCCTAAAAAAACAGGTTGACGGTATTTCACTATAAAGATTAAGTGGTAGAAAATAGAATAGACTCTATGAGGATTTTGGTGATATTCCATTTTGAATTTATTACTTGGATAATATAAAAAAGATAGAACTACATAGGTTTAGAGATTTTTAGAGGCATTCATCCATGTCCTAAAGGACATGGCTTTTTGCTTAAAAAATGGTAAAAAATGGTGTTTAAAATTTATAAGTATTAAAATTTTATTTATGATGATAATGTCTAAATCAAATGAAATTGAAAAGAATAATGAAGAATTGCCCCGTCCTGAATCGGTAATGTTTAACTTTCATTATCAAAATGAAATTTCTAAAAAAAAGACTTTAAAAAGATGGAAAAACCTAAATAAATATTTAGTAGTCCCATTGTATAGAGCTAAATTATTACCTTTATTAGGATTCGGAAGAATTATTCTGATTTTAAAAACAAAAGGATGGAAAACAGGAAAAACAAGAAGAACTCCATTAGAATATAGACGATACGAAGGAACTATCACTATTTTTGCTGCAAGAGGAGAGGATGCAACATGGATAAAAAATTTAAGGGCAAATCCTGACAATGCATCAGTAATGCACGGATTTCATCGTTTTAAGCCGCGATTAGAATTTGTCTCAGATTTGAAACAAAAGATTTCAATTATGAAATGGTATGTATCGAAATTTAGTAAGGCTGCTAAAGTTTTATTTGGGTGGGATCCTAATAAAGATAAACTAGAAACAACAAATTTCTCAAAATTATCAAATTTAATAACTATAATCCTACTTCATAAAAACAACAATTGATTTATTTATTTCAATAAA
>JAHPZJ010000010.1 GCA_019058245.1 Promethearchaeota archaeon | reverse complement strand
ATTAAAAGGCACTATCACTTTGAAAATTTCTGAAGATGAGAAGTTATGGACATTTAACGTGATTGATACAGGTATTGGTATAGCTAAGGAAAATTTTGGTTTTATTTTTATAGATTTTAAAAGAATTGACGATCCCCATGTAAATTCAACAGAAGGAACTGGACTCGGCCTTTCTGTTACAAAAAGATTAGTTGAACTTCATGGTGGAACTATCAGCTTTACAAGCGAATTAGGAAAAGGGTCCACATTTTCATTTACAATTCCTAAAGATTTAAAAGAAGGGTAAAGATTTGGTTAAAAAAGTATTTATTATTGATGATTATGAGAGAAATTTAAAGTTATTTAAAGCGATTTTTAATGGTATCCCTAATTTAGAAATCATTACGGAGAGAGATGGGATAAAAGGTTTAGAGAGCTTAAAAGTGAGTAATCCAGATCTGATTATTCTAGACTATAAACTGGCAAATACAACTGGTGTTGAGATATGTAAAGAGTTAAGAACAATGGAAAAATTCAAAGATATTCCGATAATTGCGGTTTCTTCAACCCCTATTGAGAAGGAAGTTGATAGAGAGATTTATTTT
Source organism: Promethearchaeota archaeon (assembly GCA_019058245.1). Classification (GTDB taxonomy): domain Archaea; phylum Asgardarchaeota; class Lokiarchaeia; order Sigyniarchaeales; family SOKP01; genus Loki-b32. The sequence goes on along the minus strand of JAHPZJ010000010.1, from coordinate 141,639 downwards.
AAGGAAGCTGGTTTTAGTTTATATTTCTCAAAGCCAATAAACACTAAAAAATTTAGAGAAATCGTAAAAAATTTGTTATTCAACTGATCATCTTATGCAATACTCTCTTAGATTAATTAGTACTACACTTTAAAACTTTTAGCTTTTTTTATTTGTTCTGTAATCAGATATTTCTTTATAATTTTTTAAATATTTACTGCTATTATATTTCATTAAATAATTTAAAGTTTCTTAGTTTTGTAATTATTAAGAAAGATCTAATTAGACTTGAATAATCAAACTGGAGTTTTCTTTCCATACTATTGTTTAATATTTTGAATTATGACATTTTCCTTAAGTAAGAACGTAAGGTTTTTCGTTTATCTCAGGAATCAAAATTATGAAATTACTACCCTTTTTATAATCCCCTTTCACTTTATCTTCCACCCAGATATAACCATTATATTTCTCTATTAATTTTTTAACAAGAGTTAATCCAAAACCCATTCCATTCAAGCATTCTTGGATTTCATAACCTTTTTGAAAAATATATTTTTTCCTAGCATTAGTAATACCAACTCCGTTATCAATAAATTCGATTTTAACAAAAAAATCATTATTCAAAATTATTTTTGAAACTTTAACTAATATTTGAATATTTGAGTTGTCATTGTGATATATTGCATTAAATAAAATATTCTCAAATACATTCTGTAATAATTTATCTCCTTGAACATATAATCCATTAAAATATGATTTTTGTATGCATGAATAGTTAAAATTAATTTTTACATTATTTTCTTGAAATGATGATTCAATATATTCTATGGATGATTTTAATATATGAAGAACATCAATAGGTTGAAGAGAATTCTTAGAATTATTAAAATTAGTAACTTTTTTCACATTTGAAATAATTTGAATTCCCCTCATCACCTGTTTATTTATAATATTCATATATATCCTCATTTGTTCAGGTTTGGTTAAAGAAAACGAGCAAAGTTGGAGAGAAGACTGAATAATATGAAGAATAGTCCCAAAATCATGAATTAAGATATCTCCATATGTATCTAATACACCTTTTTTCTCTATTGTTTGTCACCAATTATGATGTTAATCGTTTTTATTGAATTTTTTTATTTTTCTTATAAAAAGTTAATTATATTTTAGGGTAAAATTTGGATTACAATACTAAAAAGATTGAAATTTCTATAAAAAAACTTATATTTAAATCTTTTTTATTCCAAAAAGGTACATTACAATAAGAACACTTTATTTTTGAAATGAGTTTTACATCTACAAATTCTAACTTAAAATACTATTATTTTTAATGTCCTTTCTATTCAATAATTTTAAAACAGTTTTATATAATTTTTCTAAAGAAAATGGTTTTTCTAAAAAAAATTTTGCTCCTTTGGACAAAGCTTCAATCTTAATTTTATTATCTGCAGTAGCAAATATTATTTTTGCAGTATTTTCAATCTTTAAGATTTCTTCAAGGATTTGAATACCATTTTTATTTGGTATTCGATAATCCAAAATTATAATATCTGGTTTTTTATTTAAATTCTTGAATAATGAAATGGCTTCTTCTCCATCACCTGTTAGGCCTAATATCGTATAACCTTTACTTTCTAAAGCCATTTTGTAAAATCTTCTTAATTGGTTATCATCTTCTGCTATAAAGATTGATGACATTTTCATTCTACCTCCGGAAATTTAAGAATAAAATTACTTCCTTTGGTAAAATCCTCTGGAATTTTGTTTTTAACTCCGATTTTAGCATTATACATATCTAAAATGCTTTTAACAAGCGATAATCCCAATCCTAATCCATTAAGACTTTTATTCATCCCAAAATCCCTGGTAAATAGACTTTGTTTTCTTGAATCTGGAATGCCTACTCCATTATCAATAAACTCGGTCTTTAAAAATTGTTTTCCTTCTTCTTGAATGTGAGAGATCTTAATTAATATCTCAACAATTAAACTATCATTGTGAATAACAGAATTAAAGAGAATATTTTCAAATACATCAAGTAAGAATTTATTTGCCATTACAGTAAAATTTTGTAGCTTGGTTTCAATTAGAATTTTTACTTCTCTTTTTTCGGTCTTTTTTTTAAGCTTTTTAATGGCTTCTTCTAAAAATACTTTAAAATCTAGTTTTTCTAAAAATGTTTCAGATTCGAAAATTAAGCTAAATTTTCTAACATTCCTAATAAAGTGTGTTCCCCTGTCAATTTGTTCTTTAATCAAGTTTAATGATTCATCTTCAGTTGAATCTCTGGAAATTTTTAAGTCTTGTTCAAATAATTCTAAACCCATTAATATATTTTGAAGAATATTGTTAGTATCATGAACGAAAAGATCCTTATAAAAACTTTCTCTATTATACGCTTCTTGATATTTTTCAATAGATTTCTCGAAATTAAATACAGAAAACCATGTTATGAATGCAATAAGTACATAAATGTTTAATCCAATAAAATTAGGAAAGAATCCATTGATAAAACAAATAAGTATATTGACAAAAATAATCAAAAATGTCATAATAAAACTCATATATGGGGTTATTAAAAATCCAGCCATAATGATAGGTAACACAAGCAGAAGAAGAGATCTACCTAAGACAAGTTCATAGGGTGTGTCTGAAAGAAATATAAGTATTGTTACTAGTACTAGAAAAGCGCTAATAGCTAATTTATTAGAAAAATAGTTATTTACCAAGAAAATCACAATACCTCCGAAAAAAGCAAAGATGGATAAACCTAATATCAAAATTGTTTCTTTAATTCCTCCAATAGGAGATCCAATGATGAAGAAACTAAAATATATAAAAATAATCCAACAATTTGTAGATTGTATTCCGAGAAGTAAAATATTGAGAACTTTTTTTTTTCTCATTTCCTCAGAATCTTTTTTATGAATTAAAAAAAAAAAATTTAAAATCCTCTTTATAAATGAACTCAACATTTGCACCCTTAACTAAGAAATAAGAATGATAATAGAATAATAGAATTAATATTTAAATTTAGTCATATTTGTCGGGAATAATTATCAAACAAATAAATCTCTCTCTTCTCAAATTTCAAGATTGTTGTTAACTTACTTATTTCTTCTTATTTTAGTCAAAAAGATAAATTTGGATGATCTTAACCTGTTTTAATTCTTTTACACAGTTTTTATCTTTATTAAATTCTCTATTTTAAAACAATCATTAAAATTCACGATTCTAAACCAACAAATTTGTTCTTACAAATTTTCTGCACTCATCACTCTACTTAACTTTAAATATAACTTTTTTTATATTGAATATACTAAAATGTAGGGATAATCCATATATATACTACAAAGTACCATTAAAAATGTTTTTTAAAGAAAAAGAACTAGATTTTGGTAAAAGAAAGCATATAGATTATAATAAGGTTGAGCAAATCTTTTATGATAATATTTATTTTGAAGATTCTAACACGGTCTTAAAATTACCCTTAATAAGTCTCTTAAAAAGAATTTCTTACGAAGAAATTAAGATAGAAAAATTTGATCTTTCGAAATATGTATATTTAATACCATATGAATAAACGATTGTTATAAAGAAATCACAGTGCTATATTTAAGATTTTACTTACTTTAAAAATCTATACTATCCGATAATAACAATCATTATAAATAAGATAAATTTTCAATATTTCAAAAGATATTACTGCAAAAGCATTATTCAATTCTATAGATTTTTACTTTTATTCCTTTTATTAACTGCGGAAATAAAGAAGGGGAACCATTTAAAAAATGGACTTTCTGAACAAAAATTCAATTATTATTTTTTCGATTCAGAAGTAAATAATACAAATTATATACAACCATTAGTAATTTCTAAAAGATTTATAAATTATTGTAAAAATAGATTCTTAAGTGTAAAAAACGCACTAGAGGCAATTCAATTGGTACTTACTATATTTTTGACTCATTTAATTTAAGAGATTATAATAATATTAATAACACAAACTTCAATTTAGTCAAATTAGCTGAATTACGCGATAACTATTTAGGAAAGGATAAAATTTTCTTTAAAAAAATTATAAAAAATGATAGAAAACGTAGTCATAGGGTTATTCTTAAAAATAAAGAGTTTTTTGATAACCTATATTCAAACAAAAATTAAATAAATAATTCCTTATTCTCTTCTTAAACTCTTATCACGTTGACTAATTTGATGACTATGTACCGCGCATGAAATACAGTAATATTTAGTTTTGCTTGGAGCTTGAATAATTGTACCTGTTTTTTTTAGTTCAGTATACATTCGCCCATCCACAAGAGAAACCTTTCTTGTTACAGCTTTTGCTTTACTTCTTGGTACAAATCTTCCACATTTGCTACATTGAACTCTAGCATAGTGTCCTTTACTAGAACCGCTTTTACCACCACTTTTTCTTTTTTTTGGAATAAAAATCAGCTAATATTTAATTTATCTTATTTGCATTTTACAGTATTAACTAATAGAATAGTGTAAAACTTAAAAAATTTATCTTTAGGTATAAGAATCATAAAGACAAATATTTAATTTTGGTTAAATTACAAACTAACTTATACCTTTTCTATTACTATTAGGACTTTTTAAAGCTTTAAAGGCATAACTTAGTCTTTGCAGAATAGTATAGATTAAAGTACAAGTGTAAATTAAAATAGCTATAAGAAAAACAGGTGTTACTGGGATTCTCGTAACAAATGGAATAAGAATTGTTAACGGTTCACCTGATAAAATACTTGTTGAAAAATATATAATTAATTCTATTATAATAGTAAAAAGCAAAAATAAAATCCGTTCAGCTCGTTCCATAAATCCAATGCCTTTCATACTTACACCCTCACTTTCAGCTCTAGAACGAATATAAGAGATCATGATAACTAGAAACAGAATAATATAACCTAATAAATAATTTAATAATCCTCCATATATTAAACCCAAAATAAATATAGCATCTGAAAGTCTATCCAAATTTGAATCAAGAAATGCACCAGATTGCGTTTCATTTCCTGTTCTTCTTGCTACTTCGCCATCAAATAAATCAAAAGCACCTGCAAACCCCAAGATGAAAGGAATTATCCATGAAAGCCATATTGAAAAATATAAGCCACATATTGCAATTAATAATGAAACAACTAACGTACATATAAATCCTAAATAAGAAATTTTATTAGGAGTAAAATTATGTTTAATTAAAAATTCTACTGGGCGATCAATAAACCTACTTGAAATTTCCCTCTGTTGCCTTCTCTTTTTTGTATCAACTATTTCATTCAATTCCGTTATAAAACCTAATATCTAATAATTTAGATTATTATTTTTAAAATTATATTATAATAAAAAATTTATTATAATGCTAGTAAATGTAATTTCAATAATCTTATAACTGAAGAAGCTAGATAAGATTGATTTCCAATACTTATATTCGGAATTTTTAGTGTAGATAATTCCTTTGAGTAAATATATTCATCCTCTTGACTCCCAATTATAAAGAGGATACTTTTTTTTTCTTTTAGATTGCTTAATATCTCAAAAAAATCTTGGCCTTGTTCAACTAAAATGTATATATTGTAATTTAATTGTTGAAAGTATCTTAATGCTTCTTTAAAATTCATTGTTGAATTTCTAATTGTGTTTAGCGGATTAAGCTTCAAATCATTATTACTCTTAAGTTTTTGAAGGAAATCAACAAAATAATCTGTGAAAAGGATTTCATTTTTAGGAAAAAAATCAAAATCAAAAAACTTAGAATTTAAAAAAAAAGTACCATAACGGTCCAGAAATATCCATATCTGAATATATCTTTCAAAATATTTATTCCGTAGCAATACTGCTAAGATGCATCGTGAAATTACGTCTAATCTTCCTGAGGTTCCTGGTATATCTTTAATATTATAATTATCAATGTTTACTGTTTTAGAATAGATAAAGAAGACAATATTCATAGCATAAACAATTTATTTAATATGTATGAGAAATCGTATTTTTATTAAAAGTATTATAATAAGGTTTGATAATAATATAACGTAATTATTCAAATTTAAAAAATGAGATAATAATATGGATGAAATTGATTTCACAATCTGCATGCTTCTAATGGCTAATTCAAGGATGCCTTATAAAAATTTAGCAGAATTTTTCCATATAAGCGTTAATTCCATCCATAAGAGAATTAGATCTTTAGTCAATCTTAATATTATTCAAGGTTTTAAAGCTCGGCTTGGTTTTGCAAACTTTCCGAATATTTCTAATATTTTAATGTATGGTATCTCAAATATTCAAGATAAAAAAAAATTGATGAAAAAATTGGGCAATAATGAAAATATTTACAATATAACTCGTGCAAGTGGAAACTTATTCTATATTTACGCTTATATTCAAAATACAAGTGAATTGGATTATTTAATTTCATATATCCGTAAAAATGGAGATATTAGCGATTTAACTATTGGTATTGATAGGAATATGCCATCATTTTCTTCAGAAAACATTAAAAAGCTCTCAGATATGGATTATCTTATTATAGATTCTTTAAAGGATAATGCTAGAAAAAATATATCAGATATCGCTAATGAATTAGATATTTCCACTAAAACTGTTAGTAGGAGGTTAGATAACCTAATCAACAACTTCTTAGTCCAATTCCAGATTGACTGGTATCCTGATAATTCTGGTCAAATTATCTCAATAATTATCTTAAATTTAAAGTCTGAATTGATTATAGAAGATAATGAATTCATTAATAATCTAAAAAACCATTATGGTTCAAAAATCCTTTTTACGTGGTCCTTTAGCAATTTACCTCATATTAAACTTGTTTCTATCTGGATTGAATCAATGAAGGAATTACAAAACATTGAAACTTCATTTCTTTCCGATATAAGATATGAATCAGTAGAAGTAACTATACTTATTCAAGGAAAAATGTATCCTACATGGATTGACAAACAATTAGAGGATAGAGTTAAAGATATAAAACTTAAACTAAAAAGATAACTTTTGGAATAAAAATTCTCAGTTTTCATACCTAATAAGGTGATAATGTAGAATAAGGTCTTTCTATATATTTTTTACTTAGTAATTTAATTATTGATTTAAATAGTACAAAATAGAATAGTAATAATTATACTTTTCTTAACCCACTTGGGTTAAAAAACACCTATTTTGCCATTACTTTTTACTCATTTATAATATTATAAGGTATCATCGAATTTATAAGCGGTATATGATATTTCAATATCAAATAATGGACTAAAAATGTTTTATATTGATCTAAATGTTAAATTATGTAAAACAAAGCAAGTGAATAAAATGTCAGAAATTAAAACAAAAGAATATGAAAAACCTGAAAATATTATAAACCCAAATAGTAAATTTTCCATTGAGGTAGATAACCTTAGGAAAGTATTTAACGCAAAGAAAGGCTATGATGACGTAATCGCGGTTGACGACGTCTCGTTTAAAGTAAAATCTGGCGAGATATTCGGTTTTTTAGGTCCAAATGGAGCAGGAAAAACAACGACAATTAATATCTTGATTGGATTATTAAAAGCAACAAGTGGCACTGCAATTATAAACGGATATGATGTGCAAGACGGGCTCTATCATATTAAACAATTGATTGGAGTTTGCCCTCAAGAACCTGCGATATTTAAATTTTTAACAGGAAAAGAAATGATTGAACTTTTTGGTGGTCTTCATTCAATGAATAAAGCTGAAATAAAGGAGAGAACGAATAAATTATTAGATATTCTAAATTTGTCTAATGCGAGTAAGAGAAAAACTAAAGGGTATAGTGGTGGAATGTTGAGACAGTTAAATCTGATAATAGCATTAATACATGACCCCAAAATAGCCTTTTTAGATGAACCTACTGTTGGCATGGATCCTAGAGTCCGTAGAGCAACTTGGGAATTCATACGTTCACTAAAGAAAACGAATAAAACAATATTTCTAACAACACATTACATTGAAGAAGCTGAAAAACTCTGTGATAGAGTAGCAATAATAGATTATGGAAAATTAATTGAAATCGGAAATCCAAAGGAACTGATTGAAAAATACTCAGTTAACAATTTGGAGGAAGTATTTATGAAAATTACAGGAAGAAGAATAATGGAGGGGATGTAATTGAATTTTAAGAGAATAAGAGTTTTATTGAAGATGGAATTATTAAAGATAGTTCGAGAACCAGCATTTTTGTTTCTGATGCTATTATTTCCCGCAGTTCTTACAATTATGTTTGGATTTATTTTTGCAGATCCTGAGTTTGGTATGTCTATGGAAACTGTTGCCCCTGGATTATTTGGATATGCTTGCATTTTTATCATAATGATTGTTGCCCAATCATTTACCGAAATGAGAGATCAGGGGCTATTAAAGAGATTAAACATATCCCCTATGACATCAGGAGATTTTATGGCTAGCGAAATCATTTCAAATATGATTATGGTTATATTTCAAGTAATTATAGTGTATCTTTTGGCTCTTCCCTTTGGATTTAATCCAAATACGAAAGTTCTTGGAATGTTCTTGGCGTTTCTTTTGATGATTGTATTTTCCCTAAGTTCAGTAGGATTAGGACTTATAACAGCCACAATCTCAAAATCTTCCGGAACCGCCACAGGCTTATCATTTATCTTTATTTTACCTCAAATGTTTCTTGGAACTTTTATACCGGTCACTGCAACTACTAAACCTATTGCTATGTTCATGCCAAGTTATTATGCAACTAATGCTTTATCTGCGATTTTCAGTGGCGATTTAACAAATTCTTGGATAATTACTGGTTTTACGTTTATTACTATAGTGAGTTTGATAATAATAATTATTGGTATGTTCTTATTCAAGAAATTTGGAAATAAATAGATATTCGTATGAATCTCTATTCTTTTTTTTTAAATTAATGTTCAGTAGAAAAAAAGGTTTTTTTATAAATCGTCATCAATCGAATTATTTTTTTTATATCTAATAATTAAATAGAAAACAGATGACATTAAAATAACAGATATTGCGATGCCTAAAATTGCTGCACCATATTCACTAGTTATCCAGCTAAATATAGGTACCCAGGGAGATACTAAATTCTCAAGCCAAGATTCACCATTTTGATCTATCAATACTCGTTCTAATCCATCTGGGGCATTCGATAAAATTCCAATCGTAAATCCTACTGCTATCATTAATATTAATGTTATAGAAACTACGAATATTGTAATTATAGGTTTCCTATATTTAGAAATATTTATTTTTAGCACTTTTTCCATCATAATAGATTCAGTCATAATTATTTCTGGTTTAACTCTATAAATGTATAAAACAATTAAAGCAGAAATAATCGCTTCACCAATACCTATTAAGAGGTGCCAATAAACCATAGCGGGGATAGCAATTTGAAATGGAACTGCACCTGAAATACTGATTTCAATCCCACAAATAAAAGAGGCTAATACAATAGAAATATATGATCCAATAGCAGTTCCAATGGTTACTGCTATTTCTTTCTTAATAGATGTTTTGTTTAGGATTTTTACTATAAATACTACAATATAGAATCCAACCATTCCTGCAATTATTCCCATATTGAAAGCATTTGCGCCTAAAGCTAATATTCCTCCATCTCCAAACATGCTTTGAACAACTAAAACTAAAAAAATAATGATAACTGATGCCCATGGACCTAATATAACTGCAACAAGAGTTCCTCCTATTAAATGACCAGAAGTTCCTCCAGGAACAGGATAATTTACAAATTGAAATGCAAATATTACAGCAGCTAAAACTCCAATATAAGGAATTAGTTTCTCAGAATCCTCTTTCTCAAAAACTTTTCCAATCTTAAAATATCCAAGAACCATTACAGCTATTACTACAACCCAAAGGACAATAATAGTGGCGGGATCCAATAATCCATCTGGTATATGCATTTTTAAAAAATAGAGGTTAATTTTATTTGTTATGTATAATTAGAATGTTACTATATTATAAAAGAGTATGATTTTTATAAGTATTACTTTTTTAAATAATTAGTATCACTTTTTAAAAATTACTCCAACTGATTAAACTTTGAGAACTACATTACCTTTTAGACTGGAGAATGAAAGACTTTATTTAAGAAGGATACACCCTTTAATTCGTTTAATTATACCATTTATTCTAGTAATACCTTTTTTAGTTTTGGAGGATTTTTATCTAACAATAACAATTTTATTTATTACATTAATTATTGATCTACTCCTCCGAGTAAATTTTATAACAATATTTTCAAGATTAAAAATTGTTATCCCATTTGTTTTTTTAATAACGATTTTTATTCCATTTTATGTTGGTGAAACGGTATATTATAGATTCCCTATTGGAATTACAATATATCAAGAAGGATTAAATCTTGCTTTTCTTTTATCACTTCGAATATTTGGTGCTCTATTTATTTTCATGTCGTTTTTCTCAACTTTAACATATTCAGAATTTATAGGTGCCTTAACAAAATTAAGAATACCCTCAGTATTAATTGGATCTTTAATAATTATGCTACATTATATCCCAATCCTTGCTAGTTCTAATAAAAAGATACTTGAAGCGCAGGAAATGAGGGGTAAAAAAATTAGTACATACTGGCAAAATTTAAAGACACATGCTTATATTTTGGGCAAGAGTATCGTAATGAATATGGAAAGAAGTGAAAAATTATATGAAAGTCTAAAAATGCGAGGTTTTTCTGGCAAAATTTCATTTGCACCAATTAAATTGAAAGCATCTGATATTGGGATTTTGATTTTATTCATATTAATAATCGTCAATTTTATTTTTGTAATTAATTTGGAATTAATTTATCGAGGTGTATTCACATTAATTATGCCGTAGAAGTAGAGGATTTGAATTATAGTTATAATTCTGGTTTTAAAATACAGAATATATCATTTAAACTGGAGGAAAAAGTAGTATGCGGACTTACGGGAAATAATGGTTCAGGTAAAACTACTCTATTGAGACTATTAGTTGGATTATTAAAACCTAAATCGGGTAATATTAAGATATTTAATAATATACTTACAAGAAATAAAAAAGAATTATGGGAGATTAGGGAATCTATTGGATTTTTATTCCAAAATCCTGATGATCAATTATTTGCCCCTACTATTGAAGAAGATATTAGTTTTGGGCCAAGAAATTTAAAACTCGATGAGGAAGAGGTAAAAGTAAGAGTAGATTGGGCTTTAGATGCTGTAAACTTATCTGAGTTTAGAACGTATTCACCTTTTAATCTTTCTTGGGGACAAAAAAAAAGAGCCGCTTTAGCAGGATTATTAGCTATGAAACCTAAATTACTCATTTTAGATGAACCTTTTGCAAATTTAGATTTTACATCAATCTACAATCATCTTGTAATTTTAGAAAAACTACGAAAAGAAAATGAAATCACTATCTTTTTCACCTCTCACAATTTGTTTTTCGTTGAACACTGGGCGAAAAAAATGTTATTTTTGGACAATGGAAGGATTCTTTTTGATGGAAAACCTCATGAAGGATTAAGAAATTCAGATGTTAAGCAATTGTTAGGCTCATATGATGATATATTAACTCTGATAAAAAATAGATAATTAATATATTCAATCACCCCTTTTTCTGTTAAATTAATTTTAAATTTGCTAAATTTATACTATAATAAAATTTAATCTAAAATGTCATGCTTCTCACCCTTACTTATTTTCATCAAATCAAAGGTCCAAATGTATTAATTTCTTATCCAGATGTTAAATTAGAAGAGGATATTGTAAGTAACCTTCTCAAATTCTTTGATCTTGAAATTGATGAAACTTTTTTTGAAATTGTTTTAATAACCAAAAAAAAAAAAATAATCAATTTCCATTTTGAGATTCCATCTGATTGGGGACGCGGGAAAAAAGAATTTGCTATGCTGTCTTTAATTATGAAAAGAGAATATGAAAGTGAACTAGTTTATGCCTTTATAGTCGATGCTTCTTATAAAATTCTTAAAACTAAAAATGTATATAAGGCTCTTTATAAGGATGATGATTTTCGTAATAGTAATGATTTAGAAATTGATATTACCTATGAACAAATAAGAAAAATACTCTATGACTGTCTAAATAGTTTGATTTCAAGAATAGAAGACAAAATTAAAGGAGTGAATAAAAAAGATCCTTTTCCTTTCTCTTAAAAACAAAAATTTTTATAATCAATTTATTCTTTTACTATATTGGGACAACTATGATTGATTACTAGCGTCGTCGAGGGCACATATGATTATATATGATTATGTAGCGCAAGAGTACGCTTACACTTGAGTTGATTAATCAGTAATATTCCTGAACAAATGGGCTCTTAACTTAGCAATGGTATATACCAACAGCAATGAAGTTTGAGTCAGTACCCAGACAGGAAACATGATTATGTCCTAAAAAGGCATAGAAATTAAACGCCTAGCACGAGAGAGCTATTTTGATTTTATGGAAAATCCATTGAATGAGAAATAAGAGTTAGTGTTTTAGGCAACAATAATATGCTGATTTCAACTATAGCATACCAATAGAATCAGATTTAAATAGTTCCTTCATTTCCTTACCAAGCTCTGCTTGATCAGATTGTAGATACCTTCCTAAAATAGATTCAAGCATAGGACCCCATTTTTTCATGGTTGCTCTTATAAATCCTATTTGTGCATTTTTATCTGCAACAATACATAAAACTCCTTTACCAACTTTCATAGAAAATATCATTCCTTCAAGATATTCGGTTATTTGAAGACCAATAGCGCCATAACCCAGAATATGACCTTGCTCCTCACCAGCAACGAAAACAGCACCTCCTATAGCACCAATTTTCTCTACAGAGATCCCATCACTATCAGAAAATTTAAATTTAGATTGACTTAAAATTGTTATTCCTGTATCATCGGTTAATAGAGCATACTTTAATCCGGGGGCACTATTGATAATTGAGATTAAAATCTTCTTTAATCTAATCTCGTCCTCGGAGTAATTCAAATATACATCAACCTATATTTTAATTTTCTTATATTAAAAGTTTCTTTAAGTTTAAAATATATTTATTTAAACTTATCTTTATATTTTTAGCTAAATTCTACTTTAGATAAAGAAGAAATTTTAAATATAAAAATGTTAGTTAAGTATCTAATTTTCTACGGGATGCGAGAAAAGATAATTATAAACTCTTTTTTAGAAAGATTTTTCTCTAAAAAAGTTCTTGAGATTTAATTAAAGATTTTAATAGCTTTATACGACTCTTATTTTCCTTAGATTTTTCTAATAAAATCATTAACTTATAATTTTTTGATTTATCTAAATCTCGTTTAACTTTAATCAGCTGAGAATCTTCTATAAAATCGCGATTCTTAGTAATCGCAGATAAGGCTAATGTATTTTCGAGAACCCATAATTTCTTTGAGATTTTTGAAGCAACTGGAAAACCATGTCTATCGGTTATGACACCAGCAACAAAATTGGGAAAATTTTTTTCTATTCTATATAAAAAATACCTAACTTCACTCTCGTTTATTAGATTATCCAATAATACTACACCTAATGCATCAAATTGATTTAATATAATCAAGTTGATAGATTCTCATTAAATGTTATAATATGGAGATAATATCATTGTCCAATCAAAAAAAGTATATACCATAGTAAAATTAGACAATAAATCTATGATATGAAGATATTATAGGGATTAACTATTATTATATGATGAATTATTCTTCCATCAAATTAATTAGAATTGAGTTTTTCAATTATTTAGGTGTTTTTTTTAATGATATCCCTAAATTAAGGTTTTCCACAATCTCACTGAACCGATTACGCACAGTAACTTCAGTAACACCACTAATTCGTGCAATCTTTCTTTGAGTTCTTCGTTCATTGGTTAAAATACATGAAGCATAAATCGCAGCGGCACAAACTCCTGTTGGACCTCTTCCTGAAGTTAAACCACGCACTTCTGCCATTCTAATTATCAATTTCGCTGTTTTTTGACATTTTGCTGGTAGTTTTAACTCTGATATAAATCTTATAAGATAATCCATAGGTCTAGTAGGATTTAATTCTAGTGATAATTCATTTGAAATAAATCTAAAGGATCGACCAATTTCTTTCTTATCAACACGAGCTACTTCAGCAATCTCGTTTAAAGTTCGTGGAATTTTATACATTCTGCAAGCTGCATATAAACTTGCAGCAGCTACACCCTCTATACTTCTACCACGAATTAAATGGGCTTCAACAGCATCTCGATATATTTTGGCTGAACATTCTCGTAAATTTTTTTGAAGATCTAAATTGGAGGCCATTCTATCAAGTTCACTTAGAGCAAATGTAAGATTTCTTTCAGTTGCATCAGAAACTCTTATACGACTTTGCCATTTACGCAATCTATATATTTGACCTCTTAATTTAGCGGGTATTTCTTTGCCAAAAATATCTCTATTTTTCCAATCTATCATTGTACTGAGCCCTTTATCGTGTATCATATATGTCATTGGAGCACCAGTTCTAGTTCTCTTTTTTTTCTGATCAGCATCAAACGCTCTCCATTCTGGTCCACAATCTATATACTTTTCTGAATGAACTAAACCACACTTTTCACAAACTATTACCCCTCTGTTTTCATCAAAAAATATATTTTCGCCACATTCAGAACATATATCATTTTCAAAAGTTATGAGTTCTTCTGTTTCTGATTTCACTTCTTTCCAATTAGAAATATACGACACCTTCTTTTAAAATATATAATCTTACATTAATGAAGTTCTTACGAAAACTAAACTATCTTAGTATAGAATTTTTCATCTGAACCAAATGATTGGGTTTGTAGAGTTTTAACAGATATAAAGGGAAACTCTATTGGACCAAAAATATCTTTAATGTGTCCAATTTTTTCATATTTTGCATTATAAATTGTGCTTTTTAGAATCTTTTCTAAGCTTTTATCCCACTCCTTTGCTCTAAATATTTGATGTTTCTTAGTTGATTGTCCAATATAGAATAAATTCAATTTAATCCAATTCTTCTTCAACAAATACCCTTATAGAGAGATGAAATTTAAAATTAAAGTAAATGATGGTAGGTAATATTTAAATATAATGTTTTTTAAATGAATTTCGACAAAAATGGTTAATAATAACTTAATAATTTAATATAATATCCTAATAAGTCTATATAGTACCAATTATTAACTTTTTAGTGAAAATCTTTTGTCAAACTATAGTTTTTCTTACAATCACATTCATATTCTTGTTGTTCTAATTCAGTTATATCTTGTGTTAAAACAAAGTTTTTAAGTTTTGTTTTTGCAGAATTCTCACATTTTTTCTTTAAACAATTATGGATTCCTCTTTTTGTACCAGCTCCCGAAGGATCACTTAATATTCGTATATTATTTAATCCTCCTTTATCAAAGGTTTTTTTAATACATTTAAATAAGGAGTAAAACCATGGTGGACGATATCTCTTCTGAAACCATAAATATTCTGTAAGGGTACCTTTTTGAATATTCATTGGGTTAATTGAAATAGAATTTACTCCTAGACTTTTTAATATCTGTATTGAATTAGAGCAATCATCAATTGCCGCTTGTTCATTTAAAAATAATGGTTTAAACAATAAATATACTTTCACTCCAATGCCCATGTCTTTACATCTTTTCAAGGCATCTCTAAAATCCTTAAATAATAACCCTTTATTTATATAATTATTCCTAATGTAATCGTCTACAGTTTCAAGTCCAATAGCAATTTCAAAGTGCTTTTTTTCAAAATACTCTGAAATTTCCTCTAAATTTTCTTTAGTAATATATTCCACACGTGATTCAATAACTACTTCCTTAATTTTATCTAATTTTGAAATTTTTTCATAAATGTAGGTCCTGACTTTTTTGGGTATTTCTTTTTCATCTAAAAAACTACCAGAATTAAATAATTTAAAAACAAAATTATCTGTATCTTTCTTGATTTCATTAATCTTATCATCAAATGCATAATTAAATTGTTCTATAAGATCAGCAACAGGTACATCAGCGTTATTGGCATCTAAATAATATCCACACATAGAACATCCTCCATACTTACTTAATGCCCAACTACATCCTCTTGTCCGTAAAATTATTGTGAAAGTCTTTCCTATTTCATTTAATAACCTATCGTTTTTTATCCAATAACTTATTGGTCGTGAAAGTTGTTCTTTTCTGTAAATATTTTTCCGTCTATAAGCGTCTTGCTTGATCGAATTAATTTTTTCGATTAAAGAATTTCTTTCTTCCAAAAGATTATTGCGTTGGTTCATAGATTTTTGCAATTCTCCCATTTTTAGAATTTTTTATGAAATTAGAACTAACAATTAATTCTCCACTCCCAATGATCTCTTTCTTTTCTTTATTAACTATCATCACTTGACTGTAAGGGATAAGATCTTGACTATATTCTGATACACCCTTACGAAATAATGTATTTCCTTGAATTTCGTCCCCATCGAAAACAATATAGTGAGAACTAATCGTTTGAGGAGATTGAACTAATTTTCTAAGCCCTTTAATTGATAGTATGATTTGACCTGTTGAAAAATTAAATACACCCAATTTTTCTTGAGTTTTTAAATCTCTTATATCACTCTTATTATTAGCTTTTAAATGATCCAGTTTTAAACCATTGGAATTAATTTTATTTCCTGAGCCAATTCCAAATTGATAATCTAAAACTTTTACAATCTTTCTACTCCATGTTTTTGATAAATAGTCTTTATTTGGATTTTCAATTTTAACTTGATATAAATCTTTATACTTTTTAATCAGTTCTTCTAATGATTGAAGTGATTTATTGGAAGTCATTTTATCTTCAATTTCGGAAAAGTAAAATTTATGAGGTAATTTGGAGGATGCTCTCTTGACAATTTCAAGATATCCATTTTGTAAATGACTTATTATAGGGATATTTTTATCATATTTTTCCAATAATTTAACAAGCATTTCAGATGTAATATTGATTTCTTCATTATCCCATTCACCCGTAACGGAGATATCATAAGCATTAACAGGATATACATTTTCCAACTGTCTTGGTATTACTCCTAAAGGTGAAGTTAAAATAAACTCTTGAAAATTAGGAAATTCTCTAAATTTCCTTATAATATTGTAAAACTTTTTATGTGATTTTGATTGTGAATAAGGCTTTTTTGCTGAACAAGGTAATAGAATTATTAAATTAGTCCAATATTCGGATTCAAAAAATTTAATTGTATTTTCTCTAAAAAATTGAAAATCTGGTCTATGATATGATGAAGGACCTAGACTTTTTACTATTTTATTTTTTTGTATTAGTGGCGTTTCGTACTTAAGATCTTCATAATATTTTTTATCTAATACTCTTAATATCGAAATTAAATTTATATCATCCATAGAAGATTTTTCTACAAACCCTCGGAACTCTTCATAATTCAAATACTGTTTAATCTTATTCATGTAATTTGAGGCGGTAATTAAATTGTGTATACACAATAAGTCAATTTTTTCAGAGGAATATTTATTCTTAATTTTAGTTTTTAAATTGTCTTTACAAGCTATGCAAGAACAAGGAAAATATTTTATCTTATATATAGGTAATAGATACTCTATCGTATCATAGAAGTTTTCAGCGGATAAAAACAGTGAATATGAACAATCAATTAGATCTATCCCTAAATATACTAATAATGGATAATATTTTGGAATAATCCTGCCTGAGGCCATTAAAATTAAGTTATTATCTAATTCTCTCTTTATCCTCGAGATAATTTTTAGCTTATTTCTAAAGTTACTTAAATTATCAAAAAGGTCAACTAAATTCAATATTTTAATATTTTCGAATTGATTTATAGTTTCAACAAAAAGACCAAATAATTCAGCAAAATCAAATGTTCTTATTGATAAGCCGAAATTTAAATTGGGATAATTTTTTACAATTTTTTCTGCATATTGAAGATAATTTTTTATCTCTGTTAGAGCAAATTCTTTATTAATGCTAGTAGTAGGGATATTAAACGGAATGATTGATATTATGTTATCCTCAGTAAAAATTCTGGTATTTTTTTCTAATATATTTTGAAATTTCTGAATTGTTCCAGGATAAGTGAAAATAAATCCATTATTTATAAATTTCTCTCGTAAAAATCCAATTTTTAAGAAAAATTCTTTTGAAATAGTGAAAATCTTATGATCCTCAAACTCTTGGATAAAGTTCAATTGTTTCATTAATGCACTTTTTATAGGAACAATTAAATTAGGTGTCGAAATATATAATTTTCGTTCTTTAGAAAATAGAATTCGTCCAATTCTAGAATAACCAATCTTAGTGGCTAAAACTTCAAAGAGATATGTCATATCTTCATAAAAAAATATTATTTAGTAATATAAATTTTTTAACTTTAAATTATGAAATCTCTCAAAATTATTAAGAATTTATGAATTTAACTAATCTTTCACTAAATATTTTGTAAGACTTATAATTATTACAATATTATGAATCATTACGTTTAAAACAATGAGAAATTTAAATATGGTTTTAATTCATCCAATACAAAATTTGTATAAGTATCTTCAATATCTTCTGTACTATATAAATCTCTTATAAATGAAGCATAATCTTCTATTTTTTTTACTCTCACAATTGCAAAGAGTCCATATTGCTCACCTATTCGAAATAAATCAGTAATCTTCTTGTTCATATCCAATTTGAAAGCAAGTTCGCTATATTTTGATGGATCTTTTGGTTTAATTCGAAGGAGATATTTTCCTTCGAACCCAATTTTCTTTGGATAAAAATTAATAGTATAATTTAAAATAATATCTTGCTCTTCGAGTTTTTTAATTCTGTTATGAATCGTTGATTGAGATATTTCATTCTGAAGTTTTTCTTTAAATATATTTCTTATCTCATAAGTGGATATTGGCTTAAGTCCTTGATTATCTCGAAGTATATTCAAAATTTCATAATCAATATCGTCTAATTCAGTCACTTTTAAATTTTTAAGACTAATTCCATTTGTTTTAAATACTTTTATGGTGTCAATAATTTGATATTTTTTAAAGTATGACTTTGCCATAATTTTATCAATATTATTTAAAATTTGATAGTATTCTTCAGGAGATTTAAAGACAAATAAGGCAAATAATGAAAAATCTCCAATAATACCATCCAACATTCTTAGTTGAGGTATATCTAATAATTCTTTTACTAGCTTAGGTTCTTTTGGATTGGTTTTGATTTCCATCATTACATATTTCAAGGCATTTGGACGAATATTTGGATTAATGTTTATTGTAAAATTCTTAATTATTTTTTGAACTCTCAAACTATCAAGTTTATTTTGATAGGTTTGCCTAGAGAGTCCAAGCGCATGTGAAATTTTTGAAATGATAAATTTGGTTTTTCCACTTAAGTTTTTTATAAATTTTTGGGCTTCTACTTGATCTATGATATTATTCAAATTATGACAAATATCCAATTTTTTTTCTTATTATTAATTAAATGTTAAATATTATATATAAATTAATTGCACTTGACCAAAAAAAGTTTTATTAATTAATTAAAATTAATATTCTTACAAAAAATAAAGTGATTTAAATGGTCAATTATAAAGTAGCTGATGAAAGTCTAGCTGAAAAAGGAAAAGAAGCACTGTATATTGCAGAAAGTAAAATGCCTGTAACTGCTAAGGTGATTCGTGAAAGATTTCAAAAAGAAAAACCACTAAAGGATATAACAGTAGCTGGTTGTTTACATGTAACGAAAGAAACGGGTAATCTTGCTTTGACTCTTAAAGCGGGTGGTGCTGAAGTCTATCTGTGCGGTAGTAACCCTTTATCAACTCAGGATGATGTAGCTGCAGCATTAATAAAGGAAGGAATTAATGTCTTTGCTTGGCATGGTAATACTGATGAAGAATTCTATTGGTGTATAAGGAAATGTTTAGACGCCAAACCAAATATATTGATAGATGATGGCGGTGATATGATAGTCACTGCTCATCAAGAATATGAAAATCTTATAAATTCTGATAACATTCTTGCGTGTCAGGAAGAAACTACCACTGGAGTTAAAAGATTCAGGGCAATGGATAAACAAGGAGTATTAAAAGTGCCACTATTTCCTGTTAATGATGCTCGATGTAAGAATCAATTTGATAATGAATTAGGTACAGGTCAAGGTATAGTTTCTGCAATTTATGGAATGCATGTTCTTTTTGCTGGAAAGAATGTAGTTATTGCTGGATATGGACATTGCAGTAGTGGGATGGCTTTGAGGGCAAGGGGTCTTGGTGCGAATGTAATTGTAACTGAAGTTGATCCAATTAAGGCCCTCCAAGCTAAATTCTCAGGTTATCAAGTTATGCCTATTGAGAAAGCTTTACAGGACGCAGATATAATTCTAACTGCTACAGGATGTAAACATGTCATTGCTCCGAGAAAAGAAGTGTTCGACAAATTGAAGGAGGGAGTTATTTTGGGTAATTTAGGGCACTTTGATATTGAAAATTTTGCACATATTTCGTGTTAAATCAATAAATTCCAACTAAAGAGCTCTACGATTACGCAAAGGAGATAAAACCTATTCGTTCAAATGTAGAAGAACTGCTAATGCCTAATGGTAAGAAAGTATATTTACTTGCAAAAGGACGCTTGGCTAATTTAGTGCTCTCTGAAGGGCATCCCGCTGAAGTCATGGATATGTCATTTGGCTTACAATCTTTAATGTCTGAGTATATCGTAAAAAATAAAGATAAATTAAAGTCAGGAATGATAGATGTTCCAGTAGAGATAGATGACATGGTGGGCTTTTTAAAACTTCAATCCATGGGCGTTGAGATTGATAAACTAACTGAAGAGCAATATAATTATATCCACGGTTTTCTTGAGGGGACATGAATAATCATTTTTGAAAGCAATTTTTTTTATTTTTTTAATATCTTTTCAATTTCAAATTCTGCTTCCGAAATATTATATTTTAATTTTGAGTATTAAATTGGAATTTATATAGCTTTTTTAAAATCAATATTGTCATTTAAAGCTTTTTTCCCTCTCATATATGACAAGAAAGCCCCAATAAAGCAAATTATTGATGAAACAATTAATAAAATTTGCATACCTATTATGAATTCTTGTTTTGCAGTAGGATCTGTTAGTAATGTTGAATTTGATAATATTGGATTTAGAATGGAGAGAGGGATGAAAAGAGTTAATATTGCACTTAATAATGCTACGCTAATTGATTGTCCAACCACACGCATGGTAGAAAGAGTTCCAGCAGCAATCCCGTGATCTTTTGGTTCTACAGCATTCATGATAGCAGAATTATTCGGAGAAGAGAATAGTCCAATCCCAAATCCAACCACAAATTGGGTTATTAGAATATATATTATAGGTAAAAATCTTATAAATATACTTAAAATGACATATCCAATCGCCATAATAACCATACCTAACGTCGTTAAAATCCTAGTTCCCCATTTATCTGAAAATCTCCCACTTAATGGGGCTATACTGGCCATTGTAATTGTTGTCGGTAATAAAAATAAAGCCGTAATAGCAGGCGAGATTCCTAATATTGATTGAAGATATATTGAAAGTAAAAAACTAACCCCAGATATTGCTGTATAATTGAATAAAGCGGCAAAATTAGCAAATGAAAACACTCTATTTCTTCTAAATAAACTTAGTTTAAATAATGGATATTTTGCTTTACTTTCTATATAAATGAATAAGATAATACTTGATGTTGAAATAATCAATAATAAAATAACTTGAATAGAACCCCATCCAACTAGGTTAGCGATGGTCAATGCTAAAAGCAAAGTAACTAAGAATGACATAAAGAGTAGTGTCCCCCAAATATCAAATCTCTCTTCTTTTATTCCCGGATTTACTTTTCTTAGCTTAAACCATCCCACAATTATGAGTATAAATCCTATTGGAACGTTTATAAAGAATATAAGCCTCCAAGTGGAAAATTGGACAATTATTCCTCCTAAAACGGGTCCAATAATTAATCCTAAATATATAGTTGCAACATTAATACCTAACGCTTTACCAGTCTCTTCTCGAGGAAAAATGTCTGTTATCATAGAAGGAGCATTCGCTGATATAAAGGAACTACCAAGACCTTGGATAGCTCTAAAAATTACTAATATAATTCCAGAGGCTGCAAATGTAGAAAAAAAACTTGCAAATGTAAAAAGAAAGATTCCAAACAAAAAAAATAATTTTCTTCCTTTTAAGTCCGATAATCTCCCGAAACCGATGAGCGTAACTGCTTGAACTAACAAATATATTATCGGAATCCATTGGACAACTTCAAATGATGTTTTTAAATCTCTTGAAAGAGAAGGTATCGCAATATTTACGATACTTGCATCTAAAGAAGACATAAATACTCCAATAGTCGTTATTATTAATACAGTCCACTTATAACGTACCATTTTAATAATTCCTTATTTATAGGATTATGAATTCAAACTTCTTCTATAATAAAAAGATTTTTCTAATGATTTATTCATAAAAATAGAATAGTACAAGTAAAATAGAGATATCTTTTTTTCTCTGATTCAGTTTCTCCTATAATGAACTACTAATGATCTTTTCCAACATTTTTTCGAGTTCTGGCGAATATAGAGCTCTTTTACTTAACGCTCCAAAATAATTGGAATATTTCTTATGTATTTATGATAGGATTCCTAAAACTGCAATCAAAGGGCGTTGAGATTGATAAACTGACCGAGGAACAATATAACTACATCCACTGTTTTTTTTGAGGGGCCATAAATAGTCAATATTTTTTATTTTTCATCTATTCTTTCAAAATTACCTTTAATTTATTTAAAAATGTTTTATTATTAGAATTATCAAATATTTTTATTAATAAAAAATACTGATAATACCAAATCAATAGTATAAGTAATTATGTTTGATTTAAATGAGTGTGTAAGATGTGGAGTATGCTTAGAAAGCTGTCCTATAATAGATTTGAATATCGATCAAGCTATGGAAGAAATTGAGAATCTTATTAATGGATCGAGTTTTATTGTTGACCAATGTGCAATTTGTGGAACCTGCGATTTAAATTGTCCTAATGATTTAACTCCATCATATTTAATTAAAGAACTGAAATTAGCAAAAATAAAAGAATTAGAGGAAAATGGCAAAATTCGAAGTTCAAGTAAATTTATATTCCCATTTAATAAACCAAATGTTTATAAATTTTATGAAAAAGTAATGATGAGTCCTGAAGAAGCAAAGAATTTGGAAGAATGGAAATCACCTTCGAAATCTGAAGAACTGGTTGTATTGGGGTGCGCAATTTCGTATCTTATGCAATATCTATATAAAAATCCTACACTTGAAGGGTTATTAGAAGGAAAGACTCTTGTAGGAGGTATTGATTTTTGTTGTGGTGAAGTTTATCATAGAGCGTGTATGCCTCTTCCGAATATTGACTTTGAAGATCATTTATATTCTAGATTTTCTAGCTTAGGAGCTAAACGATTAATTCTTTTTTGTAATGAATGTTATGAAGCTTATAAAACTGAATATAAAAGAATTTCTAATGATTTTGAGGTAATTTCAATTTGGGAATATATTGTGAAAGCAATTGAAGCAGGTGATTTAAAAATAACAAATAAATTGAATCTCAAAGTCGCTTTTCATGATTCTTGTGTTGTAAAAAAATACCCCGAGTTATTGGATTATCCTCGAAAAATTGTTGAACTAACTGGTTGTGAAATAATAGAATTAGAGCATAATCGTGAGAATGCGTTATGTTGCGGTTTGTCTCTTAGTTTATTGAATCGAAACCTTATGGAAAAAATCCGAACGAAAAGATTTAGAGAATTTAAGAAAGCAAATACCAAATATATAATTAATACTTGCCCCGGGTGTATTTCTACTTTTGCATTTGATTATCGAATTCAAATGAAAAAATACAAGGTTTTATCTGTATTAGAACTACTAAGGATGAGCTGTGGTGAGGAAATCAATTTATTTAAAAATGTAGAGCTTTTTAATGGTATATTAAATAAATCTATGGAACTTGCAAGAAAAAGAAAGATGAATAAGTAAAATATTAATGAATTTCTTAATTAAGAATCAAGCAATACAACAAAAAATAGATCAGGATCTTAAAAAATTTATATCCTTCCCCTTATTTCTAAAATAATAAAAAAACTATTCCATAACTTATCATAAAAAAAATAAATTTTAGGTTTTTATTTCTCTAGAATCCTTAAAATTATTTATTTTCCAATTTGAATTTTTTTTCTATCTTCAACTTTAATTTCCATTACTATTTTACCAAATCCTCCACACTTTAAACCAACATCGGCTTTACAGTCAGCACGTTTAAACCTCATTTCATTAGAATCAACACCCGCATAATACAATTCATTTGCAGCAAAGATTAAATGGTCTAATGCACTTAAAGCATATATACAAATTTTTTTAGGACAATACCTTGTAAGTAATTGTCCTATTCCATTAAAATAAAATTTATCTCCTATTTTATGTTGCGCAGTACAACCATGAGAGCAAACGACTTCAATTACGATAGTTCGATCTAATAATCCCAATGATTTTGAAATTGCCTCAATATTTCTAGGATTTTCAAATAAAGTTTCTAATTCCTCATCTGTATATCCATAATGTTCCTTTATATTATTCTTCATATCATCAGTTATTTTCATAATTAACCTCACTTTTCGCTTAATAATCTTAACTTTTTAGTTTTACAAAATATATTCTATTTCAAAAAGATTTACATGAAATAGAAAACTAATTTTAAGTTAAAAATAAAAGCTCTTAATCCATACTAAAGATAAAAAATTACTCACTTTGTCGGAAATTACATCTTAGGCTTTAAAATCTCCTCAGCACTAATATTATCTCCATAAACTTCATAAGCAAGAGCTCTCAAACCATCTAATCCTATCGGTTCTTCTTTAAGTTTTTCTGATTGCCAGATTTTTAATTTTTTAAATTCTTTTTTAATTGCGGTAGTATAGCTAAGTTGAAGATTTCTAATTTTTTCGCAAAAATCACATTTTTTTGGTTCCGGGATAATCATATTTATATGGATACCCTCTAATTTAATATAACGCTGTGTTAAATCTCTAGCTCTTTTGATTTCTTCAAAACTTGGTTTTTCAGCTATAGTTACTAGTCTAAGTGATCCAATATTGTGAATTAGGTCTGAGATTCGTTCTCCACGCTTTTCTAATTCAACAATCATGTTGAAAATATCTTTCCCTAACTCTCTTCTTTCCTCTTGATCATCAAAAGGTTTAACTATATTTCTCCACATTTTTGAGATATTTCGAATAGCACCTTTAATAGAATTATAGAAATTTAATGAGTATTTGAGCACTACTTTTACTTGATCTTCAGGTATTTCAAAAAGAGTAATCATGTTTGCTGTAGGGGGAAAATCTGCAATTATAATATCAAATTGAATATTTTGAGTATTAATATCCTCAGCATCTAGTATTTGTTGAAAAAACATAGCATTTTTTAAAGCCAATGGAATGGAATCAGCAGTAAATGTTTTATCTATAAATTTTTCAATTTGAGGTAGCATTCCTACAAGTGGCATTTGTCTTGTAAGGGTTTTCATTTTTTCTATTAAATCCTTTGTATATTTCTTAGCATAACTATCCGCATCGGGTTCAATACCCCATAAATTTTTATTTAATAATGTTAGTTTATCTCCAATTTTTAATTTGAATAAATCACTAAGGTTATGGGCCATATCAAAAGAAATAAGTAAAATTTTTTTCTCAGGAAGTAGATCTGAAAGTAACACAGCTGTAGCAGCACTAATAGAACTCTTCCCGACTCCTCCTTTTCCTCCTAAAACTATGATTTTCTCCATATTTTAAACTTGGTTTGAAACCTATAATTTATAATATCAAAAATAAAAATAACATAAAAAACTAACTAAATAGATCGACAAATCACGATAATTTTTTTCCAATTAGCAAAAAAATAAATTGGTTAAATAATTTTTAGTAGATATAATAGTAAATGTTATCAAAATTATTTATTATATTATAAAAATAATAACCAATCATAATATTACATTTATATTATTAAATTTCCAAATAAAAGAATTAAAAATTTTCACCAATTAATTAAAACGATTAAGTAGTTAATAAAAAAAAAATAAAAAAATAAAGAGTTCAGTAAATCAAACTTACAAGTAAGAAATATAATTATAAATAAGAAGTAGTTTTATAATTCAAGTTTAATAATAATTTATAATAATATCTTAAATGATAAAATAATATAGAATTCAATTAGATAAAACTATAATGGAATGATTTCTATTCCATTTTGCTAGATTCTACTTCTATTTCATAAGACTTCCTTTAAGTTCTGTTTTATTGAACAAATAAAAAATTATTAAAATAGAAAAGGAAGTGGTCAAAATTACAAGCCAAAATGAATTTACAACAAAATATATTATTGAAGTCAAATTCAAAATTAAAGGAGTTGTAGAGAAGTCAGATATTGTCGGGGCAATATTTGGACAAACAGAAGGATTACTTTTAGATCTAGATTTAAGAGATCTACAGAAATCAGGACGTATTGGAAGAATTGAAGTGGAAAATGAATCTAAAGAAGGAATTTCAGAAGGTACCATTAACATTCCATCATCATTAACCAGAAGGGAGACTGCTCTTTTAGCCGCTACTGTAGAGACGGTTTCTCGAGTTGGTCCTTGCGAAGCTGAAATTAAACTAATTGAAATTCGAGATGTAAGAGAAACTAAAAGGCAAAAAATTATTGAAAGAGCCGCCGAACTTTTAAAAGAATGGGATCAAAAATCATTAGATCAGAGTGAAATTGAAGAACAAATCGATACAGATATTAAACTTGGAGAAATAATTTCTTGGGGTCCTGAAAATCTTCCAGCAGGTCCAGAAGTGGAATCAAATCCAGAATTGATTATTGTTGAGGGTCGAGCTGATGTTCTTAATTTATTAAGAATTGGTATTAAAAATACTATAGCAGTTCAAGGAACTCATGTACCCAAATCTGTAATCAAATTAGCTAAGCAAAAGAAATCAGTTACAGCTTTTGTAGATGGAGATAGGGGGGGAACAATTATCCTTAATGAACTTTTACAAGTGACTAAGATTAATTCTGTTACTAGAGCTCCTGATGGATTTGAAGTTGAAGAATTAACCAGAAAACAAATGATAAAAGCTTTACAAAATAAAAAGCCAGCAAAATCACTGAAAATATCAAAAGAAAATGGAATAAATAAGAAATTAGCTGTTGAATCAACCGATAATTTTCAAAAAATCTTAAAAAAACTCAAAATTAAGGATGATGGAATTATAATCGAATCAACTAAGAATATTGAAGCGGGGTTTGCTATTGGATTTAATAAGAATCTTGATAAGTTGTTTGATATCCCTGTGGGTGAACTATTTGAAAAAATTAGAGACTTTAAAGATACTAAGTTTTTAATTATTGATGGTATTTTAACAAAAAGACTTCTATCTCTCTCAATAAATATGAAAATTAAATTTATTGCATGTAAAAATAAAGAAGAAGAATTAACTATTCCCGAGCAAATATTAATCCATTTTTTCTAAATGAATTTATCTCTTAAGTGTTATTGTCCCCATTTAGTAATGTTAAGAAGAGAAAAGATTAATTGAATTACATATGAAACAACACCTAAAAGTGCAATTCCTATGATACATATTTTGAAAACTAAGAAGTAATCTTTTCTACTTGGCTTAGATGCTACTTTTAATATTCTCCTTGAATTTTGGAAAAAAGTTGTGATTCTATTATAATAACCTGCCTTTTTCTTCTTCTTAGCTATATTATATTTATCATATTTCGGGTAATTTGACACACTTAAAATAAAGTACTGTCAGATAAAAATTTATCTCTTGAGATCAAAGCTCTATTTCATTTTATTCTTGCTCTAATATATTTGATATAAAAATCTCATGATCAAATGGAATTAAATCATTATAACCTTGTCCCACACCACAAAAAATTATTGGCTTCTTGGTTTCAAAAGAAATTGATAAGGCAGCGCCACCTTTAGCATCAGCATCAAGTTTAGTCAAAATATTGGCATCAATCCCTACATGTTTATTGAACTCTTTTGCTTGAAAAAGAGCATCGTTTCCTGCTAAACTATCACCTATAAAAAGAATTAAATCAGGTTTGGCAATTCTGCATATTTTTTGAATTTCGATCATTAAGTTTTTGTCTGTCACTTGTCTACCGGCTGTATCCACTAAAACAACATCAATATTTTTTGCTTTTGCGTGTTCAATAGCATCATAGGCGACGGAAGCAGGATCTGATTTATATTCATGTTTTATAACTCTTATTCCTACCTTATCCATATGATATTTTAACTGTTCAATTGCAGCTGCTCGGAATGTATCTGCTGCTGCTGCTACAATTGAAAAACCATTATTTTTTAAAAGATTCGCGATTTTAGCCATAGTAGTAGTTTTTCCTGTACCATTGACACCAAGAAAAACAATTACATAAGGTTTTCCTTTTTTTTTTTTAATTTCTTCAAGTAAATTAACTTCTTCTTCTGGTGTTAGAATCTTAGTTATGGTCTCTTTTAAAGTCTCAAATAATATTTTTCGCGTTGAACTCAAACGACCTAATTGTTCTCCTTCAAAAGATTCAGTAATCTTTTTACATATTTCATCAGCCGTATCAACAGCCACATCATTACTTAAAAGAAGCAGTTTTAAATCATTGATTGTATTCTCTAATTTTTTTTCTGTTAAAGTTTTATTAACAAATGAAGAAAAAGTTTTTTTTAATTTTTCAAGCATGAAATTCTCCAGAAATTATAAAATATGTTAAATTTAAAATAAGTTTAAATAAATAATTCTACTGTTGTGAATAAGTCCTTTGTACATTTTCGGAAATTTGCCGAAGGGTCATTTCCACTTTTTGTAGTTGGTTATTTAAATATTCAATTTGCTGATTATGTTTTTCAATATTTTTATCAAGAAATTCAATGGTTCCATCTAAATCCTTTTCAATAACAACATCTTGAGGAATATTTAATAAAAACTTCTCTGGTTCTTTAATTATTGCTTTTATATTGACTAAACCTCCAATCGGAACAAGAATTTCATCACCTTCCTTTACTCCTTCTTTAATATTTTGAATGGTTATTTTAGTATTTAAAATATTTCCAAGAGAGGCATTCATTAATTCTAATTGTTCTTGAATCATACTATACTGTTCCCTAAAGTATTGAATTTGTAATAATTGTTCTTGGTATTTTTGAGATCCTTCCATCTTTATCAATTCTAGTAATACTTCTTTTCTATTTATTCTGATAATTCTCGAATAAGATGATCTTGAGATTCTTCTAAAGATATTTCCTTTATTTCTTGAACATTAATCTGACGTCTGAATATACCAATTGAAGTAATTTGACTTAATACCTTTTCAAGAGCATCTTCTTCCTTCAATGAACGAATTTCTTTTCTAAATAAATATTTTTTATGATCTTTTTTATAACTACCAATTATTCTAAAAATTTTTATTTCTGACATAACTAATTAAAACCACAATTTCAAAACCTTTAGAATAGGATAATTTATAAAAAAATATTAATTTTTTCTTTTTTCTGCTTTAATAAAGAATAAGAATTAAAGTTTAAGAACTGATGTAAGTCTCATTAATTCTGGACCTGTAGAATTCATACCAAATATTCCACTTTTATCGTTTACTATTGCTCCTGAACTTAAATAAGGTACTCCACGATTAATGGTTGATACATCAACCTCGTCAACCTTTAAAATTGATGATATAAATTCAATCTCCTCATCTGTAGATAAAGGATGAACCAAACAACCATTATTATTTGCTATTGAAATTGAACCAGGAAGGAAAAAATTAGCAAATTCATAAATTACAGTCTCAACATTTAATATTTCTTCAATCTCAGTTCTATAATTTTTTAAAAATGAACTAATTATCGCTCCCTTATCATTACATAGAATTAAATTTCCAAAAGCATTATCAACTGATTTTAAAACTCCTATATTATATGATTTATTTACAAATGATCTTAAATTATTTAGCTCATCTTCTCTTATAATGTGAGGTACAATAATTCCATATTTATTTGATGCAGAATAGATACCCAGTAAATTAGAATTATTAATTGTAAGTGGATAAAAAGGTTCTTCGAAAATAATTTTGAATTTTTTTAGTAACGGTTTTATCATTGTTGGTGGATAAAGTACATAAGAATTATTAGCAGCTAGAAACGCTCCAATTAAATTTCGACCAAAAATTTGCGCCTTAATAATTGCCATTTATGATAAACTGATTTGATTCTATTTCTTTAATTTTTTATCTAAAAAGAGAACATTTTACTTTTAAAATTATATAACAAGTGGTGATTTTTAACTTAAATAAACAACCACTAATCCATCAATATTTTTGGTTGCCCTAACTTTTAATTTTCGTGGTGGTTTTTGAATTCCTTTGGACCAAATACGTTCATTCACTTCTTGAGTAATTACTAAAGATTCTGGCTTGAAATGTCGTGTTATATATTCTTTTAAAAACCTAATTGCTTTTTTAGCTCTTTTATTTCTTGGGCCATTCCGTGCTTTAGCAAGAGGGACTATATATATCCGTTCATCAATTATTTCTTCTTTTGGAACTTCTATTTCTTCTTCCTCTTCTTCAATCTCTTCTTCAAAAATCTCACTTATTTCTTCTTCTTCTGAGATTTCATCCAAACTGAATTCTTCTATTTCTTCAATTTCTTCTGATTCTTCAGATTCTCCTAATTCCTCTTCCAAATCCTCTAAATTGATCTCTTTTTCCTTTTTTGCCATTATCCTTCAATTTTTTGAAATTATTTTATTTAATCTCGTTTTAATCTTGTATTTCGCCATGTTCTTGAAGAGTAGGGGCTATCCCTCACTTTACGATTTGTTTTTATTGTAACCCAGCTTGGAATTGATTGACTCTGCTTATATTTTTTTGCTCTTCGTAATTTAGAAGGTAAATCCTTATTTCTTGCCATAGATCTCAATCTCTTTAAAATTTTTGTAATAATTTAAATTATTTTTTTATATTAAATCCTTTCTTCCTTCCCATCGAGGATATTTGCTCTAAAAGTTTTTTAAATGCTTTATCTGGTAGAGGTATTGCTCCTCTTAGTTGTCCTGATTGAAATAATTGGATCAACTGTAATTCGATTTGTTGTGCAAATTCTGGTTTAACCATCCGAATATTTTCTAATCGTTGTCTTCCTTCTTGACTTAATATCTTTCTCATAATTTGATATTTTTTTTTTTCAAAATCTTTTTGTTGAGCTTCAGCTATTTGTTGTTGAGCCGCTTGTTGTTGCAGTTCCTGTAACTTTCTTTTTCTGATATTATCTAATTCCTCGTCATTACTCACTTTAAATCCCTAAAGTTTCCAATTCTTAGGTTTTATGTCTTAAAACTGTATATGCCGTTCGTTCTAATAGACTTGTACCTTCAGCAGAAACTACTCTTCCTTCTTTTTCAACTTTCATGAGTAAATTTGCATTTTCTAATTGTTGTAGGGCTACTCTAATAATTTTTCCACTTCCCTTTGCAGAGTGACTTCGACCAGGACCTTTTCTATTTCGTCCCCCATAAAATTTTCTAAGTTTATTTACACCAATGGGACCAAACTTCTTCACTTTTCTAAGAAGAGAGGCACATCTGATATACCAGAAGTTATCTGAGTCATGTGGGGCTAATTCTTTAAAAAAGGCAGTTTTCCAAAATTCTGAGCCTTTAGGTGGTGAAATTTCTGGATACTCTTTCAATTTTTCTGCTATTGCTTCAACAAGTCTTTCTGGTTGAACGACA
Organism: Promethearchaeota archaeon; assembly: GCA_019058245.1. Lineage (GTDB taxonomy): Archaea > Asgardarchaeota > Lokiarchaeia > Sigyniarchaeales > SOKP01 > Loki-b32. The sequence continues at coordinate 109,711 of JAHPZJ010000010.1, read as the reverse complement.
TATATTGACATGATCTTTAATTGTATACTTCTTTATTAACTATAATACGTTTAAAAAGTCAGAATAAATTAAAAATTTTTCCTATTTTTTGCGTTCTAGAACGATGGATTACCAAAAAGAATTTAAGAAAACTTTAATATCACAACCAGATTGTATTATAGGAAAAAATGGGATAACGGATGAGTTTGTTAACCATGTAAATAAATTATTAAAGAGATATAAGATAATTAAAGTCAAGGCATTAAAATCTATTGCTCTAAAATTAAATATAAGTGAATTAGCTAATAAGATTTCACAATTAACATCCTCTCATTTAATAGATGTTAGAGGTAAAATATTCATCCTTTCCTTAGTTAAGTTGGATAAGTTAAAATAATAATATTAAAGATAATTTAAATGCCAAAAAGGAGTAAAAATTCGAGATATATTGTAAAAAAAATTGCAAACATCAGAATGCTTTATTTATTTCAGAAAGCTCACGAAATTTTCCTAGAAAATCGAGAATTAGCAAATCGATACACTTATTTGGCAAGACGATATGCCCAAAGGACCAAGATAAGAGTTCCTGATGAGTGGAAAAAGAGAATTTGTCATAAATGCAAAAGGTTTTTATACCCTGGATTGAATTACCGGATTAGAATTCACTCTAAAGGAAAAGGCTCTCATGTTTCTTTAACTTGTTTTGAATGTAATAAAACGACAAGATACTTTATAAAATTAAAAACAAACCAAATTAGAAGTAATATTCAATAAATATTTTATAATTGTTATGCCATTAATTATTGTCTTTACTGAATGTGGTTTAGAATTAATTCCTAAACAAATACGATCTCACCCTGCAGTTAAGAAGAATCTATCACCAAGAATTTACGCCTCTCAACTCTTAGATAACACATTACATTTTTCTGCGATGAAAGATTTGAAAAATTTTCAAAAAAGAGGAAGACCAGATATCACTCATATATGTTTACTCAATGCATTAGGATCATCTCTCAATAAAAGTGGTAATCTAATTGTATTTGTCCACACATTTAATAATAAAATTTTCAGATTTAATCCTGAAATTAGGATAACAAGAAATTATAATCGATTTAAAGGTTTAATAGCTAAATTGTTAATAGATGGGAGAATTGAAATAGAATCTTTAAAGCTTATAACACCATTCGAAGGTAATCTTCAAAACCTTATAGATAATTTTAAAGATCCAGAAGTATGTATCTTATCGAGTAAGGGTAAAAGAATTAAAGATTATGAAGAATTATTTATAAAGGATATAAATAAAAATTACATTGCATTTATTGGTGGATTTCAAAAAAGTGGATTCTCGAAATATATCAAAAATCTTTCAGATAATTTAATTTCTATTTCTGAATACTCTTTGGATGCTTGGGTTGCTACCAATAGAATTATAACTTACTATGAACTTATTTATGGTATTCTTTAAAATCACTAAAATTAAAAGAAATGGTAAATTTTTACACTTACACTGCCTTTTAAAATTTTCAAGCGCGATTAGTCTAGTGGTTAGGATCTCGGCCTTCCAAGCCGATGACCCGGGTTCAATTCCCGGATCGCGCATCTTTTATTATTAGGATTGATTTAGAAAGTAAATTATTATCCAAAAATCTTCGTGAAAGGATGGTTTCACGATATTTTCATTAAATAAAAAGAAATTAATTTCTTATTTATAATTCAAAAAGCAAAAAGTTAAATTTACAGAATTGTATGTAATTGGTGAAAAAACGCCTCTATTTACTATTTTGGATCACTTCAAATTTTATGTAAAAACGGCGTTTTTTCATATCTTTTGAACTAGATATAGATTTTTAGAATTAATCTTAAATTTTTTCCTTTATTATTGACCTTTACTGAAGTTGCATTCATTATAATGGTTAAGTATATTTATAAGGAATTTAAATCGGCTCTAAATAAATTAAAATTTCCAGATTCATGGTTTTGGTCTCGCTATACCCTGAATACTTATTCGGGATGTGCTCATGCATGTATTTATTGTGATGCCCGTAGTCAACGATACTATATTGAAGACTTTGAGAATGAAGTAATAATTAAGACAAATTTTGATAAAAAATTAGATCAGAGATTTAAAAGAGCACGAACCTTATTACCTGATATAATTGCCCCTGGTGGAGTAAATGACGCTTATCAACCAATAGAAAGGAAAATTGAGCATACTAGAAAAGTTTTAGGAATAATAGCGAAATATAAATTTCCTATTAATATCGCAACTAAATCAGACTTAATCACTCGAGATATTGACATTCTTCAAAAAATTGCTGCTGATACGTGGTGTACTATTGGGTTTTCTATTAGTACAAGTGATGATGAACTTGCTGAATTTTTAGAACCTTTTTCATCGAAACCTTCCGAAAGGCTTGAAGCTCTTAAGACCATTAAAAAAAAAGCCCCCAATATTCAAATTGGTACATATTTTATTCCAATTATCCCATTTCTAGAAGATAATGATGAAAATCTAGAAGATGTAATAAAAAAATCAAAAGACGCAGGGGCAGATTTTATTTTATTTTCTCCTGGTTTGACACTACGAGATTCTCAAGCTCAATATTTTATCAATAAGTTGAAAAAAAGTAAATATACTCACATTGTTAAACTTCTATTAAATTTGTATAAAGGACAAATTCATCCACCATCAGATTATACTAAAAGAATTAATACTCGATTATGGGATTTATGTCAAAAATGTAAAATTAATATCCGAGTAAAACGTTGGATTCCTTCAGATTTCCGGAAATGGAATTACATTTTATCAGAATTTCTCCTAAATAGCGAATATATAGATGCAGTAAAAACAGGGAAAACTAATAAGACATTAATGTGGGCAGGATTAAATCTAAATAACTTGGATGAATCGATTCTGGATGTTTATAAAAGAGGTGAATTACACACTATAAAGAATTTTACACCTAAAATAATTAAAATTGTTGAATCTTACTTAGAAAAAAGAGAAGATTTAAAAAAAAAGACGGGGTTAGAGAAATTTCTATAAAAACATCAATAACTCAGGAAATTAAACTAGAATTAAAAAAATCTACTCCTAAATTAACACCTGAACAGATTATTCGAAGAAATAAAATACTGAATTCTGATAATCCTAATTTTTTTGGATATGGTCATAAAATTTCTGATATAGAAAAAATTACTAAAAATGTATATAAAAAATATGAATGCAGTTATGAGGATGCTGTCGATATTTGTAAAAATTTAGTTAGTTCTAATATTCTTGAGGAGAAATTTTCTGGTATATTTTTTCTTAATCACTTTAAAAGCAATTTCAATCAAGAAACTATTGGTGTGTTTGAAGATCTATTCTCTAATCACTGTGATACATGGGCTTTTTGTGATTCTAGTTGTATAAGAGTAATTGGACCCTTTTTAGGAAAAAAAAATAATCAAAAGCTTGGGAAAAAAACCATTGAGAAATGGTCTATGAATGAAAATCTATGGGTTAGACGGGCATCATTAGTAATTCTTATTAAAATAATAATGATAAATAAGGAATTCGATGAGAATTATGTATTTGAGTTGGTAGAAAAAATGAAAAATTACTCTGAAGATTATATTCAGAAAGCTATTGGATGGATTCTTAAAACCTGTTCGAAGTATAATCCCGATTTAATTTATAATTACTTATTACGTAATAAGGAGAGATTTTCTCGCCCTGTTCTGAGATATGCTAGTGAAAAATTGTCAAATGAAAAAAGAAAACTAATTTTAAAGAAATAAAATATTTAGATAAAATAACTGTCTAATTATAATTTGATTATTATCAAATAGAATAGCTATTTAAAATTCAACAACAAATTAATATTCAACAAAGAAATTTATGAGATGAAAAAAGTAAAATGCGAACTGCAATACTTCAAGAAATTGGAAAAGTAAGTATTATTGATGTTCCTAAACCCTCTCCCGAAGCTGGAGAAGCCCTAGTAAAAATTACAACCGCAGGTGTTTGTCATACAGACTTACATGTTGTGATGGGAGAGTGGATGAAATTGCCGACTCCACGTCCCTTGGGACATGAAGGAATTGGCATAGTTGAGGAATTGGGTCCTAATTCTGAATCTGATATAGAAGTAGGTGATAGAGTTATATTGGGTCTTGGTGGAACATTAGGATACTGGTGTGGAACCTGTGAGTATTGTCTCTCAGGAAAAGCTATGTATTGTCCAGAAAGAAAACCTTTGTTCGGAATATTTAGTGAATATATTTCCGTGTGGGCTCAATCTTTGGTAAAAATCCCGGATGAACTAAGTGATACTGAAGTTTCTCTAGCATGTGGGGGTTTAACAGCGTATAGAGCAATCAAAAAACTTAAGAGCCTCAAAATTCCTTCTGATAAATATATTGCCATCATTGGGGCTGCTGGTGGACTTGGTCATTATGCTGTACAGATCGCAAAAAATTTTGGATATAAAATCATTGGAATTGATAAAGGATCTGAAAAATTAGAGATCGTTAAGAACCTCGGTGCTGATCATGCAATAGATGTTAATGAAGCTGAGAAGTTCGTTGAAAAAAAGTTAGGGGGCGTTCAAGTAAGTATAGTATTTGCAGCAAATATTTCGGCTTATAATCTTGGAATAAAATTACTCAGAGTTGGAGGAACACTAATTGGAGTAGGTATACCCCCATTCGATGAGGGAACAATATCAGTAACTCCTTTTGAAGTAATAATAAGAGACTTACAAATAATCGGATCCCTAACTGGTACTGTAGAAGATATGAGAGAATTAGTCCAAATAGCAGTAGAAGGCAAGGTTAAAACTCATGTCGGGAGAACTGCTAATCTTTCAGAAATTAATGAAGTATTTGAGGAAATGAAAAAAGGAAAATTTGTGGGTAGAGCCATTATTACAAACCTTACCAAATAAAAAAAAGATCAAACTCCCGTTAGTAATGAAATTAATTATGTTTTTTGATTAATTTTGATTTAAATAAGATTCTTTTGAAAAAAATTTATATGATATTTTTCCCTTTCTAAATTACGAATTTTGATATTTTAAAAACTTAAACGTTTTATAAAGTAAAAATTCATAATCTAGCCAAGGTGGCGTAGCCCGGTGAACATTAGAATTTCCCTGATGTCGGGTAAGAACGCACTAGAATCATCAGAATTACTGATAATGGTGAAACTGAAGATCTAGGTATCGGGAGTTCAAATCTCCCCCTTGGCATTATGATTGTTTTTCATAATAGTTCTATAAAAACAGATTTTATTCAAATGCTTTTCTCTAATTATATAAAATAGTTTTTTATACTATTAACCTTTAATTTCTTCTCAAATCATTTCTAAGGAAGACCTTAAATTCTTCATTATTATCATCTATTAATTCCCAAAATTCATCATATATTTCTTTGAGGGTCATTTTTTTCTTTTGAGAAGTGATTTCTTTATTCTTTATGTTATTACCTATTTTTATTTTGGTTTTAAGTGGATTATATTCAACATAATTACCTTCAAGTATTAAATTTTCAATAAGTTCACTATCATCTTGTTTGGTATTGTTGGAATCTAAAACTTCTTCTTGATGAACTGTATTTTCAAATTCAAAATCTACTTTTTGATATCCTCGAACCTGATAATTTTTATCTACATAAGCTTGAAATTGGTGATTACATACCAATCCACGTGCTATTGACATTGTAGTCAATTGTTTTGCCTCTTCTATAACAGATTTAGGTATATCAAGAGTTTTTTTAGTTTTACAGACCGGACAAATAAATTGAACACTGGCGATACTAATATCTATATTTTTCTTAGCTTCTGTAATGGCCATAATAACACCTTCTTGAATTAATTTAAAAATAGAAATAAAAACCCCATTTATTTCTTAAAGAATTTTATGAAATTTAAGTTAGGGGACAGGTCTTAATAAGTAATTTATAATAATATATTAAGCATCATTTGGATTGAATCTAATATTCATATTGGTTTCATTCAATTCAAAATTAATCAATAGATTAGATATCAATTCACTTTCAATTTTAAAATAATGAGCACCTTCGGTAAATTTCTTCAAAGATTCCTTATCTATTTTTATTAAAATACTGATTGTATCATTTAAGTTAATAATTCTGCCACTAAATTTACCTTCTATAATATCATTTAAATTAAACGAATCTCCTTTGTGATAAATTAAAATGCGGCTCTTTATTGTATCTAAATTAAGACTTTCTTTTGAAAAATTTAATTCAACATTATCTAGATAAAATTTTACATATTTAGAAAAATCAAGATCTTCAGGATTAAAATCATTCAAATTAAAATCTCCAATTTGAATTTCTTTTGGAATTACAAAAGGCAGAAGTAAATTAATGAATTTTATTTGTAATGAATCTACATTCCCGTCACCATCAGTATCCACAGTAAACACGCATTCCTTTGGTGGAAAGAGTTTCTTTATCAATACTTTAAAAGCAGTTAAATCATAAGACATAATTAGTTGACTTTTTGATTTTATATTAATCATTATAACTTGATACATTAATAGTTTTCTACTTCTGAAATCTTTACAGGACGATTTTCGTTATATGATTTCTGAGCAGCTAAAGCTACTAGCACATTTTTTAATCCGTCTTCTCCATTAGGTTTAGGCTCCAAATTTTTACCTAAGCAATCAAAGAAATATTTCAGTTCAGCTGAGTATGATTCTATATATCTATCCATGAAAAAATAAGGGATTTTATCGATACTAGTACAATCAGCAGTATAAATACGGACTGTGTTAGTGGCTTCATTATCCGCTACAACACATCCCTTGGATCCAAATATTTCAACACGTTGATCATATCCATAGACTGCTTGACGAGTATTATCAATTATTCCCATTGCTCCATTTTCAAATTTCAACACAGCTACAGCGGTATCAATATCTCCGGCTTTCCCAATTTCGGGATCGATAAGTACACCTCCAGTTGCATAGATTTCTTCCACTTCACTTCCAACTTGGTATCTTGCCATATCCCAATCATGTATAGTCATATCAAAAAACATACCTCCCGAACCTTTTATATATGAGATGGGAGGAGGGGCTGGATCTCGCGAAGTTATTTTAACAATTTGAGGTTCACCGATTTGACCAGAGGTGACTGACTCATGGCATCTCATGAAATTACGATCAAAACGTCGATTATATCCCATCATGAGTTTTACATTTTTTTCTTTAACAACTGAAAGAGTTTTTCTAATCTTCTTTATGTCTGAATCAATTGGTTTTTCACAAAAAATGTGTTTATTCATCTTGGCAGCTTCCTGAATAATTTTAGTATGAGTATCCGTAGGTGAACAAATTACTACTATTTCAATGGCAGGATCATTTAAAATTTCAAATTGATCATTGGTGAGTTTTGGAACTCTTTTTTCTTCAGCCCATTCTCTTAATTTTTCATCAATATTAATGTCAACCACAATTTTCAAATTAACATCAGGCATTTTACGTAATAGATTTTCAATATGTATCTTTCCAATTCTACCAGCTCCAAATACTCCAACAGTAAATTTATTTGTCAAAATATATCACTTATATCTTTTAAATACAATTTAAAAAATTTGGGATAAATTTATACTTTCAAATTTTCTAATTAAAAATTAAAATTTTATATTTGTTAAAGTCTAAATTGATTTAATTAATTAAAATTAATTATCAAACAATAAAAGTGTTAACTTAATGAATGAAATAATGATTCAAGTTTATCGATACCGCTGGATTGTTCTTTTACTGTTTATGCTAGAAAATATTATACTACAAATGTTATGGATAAGTTTTGCACCAGTAAGAAGCGTTGCTGTAACTTACTATGGGGTTGATGCTCTTTTAATAGATTTATTAGCAATGAGTTTTATGATTGTATATATTCCAATAGCATTTTTATCAGCGTGGATTATTGATAAATATGGTTTTAAAATTGGAGCTGGAATAGGAGCAATAATCGCGGGGATTTTCGGATTATTAAGATTTGTTGCATTAGATGATTATACTTTAGTACTAATATTCCAAATTGGAATTGGAATAGGACAACCTTTTATTCTTAATGCTATTACAAAATTATCAGCAAACTGGTTTCCTGATGATGAAAGAACAACAGCTACCGGAATTGCTTTAATTTCACAATTTATAGGTATTGCTTTAGGGCTGTTTATTACTCCTATCCTAACACCAGCAAATGACCTTCTCCCAATGTTATTAACATATGGTATTTTATCTTTAATTATTAGTGTTATTTTTATTGTATTTGTTAAAGATAAACCACCAACGCCACCCACAAAAGATATTATGGAAGAGAAAGTCTTAATATCTGAAGGGTTGAAGAAGTTATTTATGAATAAGCAGTTTATCATTCTGCTTATTCTTTTTTTCTTAGGGCTTGGTATTTTCAATACAGTAACCACATATATCGAAGGAATTGTAGAACCTCGAGGTTATAATCCTAATTTTGCAGGAATATTAGGTGCTTTAATGTTATTAGGGGGGATTGGGGGGTGTATTGTAATGTCTATCTTATCAGATAAATATAAAAAGCGTAAACCTCTGTTGATATCTTCACTTATAATAGCAACAATTTCTCTATTCATAATTACCTTTACATCTGACCGCATAATGTTAAATACGTTTGGATTTCTTTTAGGTTTAGGTTTGCTTTCAGCAGGACCAGTAGGCCTTGAATATGCAGTAGATATTACAAAACCAGTACCAGAAGCAAGTTCTAATGGAATGTTAATGATGATAGGGCAAATTGGAGGGATTTTATTTATTCTTAGTTTTGAAAATGTTACAAAAAACGGTGATTATTGGCCTGCTTTATTAATTCAAGCTGTTTTTTTGGTAATTGCTGTAATAATCTCATTTTTCTTAAAAGAAACTAAAAAATAATTATTTAACTTTTTCTTTTTTTAAATCTATAATTAAAGAGTAAAATGAATAATAGGAACTAATAGTATATAGAATCAAAATTATCCAATACAAAAATAAATGGAGAATGATTAATTACATTTCTGCTCCACAATAAGAACAAAATTTAGCAACCTCATTTTTCGTAAGTGTTCCACAATTTGAACAATATTTTGCTTGTTGTTCTGGTGGGCTTTCTTTTTCAAGAATTGAAAAATGTGTAATTTGGCCAGTTATTTTGTTAAATTTTCCTCGTAATTGACCTGAGGCCTTTAAATCTAAGATTATTGCTTGAATATCTTTAGCTGAAATTCCTGTACTTTTACTAATATCATCGATTGTAGCTTCTGGATTCTCTTGAAACTCTGATAAAACCACATTCCTCAGTTTGCTTCTATTAGCTATTGTAAATATTTGACTGATTATGATTGCTATTCCAATTCCAGTCAATATAAATCCCCACCACTCCGAACCATCTCCCCAATGGATAAATTCATTAATTCCCCAGTATAAAAATGCTCCAGCAATAATTAAGGCACAAATTGAAAATCTTTCTGAATATTGATTTTTTTCATATTTCACTTTAATTCACACGAATTTCTTATAAAGATATTACTATAATTGAATTCACTAGTTATTAGTTTAAAGATTTTATAAATGTTTAGCTTTTTGTTTTTTATAGCTAATCCTTTCTCATATGAAGTCGTCTTATTTAGTTTGTTACTATACACTTATTTATAATCTCAAAAATAGACGAAAAATCTATTTGATCTTCAGTAAGAACTGTAACTATTTTATCGAGTATTTTAATAGATAATATATAAAAATTATCTGAATGAATTACATTGAAATCTGGAGAATGAACTCCAATATCAGAAGTAATTTCTTCTGCTAATTCATATAATTGTGACATATTTAACCCAATTGAGGACTTATTGAATTCTTCATTGATATATGATTTAATTACAGCACCATTTTCAGATGTAATTATAATAAAATAGACCTTAGCTCCAAATGTTTTAATTAGACTGTCGAGGACAAGGTCAAGTTGAAGTGTTGCTGTCATTATTTTATATATAATATTTTGTATTAATAAATTTAATAAGTTTTATGATAAACTTTATGATATTATTTATGGGTTTTTCATTTAATAATTTTGGATATAACTCGTTGTTTTAACTTGAAATCTTGATCAAATAAAAGTATTTAGATAATTTATTAAAAAGATTGTGATATTATCAAATAAAAACTATTATTGAACAAAAATTTTAATATTCATATTTCGAAATATTGGTCAATCACTTGTTCAAAAATATGGAATGGGGATAAATCTCCGTTAAATTTAACCACGTGAGAAAAATAATATTTATCTATAAATTCTTCCATTACCAATTGCATATATCTTTTTAGATTACCCGTATGGTTATCAGTATCGATAATATAAGCAAATATTAGATTATTTTTAGTTTTTAAGAACATATGATAACCTCCTAAGTCAATATCTTCAAGCTTTTCTCCGTATTCTTCTCTAGCAATGAAATCTTGTGAATAAATCAATATGGCTGAGATAAATCCAGCAATTTGGAAATTATTATCTGCCATTTTCGGTCGATTTTTATTAATTTTTGAAAAATATAAGAATCCCGCTTTATCAATAACAAAAATTCCAACTATTCCTCTTGCTTTAGGAATTTCAATAATTCTTTCACAAAAATGCGCTATTTCCGTTCTTGCTTTATTAGCTTTCATACAATTGTATAATCTTAACGAAAGTTGATATAACTCATTGTAATTCATATCATTCTCTATTTTATCAATGTAGGTAAGGACCATCTTATTATTTTCCTTATAGTCAAAGAATTGCATATATATAGTAAGATTCCCTATTGTATCTTTAATATAACCTTGCCTTTTTTTGAATATAATATTTTTATATAAATCAATAATCTTTTTTGTAAGTGTAATACCAATGCCTTTTTGGAAAATAATCTTGATCTCTCCGTTAATATTTGCTTCTGAGAAGCAAAATCCTCGTAATTGCAAGATCTGGCTATCGTCTAATAATTCTGGGTAATTTTCATTAATGGTTATCATTCAACTACAACACTTTTTTGTGCTAAAAATTATCTTTTGTGTTAATAATATAACCACGTATTGCTTATTTAAATATTCTTTTATTCACGATTACATTTTTTGATAACAAAATCCAAAACTAAGAAATCTCCTTTAATCGACATTTATTTCTTAATTTTTGAAAATTTATATGAGAAAAAGAGAATTAAATTTTTTACTTCATGTCAAAGCAAGAATATTCTTTAAGAATTATCAACTATCTAAATATTCTTGGATTTCATCGAAATCAGATAAATTAAAAGGTTTTAAAATTGTGCCTGTTACCCCCAAATCTTGTATTTTCTTTTCAACTTCAACATGTGGAATTGCGGTTAAAAAAAATACTGGTATTTCTTTTAACTTATTATTAGTTCTAATTCTTTTTACAACCTCATAGCCATTAATATCGGGTAAAATGATATCAAGTAATATTAGTTTTGGAATATGTCTCTTAAGTTCTTTAAGTCCTCTAAAACCACTTAAAACGCCTTGACAAGAGATCCCTAATGATTTAAAGTAACTTGTTAATAAGCTCACAGTTTCAGCATCGTCTTCAATTAATAGAATATCATATTCCATGAATCTATCAATTTGCTCTTCTTTTGCATATTCAAATTTCTCTAAATATTCAATAATCTTATTTTCAAGAATTGTACATTGTCCTAGAACATTATTTATTATTGATATCACTTTATCTTCAACTTTATTTCCATGTGATTCAATTATTAGTTGTAAATAACCTTTAATTGAAGTTAGAGGTTCTTTCAAATCATGGGATAGACTTGATAAAAGATCGATGTCTAAATTTTTATCTTTTACTATGATTTTTGATCTATATTTAATAAAAAACTTTAAAGCTTCTCTAATTAATTTAGACAAGGTAGAATAATCATTATTACTAGCAAAATTTAACCACTCATCTTTTATATTCTTAGATACATACAAGGATATTCTTTCTTTATCTGCTTCGAAATCCTCCTCTCCATTTTGCCATTTTTTAAAACTCTCTGTTATACTTCCACGCCATATAGCCCTTTTTCCTGTTTCATTCTCAAATCTTTCCATTTCTGGTGTCTTTTTCTGAAGCTCCGGTATTTTTCCCCCCTCGGATTTAAAAATATATATTTTTTTTTATACATATTTAGTAGGCTTTGCATATTTAAATCTTATTTTACACTAAAATCTAAACAGTAAAAATTAATGAAAAACTCAAATGAATAATTTAATTGATACCTCAAAGGAATAATAATTTTTCATCGATTAATTTCTTATCAAAAATGATTAATTGTTTTTTTTCTTAACAAAGTAAAATGGGCCTGGCAGGATTCGAACCTGCGACATCCCAGTCCGAAGCCGGGCACCCTATCCAGACTAGATTACAAGCCCTATAAAACACATAAAATAAAATTTCAAGTTACATTTCACTATCTATTATTTCTAAAAAATTTTATTGAATTAAGATAGCGAATATTTTACTGATGATTTAAATCTAATTAATGATAAATAGATGATAATTTAGGTATTTTGTTTTATATATCCATTATTTAAATATTTCAAGAATAATCGAAATAATTTTGTAAATCTTAAACCTTGAGAAAGATCTCCATCAGCCTTAATTAATCCTTTCATAAAAGCATCAGTTCCAGAGATCTCACGTTTTAAAATTCTCACTAAGAGATCCTTAGTAAATATGATTCTTAATGATGCGTTTCTGTTTATTCCCTTTTTGTATACAATTGAACCATTAGAAATACTTAACCAGAAATTAAAATTTATATCCGAAACAATAATTTGAAATAAATCGTCATATTCTACAATTTCTTCTTGTAATTCTTCTGCAATCTTGAATATTTTTACAAAAAACTTAATGATCTTATCAAAAACTGCAATAAATTCTTCATTATAATTCTCTAAATCATGGATTACAGAACTAAAGCCCTTTGAATTAAGCATAATTAATAAATCTGTTCCTAATTCAAATATATTATATTGTTATACCTAAATATTTTATATAATCTACATCAACTTTAAACAATATAAATCTTTCTATTAAAAGTATTGAATAATAAGCAAAATAAAATTTTTATATATTCATTTATTCCTTTAATTCAATACCTATAATTTTTTGCGGCTATAGTGTAGCCCGGTCTTTAAGTATTACACTTCTGTTTACTTAATCGAAAGCATTCGGGACTGTCACTCCTGCGACGCGGGTTCAATTGGAAAGAATTTTATTCTTTATAGGACAAATCCCGCTAGCCGCGCCATTTTGAAACAACTCTTCACATTCCTTATAAGTCTAAAGAATAAAATAATCTAATTATCTTTAAAAATTTTAGATTTCAACGTAAAATAACTTCAAAAACGAAAATTAACAATTTTTGATTATTCTATTAAATTCTCTAAAAATTTTTATTAATTTTACTAGTTAACAAGCAAAACAGATAATTCTCTTAAAAGTTAGAATAGTAAAATAATAAAACCTTTTTATATCATTATGACCTTTTAATATTGTTATTTATAGAATATTATTATAAACTATTTCCAAAATAAATGAGGAAAATTATATAAAAAGGTTGATAATTAAAATGGTTGACGAATCATTATTAAAGAAAATAAAGGTAGCTCAAGACGCTGGAGCAGCTAGTGCTTCTGCTGAAGAAGTTATGCAGATGTATGAATTTATTAAGCAAATCTCTAAAGAGAATGAAGACCTTAAAGAAGAACTTGAAGATATGGACATAGCAATACAAAGCATTCTAACTGATATTGATAAGAAAGTCTGGCTAACAGTTAAAGAAGGTAATCTTGATTTTGGTGAGGGAGAGGTGGAGAATCCTTCATTTACGATGTCTTCCTCTCTCGAAGTAGGAGCTGGAATATTAATGGGAGAAGTTGATGCAACTTCAGCATATATGGCAGGAGATATTACTGTCGAAGGGAATCTTCAAGACGCCATGGCTTTCCAAGAGATTGTCGAATTGGCTTTGGAAGCATATGAAGATCTTATAGAAGATCTTTAAATAATCATCATCTAGCCACAACCTATAAGCTTTCAAAGAAATCTTCTTTTTTTTTATTAATTTTCAGTTTCAATCTTAAATTATTCTTTTTTTTGGTTTAAATTAAAAAAACCTATGTTATTTAATATAAGGGTGGAGTAAAAACCTTATAGAGACTGTATTACTCTTATAATATTTCAACTTAAAATTTATTTTTAAAAAATTTAATAAGATGATGAAAAGAATTAAATCTATGCGTTTTTATTATTTGATTAAGATAAATATTGACAAATTTTAGTATAGGTGTTATACCATAAAAAATGTCTTAGAACAATTGTATGAAGGAACAGAAAACCTTATAAATCAACAATTCTATAAAGGAAAAGATATCATTACTGGTAGGACACCCGAAATATCCCTTAAAATAAGTAACTCAGGACAAATTATAAGGAAATTTAAGGATATATTCAATCAAAATTTAAATTTATTTTTAGAAGGAAAATATTTGGAATTTCTTAAGCTCTTTAGAAAAATAAAAGGGATTGATGAAAATTTTGTAAGAGAAATATATCAAGACCTTCAGTTTAAATTTGAATCTGTAAAGGAGGCTGAAAATATTAACACAGTTATTATTTACACCCTTGTATTAAATTCTATTATATCTAGCATAAGAGATCTTAATTTTGAAGAAGCTATCAGAGAAATAAAAAAAAGGATTTTAAAGAAATTAAATATTCATGAATCTGTAATTAAGAAAGAATTAGATATGCTATTCATGAAAAATGATAGAAATATTTCAATTTTATATAATATCTCATACCTAGATACATTAGCAGAATCCTTTAATTACAAAAAAGTTGCCCATATCTGCAAAATTCAGCAGAGTAAATTTATTAATCGAATTGCTAGAAGAATCATATCACTACACAGTTAAAGCTTAATAAGAGCTTTAAAAATCCTTTAAATTCTCAAATAAAATATCAACTAATATTTTAGTAGCAATTTTTCTTAATTCTATATTATGTATTCTTATTCTGTCAGAGATTTCAATCTGAATTGTCTGACTTTTTGGAATATGAGAAGCACCATAAGTTTGTGTTATATAACCTCCAGTTAAAACATATTCTCTCCTTCTTGGATGACCTGGAGCAATCGATATGTCAAATTCCAGAAATTTTTGAATAATTTTCCCGCGGATATTATTTCCCCAATTTCTTTTCGGAATTGATTCAGGAAAGAATGATTCTAAATTATTAGTACCTAAAATTATATCAACATCTCGAAATCCAGGAGGACGATTATATTTTTCAAAACCGTGAATATCTATCAAGAATGAATGTTTATACCACTTTATATTATTTAATACCCAATATTTGATTTTGGAGTGATAGAAATTATAGATTTCCTTAGCTAGAAATGATTCTTGATTATATGCGTCTTTTTTAAAGCGGTTTAAATCGATTTTACTTCTCCTGATCAATGAAAAAATGTAATAAGGATTTTTTTCTTCTAAATTTTTCTCTTTAAATCTTCGACTGATTTGGGATATAAGATTTCTAGAAAATTCTATAGTGTTTTTATCAATTCCTAAAACTCCTGATTTTCTATTAGGTATAGAATTACATTCTAATATTCCTCCATGCGGAACTGAGATAATTAATGGTATATTACCTTCTTGATATTCAATAAACTCACTAAGATCAGACATTTTATAAGGAATATAAATTATAGAATAAAAAATATATTATATAATTGGTGAGTTATGTAGAGTTAAATATCTCAGAATTATGAAAATGCCAATCCAAACACCAAATCCAATAATCCCAAAAATGTAATAGCCAATTACACTTTTATCTTTTTCAAATATTAAGTAAGCAAAAAGCCAAGTTCCAAGACCGCCAACTACGCATAATATTACGTCAGTGGTCATATTTTGCCAACTATCAGGTCTATCTTCAAATTTCAATCCAAGATTGAGGAATATAACATGTTCAATGATCTCCCAAATTATTGCGAATATAACAGTAAGAATAAAAACAAACAAAAGTGAAAAAATTGGTACTCTCCCTTTTTTTTTTGGAATTGTATAAAATAAGGACCAGAATAGAAAGAGACCAATTCCTAAACAAATATGCCCTATAGAATAGAAATCAAACCATGAAATTCCAACTTCATCAATTTGCGTGGCAAATAATTCACTGAATAACATTATTATCGTTCTTTACCTTTTCTTTTTGATTTAATCTTGAAATAATAATATAAAGATGAATTTAAATAATCATCGGAGTTTAGCTTTTATGTGAAAAATACATTTAATGTTAAAATAATGAATTATACATAAAATTTACAAAATATTTTATTATATAATTTTAAATTATTGGAAATATATTATTTTGGTAATTCCTCTTTGAAAAAAATCGCTTTTCTAATTTATTATCATAAGCAAAATTTTTATAGTTTAAATGCTATTGCTGGTGCACTTGAAACAGATGCAATATTTGAGAGTATCGATTTTTACTTTGTTCAGACTATAAATGAGATTTTCTTGACACTTAAAGGAATATTTGAAAAATATGATCAAATTGTGTTAGCAATTTCTTTTTCTACTATTCAACTTTTTGAAAGCTATGAATTAGTTCAAAGATTGAAAAAAAAATTTACTAAAAGATTATTGATTATTGCTGGTGGTTCTCATCCTACAGGAGATCCCTATGGGACTCTAAAAATGGGATTTGATTTTGTTGTGGTTGGTGAAGGTGAAGAAACTATAATAGAACTTATGCGAATTATTATCAACAATGAAGAATATTCTATGATCAAGGGAATTGCTTATTTAAATGAAAACAAGGAATATATTTTCACAGGTAAAAGAGATTTTATTAATTTAGATAATTATCCGCCATTTCCTGTAAAAAATATTAGGTTTGGAGCAATTGAGATCACGAGAGGATGCCCCTATGTATGTTATTTCTGTCAAACACCTTATATTTTAGGAACCACACCTCGCCATAGAAGTATTGATGCTATATGCAGATATGTTAAAGAATTAAAAAATTATTATGGGGATAATACGGATATAAGATTTATTACACCTAATGCGTTTTCATATGGTTCTATTGATGGAATGAATTTAAATTTGAAGAGACTTGAAACTCTACTTATTAATGTAAGAAAAGTAATTGGTAAAAAAGGAAGATTATTTTTAGGCACATTTCCCTCAGAAGTACGACCAGAACATGTCACGAATGATACATTAGCTTTAGTTTTAAAATATGCTGATAATGATAATATAACTATAGGTGTACAATCAGGCAGTCAAAAGATCTTAAACTTATGTCATAGAGGACATACTGTAGAAGATATATATCATGCTGTAGATTTAACTTTAAAAAATAATTTAAAGATTAATCTTGACTTCATTTTCGGGTTACCAGGAGAAAATGAAGAAGATATGAACCTTACGATAGAAATGATGAAATCATTATCAAGTATGGGAGCACGAATACATGCTCATTCTTTTATTCCCTTACCTCAGACACCCTTTGAAAAGAAATCTGTTAGTAGAATAAAAGATCACTATAAAAAGGAGATCATTTCCCTTATCTCAAAAGGAAATGCATTTGGAGATTGGAAGAGACAAGAAAGTGTCGCTATTAAAATAGCTAATTATATAAAAACTAAGAAATTGAAATAAATCTATTTATTTAGCAATTTTTACAATACCATCTCTACTCTCGATGAATCCTTCTTGTTTTAATTGAACGAGTATTTTTTTTATTCTCTCTTTATCCAAAATTTTAGAACGCTCTTGAATTTTAGTAATTTCCATCGGTCCCTCATTAATTAATAGTTTTAGGATTTTTCCTCTGACTTGCCTTGTTGATCCTTTAAATGGTGATTGTTTTCTATAAAGAACACTTCTTTTATTTATTTCAGGATGAGTTTTTTTTAACATAACACCATAATCCATTAAGGCATAATACCACTTACGAGGATTATTATTGTCTATTGTCTTTTTTATTATACTCATTATCTCTTTATCCTCGATTTTATTTTTATCAGGAAAAAAAAAGTAAATGTATACTCTTCTTATATTTGTTTCAATAAAAAACACAGCTTTATTAAAAGCAAATGCTAATATAGAGGAAGCTGTATTATGTCCTATTTGTGGAAAAGATTTTAAAATTTCAAGAGAATCGGGTAATTTTCCATTGAAATCATTAATAACAATTTCTGCAATTTTTTTTAAAGCTATTGCTCTTCTATTATAACCTAAGCCTTTCCATATTCCGAGAACTTCTTCAAGCGAAGCTGAAGATAATGTTAAAAAATCTGGAAACTTTTGTATGAATTTCAAAAATTTTTCGACAACTCTTCCAGTTTGGGTCTGTTGGAGCATAATTTCAGAAACAAGAACATTATAAGGCGTAACTCTTTCCCTAAAAGGAAATTTTCTCTTATGATTTCTATAATAATCATAAATAATTTTCTTGAATAATTCAATTATTTCTAAGGTTAAACCTTTTTCTTTATATACCTTATGAAAATCATTGATAAATATTTTCTCACTTAATTTTGACATACAATCATGGAGAATTGCTTAGTAATTAACAATAAAAAGAATATAAAAATGAACTTATTGATTTTATAATATAATTCCTTTTCCAAATATTTGATTAAGAAAGATCAAATGCGAAATTTGTAACTCCCCCCTCAATCCTTTTAAGTTTTAGTAAATATCCTGAGTTATTAATTATATGAAGCATTGGTTTATTTTCAAGTAAAATCGAACCTGTAAATGTTCTATAATTAAGTTCTTTTCCAATTTGTACCAAATAATTCAATAAAAACTTAGATATTCCTAAACTTCTCCAATTTTTATGAATTACAAATGCTAACTCTGCAATAGAAGGCTTAATTGTTTTAAAAAATGCACCTAACCCAATTATTTGTTCTTCTTCCTTTTCACTAAATTCACATACCAAAATCATATCTGTAGAGTAATCAATATTTACCATTGGTTGGATTTTTGTATGTCGAAAATCTTTCATAGGGGTGAAAAATCTCAAATATCTATCTTTTTCATCCAAAGAATAATGAAGTTCTTGAATCATTCTTTCATCTGTTGGTTTTACTGGTCGTATTTTAATTGTTTTTCCATTTTTAAGATTTAGAGTAGTTTCATATTTTTCTGGATAAATACTTATTCTTCCATCAATCGAGATTGGCAATTTTTGGTCTGAATAAATATACTTCCATTTTTTCGCATGCTCAAGTAATTCTTCCCTAAAATCAGGATGTGCTATGTTTATCATTTCCAGAACTCTTTCTCTAATACTTTTTCCATAGAGAGATGCTATACCCCATTCTGTTACTACATAGTGAATATCTCCTCTTGTAATTACTACTCCTGAACCTGGTTGAAGATAAGGAACTATTCGAGACACCACAGTACCATCTTTTAAAGTCACAGTAGAAGGTAAAGTCATAATTGGTTTACCATCTATCGATCTGCCTGCACCTCTGATAAAATCCACTTGACCTCCAATTCCACTATAAAAACGATAACCTATAGAATCTGAATTCACTTGTCCAGTGAGATCAACACTTAACGCAGCATTTATAGCTACCTGTTTTTTATTTTGACTTATTATAGAGGGATTATTGGTGTAATCACATGGATGGAATTCCACCATAGGGTTATCGTCAACAAAATCATATAATTTCTTAGAGCCCATAACAAATGAGCATATAATCTTATCTTTATGTAACGTCTTTTTTTTACATGTAACTACACCGCTTTCTACTAAATCTACAATTCCATCGGAAAATACTTCACTGTGAACACCTAAATCTTTTTTTTCCATTAATTGCTGAGTAACTGCATTAGGAATTTGCCCTATTCCCATCTGAATAGTAGATTCATCTTCAACTAAGGAAGCGACAAATTTAGCAATCCTCGTAGAAGTATCATCAAGTTTACCATAATTAAATTCAATTATTTCATGATTACTCACTACAAATGCATCAATGTCATTCATATGAATAAATGAATCACCCAAAGTGCGGGGCATTTTTGGATTGATCTCTGCCACCACATAATCCGCTGATTCTGCAATTGGCTTAACAATATCAACATTAATTCCAAAACTACAAAAACCATAACGATCTGGTGGACTTACTTGGATTAAAGCTGTATCTAAATGCATTCTTCCAGATTTAAATAATTTTGGAATCTCGGAAAGAAGCATTGGAGTATAATCTGCTTGACCAGCATCAACATATTTACGTAATGATTTTCCAATGAAAAATGCATTATGTCTGAACAAATCTTCTATACTACCAGCAGTTTCATAGTAATCTAAATCACTTAGACTAAGAAAGTGTAATATCTCAACATCAGGAAGTTCTATTCCAAGATCAATTAATTTTTTGGTAAGATCGATAGGTTCAGAACAACCAGAATCGATAAAAATCCGAACACCTGGCTTAATATACTTTTTAATTGCATCATCTAAAGATACCTTTTTCTCTTGATATTGCTTTAACAAATTAGAAGTATCTTGATTAGATTTATATGACAAAAGACCACCTAACAAATTTTAAATTTGATTAACGTATTTTTTATAGAATTTTAAATATTTATTTAATCCATATAAACCATTCATTTCAGAGAGAAACATCAACATATTGATTATATCTTCTTTTTTAATTTTTATCATTAATTTTAATTAGTAACTATTGGTTTATGTAGGAACAAATTGTATTTTTGACATAAATAAACAATAATAAATATTTAATTTCTTTCTAGAACTTATATTTTTATAAAATAAGATTTTCCTCGATTTTATATGGCAAAAGATAAAATTGATATTGAAGATTTAGAAGCTTTCATCGATGGTTTGAAAGATTCATTTGATACATTAGAACATATAGATCCTACTCAAGCAAAAGGATTTCAATCACAAATGGCAAAAGCAATTTCAGATTTAAGATCAAAACGAGCAGCAATAATAGAACCACTCCCAGAACATATAGGGCATTTTACTAAACTAGACTATAAAAATCTATTATTAAAGGAATTAGAATCTTTACAAAACCATTTAGATTCAGCGGATTACAATTATAGAAGAAAATTTGAATTAGTAAAAAAAATTGCTCTGCTACGGGAGCAAGTAAATAGTATGTAGCTTTCCTACTTTTTACGTTTTCAAGGCTTTTTTGAGGGTTTATAGAATGTTAATAGATATCCATTGTCATGCTAATCTCTATTTAGTTATTGATGAGATTATTAAGGAAGCAAAAAATGCTGGAGTTCGAAAAATAATCTCCGTTGGAATGAGTGTAATTAGTCTAGAACGGATTTTAGAGATTTCTGATAAATATGATATTATATATCCCGCATTAGGAATCCATCCTGAAGAAGTGAAAATGAATAGAGATCTAGAAAAACAATTGGATTCAGCAATTGATATAATTAGAAAAAATAAAGAAAAAATTTGTGTAATAGGGGAAATTGGTTTAGATCATCACTTTATTAAAGAAAAGGAGTTATATCCATTTCAAAAGGAAGTTTTTGAAAAAATGCTTTCACTAGCACAAGAATTAGAATTACCGGTTAATTTGCATATTAAAGGTGCTGAAAAAATTGTATTTGATATACTTCCATCATATTCAATTCCTAATATAAATATTCATTGGTATTCTGGTCCTGAACAATATTTAAATATGGGAATAGACAGAGGTTATTATTTCTCAATTACTCCAGCAATATCATATTCCCCAGCAGTAAAAAATACCGTTTTAAAAGTTGAAAAAGAATTTATTTTGCTTGAAAGTGATGGTCCTGTTAAATATTCAGGAAAAATCGGCACTCCAGCAATGATTCGAGAAGTTTTAAATACAATCTCTAAACTAAAGAACATTGATTCAAAAGAATTAGAACAACAAATAGAGAAGAATTCCCAAAAGATTTTCCCAAAAATTTTTTAACAACTTTAAAACCATATTCAAATTCAACTTAATGATAATTAGAATATATAGAATTAGATTTTTCAGCAATAATAAATACATGATGTTCCGGGACTGCTGGCTCATCTGTGCCAACATATTTAGTTTCAATTACAGTAAAACCATATGATTTGAGAAGAGTCTCCCATGATTTAATTTTAAGAAAATTAAGTGGAACATTTATATCTTCATCACCAATCACTCGATTAAAAAACCAATCAACAAAACTATTAGTTATCATGATATTCTCTTTCTCAATATAGCTTTCTTTAATTACTAAGCGTCTTTTAGTAACTCTCGCTGCTTCATGCAATAAATGTTCAGGATTACTTGCATGATGCAAAACACAATAGAGAATAGTAGTATCCACTTCCTCATTAGCAATAGGTAGAGGATCTTTAGGATTAAATATTATAATTGGAAGATCTGTATAGTTATAATCAATTATATCAACCAATAAAACCTCTTTTTTAAGCTGTTTCTTAATTTCTAAAGCTAAAAGACCATTTCCCGCACCCAGATCGAGTATTTTATCTCCTACAATGTAGTTTTTAATATTTTCAAACCTCAATTTAGCAAATTTGAATTCTTGAGACTTAATATCTTTATCTCTATCCACATGCTTTCTAATAAAATTTCGCAAACTCTCTTCCACTTCTATTATTGGCTTTCCATTTTTTAAACCTTTAGTAATAGTTTTTTTCACATAAAACCAAAAAGCATTTCTTTGAAAAGAATTAGTTCCTGCATTTTTCATAGCATCCAATAATAATCCCTTTATATTTTCGCGAAATTGCTTACTCTCTTTATCTTTTCCAGAAAATATTGGAGAAATAATACTTTCTACTTTAGAAACATCGTTTTGATTATTGGATTTATTAAATTCGGTAACAATTTCTTGAATCATGTTTAAATATTTGTTTTAATTATATTATAATAAGTGAGTATTTACTCGCTTATAAACTTTATGAGTAATTGCTCATTTATTGTAATTATTATGTCATCTAAAAAATTTTCACGAAATAAACAAGAAAAAATAGATTTGATTTATAAAACATTTTTCACACTAATTTTAAAAAGGGGATATCATAAAACAAGCACCAATCATGTAGCAAAATCAGCTAAAATTAGTATAGGTACTATATATAAATATTTTCCTAAGGGAAAAGAAGATATAATAAGAAAATATTTTGAGGAATCAATGAAACACTTTTTTAAAAGAATTAATTTAATAAGTGTCAATAATAAAAACATTAGAGAATTCCTCAATCATTTTATTTTAGAATTATATAAGAATCATCTTGAAAACAAAGGATACATAATAGCTTTTAGATCTGCTATACAATCTGATAAAAACCTACTTAATTCACAGAAAAAGGAAGTTTTTATTTTTTTCAAAAATATGGCACAAGAATTAAGAATGACAAATGAAAGCTTTAAGCAAATACCTGAGAAAAAATTAGTTGAGACTTTTATCTTTATTTATAATCTTATTAATGCGATTTTATATCATCATTTATCTATAATGGAATTATTTGATACAGATGAAAAAATAATTGATTTTCTTTCAAACCTAGTTATTTTTTCTTTGAATTATTTACGTGAAACTTAAAACTATATTTAAAAAACGTGTTTTGTGAATATCATTCTCCTTCCATCTTATTAATAATTTCTTCAGGTAATGCTCCTCTACTTTTCATGCGTTCTAGCATATCTTTTACTTCAGAAATAGTTCTTCCATAAATATGAAGTGAATTGCTGAAATCCAAATAATGACCAATTTCTACATCTAATTTTTCAGCAACATATTTTTGGATTCTAATCATTCCATTTACATTAGCTTCCCAAGCTCTGAATAAATCTCTACTTCTCCATGTTGTCTGCATTAATAACTTCCCTTCTTTAATTCGCATATAGATTCGTTGCAAACAAGGAGGATCTACATGAAAGGGGTCTATAAGTGGTCTCCAAGTTATTGCTTGTGCTCGGCGACTATATGGTTTTTCTTTTAATTTATTTATAATATATTCAATTTGGTTGATTCTTGGAAAATTAAGAATACCTAATGGTATTTGTTTTATTCCCATTCTCTGCGAAATATTTTTATCTAATTCAAATTCCACACCATTCTTTAATTTCCATATAACCTTATCTTCTGAAAATTTTATCATTTCTGCTTTAATTAACTTCTGATGTTTTTTAACAAATTCACTTTCAACAAAATCTACATCATAATAGGTGTGGATAGTATCCTCAAGAGCGTAAGGAGTATAATTGAAAATTCTATCATGATAAGAATATGGAAAACTCGCTCCAGACTCAAATAAATAATGATCATTTATTCCATCCAAAATCTCTTCAATATAACCACTTTGAATCGATCCTATTAAATAAGTATCGGCTATACTGCCATAGATTTCATAAGAGTTGCCAAATTTAGATTTTATTTTTAGAGTTTTATCTTTTCGTGTTATAGGACTACTGAAAGGATCTTTTATTTCTATTAAAACTGAAGCATCCTTAGAAGGAGGATCTTCTGGCTTATCATACTCAGTTTTAATATCATCACCATTATATAATATTTGACCTAAAGCAGACAACCAAGCATCTCGAACATTATTTTTTGAAATAAAAAATACTTTAGCCATTTTGAACTGTACAAAACTATTAATTTGTTATTTATTGATAGGGATATTTACTATTTACAATATTAGAATATATTTGTTAAAATTTTAATAAAAAAATTATTGAGTTCATTGAATTATTAATTCATTTAAATCGTTTCTTTTAAAGGTACATTATTTTAGATTTTCAAAACATTTATTATATCAGAATTGACATTATCTTAATATATGAATTTACTTTTTTTATAACTGAATTGATTTTAAAGAAAAAAAAAAAGACGTATAAACTTATAAATAGACAAGAGGTTGAAATATAATGGGTGACGACGAAGAAAAAAAGAAGAAAAGTAAAATGGGAAAGAAAATAAAGAAAGGTTTCGCAAAAGGTTTAGGAAAATTAGTAGAAGGAGTAACAGGTTCAGAAGCAGCTGGTAAAGGTGCGAAAAAAGCTGTTAAATCTGGAAGCTTGAAGAAAGGGATAAAGAAAGGGATGAAAGAAGCAAAAGAAGATGATTAATTCAAAATTGAATATAAAAATTCTTCTCTAAATTTTTTATTTTTTATTATAATCAACTTTTTAATCAGTTGTTAATATTTAATTTATAGAAAATATAAAAAGAAAGCATTATCATTAAAAATGAAGTTAAATCTCGAATTTTCTCCGCCTTTTAATGAAATTACTAAAAATGTGTTCGAAGTTCTTGAATTTGATAAAGAATTGACTTTAAATGAATTAATTGATTACTTTGGACAAAAATATGGTAATAAATTTATTGACTTAATCTGGGAAAAAGGAGAAAGGGGTGTTTTTAACAAACTTCTTTCAATTATTATCAATGGGAGGAGCTATCGTCACGATAAATTCTTGGAAACATTACTAAAGGATGAAGATCAAGTTGTTTTCATTTATATTTATTTTGGAGGATAAAAATTATTAACTTCTTATTGGTATTTTTTAATATTTAATAATTTTAAATCAAAAATATTATCCACATTCCAAATCCGGTTAATAATGGATTTAAAATATTATCAGATATATTTTTGGCAAATGCATCAACTAATAAAAATAAAGAAGTAGCAATCAAGCTCATAAAAATTATTTTTTCAAAACCTACTTGTAACCAAGGATTATATATTATAGAAATGAAAATTACTATCATAAAAGTAGTAAACCCTCCTGCAATAAAACCCTCAATTGTTTTTTTAGAATTTGTTTTTAGATAGTGTTTTCCATATTTTTTACCGATTAAACATGCTACAGCATCTGCACCTGTTGTGATTAATGCTACTGAAGCGAAAATAGGAAAGGGTGCAAAAAGAAATGGAATAAAAGATAATACTAAGGGAGTAGAGGCTATAAATGTATTTAGTTCACTTTGTTTCATGTCTCGATACCAACGCTTAGCCCAATTAGGGAGCATATAAAATTTATTTAATCGTGTCAAGTCAGCGACTTGAAACATTATGACAAATCCAAATCCTACAGTGACTATTAACCAGTAAGAAAAACTATAATAATCTAATCCCCATTGAGATAAAATACCCAAATTATCAAGGATAGTTCCTAATGTCCAAAAAAAAAAAATCACAAAACATGTAAATAAGTGTAATAATTTACGACCAACTTCAGATTTTAAATTATCTTGCCAATTATTATTAAAGTCTTCACAAAATTTATTATAATCCCGTTCAGCCATAATTTTAGGATTTCTTTTTGAAATAATAGTATTATATATTAAGGTAAGAAACCAAACACCCATTTCAACTAGAAAAATGGTGGATGTAAATAACCATAAATAATTTAATGAATTTTGACTTAAATTTGGTGAATGAAAGCTATAGATATAGGGATATAAAATTCCTGCTAATAAAAATAATGAAGCGATTACTAGTTCATTACTAAATAAGTGATTTTTGATCTTTTCCTTCCTATTTTTTAAGGTATAAATTAAGGTTAAAATAAAATATCCAATGAAAATTATGCTTGTAGGTAAAAAGTACATACTGTTAACCATTAAAGCTGAATGATTTAAAAATTTTTACTGCCTTAAAATAGGATTATAGGATTTAAAGCCATTGAACTATAATAGAAAAAGAATTAAAATTACAAAAAAATCTGATGAATATAAATGATATGCTTAGACCAATTGGGATTAGGAGATTGTCTGATACTTTGATTGGTTTGTTTGTTAAAATGTCAAACGCAAAAAAAATAATACAAAAAATTATAGACCAAAATAAACCTATAAAAAAAAAACTAATAATAAAAGTTGTAATTATTCCTGCTAGAGCGCCTTCCCAAGTTTTATCTTGATTCCAAGAAATATGTTTTTTTCCGATTCTTATACCTATTTGACTTGTCATCAAATCACCAATAGAACTTATACCTAAAATAGCAAGAAATACCATTGGAGGACAAATAAAGGAAGCAAACATCTGACCAATCGTAAAATAAAGATAAGTCCCATAATTCTCTTGTTCCTCATTTGAAAGATAAACTTTAGAAAAAAAATTAAAAGGGAAAGAAATAAAACGAGATTTTCTTGTAAACTCATTAGCAAGCATAAATAGATTTAAAATATAAAATATAACAAATAATAGATAATAAAACCATCCTAGTGAAAAAAGAACATTTGCAATTGAATTTGGGGTACTTACAATTTTGAAATATAATAAAAGCATATTATTTTCTTCAGGGATCATTCCTTTTGAGCTTCCAGTAAAATGGTTGGCAAGTACTAAACCAATATACCAAGCAATTAGAAAACAAATAAAAATTAAAACATGATTAGACTTTCGAAGGATGTCTTTTTTATATTTACTTAAGTTGGCGTTTTTTCTAATTATTTTTTGTTTATATTTAGATAAATCTTTATTAGATATGTTTTTAGCTAAAAAAGACAATCCAGTACTGAAAATAATTAAGATACCTACAGTTAGTATGGGAATCCCAAAAATAAATAACCAAAAAGGTATAAAAAATGGACGAAGTGCGAGATCCTGATTCATTAATACCAACATCATAGCTATATTAAAAAAAACAAAAAAGGTAGCCCCAAATCCAAGTAAGTTATTTAGAACGTTTGGTTTATAAGCAAAATGCAAATAACTAAAAAGAATAAAAAAAAAAGAAAATAAAATTAATAAATAACAAATCCAAAAGTATTCCATAATTAGATTGATTTAATTAATAATTAGTTGATATTTGGGTATAAAAATTAGTCAAATAAATTTATTTCTAAGACAAATGAAATTGTTTATTTTAAATAATACTAAATACAAAAATTTACTAAAATAATGAACTTTTTCTAAGACAAATATCAAATTTCAAGAATGTGATAATAATTTTGAAAAGAATTATCCTCGCTTCAAAATCAAGTGATCGAAGTGAAATCCTCAAACGCGCGCTAATTCCATTTGAAATATTTGTCACTAATATTAAAGAAGAGAAATACAAAACAAAATTTCCAAATGCAATTGAACTTGTGAAAGAACTCGCTAAAGCAAAAATGTTATATGCAAAAAATGAATTAATAAAAAAGAAAATAGACGGAATTATTATTGCTGCAGATACTATTGTATTACTTAATGGAGAAATTATTGGAAAAGCTCATAATGAGGAACAAGCATTTAGTATTCTTAAAAGATTAGTAGGAAAATCTCATAAACTAATTACAGGAATCGCAATTACTGATATTCAAACTTCTAAAATTATCTTTGATACTGATACCACAATTGTCGAATTCCTTGAACTCACTGATGAAGAAATATGGCAATATATCAAAACTAATGAATGGAAGGGAAGAGCTGGAGCCTATTCAATAATGGATAAAGCAAACTTGTTTATAAGTAAGATAATTGGTTCTACTTCAAATGTATTAGGTTTACCTATGCACAAAATTTATCAAATTTTAAAAAAAGAATTTGGACTACATTTATTTTAATATGAGTAAATAAATCAATGTAAAAATAGAAAACTTAACTCTAAGAGATGTATGAACATTACATTCTATATATAATATAGATTCGATTAATATTAAGGATTTGAGAAATAATTATATACTTAAACTTATGTGAATTCTTTCCAAGTTTTTAAATCTTCGTAGAACCTTAATATCCTTTCAAATTTAGAAATTAAATTATCATAGTAAGTTCGATCAGCATATCTTCCTTTAGATAGCTCTTTTGCAGTAATAATTCCATTTTTATAACGTGCAATTTTTTCTTCAATCACATTTTTCTTTCAATAACGATATTATTTAAAACTAAAAAATATCGTGATAATATCAATGAATTAAGGATTAACCCTCAGTAATGCTATTTTAATGATAAAATTTTTTTTAGATCATCATCACTTAGATTTAATAATTCTGAATGCGGGAGTCTTTCTGTAAGAATACGCCAATTTTTATCTTTCTTGAAAACTTCTTTAAACAACTCAGTCGCCTTATTCATCCTTTTCTGATTAGCTAAAGAGACAGCTACCCAAAATTTTATTTCTAGGATTTCTGGGAGCATTTTCTGAGCAGTTTCATATTCTTTAAATGCAATATCTATATCACCTTTTTCTATAGCAAGATCCCCATTGTTCATATGCTCATATGCGCGATAAACTTTTAGTAATCTGTTTAACTCTTTTAATGGTTCTATATGATCCTCTACTCTAAGATCGATAAGAAGGTCTTCCCATTTATTTTCTGTTGATTCACCAGCAACAATCAATAAAGCGGCAGACTGCTTTCCTCTTATATCTCCTCCAACTGATTCTGCCGCTTCTAGACTTTTAACAATTCGCTCTGGTAATGATAGATTCTCACTTTTTTCATATACTTCAGCCATAACTGGCCATACCTTGTCAGAAAGCATTAAATTTGCTTGAACAGAAAAATTATTTCCTAATTTGTGACCAGCATGCTTAATACACTTTGATCCTGTATGGGTAGCTACCCTTCCTTTAGTATCCAGAATAGAAACTTGCCTTACATCTCTCCCTTCATCATCTGAGAGTAGTATATCTATAGCTTCTTGAGGAGATTTTCCTTCTTTTAGAAGATCAAGCCCTCGTAATCCAAAAGACTTATTCGTAAGTGATTGTGTTGCGACAACTCCAATTCCTGCCTCTCCCCAAGAGACAACACTCCCCACCGAAAACCAGTGACTCTGTACTCCAACACCCATTTCGCCTGTTTTAGGGTCTCTGGCAACAATAGAATATGTATGGGCAATAATTTTATTTTTTGTTTGATTGTACTTTAAGCTCATAATTATTAAATTGGCTTAAATGTTAAATAAAGATTTATAATCCCATTTATAATACTTTTCAATATTTCAGAAAAGAAAATATTAAATGCTTTTATTATTTAGAATCTTAATAAAAAATATTCATTAAAAAAAAGATGATAGAATATGACAAGGAAGTACAAAAATGAAAATTTAATACAAATATTGGTAATACTCGGCGCATTCATAGGATTAGTATTCCTAATTTTATATCTAGCAGGATTTCCAGGGTATCGAGATTATGGATTTGTTGCGCCTTTAGTAGCTTTAGAAAGAGTCCTTATTTTCATTATTGGTTTAGTTATTGTAATAATAACCTTTATAACAGGATTTAGACCAAATGATCCAATCCCCTTTCATTGGCTTACATTTCTCATTTTAGCAATTTTGCTTATAGTATTTGGAGCAGGAATTTGGGCATGTGTCCTATTGGTTATTGCGTTTTTAGTTGCATTAATAGAAGAGCTATAAACATCTACATTAAAATATCTTTTTTTTATTTTTAAATTAAAAACATCAAGATTTAGCATCATTAAGAAAGAAATTTATTATCTCTTCAGCAATATTTATATCTGATACTTTTTGTAAAGCTGTAAAACCGGGAATTGAATTTACTTCAATTACAGAAAA
The DNA here is from genome assembly GCA_019058245.1 of Promethearchaeota archaeon. GTDB lineage: Archaea > Asgardarchaeota > Lokiarchaeia > Sigyniarchaeales > SOKP01 > Loki-b32. The sequence goes on along the minus strand of JAHPZJ010000010.1, from coordinate 79,126 downwards.
ACCTTTTTCACTTTCTAGTATATCTACACCTGCTATTTTTGTTTTTGTTACTTTTGCTGCTTTGATAGCAAGGTTTTTTAATTCATTAGTTAATTCAATAGGTTCTGCTTTAGCACCCGCATAAATATTTGACTTCCAACTATCACTTACTCGATACATACCAGCAATAACCTTATCTCCTAATACTAAGATCCTAATGTCTCGATTTTGATGCTCAATAAATTCTTGTAAATAAAAAACATGGTTTAATTGATCTAGAGAATATAACACGTTCTCGGCAAAAGCTCTATCATTCAACCTAGTTATACCAATCCCTTTTGAGCCATATAGGGGTTTTAAAACACAATCTCCCCCTAATTCATCAAAAGCTTTTAAAGCTTGATGGGAATCTTCACAAATCATTGTTTTTGGTGTTGGAATTTGATATTTTTCCAAAAATATAGAACTTAAAAATTTATCACTTGCAATCTCTAATGATTCTCTGGAATTAATTAATTTAACATCATATTCTTCAATAGCCCTTAAAATATCAAGTCTAGAAAATATTTTCTGAGTAGCTGCAGCACCAAAGCCTCTTACTAATCCCGCTCTTGGCTCAAGAAGATCAAACTGTTCGGAAAATTTAGGTTGGAATCCAATCCCGACTTTAATTGTTGATGGAATAAAAAAGCGAACTTCATATCCACGATTTTTAAATTCATTAGAAAGAATTTGAACTTCAGGATCCTTTGAATTAGGACTTATTATCATTACTTCCATTTTAATTTCACATAAAAATAAATTACTTAATTATTCTATAGCACTAATTTTTAAATAAATTTAAGTTCTTATAAAACATATATGAAATCAATGGTTACTAAAGACAGTGAAAATGAAATTGAGAAATTATCACAGATGCTTAGTAAATTACAAGAGATCTATTATAAAAAAAAAGAGCAACTTACAGAATTAGAATTGGAAATAAATGAATTAAGAGAAGTTATAAATTTCTTAGGGTCTCTAATCTCTGGAAAATCATTTCAAAGAGCAGATGAGCTATACTCAAAAGAAATTCTCGAAAAAACAAATATTTCTGATGAAGACCAATATTTTGTAGAAGAAATTCCTAAAAAGAAAGTTGAAGGAACAAATATAAAAAGAAAGATTTTTTCTAAAAGAAATGGAAAAGATGATGAATTATTATGTATCTTAAATTGCTATGATCTCAATAGAGTAAAGATAAAAATAATTGATCCTATTAAAAGAGCGATAAAAGAAACTTCTGAAGATTTTATACATATTTTTTTAAAAGAAGGTCTTATTAAGATTAAAGAAAATAATCCAGAGCTAACTTTAAAATGTGAGCTCTATAAAAATACCGAATTTATCGAGCAAATTATTATTAATAAATTAAGAACGATAAATGAGTATGATATTATTACCTCTAAAATGAGAGAACTTTTTGTTAAAGAAATCACTTCTACTACTTAGATTTTGTAAATTAAATTAAAAAATTATCGAGAAGAATTAATTTCGATTAATTTAAATTAATAAGCATAAAATTATATTGAGATAATATATTGTTTTATTAAAATAAGAAAAATTAATTATACACCAATTCTTATAATTGTTATCGACATAATCATAAGGAGTGTTTTAATTTTGGCAAAGAAAAAGACTTGGCTACAAATGCCTATAATCCACTCGAAGTTTCATGATGAAAAGTTAGAGAGTGTATTAATTGAAAAATCTTTAGAATTTTTGACTGGTGAGAAAGGTGAAGCCCCCTCGTTTTTATTCATTTCAGGTGCTTTTTTTGACGTAAAATCTTTCGCTTATTCTGGATTGAGAGCATGGAAAGGGGCTGTTAAGCCATCAGAAGCTAATGGTGGGAGAAGGCCTGTATTAGAGGCCACTTTTGCTTCATTATCCGTATATTTAAGTTCATTATTAGCACTTCAAACAGATTTTTATTTTGCGTATGATGAAATTAAGGATATTTTATTAGAAAAAAAAAGAGAAGACCTCTGGACGATAGTCTCAGAAAAATTACCATTCATTTCATTGCCTCCAAAAGAAATGTATGGATCACAAGTATCTCCAATTTCTCCTTATTTTATAATTAAACAGGATGATGAACTTACATTAGGAGAAATTTACCCCTCTGCATATTTATCTCAGATTATTAAGAATATTAAAACAAGATTTTTTGTTTTTTACCAATATCAGGGATACTCTGCTTTTGGTTTTTTTAATGCACTTCCTGAACTTAGTAAATTTGGATTTGAGGAACATGCAAGAGAATTTAATGAAGATCCTACGGCAGAAAATTTAATAAAATATTCTCAAAAGGCAAAAAATGTTAAAGAAATCTTAATAGCACTTATAAATGCGCATAATAACGCTTTACTCGAACAATTCTTGATTCCTGATTACGAATTACTATTAAATAAATTATTAGAGGGTGAAGCATAAAAAATGGTAAACATCGGACTTTTAGGTGACGTTAGTGTAGGTAAAACTAGTATTCTTCGATTATTTGTAAGATATTTAAAAAAAGGAGACATTGAAAAGGTTAAAGGCGGAACTAAATGCTCTGTTGTTAAAGCAGATTTTTCTGGAGAAGCGACGGTTCCAGGAGGAGAAAAAGAAGATGCTCTAAATGAGAAAGAAACAAAAACAATCCATCCAAATAGAATTGTATTTAGGGAGGATGCAACAAATAAAGCACATACCATTTTTGCACCAGGAGGAGATAGAGCACGTGCAGTAGTGAAAATGGGAATAATTACGATTTCTCGTATCGCAACTCAAATCATAGCTGTTTTTTCTCTTGATAGAGACCTTAAGCCTCAATTTGAATTTTTTAATGATGTTAGATTTTTCCCAGATAAAATTTATGTCTGTATAAACAAAATCGACTTGGTTGAGGGAGATAAAGAGAAAAAACTTACAGAAGTGAAAAAGAAAATAAATGAATTTTTTGAAGCTCGAAAAATAGTCATCAATGATACATTTATAACATGTGGTGAGACAATAGAAGGATTTGAAGATGTGGAAACTTATAATAACCAGGTTGCAGAAATGATTCTAGAAATTACTACTAAGAATTAATTTCTTTTTCTCTTATTTTAAGATATTTAATACTATCATATTTCAATTTTTTAATTTTAAAGCAATTTTCAAAAATAATTTCTCTAAATTGAGTAAATATCCAATTAAAGGAGTTAAGCTAATTTTATTCAAATCTTTTTCAATTATAACAAATCCCTTTTTTTCTAATTCTTTAATATCTTCTAAAACACCCTTCTTTTTACGTAATTCCTTTATTTTTTGAATAGTAGTTTCTCCCGCGCTATTAAAGCAACATATCATGGTACAATACAGTGTAGCAGCTAATCTAGGGTTTCCTTCAAAGGGATTTGCTGAAATAATTTCAGTTGTTTCTGGATCAAAGGAAATGTACCAACAAGAATTCAAAGGATTAAATCTGACTTGAAGTCCTAAAGGTTCAAGATAATTTGAAAGATTTTTAATTAAATTTTGAAAGTAAATCGCTTTATTCTTATCTTTAATATTTAAATTTTTAAGAATAACTTCTTTAGTAGCTCCAATTTGGTAAATACTTGCTCTTTTACTTAATAAATGCATCAAAACTGTTATTTCATTCATTTTTTTTTCACTTCTTCCTACAAATATAGAGTATTAGTGTTTTTTTCATATTTTATTTTTCCTAATTGAAGTAAATGTAAGAGATATACAAAATTTTCAAAAATCTTCATTTGATCAAGCTCTTTTTCAAAAATTAGTTCATATAAACAAGGTAATTTGTTTTTAATATTATTAAAAAAAGCCATCATCTTGTCAGTAAATTTTTTTTCTGGTATTTCTAATAAAAAAGTGTCTTTGAACTTAATTTTTTCAATAGGCTCTATCTTTAAGGATTCTAATTTATTATTTATTAATCGTTCTTTAGAATATTCTAGGAACTGTAAAGAAAGAGTATCAATAATAAAAGGTTCCCTCCAACAATCCTCAAAAACTTGATAAATTTCGAGATCTTTTGGATTTGATTTTAAGAACTTTAAAAACTTATCTTGATTATCCAAATAACTCAGGAAGATTTTCAATTCTTCAAATTTTTGACTTAGTAGTTGAAATGCATTTTCATAAGTATTTGAATATCTATTGATATTATAAATCGTGAGAGAATCTTTTAAATTCTCAAATATCGATGCTAATTCTATATCTAAAAGAGAGATTTCACCAGAGAGAACTTTATTTTTAATAAGTTCAATCTTATTATTTATTTCTTCAGAAAAGTCTTTATATTCCATTCTCCTTCACAATTTATTCTTTCTTCACAATTTTTGGGTTAAATACAGAAGAGATTTCCCTCTTTCCTACTCTAGCTATTCCAATCAGTTTTTCAGCTAATAAAAATAATGAATTAGAAGATTTTGGTAAAAACATGAATAATTGGATTGGATTTTTCTCTAAAGTTGATTTAATTAATTGATATACCACTTCCGAATTCTTTTCATCCAAAAACATCCCTGGTTCATCAAGCATTGAGAGTGCTGAAGGCTTAATCTCCTGAAGAGATAATATTAAGCAGATTGATACTAGTGAAACTTGACCACCACTAAGAGCAGTAAAAGATTTTAATTGATCTTTTGAAGTAGCAGCTTTAATCTTAACTCCTAAATCTTCAAAATTTCCAGTTAATTCAAGAGAACAATAAGATTTAATTTGTGAATCCTTAAATTTTTGGTTAACTTTCTCTTGAAGATTTTCAATTACAGTACTAAACTTATTGTAATAAGTTGCTTCCATTTTATTTTCTGCTCTAATAGCTGCTTTAATATCTTTTTCTAAGTCTGTTTGATTTTTAGTAATTTCTTTCAGAGAATTCAAAATTTGGTCCTTTTCAATTAAAATTGAATCATCAACATCTAAATATCTAAGCAGATCTTTGTCTATATCAGAAATATCTCCCTTAATATCTTCAATAGGGCGAATTTTAATAATTTCTTTCGAAATTAAAGGACCTATTTCAGAATGAATTCTGATTAAATCATTTTTTTTTGATTCGAGATCTTGATTATAAGAATTTAATTTAATATTCTCTTGTTCAAAATTTAATGTAATTTGAATAGATTTCTTTTCTAATTCACTTTTTTTATTTTGAAATCCTAATATCTCCCTTTTTAACTCTGAAATTTCTTTTTCAGTAGTCTCAAGATTATCTTCAACATTCTCTAATTGGCGATATATATTAAAAGCAGTTTTATCAGCTTTTTGAAATACATCCTTCTTTGATTGGAAATCCTTTTGAAGTAGATTTTTATCATTAGATTGCTTATTTATTTCGTCTCTCACTGCTTTTACAAGATCAATGTTTTCGCTTAATTTTTTATCCCATTTTTTCTTTTCTTCATTTAAAAAGGCTAACTCATTCGGAATCTCAGTCAACTTATCATTCCACTTAAAAAATTCTGGATCAGTCTGGACTTTTAAAGAATTAATTTGTAAATCCAATTCTTTAATCTTATTTTTAATATTTGAATTAGATTTTTCTAATTCATGCATTTGATCATATAATTGATTCTTTTTTGTCGTAATTCTTTGTTTTTGGTTAAAATTATAGAGAAGATCATTGAAAGATTCCTTCTTTTGAAATATTTCTTTTTGAGTTAAGTCTAATTGTGCTAGTTCAACTCTCATTTCTGAAATTTTTTCATTTAATGTTTTAATTTCAAACTCTAAGACATCCGATTGTTCTTTTTGTGTTCCAGCACTTAATAATCCTTTTAATCTTTTAAGATAAGGTGTTTCATAAACATAATTATAAGAAATTATCTGTTCTCCTTTTAAGGTCACACACTTTCCTTTGAAATCATGTGTACTATAAAACTTTCTTCCAGAATGGTAATCAGTAGCCACAATACAATTCTTAACTTTTGAGTAAATAACCTTTTTAATATCAATATCTTTATTAACAATTTCAATTAATTCTGCTAAATAACCCAGGATGCCATTCGCAGATATTTTGATCATTGGTTTAATATTGATATTTTTAGGAAGGTAGATATTACAAAACGCACCAAACTTATCTTTCAATCTTTTTAACAAGTTTAGCGTATCCCAATCTTCAGCAATAAAACTATAGAGTAATTTCTCACCAAGAACAGATTCAATAGCATAGCTCAAATCGTCATCATATTTTAAATAATTGATAATTGGACCTTTTACTTTTAAACCTCTTTTCTTTATCTCGTCCTTGAGAACTGTAATATTTGAAGGAAGAATTACACGACGTTCTCTAAGTGAAGCCTGCAATAATTTTAACTTTTTAAATTTTTTTGAGACTTCAAATTCAGTTTTTTTTAATTCAGAGTCAAGTTCATAAATTTTTGTTGATATCTTACTAAGTTCTCTATCAAGCTGAATTTGCAGATCCTTACTTGGATTTTCTAAGAACCATTTATTTTTTTCGAGTTTATGTTCAATATCTTTAAAACTTTGAAATAATTGACTAATTTCATTATTATAAGCTTTAATTGCTTTATTATGCTCTTGAATTATGTTTAAGCTTTCTTTTTTCTTAGAATTTATTAGATCATACTTTTCTAGTAAAATCTTATTTTGCTCTATTTTCTTTATTAATTGATTTTGTTTTGATATCAATTTATCTATCTGTAATCCTTTACTTTTACTTTCAGCTTTTATTATTTTTATTTCATTATCCAAACTAAGCTTCTGGTTCTCGAAATTATTGATAATTCCTTGAATTTCATTAATCCTATTTGATAATGTGTCTAACTCTTGTTTGGCTTGGACTTTATCTTTTTGCCAATTTTGAATTTTTTGAATTAAATCTTGCTTTTTATAATTCAACTCGCCCAATTGTTTTGAAAGCTCATTTATAGCTTGTTCTTTATCCAAGATTTTACTAAATAGAGCCTTTATTTCTCTATCAGAACCTTCTTTTACTTTCTTTACTCTTTCTAAATTTAATTTAACATTCTCAACTTTTTCTTCGATATCGATGATCTCTTTCTCTAGTTTATCTTTATTTGCCCATAGTAATTCATCATTAAATTTCTTTTTAACATCTAATAATTTATTTTTTTGTTCTAAGCGTTCTAATTTAGGATTTAAGAGTTCCAAACTAATATTTAATGTATTTTTCCTACTTTTTAATGAATGAAGATCGTTATTCAATTCATAAACATTATTTTTCTGTTGTAAAATCTCTTCTCTCAAACCCTTTAAACCGATACCTTCCTCAAGAAAGGAACTTAATTGCGTCGGTTTTAAATTTTTAATTGAATCAATTTTTCCCTGACTTACGAATGCAAATTGATTGTCTGGATTAATATTAAAATCAGAAATTAGCTTTTGAATTTCTTGAACTGTTTTTCTTTTAAATTCTACATCGTCTTTTCTCTTAAGTAAAAAGTATGGTGATTGTCCTCTGATAACATACCTTCTTAACTTAACTAATTCATCTTCATTTTGGATATGAATTTCTACCATAGCATGATTTTGTCCATTTCTGATAAAATCTGCCCATTTTTTATATCGTTCGTCTCGTTCATTACTGCCCAAAACAAACTTTATCGCTTGAAATATTGAGGTTTTGCCACTCCAATTTGGCCCTACGATAATTACGAATTTAGATTTTCCGAAATCAACTTCATCTTTCTGGAAAGAAAGAAAATTTTCCAAAATTACTTTACTGATAAATATTTTTGTTTCTTTTGATGAAGCAATATTATTCTTATTCATATTTGAATGGGTTCGAGATGCCAAATTTATGTCCTCCTATAATCAATCATTTACCAAATGCTTGCTTTATAAGATCTACTCGTTTTTTCGCCTTCTCTAAGTTTATTTGAGCCCTGTTTGGAGAATCGTTTAGGATGAATGAATAATTTGCAATCATTTTCATTTCACCTTCTTCCAAAGGTTCTTTTTTAGCCAATTTATCAATTATTAACACAAGTTCAGTATAGTTTTTCGAAGCAGCATTTTCATATAGTTGATTTAGTATAAATTCTGAAATATTTGATTCACGAATATCCTTAACAAATCCGCTTACATCTTTGTAATTTTCAACATCTAAAGACATCTGGGAGGCAAGAGATTGTGTATTTTGAATTTTTTCTTCATTTAATTCTACTTTTAGGCTATTTTTTGAATCAGGAGGAACAACATTAGGTAAGTATTCACCAGAGATTATTAAATCAGTTAAGATATCCGTAATTTCATTACTTGTTTCATTTAATTCTGAATTCAAGAAGTGTTTAAATATTCCAACCTTCAATAGTTGTTGTATATCTTTAACTTCCCAATTTTCAGTGTAATTTACAATCTCATTAATATCAAAGACAATCTTACTATTTTTTTCTAAAAAATCCTTCAATACTGTTTCTCGTTCTATTTTATTTATTAATGGGATTTTAATAAAAAGATCAAATGTAGAATATAGCTTGTCTGATAAATTGCTAATATCTTGGATATCATAATTTATCCATATTAGAATTAAATTTCCATTGATAAAACTAAAATTATCTCTCTTCTTTTTTCTACTATTCAAAAATTCTTCCAGAAGATTTTTCCCTTCTAATTTCTTTTTAAATATCTTTTGCTGATTAATCAATAATATTTTTTTTTCACTATTTTTATCAGATTCTATACTACCAACTTTCTTGTCATTTTCTTTTATAATATCTTTTCCAAAAGCATCTATAATTTGTATAAGACCTTCTAAAAAATTATTTGGATCTTTATTGATTTCCTCTTCATTAATTTCAATTAGATCTAAGTAATAATTTTTTGAAATTAGTTGTAAATAATCTAGAATATCCGTTCCAGGATTAACATTAATTAAAATAGCTCCTTTTGGTTCAATATAACTTTTTAACTTAGGATCGTTATGATTGGTTATCATAGCTTTAATAAAATTAATAATATCATTATATTTATCCCGATAAAAAATATTTTCTTTATTAATATTAAATTCTGAAGGGGAAGTTATCTGAAAATACTTTAAAAATTCTGGAATATTGTTTAATTCTTTCATTGATGATCTTCCATAAATTTTCTTTTATTAAAAATCGCTTTGGAATGATTTTGAAGTATATAAAGTTTTGTTAAAAAATTGCTTAAACAAAATTTACATAAATTAACACATATAAATATTTAGCGGTAATCATAGTTAGCGAGAATTAGGTCTCCGACATAAACCCTAAAATTTATATAATTTTATTTTGGGAGAATAACATCAAAAATAATTTGACTACTAAAAATAATAAGTTAATGACATGGTTTTTCTAAACAAAAAATTATTATTAATTTTGATAATTCTTAGATATCTTCAGTCTGAACTTGATTTAAAAATAATTTTAGATGAATTTTGCAAATAATTAAATTTTATAGGAAACTTATCCTATAAATATATAACATTTTAAAATAGAATAATGTGAGTTTAAATTGAAAGGAGATAAGATAACTCAAATCCTAGCCCATTTCTTTGAAATCTGTGAAAATATTGAATTTAAAAACGTTAATTTATTCTTTAATGAACTTATTTTTGAAAAACTTCAACGTCCATTTAATAAACAATTAGAAATAATAGAGATTATAAAAAATGTAAGTCAATATACCCAAAAATTCAAAAATCTATTTTTGAGTGGTGAAAATCTTAAACTGAGAGAATTTACTCTAAAATTGAATTACCTAAAAAAAGAATTGGATGAATATTTGTCTACAGAATATATTAATAATTAAAAAGTATGAAAATTATTTAATGGAACAATTAGAGATGACTTTAAAATGAAAATTGAACTACTTTCCATTACACCAAATGCCGAAAGACATATTGAAAATGCAGCAAGAACTTCATATCAATCTTTTGAGAAGCAAACAGATAGAAGTTATAAACCTTTTATTAAAATGCTTATAAAACGAGGTCATGAGTCTGTATTAGAGCATGCAACAGCATCTTTTAAAATTTCAGGTGTATCTCGGGCATTAACACACCAATTAGTGCGACATCGACTTTGTTCTTTTACTCAAGAATCCCAGAGATATGTAAATCAAGAGAATTTTAATTTTATTGAACCCAGTGATATTAGAAGTAATTATACAACACACAAAATATTTTTAGATCTTATATTTGAGATTCAGAAGAAGTACATGTGTTTACGAAAATTAGGAATAAAAAAGGAGGATGCACGTTATATATTACCAAATGCAATAGAAAGTGAAATAATAATGACAGCTAACTTTCGTGAATTAAGACATATCATTAAACTAAGGGGTGAAAAATCAGCCCAATGGGAAATACGTAATTTGACTATTAAAATTCTTGAGATTCTTAAAAAAGAAGTTCCTATTGTTTTTCAGGATATGGAAATTGATGAAATAAATCAAATTGTTAAAATGAAAAATCTATAAACAAATTATCATAAAAACTTAAATTATGAATATTGAACTAATAAAAAATATTTATATTCCAAGAAAATCCGTATTGGATTATTTTAAAAAATATAATTTATCCATAAATTCTATTAAATTAAGAGTATGCTGGGATTGTCAAAAAAAATTAGATTTCTGGGATTATTGTTCTCAGCATAATGAAGACAAAATTGAATATATGATTAATCTATGGCAGAATGATTGTATTGAGTTTTATTGCTGTGAGTGTTATAAGTTAAGAAAGTCGGATTATATCAATAATAAAGGAAAATATATTTGTCCTGGTAGAATTTTCGCTTTTATTTGAATTAAAAATAAAAAAATAATGATTATGGAAATAGAAAAAAACCCCATTAGTAAAAGAAATTATAAATCAATGTTTTCAAATAGATCTCATTTAAAAATAGGATTAACGCATTATTATTGTGGAGATGGAAAGGGTAAAACTACTACACTAATTGGATTGATAATTAGAGCACTGGGGCATAATTTAAATCCCATTTTAATTCAATTTCTAAAGCGACATGTAAAAGAAGATAAAAAGCATGGATTTTTTATGGGTGAAATTCACTTTCTTAAACGATTTATTGAAATTAGACAATTTGGAACTGGATCATTTTTAACTGGAAATATGCATAAAAACACAAAAGAAATTGAATCTATAAGAAAAGGATTTAAGTTCGCTATTGACACAGTCAATTCAGGAAAATATGATTTAGTTGCTTTAGATGAAGTAGTTACTGCTGTCTCAATGCACTTGATTGAATTGAATGATTTAATTAATTTAATCAAAAATAAACCTAACAATGTAGAATTGATTTTTACAGGAATGATGTTTTATAAAAAATTGAGAGATGTTGCTGACTATGTTATAAGTTTCAATTCCATTAATCATCCATATAATAAGGGCATAATAGCACGAAAAGGTATTGACTATTAAAAAACCATTTTACTATATTTAGAGATATAGTTATTTATTCAAACATAAGCACATATAAGAGTTAATATCAATTAAGTTAGATTTGATTATTTTAGTTAAAAAAGAGCAAATTTGGGTGTATATATATTATATGAATAAAATAAAAGATATCAATGAAAAAAGTAATAATTATTATAATTTTGGTTAAATTAATTTATTCAATTTTTGAAATAAATTCTGTAATAAGAGCTAATAAATATCAGAGGCATATCAAGTGAAAGATTTTCCACAATATGATGATGTAGGAAGTTTTCCTTTACCAGAATATATCGAAAGAGAAGTCTTCAATAAATTCTATTGGATTGCCTATAATAGTTTAACTAGAAATGAAAACATTTTCGAAAATAGAGGAATTATAAATTATTTTCAACATCCTATTTTGCAATCCTTTCAGCAAAAGCTTAACGCGGGAGTAGAAATCATAAATTACCCACAACTTATGGATATGTATAATCAATTTTTAAAACCTATTTCTGAATATGAAACTCAACCCGATTTAATTGACTCAAGTAAAGCAATTATACCAGAAATGTTTGTAATTAAAAAGTATGCTAAAGAGTATTACGAAAGAACCAGTACACCCTTAAACATAAAATTATGTGTTACTGGTCCTATTGAATTATATGTGAAAAAACATAGTTTTACAGTTTATTTAGATATTGCATTAAATATTGCCAAATCAATCAATTCGTTTCTTAAAAATTCTCTATACAACACTAAATATATAATGACACCTGTTATATCCATTGATGAACCCTCTTTTGGATATATTGACCTAATTAACACTTCTGACGATGAGATTGTAACTATTTTTGATAAAACTTTAGAAAACATCAATGCTACTGTTCAAATTCACCTTCATAGCTTACTTCAAGCCAATATTTGCATGAAATCAAAAAATATTGATGTACTTACATGTGAATATGCCTCTGATCCAAATAATAAGCTTCCTAAGAAAGATTTAGAAAAAAACGATAAATATATTCGAGTTGGAATTGTACGGACAAATATTGATAGTATTATCGCTGAAATACTAGATTCAGGAAAAACCTATGAGGAAATAAAAACTTTTGAAGGTACAATGAATTTAATCGATCCAAAGGAAAAAATACGAAAAAATTTACTTACTGCTCTTAATCATTACGGAGACAGGTTAAAGTTTATTGGTCCTGATTGTGGATTGTCAGGTTGGACCCCCCCTGAAGTCGGATATGAATTATTACATAGAACTTATGAAGTTATTCAGAAAGTAAAAATGGAGAAAATATCGATTTAAAATGTTGAAAAGTGAATTTTTTTAAATTTAAATCCTCAATTGAATTTGCTGATTATACTTTTTTACATTTATGATTTATTATATGACAAGTCTGTTTTAATTCATTTTTTTAGGATAGAATAAGATTCTTTTATAAAACCTAAATCAAATATCTCAGAAAATAACCTAATATATTCCGTTAATTTTTCTCTTACTAATTCATAATGCGTAAATTTTCCTTTTTTAAAACTTCTTATAAGTCCAGTACTCTCAAGAATCCGAAGATGATGAGATATTGATGGTTGTGATTTATCTAAGATTGCTTCTAATTCACAAACGCAATGGTCATCATTTCTTAATATCATAACTATTTTTAAACGCTCTTTATTTCCAAACGTATCACAAAAATCTACTAAATGCTTAAATTTATTATTATATTCTAATTTATTCCCTAATTCTTGTAAATCTTTAAAATAAGTATTGACATCAATTGTCTGCAAATCAATACAGCTTTCAAGGGAATTTACTATCTCATTAGTACGTTTTCTATTGATCTTATTCACCTATACTTGGATCTTTATTTAAATATTTACAATTTATCATGCTTTTATATATAATACACATATATTTATATAAATATTTTCCTAATTTCTTTAAATCCAAATATTTTTATTTGATCCATTTCATAAATAGTTCAAATATCATAAATTAAAATTAATATATTAAATTTGAATTTTAAAAATAGCATGAAAAATTTGGATGTTAAAAATGAGTATTTCAGAAACAGAGGAAATATCTATAAAAAAGGAAACAGATTCTAAAGAACTTGGATTTTTTGAAAAATATCTTACCCTCTGGGTTGCAATATGTATCTTTTTTGGGATTATATTATCTCAGGTTATTCCTGGAATAAGTCAAGCTATAAATGCTTTAAGTATAGGGCAAATATCATTACCAATTGGCATCTGCTTATTCCTAATGATGTATCCAGCAATGCTGAACCTACAAGTCTCTGAATTAAAAAAATTAGGTAAAAATCCTAAACCAATAATTTTAACAATTATTTCAAATTGGTTAATTGCTCCATTTGTTGGTTTACTCATGGCTCGTATATTTGTACCAGGGTATGAACAATTAATAGTTGCAATTATTTTATTAAGCTCAAGTCCTTGTACAGCGATGGTTTTAGTATGGGGATGGATGGCAAGGGGGAATCAAGAACAGAATGTAGTGAATACAAGTCTTAATACTATTACTATAATATTTGGCTATGCCCCTATGGTGACATTACTAACTGGAATTCAAAATATACCTGTTGATTGGGTTTTATTATTGGTTTCAATTTTAATTTTCATTGGACTTCCACTTCTATTCGGGGTTATTAGTAAAAGAATTCTCATATCTTCGAAGGGTGAGGATTGGTTTAACAATAGATATAGACCAATAGTTGGAAAAATATCTATAGTTGCTCTACTTACAACATTGGTAGTTCTATTTTCTATGAATGGTGAGGTTTTAATAAATAATCCAGATCTTTTACTTTTAGTGTCGATTCCGTTATTACTTGGATTTGTTATTGTTGTTGGATATAACATTCTTGTAACAAAAATATTTAAATTGAAATATAGGGAAGCAATTATTACAGTAATAATTGGTTCTTCAAGTCATTTTGAAATTGCTATTGCTACTGCTATTGCTATATACGGAATTGGTTCAATTGCGGCTTTAGGTACAACAATGGGGCTCTTCTGGGAAGTACCAGTCATGCTTTCGATTGTGTATTTAGGGCGTTATTTGAGGAAAAAAGGATTTTGGAAGACTTAAGAAGTTTTAATGGCATAGAAAATTCAAATTTTTAAAATCTTTTATTTTTTCTAAATTAATTAGTGGAAGCTTTCTGATAATATATATTGTCGCCTTTTTATCCCCAAATATATTTGGGACAAAAACTGATTTTTTTTTTTGAACAATTTTACAATTTTGACAAAAACCAGTTATATTTTTGAGTTATTTTACATTTTTGTCACAAAAATATAAATATGAAGATTATTTTTATACATCAACATTTAGTAATTTGTACCATTAGAGCATTTTGAGATCCAAATAGCAGATAATTTACCACAAATGGTTTTTATAAATATAAAGATATACAAAAAAATGGTTAGATATTATGATAAATCGAAATTTAATAATTGATAAGAATTTTTATAAAATAAAAAGGGAAGATAAAAAACCATTAGAATCTCATCCCCTCTTTAATATCTTTCTGATCTTTAGTACAACTAATAAGTGGATATTCGAACTTGTAGCACCCTCTCTGATTGATATATTAGAATTAACAACTCTACTTCATAATAAAGTACAAGAAACCCTAAAAGAATATTCTAAAAAGCCTGAATACTTTAAAATTTCATTGCTAGACGAAATTTATCATATCTGGAGTTCTGGTGATAATCTTATATGTATTAATTTAAATGATGGTTTCAAAATTCCATGGATGAACTCCGTGATTACTAACATGAATAATAAAATTAAATCTGATAATCAATTAATCGCTAAAAGCCCTAGAATTTTATTAATACCAGAATTTTTTGATCACTCAAATATAGACAATTTAGATGGCACTTTAGTAGATCGGCTAATTTTTGATGATTTACTTTATTCGAAGTTAGAGATTAAATTTAAAGACGTAATACCTCAAATGATTGACAGAGTAAGTTCAATGTTTTCTATTGATAAAGATTATTTAGTTTCTTACTTTAATACAAATCTTAATACTATCGAATTTTTGAAAACAACTGAGAGTACTGACTCACTTAATAAACTTATTAAAGTAATCGATTTTTTAAATAGAAGAAATGTATGCAAGTAAACGTAGAATTGTTTGAATTATAATTAATTAAATGAAAAAACTCTTAAAAAATTTGAATTGAAAGGTATAGTTTATAATGACAATTTTGGTTAATCGTATTAAAGCATGGAAAAATGTAATTAAATTAAGTAAATATGTGAAATTTTCAGATTCAATGAGTGAATTTTATCGGAATCTTGTTGTTTTAGGGTTAAAGGACAATTTTCTTAGCTTTCTTCAGCAACCACATACATTCTCAGAAATTAAAGAAGAATTTAATGTAATTGATGATAAATTTCTTTCTCTTTTATTAGAAACCCTTTTAAGTGATAATACAATTGAAAAAACCAGTACTGGATTCTTATTAAATAAAACCCTAGATATTGAAGTAATACCTCCAGAAGGATTTGATAAATCACTTTGTCAATTTTCGGAAAACATGGCAAATGCTGTATTTGATCGATTATCTAATAAATTCTTTGATGTATCCTCTGGATCTAATCTATTTACTTTAGATGATGCTTTAGCTCAAAAAGTGTATGGATATATGCGACATACAACAATATCATATGCTCCTGATTTTATAAAATATCCTGGAAAATTTTTAGATTTAGGTTGTGGAAGTGGAACTAGCACAGCTGATTTCTGGGCTCGAGTGATGAAGAAACATAATTTCAAACCAATAAATGATTTTAAATTAATAGGTGTTGATATCAATGAAGATTTTATGAATATTGCAAGCAATGAGTTTTATTATAGCGTAAAAAAATATTTAGAATTATCAGAGGATGCTTATATAGATCTTAAACCTTACCATCCTGAATTTAAAACGGGAACAACTACCCAGATACCATACCCCGATAATTATTTTGATTATATTTATACTGCAAATGTATTACACTGGTCAAAGTTGAAATTGTCTTTAGATGAAATTTTTCGGTGTTTAAAAACTGGAGGTATTTATTTTGGTTCAAATTTACTATTTCCCCGAGCAAATTCTTATTTAAATATAATGTTGCATACTATAGATGGTGTTCAAGGATTTTTTACCAAGGAGGAATTTATAAAACAAGCAAAACAGGTAGGTTTTTCTAAACTCAAATTCTGTACTCCACTTAAAATATTCAAATTCAGAAAATAAAGTATAATAGTATATTAATATCCTTTTTTTTTCATAATTTTAAATTTTTAAAAAAGGTTTATCTGAGAAATTTAATTTTCTCAAAAAATATCTAATTAAAATATTTTTATATAAGGAAAGAAGTGAAAAAGCCTAATAGATTATTTTCAGAATAGGATTCCTGAATAATAACTATAAGAAATAATAAAATCAACAATATTTACGAGATTTTATGAGACATTGATACAAATTGGAAATTTATCCTAAAAATAAAAAAAAGAGATATTTTATTAATATTTGATTTAAAAAATCAAATTAAGATAATTTTATAGATATTTTAGTTAATTTTTCTTTTAGTTCTTCTGCTAAGTTTTCTAATTTATGCGCCGTAGAAGTAATTTCTTGCATTGAAGCAGTCTGTTGTTCTGTTGATGCACTTATACCTTCCATAGAAGTGGATGTTAATCTTATATTGTCTAAAATTTCTCTGATTTTATTGCCAGAATCACTAACAGCATTTTTAGATTCTTCAGCTAACTTTCTAACTTCGTCTGCCACAACCCCAAATCCTTTACCTTTTTCTCCTGCTCTTCCCGCTTCTATACTTGCGTTGAGTGCTAAAAGATTTGTTTGATCTGAAATATTAGTGATTAATTTCATGATATTTTCAATTTCATTAGAAGATTTCATTGATGTACGACTATATTCTACAATTTGCTGTGTTGTCGTGGAAATTTCTTCAGCAGACGTGTTTATTTCACTAGCACTTGAAGCTAATTCTGTAGCAATATTAGCAACTGCTATTGATGTTTGAGAACTTGAATCGATGATGTCTTGAATCGTTTTTTCTTGTTGTTGAACAGATTTAACAATCCTATATAAAACATATAACATATAAGCAGTACCTGGGGGCATTACGCTCAATACAAAAATAATATTGTTATTCATATATCCCATAGAAACAATGACGATTACTAACATAACACCTAAAGAAGCTAATACATGTGCGATATTGTTAAATGCTACAGATCCTCGAGATAATTTAAATTTAAACTTATATAATATGAAAAGAATTACAAGCGTTATGGGCATTATTATGATAAGTAATTCAGTAGGAAACTCAATCATTCTTCAAAACCTCAAAAATTTTTTCTTACTTTATAAAATAAATAATAGTTTAAAATGAATTGGAATGTGAAGATAACATCGTGGTTTTTTCTTTTATTTTTTAGTGATTTCTAATTGTTCGTAGCACTAGAACGTAATTTTGAAAATCTATTTTTAGAGTTCCTAGTCTTTTTAATTTAAAAATAGACTATTATTTAGAGATTAGAAATCTTGAAAAGTTAGCAAAAACTTTACTAAATAGAAATGAATGAGGAAGAATTGGAAAATCAAATTGCAAAAATATTAAGTGAAGCCATTGAACAAATTTCACGTTTGAGTTGTAAGGACTCAGAATCACATTGTAAGAAGGATGATCCAGATTATCAACCAAAGCTTATTCATTGTGGTACCGATAGATACAAAGGACTTCATAAAATGGTTTAAAATACTTTTAAGGGGTGATAAAAATAATTAATGATAAAACTATAGAAAAATTAAAGGTTGATATTTATGTTCCGTTAGATGCCTGTGCGTGTGAATGGGATAAATTCATGAACCGAGTATTTGTTGAACTTACACCTTATATAAAATACATTGATTATGACACTAAAAATCTAAATTCAGAGGAAGCAAGGCAATTAAATATCTATAATAAATGCATAATAATAGATGGAAAGAAAAAAATCTCTTCCTCTTTTAATCTCAAGAGAGAACTACCAATCCTTCTGAAGGCAAAAGGATTAATTTAGATTTTATAAATTTATTTCTTTTTTATTAGAGGTGATTTTGGAAATTAAGAAAATAAAAATAACAATATTTGCACCGGATCCTGAAAGGAAATTGTCAAATGGAATTGATTTTGATTTGGATATAAAGGATAATGGAACTCTTGTTGATGCATTAAGCATATTAGATAAAAAAGTTTATGAAAATATCGAAGATAACATATTTCCAATTTATAAAGGCTTAATCAAAAGTTATCTTCAGTTAATTTGGGATGCTGAGGATAATATTATTTATGAGGATTGTGCTGTAAACGCTTATGGGCCTCAAAAAGAATTTATGCCTCTACATGAAGACATTAACTTTAACCTATATCCTAATAGTGAAATAACTATCGCTGTCCATGCTGATTGATGAGCTGATGTAATGAAAGAGAGATTAGATTATGGGACATTTAAAAGGATTATTATGAAAAAATATGGAAAAGATCATAAGAGTTTCACCCATTATTTTAATTTATAAAAAATTCATTAATTTGGATGAAATCTTTTAATAAATGTTAGTAAAAGATTGACAAGAGGATTGCTTCCTATAAATATAAATTTTAATCGAATTGTATAAATAAGCTGTCTTATTTTTAAAACATATATGGATTTTTTCACACATATGTTTATAGGGGTTTTAGCAGGTCTATTTTCATTAACCAAGTTAAGTCCAGAAGCTATTATCCTAATGTGGATTATGACATTTTTACCAGATTTGGACGTTTTCTTAGGACCGCTCCAAAAAATCAGAAAAATGTACTTTCTTTCTCATAAAGCTGGTTCTCATTCTTATATTATCGGATTAATAATTAGTGGAATTGTTAGTTTTTTTATATCTATATTTAGAAATGTTTTTTTCATTGAGATTTGGTTTGCTGGATTCATAGGATACAGTATCCATGTCTCTCTAGATTTTTTTGCTGCTTCAAAAATACCAATATTTTATCCGATCTCTAAAAAAGAGTATAGACTAATTGCTGATAGAGCAGTGAACCCATTATTGATGACTTTTTCTTGTATAAATCTTCTGGTTTTAATAGCATTTTATTTTGCATTACCTTATTATCAAATACTTATGAATCTTGCTTTCTTTTATCTCTATGTTTATCTAGCATATTTTGGGATTAGGGGTTTTTCAAGAATTATAATACAACTAAAAATTCCTAAAAATCAGAAATACATTCCTGGTCTTCTTCCATTTTATTATTTAATTTATGAAAAAATTTTAACGAATAAATTTATCACTTTTACTTTAAAAAAAAAATTTATTTTTTCATCCAAAAAACAAGATTTAATAAATCAAACAATTTCAAATGTTTCAGATGAATTCATTTTTTTTGAATTAGCTAAACAAATTAGTCAGGAATATAGATTTTATCATAAATGGAATTATATTCTTCCTTTTATTCATGAAAATAAGGATTCAGTTAAAGTTGTTTTGATCTTAGCTGAAAGTTTTTCACAATCTATCCGGTATAAATCATTTAAACGAGAAGTTTCCTCTTATTATATCTCAATTCTTTTTGATAAAAGTTTAAAAGAAGTAATTTCAAAAACTGAAGGATTTGGTTCTTTTAAGAAATGGGAAAACAAAGATTGGTAAAAGAAATGTTAATAATAATTTCTATTTAAGAATGAAGATAAATATCATTGTTCTAAAGTATTTTTATTATTTTGTATAAATATTATATATATAGAATAAATACCAACAGTTATACTTAAGAAAGAACTCCTAAAAATACTTAAAGCTAAAGGACTATCTTAATGTTTAAAAATTTATTCTTTTTTATTAATAAGAGGTGATTTTTAAAATTAAAAAAATTACATTTAAAATTAGTATTCCGTCAAGTGGTTTACAACATGGTAAAAATTTTACTATAGAAGTCAGAGACAATGCTACTTTTGTTGAAGCTTTAGCTCTCATAGATAAATTTATTTATGAAAATCCAGATGAATCTATATTTCCTTTATTTGATGGTTATATCCATAATTATTTACAATTAATATGGAATCCAGAAGAAAATGCAATTTATGATGATATAGGATTAATGTCTTATGGTCCTGATGAGCATGGTAATCTAAGAAAATTTATGCCGCTTCGGGATGATATAAATTTTGTATTATATCCTAATAGTGTAATAGATTTACAACCAGATTCTGGATGTTGATGAGAAAAAGTGAAAAAAAGACTGGATATCGGTGAATTTAAAAGCATTATTAGAAAGAAATATGGAAAAGACAATGAAATTTTTGCCCACTACTTTAAATCTGAATATTCAAATAGTATTGGATGAGATCTTTTAATAAATGTTAGTAAAAGATTGACAAGAGGATTGCCTCCTATATATTTTATATAAATAACAATTAAAAATCTGCCAAAATATAGTTCAAAAAAGGAGAATTATTATGAAAAAAACAAAAGCTATCTTTTTATGTACTAAAAATTCTGCAAGGAGCCAAATAGCAGAAACATTTCTGAGGAAATATGCAGGAGATCATTTTGAAGTTTATAGTGCTGGTTTTGAACCAAAAGGGATTAATCCTTTAACAATAAAAATGATGGAAGAAATAGGATATGATTTAAGTAACCATACTTCTAAAGAGTTAAAGCAGTATTTGGGAAAAATACATTTTTGAGTCGTGATTACTGTATGCGCTAAAGCAGAAGAAAAATGTCCAACTATTCCAGGGGTAGGTACTCGATTATTTTGGCCATTTGAAGACCCTACTACCTTTGAAAGCACTGATGAGGAAAAACTAAATAAATTTCGTGAAATTAGGGATCAAATTCATGAGAAAATAAAAGAATGGTTAAAAGAAAGAGGATTAATGAACTAAATTGAAGTACTAAAAAATATTATAGTTTATTTTTTACGAAAATTCATTGTAAATCCTCAAAATTTTGCCTAATTAATATCCCTAAAACTATGTGTTATAATAAACTATTAAATCTATTATTAAGCTAAGCTTAAGTGATTATGTAGAAATATAGAAATTAATTAATATTACATTTAAAAATAAGGAATATTTTCTTCTTACAGAATTATATCAGATTGTTCTAGAAATAGTAGAAGCAATTTTTATTGGTATAAATATTTCTATTAATATAATATATCTATTCATTAATTCTATTTTTAATTAGCCATGGAAAGTGTAAAATTAAAAGAATTTCGTAAAACTCATAAAGGAATCACAAAACTTTCTTACGAGGTTACACAGATATTAGAAGATGACCCTAATGGATCTCCTTTATATGCTTTAATGTACGTAATTGATAAGGGAGTAATAACTCGAGAATTGCTTTATAATTATTTTAAATATTTCTATGTCAACGAATTTGCTTGTATAAAATTAAACAAAACTCAGTTAGATGAAATTCTTTTAAAAGGAATTAATAAAGAATTAATTCAACAAGAAAATGATAATTATTCTCTAACAGAAAAAGGAAATAATGTTTTACTTAAATCTAAAAACGTTAATTTAATCACAAATAAAGCAATTACATTTTTTTTTAGTGAAAAAGTTGTCTTAATTTTCTCTTTGGTTTGCTTGATATTTATGAGTTCATTGAAAATTATAACGGGGTTGAATTTAGGAAGTGATGCTTTATTTAATGAGGGAATTGAGAATTTCACAGATATTATCAAAATTCTAATAATAACTATAAGTATTAAATTAAAGAAAGATAGATTAGGGGCAATTATAATTATCCTTTTAATGGTTATAACTGGAATAAATTTAATAATTACTTCAATATTTTCGTTAATTCAAGTTAGTACTGTAAACCCCTCTTATTTTTCATTCTTATTAATGTTTATATCGATTTTAATAAACTTGATGCTGTTATTTTTAAAAAATTTTGTTGGAAAATTACGTGGTAATTTTGCTTTACTCTCTGATGCTAAAGATAATGTAAATAATATCAGATTATCATTAGGAGTTATAACGGGATTAATTTTTGCATTATTTGGAATATATGTAATAGACTCAATCATTGGTATTTTTATTGCTTTTTTGCTTATACTTGATGGAGGAGAAACCTTGGTTGAATTAATTAAATCAGGAGATGACCTCGATATTGATAGTTTCAAATTAAATATAGATAAAGCTTTTGAATTTAAAATAGCACATTGGATATTAGTTATTACAGAAGAAGAAACTCTTTCTGAATCCCAATTGAATGAAAAATTTAATGAAGCTATCAAAAAAGGTTATGAAATTTTTGGAATTTGGGCAATATTTGGACTTTCTAATATTGAGACTTTTAATATTCTTAAGATTGTCCACCTTATGAAAAAAAAGGGAATAATTTATCAGAAAGATGATAAATTATATCTTACAGGTAAAGGAAAACGACATTATTATAAAGCTCTTTCTAAAGAGGCTCAAAGAATATCAAAAAATAAAATAAAATATAAGGATTGGAAGTCACCAAGTAAATTATCAAAAATTTTATGGGGTTTATTGGGAATTATTACTCCTATTGTATTTATTTTGTTATTAATATATGTAGGACCACTTGTCTATAATTTTATAGTAGATATAATAGCATAAATAAAGTCTATTTTTCGTCTGAATTAATCAAAATTATGTTAATTTATCCAGTAAACTGTGTTTGGACTTGTTCATATAGGTTCTTCTTATAAATAACTTTCACTCCAGACCTAGCTGCAATAAAGATTATTAAAATAGGGATCAGAATTGTCCCGAGATATGTAAACATTGTAAATCTCGGAAAGATCGCGAATTCATCTTGATATGCCATAATCATATAGTCTGCTACAAGTGGTATTAATAAAAGTGCAATTGTCACTGCAATAACGGTCCAGATAAGATTTTCGAATAATATTTGCATAAATATTTTCTTTTTCTTGAAACCAAGGCTTCTCAATACTCCATATTCATTTTCATGCTCTGTAATCTTCATTAGTGTAGAATTGATCAATATAAATAATTCAACAATTCCTGCAAATCCCACGACAATACCGATAAATGGGATTAATAGATCTCCGTATATCTTTATTTGGTTTATTAAATCTGCCATTGGTTGAACTAATGAGATCTCATCAGATTCATTATATATATCATTGATAAGTTCTGATTCATCATTAGGAGTAGAGGAATAGGATATGAAGAGGATATTTATTTTTTCAAGCTGATTTGAAAAGTGCTGAGCAGAATCCAATAAAGCATAACATGTTGTCATAATTTCTTTGGTAATTCCAACAATTATGAATTGTTTCTTGTTTCCTAAAGGGTTATAAATTGTGATGTTCTCTCCAATATCTAATCCCAATTTACGTGAAATATGGTCTGAAATTATGATTTCGTCATTATTTTGATAAAGTCGACTGGATTCTCCGTTCTTATTAATAAAGTTGAATTTATGTAATGATTGATCCAATTTAAGCCCCAATAAAATTCCCGTTTGATTGTCAACTTCATTTTGGGGATTCTCAAATAGCAGAGTTAATTTAAGTGCTGATTCTGTTTTTTCAATATCTGGTAAACTACTGATATCTTGCATCTCAGATCCCATATCATCCATTCCGATTGAAGAAGTTACACTCATATCCCATTTTTCTGTTAATCTTATAGCATTACTGGTTGTATAGTGTACGCTATCCCACATTAAAAGCATCGAGCTCACAATTACTATGGAAAATGTGATTCCTATCATCATAAGAGCTGTATTGCGTGGATTTTTCCTAAAATTCCTCCAAAATAGTTTGGTTGATGGACGTATCTTGGTTTTTTCTCTTTTTACTAATTTAAATCTTTTTGTATGATGTTTAAATCCTTTAGATCCCTGTTTTCTATAAACTAAATCAACCATATTTTTCTTCATCATTTTATAAACGGGAGGAATCATCGATAACAAGCCGATTGCTAAACTAAATAAGAAAGCCTCAATAATTAAGGCAAATGAGAATGGAAAAAGAGTTGTGGTTCCTATAATTTGTGAACTCATTTCAAACATCATCTCTTCAATAAGGGCATAAGCAAAAACTATACTAATTACAGTTGATATCAGCGTAATTTGAAGTGATAATACAATAAAAGATTTGGATATTTTTTTCTTGGAGAACCCCAAGCAACCAAGAATGCCGATTTGTTTTTGTTGGGAAGTAATAAATTGTCTATAGATCGATATATTCGATGTTAGCGCCATTATAAGCGCAAGAATTAAAATTATAAAAAAGACTTGCGTACTTCCTTTCAGATCACTCATTACATAATTCCATGTATAACTCTTTTCAAAAGGAATGCTTGAGATTAATTGAATACCCAGACTTCCAAATTTATTTTCTATATCCCTATTTATATCATCTTGATTAGCATTTGCATCAAATATAACCTGTAATTGGTTAAATTGATATGACGCATATGGAAAAAATAATAAGGGATTAGATGCATTAACCATTTGGATTAAATCGTTTACATCTACAAATCCAATACCCAATGACCCTTTTATAGGAAATAAAACTTCAGGTGCAGTATTGGTCATCGTAAATTCAATGCTCCAAAAGACACCTTTGATCGTAAAGTTTGCATTTCCTAATGATTCAATAGTAATATTCTCTGAATTTTTAAGATTTCGTGCTTTAAAAAATTCTTTTGAAAGTAATATCTTATGATAATCAACAGGCTGCAGATTACTTCCAGATTGTAATTTATAATGATATATCGGTAAATTTTCTGTGTCAGAAAAAGATGATGACACATTAATTCCGATTAATCGTATTAGATATGTTTGTGGGTCATCCTTTATCTTAATCGGGAATTGAAATACAAGTCGAGGTACAATATCTTTTACTCCAGGTATTGATTTAATCTCAGATGCGACAGTCGAATTAAATCCAGAAGTAATATACTCATAGTCTGCTCTATCTGCATCTCTGTAGAGATTTCCAAACAGTGGTTTAATAGAAGAAAAGATTTGAAGGATTCCAACGGAAAAACCAATACATAGAGATAATATAATAATTAAAATTATCCTTCGCTTACCTAAGCTTTTTAAATCTTTCCAAGGTTTTTTATTAATTAATTTCGTTTCAAAAGCCTCTTTTTAATTTCAGTTATTTTTTCGAATCAGTTATAATTTTACCATTCCGTATATGAATTTCTCTTGATTGTAATTTTTCTGTAAGTAAAGGATTATGGGTAACAACTATAAAAGTCGCATTATAATCTGCTACTATTTTCTTAATTAATTCAAGAATTTGATCACCTGTCGTCTCATCGATATTTCCAGTAGGTTCATCCATCAGAATGAGGAGATTACCTTCTGCAAACTCTTCCTTCGCTAAAGCCCGAGCTATAGTAACTCTTTGCTGTTGACCTCCACTAAGTTCGGAAGGAAGGTGATCTAATCGATCACTCAGTCCGACCGCTTCAAGATATTTTAAAGCAATTTTTCGAATCTCTTCTTTTTTTCCAAAAGTTTCAATTGCGATTTCTACATTTTCCAATGCCGTCAAGGAAGGTAATAAATTGAAGAATTGGAAGACAAATCCGACTTTTTTTTTTCTATAATCTGAAAGCTGCTTAGGAGACAAATTGCTTACGACTTCGTTAAAAACATTTATTTCACCAGATGTGGGGGAATCAATTCCGCCCAATAAATTTAGTAGGGTTGTTTTACCTGCTCCAGATGGACCTAATAGCGTTATTAATTCACCTGAGTTGATTTTTAAATTTATATTATCCAATGCAATAACTTTATTTTCACCCATAGTATAAATTTTACTCACGTTATTCAAGATTAGGGATTGTTCTATCATATTAATCATTAAATTTACATTATATATGTCCTTTAATGTATATTTATGAAACAAATCATCTATTTAATATTAATTATTATAAAAGTTCAGATTTTAATCATTTGTAGTATATCTTAGGCTTTTTTTTATGATATATTAAAAGCTCAGAAACTATCAAATAGACTATTAAAAATTTTAAGGGTGTTTTATCGGAATTATTAATCCCATTTTATTTAATTTACTGTTAATATCTTTGGACCAATTGTTTATAATTTTATCATTGATTTAATAGTATAAATAAACAATATTATTCAATGATAGATAAGAATATTATATCAAAAGTAAGGAAGTTCGCTCTTGATAATTCTGAACCTGATGATATTCATGGGTTCTTCCATACTGAACGTGTTCTAAAGTTATGTCTTCACTTAGGAAAGAAATTAGACGCTAATTTACTGATACTAAAGATTGCTGCACTACTTCATGATATTGGAAGAAAAGATAAGACTAGAAAAACTTCTAATAAGAATCATGCTGAAATATCCTCTAAGATGGCTTCAAAATTCTTAAATTCATATGACATTGGATTGTCTCAAGAAGATTTTAAGAATATAATTCACAGTATTAGGTCACATTCATTTTCAAATAATTCAAATCCTCAGACACTTGAAGCAAAAATATTATCTGATGCAGATAAATTGGATGCTCTTGGTGCTATTGGTTTATATAGAACAATTGCATTTACAACAATGAATAAAGGTGGTATAAAGGAGGTAATTAAACATCTTCAGAATAAAATATTAAAATTGAAAGACCAATTATATCTTGACGCTACAAAAGAAATAGCTAAAGAAAGACAGAAGATAATAATAGATTTTTATAAAGAAATTAAAGATGAAATTTAAATTTGAAGAAATGAATCATCCTGGAATCAACTTAGCTATTACTCTTTGTAGAATTTTTTCAGTATCACTAATGATATTTTAAAATTTGAAAGCTTTATACTCACAATGTATTAAAAAAAATATGAATTAAATAACGATTTTTTTGATATAATGGTATATAATAAGACTTAATAAAAAATTGGAAAATAAATAATGCCTCAAATTGTAAAAGGAGGAAAGTATGTATTTGGATGGTCAATAATAGGAAATCAAGGCAAAATTAAGATTCCTCTCGAAGCTTTTCAAGAGTACAATTTATCACTTGATAAATCTGCTATCTTATTTTCAGGTAGTAAAACTTCAGGTGGATTTGGATTAAGTTCCATGAGGATCTTAAGAAATTCAATTATGAATGAAGTGATAGAAAAAAATCCTTCATTAGCTAATTATGAAATACCTGAGGGTGAAATTATCGAATTCAAAAATAAAAAATATTGTTGGTTAAAAATCCAAGAAGATAAAAGTATAATTCTGCCAGAAAGAACTTTAAATGCATTTGAAATTAATGAAAATGATCTCTTACTTTCTGGAAGAGGTAGTCATTTGGCGATCGGATTTATCGCAAAAGGACCAATATTTAAGGAAGCAAAAGAACATCCTGAAATTGAAATTTTTGAATGAAAAAAAGCAAAACTTTTAAATAGTATGATTCGTATGATCATACGAATATGATCATATCAATATGATTTATAAAAGGTGATTAAAATAACTGAATTTCCCGGTAAAAAAGGAAACTACTTTTTTGGTTCAGTAAAGGTTGGTGAACGTGGCCAAATTGTTATACCTCTTAAAGCAAGAGAGATTTTTGGGATAAATGCTAAAGATGACATACATATATTTGGAGAATTAAATAAAGGATTAGGTCTTACAAAAATTTTGGAAATCGATAAAAATGAAATTGAAAAGCATGAATACTATTTTGGCACTGCTAAAGTGGGCGAAAGAGGGCAGATTGTAATTCCACAAGACGCTCGGGAGTCTTTTAGAATAAATCCTGGAGATTTAATCCTCGTATTTGGGGATCTTAATAAAGGACTTGGTCTAATGAAAGCCACAAGATTGAAAAATTTTGCTTCAAAACTATTTCAAGGATTTGGAAGTGGTTTAGGGGAAATTCAGGAAAATGATAAAGGTGATTTAAATAATGAAGAATAAAAAACAATCAAATTTAGATTTCAAGTGTATGTCCTTTTTCTTTAAAATTCGAGATATATTTCATAATCCTATAATAAAAATTAAAAATGCTGATATTAGACAAGGAGAAACAGTATTAGATTATGGATGTGGTCCAGGAAGTTATTCCCTAGCTGCTGCTGAAAAAATAGGGACAACGGGAAAACTTATCGCAGCAGATATTCATCCATTAGCATTGAAAAAGGTGAGAAAGAAAGCAAAAAAAATGGGTTATAACATTATTGAAACAATTCAGACAGATTGTGATACCAAATTGGATGATGAGAGTATTGATCGAATAATTTGTTTTGATGTACTTCATGGAATCTCTAATAAAAATAACATTATAAAAGAATTCTATAGAATTCTAAAGCCAAATTCGATACTCAGTCTTGATGACCATCATTATAATGAAGATCAAATAATTGATTTAATTACTTCCAAAGGACTCTTTAAATTAGCTTATAGTAATGATAAACAATACAATTTTATTAAAATTTAAAAAATGCAAAATTTGAGAAATTCCCTTTAATCGAGATATTTACTGTGGGAATGCCAAATCATTTTTTTTCTACTTTTCTATAATTTAAAACAATTGCTTCTTCAATCCAGCTCCAATGAAACATCGGACGTTTAAATTGCTCAATTAATTCAAAACCAGTCTTTTTTATTAATATTTGAACTTTATTTAATTGTATTCCATAAGACCCTATATGAATAGCAAAATAAGATAGAATAACATAGTTAATTTTTAAAATCCTATATATTTCATTCAATAAATTAACTCGTTCATCCTTATCAAGTAAATGGTAAACATCGTACATTAATACTACATCAATAGAATTAGAATTCAAAGGAACTGATATCTCTTTAGAAGTTTTTATGATTTCAATATTAGAAATATTTTGATTTTTAATTTTATCAGATAATTCCTCCAAAGGATTCTCATCGTAATCAAGAGCATAAATTTTACCTTTATCTCCAACAATTTTTGAAGCAATTATAGAATATACACCTGAACCACATCCAAAATCTAATATGTTTTGTCCACTTTTTATCCCATAATCTCTAAGTATACTTTCTCCCTTTGAATTTATCCATTCTTCCATGAGAATTTCCACTTCATATACTTATGAAAAAAAGTATTTGTAAATTTCTAAATTAAAAAAGAATTGTGAAAAATATAATAAAAATACTTATCAGTTTTAAGATTAAAATTTTTCTTATTATCAATCATAATCAAGGGAAAAGGTTTGCTTAACCCATTCTTCAATGTCTCTCTTTGAGTCAGATTGAGGTTGTGCTCCTTTATATAGATCTTTTTTCCTTAAATTTTCCATCTTTTTAGACAGATCTTTTAATGAGATGATTTCTCCATTCTTTATATCTATTTCAACAACTGTCTTAAAAGCCATGGGTCTCTGAAATCCCATATGGACATACATAGATTGTATAAAGTCTTTTGCAAGAAGAATACTCCCAGTAAAGTTTGTTTGAAGCTTCAAATTCTTATAATGATATTTAAATAAAGAACTCTCTTGCTGAGCTTCAACACCATTGATTTTTGGAGGATCATCAACATTAACCTGTAATTCATCAAGGATTAATTTGTTTTTCGTAAAATTATATTTCATAACATACCCTCGCCAACAAGCAGTGCAACTGGAATATGGTGATATCCCTAAATCCTCAGGTTCTACTAACCCTTTACCCTTTAATCCTACCAACGAAAAAGATTCACCATTCAAAATAAACTCATCTGGAATTTGTGCTGTCATTGTAAAAATCTTATAATTTTAAAATAATACTTAATAAAATTGGAAATTGTTCTTCGGATCCCCAAACAACATAGATCTTATTCTTAATAGGAACAGCTACATGCCTAGCTGCTACTATCCAACCCAACCCAACATTATTTCCCGTTTCAGTTCCTTCTTTAAATTTGAAATACATTGTCATGCCAAAATAATCTTGAATTTTGGTATCTTCTATTTTTATATCTTCAAGATCGGGGATTGTAAATTTTTTTTTATCAAGATCGGGTTGTATTGGTTCTCTCATTTTTTCGGATGATAGTTGTAGGGCCGCTTTAATTATTACTTCTTCTTTTATTTTTTTATTGTATTCAAAGATTATAAGACCACAATCCTTTTCCTCCCCCATAATTCCAAGAGTGTTAAAATCAAAAGCCTTTTTACTATATAATTGAAAATCTTTTTTAATTTCTGAGATATCTATCCATCCATTCTCTAGTATCTCACCCATGATATAGCGAAAACTCTTTAGAATCTTTAATTCTTCTTCCTTTTTCTGAATTCTCTCATCGAGAATATCGTTTAGGGGTCTTGCTATAAAATTTTGCGCACTTTTGGGCATCAATGGTAATTTTATAACCCAACTCTTACTGATTAAACGATCAATTATACGATAGATCGTTGTTCTTTTAATGGAGAGATCTTCATTTAATTCACCAACTTTTGCTCCCTCTTTACCTCTCTTTAACAATGTCAAATATACTTTAGCTTCTTCAATACTTAATCCAAATTTTAGTAATCCTAGTTCCTGCAAATTATTTGTATCATCAAGAAGAATTCTTGGAGTTGCCCATTTCAATTCTTCTACTTTACCTAATTGGGTATCGAAATCAATATATGGTTTTTTTGAACTGAGCTTACCTAAAATACGAGAAACTTCCATCATCCCTAATCGCTTTAATCCATCAGGAGCAATCTTACATATTACTTTTCTCTCTTCATCTTTAAAGCCTAAAATTCCTCCTTTATTAGAAGGATCAATTCCAACAAGTCTTTCAGGAGTACGCTGGATAATTACATATTTAATATTAGAAATAATAAGTGTTTTATATTCTTCTGATTCCCAAGCTAAATTAATCTCATCAATATCATTGCTAATATCCCAATTCTCTGTTGAATACTCAATATCATTTTCACCTTTAATGATTGTGGCAGCAATAGTCTTTGATTCTGACTTTATTAATTCATTTAGAGCTTGTGTCATTTTTTCCATATTATTGAATCCTCTCCTTGACTAATCTTTATTTTAATAAAAAAAAATTATAATTATTTATTTTTCTCCAAATTTCTTTTTAATTTCTTCCAAAACCTTATTATAATATTTGCTTTCTTTAGATTCCTGAATATCAGTGAAATTGTCTGGCATAATCAATTTCTTGAATTCACTTTTTAAATCCTTTGTAGATAAAATTATTCCATCATCTAGTTCAATACAAGCTATTCCATCAATTATTTTAATTCTCACAATTATTGTCACTTTATAATTTATTTTAAATAAAGCCATTTAAAAACATCGATGGATAACTTGAGGTCCCATTTCCTTGTAATCTCTTCGACTTACCCACATTCTACTAAAAGTCTTTAAGGAACTCAAAATAGATCCACCAATCCATACAGAATACATTCTTTCTGGCGGTGCTATAATCTTTACATCAATGGATTCAGGAAGTTGTTCTTTTAACTCTCTAGTTAATCTCTCTTTAATACCCGGAAACATGGTGGAACCACCTGAGAGTACAATATTACTATATAAATCTCTTCGAAGATCAACATCACAATCAGAAATCGCACCAACGATTACTTCATCTAAAGGAGGCAATTCCTTTCCTACTACAGAAGGATTGAATAGACTTTCTGGAGCTAGGAATCTTTCAAGTCCAATTGTAATAGTCTCTCCATCTGGAAGCATATAATTTTTTGCCATCCCTGATACTTTATTTGAGAGCATAATCTCTTTTTCAGGATCAAGAGCAACATAGCATAATTTTTCCTTAATATCTCTAACAATCTGTTTCTCTGCTGATGTATAAAATGAATATCCATTTTGACGTAATAATCTCTGTAAATATGTTGTAACATCTCTTCCCGCTAGATCTATTCTCTGTATCGCATGACTTAGAGCAAAACCCTCAAAAATTGGCACAATATGTGCAACTCCATCCCCTATATCTACTACACACCCAGTAGTTCGACCAGAAGCGTATAGTGATAAAACTGCTTGTGTTGCGATATAAAGAGCAGGAACATTGAATGTTTCGAACATTATTTCTGCCATTTTTTCTCTATTTGATCTAGGATTCAATGGAGCTTCTGTTAACAATACAGGAAATTCTGAAGGATCTATTCTTAAATCTGTATAGAATGTATAATGGTATATCCTTTCCATTGCTGGCCAATCTTCAACAACTCCATGTTCAATAGGAAATTGTAGATTCATGATCCCTTTTAATTCCATTGCTTCTTCCCCAACATACCATTCTCGGCTGTAATTCTTTACATCAGGCATGATGTTTCCATACTTTGGTTTACCAATGACAGTTGGAAAAACCGAGCGTGGCTGATCTTCTCCTCCAAATCCATTTTTTGATATACCAGTCCCATTATCTATAACAATGGGTCTATTATTTTTAAAATCCCCGTTGACTGAAATTTTAAAACCACCTCTTTTTTTTAATATTAATTTATAGTTAAAATAAAAACGATAATATTTAAATATTGTCACAATATGGTGACACTCATGTTATGGATCATAAACAACAAAAAAAAGATGGAATTTAATTAACATATAAATTCTTTAAATAGATTGAAAAGAATTATGACACATTTAACTAGTACTGAAATAATTTGTCCTCACTGTAAATACTCGTTTCGGGTTATCTGGGAAGCATCAATTAATACGTGGTTAAATCCAGAGTTAATTCAAAAATTTCTTGATGATAAATACTATTATGAATGTCCAAATTGTATGAAACAAATACATTTAGTCACAAAGATCTTAATTAATTGTCCTAAAGGGATGCTTTGGATATCTAATGATGAAAAAATAGAAACAAAAAAAAAAATTTTAAAAGATTATGATGTAATTAACGAGAAAGGAGAGATCTTAGCACCAATAATGGGAATTGATCTTCCCGTAGAAGATCACCCCGGTTTGAACTCAAATTTAGCTAAGGAAATTAAGAAATTTAAAAATGAGTTGTTAGATAAAAATAATAATAATTCTTAGAAAAAAAGATTAAAATTAAATAAAAAACTACTTTTTAAGCAAGTTTATCAACTTTTTTACTATTAGATCCCCCATTTCTCTCGTAGTTAGAGTCTTAAAAGCTTTATTCTCAATATCTATGGTTCTTCCTTCGTTAAGGGCTTCTTCTACAGATTTTTCAATTAAAAATCCTATTTCTGGCGAATTAAACGATTCCTGCATCATCAATTTTATACTTAAAATAGTACCTATTGGATTAGCTATATTTTTTCCAGCAATATCAGGAGCCGAACCATGTATTGGTTCATACATTGAAACATTTCCTGGATTTATGTTTCCACTGGCGGCCATTCCTAAACTACCAATCAGAAAAGCACCTTCATCACTAGTAATATCACCAAACATATTGCCTGTAACTACTGTTTCGTAAGAATAAGGAGCACGAATTAACCATTGACAAAAAGCATCAATATAGACATCCTCTTTCTCTAAATCGGGATAATCTTCCCCAATTTTATGAAAGATATTGCGCCAAAATTGACTTGCTTTTATAACATTTGCTTTATCTACAGATGTAATTTTTTTATGACCATTCTTTTTTGCAAATTCACAAGCATATCGCATAATTCTTTCACACCCTTTTTTAGTATAAAGCATCACACTTTCAGCCCTCTCATCTGATATTTCTCCTATTCCTTTATATATTCCCTCTGTATTTTCTCTAATAATAGTGAAATCAATACCTTTTCCTATAAATTCATCTCTAAGTGGGCATCTATCACGTAGAGGATTATATAACTTAATTGGCCTCATATTCACGTATAGATCTAAATCTTGTCTTATCTTTAAGATTGCAGTTTCAGCAATTCCAGGGGGTAAATCAGGAAGCCCAATAGCACCAAATAATAAAGCATCAGAATTCTTAATAATTTCAAATGTTTTCTCTGGAAGACTTTCACCACAATCTTTCCAAACTTTACCTCCAGCTGGAGCGTTTATAAATTCAAAATCAAAATCACTATATTCAGAAATAGCTTTTAGAATCTTTATCCCTTCTTCTACTACTTCTAATCCACATCCATCACCATGAGTGACTGCAATTATTTTTTTCATTATGATCCCTCTTCTGAATTAGCAATTTGTTCTCTTGCAAAATTTATTAAGCCGTGAACTTTAATTATTTTCTGTAAAAAAGCTGGAAATTTGCTAAAAGAATATGATTTACTAGTAGTTATATTTTCTATAACTCCTTTTCCAAAATCAATATCTAGCAGATCTCCACTATTAAAAGCATCAATATCAGAAAATTGAAGAATTGGAAGACCAATATTAATAGCATTTCTGAAAAATATACGTGCAAAACTGGGAGCGATTATTAATTCTATTCCCGTAGCTTTCAAGGCTATTGGTGCTTGTTCTCGGCTTGATCCGCAACCGAAATTAGAACCTGAGACGAGAATTGTTGCTTGAAGATTATTTTTATTCTTATGAAATTCCATATCTAAATCTTCCATACAGTGCTCCGCTAAAAATTGAGGATTTATATCTACTAAGTATCGAGCAGGAATTATCAAATCAGTATTAATATTCTCTTGAGGATATTTAATTACTTTACCTTTCATTTTTTTCACCTTCTAAATTATATTCTTTTACATACTTTCTGGAGATGCAATAAAACCTTTTAAGGCAGAAGTTGCTGCAATCGCTGGATTTGATAAATAGACTTCACTATCTTTATGTCCCATCCTTCCCATAAAATTTCTATTTGTTGTTGAAATTGCTCTTTCACCAGGAGCAAGGATTCCCATATGACCTCCTAAACATGGACCGCATGTGGGTGGAGATACAATCGCTCCAGCTTTAAGAAAAATTTCAATTAATCCTTCTTTAAGAGCATCAAATTGAATGGTAGGAGTTCCTGGAATGATAATACATCTTACACTAGGGTGAATCTTGTTGTCTTTCATTATTTTTGCTGCTATCCGTAAATCTTCTATTCGTCCATTGGTACAAGATCCAATTACAGCTTGATCAATTTCAATATGCATATCCTGTACTTCAGATATTGGTTTTGTATTGCTTGGTAAATGTGGAAGAGCTATTTGAGGTTCAATAGTATTACAATCAATCTCAATACTTTCATGATATTTTGTATTATTATTCTCATAGGTTTTAAATTTAGAAATTCCTACACTTTTTAGATATTGTTCAGTAATCTTATCTGGAAAAATGAACCCTGTTTTTGCGCCTGCTTCTATAGCCATATTACACATAGTAAAACGGTTTGCCATAGAAAGGTTGTTGATAATTTCACCTGTAAATTCCATAACCTTATATGTTGCCCCATCAACTCCAATTTTACCAATAGTATACAAGATTAAATCTTTACCTGAAACCCATTTATTTAACTGACCTGTATATTTGAATCTCAAGGTTTCAGGTACTTGAAGCCAACATTCTCCAAGAGCCATTGCCACACCTAGATCAGTTGAGCCAACACCAGTAGAAAAAGCACCTAATGCCCCATATGTACAAGTATGAGAATCAGCACCGATAATTAACTCACTCGGAGCAATTAATCCTTGTTCGGGAAGAAGACAATGTTCAATTCCTACTTTTCCTACTTCATAATAGTGTTGAATGTGGTACTTCCTTGCAAAATCTTTTAAAATTTTGCACTGTATTGCCGAAGCAATATCCTTATTTGGTGTAAAATGATCTGGTGTAAGTATTATCTTACTTGGATCAAAAACACTTCTTTCAGTTCCCTCAACAATTTCTTCGAAAACTTCTATAGCTTTTGGTGCAGTTATATCATTACCTAAACATTTATCAATTTTTACTAAAACAAAATCTCCAGCAGAAAGATCCTTTTGCTCACAATGATCTCTTATGATTTTTTCACTAATTGTTAAATCCATAATTCCTAAAATTCGTGTTTTTTATTGAATTTAATTAATTTAAGGTTATGCTCTTTTTCTTGACAATTAGATTTAATCCTTTTATCAAAGATAGAACAGAGCACATAACAATATCTTCATGAATCGCACTAGCTTTGACTACTATATTACTATCAACATCCATGATTTCAAGGGTAACATGACCTAATGCTTCAGTTCCACCAGTAATAGCATCAATTTGAAAATTTAAAAGTACAATCTTACTCATCGGTTTAAAGCATTTAACAATTGCATTACATGAGGCATCTACA
The DNA here is from genome assembly GCA_019058245.1 of Promethearchaeota archaeon. Classification (GTDB taxonomy): domain Archaea; phylum Asgardarchaeota; class Lokiarchaeia; order Sigyniarchaeales; family SOKP01; genus Loki-b32. The sequence goes on along the minus strand of JAHPZJ010000010.1, from coordinate 42,470 downwards.
GGCCCTACTCCCGTTGCTGATGCTACTTTTTGCAATATATCTCCATTATTTTTGATGTTTAATCGAACTGTTGATGTAGGTGTAACTGATCCAGTCAAAACAGTTAACTCTTCAAGAGTAACATATTGTTCTTCTTTTGGTATTTCCCCCATGACATCTTTAACAATTGCTAAAAAATCCTCTTCAGAAACTTCATGCCCCTTATCACCAAGACTTTTTACATGTTGCCTTATTTTCGTAAATTGTTCATCAGTAGGGCTAATACCTAAGTCATTAATTTTAGCCTTAAGAGCATGACCACCTGTGTGTTTTCCAAGTTTTATTGATTGCTTTATAATTGCTTCCACATCATCGGTACGGTGAATTCCTATTAATTCTGGTGTAATGGGTTCATATGTTCGCGCATGTTGTAGCATCGCGTGTGCGTGAATACCTGCTTCGTGAGCAAATGCATTCTGCCCTATAAGGGGTTGTAATCGACCAATTCTGACTTTCCCACCACAAAAACTTTCTACTAATTTAGCTGTAGGAAAAATCTTTGTTGTTTTAATATTCATAGGTATTTGATATAGAGCATAAAGAGACATACAAGTTTCTTCAAAAGATGCATTTCCTGCTCGTTCACCCAAGCCTAAAATTGTTGTTTGAGCTTCTGAAACACCATTTTCAAACCCAGCAATAGTATTTGCTACAGCAAGACCAAAATCATTATGACAATGAGCCGCAATACGAATATTTTTAGGTAAGGCGTCATAATTTTTCCGTATAATATATCCAAAAGCTACTGGAGAAATAGTACCTACAGTATCAGGTATATTTATTCGTGTAGCCCCACTCTCAACAGCAGTTAAGTTAGCTTTAATTAAAAAATCTAAATCTGATCTAGTTGCATCCTCAGCTGAAAATAGTACAATAGAATAATGTTCTTTAGCGTATGAGACGGTTTCTCTTATTCTTTCTATGACTTCATCTCTAGTTAATTGAAGTTTTTCTCTCATATGCAATTCTGAAGTGGCACAAAATAGGTGTATACTATCCATATCTGCCTCTATAACTTTATCTATATCAGGCTTTGCTGTTCTAGCTAAACCCATCACTTCAGAATCTAAACCCATTTTCGCAATATCTCTACAAGCTTCAAAATCTCCCTGAGATGTAATAGGAAATCCCGCTTCTATGATATCAATTCCCAACTCATTAAGAGCTTGAGCAATAGATAGCTTTTCTTTATGAGTGAAACTTATACCTGGAGTTTGTTCCCCATCACGGAGCGTTGTATCAAAAAAATATGCTCTCTCAGGGAGGATAAGGGATCCTCTAATTTTTTCCATCATTTCGGAAACCGCAATATCGTTTTTACCAACCATGTTTTTAACCTATTATAATTTTGTTTAAAATATATAGCCCTTATACTTTCAAGAAGAAAAATACGCTCTAGAAAGGAATAGGGCGCTCTATAATAATAAGAGTAATAACAAACTCAATAATTCTAATGGAAATAAACCTCTCAAACTTATTTTATTACTAGAAATAAGTAGACTTTGAGTAGCTTTCATAATTTATAATCCTATTAGAATTTATGATTATAAAAATAGATTGATTATAACTTTATAAATTTTTCTCTGAATTAGGTTTTAATACCCAAAGTATGAATATCTCCTCCTCCTTAGATGCTTGATCGAATAAATTAATTTTTGATTTTCCAATTAAAATCATTACATTTCGAGCTCCTATTATTTTCAAATTAAATAAAACTATCACTTTAAACATAATTTGATAAACCTTGAAATCTTTATTAAGATTAGAAGCAGATTAATGTATATGATGGAGTGATGTTTTCATAATTATATCCGTTCAAATTTAATCTCGTAAAATTCATTCAAATTTGTTAACGAGATAAATTTGGACATTTTCTTACAATTTTTATCTCTTAAAATTACATTTAAATTTTTGTAAATATAATGTAATATAATTTAATTCTAAATTTATTAAAAACAGAAAATTTTGTGAAAAATATGGGAAAAGGTAGTGGTCTAGCAATATTGGCTATAATAATTGCAATCGGAGGAGTTGGAATGGGAGTTTATGGAGTAATTTTTCTTCCGAATATAATTATTGAAAATGCTTCAGATAATACTGAAACATTAATAGATGATAATAAAAATCCAACTGAAATCGTTCAAATATGGACTGTTGAACAAGCAGGGGCTTTTTATACTGGAAGTAGTTATAGTGACATGACGGATATGGATGTTACCATAACTGTGAATGCAGGAGAAACCGTTTATGTCATGTTCAATGCTCAGATTTCAAATGGTGCTACTGGAGGTAAAGGATGGCTTACAGGAGGAGTAAGAATAATGAGGGATAACGTTGCAATACCAGAATCTGAAAGGTTCTTCATTACTGACTCCTCTAACTTCCCATGGCCTACTGTTGCTGAGAGCATAACGACACATTTTATCATCAAGGGTCTAACTGCAGGAACTTATGAACTTAAAGTCCAAGCTAATGCATATGCAGAACAAGGAGCGGGTAGAGTTGAGGATGGATTATTGATTGTTTATACCTATATATAATTTTTTTTTTTTAATTTTTAAAACCGTTTAATTTTCTTAGGATATGCTCTAAAAGGAGTATGTGGTTCTAAACTTATCCAGTCTTCTTGAGTTTCTAATTTAGATAATGAACATAAAAGATCAAAAGTTAACCAGCGTGTGGCTTTTGGATGTGCTATATAATCCCATAGACCATATTCTCCTTGTTCAGATTTTACAAAGTTGATCAAATCAGAAATCCTTTCATCATTTTTACTTCCTCCAACTCTCCAACATAAATTTAATATATGGGCTATATCAAATTTTGCCATAAATGTAATATTTCCAAGGTTTCTTTCTAATCCAATTAGCCGTGCTATTATAAAACCAAGATTACTTCTTAACTTTGAATCAGTTCCAAGTATTAAATCAAGTGCTCTCTTAGCTTCATTACTTTTGCTATATTTTGGATGATAAGCAAGACAAGTAAGCACAGCTGTAGTATTTGATCGACATCCCCATCTTGAATGGGCAAGACGGCGGTATCCCGCAATACCTCCATAATTACCTGCAGATATCCCTACTGGCCATGCACCGTCTTCTAAACGTTGTTTCATTAGCCAATCAAATGCATTCTTAACTCTTTGATCTGTATAGTATCCACACATAACTAAACCTAAAAGAGGAATTGCTGTTTGAACAGGCATCATCTGATATCCAATTTCTTCATCAGTAAGTAGTTTTTTGCCTGGCATTGGCCAAGAACCATCTTCAAGCTGTTTTGAAAAGAGAAAATCTGCTGCTTTCTGCACCATTGGATGAGTTGAATCAAATCCGAAGTAACCTAATCTCTGTAATGCCATAGAAGTTATTTGAAGGTTGTCGCTTGAAGATATTCGATTTACACCAAAAGAATCCCATGCTCCATTAGTTTTTTGGAGCTTGAATAATTCATTAACAAGTGGATCTGATTCCCGCATCTCTGACAATTCAATGACTTCATTATCATCTTGAGGTAAGTGTAACAATTCAGTTAAGACCAAAAATCGTAAACAATATGATGGATCTGTCAATAAAAGTGGAATCCAGGTCATTTTCCTCCCTCTAATACTTCTTTTAAATATGGTGCTGTTGGAGTGTTTAATTTAGCTATTTCACTAGGTGGTCCTTGTGCAATTATATGGCCTCCTTCTGGTCCTGCTCCTGGCCCTAACTCTAATAGCCAATCACAAGAAGCCAATACATATGGATGATGTTCAATAACAACTACACTATTGCCATTATCGATTAATAAATGTAGAGTATTAATTAGCTTAGAAACATCTTCTAAGTGTTGACCGATAGTCGGTTCATCTAAGATATATAGTGTTTCTTTTTTAGAATTTTTAGATAATTCTTTTACTATCTTAAGTCTTTGAGCTTCACCTCCAGAAAGAGTGCGAGCAGGCTGATTTAGTTGTAAATATTGTAGTCCTACTTTTTTAGCATAATTTAATTTAGTAGAAATGGATTCATATTCTTCAAATAATTCATAGGCTTCCTCAATAGTTAAATTATTAATATCAGGCAAGGAAATTCCTTTAAAATGAACTTGCCATGCTTCAATTTGATACCCCGATCCATTACAAGTTTCACAAGTCTCAATAATATTGGGAAGAAATTTCATATCTATCTTGATATAACCTCTCCCTTTACAAACAGAGCATCTCTTTTTTAGTTTTTTTTCATCTAAACCTAAAATTTTGGCATCTTCAGTCTCAGAAAATATTTTTATTATTGGAGATTCTAATCCTAAAAATTTAAGAGGACTTCCGATTTTAGTTTTTGTTTGATCGATTAATATTGTCTGAGGTAAGGTACCTTCAATCTTCTCATATTCTCCCGGGTCAATAGGTTCTCGAGATACTGATGTTGTATGCTTAATAGGTACCAAGGCTCTTCCCAAAGTATCAATTATTAGAGTACTTTTTCCTGAACCAGAAACCCCACATAATCCTACTAATAATTTATGAGGAATCTCAATTAATTCCCCCTTTAAATTGTTTTCTTTTGCACCATAGATCTTTAGCCATTTTTTAGGTTCTCGGTGTTTTTTAGATACTTCAAATTTTTTTTTTCCACTCATCCAGTCTCCCGTAATAGTTTTTGCTTTTATTATATCCTCTATAGTTCCTTTTGCAACAATTTTTCCACCATTTACACCCGCTCCAGGGCCCATATCTATTATATAATCAGCATTATTAATAATTAAAGGATCATGTTCAATAACTATGACTGTATTTCCGTTATCCCTTAATTCTTTTAATATGTCTAATAAATTTTCAATTTCTGGAGGAGATAAACCTCTACTGGGCTCATCAAGTAAAATTGTTAAAGATGTCAAATCACTACCCAATAATCCAGCTAACCGAACTCTCTGAGCTTCTCCTGCAGATAAACTTTCAGAAACACGATTTAGAGTAATATAACCTAATCCAATTTTAAGTAAAAATTTCAAACGTGTTAAAATAATCTCATAACTGTTCTTTACAAAATCGGCAATATTATCTGCCATCTTTACTTCTTTTAATATTCCATATAATTTGTTCAAAGAAATATTGCACATCTGAGGTAAATTATAACCTTCCAATGAGATAGCAAGATATTGGGGACGTAATTTCAAACCATTACATTCATCACAAGTTTTATTATCTGTATATGTACCTCCAACATCCCAATCTCTTAACCAGTGTCCATAAAAGCCTTGGTACTGAATTAATTTTCTAGAGATTTGACCTTTCTTATTCTCAAATTCAACATCTAAAACTTCTTTATCTCCAAATAAAAATGCATCTTTTGCTTCTTTTGATATTTCATTCCAAGGTTTTGAAAAAGGATCAAAACCATAACGAGTTGCTAAAGCTTGAACTATATAATATCCACCATTATATGGTTTACATAAATATCCTTTTGGAAAAAAACCTGGAGAGTACATGGCACCGTTACATAAAGGTTTGTTGGGGTGCACTATTAATTTATTAGGATTAGGAACTTGAAATGAACCAACACCATGACATTTAAGGCAAGCTGCTGAATAATTTGTAGAAATAAAATGTCGTGGTTTAGCAAGAGGTAATGAGATATTACACTTTTTACAATACCATTTTTCCTCTCTTTTCATTTTCTGACTACATTTAGGACACGATAATTCTCCCATATATGAAAATATATTCGCTAAATGGAGTGTTATATCTGTAACCCTCCCTATGGTATTTCGAAGGTTTAAAAACCAACCATGGATAATCTTTTCTGGTATTATTGATGCTGTTATCCCTAACCCTTGAATATTTTCTACTAACGCTTCGGTAGTTTCTTTGGTACTTTGTCTTTCATACATTGATAAAGTTTCTAAATTTCTGCGTCTTGCTTCCATTTCAAGTGTATCCATTATTAGGCTAGATTTCCCCGACCCTGAAACTCCTGTGACTACAGTAAATTTCTTTTTTGGGATTTTGACATTTACATTCTTAAGATTATGAACGTGAGCATTTTGAATGATAATGTGTTCTGAACTCTTTCTTATTTTCTTTTTTTTCTTGATTAATGGAGTAACACTTTCTTCCAATTTTAAAGCTTGAGCAGTAAGAGATTCTTCAGTTTCCATGAACTTATCTAAAGGACCTTGATACATAACTTTACCACCATTTGGTCCTGAACCTTGACCAAGGTCTATAATCCAATCAGCAGCCCTAATTATATCAATATTATGTTCTACGATCACAATTGTTGCTCCAATGTGGAGTAATCTATCTAAAATTGTCAATAACCCCGCTAAATCTTGAGAGTGTAATCCTGTTGAAGGTTCATCAAGAATTATTAAATGATCTTTTAAATTTTTTTTTCCAAGATATTTTGATAATTTAATTCGCTGAGCTTCACCCCCAGATAATGTTGGAGAAGGTTGCCCTAAGGAGAGATATCCTAATCCTATATCATTAAGCGCTTTCAACATTTGTCTTGCTGAATTAAGATCTCCAACAGTCAATCTTCTTTCTTTATCAAAAATTTTTTCAACTTCTGAAATTGGTAGATCATAGAATTCTGCAATAGAATACTCATCATCTTCAAACTGAACTTTTTCCTCGAGTATCTCTTCAGAAAACCTCTGACCATTACAGTCTGGACAGGTGATCCAATTAGAGGGTAAGTATCTCATCTTAATTTCGAGGGAACCCATCCCACTACATGTTGGACATTGGCCTTCTGGAGTATTGAATGAAAAGAACGTAGCTTTAAATTCAGTAGCTTTAGCAAATAGCTTTCTAATAACATCAGCAATTTTAGTGTAAGTAGCTGGATTTGATCTTGGATTTTTCCCTATAGGTCCTTGATCTACCATGATAGGTATCACCTTTACCCCAGTAATTTTATTACAACCTATTGGTTCTTTTTTTTTTAATGAACTAAATAAAACATCTTCTACCAATGTACTTTTTCCAGAACCAGATACACCTGTGATAACTGTTAGTCGGTTTAAGGGAATTTTAACATTAATATTTTTCAAATTATGCCTATAAGCTTTCTCAATTATTAAAAAAAGTTGAGGTTTAGCTCTATGTTGGGGAATTATAACCCGTTCTCTCAAGCTAAAAAACTTACCTGTAGACGTATCTGATTTCCATAACTCTGCAGGAGTTCCAGTAAATATAATTTCACCTCCTTCTCTTCCAGCTCCTGGACCAATATCAATAACATTGTCTGCATACGTAACAGCTTGCCGATCATGTTCAATATAAATTATCGGACCAGCAAGATTCTGAAATATAGGCAGTAATCGAGCGACGTCAGATGGATGTTGACCAATCGTTGGTTCATCAAGGATATGAGTAATATCTTCTAGTTCACTCAATAAAGCTATAGCTAGTCGAACTCTTTGAGATTCTCCTCTAGATAATGTTGGTGAAACACGATCTAATTCTAAATATTCTAATCCTACAGAATTTAATGATATTAATCGCCTTTTTATTTCTTGTATTAGCCTAGCTGTAATTGTGAGTTCTTCTTTAGAGAAATAAGTTACTAGTTCTCCAACTGATTTTGTTAGAATCTCGGGAAATAACATACCCTCCCAAGTAACATTAGATGCAAGGGGGTGATATCCTGTTTGATTACATTGCTTGCACCCTTTTCCTTTACAATAAGGACAATTTTTCTTAAAATGCATTGGTTCAAGCTCTCCGTACCAAGTACCGCATTCCATACATACAGGTACTCGAGAAATTCGAAAATTAGATGTTTTTCCCTTAATTATTAATGAATTTGCTCCTAATGAAGAGATAGTTTCAACTATATCTCTAATCTCACTAATATCAGTGCTAGTTGTTATTTGACCAATTTGAATCTGAATATCATGAGGTTTTTTTGGATTTAATTTTGAAATTATGGGTTTTCCATCTACCAAGAGAGTTTCAGAACTGAATTTCTTTTTCAAAAGGCTAATTAAGGTTTGATGACTCCCTTTTGATTTTTTTACTAAAAGAGCTGATATTGTAATGGGCTCGATATGCCTTAATCCCTCAATTTTCGCGATTATTTCATCTTCTTTTAATACAGATAATTTAGAACCACAAACATGACATGTCCTGTCGCCAAATCTAGCATATAGAATTTTTAATAAAGGTATGAGACCTATCGCCGATGCTAAAATAGAATTAGGATTTCGATTAAGCACATTTTGACTAAGTGCGATAGTAGGCCCTAGACCAGTGATTGACCTCACATTTGCAGGATTAAGTTTTATTTCTTCTTTACTGACTGAAAATGCTTCTAAAAATCTACGTCTAGCTTCCTTATATAATGTATCAAAAATGAGTGATGTTTTCCCCGATCCAGAAACACCTGTTACCACAGTATGTCCATCTTTGATGGTTACATTAACATCTTTTAAGTTGTTTTCTTTTGCACCTTGAATTTTTATTTCCATAGCTATTAAATAATCTTTAATTAAGATAGGGACCAGTTTTAGACTTTTTGTTCATTTTAATTTCAATTGGAGTGCCTTCTGTAATGACTTCTCCTCCTTTTGGCCCTCCTTCAGGTCCTAACTCTATTATATAATCACAATATGAGAGAATTTCCGGATCATGCTCAATAATTATAATAGTATTGCCCTCTTGAACTAATTTCTCAAGTAGATCCATTAATTTAATTGTATCATAAAACGATAACCCAACAGTAGGTTCATCTAAAATGTATAGAGATGATCCTTTTCTGATTTTCCCTAATTCTTTAGCCAGTTTTACTCGTTGTGCTTCTCCTCCGCTAAGCGTTGGAGCAGGTTGTCCAAGCTCAATATAACCCATTCCAATCTCATCCAATATCTTAAGTACTTTTGAGATACCTTCCTGCGATTTAAACAATTCTGCTGCCTCATTAACAGTCATTTCAAGTACATCTGATATTGATTTTCCTTTATATTTAACTTCTAAAATTTCTGGTCTGTACCTTAATCCCTTGCACTCTTTGCATGGAATTTCAAAACTAGTAAGAAAAGATACTTGTAGGTCTTGAACACCCTGTCCTTTACAAGCGGGACAACGACCAAGATCAGAATTATAAGAAAAATGTCCCGCGGTATACTTTCGTTTTTTAGCTTCACCAGTCTTTGCAAATAAGTTTCTAATCTTATCCCATATCCCTATAAAGGAACAAGGGGTTGAAGTACGAACTCGTGATATGGGTTTTTGATTAACAACAACTACTCCATCAATATTCTCCCACCCTTCTACTTGTCCAGAATACTCTAATAAATTTCCTCCATTTTCTTCTTCTTCACCATTTTCTCCCTTTTTATTATTCTTATTTTTTATTCCTCTTTTAAAATATGGTTTTAATAACGGAACTAATGTATCTAATATAAGAGAACTTTTTCCAGAACCAGATACACCAGCAATACCCACCATTAATCCTAAAGGAAATTTAATAGTCACATTTTTCAAATTGTTCGTATTTGCATTCTTAAGTGTTAGATATTTTGTACCACCTCCAGTTTTCCTAACAATACTAGAATCTTTTTCAAGCAAGGAGATGGTTGCAGCAAGAAATTGTCCTGTATATGATTCCTTAATCTTTTTAATCCCTTCAATTGTTCCTTGATAAACAATATTACCTCCATCAACACCTGCACCCGGACCTATATCAATTATTTCATCTGCTATATCTATGAATCGTTTGTCATGCTCTACAACAATAACAGTATTACCTAATTCCTTTAATTGTTGTAAAATATGAACCAAAGAATCTTTTTCTTTCTCATGCAAACTCATACTGGGTTCATCTAAAATATAAACCAAGGAATCCAATCCTCCATCTAAATGAGTCATCAGGGAGAGTCTTTGTAATTCTCCTCCGCTTAATGTAGGTAATGAACGATGTAAATGTAAATAAGATAATCCAACATAAATCATTCGGTTCAAACCTTGTTTAACATTTTCGAGCATCGATCTTCCTTGTGGACTTCGAATATCTTCATCAGTTAAATTGTCAAAGAAATTTTTGAGTTCATCAATTGTCATTGTTGCAAGTTCACCTATATGTCTATCTGCAATTTTTATTTCCCTTGCTTCTTCATTTATTCGAAATCCTTGACACTCATCGCATTTCTTCTTGGACATATATTCTTTAGTAATTTTAGTTTTTCTATATGCACTCTTACCTTCTGTAATTGCACGTTTCATATGGGGGATTATCCCTTCAAATACTCTTTCTAATTCTCCTTGAAATGTTTTTGATTCCCACGAAAACTTAAACTTTTTACCTTTACTCCCATATATATATAAATCCTTAATTTCTTGTGGTAAATCCTTATAAGGAGTCTTAATGTCAAAATCAAAGAAATTTGGAAGTTGTTCAACGAATCTAATTTGATCAGCAAAACATCCTGATCCTGCTTTAGTAATCTGTAGTAAATTCCTATTATAATCTTGAACAATCATTTCTTCTGTAAAGTGCATCTCATATCCTCGACCTTTACATGCTAAACACATCCCAGAGGGTTCATTAAACGAGAAGTGCTTAATTTGCTTACGCTCTACCACCATTCCACATAAATCACATTCCAAAGTTGATTGATTTACTGGTTCTTTACAGATTGGACAGATTAGGATACCTTCTGTAGCATATAGCATTCGGATAAGACCATATATCCCAGTTTTGGTACCAACTGTAGATCGTGGATTAAATGCTCTTGTAGTCCTCTGCTCAACCGCAACAGTTGGGCTTAAACCTTCAATCATATCAAAAGGTTTTTCATCTTCAAACTTAGGAGGGAATCCAATGGACTGAAGATATCGATTCATCCCCTCATCAAATATTATATCGAATGCTAAGCTAGATTTTCCTGAGCCAGATACTCCTGTAATAAGGACCATCTTTCCCTTAGGAATATCTACATCTATATCCTTTAAATTATGTATTCTTGCTCCTCTTACTTTTATAATATCCATTATATAACTCCTCTTTTCATTTTATTTTTTGCAATACATAAGTTGTACAATCAAAACCACTGGGATTTTTCTTTACCATTTCTATTTCTCTTAAATGTCGTTTAATATCTTCAATCTCCTCAATTTTATTATATTTTTTACGTAAAATATTTATTTTCTCTTCTAAGGGAGCATAATATTGCCTCCACCAACACTTCTCTTCCCAAGGTATCTTTTTAACTATTTTAAACCCGTATTTTGGATACTGCTTTATCTTCTTATCTACCCAATTATTTGCCTCCCCAGTAATCATATAACCATTTACTTTTAGAATTCTAATACATTCAGTCATAACTTTCTTGAAATCAAGAAGATGTATTACTCCCTCCTCCCAGAGAATATCAAATGTCTCATCTGCGAATTGAGTATCATATGCTGATCGATTAAATATTTTCACTCTATTTTTAAGTCCTTTTTCCTTAATTTTTTGATTTAATTTATCTAAAGCATTCTGATCGATATCAATTCCGATGATATCTCCATTGCTTAACTTGGCTAGTTCTAAGGTAGGCATACCTGTTCCACATCCAATATCAAGGATATGAGGTTTATTCATCTCAGGAATACTTTTAAATGCTTTTCTCGTATATTTAAGAAAAACTGAACGAAGACCCTCAGCATTTAGTTCATTCAATATTTCTTCAGGTATTTCTATTCACCTTTTCTTTTAAATTGCATCTTTTATAATTTCCCAAGCATTTGTTTCTAAATCATACCATTCTTGAATCCCTTTATCTATCTTAGGAATACGTTGTCTCCATGAATTAGTTTCCTTCAGCGCTCCTTCTAAAGCTATTTGAGCTTCTTCATCAATCTTCACTAATTGCTTTTGATAGTCTTTTTCACCTTTTTCGGTAATATCCCCACTCTTTAGATATAATTCTCTCAATTTTGCTATATTAGGTAGATCATCTGGTAGTATTTGATGCTCTACTTCTCTTAATTTAATTATTATATTATCATAAACATCAGCAGCTTTTAAGAGACCATCATTATTTAGGAGTTCTCCCGCTTCTTTCAAGAAATCTCGATATAATATGCGGAACATAGCACCTCCAGTACCACCAGTCTCCATATAAATAAACACACTGACTAAGCCATATAATAGATCATTATCACTAAAGTCAGCCCATGTAGGGAGCATTTCACGCCATTTTTGAAATCCTTTCAGACCCATATTACGTATAGGAGGATTAAACATAAAATTTGCATTTGCTTTAATTGATGCTGGAATGCTTTGTTTAATATCCTTTACTTTTTTTGGCAGTATTATTTCAACTAACTTGTTTTTCGCAGGAAATGGGGCATATTTACTTGCTCTAGCAGTTTTAAGTTGAGAATATGTCATTACATGCGGATTAGCATATCTATCCGATATATATGCTTCGTCTTTATCTTCATCTATCCCATATGTTACAAAAGTATGGGCTCCAAAGTGCCCTGAACCTTCATTTGGTATAGGTGTTCCCTCTGCAAAGAAGAAAGGTAAGTATGCAAAATCAACAAATGTTATAGTTGGCTGTCCCTTTTGTAAGATACTTACCAAATTTTTATGTGCGGTATTTACAGACGCAGTTTCTGTAATTTTCACATTTCCCCCTAAAAGTGGTAGCATCCTTTCAAAAATTTCAGTCTTTTTCACACTCATCCCTAACACCATTGGAAAGGGCATATTTTTCATATAGAAATAAAAATAACCCATTCCTGAACACAAACCTAAAATCATTGGTTCAGAAATGTCTATATTATAATATGCAAGCACTTTCCTTAAACTCGATAGCTGACAATTTGCACCAGCCATATGTTTAAAATCATCTATTACTATTCTAACCATTTTTGTACACTTAATTTTTAATTTTTGATAATTTCTTGAAAGCTTGTTCTTCTTTTTTAGTAATATTTTGTGCTATATTATGGAGTTCAACAAAATCTACATGATTTAAACAATTATCCTTGTATTGATCACAAACATTCTTCAAAGTTTCTGCGATAAAAGTCCAGTCTTGTGCTGATTCGTTAATAATCGGAATGCATTCTTCAAGAATACCGAACTCATCGGAGTTCCATGCTCTTGGACCTTCTTTAAGCTCAGGATGAGTAAGTAATTCTTTTAGGAAATCTTTATAGAGCTTGCGAAAGGACCCACCTCCGGTCCCCCATGTTTCAATATAGCCATAAGTAAGTTCAAACATTAAATGCGCTAAAGAGACTTCTTCTCCTTTTAAATTTGTTATATTTTTATTTAGCTTATCTTTCCAAGAGGGTATAGAATTTGCAAATTGCTTTAATCCTTGGATACCATTATTATTACTGGAAGGTCTTAGCATATTAGCAACTACTTTTTGAATCGCAAGTTTTACTCCCGCTGCTAAAGGAGGGTGTTTACCATCGGAACGAGGTTTCATAGAAAACTGAGTATTTGTTGGATGTAAAAACTTAGGACCATAGGTAGAACTCCTTGCTATTTTTAATATATTTATAGGAACTTCTTGAAATCCCTCAAATTCAGTATCTCCTATATACACTACTCCCTTCTCCTCATCATATCCGCCTAAAGTCACTGCATGCCCTCCAAAATGAGCTACATCAAGCTCTTCATCAAATCCTTCATAAGGCATATACGAAATATCTACTCTTAAAAGAAGTGGAATATCTTGGTCTATTAACACCTTGGATTCCTTCCAAGCTTTTTCTGCATTAGAAAAGGATTGCTTTCTGAGTGTAATGCCTAATAATCGACAAACAAGACTATTCGGTTCAATAGTGCCCTGTTTCCCTCCCAAGAAAAAAGGAATATCGGATTCAGGAATAAAAGATACTTGACTGGTTGTATCGAAAAATCCGAATCCCATGGTTGCATCTAGCCCAAATGCCATCGGTTCAGACATTGGAAAACCATAATACTCGAATAAATCTCTCATTGAAGAGGATTCACAATGATGACCTACTCGATGTAAAAAATCTTTAACCATATGCTTCATATTATAATTTTTCCTCCTTTTTTAGGTCATAATCATCTGGGCCTATTTTTCCTTCAAATTTCTTGATCTCTTCAATAACAATCTCGAAAAACTTTTCATCCGCTTTCAAGACTTCAATAGGGTGAATAAACAGACCCGTTACATTAATTGGCATTTGAACAAAACCTTCTAACATTTCTTCTAACATCTTTTTTAATTCTTTTCTGTGAGTCCTTATAATTTCTAAAGAATGGGTAAAGACTTCTATTTGTTCTTCAAGAATGAGAATTGGAAACATAGAAAAAGCCACATAGAAATCTCTATCATTTTCTCCGCTATAATTATACAATACCTCATACACCTTTTTTCTTAATATTTCATACCCAAAATTTGAAATTTGATACATTTTCCGGGTTCGTCCATCGATCTGTTCCTCATAACTTTCAACCAACTCATCATTTTCAAGGCGATCTAATGTTCTATAAATAGTAGAAAATGAGAAATCTGCTCCTATACTTGTCCAATTTCGCATTCCCCGGTCTTCGATTCTTTTATTGATATCATATGCATGACATCCTCCCTCATGCATTTTTTCATTTACTAAACCTAGCAAAACAAATGCTCTATGTTTTAATTCATACTCTTCAACCACATTGCACCACCAAAAATTCCAAGAATGTTATTTATATATTTGCATTTTATTATTTTTGAAAATATCTTATATATATGCAAAATATGAAAAATGAATATATAAATGTTTGCATTTTTAAAAAATTGACAATATAAAATTTTTTATCTAAAACAATTTGAATTATAGATTTACTTTTCTACACCTTAATTTCATTATTTCCCCTAAGTTGAAAGATATAATATTATTTTAGTGATGAAAAATGTCAAGGACATTCATTTAAAGATATTAAATAATTAATTTAAAAATAAAAAAAGTTAAATCTCTGCTCAATAATCACAATATCGACCACATACGTGTGTAAAAATCTTTTAGATGGTTTATAAATTTGATTTAATTAAAGATATGGCTCCTTCCATAAAAATGCCAAAATCCAGGCGACTATGATAATAAGCCCTATGACCAATCCTGTTATTGAGGCTGATTTAGATTTATCTGTAGTCCTCCCATATAAACCTAATCCTACCGTCAATATGCCTACAATAAGTTCTATTGAAAAGTATAATATCCAATATGGCGTAATACCAAATCCGTAATGTTCAGATGCTGCAATAGGGAAAATAATTAAAAAGAAAAAAATAATCCCGATTATTCCAAAAACTACTGAAATTAATCCATTTTTTCTTGTCATAGATGTCATAGATTTCACTCCTTTTTATTAGTAATAAACATTTCTATTTATGGTATTTAGATATGATTTGACATCTATTTTAAAATCATATTCTAATATTCATCTTTTATTTACAACTATTCCGACAAAAATGTTAAATTTTCAAAGGAATTTTCATTGAAATCAGACTTTGAATTTACCTTTCCATCCAAATTTTTACTCTTTTAGCTGGTTCTCCACCATCCCAACAATTCAAACAAACAATCAGGATAATAATTATTAAAACTAGAAGTATTAAAAACGTACATTTTATCATGCTCTACTAATTAATTAAAATAAATCTTAATAAATAAAAATAGACTGCTATGAAATTATAAAAATAATAATAATTCCCTTTTTAACCTCAAATCAATCTTAAGTTTTCCATATTTACTTTAAAGTTCAGATATTTTTTTTTATTTTCTTATTCATTTTATCTAAAAATTAATCTAAAAAATCTAAAAATATTGAAGTAGCTTTTTTATAAATAGGGATTATATCCAAATATTTTTCTACATAATTTAGAACTTGAGTGTATCCCCGAAGTTTTTCTAGACTCTCCTTGTTATTCATCAATTCTGATTTAATTTTTTGAAATTTACCTTCATATTTCAGCATTTCTTCAAGTGAATTAATCCCTGAAGTAAAAAATGCCTCCTTAATAGATGACATTGAATAAATTGTTTGGCGCTTGATCTCATCAGGAATAATCTCTTGATATTGTTCCTTATCGATCTTCTCGATTAGTCCATTTTTTATAAGCGTATTTACAACCTGTGATACCTTACCCAACGATAATCCTGTTAACTCTCTTATCTTTTCTTGAGTTAAAACCTTTCTTGTAAGAAAGAGAGTGTAAATCATCAGTGTAAACTCTGATAAAGTAGAATAAGCAGACTCATACATAAAAAACTCAAGCAAATCATCTTCAACTTGCTTTATTTCAGGATCAAATTTTAAATGAATAAGGTTAAAATCTTCCGAAGAAAGCGTTTTTATATGCTCTTCGGATAAGCTTAAATTAACTTTTGCTTTTGGATCTTTTAGAGTTTCTAAAATTCTTTGATAACACTCAAACACATCTAGAATGTGCTTTAATCTTACTAACATAAGGTTATAACCATTCTTACCCTCTAAATTATTATTGTTTAATTCTTTGATTTTCTGTTTTAAGAATATAATTTCCTTTTCAGTGGACCCCAACGCAAAATCTATAGACATCTCGGAAGGAGGTGCAATATAATAATTATATTCCCTGGAACCTTTAATTTTCTCTTTTCTGACATAATTGATTCTAATAAGAGCTGCTAAACTAGTAGAGACAGTAGATTTCGAATATTCTGTTAAATTATTTAACTGACTTTGGGTTAATTTTTGATATAATGATAAATAAGCCATGATTTTTGCCATAGTCTCAGAAAGTGAGGAAAAATGAGCAATTTCAAGCTGATACTCAAGAACTACTTTTTCAAAATCTCTAATTTTTCCTTCAAAAAGAAAAGATCGATCATTCTTTACCATTAATTATATAATAGGAATTGTTAATATTTATTTTTTTAGTTCGAATTTTGTGAAGACATTTATATATCATTGTCAATTTGCATATATTGAGAGTTTTCTTAAATTCGATTTTCGTGAAAATTAAATATGGTGAATAATTAATAGAAGTAATAGAATGGATATTTACAATCTTATCTTTTTTTGCTTTCTATTTTTTTGTAAGTAAAAAGGCAAGTAAACCGAGTTTCAGAATAATAGGATGGATAATATCAATTATTATCAATTGTTTAGTAGCGATTTTTACCTTTTCAATTGAAGTTATAAGCCTTGGAATAATAAACACATGTTATGTAGTATTGAATGGCTACGGGATATTTAACTGCTATTATGAATTGAAAAAAAAACACAACACTAAAGATAAAATTATTATTAACAATGCTGAAATTACTTCACAAAATTAAACTCTACTTATAAACCAACTTATCTGAATTTTCCCAAAGAACCCAAAGAAAATTTTTACAGGTTGTTTCTAAGCTTTAGACTATAATTAAGAACTTTATAATATAAGTTATATTTTATAAATATAAATAAGAAGAATAAAAAGTGAATTATTCATGGATATGAAAGAAATATTAGAAGTTTGTAAATTAACTAAGGAAGAAATGAAGGAATTTTTACGATTATCGGAAAGTATTGACCATAAAGAGGATCATGCCCGGGCTTATAGAGCTATGATGAACCAAACGAGAAGAGAGTTGTTAAAATTTATTGGGATTAATATAATGACACAGAAACAAATCAATAAAAAATTTAACATCGAAGAAGAACAAATCAAATATCATTTATCAATGTTAGAGCAATTATTTTACATCATGAATACAGAAAGTGGTTGGAAAGCGACCCCAAGAGGGATTGGCTTTCTGGAAAATACAATAATGGGAGATTAGATAACAAAAAAGTAAAATCAAAACAAAATATAACCTTTTAACTTTATTAAAAACTGAAGATATTATGCATTATGAGTCAAATTATTACAAAAAAGAAAGTAATTTCGATTTTGCTTTTTCTAACTGTTTTTATCATAGGAACAGTTTTAATCTTTACAGTCCCTCTAAGTGTGAAAGGTTCTTATGGACACACAGCTAAAACAGTAGATGGAGTTACAATTTCTTTCAATGTTTTCGAACCAAAAGAGAATCTTTATCAAAAATATAATAGCTATGATAATAAAAAAGCTATTATAATTGGGCATGGCTACATGGCAAACAAGGAAATATTGAAAGGATATGCTGTTGAATTGGCGAATGCCGGTTTTGTCGCCGTAGTGTTTGATTTTAGAGGACATGGACAAAGTCTGGGGAAACTCGATCAAGGGAAGATAATTGATGATGTAAGGGCAATTAAAGAATATCTTAATTCCAGAGATGATATTGATATAAATAATCTTGGATACATAGGTTATTCCATGGGTGGTTTCCCTGGTAATCAAATTATTTCAGAAGATACCGATTTTAAGTGTTTTATAGGAATTGGAACGGGCTTACCCACAGAAGACTATCACCCTGAATATTCAATAAAAGCGAGTTCTAATCGAAGTTTAAATATTCTCATGATTCAAGCTCGATTTGATGAAGTAAATACTCTATCAAGATTAAAAGATGGTATGGCCTTAAGACTCAATACTACTTCTGATAATATCGATGTAAATAAACTTTATGGAAGTTTCCAAGATGGTAACGCTTCAATGATCTTCCTAGATGATAATACTAATCATTTATTACTCGCTTGGGATCAAGATTTTATCAGAGAAGCTAGAAATTGGGTGATTAGTACATTTCCAGATGTAAGGCAACCTGATGAGAATTTTTATGTTAATGTCAGATTTGTAATTTTGATAATTCAATTAATAGGTGGTATTGGTTTGTTTTTTTTAAGTATAGATCCTATTTACAAAATAATTTTGAAAGTAAGAAAAGTGGATCGAGATGAAGAAGTAATTTTAAAAATAGATTTACCTAATGTTTCAGTAACTAATTTAGCATTAAGAAATCTAGTATACTCTTTAATCCTTGGTATTGTAGGAATAATCATTTTTTTCCCATTATACTTCTTTCCTTTATTTACCGCTGGAAATGTTTTAATGCTTTTATGCGGTCAAATGGTAGCTGTCTTAATTTTTCTATGGAGAATTGGGAGGCAAGCGGAAATTCCTTTAAAAGATATTTTAATTGGACCATTTAAAAATAGAAGGAATTTCACTAACCAAATATTGTTAGGAATAATCTTAACACCAATAATATTTATAATCATCTATTTATCAATTGGTTTAAACTATTTTGCTGTAATTCCTTCTCTCAATAAAATAATATTCATTCCAATTTGTTTTGTGATATGTTTCTTTGTCTTTCTCATATATAGTTTATTAAACCAAACAGTTATCCAAAATAAAATCAAGAATGATTTAAAAGGACAGATAATATCAGGATTAATTACTTTTTGCGAACAGATTGTGTATATGATAGTATATCTGCTCATATTTAGTTTTATATTGGGAAGTTTTTTCAATTTTGGAGTCTACTTGCCTATAACAATACCTACTACTTTATTATCAAGTTTTATTTATGTTGCTATATATAAAAAAACAGGAAATATAATCTCAAGCACCTTTATAAATAGTTTCATCGTTGCTATGATAACCATTACGGTGTCCGCTATTTAAATTTACCACTTCTTATTTTTTTAACTTTACTTTTTATTTTTGGTTTGGTTATGATAAACTGACATTTTGGACAGATTTTATAATAACGGTAATTTTGCATAGTACTAAAAAAGTTTGACCCTAGAATACCTGCTGGTAAAATAAAAAGCGATACTCCCAGAAAAGCTAAGGCGATTGTACAAAAACGACCTCCTGTAGTTATCGGATATACATCGCCAAATCCCGTAGTTGTGAACGTGATAATTCCCATCCATAATGTAGTAGGAATATCTGAAAATTTAGTAGGTTGAGCATTTCTTTCTAAATAATAAATTAATGTTGATGCGAATATAAGAAATATGCCGCAGAGAATAGTAGTAACTAAAAATTCTCGTTTTGTTTCCTTAAAAATTAATCCTGTTACCCTAAACACGTCAATAAAATGACCTATTTTAAAAATAACCAACATTCTTAAAACTTGAAGGTATAAAACTAAAATACGAATATGATTTAAAAAAAGTATAAGATATAAAGCAATAAGAATTATAATGTCAACAATAGCTATTGGACTTAAGATATATTTTATTCTTCCTCTAATAGGATTTTTAAATTTCTCTTTTTTTGAAGCAACGACACACCAGACTCGTAATATATATTCAACAGAAAATACAATGATTGAAAATATTAACAGTGAATTTAATAAAGATTTAAACTCTAAATATAATTCTGGATTGGTTCCAACCATTACTGCTAAAACGTTTAGTGTGATAATACTTGCAAAGAAAATAAATACGATCTTTTGACCTAATTTAGAGGGAAATCTAAAATGAATTAGCTTATATATTTTCTTTTTATAATTACCCTTTGAAGAAATTTTTAAGTCTTTTTTTTTGTCTTTCTTTTTCCTTAATTGTCTTATAAACTCAGATTTTGAAATAACTTCTTGACAATTGGGACAAATTTCTGAGGAGGGGTTCCTCTCTTCAAGTTCCTCAAGGAATCCAGATACAATAACACTAGCGGGTAATAAGAATAATGTTATTCCAATAAAGGATATAATTCCTGATATAATTTTTCCAAATAGAGTTAATGGTACAATATCCCCATATCCGATTGTAAAAAGATTTATTGCCGTAAACCATATAGAGCTAAAAAGATTTGTAATTTTATCAGGTTGGGCATCATGTTCAGCAATATATATGAATATTGCTCCAAAAAACATCAAAATTAAAGAAAGCATTAAAGTGATTACTAATTCTTCTTTTTTGCGTTTTATTACCGCTAATATAATTTTAAAAGATCCAGAATAACGAGTGAATTTAAGAAGTGCAAATAAACGTAAAAATCGTGTAAAATCCATTACATCAAAGACAAAAAAACCTATCAAATACGTTATAAATGAGATAGCACTTAGAAAATCAATTACTCCTATAATACTTGTAAAATAATCCCATCGTGTTGAAATTGAATTTCCCTCTCTAACATTTTGATTATAGGTCCAAAAACGGAGAACATATTCCAAATTAAATGTAAAACCAGTAATACAAGATAATATAATAAAGACTACATAGAATTGTTGTAGTAAACCTTTTTCGGTTTCTAATATTGCGATAGTCCCATATATAAGACTTGACATAATCAGCCAAATGGCTATTAATTTTGCTGTAATAGTCTTTATGATTGGAAAATTCAGACTTTTAAAGATTTTCTCTTTTAGCATTTGTCCCCCTGCATCTCAAATCTTTATCATTATTATAAAACAGTTTTTAGAACTTTTTAAAAATATTAATAAATTTCACATTTTTATAATTGTTGGCAAAAAATAACCCTTGAATGGTTTGAAAAAAATGTTAGGCTAATGAAAATTTTCTTAAAAATAAAAAAAAAGAAGTGAAGTATGTTCTTAATTATCAATAGACATTATCTAAAATAAGAGTAAATGCTTGAAAAAAAAAGAAATTATTTTTTTAGTATGATAAAAATTATTAATAGTGACTATATGGTAAAGTGCTTTATTACAAGTTATTTGTAAATATCACCTAAATCTCTTTTCTAGTGTTTTTTGATGTATAGCGAATGCTAAAAATAGAAATCCAAATCCAAGACCTATAAGAACTAAAATATCGATGAGTAATCCAAAAGATCCAAATGCACTGACCTCTCCTAATCCAATGTTTAATACATCAAGACAATAGGTAATTGGAGATATTACTGCAGTTGCGATTGAATTAATTGGCATAAACAGTGGACTGATAAATAATAATGGAAATTTGATAAAAATTTGTAATATCATTGTATTTCCCGGATTTCTTATTGGTGGCGAGGAGATTATCAAACTAAAACTGGAAAAAACCAACGAAGAAAGAATCATACCAGCAATAATTAGAAAATAATTAATGGCTAATCCACTTGATAGGAATATTACTCCTAAAACCAAAGGAATTGACGAGAATAATAAACCGTATATAAATGAACTCCAAATACTACCAATTAATATTGTCTTAATTGAAACTGGACAAGTAGTTAATCGCTCAAAAGTACCACGAATAGTCTCCCATGGAAAAATGATAGGTCCCAATGAAGTCGAAGTTAAGAAAAGAACCATTGCTATTATTCCAGAAATAAGGTAAATTGGTGATATACTTCTTCCTATTGTAAAAGCAAAAAATAATATTATTGGAAAAAAAATCCCTTGAATTAATACAGGTGGTTTATTATAATAAATTCTCAAATCTTTTTTAGTAATTATAAAAGATCTCTTTAGTTGAGTTTTAAAAGTACTAAACCTAGATTCTTTAGATAATATAAATTCCTTATTAATTTTTATCACCTCTTTCAATGATTTTTAAAAATGCATCTTCTAATTTTGGTTGATGTGTATTTAGTTGTTTTATAATTAAATGATTTTGCTTGATGAAATCTACAATCTCACAAATTCCTTCATGAATATCTTCTACAATTAGGTGAAAACCTCCACTTACCTCTTGAACTTCTCTTACAGAACTCAAATCTTTGATTTTAGCCTTATCTGCCCCATTAGTAAAATAGAAATCAATTGCTTTATATTCTTGAGTTAATGCTTTTAAGTTTTGAGGAGTATCTAAACTAATGATTTTTCCATGATTAATAATTGCGATTCTATGGCATAATTCATTTGCAACTTCCATGTCATGAGTGGTAAGAAAGATGGTTACACCTTTTTCATTATACTCTCTTATCAATTGTTTTATTATACGAGCAGACTGCACATCTAATCCACTTGTTGGCTCATCAAGAAATAAAATTTTTGGATTACTCATTAGCGCCATACATAGCAATAATCTTTGTTTCATTCCCTTAGAATATCTCATTGATTTTAAATTGCGCTTTTCGTATAGTTCAAATTTTTTAAGTAAAGACTCTGCGCGATTTAAGCGAGTCTTTTTAGGAACACCATAAATTTCTCCAATAAACATTAAATTTTGTAGTCCCGTTAGGTCAAAATATACATTTGCTTCTTCAGGAACATTTCCAGTAATTTGTTTTACGAGAATTTGATTTTTCCATACATCATGTCCAAAAATAGACACATTTCCTTTAGTAGGTCTTAATACACCTGTCATCATCCGTATTGTTGTAGTTTTACCTGCACCATTTGGACCTAAAAATCCAAAGATTTCACCCTTTTTCACCTCAAAACTAATATTATCAACTGCACGAATAATACCCATTGGTCCCATTTTCCCATTCATTGGTCCTGGTTTGCCCCCTTTTCCTTTCTTTGGGAGTGAAAAATATTTAGCTAGATTATTTATAGCAATAACACTCATAATAACACCTCCTTAGGAAAAAATTCCTATTTTTCCTCTTCTTCTAATTGAATGTGTTTTAGAAGATCATTGATTGGTTGATCTCCATGGCATTTAATAATTTGATTTAAAGTACACCCTTGTGGATGCTTCTCTTTTATTTCTGGTTTATCACATTCACATTCTTCCGTTTCTTTAATTTTCATTTTATTGATACCTCTTATATTTTTTTTCAGTTTTTATTGATTTTTAAATAATACAAATAAATCCTTCTATTATGCGAAATCTCTTTAATCGGTTTAATAGCTAAATTATTAAAGTTCCACTTCGTTAATCTTACCTTCATTCTCAAAACCTAAATTAAACTACCATAATAAAGTTTTTCATTTGTATTTTAATTAGTTAAATATTAGATTAAACTAATCAAACCATATATTTAAATGTTTCGAGATTTTATATATTATAAGATTTTGGTGGTTTAAGGATATGACGAAAGAAATAGATCTTGAAGATATTAGTACATATGTAAAAGCCTTACATTGCCAAATTCGATGGGTTATAATAGATATTCTAGGAGATGGCCCAATGTCTTCAGATGATCTTTTTAATCATCTTAAAGATGCTAGTGAAACCATGGATGATAAAAATCAATGTCATGGAATGTGTGGTAAAGGAGATTTTAAAAATTTGAAGAAAGCAAATTTATATTATCATCTTAGAGAATTAGAAAATGTAGGTATTATTAAATCAGATTACAAGCCAAGTGAAAGTAAAAGAGCTCCTGAAAAGGTATGGAAGTTGAATATGGAAAAGTTGACAATAAACCTAAAATAATTAAATCTTATTCTCTTTCTATTTCAAATATAGCATCAACCATTTCTAATATATATTCATGATTTTCTGCCCATATAAAAAGGATTTTATTCTATAATTGCAATCTTTAATAGTTGTAGTTGAAAGCCTTAATAGAAAAGTTCACGAGTGTATTATTCTCAGCCCTCATAGATGGCATAGTCTTAAGAACCTATACTGAAGAGGTGGATTATCCACCAAATAAGGCTTTCCCTTCTTTTTTTTAGCCCCCCATAACGAAAGTAGGTTCAAGGAATTCAGTGCTAAACATGTAAGAGTTATACCACCTTTTTTTGCAACTAGAAAAGGATAAGGACTATGGTAGTGGAAGATTCAAAGTATAAATTCAACCGTTTTGCCATTGGATATGTCAGCATTCGTTAGGTTGGTTATAACCATATTTCTAAAAATTAGGTATAATTATAGAAAATCCCACCAAAGTCACTATATGGTGTGTCTTCAAGTGCCTTTATTTTCTTTCTTATTAGGTCTTCCTCGTAAGAATCTATCGATCATCTTTTGCATGCCTCCACCTCCACTTCCTGGCGAAAATCCGCCCTGTCCCAGTAATGATGATCTTTCTGCCGTTTTATATGGATTCAGCTTTTCATTTAATTTCCTTTGGTATTTATTAATCAGCAAGATCCGTTCAATAGGGGGCATGGGCGTGTAGGGTAAGTAACCGTCTTGAAATGCTTTAACCATTGATTCTTCTCCTAGCCCTTTACTATCTGCATTTGGGTCCTTACGCTCTATACGTGTGAAATTCATGAATTGCATCATATGACCGTTTTCCTCTATGGTAGCCCAGATTCCATCCGGTCCATCGTCCAGAATGGTACCATTCTTCTGGTATTTGGATTTTATGGGGATATGGTATTTTGAAATGAGTTTAAAACAGGTATCAATGTTGGAGTAATACATCGCGGGCAGGGGGCCAAAAGTGCCGGCCATAGGCATTTCACAAACCTTGAGGGTGTAATCTTTGAAAAGCATCAATTGTAAATATATCTGCTTACATCTCCAAGCAAACTGCTCCGGATTATTGATTTTTGTCCCTTCTGGGACATTTATGTCTTCTATCTTGACAATTTTCCCATCTGTTTGGTCGAGGATACGTTTCAGAACACTCTTACAATAGTCCAAATGTTCCTGGTTAATGGAAATGATTTGACCGAACCACCCGCCCTTAGGGAACAGTTCTCCAAATATATTCCACCTCCGGATACTTGCCCATTCTCCTTTGGATTCCGCTATAGTCGCTTCAAATTTGGTGGTAGATAACCGACCAAGCGAATCAAAGATTTCGGCTTCCCCGATTAAGTAAAGCGCATCTGCCTCATTTTTATAATCATCCCACTTGAAAATTACTAATTCACTCAGCGGCCATTCCTTGACCTCCCACCAAGGTGCATGTCCGCCAGTTACGAGTTTTTTAGGTCCATGCCATGGGTAGAGTTTCATCGCGACTTTGGTAAAAATGCCGCGGGATCCTAGGAGACCAAGTCCCCCTCGCATTGTTCCACGCAGGCTCGGACCTGGGCCATCACCACTGAACCATCCAGCATTTGGAGTATTAGGCGAACCTAATCTGAGAATCTCTCCAGTTGGGAGAACCCACTCGACTGCTAAGGGATTACGCGCATTCATAGACCGTGTAATGGAGCTATCTCCATTACCGAGGACACTAGTGACTGAGGCTAATGGTGAAATGCTCGCTCCCGCATCAATCATATTGGGACACATGCCATGTTTTATCGTTTCGATGAATAGTTCGGCTTGAGTCACATATGGTTCAATTAAAGCGTACATGAACTGTTCGTTTATTTCGATTATTCGGTTCATCCTACGCAGGTCTATGGTGATCACATTTGTTTTTGACTGTGCAAATCCGACTGGCAGTTGTCCAGTCGAATGCGCTTTGAATTTAATCCCATGATGATTACATATATTTACTATTTGTTGGACTTCTTTAGTAGATCCTGGAAGAACGATGGCATCAGCTCGTTTCCACCAGATATCTACTCCTAGTCCTTGCCTTGGGATTCCTCCATTAGTTGCATGGCAACAATAGGAATCCAGAACCGCTGGTTCTTGACTGATGTTCTCAGGTCCAACTACCGTTTCTAAATCAAAATAAGCTTCTTCAGAGAGCGTCATTTGGTTTCTCCACCTCCGGAAGTGCTTTCTAAGGCCATTAATACAATCTCCGCAATATCATAAAACCTAATTTTTTCGTGGTTTTGCTCAATTGCATCCTTTAGGTTGGTTGAGCAAAATGGGCAAGCTGAAACTAGTATTTCGGCATCGGTTGCTTTCGCCTCTTCTATACGTTCGGAAGCTGCCCATAGAGCAAAATCTGGGAATGCCGATTTGCAACCAGCTCCCGCCCCACAACACCATGCATATTCCCTAATACGTTCCATCTCGACAAATTCGATGCCTGGAATGGCTTCTAACACCCTTCTTGGTGGATCATAACACCCTCCAAGTCCGAGTCTGACTGGCTTCTCAGGAACGTGTTCATAGATATGAGGGCCTGTCAACTTCCATTCTCCATTCCACTCTGGGATATATTCGCTCATTCTTCCCATATGACAAGGATCGTGATAGGTAACTTTCATCGGGACACTTTTTGCGAACTTTAATTTGCCATCTTGCAACTTTTGATCCAATATTTCCGCTAAACTTGTAATTTCAAATGGAATATCATCAATTAGCTTCGGATATTTGGCCTTGAACATTGCATAACACCCAGCGCAAGCTGTTAACAATTTTTTAGCCCCAGATTTACGAATTTTTTCAACTACATCTTTTGCCATCTTTTTCGCTAGCTCTTTCTGTCCAGTATTGTAGACTGGACTACCACAACAAATCTCATCATCTCTGAGAAGCATAAAATCGACCCCAATTTTATTTAACACTTTCACGGTCGCTTGAGCAATTTCCTTCCTGCGATATGATGACGTGCATCCGACCCAATAGATTAAATCAGCTTTTTCCTTAACTTCTATGCCTTCAGGCATCCAATTTGACCGATCCTCGTGGGGCTCGTTGTATGGGTTGTGTTTTTCTTTAATGGATTTCGTAAAAGCATTATGTTGGGGCATAGGTCCCACACCGTCCTCGACTGCCTTCTGTCTCAAAGTCTCAAGTATGCCCTCCACATCCGTTAAGAAATTGTTTGGGTAACAGGAGATTTGACATGCGCCACACATTGTGCATGTATATAGTATTTTGAGCATGCCAGGCGTCCATTCTTTTAATCGCCCAATATGGAGTGCGAGTGCCATTTCGATCTTTCCTGAAGCTGAATAAGCATGGAAATTATATCGTGTAATGGACGGACAAACTTGTGAAAACCTTTTGCTCTTCAGTACTGGCCAGGGGATATATTTACAGTGAGAACACCTGAAACAATTCTCCATTTCGTACTCATATTTAGATAAATTCATTCAATCACCTCCGAAAAACATAACTTACCCGGAGACATCACGTTTTTTGGGTCAAAAATCTTTTTAACAATTTTTAGGGCTTTGACCGTATCTGGATAGTGAGGATATATTAGATTAGATAATTCCCCATACGGTCGATTAAAGAAGGCGCCAGTTGAGAACATTTGATTGGCAGCTTCCTTAATGAGTTTTTGAACGACTTGCGCTTCGGCTTGGTCTTCAGTAGACATATTAATATCAAATTCCATGTGGGAATAACACCCTTGCCGCATGGGTTGAATATAGACTCCAATATCTGATATGGGAAATTTAACCGCGTTTGCTAGTTTCTGAATGGTTTCAATGAAACTAGGGGCCCTTGCTAGAGAGGTTAAAAAGATGAGATCTCTCGAGTCACCTTTAAGTCGGAGCTTCCAGTATGGATCATCCGAGGGCTGCCTTATTAAAGATTGAACTTCCTTAATAGATGAACCAGGAAGCGAATCCATTGCGGGGATCTGCTTATCCTTGAGCGCCACTTCCTTATATTCGAACATCTTTTCAGGCATCGTGCCATACCCAACTAGATTATATACTAAAATCCAAGGAGGAAGCGTATCTTTCAATACACGAATGTCATCCGCCTCCCGCTTGAGTAATGATGCTAAATTCACCGAGTTCAGGATGAATAAGTCATCTGCAAGTCTATAATAGATTAATTTTGTTGCAGGTTCGACTAAATTTTTAATATTTTCATCATAAGCAACGAATAATTCTTCGTGTTCCGGGAATAATTCGCATCTCACACTTGCCCAGGTACATATTCCTAAGGTACCTTGGGATCCTCCGCCAATCTTTTGAACATTCATATTAAGAAGCCCAAAAGGAACTTTATGGGCCATTCCTCTTTCTCTCTGTTTCGCGGGCGATATTGGTTGGAGCCCCCCTACTAGTCCAGCACCTCCCGTCCACATTGAATCTCCATTTCCCACGATGAATTCCGTCGATGCCAAGGGATCCTGCTCATCCCAGTGAAATCGAGGGCAAGTAATGGGATTACGCTCCCAATGGCTAGCGATCACTGACTTGGTAGATTTAGGACATAAGGGCATCATGGATCGTAACCCTTGAGATTCCAATTCAGCCTCTAATTGTCCAAAGGTTACTCCAGGCTCTATTACACAAACTCTATCTCTTCGACTAACCCAGATAACTCGATTCATTTCCTGGAGATCTACTATTACTACTCCATCGGCTGATGGAACCGTGTCTCCGCGAAACCGAGGAAGGCCCGAACTCACTGGAATAAGAGGAAAATTTAATCTATTGGCAAAATTCACTATCTTCTGAACTTCCATGGCAGACTTCGGCTTGACTACCAAACTAGGCTTTTTTATAGGCACAAAGGAGTGATCACTCGCATATTCTCCTAAAACTTCATCATCATCAAATATTTGGTCTGAATTCACTACTTTCGTGAGTTTCTCTTTAAGAACCATTCTAAATTTCTCCTTAATGTTATATTTCTTAACTTCTAATCAAAACTTTATATTTTATAATCTTCTCTTTTAAAATAATCAAATAAAAAACGTTTACCAGAATTACACACACGAACCTCCATGCATTTGACGCCAAATGATAAATAATTATATCCATTTGGCTGTACTGGTAATAAAAACCAATATAATAATGAAAGACCCAATGTTAGCCACGTTGTTAATTTATTTAACGGTCCAGCCACACTGTATCACTTATCCCAAATTTCCTCACTATAACTCAAATTTTACAGCATTTTTTTTACTTGATTAAATATTGTGAACATTTTTCTAAGTAGGAATGAAGATTACACCTTTAAAAAATTTTATCAAATAGACAACTATGATAATAATTAATTGAAAAATTTAAGGAATTTGACATGTACCGATACTAATTGTTCATGCCCTGGTAAGAAGATTCTTACCATCATTAAACCCATGAAAGGAGCTACTATCCAATTGGATATTAAAGTTAAAATGGTTGGTTTTCGATTATTCCCCAATTTCTTCAATTCTGACTTTTTGAGATTCATTATTCTAGAATACATCATCAAAAACAAACATATACCAATTGTATTGAAATACCTCGTATCTACCATGAATCAATCGATTCGCTAACAGTTGGAATCATATTGGATAGAATTATTCCGAGAACCATGCATAAAAATATCCAGATTGGAAGAAATTTTTCAAAATAACCTAAAATAATTAAATCCTATTCTCTTTCTATTTCAAATATAGCGTCAGCCATTTCTAAGATATATTCATGATTTTCTGCCCCATTTAAAAAAGATTTTGTTCTTAATGGGAATCTCCCTGTTATTTTGGGGATTATGGTGATAAATTTTATTTATACATATTTCTGGTTTTTTTCAGCTATTACTTTAATTGTCTTTATATGCGCCTATTTTTTTGTTCGGTCTGTCAAATCTGTCTAAAATAAAATCATATTTTTTTTGACCTAATTTAAAAAACAATAGATATATAGAGTTTATATTCATCTTTAGAAAATAAAGGAAATAGGTTTAAATAAGAGAATTGTAAATCTATCCTTAACACTAATTTTAAAAACAAACTAAAAAAGTTGAACTAAAAATGAGTGAAAAAAGTAAAAAAGATTCAAATGAATTATTGAACATTCTGATGATAATCATCGGTGCCCTTTTCGTCTTAATGGGTATAATGAATCTCTTAGCTTGGGCGGGGATTAGCGTAGGATTTGATCTAAACAATGCTGCTATTCAAGAAGCACTTACTGTTCTCGGACCTTCAGGTATAGTTTCTATCGTTCTTGGATTTTGGTGTTTGGTCTCAGGCATTGGCATGTTTCGTGAAGAGGAGTATGCTATGGGAATGGGTTTAGTTGTATTAAGTGTTATGGCTGTTCAGACATTATCCGTAATGTTATCATGGGGCGGTATTGAATGGTGGACAAATTGGATCAACTATATTCTCATAATTGCTTTTATTATTGGAGTATTAGGATTTTTCTGGTTAATTTTTACATACAAAAGGTATGATTAAACTTATTCAAAATTTTTTCATTTTTTTTTTCTTTTAATTTTAATTCCTATTCATAAGCTTAACAAAGTGAAGGTTCATTTTAATATTATTTAAAAAAACTAGTTTAAATCAACAGAAATAATAATAATTGAAAAATTTTTTTTAATTATCGGTGTTGGAATAATATTTAATCCTCAATTGCATCAAAAGTCCACATACTAAGAAATTTTTCTCTTAAATCATTAGCAAGATTAGGATCCACGACATTCATGCATGCAAATATTTGGTAAGGTTTAATTGGATTTTGAAGTTTAAACATTATTCTTTTTTTATCAAATATATCGAAATAGGTTGGTGATCTTTGAAAGATATATTTCATTTTGCACCCGGGCAATTCTGATGATAATCCATATAGTTCCTTCTGAATTTTTTTTAATTTTTCAAAAATTTTAGCATTTTCTTCTTTTTGTTCTCTTGTAAGCGGTCGGTTATCATATTCAAAACTCCAGAGGTCTTTTATTTTAATCCCGCGATTATGTGCTTCTTTAAGCGCAGTATAGATTGATTTTGCATAAGGTAAGATTTTTAGTGTATTTTTATTAATAAATTCATTAAAAATTATCTCTTCTTTTGCTTGATTTATATATTTAACATAAAGAGAAAGAATTGATTGAGTTCCATACACAGTTGACCAAAAGATTTTCGAAGGTTCTTTTTGAATTAATACATCAGAATTATATAGTTCATACTCTAGGATTTTAGCTCGATCATATAAATAACTTATTTTTTGTTTACTTTCTTTGGATTGAAAGCTAATTAAATTATCTAATGCTTTATTCAATGATATTACTCTATATTTTTTTGGTCGAGATTCAATTATTTCAATTAGTCCTTTTTTATTTAAATCATCTAAAATTTCATATATTCTTCCACTCGGAACTGTAGATTCTGAAGATATTTCCTTAGCTGTAGGGGGATTAGTTTTTGAAGATGTTAAAAGTGCTATATACGCATTGATTTCATAAGTAGAAAGGTTCGCATCATTTAGAAATTCTTTTAAATCTTCCATTAAGGTTTTAGACATCACAATTCATATATAATATTTACAACTTAAAATTAGTTGTTTTTGATCGATTAATCATTATAAATACCATTTACTTTTATAAAATGGTGTTTTCAAAATGAATGATAATAACAACATTTATTTTAAATTGCAGCAACATTTTAATAAAATGCCTGTAGGAATTCCAAAATCTCAATCTGGAGTCGAAATTCGTTTATTAAAACTACTATTTAATGAAGAAGAAGCTCAGTTGGCAATGGAACTAAATTTTAATCTGCAGAAACTTGAAGAAATTTATCGAAGATTAAAGAATAATGACATTTCTTTAGAGGAATTAGAGAATATATTAGAGAAAATGTATGAAAACGGAACTGTTATAAGACTCATGAATAATGATGAAAAGCTATATTCTCTTGCAGCATTAATTCCAGGTATGTATGAATACCAATTAGGGCGTCTTACACCAGAACTAATCAATATAATCTTCCAATATTTTGAAGAAGCTTATTTTAAAAAGGAATATAACGTTCCAGGAATCCCTCAAACTCGCACTGTACCTATTGAACAAGCCATTCCCATTGACTTACCAATTGCATCTTATGACAAGATTCGAAAGATAATAGATATTTCTAGTGAAATCGGTATTATGGATTGCATTTGTCGAAAAGCACATGATATGATTGGTGATCCTTGTAAAAGAACAGATCTCAGAGAAACATGTTTAACATTTGGAGCAGCAGCTAAAATATTCTATGAAAAAGGAGAAGCAAAATTCATATCAAAAGAAAAAGCTTATGAATTGATAAAGGATTTTGAAGAAGCAGGATTAGTTCCACAAGTATCTAACTCTCAACAACCTGATTTTATATGTAACTGTTGTGGTTGTTGTTGTGAGGTTTTAACAAATCAAAAACGCTTTGATAGGCCTGCTGAATTATTTGCATCAAACTATCATGCAATTATTGATCGGAACTTATGTGTTGGATGTGGGGTTTGTGAAGAACGATGCAATATGGATGCTAT
Source organism: Promethearchaeota archaeon (assembly GCA_019058245.1). Lineage (GTDB taxonomy): Archaea > Asgardarchaeota > Lokiarchaeia > Sigyniarchaeales > SOKP01 > Loki-b32. The sequence continues at coordinate 9,718 of JAHPZJ010000010.1, read as the reverse complement.
TTCCTTAATTAATGGAGTTAGTGAGATTAACCTCGGAAGATGTATTGGATGTGGGCTCTGTATTCCTACTTGTTCTGAAAATGCAATAAAATTGGAAATGAATGAGAAAGAGACTATACCACCATTGAATATACAAGCAGCTTATATAGATATTATGAAAGCAAAAGTAAAATTAGCTCAAACTAATAAAAAATAAGAGGTGGTCTATGTGAATGTAAGTAAAGATATGGAGGAAAATATAAAAGAACATTTTGGGTATAACGATGAAGAAGTCAAGACTTTTCTTGATAATCCTCGAAATATTGATGTTCTTTCAAAATCCTTAAAACTACTTGGAAAAACTCTCGTTGTTGAAGTTATTGAATCTCATGGGTGCAATAGTCAGCATAAAGTAGGAGATAAGATTTATTTTGATGGAGCAGGAAGTCTATTGACTAAGTTATCCCCTAATCGAATATGCATATATGCATTAGCTGGACTTGATAAATTAATCTATACTGCCAATGAATTACTATTAGCGGGAATTGATCCAAATGAAATGCGATTTAATCGTGTTAGTTGTACTGATCCAGGATTAAAGTGTGATGGATGGGGACAAGTTGTATTAGAACTTAAAATAGTAGATAGAAATAAATTATAATAATTTTTTTTTTAAATCTTTAGTTTTTTAAGCTTTAGAATAAGAGATAAAAAAATATATGAGACACGTTAGTTCCTTCTAAAAGTGGAAAAAAAAGAATATTTTAAAAGAATTTTTATTTGAAATATGTTATATAATTGTTTTTTTATAATTAATAACATTTCTGATTTACAAATTTAAAATACTATTGATTTCTCTTCTGGTTTGATGTAAATATAAAGAAACTTTCCCATCACATATTATGCAATATGTTCCATAGGGATAAATTCCGTTTTGTTGTGCTTTTTTACAATCATTAAGTTTAATAGTTTTAAATCTTCCTGTTTTATCAGATTCTTTCAGTTCTTCCACAAAATCTATTATATAAGGACACTGATCTGTGTATATAATCGTCACTCCATTATCTAAATATTCATTCCGTTTCTGTTTATCAATGAGATAAAATCGTGGTTTTGGGGCATCTTTATTAAAATATAAAGCATACAAACTATAATTTGGTTCAATTTCGTCAACTTTTTTAAAACCATTACTGATGAATAGCTTTTTTTTAGGGATCCAACCCCCTTTCTCTGCTGACATCCCTACAATACCATGCATACCTTGTGTCCTCGCATCCTCAATTGCAATCTGTAATAATTTATTTCCATATCCTTTACCTTTTGATTTCCCGACAACCCAAATACAGTGGATAACCATCCACCCATCAGCTTGTATTCCACGCCAATTAAACTCTCCGGGAATATATTCGATCATACCACGGGAAGTTTCTTTATTTCCTTCCTGAACATATAAGACTTTATATTTTAATCCTTCTTTAAATCTTTCTTTCATCCATTTAACCTTATTTTGATAACCAGGAAATTTCTTTTTTGTTTTTTTACAAAATAATTCCTGTTCATCAATATTTTTCTCATTCACATCCAAAATTCTTACCATTTTCTTTTCCTCTTTTTACAATCTTATAATTAAAAAATTAAGTTTTCTTATTGAAGTTATCATAGTTTCTGCCTCATAATTATTCATAATCTTCAAAAAAGCCTTGCTCTTGTCACCATTCAATACCGTCTTCAAGATATTCTGGCCATCCATCAAACCAAGGAGCAATGTGAGCATCTCTAACCCTGTCACATATTGGAAAATATGCCTTTAGATCGATAATTGGTGTACCACTATAAGCGTCTATACCTGCTAATAGAACCATCCCATTTTTAATATCAACATCAATTATTGCTGATGTTGTCATAAGGATAGGATTAGGACGATATTCTGCACGAGTTGCGAAGATCCCCGTTTTAGGTGCGCCCTCTGCATATGGGACATCCACCGCCCAATCTTCAGCACTCCTATATTCATCTTTATCCATTTCATGGGCCCAAAAAAGAATAATTACGTGAGACCATTTATCTAACTCTTTTAGTGCCGAACGATAAGGTTTTTCGATATCTAAAAAATATTGTGCTGTTTTTGGATCATCTCCTTTAACTCTTACCTTACCTATCGGTCTTATAGTGTATTCTTGCATGTTCATTTTTTTTTCCTATTTTAAGTTGGTAACCACAAAATGATTTTCTAATATTTAAATAATATGAATAAAGCTCTAAAAAAAGTGAATAGACTTAAATAATTGAAAAATTATATTTTTATTAAGAACAAATAAAAATTTTTTAATCATTTGGAACCAAAAGTCTTAGAAGCTAAAGTTTTTAAACTCTTAGGGTGTGTTTATTATGGAGATCCATTTCATTCAGCAAAAGGTTGGGATAGAGAAAACGAAATTGGCAAGACATGGGAAAGATTTGAAAAAATTTATTATAAATACAGGAATTTTCTAGAAACTATAAAATTTGGAAAAGCATATGGGTATGAAGTTCACATTGAACCGGATGACTACACTAAACATAAGAAATTTCATATTTTTGTGGGAATTGAAGTGAAAAGTTTAGAATTTTTCCCATTGGAAATGTTCTATAAAGTGTTTCCAGAATCTAAATATTTATTCTTTACATCGAAATACAAGGGTAAAGGAACCAAGTATGTGTTTTCTCAGTGGTTACCTGATTCGGAGTACGAACCATCATACCCATTTATGATGCAATCCTACCATCCTGATAGATGGGACGAGAAAGACATTGAGAATTCGTTAATGGATTGGTATGTACCTATAAAATTAAAAGAGGAAGATAAAAATTGATTACTCAAAATGTTCATGAACATCTAATAGAATCTATTATGACCTCATTCTCAGAAATAGTAGATATATTGAAAGCAATCGGTAACGAGAAGAGAATATATATTCTTGTATTACTCTTAAAAGGACCACAATCTTATAGTAAAATTGTAAATGAGTTAGAATTAAAAAAAACCGCTGTTTCTAATCATCTTACTCAATTAAAAGAGGTTAATTTGATTAGAAGAGAAGGAAATGGAGTATATGAGATAACTGGTGATGGTTTACAATTTATTAGAGCTATTGAATATGCATTTCAGAAATCTCCAACTCGACAAGCTGATAAATTCGATTTGCTTCAAAGAAGGGGAATATCAGAATCATTTCTCGAACGATTTCCTAAGTAATTTAAACCTTAATGTTTTATTTTTTTCTTTTAAAAGTTGATTTAAAGCTTCATTTCAATCATTCAAAATTCTGAGTTTTTATTCTATTCAAATTGAACGAATAATTATATATATTTCTATAGAGTTTTTAGATTGTAATAACAAAAGTCTTAAAAGTATTAAAATCAAATAGATCATAACTAAATTAGAACCTATTCAGGTATATTTTGAATAGAAAGAAAAATAGAGCGAAAAAAAATGATATCCTTTATTTTATTGTTGATCTTTGGTACATGGGTTTTGATTAACAGATTTAGTGTGGGAGGTAAAGTTGAAGGCCATCCGCTTGGAACACCTCGAGGAACAATTAGAGCATTGAGCACAATTATGATTGTAGCCTTTCCTTTGGGAAACTTGTTGTTTCGCCAGCCAATTGATCCCTTAATAGTAAATGTAATCTTTGTTGTGGTTGCTTTTTATTTTGAAGCAAGAAGAAGTGGATATGAAAAGATGAGTGATGTTATCGAGGAAATAAAAAGACCAGATCTAATAATTCAAGATACCAAAAAACAAAAATATCCCTTGTATTTGCCCAAATATTCTGTTAGATTTCTTTTGGTATTATTATTATTCTTAACACTTATTACTTATTATTCTAATCCAAGTGCTTCATTTGAAGTAACCAATACAATATTTGATCTATTAATAATTGTTATTCTATTCATACTTGGTGCTTCTTTTAGATCAATTGCCCATTCTAGAGAAAAGAAAAAGCTTAAAGAAAAAATTGTAAATATGGATGCTTCCCTTACTGATGTTGAGATCATTGAAAAGATATTGTTAGAAGAATCCAGTTGGTGGAAGAGAAAAGGACGTAATATCCTTTCTACTATAATGTTTATAATAGTGGTTATATCTTTGATTTGGTTTACTTTCGGTTGGAATCAAATAATTTTATTTGAATTACCAGATGGTTATGAATTGTCTGTTGTTGGATTTTTATTATTACTTATTAATGCATATTATGGTTTCAGAGATTAAATCTATATAAAATTATAATTTTTTTTATATTTTTTAAAGTATATTTAATTAAAAGGTGGGTTTTAATAATTCAGAGATGAAATTCTGTTCCTGTCACTCCTAATGTATGTGATGGATGTCCTCTAACGCTCATTCTTTTATTAAATTCAAAACCTGTACAATGCATCCCACAGGTTACCTCAGGATCTAAATCTTCAATAAATTGGATTGTTTCTTCAATCATTGCTATTGGAACATTTACTTTATGAAATCCACCAATAATAGCATACACCTTTTCAATACCAGTTAATTTTTGGGCATGTTTTATTGTGTTGATTATACCTACATGTGCACATCCCGTTAGAATTATTAAACCTTTATTTACAATATTAATATAAATCGAGGTTTCATCTCGAGCAGTATATTTTTTGAAATTGTTTATTTCATCTGAAACTAGACGTCCTTTAGTTACTTCACTTTCATCAAATATTTCAATTACTCCACTAGTTATAAAACCTTTATATAATTTTTGAGGTTCTCTTGTCTCAATTATTTTTACTCTATGTATTTTGGCAAGATCATAAATCAATTTTTTGTCTAATAAAGGATATTTTCTATGTTTTGTAATAGTCCCGTTTTGTTTTAGCTTTTCTAAGGAGTATTCTAATTCTTTCATTGAGACTTCTTGTCCATCTCTAAAGTCTATTTGATGAGTTTGATAAAAACATTCGGGATTCAAATATAATTCACTACCTTCTTTTAATTGAGGTATAACTTTCATTAATCCCCCAAAATGATCATAATGACCATGACTTATAATTACCTTTTCAATGTTGTGTAAATTTACATTAAAAACATCGCAATTCTCAATTATTGTAGATTTAAGACTTCCAGTATCAAATAGATAATTATGAGGTGTACCGTCTTTAAAAAATTTAATGAGAATTGCTAATCCATGTTCACCAATCGCTTGAATTGCTTCTGCTCGTGGTTGTATAACTTTCCCCAAAAACTTATCTTCTGTATATAAAGTTACATCAACTGTATTGGTTGTTAACACCTTTAAGACCAAATTACCACTTTCTAATCCGTCAGTAATATTAGCAATCATTTACAATTCTTCTTAAATAATTCTTATAATTATTTATGTTGTATAATTTTGAAAAATAAAAATCCTTTTTCCTATTAGTTATATTTGAATATTTTATTCTTTCAATCTATTTAAAAAATAATTAATATTGTTAAATCGATATAATCTTAGAGGCAAAATTAAATATAATAGGTAAATTGAATGTTAAAAAAATGTGATCGATGTGGAATGATTCGCTCAACAAAAGATTTAGTTCTGTTAGAAGATAAAACATATATTTGTTTCTCATGCTGGAATAAACTTAACAAAGGAAAAAGAAAAAGTAAAATGACTAAGAACAATTGAGTTTTTATATTTTTAACATAAAACACTAATCGTAAGAAATTAAAAATGTATATTTTTCCAGATTAAACTTCTTTATTTTAATCTCGTTTTTTAGGTCTTTTTTAGGAATAAGAGGAATTTTAATTACAATTTTATAGTTCTCTAAATAAAGGTTATTATAAAAAATATTCTCAAATTTATCCCAATCAATAAACTTTTGTATTGAAATTTGGTTATTGTTTACAGATGGAACTAATGACATCGACATTTTTTTATCTTTATATAAATTTATTTTTAATCTATTTTAATAAAAATTCTTTATTTAGAACCTTGTCGGATGTAATAAATGCTCTCAAATGACCCATTAATGAAAATTTTTGAGTGATCGCAAAAAGTGGTACCATTTATAATATAATAAAGTGATTATTTAAATGTTTCTTTAATGATATCTAAAGCAAATTTAAATGCTCACTTTTAATTCAAAGCTTTTTATAAAAGAAACCCTCTATTCCATTAAATTTCATTATAATTTCTATGATTTCATAAATCTTTTAGATTTTAGTTAAGATGATGAAATTACATAAATTATATAACCTAATTTCTAATATTTTTAATTTTGAGGTTAATACATCCCAAAAAACTCGATTTTAAAATTGCAATATAGGAATTAAATCAAATCTAATATATATCTTTTAAACTATAATTATATATGCTAATTATTTCAATTTAAGATAAATCATCGAGTTAAAAAATGCCAGAATTAAACCATATTGATTTGAAATCGTTTATTAGGAATAATATTTTTAAAGATATTAAAAAGATAAGAGGTAAACATGCTCCAATCTCTGAACTTTACAATAATCAATTTAAAACTTTAAAAATAGAAAAATTATATGATTTAAGTGAGAAAAACAAAAATTTTTTTTTATTTATTGTAAAAAATTATTCCAAAACACCAAAATTAAGATACTTTTTAGCTATTTCCTTAGCAAATAATAGTTCCGATTTATTAGTTCAGATAGCAAAAGATTATGCCATAAAAAATGATCTTAAGTTAATTCAATATTCAATTTTCCCTAAAATGCTAAGGATTCAGTTGTTATTAATAAAAGAAATTAAGCAATCTGAAGGGTATCATAATTCTATCGAAAAATTAAAATCTATTAGACATAAATTTCGAATTAAATTAGATCATTTTAAGAATTTAATAGAAAATGAATAATTTTTAAGTACAAACACAATAATATTATTTATCATTAAAATAATTATGAGTTCAGTATCCAGACTACTATGAAAACAAAAAAAGGTTTATGAGTATGTCATTTAGAGAAAATACAGTTAAGATAGTTTCTACATTAGGTCCTGCTTCGAGCTCAAAAGAAATGCTCAAAAAGCTTATTGATGCGGGTGTAGATATTTTTAGATTAAATTTTTCACATGGATCTCATGATGAAAAGACAGAATTAGTTAAAAGAATTAGAGAAGTAAGCGAATATGTGGGGATTTTAGCTGATATTCAAGGACCAAAAATTCGAGTAGGGCAATTTAAAGATGACAAAGCATATAATCTAGGGATAGGTCAAAAAGTAAAAGTTTTTGAAAAAGAAATTCAAGGAGATCAAACGCAATTTTCCATTCCTTTACCTGGATTTCTAAAATCAATTAAAGTTGGAGATAATTTTTTTGTAAATGATGGAATAATTAAAATTAAGGTAATTAGTAAAGAAGAAGATCATGTAATTGCAGAGGTTTTAGCGGGAGGGACGATTAGCAATAGAAAAGGAGTGAATATTCCAACAGGTGAATTATCTCAGAAGGTTCCCACAGAAAAGGATAAAAAGGATCTGGAATTTATTGCGAAACTCGATCCAGAATATGTAGCGATTTCATTTGTTTCTGGGGGAGATGATGTTCTTCATGTAAAAAGAATTCTTGAAAATTTTGGCAATTCTAAAATTAAATTAATTTCAAAAATTGAACGTCCTATAGCATTAGAAAAATTCGATGAGATTTTAGAAGTAAGCGATGGAATCATGGTAGCCAGAGGAGATTTAGGTGTTGAGATAGATCCAGATAAAGTTCCCTTATGGCAAAAGGAAATGATCTATAAAAGTAATCGTGAAGGAAAGCCTATTATTGTAGCAACTCAAATGCTTGAATCAATGGTTACAAATCCAATCCCCACTAGGGCAGAAGCAAATGATGTTTACAATGCAGTTATGGATGGTACCGATGCTGTAATGCTTTCAGCAGAGACGGCAATGGGAAAATATCCAATTGATGCTGTTCATTATATGAACCAAATTGCGAAAACTGCAACTGAAAATATGCAAAAGAGGGTTCCAGATGAATATGATTCTGATAGATTAACTCATACTCAAACATTGGGGCATGCTATCCATTCTTTGGCATCTGAAATGGAAGAATTGAATTTTAGAGGAAAAATTTTAGTTATAACTCGAAAGGGATATGGTGCTATGATGATTGCAAAGTATAGACCCCCCTTACCAATAATTGCTATAACCCCACATAAAAGAACCGCAAGGGAATTAAACTTAGTATGGGGTGTAAAAGCTGTTCAAATTGAAAATTTTGATTTCTTTAATATGGATGCTGAAGAAATTATAGAGCAGTCTGTTAAACATTCTGTTGAGAAAAAATTGCTTGACGAGAATGAGCATGTAATAATCTTATTAGTTTCAAGAAAATTTGAGCGTAGAGGAAATTTAGTAGGACTTTATTACGTGGGGGAAATAATAGAATCTGAATAGAAATAAAGAGTAAATATTAATTAACCTAAGTTATTAATGATATTTACTCAAATAAGGATAAAATTTTTAACTTAAAAATTATATAGATAAAACCACATATAAATAAATTAAAGAATTATTTATACAACATATTTTCTTACTAAATCTATAAAAAATTAGGACTTTAGGTTAGAAATATGAGTGAAGAATGGAAACATGCATCTTGGGTATCAACTCTGGGGAAATGGGCTTGGGTAATAGGAATTATAAGTGGAATTATCGAACTTTTTTTAGGTATATATGGAGTTATTATAATTGGAACTGCAACTGCGGTGTTAGGTATAGGAATATTTGGGATTGGGAATTCTATTTGGTATATAATCAGTGGTATTATCACAGTCTTAATATCATTTGTAATTATTAAACCCAAATTTTCTGATAAGTGTGCAAATAAAGATTGGGATAATCTATATAATTGGGTTTTAATTATTGGAAAGGCGAGGATACCATGGATGCTTTTATGGGGAATAATTATAGAAATTTTCGGATTTGGGTGGGGTGGTATACCTATTATAGTCTGTTCCTTGGTTTTGCTATTTGCTGGTCCAAAACCATATGAATGGAAAGTTGAATAAATAACAATTAATATTTTTTTTTTCAGTAAATTTTCAGTGTTATATTCTATTAATTAAAAGCTAATTTTTAGTACATAAAACTCTCAAAGTAGTTTAATTTGATAAAATATAATATATACGATTCTCTTAAAAGATATAAAAATACAAAATATTCTGGTATGAGAGTAGGTGGCTCTCATAATTGGAATTATAATAATGGTAAATGGCATGAAACTAAAGAAGCACCGGATAAATGGAGTTTTAAGTTTAATTCAATAAAAACTAGAGTTAATCCGGCTCCAACTAATTCTGGAGCAAAGATTAATACTAAATTTCATTGGTACTTAATAGCTGACCAGATCGCAACTAAAATCGATAATAATTCATATATGACTTCTATGAATGGAATTAAATTTAAAATCGGGCATAAACGACCTTATTGGAAAACTTTTAGTTATATGTATCCCGAACAGGTTCCTTATAAACAAAGGATAATAAAAATATTAGAAGAAACCTTAGCTAATCTAAAAGCTAAATAATTTTTAAATAATCTTAGCATTATCTTTAGCTTTTAAATGCTTTATAATATTTGAATTTAATTTATCGATAGATATTTTCTTTTCATTTCGATGAATAATGATCTCATTAATTTCACTTTTTAAAACTGGGGAATTATATTTTTCTTTAAATACTATGAACCTATTTGAATTTGAAGAAAATAAACTCA
>JAHPZJ010000009.1 GCA_019058245.1 Promethearchaeota archaeon | reverse complement strand
TTCATTTTTTCTTTAAATATTTTTCAATCTATTGTTTTTTAAGGTTTAAAAATTGTATAGAAGTGAACAACAATTTCTGCCAAATTCAGCAGTAAAGATAAATGCGAAAAAAAGGAATTTGATGCTTTATTGCATTATTTCCATAAATATGGAGTTTTCTTTGAAGAAAATAGATCTATAGAATATAATTGGAATTATTGTCTAGATTCTAATAAGATTCAGCATCGAAGCTTTGATTTTAAATTTTGAATAAAATTTTGTTTTAATAAATATGACAGAACGAGCAGAACAGATATATGAAGCTTTAATGGAACTTGGATTTAGTGAAGAAGAAATTAATTCCAAAATCAATGTAAAACTTCAGGAATATCAAGGATTTATGACAAAGGAGGGTGCCCTTTATTTGGTGGGCAAAGAAAATGGCATCAATATCTATTCTTCTGATCCTAATATCCAAAATGAAATTGAAGAACTTATTGATTACAATGATTTTGCAATTAATATTTCCGATATAATTGAAGGAATGCAAAATATAGTAATTACGGGAAGAATTAAAGAGATTTTTAAGATAAAAAAATTTACCAAAAAGGATAATACGTTAGGATTTGTAGGATCTTTTCAAATATGTGATAAATATGATTGCATCAAAATTGTTTTATGGAATCAGCAAGTCAAAAACATGGAAAATAAATATTTCAAAAAGGATGAAATTATTCAAGTTATTGGAGGATACTCTAAAAAAGGAATTGATAACGATCTTGAAGTTCATCTAAGTAATAAAGGAAAGTTAGTGTTAGCTCCTGATGGAGTAATCCTACCTGAACTAATAGAACAAAACCGTCCAGAAAAAGTTAAGGAAAAAGAAATTGAAAAAAAATTTTCTTTTAGAATTAAAAATCTTCAAGAAAAAGAGGGATTTATAAGATATGTAAAGGGAATTGTGCATATTGATGAGTTAAGGGAATTAACATTAAAGGATGGAGAAAAATCTTTTCTTCTTAAATTAATATTAAATGATAATACTGACTCAATAAGAATAAACATTTGGGGATTAAAAGCTATTGAGTGTATAAAATCGATTAATGATGGAGATAATGTTAAAATATCTAACCTTTTCTTAAAATTAAATTCATATTCAAATGAAAAGGAGCTTAACTTTACTAAAAGTTCAAGATTAGAAGTGATCTGATTCTTCCTAGAATAGAAGTTTTTTCTTTATATAATCTTCGTATAATCAATATTAAAGAATATTCAATATGAGAAAAATTGATAATTTATATTATCAAATTTTAGTCAAAAATGAAATAGTTAAAGTATTAAATGACAATAGATACTCTTATGGGTAATTAAATAGAAAACTATGTAAAACTGGAACAAAACAAATAGATAGAGAGCCAAAAATTATTATTAATAATTCTTGATAAAATTAATTTGAATCAATACCATGGAAATTAAACCAGGATTAAATAAAGGAAGAGAAGGTGTAAAACTAAGTGAAAATTTTAATTTTAACGATTCAGAAAATTTAATTCAGTTTAAAATAGTCTATTGGGGTCCTGGGGAAAGTGGAAAAACCACAAATTTTATTAGATTACGTGAAAAATTTGATTTACTTAGACTTACTCAGGGTTATTCAATAGAAACTACTGAAGGAAGAACTTTATGGGAAGATTCATTATACCTTTTATTCAAGTTTAATTTAAACGATATCAAATTCAATATTATTTGTCATATAATAACATGCACTGGCCAAGAACGTTTTTTATCTACTCGTGAGTATGTATTGGAGGGAGCTGATGGTGTTATGTTTGTAGGAGATTCAAATCCAGAGAAGTTAGAACAGAATAAAAGAAGTTTTCGAGAATTAATAAGTTTCGCAAAACCCAAAGGTATACCTTACTTGATTCAGTTAAATAAAAGAGATTTGAAAGATGCAATCCAAATTAAAGCTTTTAAAATTCATTTAGGTCTTCCCCTTCAAGAAAAATACTCTGATGGAACATATATACTTTATCCCACAGAAGCATTATACGGGAAAAATGTTATTAAATGTTTTCAAGATTTAATAATTAAAGTAATTTTTAAATACTTTAGAGAATAAAAATGTAAATTTTTTAGAAGGAATTAGTTTAAATAATAATAATTACTCGCTATACTCTCTATAGTTTCTTCTATTACTTGGTAATATAATGAAGTTTGAAATAATTTAAATGATTATTATATTTATTAACTCTTATAGAAAAGCTATTTATTATCGTTCATAATATGATAATTTGGATATTAGATGCAGAATCTGGAGTTAAATTATTATATAGATCCTTTTTGAAAACAGATGCAGATGAAGATATTGTTTCTGGTTTTTTAACGGCTTTTCACCATTTTTCTATGGTTGAGTTTAAAGAATCATTGGATTCTATAGAAATGGGGGGTTTAAGATGGGTTTATATACTAGAAGAAAAGTTGAAATTACTGTTCGTTGCTGCTGATACAAAACATATAAAAACTGAGATTCTTTTAGGGAGATTAAATGTTATTAAAAATGCTTTTGTAAAAGAATTTACTCCTGTTTGGGAAAAAAAAGGTCATAATTGGGATGGAGATATCAATATTTTTCTCCCATTTCTTAATGAAATAGAAGATTATTATGATCAGTGGGGAGAAGTGGAAAATTTAGCCCAAATGGCAGATTTTTTTGATATTTTAGGTATTTTTCAAAAGATTTTAATTATGTTAAGAAATGTTATAGAAAAAAAAATGTATTCTAAATCAAAAAGCATAATACTTAATAAAATAGAAAAAAAATTTAAAACTTTAAAAAACCAAAAAGATTTCAGGAATAAACCAGAGTTAAAAAATATTACTTTCAGTAAAGAATCCTGGTTCAATATTAAAGATATCAATATAATTAAAAGTGATACGGATTTAGTCTTTAAAAATTTAAAAACTATTCTATCGGATATTATCAATATTCTGAAAGAAGAAAAAGGGAAAAATGCGTGTTTTAAATATTTTAGTGAGGAAAAAATTTATGCCTATCTTTTTAATAATATGAAATTATTCAAGGATTTGAATTTAGATACATTCTTATTAGAATTATTTCTTTTACTTTAGAGATATTATTTTTTTTTTTGAGAGATTTTATCATCTCTCTATTTATCAAAATTAAGCTGCAGTGTTATTAAGAGTAGCTCCTGCCAAAAAGCCTTAATATAAGGCATAAACTTTTAAAAGGTAGAGTAGGTAATTTTAATGTGTAATCTCTTACACAACCAAAAGACAAAAATCCAGGGGATTGACAGGAGCCATATTTAGTATTTTTAATTTATTCATGAAAATTTATGCCAATATCATATATATCTATTATGATATTTAAAAATTTTAGTTCAATAGAATAGTTAATTTTTAATAAAAGATTCTTTTTAGAGCTTGGATACTATGTGTATATATATTTATTTTGAAGATTTCAGTTTCTCAAAAGAAGATACCATCCTTCTGATCTTCTATTGGTTCTGAATGAAGAAGTATCGCGTCTAAATTATCAATGCCTAGTTTTGCTCTAATAATGACTTCCAATTCAGAAATGTATTCATGGGTTTGTGAAATATTTAATGATCCCTCAAAAAAAATATGAAGTTCTAGAATACAATAATCCGTTGTTGCCCAAAATTCTAATCCATGATAACCTCTAACATAAGAATGAACTCTTAACACTTCTTCCACATTTTCACTTATTTGCTGTATCATTTCTGGACCTACATCCGCACATTTAATATGATCATGTATTGAAATTTCAGTGTGAGCTTGACCTTCAATATGGGTTATGATTCTAGATATAAGAGGAGATTGTTTTTTTATCTCATCCTCAAAAAGAGACGCTAACTTATGAGCTTCTGCAAGTGAAAGTGTTTCATCAACTATTAAAACTAAAGACAGGAAATATTCATTTTTAATTCTAAATACATTAAGATCTTTAACAACTTCGATTCTTGGGTATTCCGATTTCATAGAAAAAATTAAATTAATTAATCCCTCGCCAATAGATTTTTCGCTAGCCATAGGATTCATTTCAATGATGCATTCAACTTCATATGAGGAAAACACCTTCTCACTCATATTTCTTACAGATTTGATGATTTCGTTTGCATGTACAATGGAAATATGATCTTCAACTGATAAGTATACTTCTAGGAATAATGATTTACCACTTGTTCGGATTTTTATATCATGAATCCCCACAACATGCTCTAACTGAAAAATTTTTTGTCGTAAATTTTCTAAAATTATAATATTTACAGGATTAGTATCAGTAAGTTCTCTGGTACCTTCTCTAGTCAACTTTACAGCTCCAGTGATGATCCAAACAGATAAAACAATACTTAAGATGGGATCAATAAAAAAAACATTAAAAGATGCAATAATAAAACTGAATATTACTAAGAGAGCTCTTAATGAATCTTGAAATAAATTTAAACCCTGTATTTTTAAAGTTAGACTTTTTCTCTGTTTACCTTTATAAATAAGGATTCTGGAGAATATTATATTTATTGAAAATGAAATTATTAAAATTATTAATCCTGTTTCAGGATTAGTAATTAGAAAACTTTGTTGAATAATAACTTGAATCGCATTATAGATTAATAAGATATATACATTCATTAAAATAATTCCTTGAATTAAAGCCCCTATAGAATCAATCTTTTTATGACCATACATATGTTCATAATCAGCAGGCTTTTCACTATGATATATAGAATATAAAGAAATAGAGACAAATAATATATCAATAAGAGTATCCACTGTCTCAGAAAGAAAACTTAAACTTCCTGTAATTAAGACACCAATTACCTTTAAAATAGACTGAATCACAACAATTAAAACAGTTAAGAAAGCGAATTTGATATTAGTATTCATAAGATAAAGAATTAGAATTATTGTTGTAAGTTTAAATTATTAAAATTAATCAATTAATAAAAATGATAAATAAATAATAACATATACCAATGGTCTATTCAATAATATCATTCTAAAGCATTCTTTTTATTTATCTTAATTCTCCTTCTGCGACGATGAAAGCTTTTCCTCCTACAGAAACACTAATAATTTCTTCCTCATTTTTTTCAGCCTTCAGGTAAAGCAAGGATGGACGTCCTACTTCATAACCTTGTTCAACTCTTGCATTAATACTATCTTTTATATAGTATTGATGCTTTACCAAATAAGCTGCTAGACACCCATTCCCTGAACCTGTAGCAGGATCCTCTGGTACACCATGATAATAAGCAAAAACCCGAACACTCAAATCATTTCCCTTATTTCGAGTTTCTGGACAAAAAATTAATATAGCCTTTGCCTCAGTTTTTTCTACAAGATCTAAATATTTATCTACATCTACTTTAACCTTCTTTAAAGCAGCTAAATTCTTCAAGGGAACTATGATGAAAGGTATACCTGTAGATACTTCTTGAATAGGAAATCTATCATCAATATGAGACTCATCTAGATTTAAAATTTGAGATAATAATTCTTTATCAAAAAATCTCCCAAATGTAGGACTATTATGCTCCATCCATATAACATCTGGTTTTCCTGATTTATATTTAAATAATACTGGAATTGATCCTATTTTTAAATTAAGAAGAATTGTTTTAACATTTCCTTTAATTATTTCTTGTTGTATTACAAGACTAGTTCCTATTGTGGGATGCCCTGCAAATGGTAATTCTACTTCAGGGGTAAAAATACGTATATCATAATTTTCTTTTGAAGTAATAAACGTTGTTTCAGAATAATTCATTTCTTTTGCTATTTTTTGCATTTCCGCTTCAAAGAGTACTTCTTCACAAATAAAAACAGCAAGCTGATTACCTTCAAATTTCCTTTCAGCAAATACATCTACTATGTAAAATTTACATTTTGGCATGATAAAACCTCAATATATAGTGAAACCTCAACAATATTTTATATATAATATAAAAAAGGTATTTATTTAAGTATGTATCTATTTTGGTTTTTCTTTAATATTCAATATATTAGATTCTATTAAAATTTATAATTATTTAGGAGGTATATAAATACTGCAGGTTATTTTTTATCTCTTTGCAGGAGAAGCATAACAATAATCACAATTATGCTTACATCGAAAAATACCTGAGTATCCCCCTATATCCTTAGATTTAAAACATCCACAATCTTTTCTTTGTCCTGTATCTTTTATTTTAGGTATTTTCTCTTTAATTAACTTTTCAATTTTATAGGCATCAATGCAATGAGCTTGTTCTACTCCTTCAATTTCTAATAATTTTGGTTGACAGCATGCTTTCAATTGAACATTATATTTATTACAAATTTGTAATAATTCATTTAAAATTTCTTTCTTTTTGTTTAAAGAAGGATCAATAGGTATATAGCCTCTGGCATTCATTCTCTTTTTTACTTTAGAATATACAGTTGCAAAAGAAAAAATTATTTCTCTAATTCCAATATTAGAGACTTTTTCAATAATAGTTCTGAATTCCCCTAAATTATTAGAAATTATATTTGAGTTTTTTTTTCTATAAAAAATAATAGGATCATATCTATAATTAATAGCAGAAAGACCAAATTCTTCAGAAAGCCATTCTAATTGCTTGATGCGTTCATCTAGGGATAGTTTAATGTTTCTTTCTAATTCAGAGGGAGAATTTATGGTAAATTGAAAACTATGACCTTGGTAAGAATCAAAAAGGTTTTTATTTTTATTATAAGTATCAATCCAATCTCTAAAATTTTTACTCCACCATACAAAACATTTTACATCATTCGGACTTAATGACACTCTATTGATTTGTTTTCGATTAAAAGGATTAACTACATCTACATAACCTTCTTTTATTCGATGAATCACCCACTCCATTAGAAAAGCAGGTATATCGGTTCTCCTTGAACATGATATTATCGGGGATTTTATAATACTTTTTTTTTCAATTTTCTCCATAATTATTTTAAAATTAGATTACATTTTCATATTTAAATTAGTTATCAAATTCAATTTTCTCTTTTTTCAAATATTAAAACTATTTATAAAAATTTAAGAACATATTATTAATGAATCTCTAATCTTAATTTTTAAGTACAATAATTTAATAATCAATTTCAAATTTTATTTTTAAAGCTTAATTGATTCTAAATACTTATGATTCCTTCAATAGAATGGGTAAATAATAAAGTAAAGATGATTGATCAAACTTTACTTCCCCATAAGCTGGTATTCCTCGAATTTGATAATTATCGTGATGTTGCTATGTCAATAAAAGTTATGAATATTCGTGGTGCTCCTGCTATAGGAGTTGCAGCAGCAATGGGGATGGCATTAGCCACATTAGAATATAAAGATCTTCCAAAAGAGAAATTTCTTAAAGAAATCGAAAAAGCAGCAGAAATAATTAGAAAAACCAGACCTACAGCCTCAAATCTTTCTTGGGCAATAAATAGAATATGGAATATTATTAGTTCTTATCCAGATAATCCTTCGAATTTATCTGAATTAGTTATCGAAGAAATTAAATTAATGGCTCAGGAAGATGTTACTGTCAATAAAAACATAGGTAAAAATGGGTCGACTTTATTAGATGATAGAGATATAGTTTTAACTCATTGCAATGCTGGATCTCTCGCTACTGTACAATATGGTACTGCTTTAGCACCTATTAGAGCCGCTATAGAACAAGGAAAAAACATAAGTGTAATTGCTGATGAAACTAGACCAAGATTACAAGGTGCTAGGTTAACAGCTTATGAATTACAATATGATAAAATCCCTGTAAATGTTATATCAGATACTTCCTCTGGTTTATTGATGAGACTCGGAAAAATAAACAAAGTTATTGTTGGTACTGATCGAGTTACTTCAGATGCTGTGTTTAATAAAATTGGTACTTATTTAGTTGCTCTAGCAGCAAAAGATAATAATATCCCTTTTTATGTTGCAGCTCCAACTTCAACACTATCTCTTCATGAAACAATTAAAGATGTTACTATTGAACAGAGAGATAGCCAAGAAGTAAGTAATGTATTAGGTCAAGTTCAGATTGTTCCAGACGGAGTAGAGTGTTTAAATTATGCATTCGATATTACTCCATTTAGGCTAGTCTCAGCTATTATAACTGAGGATGGCGTATATAGCCCTAATGAGCTTTTAAAAAAATATAAATAAAAAATTAAATAGCAAAATTCAATTTTTCTTATTCAATTCTTTCTATAATGCTTTTCAACTGTTTAATGTTTTTTACTTTACTTAAATTACGCCTAGTGGATGTAGAATTCCTAATATTTTTTGTTAACCATATTGCATTTCTTTTTAATTCTTTAAACTTGAATTCTTCATTACCGATTTGATATGAAATTCCATTAAGAAATTCATCAATAATATCTTCATAAATCTTGAGATAATTTTTATATATGATATAATCTTTTTTGAAGGTAATTATTTTATCATTTATGAAATATTCATGAATTTGATTAAAAATTTGTGGATTTCCCATGGATTCTCTTCCAATCATTAAACCATCTACATTTGTATAATCAATAAAATATTTAGCACTAATTGGATTAATAATATCTCCATTTCCGATTAGTGGAATTTTTAGTTTCTCTTTTAAGCTCTTTACAGTATCTAAATCTAAACTTTCCTCACGAAAGCTGCTTTTAACAGTTCGAGCATGAATTATAGCAATATCAATTCCAGAATCGTTTATTATTTTTGCCATATCTTTAATATTTACTGGATTATTAAATCCCGTTCTAATTTTAAGTGAAATTGGTCTAGCAGAATATTTTACTGCGACTTTAATTAATAAATTTAATATCTTTAAATCTTTCATTAAATATCCACCCTCTTTGGCTTGAATAGCCCTATTAGATGGACATCCTGCATTCAAATCTAAAATATCAAATTTATAGCTTTCAAGGTGGTCTATAGACTTTTTCAATGCTTTAGGATCAGAGCCAATTAACTGTATACCAATAGGATATTCTTGATCTATTTTAAGTAAATCTTCTTCTATAGATTTTGGATGTGTTTCAATCTTTTTAGTATATAACATGGGGACAAATACTAATCCAATATTGGAGAAATATCTACAAAATCTTCTAAAGGGACTTGTAGATACATTTAACATTGGAGCTAAAAGATATTGATTTTTTAAGTCAAGTGAGCCTAATTTCATGTGCTATGTTATTTTTCTTCAGCTTTATTTACAAAATAAAATCAAGAACTTTTTTTATTAATTGCAATTTTCTATAATTAAATAATTCTATTATAGAGAATAATTAAAATGTCTAATTTCCTCAAAGAATTTAAATTTGATAAAGTTCCTCATAAAATTGTATATTTAGATAAAGAACCTCTAAAACTAAGTAATGAACTTATTTTTTTTCATAATAAAAATAAGTTTAGAAAGTACCTAAATAAACTTCAATATCTATTCAAATCATATACTAACACACCTCTACAAGCTGCGGGTATAAGAGATTCATATTTAAAGGAAGAACTTTCGGAGAAGTTTCTAATTATGCTTCTTTCAAATTCAGAAACAGTAAAGAATTCTGATAAAATTATTGAATCTCACTCTGAAATCGAATTAGATAAGAGCTGTTTTTATATAAAATCAGATACAAACTTTATACTTCTCTTATCAAAGAATTTGGAAGGATTGATATTAGGGATTGATACCTTGGAAATAATTTTAAATCAAATAATAGAGGACTATATGATTCGAAAAAAATTTGATGATTATATAAAAGTATGTTCTTTTGAATTAATCGATTGTATTAAATCCCTTTAGATAATAAATTCTTTTGGTAATTATGAAAAAAATATACTTATTAAAGAGAACAAAATAGACTAAGAAGAGGAAGAGGAAGGTTGAAACTTCCATGGTCTCTGTCTCTTTAATTTATAAGCTCTATCTGCATACTCTTCAATCATCCTATGTGTATTAAAATATGCTGCTAAAGCTATTGCATTTTTCTGGCGAAAAATCCATTCATCATGATCCATATAAGTTTGGATTATCTGGTTTTCTAAAGTTTTATAAACTACATTTGAATCAATATCCCAGTTATTAGAAACACCAGGATCGTCAGGGTTTGAATCGTCAGGTCCAATAGCCCATCCAGCCAAGGAATTCTTCCTATATGCTTCTAACCACCATCCATCTTGAACACTGAAATTTAAAACACCGTTTAAAGCTGCTTTCATACCACTAGTACCACTTGCTTCACGATATCTATTAGGTGTATTAAGCCAAATGTCTACTCCAGATACAAGTAAATGAGAGAGATCCATATTATAATTTTCCATTACAACAACTTTTACTCCATAATTATCGTATAAATATTCACCTGATTCATGGATTTTCTTAATATAATCTTTTCCCATTTGATCTTTTGGATGAGCTTTTCCAGCGAAAATAAATTGAATATTATTTTTACAGATTTTACCTAATCTGTCAATATCATGAAATATTAGAATAGCTCTCTTATAAGTTGCAAAACGTCTAGCAAAACCTATAGTGATTAATTCTTCATCAAGTAAATTCCAACTATGACCTTTTTGATAATTGATAAGATTGAATTTATTTTCAATATGGGCATCAAATAACTCTAAATCATCTAACTCAATCGCATTTTCTAGAACATAAGGATTTGCTTTCCAATTCGGCCATTTTCTATTAAAAATTTTTCGAAAGGGTTTAGAAACCCAGAAAGCTAGATGAACACCGTTTGTAATATAGTCAATTTCATATTGAGGGAACATTTTTCTTGATATATCTCCATGTTTTTTAGCAACTGCATTTCTGTATCTAGAAAGCGCCATACCCAAGAATGTCATATTGAATTCTCCATTATCATCAGCAAGGTTTCTTATTTCTTTTGGCATTCTATCTTCAAATACTTTTTTAACCAAATCTTGCGTGAATCGATCATGACCTGCAGGAACAGGAGTATGGGTTGTAAAAGCAAATTTTTCCTTGACTTTTTCAATGCTTCCCAATTCATTATACAATTCCAATGTAGCAAAGGAACCATGACCTTCATTAAGATGATAAGTTGTAATATTATCATAACCCAGTGATTTAAGGAGTTTAACGCCCCCAATTCCCAGAATCATTTCTTGAACGATTCTATTCCAACGACTAGTGCTGTCGTATAAAGAGCCTGTCATTCTTTTCATCCAATCTTCGTTGCCATCGACATCTGTAGTTAAGAGATAAATTGGAAGAACATGTCCAGATTGTCCTATCACCCGATAAAGCCATGCGCTTACAAGAACATCTTTATTTTCAATCTTTATGCAGATAGGTTTTTCTACTTTATCAAACTCATAGTAAAAATTCCAAGCAATTTCTTTTTCTTTTTGCTCTCCAAATTCATTAAAAAATTGATAAAAATATCCAGCACTATAGCATAAACAAATACCTACCATAGGTATTTCTAAATCTGCAGCTGAACGAACAGTATCTCCTGATAATACTCCTAAACCTCCACTATACGTAGGAATATTTGAATCCACAGCTATTTCCATTGAAATATATGCAACATTAGTATTTGACTTTAATTCTTCGTCGATTTCCATCTTTCCTCACTTTTTGCACTTTATTTCGCTAACTTTCTTGATATATATAATTTAATATATTACTTTTAAAATCCATACTTTAAAATCTTATCTTAAAAAACTATAAGAAATTTCTTGGTTATCTGAAATTATTCTTTTTGACTAATATTAAAAAATGAAATACCTATCACATTTATAAATTATATGGGAGTTATCTTCTCATCTTAAGGAAATCACCAGATTTCATTAGATTACATGGTTTAAGATATTCTTTTCCTGTCTTCTCTGCGATATCCTCAAGTAGTTTAGACCAATTTTTATAAATATGTTTCCCTGCATTAAATGGCCCAGGCATACTAGTTCCTTTTAACATAATATCATCAATAATTTTGTAACCTGAAACGATCCCTTCTTCTAAAAGTTTACAACCTTCATTTAATTGGATTGCTAAATGAACTTCTGGGTTAAATAGACCTGCCTTTTTATTTAAATTTACATTTGGTTTTCCCTTCGTCCAATCATAGAAACCTTTTCCCGTTTTTTTTCCTAAATTACCTTCTAATACAAATTTAGTAAGCACTCTACCTGGAGCAAAATCAGGAGATATATACTTTTCATAACTCTTTAGACCATTATAACTAACATCTAATCCCAAATAATCGTTTAATTGACAGGGACCCATTGAGATTGAATGTCTTACTCCAGCATCGGCATCAATCTGTTCCCATGGAATGTTCTTTTCATATGCTTGGTCAAAAATCCAATTCGTATAGATTAGTGAAGGAATTAATAGTCTATTAGCAATAAATCCTGGACTTTCCTTTTCAATTCGTACTGAAAGTCTTTTTCCTTTAACACAAGGTAAATTTTCACCCAATTTCACACATATATCTAAAACTTCATCAGAAGTCTTTTCCCCTTTCATTACCTCAACACAACATTGATTAGGAACTGGTACAAAAAAATGCATTCCAATAACCTTTTCTGGTCTTTTTGAATCTTCTGCAATGTCAGTTATTCTAAATGTTGAAGTATTTGATGCAAAGATACAATAAGGCGGTGAATTTTGCATAACTGTATTACATACTCTTTTTTTAACTTCCATTTTCTCTATAACGGCTTCGAACACAAAATCAGCATCCTTAACAGCAGAAACCAGATCTATTGATTTTGTACATTTTCTTAGAAGATCATCAGGAGATATACCACCTCCCAATATTCCCTTATTTGCCATTTTTTCTAAGCCTTGCTTAATTTTCTTCAATCCATTATCTACAGTTTTTTCATTTAGGTCTATTAATGTAACGTTATAACCTGCCACTAGTGATACTTGAGCAATTCCATGCCCCATTACACCTGCTCCAACCACACAAATATTATTAAGCTTTTCAAAATTATGCATTTTCCATTACCAACAGGAATCTATTTCATCCATTCTTTTGATTATTAAAAAATAAATTCATATTTAGAATTTTTTATTTATATTTTTCTTCATTATTATATATATCTCCACCTAGATGGGATTAGTACCTGTATAACTATTATAAAATTCATTAAAAAAAATAGTATTTTTTAGATTTTCAACACACTTCGTTTAAATTTGAAAATCTTAATAAAATAAAAAAAGAGAAATATTAAAACAGTTTAATATTAGATTTGTAGCGGTTTGCCACCTTTTTCTAAGATTTCTACTTTAATATTAGGATCCTTTTTCTCAAGCAATTTCTTGAATTCAGTCAAATCTTTTCCCCAATTATGCATTGGGACAACTATTTCTGGTTGCACATCTATAGTTGCATCTGTAGATTCATCAAAATCCATTGTATATGTTCCTCCACATGGCATTAATGCTACTGTAATCTTACGACTTGCAAGTTCTTTCATTTCTGGAATTTTTTCAGTATCTCCCGCATGGTAAACACATTTTCCTTCTGCACTTACTATTATCCCTGCCCATTTATTATTCTTTGGATGAGTTGGTTTTTTAATAGTATAGGCTGGAACTAATTCAATGGAAAGATCTTTGTAATCAATAGAATCGTTTAATTTTAATGGTGTCCCATTAAATTCCTGCAAATTACTAGAGGCACTTTCAGGGCCTATTACAATTGTGTCATCTTTCATCAATTTTTGTATACTACTTGAATCAAAATGATCCCCATGTGTGTGTGTTGAGACAATTATATCTGCCTTTTCTTCTCCTTCTTTAAGCTGGTAAGGATCAAGATATATATTCCTTCCACTAGGGGTTTTTATTTTAAAAGCAGCGTGACCAAGCCAATAAATAAAAATTTGAGATTCACCTCATTTTGGTTATATTCATTATTTCAAAAAATGATTTATATTATATTATTATCATCAGATATCTTATATTTATATCTCAAAATTAATAAATTAAGGCTAAAAATGAAAAGAAACTACAATACACTATTTTAGTTATTAAGTTTCTTCTTCAAACTTCCACTCAGGATTTTCAAGAGAGATCTTTTTTCGGATTTTATAATTATCTTCTTTAGTTAAATCGAGTTCCTTAATCCTTTCATAGAAGAACTCATTTCTAAAGTCAGGGATTTCATTAATAGAATGAGGTTTTGATATAAAAATGGGAAAATGCTGACCAGTTTTTTTTGGTGTTATTTCACTAATAAGCTTATCCCCAAGATTTCTATTATTCTTAAAGAGAGGATGCTTAATTTTCAGAAAATTTCTACTTCTTGGATTTATTTCTTTTAATGGTGTCGTAGATTTCAAAAATCGACAAGTAGGACAATTGATTTCATCTAAACCGTGAATACACGTCATTTTTCCTATACTTTTTGTTTTTTCAAATTCTAAGTATTTCGAATTATTTTTATCATTTAATTTTTGTTATTATATTTTACATAATTTAAAAAATCAGAGTTCTCTAGAGAATTTAATTAATTTAGGCTAAATTGAGAATATGTTGTTAAAAGGAGTTTTTTTCGATCTTTATGGGACATTATTAGTGCCTAAAAATAACAAGAAAGCATGGAAGAACTGGTTTAATACTTTTTATAAATTTATGAAAAGGCATGGATTAGATTTGACTGAAAACGAATTTACAAATACATGTAAAGAATTTTTTGATAGACCAGAACCAACAAAAAGTGAAGAAGATTTAACTGTTTATGAAAATAGGATAAATACATTGGCAATCGATTTAAATGTAAAACTAGAAAAATTTGAAATTAAAGAAATTGCTGATGCCACTGTTAATGCGTGGCAAAAACATGTGATAATTGACCCAGAAACAATTCCTATATTAGATAATTTGAAAGATAAAAAAACCTTAGCCTTGGTTACTAATTTTGATCATCAACCATCAATCTATACAGTTTTATCTAAATATCAAATTACTAAATATTTCAAATTTATAGCGATTTCAGGAGAACTTGGAGTTAAAAAACCTAATCCAAAAATTTTTCATATTACACTTAAAAAAGTTGGGTTAATACCTGAGGAGGTTGTTTTCATAGGTGATAGTAGTGAAGATATTGAAGGTGCTACAAATGCAGGTATTAAACCAATCTTAATTCAGCGTCAAAAAATAAAAAGAATTTTAACTGGTAATGATTATTTTTCAAAAAAAGTAGGTAAAAACCCTCAAAAAAACAATTTAGGAATAACTCCATGGAAGATTATCTCAAATTTAAGAGATTTATATGAAATAGTATTCCTATAAATAATTTTTGGTAAAATTCTTACTGAAATTTTTAGTAAATAAAGTATAAACTTAACTTTTATAAAATTTTAAAATTTAAAGAAATTAATTTTAATAATTAAAATTATTAATAAAAATTTGAAATCTCTATTAAAACAACTTAAAAGGTGAAAAGAATGGCAGAATGGCAAGTAAATGAAGATAAAGCATGGTTCAAAAAATGGTGGCCAAAAGAAACTCCAAAAAATACTACATTCGAGAAACTTTCTTTAGGGGATTTTTTTGAAACCCAACGCAAGAAATATGCTAATGAAAGAATGATGTGGTTTATTGAATCCTGGATGACTTACGAGCAAACTGGATTAGCTATAGATTCTTTAGCAACCTCTCTTCACAAATTGGGTGTGAAAAAAGGAGATATTATTGCATTTTTAATGCCAAATTGTTTTCAATATGTAATTTGTTTTTATGCAACAGTGAAATTAGGAGCCATTGCAACTGGTATTAATCCTACTTATAAACCTTTAGAAGTATTACATCAACTTAAAATGACGAATTCAAAGGTTTTAATTACTTTAGATGCACTATATGGAGAATTAGCACGCCCGATCATAAATAGAACTAATATTGAGATGGTCATTTACACAAATATAGCTGATTTAGCTACAGGGTTATCAGGAATAAAAAAAACATTAGGAAAAATGTTGGGTAAGATTCCTAAGGGAAAGGTTGATTTTCCCAGTGCTATAAACTTATTAGATCTTCTTGAATCCGAACCTGATCTTCCCAAAGTAGAATTTGATCCTACTGAACATACCGCTACGTATATTATGACAGGGGGAACTACGGGAATCCCTAAAGCAACGGTTCTAACCCACTTTAACCTAGTTTCTAATGCAAAACAATGTGTTTTGTGGGTTGGAGGTGAAGATCCTGGTGTGGGGGATATTGGAGTAATTCCGCTGTACCATTCATTTGCAATGACAACAGTTATGAATGTTACTATAGCTTTGGGGGGATGGATGATGCTTTTTCCGCGACCACCACCTACTGGCGAATTTTTAAAAGAAATTACTCATATTGATGCTCCAAAAGGTCTTTTTTATGCAGGTGCTGAAATTTTATTCAAGAGAATAGCGGACTTTCCAAATTTAGAGAAATTTCCAAATTTGATGGGAAGACTTAGACTGTGTATTTCAGGTGCAGGACCCTTGCATGCTCCTGTACAGAAATCATTTCAAGAAAATACTCAAGGAAGAATTGTAGAAGGATATGGGCTTTCAGAAACAAGTCCTGTAGTAAGTGCGGGAAATCTATTCGGTGAAAGTCCAGTTGGTACTATAGGTATGCCATTTACAGGCACAGATTGGGGTATTTTTGATGTAGAGGAATTTGAGAAAGGGTCAATAGCAGATGGTCTACCAGGATCAAAATATGGAGAAGAACATACTGGAGAAATTTGTATTTGCGGTCCACAAGTTATGAAAGAATATTTAAACCAACCAGAAGAAACAGCAGAAACAATTAAAGAATGGGATGATCGATTGTGGCTTTTAACTGGAGATATTGGCTTTATGAATGATGATGGAACTATAGCTATAAGAGACAGAAAGAAACAATTAATTAAAGTTGCAGGGCATTCAGTATTTCCAGCTGAAGTAGAGACAATGCTTATGAGCCATGAAGCCGTATCAGAAGCTGCTGTCGCAGGATTACCAGATCCTAAAGGCAAGGTTGGTGAAATAACAAAAGCATGGGTTGCTTTAAAATCGGATTATATAGGCAAAATTACTGAAGATGAATTAATTGCTTGGACTGAAAAAAATATGACTAAATGGAAATGCCCAGCCATCATTGAATTTATTGATGAGGTTCCTAAAAATATTATGGGAAAAGTTCAGAGACGAGTCCTACAAGAAGCAGATCCATTATTTAAAAAGTAACTCTTTATTTTCTCTTTTTTTTAGTTAAAACAAATTTATTTAATCCTTTTTAATCAAATTAGATAATTAGACAATAAATTTTAATTAGAATGTTAATTCCTTAAAAATATTCTAAAAGAATTTTAATGTACCGACTTACTTCTCACAATGACAAAAGGTATAATTATATCAGGTGGCTGGGGAACCCGCTTACGTCCTTTAACTTGTACAATCCCTAAAGCTCTGATTCCAGTAGTAAATAAACCTGTTATAGAACGACAGATATTATTACTAAAATCCGCTGGAATTAAAAATATTGTATTAGCCGTAAGTGTGATGGATGATGTATTAAAAGAATATTTTGGAGATGGAAGTAAATTCGGAGTAAAGATTTATTATACTGATGAAAAAAACCCTTTAGGGACAGCTGGAGCAATTAAATTAGCTGAAAGATACTTAAAAGACGATAATTTTTTCATGTTGAATGGGGATGTCATTTTAAATTTTAATTTTAAAGAAATGTTACAAACTCATGAAAGATTTAAAGGATTAGGACTAATAGCTAGTAAAGTTGTTCCTGATCCATCAAGATATGGTGTTTTAATTACTGAAAAACAATCAAATAAAATATTAAAATTTCTTGAAAAGACCGAATATTCACCTCCAGATGGAAAATATGTCCCAATGCCCATCAATGCTGGTGTTTATATTTTAGAGCCTGAAATTTTTAAATACATTGAACCTAATAAGAAAATGTCAATGGAGCATGATGTTTTTCCTATTTTAGTAAGTGAAGAGAAATTATATCATTATCCAATTCCAGGTATTTGGAAGGATATAGGAAAACCAGAAGAATTATTAGAAGGTAATATTCAACTAATGAATGATTTGTTAGCTAGTTCAGATGAAAAAAAGGAGAATTTAATTGATGATAGTCTTGATATCGATGGTAAAGCTCTAATATATCCTCCTGTTACTATTGGAGAAAATGTAGTTGTTAGAAAAAATTGCCGGATTGGACCAAATGTAGTTATAGGAGATAATGTTTATATAGGTGCAAATTCTGAAATCAAGGATACCTTAATTTACAATAAAGCTTATATTTCCAATAATGTTTATATTGAAAAGGCTATAGTATCTGATAATTGTTTAATTCATGAGGGAGTTAAATTAAAAGGGAATAATCAAAATTTAGTGATTTTATCTTCTTGTGTTGAGGTTTTGGAGAATTTAAGTATAATAGCACCATCTAATACCTCGCTTTCGGTATGTCATCATGAAGTAATAAGATCAGATCTCACCTAATATATCGGATTATTCACTACAGTAGTTTTCATTGTATTCTAAGACTGAATAATAAATTTAGATTTATTAAACAAAAGCTGGTAAGATGTAACTTAAGAATAAAATATAATTACAATTTCATTTGATATAATTATATGGAAAATTTAAGAGAGAATGGAAAGATAATTTATCATGCTCTATTTGAAAGGAAAAAAATAGTTAAATTAGATGAGATTGAATATCCAATTAACAAATTTTCAAGTGGAGTTCGATATATTGATCTTTTTGGATATCGATATATAGAACAAAATCGCAATAAAAAATCAGAATGGGGAAAAAAAGCAAGACAAGGGCATAAAATCATGTGGATTATTAAAGGAAGACGATATATTGCCAGAATAATGGATGGAGAGTATACAGACTTAAAAAAATAATCTTTTATTCTGATTCTAAAAATTTAGTTATTTAAAAATTGGACTCCTTATTATTCTTATAATCTTATCCTCTTATTAATATTAATGCCATAAAGAGAATTTTCAATTAAGTTATTCTCTTTTCCATTTCCATATTGAGTATATTTTCAAAATATACTCAATTAATTCTCTAATTTTTCCATTAAATTATCCATTATCAGTTCTAAATAAGATTTTCTTATAGATTCTTCTTTTTTAATACCAAAAAGATTTAAGAACTCGAATAAAACATCTCTAGAGCTTTCATAGTTATCAGATGCTTCTAGTAAACATTCTACTTCAATAAAATATTGTTTTAAAGTTGGTATATAGTCTATTAACGCTTCTATATGATAT
This sequence comes from Promethearchaeota archaeon, assembly GCA_019058245.1. Lineage (GTDB taxonomy): Archaea > Asgardarchaeota > Lokiarchaeia > Sigyniarchaeales > SOKP01 > Loki-b32. The sequence continues at coordinate 11,983 of JAHPZJ010000009.1, read as the reverse complement.
GATTTTAACTTAAATTCATATAATTCTCTTTCTTTTTTAATAGTGAGAATTTCTTGGAAACCTAATATTTTTAATAACTTCTTTGTTTTTTCAATATCTTCGATTTTAATTTCAATTTCTTCACGTGTTTTTGTTGAGTTATCCAATTTTTTTCCTTTATAGGTAAGATAAAAATCAGTTTTTTTTCCAATTGAATCATCAGATTCATTGAATGCAATAGATTTCCTTAATCTTAAAGCCTCATCGGACTCTTTAAAATCTCTTAATCCCTCTGGCATGTTAAAGTAAATATCTTCATGCTCTAATGATAATTTGTATATACCTCCTTTTTGCCTAAAATTATTTCTTATGGCCTCTGGATCTAATATTCTAACCTTAATTTCTACTTCAATCATAAGACATATTCTTTCTCTGATAACAAATATAATACATAATTTTATATTACTATTAATAAATGTGAATCGAGTTGATATATTCATTACTGAATTGCAAAAGGATGCAAGAAGACTTGCTGAAGAATATGATTATCTCCCTTATATGGTACAAAGATATATTCAATTTCTAGGATTAGATGAGGCAGTAAAATTATTAAAAGCAAATGAAAAACCCTTAATACCATCTATCAGAGTAAATACTCTTAAAATATCTGCTTTAGAATTAAAGGCAACATTGGAAGGTAAAGGATTTGAATTAGAAAAGATTGAATGGATTCCATATGGATTTAATGTAACTAAGGAGTCTTCTAACTTAGGTTCTTTACATGAATACTTACATGGATATTATTATCTACAAAATGTTGCTTCTATGCTTTCGGCAGTCATACTCGATCCTAAGCCAAATGAGATTGTAATTGATATGTGTGCGGCTCCTGGGAGTAAATCAACTCATTTAGCTCAATTAATGAAAAATAAGGGAACATTGATTTTGATTGATAAATATAAGAATCGAATTCCTGCCTTACTTATTAACATACGTAGAATGGGTGTGATTAATTCAGTTGTACTTAATATGGATTCCATTAATTTATCAGAACTAAAAATAAGAGCCGATAAAATTTTATTAGATGCTCCATGTACAGGTGAAGGGTTAATAAGACAAGATCCAAAAAGAAAAAAAAATAAAACAATGAAAGATCTTGAAAAAATGGCTTCAATTCAAAAAAAATTACTAAAAGCGGGATTAAATTCTTTGAAATCAGGAGGATTGTTATTATATTGCACATGTTCAATTGCTCCAGAAGAGAATGAATTAGTAATTGATAGAGTTTTACAGAATACAAATGAATTTTCTATAATTGAGATTTCTAAGAACTATGGTGTAAAAGGTTTAACGGAAGTATATGGCTCAAAATTAATAGAAGGGTTAAAGTTATCTCAACGGTTATATCCTTATATTCATGATACAATTGGATTTTATTTCTGTCTTATAAAAAGAAAAGATTAATTTTCTAATAGATATTCAATCTGAATAAAGCCCTATTATTGGTTTTCTCTCAGATAAACTCCTTTATCAATTAAGTTTATCGCAATCAATTCATCCGGGTGGATTTTTTGAATTTTTTGAGAATTCATTTTAGACAATGCAAGTGCTATGATTTCTTCATTTCTATTGACAACCAATAGAATATCATTTTCTTTTAAGAAATCAGGAATAGTATATATCATATTGTTTAAGATGTTATTTCCATATAAAATAGATTTTTCTCCTTTATCACTTACTTGGATTATCTTAAGATCAGAAAGTAAATTATTATTGAATAAAAATTCTGCACCTTCTAAACTAAGATAGAACTTTCCTTTTTTAATAAAACCAAAATACAGACCTACTGAGATAATTTTATCATTATCTAGAGTTCTTAATAAATTTATTTGAGATTCAGGAATTAAATAGATATTTGGGAATTTATTTTTAATTTGTAATTTATCTATTGAAATATATAAACGTGTTTTAAGATTCTCTATAATTTTAGGAAACTCTATAGAGATAATAGAATATTCATTGGAAATTATTTGTTTTTCAATTTCATTTATTCTTCGAAAATATAGATTATCATTCATTTTATAACAGAAATAAAAAGATTAGAAATAAGAATTATTATGAATATTAATTTATACTTACATTAATAAATGATTCTCTCTAATTCTGATAAAAAAAAGAAAATTTTAGATTCGAAAATATTAATCCAAATACTTTTTTTTTAGCTTTTTAGAAGCTTCTATATTTTGAGATGTAAAATCAAATTGAGTTAGTTGGTTTTTCAAATCCTCGGCTAATGTCCCCAATTTATGTGCTGTAGTTGATATTTCCATGATTAAAGCCGTTTGCTCCTCTGTTGATGCACTTATCTCCTCGATAGAGGAAGATGTTCTTACAATTTTATCAATAATTTCTCTAATTTCAGAATCTGTATTTTGCACCGCTTTTTTTGATTCTTCTGCTAATTTTCTAACCTCATCTGCTACGACCGCAAATCCTCTTCCATGATCACCAGCTCTTCCTGCTTCAATACTAGCATTAAGAGCTAATAAATTTGTTTGATCTGAGATATTGGTTATGAGTTCCATTATACTTTGAATTTTATTTGAGGAGTTTACAACTTCTTGAGAATCTGAAGCAATTCCAGTAGTTTTAGAGGTTATTTCTTCTGAAGCTGCATTTACTTCACTCACACTCGCTGCCATTTCAGAAGCGATATTTGCTACTGTTATTGAAATTTCAGAACTAGAGTTTAACAAATCCTTAATTGTATTCTCTTGGCGTCGAATAACTTTAATAACATAATAAAATGAATAGAAAACAAATGAAACAGCAGGAGGGACCATACATATAATAACAATAATCTCGCCATTAAAAGTATCTAGTGCGATTATCACAAGTAACAACAACACAATAGTGGATAAAATATTAATTGTCATTACTTTAAAAGCTAAAGTTTCTCTTTTTAATTTATACTTTCTTTGAAAGACAATGAAAACTAAGCTAAAAAGAACTACTACCATTAATATTTCATATAAAAGTGGTAATTTAGGCATAATTACTTCTCGAAAATTGTTGCAACCATTTTATATTGATTTTTAAATTTTTTCAAATACAAAGACTAAGATCTTCTTCTAAAAAGTATTGATTTTTACTTAGAAAAAAATTTAAAATTTCATTTTTGGATTATTATTAATCAAGATAATTCATAATAATTAAATTAAAAAAATATCCTTAGATTATAGGAGTAAATAAATCAAATCATACAATAGAATAACTTTATATACTATAGAAAAGATCTCCCTAAAATAAGATTTCAAATATCGTATTAGAAAAAATTCTATCAATTATTATTCGTTATCTCTTCTCTGCTAAAGTAAATTGAGTTAGTTTGTCTTTCAATCCTTCTGCCATATTACCTAATTTCTGAGCTGTCGTTGAGATCTCCTCTATTGAGGTTGTTTGTTGTTCAGAAGATGCACTAATTTCTTCTATTGCCCGTGAATTTTCCTGTACTGCTGCTGTAGCACTTTCAATATTCTGAGTAATTGTTGATATTAACTGAACTGTTTTTTTAAGACGATTACTTATTTTTTGTACTTTTTCACCAGTATTTCCTACAGCACCTTTAGATTCTTCAGCTAATTTTCTAACTTCATCTGCAACTACAGCAAATCCTCTTCCATGTTCACCGGCTCTTCCTGCTTCGATACTAGCATTAAGTGCTAATAAATTTGTTTGATCTGCAATTGAAGTAATTATATCCATAATATCATTGATATCTTTGGAAGATTTCATGACTTCTTGTGCATAACTAAAAATCTCATTTGCCATATCATTAATTTCAATTAAAGATTTAGCTTGAGATTGAGTATTAGCTGATACTTCTTGTGTTGATGTAGTAATTTCTTCTGAGGCTGCATTTACTTCACTCGCGTTTGCTGCCATCTCCGTTGCTATATTTGCTACTAATATTGACGTTTCAGAACTGGAATCTAATAAATTTTTAATTGTATTCTCTTGATTTTTAATAACCTTGATAACATAATAGAATGTAAATAAAATAAAAATTATTGCAGGAGGAATAATAGATAATGCAGCAATTAATTCATTCTTTAAATATCCTAAAGCAATTATCGCTAATAGAAGGAGCGTGCTGGTAGAGACTACCATGAATAATATAACTTTAAATGCTAATGATTCTATTTTCAATTTATATTTTCTTTGAAAGAAAAAGAAAACTATAGTAAATACACTTATTATCAGTATTATTTCATTCTCAATTGATAATTGGGCCATTAAATAAATCACTTGAAGATTTAATTGAACTTGAATTCCTGTTTTTCTTCATAAATAATAATAAAAAATCTTTTTAAATTTTTGTAAATAGAAAACCTAATTTTTGTTTAGGATCGAACTTTTTTTATCATTTCAATACCAAAAGGTGTAAGAATTTAGAAAATTGACAGTTTTATATCAGAATAGATACTTATACTAAAAAAGAAAATAATAATATTTCATTTTTGAATTTTTATTATGCATGTAATTCACAACAATTAAATTAAAAAAATATAATGGATTATAGGAGTAAATAAATCAAATTATATATTAGAATAACTTTATATCTTATAAAAAAGATCTCGTTAAGATAAGAGTTCAATTATCCTATTGGGAACAAATATATCAAAAATTCTATTAATAATCTATAAAATTATGGAAAAATAGTGTTATAAAAAATGGGTATTCGTAAAATAGAGGATGAGATTGATTTAAAAGAGGCTATGAAAAAAAAAGCAACAGAACTTAAAATGAAAGATATGGAAGCAAAAGCATCCGTTGAGAAGTTTACTAAAGATAAACTCAGAGAATTAGCTAAGCAACATGGTGTTTTATTGGCACTAACACCTGAATTAAGAGAAGAGGTTAAAGAATTACAAAAGAAATACAACATTCCGTCATCAAAAATCATTACGGAACAAATAACTGAACATGATGTATTGAAAAAATTCTCAAAAATAGATTATCAGAAATTAGGTATGTTAGCATATCAAAGGGTATTAATGAGTAAAGAGGAAACAGGAGGAATAATCCCTCTATCAGAAGTATTTGAATTAGTGAATACTGGTATTTTGAATGGGAATATTGAAGTCAAAGACGTTGAGAAAGCATTAAAATTACTCAAAAAAACAAAAGTTATTGAGGATATTGCTGAATTAGATACAGGAGCTATCATGGTTCGATTTTTTCCAATTCAATATACAGGAGATGAAACGAAAGTAGTCAACCTTGCTAAAGAAAAAGGAGTTCTTACCTTGGAGGATATTTGTAGTGGGTTGAATTGGTCTCAAGACCGGGCATTAAGAGCTTTAGAATCACTCGAAAATAGCGGAATTGCAAAATTTAGGGAAAATATTCTAACAGGAAAACAATGGTATTTTCCATCAATATAAAAAAAGAGTAATTTCTTATTCTAACCTAATTTTAAAAGCAAGTTGTCCATTATCTAGTTTTAATACTTTTGCTTTACGGTTCTTAGCAAGGATCTTAAAAATTTCTTCTAAATCTTCTAATGGAAGTGAGCTAAAATCCTCTTGTTTTGCTTCTCTTAATTCATATACCATAATAGGTTCGATCTTACCATTTTCATAAGCCCAGTTATATATTTCATCTGACCATACTTCAAGTGTCTTCCAGTAAACTCTTAATTTATCCTTTTTTTTTGAGAACCATTTAGCTTGATTTTGACTTATTAATTCTTCAGCAATTTCTATTATATATTGTTCACGCTTGGCAAAATTTATAAATGGTTTATGAGTAATTATTTCTCTTGTATATATAATGTGAAGAACGGCAAATCTTACATAATCGAAAAGAACTTTTGCCCATTCTGCTTTCCATGAGATATAATCATTTTCATTTCTTTTTTTGTCAGGCATAGTATACATAAATTTTTTTCTTTCTTCTTCCAGCCAAGGATATGCATTTAATAAATTTTCATATGCACTTAACTTTTTTTCTAATAATCCTTTTTCTCCAAGAATTTCTTCTTCAAGAGTTTGTAATTCGGTTTCAACTTGCTCAGCATGCTTCTGATATACTTTAGTATCTATCTCACCTAACTTAGAGGATAGTATATCCTCCAGTTCATCAAATTGATCTTCAATATAATATAACTCCGTAGATTTAATTTCATTTTCTTTTATGATTTTCTTTTGAGTCGCTTCGATTTCTAATTGTTCTTTTTCTTGTTTTAATTTTCTTAAACGAGCTAACTCCTGCCTTAGCTCTTTTAGTTCTTTTTCTGCTTTTTCCTTATCTATTTTAGAAATTTCCTTAGGTTTTTCTCTTTGTTTTTCCATTTTACTCATCAACTTTTCTTAAGCTTCCCCGAACTCCTTAGCCCAATCATTATATTGTTTTAATAATGCCGTATTAGTCATTGGCTTTACCTTCTTAAGAGTTTTTTTAAAATCTTTCAGATTAATATCTCTTACCTCTACGTCTTTATTTGAATCCTCCAAAAGGCCACTCATATCTAATTCACGAACGGGTAACATTATTACTTCACGACATACATTTGCTATATCTCTCCCAGAATACCCCTCACTTCTCACTGCTAATTCAACAAAATCTTCATCTGACAAGGCTGTATTTACCCCCTCAGTATGGATCTTAAAAATACCGACTCGTCCTTTTAAATCTGGGAGAGGAACATGCACTCTTTTTTCAAACCTACTTAACATAGCATTGTCTATATCCCATGGACGATTAGTTGCTCCTAATACTAAGAGAAGGTTATCATGAGTCGATTTCAATCCCTGTATCTCACTTAATAACTGTGTTTTAACCCTTCGTTCTCCACCACTCTCAGAACCCTCTCCTCGTTTTGTAGCCACAGAATCTATTTCGTCCATAAATATCAAACTCGGCGCTTTCATTCTTGCTACTTTAAATAAGGAACTAATTAATTTTTCACTTTCTCCTAACCATTTACTTAATAAATCCGCTGAAGATGCACTAAAAAAAGTAGCTTTACATTCGGTTGCTGCTGCTTTCGCTAATAATGTTTTACCACATCCAGGAGGCCCAAATAGTAATATTCCAGACCAAGGTTTTCTCGCCCCCGTAAATAATTCCGGTTTTGCTATTGGCAAAACTATCGCTTCTCTAACGGCTTGTTTAACATTTTCTAATCCCGCGATATCATTCCATTTTACATTAGGAGATTCTGTAACGATTGTTCCTGATATCATTTCAATAAGTTCTTGTTCTTCTGATGATACACCTGTTTCAGATTTATCAGCATTACTAGACTCATTTGAACTTACACTTGGTTTTGATCCTCTTGGTCTAGCTCCCCCCAGTTGAGATTTTAATATTTTAGCACGTTCCATATATTCTTCAATATTCTTTTGACATAACATCCTCATTTGAGGATTTTTATTATATTTCATGAATTGCATTAGTATTTCTGCGGCACGTTGATATTTATTTATGGCTTGTCTATACTTACCTTGACTGTCTAAAGCCACTGCTTCCTTAGCAGTCTGGACTGCGAATTGATAAAGTTTAGAATCAACTGATGACATATTAATTATACCAAGATATTTTTACTATTTATAGCTAATGTAATTTATTATTTGGTATAATTAATAATTTTATCTCTATATATCAAATTTGCTGAATAAATAACGAGTAAGTTCTTCTCCTAGGCTATATAATTATTGGACTCCAAAAATAATTATATAAGACCGAAGTTTTATATATATTATACAATTACTAATAATTTTTGATGATTATGGGTTTTCTGAAAGATATCTCAAAATGGCTTTCAGGTGGTAAGAGAGGGAAAGACAATATTCGTTCTGCTTCAGTTAAATTAAAAGTCTTTAATAAAAGATTGATGAGACAGACAAAAAAATTAGAAATGAGTGCAAAACTCGCAAGAGATAAAGCCGTAAATTTAAGAAAGCAGGGGGATTTAGATGGTTCAAAATTTCAAGCACGCAATTATCTTCAAGTTAAAAAACAAGCAAGAGCAATAGAACAATTTCGAACGAATTTAGAAGGATTACAATTTAAATTGGAGCAAGCAACTGCAGTTAAAGATGTATCACAAATAATGACAGGGATTGCCCAATCTCTATCGACTTTAAAAACTCAGCTTTCCGTACCACAGATGACTCAAATTATGAGCCAAATCGATATGGATATGGAAGATTTTGCTGTAACAGCAGACATTGCGACAGAAGGTATGGATAGTATTAGTATTGATACAGCAGTTACTGATTCAGATGTAAGTGATGTTTTAGGAGAAATTGATGCTGAAATTCAAGTAGAAATGGGTGTGGCTTTGCCAAGTGCAGCTTCTGGGGCGTCTGATGAGAAAATTGCAGAGTTGGAAAAAGAATTGAAGCGATTGAAATCTGATGAATAATAAGTGTTTTTTTTTTAATTTCTACAAATAACCACATTGTATTGGTAAGACAAAATGATTTTTCATTTTCAATTATAATTCTATATCTTTTTTTAAAAGAAGATAAATGGAAAACATTATAAATATTACTTTTAGATTAAATTTAATAATTTATTTTACAATTATAGATTTAATTATAGATTTAAATATAAAAAAAAAGTAGAATGGCTGAGAAGTATAGCTTCAAAGTAATCATAATTGGACCCGGTGCAGTCGGTAAAACTAGTTTACTAAATAGGTTTGTTCATGATGAATTCTCTCTAAAATATAAATTAACGATTGGTGTAGATTTCCTCACCAAAACTTTAGAATATGAGTCAGATAAATTTGTAAAACTCCATATATGGGATATTGGAGGACAAGAGAAATTTAAATTTCTCCATCGAAGCTTCTACGATGGTGCATTTGGCGCCTTAGTTGTTTTTGATCTTACAAGACACCGGACATTTATTAATATGAAAGAATGGATTTCAGAAATGCATAGTATCATACATACAGATATTCCTAGTATAATAATAGGGAATAAAACCGATTTATTACCTGAAACGGGTCAAATTATAGATAAAAATGAAGTGGAACAATATGCAGAAAAACAAGGATGTATTTATATTGAAACTTCTGCTAAAACTGGAGAAAATGTTGAAAAAGCTTTTCTTGAACTTACTCATCAAATGATAAAAAAAATGGGGAAAATTGTTAAAAATAGTAAAGAAAACCTCAAGAATTAATTAGATAAATCCAAAAATTAAAGAAATTTTTTCAATTCTCTAAACACCAATTCTTTGGAAAATTATTAAAAGACTTATTTCTATTTTCAACTTATTCTATAATTAAAATTTTAATTTTCTATAAGTGAGTATTTTGAATAATCCAGAAATTATTACAATCGGAAGTAATACATTAGATATTATGATTGACATAGATGATATACTAAGATTTGAATTATTTGATAAAGATATAATAAAAAAATATACTGCAATAGAATATTCTCGGAAATTAAATGTTAAACAAGTTAGATTTGTTCCAGGAGGATCGGGTGCTAATATCGCTGCAAATAGTTCTATGCTTGGGTTAAATAGTACATATATTGGAGTGATGGGAAATGATTTTTCAGCAAATATTTGTTTAAATGATTTAAAGAAAAGAAAAGTCGATTTATCTCAAATAATTCAAACTGATACTGATATTACGGCACTATCAATAATTTTACGAACTCCATGGGGAAAAGATAGAAGTATTCTTGCATATAAAGGGGCTAATAATTTATTGAAACCATCAGATATTAAAGAAGAATTATTTAGTCAAGTTAAAGCATTCGCTTGGACATCGTTAACGACTGATCATGCTTGTAAAGCTATTGAAAAAGCAATAACTCTTACAAAAGACAATGGAGGGATAGTTTTTGCGGCCCCTAGTATGTCAATTATAAAAAATGCCCCAACCTGGGCAAAAACCTTAATTTCTAATTCTAATGTTGTATCAATGAATCTCGAGGAAGCTCAAGAGTTCACAGGAGAAAACAAAAAGACACTTATGATAAAAACTTTCTTAGATTTGGGAATAAAACTAATTTCTATTACTGATGGTCCTAACGGTTCAATAATATCAGATGGTAAAATTATCATTAATAGTGGCATCTACAATACAAAAGATCAAGTCTCAGATACTACTGGGGCTGGAGATGCTTTTTTAACAGGGATTTTAGTTTCAATGTTGAATAATTTTCCTTTAGAGAAGATCTCTAAATTAGCTACAGCAATGTCTTACTTGGAATGTATGGAAGTAGGAGTAAGAGAAGGGCTTCCACAGAGTTTAGGAGAATTAGAAGAATTTGTCAATGATAATTTACTTAAACAAGTTGTTTCGGAAATTGTATAAAACTATATTCTATTCATTAAATAATTAAATTTTAATTTTTTAATATATTCTTATTATTACTAAATTTGCGCTCTTAGTATAGTGGTCAGTATGCCAGGTTGCCAATTCTCTGGTTCTTATAGACAAGAGAGGTGACCCTGGCGACCCGGGTTCAATTCCCGGAGGGCGCATTTTTTAGACTTTAATCTTAAAGGGGATATTATTCTTGAAAGAAATTAAGAAATTATATGAGAAATTAGAAAATTCTTCCAAGCAAGAAAGAGAACAGCTGTGGAACTTGATAATAAAAAAAAATAGAATTCTATTTGATAAGAGGAGAGAAGAACTAAATAAATTATTCAAAGAAATCTGAAAATTATCATTATTTTTTAATCGTTATGGCATTTTCAGGACAAATTATAACACAATTCATACATAATGTGCATGAATCAATAAATCTAACCGAAATTTTATGGCTCATTTCATTTATTTTAATTTGGCTCTCAAAATCTGTCTTAAATTTTTTTTTTGAAACTCGAAGAAAAACACCTGGAATACAGACTTCTAAACATTTTAGACAACTATCCGGATCTTTACAATTCTTAGTTTTTATTTTAATCTTCAAAATATCACCACATTTGTTTAATTTCCGGAAAATTAATTCTTTTTTGTAATGAAATTGCACCTTTAGGGCAATGGGTAACGCATAAACCGCACCCAAAACACATATTTTTATCTATTTGAATTATTCTTTCATTTGAATTCCATTTAATTGCTCCAAATTGACAATAATGAAGGCAAAGAGGAGCTTTTTGATATTCGCATCCATCACATTTTTTTTCATCTAAAATACCTACTTCATGACCTTTCATCATTCCCCTCTCAATACCAAAATTAAATCTTAATTTATAAGCAGTACAACTATTAGAATCGCAATTACATAAAACAACTGGATATGGTAATTTTGCATAAAGAACTTGATGGTAAAAACCTCGCTTATCTGATTTTTTAATCAAATCTTTAGCTTCATTTGGAGTGATGACTTCAATCTTTTCGCTTGGTTTTAATTTTTGAAAGAGCTCTTTAATAGGTCCAAAATTTATACAGACTCCTTCCTTTGAACCTCGAATATTTTTCCTACACACACAATCTAAAATACAAAGATTATCTGCCAGATCCACTATCTTAAAAGCATCCCTTAAATTTACAACTTGACCACTATGTTTGTTTGGTACTATATAATTCCCTATTTTTCGAACTAATCCTCCAAGTATAGGAATTTTAGCTTTCTTAGAAAGCTTAGTTGCATGATCAAGATATTGATCAATTCCCCAACCCGTTATATCATATAAAATTTTCATTCTTTTTTTATCATCAAGGAAACGATCTGAGTAATTCTCAGGATTTAAATACCATCTTAACTTCCCCCCATGAGAAGCACAATAATCACACATAATAATTTACTTTTATCATTTTTTTGTAGTTAAATAATCCGAAATAATTTTAAAGCTTTATTTTACTTCTTAGTTCTGTTTTGACCAATAAAATATAATTCTAAACTCCTAATGGTTATAATAATTCTAAAATTAATTCAATTCTAGATTTAAAGTTATGAAGTTATTTTTTATAGATAATACTCAGGAATTATTTAAAAAGATATAAAACAACGTGAAA
>JAHPZJ010000008.1 GCA_019058245.1 Promethearchaeota archaeon | reverse complement strand
GGAGATAAATATTCTTCTATTAGTAGTTAATTTTTGATATTCGGTTATTTCACGATTGCTTGTTTAAAAATACTTTAAAAACATAATTTCTCGAGATTCTCTTCAACAATTTATAATCAAAAGATATTTAGGTTTAATGAGTGAAAGGAAGCTTCTTTCTTTAATTTAAAACCATAACCGTTTCAAGTATTATTGTATATATCTTCAAATAATCAAATTGACTTATATACGGTTTTAAATCTATATTTGGTGTTTTATCCAAAATATCAACATTCTTTATATGTCATTAATATTAAAAATAGATAATTATGGAAAATTTAATAATTCGAGAAATTGGACTCAAGTTAACTCAAGCAGGTAGGTTAAAAGCAAGTCCATTATGCATTTATGGGTCAGAGATAATTCCCGAGAGTGCGGTTCCCATAAAAGAAATAAATCGATGTATCGCGAATGCGATTTTTGATTTATCAGTTAATAAAAATATCAATTCGGTGTATATTGGAAATGGAGTATTAGATGGGTGCTGTCCTGGGGGGCAAGCGTGGTTTGGATATAAGCCTTTTCTACCGATGTTAAAATATTTTTTGTCTACAGGTTCAGAAGATTTTAGGGGTGGAGCTGCTGAATATTTAATAGCGAATCCAGATCTCTCTGAAAAGCAATTAAATTCAGTTGGCAGAATTACACCACTCAGTAATTACATTGTAATTCGAAAATGTGAATCTGTAGATGAACTGGATTTTGATGTAAAATCGTTCCTTTGTTTTGGAAATTCTGAGCAAATAAGGAATTTATGCTCATTGGCGCATTTTCGGCCAAAAGACTCATTTACAATTCAATTACCATGGGGACCTTCCTGTTCTTCTTTTGTAACATATCCCGCAGGAATGGCAGCAAATGGTCCAAAGGGTAGTATTATTATTGGACCAACTGATCCTACTGGAAATTATTGGTTTCCCCTGAATTACTTATCAATGGGTATTCCATATGAGATTGCGATTCGTATGGCTAAAGATCTTGATGAATCTTTTATTATAAAACGACCTGAAATAGCTTATCCAGAAAAGCGTAAATCCTTAATAAAACGGGAATAACTCCTAAAACTCGTAAAATTATTAGATGAGATTATCTTGAAAAATCATATAAAATTAGAAAAATAAGAGAACTTTTATTGAAATTAGACTCTGAATTTACTTTTGAGATTATAACAAATGCTCTTTTTTAAGCTTCAATTCAACATCTTTTAAATCTAGTTTTTGTAATATTTCAGAAGTGGGTACACCATCATTATTCCACCCTACTGCTGTATAATATTCAGATTTTAATTTCTCGAATGTGTTTTTATCTATTGAATCTCCTTTATACGGTCCCGATGGGAGAGGTTCCCAAAATCTAGATGGTAGAGTATCATCTTGTTTTGACCTCCATACAGCATCTGGTCCTCCAAGCAGTGCCACAATCCTTTGTAAATGTAAAATTCTTAAACCTTTTTCGCTGAACCAGCTCTCTTTTGGTAATTCCCAACCTGTAACTGCTTGATAGAAACTTGCAATTTGATCAAAAACTAAGTTAAAGGTGGTAAAGAAACAATATACTGCAGAATCGCTCAGAATAGAGTATAATTCACTTCCATCTTCATCAATAGGAAGAGATGCTGATGATGTATGGTCTCCTGCTTGAACTGACACACTATATCCAATTGAGGTTCGTGTAACCATATCTTTACCGCTTTTAAGACCGTGACCTCCGATTGCCATGCCTTTAAGATGAATAGCGTATTTGAGAACGTCAATTTTTTTCATTTCTTCAAGTTTCAAAGCTGCTCGATATAGACCTTCTGCTAGTATGTCACCAATACCTTCTCTAAAAGCAATTTTTCTTGCTAATTCTGCAAATGCATCAACATTTCCCCATTCAAGATTAATTCCTCCTAAATCTTCTTTTGAAAGGATACCTCTTTGGAATAATTCTCCAGCAAAACCTAAAATTGCACCGCCTTGAATACCACAAAATCCTAATTCTTCTATTAGATACGATAGATAAATATTCTGTTCTGGTGAAAAAATACCCAAATTTGTTCCCAGGAATGCTTCAAGCTCGTAATCGGGATTATCGCAGATTGCCCCAGCATATTTTCCATCTCGCAGCGCCGCTAACTTTAGACACGTAACAGGACAACCGTAATCTCCCCAGTATTTTTTTACCCAAAATTTATCGAATTCTTCGCCTCTATAACTTTTCTCATTATGCCATTCTTCCTGCCAATTTCTAACTGGCTCTGAACTTGAATCCGCACCAAACGTATAGCCTCCCGAACCTGTACCCCAACGTCTAAAAAATTCTATATTAAAACAATTATTTGAAAATTCCTGCGATAGCTCGAGTATTTTATCCTGATCAACCACGTCTGGTAAGGGACCAAAACCTTTTACAACCACAGCTTTCAAGTTTTTAGAGCCCATTACACCACCGTATCCTCCATAACCAGCAGCGTGTGAATATTTTGCTTCTACCGCCGCTACTCTGGATTTATTTTCTCCCGCAGGACCTATATAAAGAACTGAAGGTTCCTTAAATTCCCCATAATTAGGATGAATCTTTTTGATATCGTTAATCGAATCCTTTACAAGGTAACGCATAGATTCTCTGCTAGTTTTTCCCCATATATGTGAAGCATCTTTAATCTCTATGGTATCATCACAAATAAATACATAACTCGGTTTTTCAGCCTTTCCCGTAAAAATTATTCCGTCATAACCTGCACATTTTAATTCCACACCAAATTCTCCCGCGACTGTGGAACCTATAATTCCATTGCCCTGAGGAGATTTTCCAGTTACGCAAATTCTAGCACCAAGAAAATATCCTGTAAAAGGACCAGTAAGCATGAGTAAAATGTTTTCAGGACTTAGAGGATCAATCGTCTCCCACTTATCTCCAAGCCTATCCCACAATATCTTTACTCCTAAACCCCTTCCTCCGATATAATCCTGAAGAATTTTCTTTGAAAATGTGATTTCTTCAACTTTTTGATTTGTTAGATCTATTTCCAAAAATTTTCCTGCATATCCATTCACCATTCATACACCTCTTCAGTCGCTTTTTCCCCTAATATTTTTCTTGCAGTTTCATGTGCGAGTTGTTTAGGGGTTTCTGCTGATACTTTTTCGGTTTCTATATCTTGACCCTCTAAGAGAATCAAAGTATCCCACTTACCTTCCTGACAACTAACTACACATTTCGGTTTTCCCCCACATAAATCGCAAATCACTATGTAATCGTCTTGAGGATGGAGATGGGGTACTCTTCCAGGACAGGCATTAATACATGTTCCACATGCGGTACATTTCGATTTGTCAGTGATTACAGCTCCTGTATGATCGTCTACGGATAGAGCTTCTTCGGGACATGCCTCAACACAAGGGTAATCATTACATTGAAAGCAGAGATGAGGTATTTCTACTCCGGGAACAAACATGAAAACTCTAATTCTTGAAGCTTCCGGCCAAATTTTCCCTTCATGATATAGAGAACAAGCAATCTCACATCTTCTGCATCCGCTACATTTTTCATAAATTCTTTTTATCCAAAGCTTATTTATATCTTCCATATCAATACATCACTACTTATAAACGAACTTTTGTTATTAATTCTTCTCTTATTTGTTATAGGCTTATATGCGATGAAAGACTAAAAATCGGATAATTTATAGAATGTATCTTTCACGAATACTATCAAAAGTTATTTTTATACCTAATTCTTCGAAATCCAATTATATAATTTATCATATAAAGAATAGTGTGGTGATTAATGAAAGAAAAAATACTTCTATAAATGATAATCTATAAATAATAAGAGTAATACTAAATTACAAAATAGTATGAAATATTAAATTTTAATGAATAACACTATGTCTGATTATATAATAAGGCCAATTGGTATCGTAAAGAGTACCGCAGATAAGGAAGTCCTAAAATACTCAAATAAGGACATAAAATTAGATTTTGATGTAGCCTCAAGGCAAGGAACTGATTTGAAAAAATCTGAGATTATAATAAATAAAGAATATGTAGAGTGTTTAGATGGGATTGAAGATTTTTCTCATATCGTTGTATTGTTTTGGACTCATAAAGTTCCTAATAATGCGCGCCAAATTAAAAGAGTGCATCCCGCAGGATTAAAGGAAATACCAATTAAGGGAATATTTGCCACACGATCTCCTGTAAGACCAAATCCCATTTGTAAAACAACTGTTAAGCTAATCAAAAGAAAAGGAGCAATTTTATTTGTGGATGGCTTAGATGCCATAGATAATACACCAGTGGTCGATATAAAGCCACATATCCCGTTTTATGATTCCCCTCTAAATGTAAAATTAGCAGATTGGATGTATCAGGTGATGCAGAAATTGAAGGAATTAACAAGTACCCTAAAGATAAACGAATCTTCAAACCCATATTCTATTAATGTTCGCTCACATCCTTGTTTATGTCCCGATCAACAAAAAAATGAACAATAATTTGCATTTCAAAGGTAAAAAGATTTCGTTTTAGAAGATTTTTAATAAATTCTTCTTATTTTTTTTTCACTCCTTTGAAAAAATTATCACTTTTTCATTATTTATTCCACCAAGATGGGTAAAGATAGTAAGGTTTAGTTTAACTTTTTGTAATATTAATTCGATTATGAGTAAACAAGGACATATATCAAGTTGAGAATCTGTAAGATCTTGGGATTTAAAATGAATGAACTGAAAATTGAAAATTTGAAAGAAAATATTGATTCACAGGACGTAAATGAACAATCAAACCAAAAAACCAAATTAATAGTTGGAGTCATTGGACCTCCAGTTTTGATGTTAGTCATGTTTCTCATTTATCAACTATTTGGTTTAATTTTCGGACGTGAATTTGGATGGTATTTGGGTTTATTCGTATATTGGATGTTATGTGGATTGTTGTTTTCAACATGGTTAATTGGTATTAAAAAGATTAAAAAGATAAGTTCTCCTCAAAGATTGAAACTAAAAATAATTCCTTTTATTCTAATTCCCATACTTATTACGTTTATTGGCAAGTTCTTTTCGGGAGTAGCAGAATATAAGACAACAAATTTAGTAACTACGATTCTTCTGGTGATAACTGCATTTGGAAATGGAATCTTTGAGGAAATATTATGGCGTGGAGCATATATGGAGCTATATCCAAATAAGAATTTCATGAGAATTATATATTCTACATTCTGGTATTCGGTGTTTCACTTTGCTTCAGGAAGTCTGTCCTCAAATTCCAATATTTTGGGATTAGTTATTGGCGCGGTATTCTTTGGAATATATCTTTCG
Organism: Promethearchaeota archaeon; assembly: GCA_019058245.1. GTDB lineage: Archaea > Asgardarchaeota > Lokiarchaeia > Sigyniarchaeales > SOKP01 > Loki-b32. The sequence goes on along the minus strand of JAHPZJ010000008.1, from coordinate 139,277 downwards.
CTTTTAGCTAAATGGACTAATACAATTTGGTGGGGGATTCTTTGTCATGTATTAGGTGCTCTTGTTGTTATTGCATAAATTTATTTTTAAAAAAACTCTTCTAGTAACTCTCTATTCTCAAAATAAGCTTAGTTTGAAATTCAAGCCCCTTCTTTAACTATACCGGAAATGGAAGAGGATTTAAAGTGATCTAAAAAGTTATTTAAAGAAATTAAGTAATATTAGATTTTAATTAGCTATTGAATATGTCAATTAATTCAGAATAGATTTTAGCTAACTCAGATATTGTTTGAACATTATTTTGTTGAAGAGCATAATTAATATAACCTTGAAGTCCATCGGGATTTTTAATCCAATTTAAAAAGGTTAAAATTTCATTTTTTAAAAGCGGATCTCCATAATTTTCTTCTTTTTCGCTTGTAACTATATCTTCTGTATTAAATTGAGTATTTTTGTCCATATATGGCTCTTTAGAACTGAGAGTGCTTAAAATCCGTGACAGTTCAACAATTGCTGCTTTTTTATCTCCATCTGGCGCAACATATGCAATGATTTTCCTTTCTTCATCTTTTACACCTACAATATGCCCCTTTCCGAGGAGAGACGTAGCAACCATACTATCAATCTCACATTCTAATATTGTAAATTTTACTCCAAACACCATTAAAAATGGAGCCTTCATGGATTCCCAAATTGAACAAATATTTGGTATATCTGTACTAATATCCCAATTATCTGTAGAATATGCAATCTCATATTCATCTTCAACTATAACTACTGAATATATTGAAGGTAAATCTATCATTACGTTATAAACAAGAGTTTCATAATCTATAGGTGTTATATCAAGTTCCAATATAAAATATCCCTCTATCTCGATGATTTTACATCAAAATTGAAATTCTAGAAAGTTAATTTCAATTCTTTATATTATTATACCATGAACCATAACGAATCTATCAATTTAAAATTATGTAATTTAAAGAAAATTAACAACAGTAATAATTTAATCTTAGAGATAAAGAAAGAACTAAAAAGAGATACAATAGTTCTAAATATTAACGCTTAAGAATGCCTAAATAATTAAATATTTGCTAAATCATTTAAATTCTAACTTCACAAGTTTATAAAATTTTAAAATCCGAAAAACTTTCATCAAAAAACGGGATTTTTTGTTCCATTTTGGATTCGGTCTTATTCCCTTAAAGAAAATAGTGTAAGAGAGTGTTTTTATGTTCATAGACCAATTTAGTACTTGTTTAGGATTTCCTAATCCAAATTCGTGGTTTGCTCCTTCAAATCCTAATTTTTTATATTTTCTATTAATTATTCTTTTTAATAATGCTGAAGGTAAATCGAATAAAAAAGTTCCCCCTCTAAAATGGTTTGCTAACTTATTGCAGAGTTCTCTTAATTGATCTTCTTGAAAATAATTCAATAATCCAGCAGCAAATATTAATACCCCCTTCTCTGCATTGAATTCAACATCATCGAACCAGTTATAGTCAAAAATTGATTTGGCAATATTTTTTGAGTTAGGTACAGGTGATATCAATTTTTCACGAAAGACAATACCTTCCGGTAAATCTATTTGATACCATCTCAAATCATTATCTCCAATACGTAAATTTGTCGTATCAAGTCCACACCCTAAATTGATGATTGAAGCGGAAGGGTGAATCACCTTAAATTCCCGGATCTCATCATCGAATTTTTTTGCACGATAAAGAAAATTTAAACTCGCAAATTCATCCATAAATTTTTCCATCATTAAAAATTCTTCTTGCTGGTCAGGATACATGTCATATACTTTTTCAAGCATAACCTCCGCTTGAGGATCTTTTAAAATTTCAGGATAAAGCGCTCCATACTTAGCTCTAGCATATAATGGACCAACCATTGTTGATTCAATAGTTCCTTTATATATTTTTTTAGGCATAAGCAATCACACTATTAAAATGAATTTCTATATCCTAATAAAATTATTTTAATCCTAATTTGTTTTTAAATGCATTGCGTTTACAGAAAGCATCAATTTAGAATTATATTTTGAAAGTATTTGAAAAATGTCGTAGAGAAAAGAAAAAGTAATCCTTAACTCTAATTTTTTTATAAGTGTTGCTTTAATTTTGACCATTATTCTACTGATTATATAGATATGAGAATAAAAAAGTTTAAGTTCTAATCAGTTCGTCTTTATAGAACATAAACCTTTATTTTTAATCAAATAAAGAAGTTTTAATACATACTAATCCTTATAACCAATTATGAGTTATAACGGTATGGCAATTTACGAATCTCGAGAATCAACAACTCCTAAATACTTCGTAATGGGTGAATGTATCCAAGAATCTCGAACATCTATAATCCCTAAATTCTACATAAAGGGTGAGGGTATCTATGAATCCCTAGAATCTACTACACCTATTTACTACATAAAGGAAGATGGTGTCTATGAATCCCTAGAATCTACTACACCTATTTACTACATATGGTAAAAAATTATCATCTTTTTTAAAAGCAACTAACTGATTTATCAAAAATAAATAATGATTTAGATAAATTCAGTTTGTAAAATTTTAAAAGCTTTCGCAGTTTCACGTTTTATTTGTCCTTCCATCTCTAAATATCTTGGATTAGCCATATCTTTATTATTTATAGATTATTTTACGCAAAAATCTTAAAGTAAAAACAGGTAACAACGAAGAAAATGGTTACATTAAATTCATTTACATCTCCCTGAATCTTAATAACACCAATTTCTACAAATCGAAGTCAATCAGGCAATAAATAACATATAAGAATAATAAAAAAATTACATAGCAGCAGCAGTAACTGCAGCTACTCTCGCAGCAATAATATCTTGGACTGATTTGATTATAACGAGGATCATTTCACGAGTACCCTCATCTAAGATTTCAGATTGAATTAATTCATCAATCTTACTTTTAGCCAGTTTTCGATAATGTTTTGCAATATATATCTTAATCAAATTACTTACTTTCAATAAACTTAGCAGACATATTAAATCTGCTCCAGGTCTCATATTGTGCATTATTGTGTTTTCAATCTGTTCTAATAATATCGTTTTTACTTCAGGTCTTTGCAGATAAAAACGATGTGTTGAAAAGATTTCTAGAATCTTCTTCTCTTTAATTGTTAGTATTCCCTGTTCTTCTAATCTCTTATAAAAAGCTTGTGAATACGTTTTATGTTTTCTTGCCAGTTTTTCGATCCAATCCATTACCTTTCGCACTTTTTTTGAAGTCTTTATAATGTCAAAAATTTCATCCAGAATTTCATCTCCAGTTGTACTTGAATCAATAACTTTTACTCTTTTTTTTTCGATTGAAATTTTACCTTTAAGAAAAAAGTCCATTAAAAAGGCACCTGCTAGACCAAGATCTTTTGCAGTAGAAGCTCTCGAATATCGCTTTCCTTTTTCTTCATCAAGAATCATCAATAAATAATTTCTTGAAACTATCATTAATTCATCGGTTTATTTTTTTTTGTTTATTCATAATAAATCTATAAATATTAATTTATCTAAAGGTACTCAATATAGCAGATTTACATATGAACTTTCATTAGGCTTTAATTTTTGACAATTTAAACAATTTTCCAATGTCTATTCAAAAAAATTTACTTTATTGCTGATAAAAAATCGGATATTATCTAAAATCTCAGAATAAATCTCTTTTATAACTTCTTTTTTCGGTCTGTCACATTTTCCTTAAATTTACAAAAGGTTCTGGGGAATCAAGGCGATCTTTAAAAAAATTATTTGCTTGTTCAATTAATAAATAATATAAAAGAAGAAAAATAAAATGATTATTTAATTCGTCCTTTTAAATCCTCAGGTGTGAATGGTCCTGATTCCGTAATTAATTTTCGAGCTTCTTCAACTTTTTCCCACACGTTCCATAAGAGGATTCCTTGAATCCGTCCCTCCTTTAAGTAATAAACAATACCTTCTTCTAATGGGTCTATCCAATCTTCTACCATGTATAAATTAGAATTTAAAATTCCCACTGCTTCATAACCATAGTCAAATAAGTCAGAGTAAAATAAGGATAGATGATCAAATGAATTTTTTTTTCCTGTCATATTTTGACCTGCTAGCTCTCCCATCATAAGAGCGTTATCTTCATGTTCAACACGAATATATGTATCTAGTGAGGGATTATGATATAATGCAACATCCCCAGCAGCAAAAATATCAGGGTCATTTGTCTGAAGGTATTGATTTACTAGAATTCCATTTTTAACCTCTAAATTTGCTTCTTCTGCAATTTTTATATTAGGTGTAATTCCTAATCCCGCAATTACAGTATCAAACTTAAGCTTTTTGTCACTTATAGTTTCAACCAAATATCCTTTATCTAGTTTTTTAATGCTAGTTACCAGTTCTTCAACCATAACTGTAATATTTTTTTCCTGGTAATACTTATTTAAATGATTACTTAATTTTTTTGGAAAAATTAAAGCGCCAATCCCTGTCTCTGGAAAAATCATTGTAACTTCTGCATCTGGTTTAAAGATTTTAATTGCTGCGGCTATTTCTGATCCAATGAATCCACCACCGAGAACTCCGAATGTTTTATTTTGATCAACAAGTTTTTTTAAATTCTTATAATCTGAGAGTGTACGGTAATATATTATTCCTTCTTCTTCAACTTTAGGGAGTTTTTTAGGAGTGCCACCTGTTGCAATTAAGAGCTTCTCATAACTGTATTTAATTCCTTTCTCATCTATAACTTTTTTATTATGGCGATCAATTTTAGTCACTGTCCGACTAAGATGCATAGTAAGATTAGTTTCGCTGGTCTCCAAATCAATATCTTCAAGTGCTTCATCACCTGTCCAAAGCGCTTTAGAAAGTGGAGGACGTGCATAAGGAGGATCGTTGTCATCACCAATTAGCCCAATAGTCCCATTGGGATCAATTTCTCGTATACTGCGAGCTGCTGCATCAGCAGTCATTCCTCCTCCAATGATTAAATATTTATAACTATAATTTTCCATCATATTCACTAATATTTCTTTTGAGATTTTTAAAATTAGATATTTTCATAGATTTAATTTATTTTAATCAAATTTGCCTTAACTATGAAGTGTATAGTTAAATTTATTTATCTATAGATTATAAAATATTAGCTATTATAATTGCCCTACATAAATTAAATAACAATTTTTATATATTTTAAAATAAAAAATAAAAAGTAACAATACGAAATAGCTTAAAAGACATTAAATTATTAATGGAATAATTTGATAATAACTTTCGATGTTTATGAAAGGCTATTTTATTTTTTTTATAAGCAATACTAACTAATTCTTATTATATGAATATTTGAATGCTTTTGCATAATGAGTAAAGTAAAAGATCATCTCTTTTCTATTAATTGTTTCAATATGAAAATCTTCATAGAGTTTTAAATTTATGACTAAAATCCTAATTCTTCATTTACTAGAATTAATTTAATACGGTGATCTTGTTTTTCTTTCTCAATAATAACCCATTTTCCAATTGTTGATGGAATCCCGTAAGCTTTCATTGCTCTTTTATCTTCCAAAGGATAAACATATTCTCTAATTCTTTCCATTGCTTCTTCTAAAGTTTTCGTTATTTTTTGAACTCCCGCAACAAGAATTATATTTTTAGCAGCATAGGGATAGGCTGAAACTCTTGATCCTGATGCGTCGGTAGCAACTAATTGTCCACTTTCTGCAATTGCATTTACACTAGCTATAAAATAATCTGCGATTTCTGATCTTCTTTGAAGATTTATTCTCTTTTCTTGATCTTCCTCTTGATAAATTTCTGGACCTAAGCAAATCCAAGGATTTTTTTCTAATAAATAATATCTCATAAATCCAATCTGATATAACGTCGTAGAAGATCCTGTCATAACAGATGAATTGTCTGGAATTAGTTCTTTGATCTTTTCTAACGCTTCTTCTTTATCTTTTACAAAATTGACGTCAATATTTCTTTTCTTTACCGATTCTAATGTATTTTGAATCTGTATTTCATTAGGAAATTTTTTCCACTTACCTGGTAGAGTATCACTGAAATTATCTAATACCCATTGTCTATAATTATCAATTACTTGTGATGACATTAATTTTCCTCCAAATTCTTTTAAAAATTTATTTTCAATATACTAACTTAAATGGAATTTTAAAACGAAATGATAATAATTTATAAAATTTATAGATGATTTTGATTGATTTTATAATTAAAACTGATAATTTTATTTTGATTTAATCTCATTATTTTTTAAAGAAAAATTTCAATCATAATTTTGTTAAAATAGTAAAAATAATGAAAATTAATCTAAATTGTAATTTAAGGGATAAGTATAATCTTAGATTTTAAAAAAATAAAAAGATTGAATTTTTATTGATATTTGATGAAACAGAAAATAATAAACATATTATATTATTACGGTAAAAAATCATCAAAATCCCAATAGTGTTCTTCTTCTTGTTGGATAATTTCCTCAAATAGCACTTTTGTCTTAATATCTCCTAATTTATTAGCTTCTGCAATTATTGTTCGATATAATCTAATTGCATAATCTTCTGCAGCACGGTCTAATTCAATGAAATCATTAACAGAATTTCCAATTTCAGGTAATGGATCTACTTGGGCAAGTGCTTCTCGATCAATTTCAAAAATCCTTTCAGAGATTTTTTCCATATGTTCCATTTCCTGCATGAATACTTTCTTTAAGAGTTCGGATATAATCTTAGCTTTATTTTTTTCCCTTACTACTTCCAAAGAAGACTTTAACTTTCTCATTTCTTCAAGTCCTTCTGCTTTTTCATGTTGGTTTGTATATTGGATAATTGCAGAAATCTCTGAGGCAAGTGCTTTATTTAATAAGGTAATATATTCTGGATTAAAAATTTTCCTCCATTCAGATTCAGGTGTTTCACCCAAATCAGGTTCCTCTTCAATTTCTTGAAAATCTTGAAATTTAATCAAATGTTCTTCTTCTTGACGATAAATCTCTGTAAATAAACGCCAAGTCTTAATGTCTCCTACTTTTTTTGCTTCGTTTATTACTAATCGGTATAGCTCAAGGGCTTCTTGTTCTGCTTTTAAACCGAGCTCGATAAATTCTCTCAAACTATTCCCTATTACGATTTTATCCGGTTTAGTTGTAGCAGTTCCTCCTAATAAATAAATTCTTTCCATTATTTGAGCTAAATGTTTCATTTCTTCTATTGCTAATTCTTTTAGCAATTTTCCTATTATATCATATGTCGTTTCATCTAACAAATAATTTTCTCTGATAACTTTTCTTAAAAGCTTTTCCATTTTTGTATGCTGTAAAATATATTGGGCAGATACTTCAAGTTCTCTAGCAACCGCTTTGTTTAATAATTCCAAATATTCATCTGAAGGTTTTATTATCATTTTTTATTTTCAACCAAAGTTTTGTAGATAGTTAATTTTATTGAATTAAAAAAGCTTGTTTCTAATTTCTATAAATGATTAAATTATATTGGTTATATAGAAATAAATCTATTATAAAATTAGGGAAAATGATTTAAAAATTCAATTTTAATTGTTTACATAGATATTGAATCTTTTATGAAATCGGTTTTTCCAATTAACGCATTAATTAGAACAGGAGAACCATTTTAGGATATATTTAAGGCTTCCTGAAAAATTGTGTCCTTATTTTCCAAAGATTTAATGTAAAAACCTTTAGCACTATATGCTTCGGCAACTAGTTCATAATTCGCATATTCAAGGACGGTTCTCACATCATCTTTTAAATAATGTATTTGACTCCTAGCTATTTGAGTCCATCTCGCATCATTTTCAAAAGGATAAATAAAGAGAGGGAAATAAAAGCTAATCAAATTTATATAATTTCTCTAAATCTTCTTGTAAAAGAGAAATTTCTGCTGCTTTTGCATTATCTTCAACATGTTTTTTATTGAATGCTTTAGGTATAGAAATTACGTTTTTATGATTTATAAGCCATGCAATAGCAATTTGCTGTATTGTAGCATTATGTTTTTTAGCTAATTCTTCCAATGTTTCTCTTAATTCATTAGATATTTTTGTATAACCACGATGCCCAAGTGGGCTATAAGCTGTTATTGTGATTCCATTTTTTTGATAATAAGAGAGAGAATTATGGATGTATCTTTGATTAGTTAGATTAATGTGGAGTTGATTATTAACTAGTTCCTCTTTTTTAAGAGATTCTTGGGCTTTTTCAAATTGTTTGATCCTAAAATTACTCACTCCAATATACCTTGTCTTTCCTTCCTTAATCAAACTCTCAAGAACATTCATTTCTTTTCTAATTGATATAAATTTTGAAGGCCAATGGATTAAATAGAGATCTAAATAATCTATTCCTAATCTTTTTAAACTCTTATTAGCTGCTTTTTTCATAGTTCTCTTACTATAGTGATATGGAAATAGTTTGGAAGTGATAAATAAATCATCACGAGAATAATCTTTAATCAAATCTCCTAATACTTTTTCTGCTTTACCCCAACCATAAAATTCTGCAGTATCTAAATGTGTCATTTCTAATTCAATACCTTTTCTCAAAGCTGATTTAATTTTCTCGAAATATTTTGGACCCTTAAAAATACCTTTTAACCGTGATATACCCCAAAGACCTTGTCCTAAAACAGGTATTTTTTCTCCCGTTTTTCCTAATTCTACATATCTTATATTCCTTCACCTTAAAATTGTAAATTACAAAATAACTTGACTTAACTTATTGTATTAAATAATAATAGTAAAAGTAAGAATTATAAAAATTCTATTTATAAAATAAAGAGCTATCCTTTTATTATAGCAAACTCAATATTTAATATCACTAATTTAGGATATTTTTTACTTAAAAAATTATGTAATTTTAAAATTGATTTATTTTATTTTGTAGAGAGAAATCCAATCATCCCTATAATAAATCCTTTAGTGGATAGGTTTTTTGCCATCAAGTGAAATAATATACCACTTCCACTGTCTACCTTCAAGAGACGTTCTCCCTTTTCCGTGTTTAATATTTCTTTCAATGTGTTATTTACTCTTATTTGATCGGGATATTCTTATTGTGTTATTCAGTTATTTCAAGATTTAATTCATTTATTTAAGTTTCGATAAATGCGGTACATTCCCCATCTTTAGAGATAAGATAACCATATTTTTTTAATTTTCTTTTACAAGTTTCACATATTAGATAACTAGTTGGGGGATTATCACTAATAAATATGAGGGGAAATTCCTCTTGAACATTAGTAGTGGGTTTTGATTCTCCACAAGATTGGCATATATCTATGATGGTTTCACCTTTTTTACAGATAAATAATATAAATCTATTTTAAATTTAAAAATGACACATTTTTTTAATTGAACAATTTAATAAAAATATTTCCTTACGTGAATTAATGACTGTAATAATTAGACTTTGATGTGAAATCACCTAATCTTCTTGAAATAATGACTATTTATTTTTGAGAATTAATATCTATGACTGGATTAATCAAATTATAAAACATTGACTAATTTTTATATTAAAAAAATATATAAGATTGTTCTTTTTTATAACAACAGATATGAGTCAAACAAAGTTAAAAGTTATTGCTTATTCAGATTATATTTGTCCATTTTGCTATATCGGATATCATCGAATAGAAAAGCTTAAAAAAGAGTACAATCTTGCTGTTGAGTGGAGACCCTTTGAAATTCATCCTGAAACTCCAGCTTGGGGGACTCTAAAAGAAGAAATGGCGGTTAATAAGGAATATTTAGAAGGATTACGTGCCCATATCAAACGTCTTGCAGATGAGGATGACTTAACACTTAAGTTTTCAGATTTTTTACCAAATTCGCGATTGGCTCTTTTTATTTCTGAATTTGCTCGAAAAAAAGGGAAATTTGAAGAATTTCATAAGTTAGTACTAGAAGCTTACTGGTTTGAAGGAAAAGATATTGGAAGCATAGATTTATTATTAGATCTTGCTGAATCGATAGGACTAGACAAAAATGAAATAGATCTCTATTTACATACAGATGAGCCTTTTGAAATTTTACAAAAATCTTTAAATGAAATAAGGAGAATTGGAATAAATGGTGTTCCTGCTTTTATTATTGAAAATAGACTAATTTTTGGTGCTCAACCTTATGAGGTTTTTAAAAAAGTTATTAAAATAATATTGGATGAGAAATCAAACCAAATTTAATTTGCTTCTTTTTCCTAATAGCTCATTCTTTTAATTTGTACTATTATAAAGATTGGATTGGATTCCAAGAGTTGTATTTTTCCAATTTATTATAATAAAAAACAAGTAAATATAAAAAAAAAGATAAGTCTCAATTATATAGAATTTGATTTTTTCCGTTTCTGAACAATTACTAATGAAATTATTCCGATGATTAGGAAAACTATAAAAAAGTTGCTAAAAGGAATTCCACCTCCAGGTTCCACCACAGTCATGGTAATTGTATCAGTAGCAAGATTATCAGCATCATCAGAAAAAGAGATTGTATAGTTGTATTCACCAGCAGTTAATCCATCGGGAACATCATAAGTAACAGCAGTACCACTTGACCATAATGTTGGACTAACTACTGTTCCCGTTCCCTCAAGTTGAATTGTATAAGTATCAGGGTTAGTATCTGTTGCTGTCCATGATATATTTACCCCTGTATAACCTAAATCAACGGAAAAATCGCTGGTGGCTGCTGTGATTATCGGATCGATCATGTCAACTCTGTTCCGGATTTTAATAACCGCTAATCCCGCACCTCCATCTGCTACATAAGCATAATCTCCCTTTACTTCAACGTCGAATGCTTCATTACTCGTATTTTCATAGATTGGAGTTTCTGGATCAGTTGGGTCGGAAATATCAAATACTGCTAAGCCATCATAACTACTAGCTATATATGCATAATCTCCACTCACATAAACCCTACGTGCATAATCAGTTACAGGTTCATAGACTGGAGTTCCTGGATTAGTTGGATTAGAAATATCAATAACCGCTAATCCAGAATCACTACAACCTACGTAGGCATAATCTCCACTCACGTAAACACCACGTGCAGCTCCAGTTACAGGTTCATAGATTGGTGTTCCCGGAGAAGTAGGGTTAGATATATCAATAATCGCCAAACTATTATAATCTGCTACATAAGCATAATCTCCACTTATGTAGACATCACCAGAATATGCGCTTGTATCTTGATAGAGAGGTCCTCCTATGCTAATGGGATTGGAAATATCATAAATTGCTAAGCCCGAACTACCTGCGGCTACATACGCATAATCCCCACTTATACAAATTCCATTAGCGTCATGTCCCAATGGACCCGTAATGTAAGCTAGTGGTCCTGGATTGGTTGGATCGGATATATCGATGACTACTAATCCTTGATCGAAATCCGCTACATAAGCATAATCCCCACTCACATAGACATCACGTTGGCGTCCATCCGTATCAACATAACCTAAAAGGTCTGGATCATTTGGATTAGATATGTCAATAACTGCCAAACCCGCATTACCAGAGGAAACATAAGCATAATCTCCTCTAAGGCAGAGACCAAAAGCAGCATCATCCGTGTCTTCAAAAATGGGTGTTTCTGGATTTATAGGATTGGAAATGTCAATAACTGCCAAACCTGATTCTCCATCCGCTACAAAGGCATAATTTCCGCTGATAAATACACTATTAGCATTTCCACTTGTTTCTTCGTATAAGGGAGTTACAGGGTTAGTCGGATCAGAGATATTAAAAACTGCTAAACCTGATTCTCCAGATGCAACATAAGCATAATCTCCATCTACACAAACATCATATGTATCATAATTCGAGGCTTCATAAACAGGTGTTTCTGGGTTAGTTGGCTCCGAAATATCAATAACTGCTAATCCAGAACTAGAATCTGCCAAATAAGCATAATTTCCATCCACATAAACTCCTATAGCACTTCCAGTCGTATCTTCGTAGATTACAGCTTCTGGACTATTTGGATTAGATATATTAATGACTGCTAATCCGGAACCAGCGTCTGCCACATAAGCATAATCTCCATCCACATAAACTCCTGTAGCACTTCCACTCGTATCTTCATGAACGGGTAAATCAGGATTTGTTGGGTCAGATATATCCATAATAGCTAATCCCAAATCAAAATCTGCCAAATAAGCATAATCTCCACTTACGTAAATGTCATATCCATAGCCATCCGTATCTTCATAAATCGGAGTTCCTGGACTTACTGGGTTAGATATATCAATAACTGCTAATCCTGAAGTACCGTCCGCTATATAGGCATAGTTACCACTCACGTAAATATCTTCCGCGGTTCCTGTTGTATTTTCATAAATTGGGGTTCCTGGGTTAGTTGGGTCTGAAATATCAATAACTGCTAAACCTGAACTACCAGCGGCTATATAAGCATAATTTCCATCCACATAGACACCATTCGCGTCTCCAGTAGTATCTTCGTAATAAACAGAGGAATATTTTGGTGTAGGTGGTAAATACACTTTATTAATAAAATTTTCTTCATCAGATATTTTGATATTTTTTTGAGTTCCAATAAATACATTAGGGATTATGAACAATGCCATTGTAAATATTATTATCAGAGAAAATTTCATTTTACCATTATTTTTTAATTTAATTTTGAATTTCTTCATGTATATACTCACTTATCTTAAAATAGTTAAGTTGTTTAATAGCGACGATCATATATAAATTTATTTTGATATTTATAAGAGCAGTAGTTCTCCTTTTAAAATGTAATTTCTTTTTTGATTTCTTACGTTCAATTTATTTAGAACAGGTACTATAGAGGTTTATGTTTATATTTTTTCTAAATAAATTGAATTAATATTTTTTTAGATGAAGAATCAACTAGAAATTTAAAACATTTTTTAATTCAAATTTTTATTATTGTTTTATTATTATATAATTAAGTTCGGTACTTTAAACTTAAATGCATTAATGTCTACACTAACGCAGATATTATACCCATATATTTTTTTACAATATAATTTGATTATGTAGTAATAGGTTTTAAAACATTATTATTGATTAGAGGATACTTATATATGAGAATTTTAATCTTAAGTCATCGGAATCCTTATTTTCCTCCTTATATTTTTTTGAAATCGCCTGAAAATATTCAAAGAGATGATATTAAACAGGTTCCTATTTTGATAGATCTCTATGAAAATGGTTTTTTTAAACATACTTTTGGAACTTTTAATACAGCTAATCTAATCTTTGATATTCCGAGTGAATACTCAAAAACAAAAAAGGAGCGTCTTTTAATTTCATTAATTATTGATAGCAAATCTAAAATAAAAACTACATACGCAGAAGAGTTTCTAGAGAAATTTGTTGAGGAATTCAGAAAAATCGAAGATGCGTATAAAGGTTTTTATGTAGACTCTAGAATTGACAAGGGAGATCCTATTAAACTAGAAGAAATAAAAAAATTACTTAATACATTTTATACTTCTTTTCCAGAAGAAGATGTCATTTTTGAACAAAAAGAGGCAAAAATATTAATTTTTGGGCTTTCCTTGGCAGGAAAAACGACAATAATAAGAACAAGAAGAAAATCCGTCTCAAAGACAACATTTCCAACTATTAATGTAGATATTTCCAGAATTTTAGTTAATAACATATCCCTATTGACATATGATATACCAGGGAAATATAGAGCTAAAGACTTATGGAAACCTTATCTAAAAAATCAAGATGGATTAATTTTTGTATTAGATGTTATGGATAAAATAAAATTTTCATTTGCCCGTGAACTACTACATGAAATTGCGGGGAACCCCGAATTGAGTGAATTACCATTACTTATTCTTTTTAATAAGGTTGATTTAAAAAAGCAAGATATAAATGAATTAGAAGAAGCTATGGGAGTGAAGAAATTGGGAAAAAGACCAATTAAATCATTTTTAACAAGTGCAATTAAAAATATAAACATTGATGAGGCTTTTAATTGGCTTACCCTTAAAATTGCTGAGAGAGTTGAGCAATATACCCCCAGAAAAGATGTTGGGATAATTTTTTGTCGTTGGGATGAAAATTTAGGGATTAAAATCGATGCAGTTTATCCTGATGATGCTTTTGAGAATCCCGAATTGATTGCTGTAAAAAGTTTTTCAATATCACAGTTTATTTTTGGAGGTGATCAGTTTAAACCAGCATCAGTAATTCTTCCTATTCCCCATTTAAATGCAAATGCAGCAATTTATTTTGATTCTGTTGAAGATGTGAGTATAAGAGGTGGTGTATTACCATTATGCTTAATGATTTATTACAATGAAAAGATACCTAAAAATATTATTAACCAATTTAGTTCTTTCATTGTCCAACAATTCGGTGAAGTAAAAGAAAATTATTTAGATAAAAATGAAATTATATACATTCTTGAATTTATTCATGCTACAATAATTAATCAAATTGAATTGTATAGACCTTCAATTGAAGCATTAAAAATAGCTGAATTACGTTATGAGGCTTTATTTAAAGCCGCTCGAGATGCTATTATAATAATTGATAAAAATTCAGGAATAATAATGGATGTGAATAAAGAAGCGGAGTCTTTATTTCAACGACCATTCGAGGATTTTATTGGTTTGCATTCAAGTCAAATATTAAGTGATATAATTAATATAGAGTTTAATGAAAAAGTATTTGATGAATCTAATTTTCCATTTCCTTTAAGATTAGAGGTGATAGATAGTTCAGGTAATCTTATTCCGGTCGAAGTTAGTATGAATGAATTACAGATGGGGGGACAAGTTTTTATCCAATACATAATTCGAGATATTAGTAAGAGAGTGGACGCAGAAATAAAATTAAGGCATTCTGAAATAAAATTTCGACATCTGTTCGAAAATTCACCCTATTCTATTCTTTTAATTGATCCTAATGGAACTTTAGTTGACTTCAATCCTGTTCTAGAGGAAACCTTAGGATATACAAAAGAGGAACTAATGGGAAGAAAATTTGTAGATCTTTCAATAATACATAAAGATTATTTAGTAGATGTTCTTAAAAGACTGAAAAAAGAAGAAAGAGGTAAAATTTTTTCTCCATTAGAAATCCAACTTTATCAAAAAAACGGTAGCCTCATCTGGGTTAATTTGCAATCATCAATAGTTGATATTGGCGATGAAACATTTTATCAAATTATTTGTGAGAATATAACAGAAAGGAAAAAAATAGAAACTGAATTAAAAAAGATATCTAAATTAAAGGCGATTATTACTAAAATTGTATCTAGATTTGTAGGTATATATGAATTTAATCAAGCAATAATTGATTCACTTAGAGATATTGGTGAATTCATTAACGCAACACGAGTATATCTTTATATTTTTAATAAAGAATTCAATGTTATAAGAAGACATTATTTCTGGTCTCGAAAGTTGATTGTTCCTCAAATTAAGTTACCTGAAGATCTTATAATAGATTATTTTCCATGGGTAACCAAGAGATTAAAAGAATCTGATTATTTTTATCTTAAAAAGGTGGATAATCTTCCAAGAGAAGCCGTGAATTTAAAATATTTTCTTGAAAATCAAAAAGTTGAAAATTTTCTAGTATATTCTATAAAAATTAATCAACGCTTAGAAGGAATTTTATGTTTCGATAATATAACAGATCAGAATTATTGGATTGAGGAAAATCTAGAATTATCAACTATTATTCCAGAAATACTCAAAAATGTATTGCTTCGTAAATTAGCGGAAGAAAACTTACGATTAAGTGAAGAATCTATGCATCAAGAATTAGATAAAGAATATTTTTATAAAGAGCTATTCATAAATGATATAAATTCTATAATAAAAAATATTCAATTAAAATTAGATGAAAATACAAAGCAAGTGAGTCAACTTATATTAAGTTCTAAAAGAGAATTATTGGATTTTGTTAAAGATCAATGTATAAACGCCCGCCTTTTAATATATATCATAAAACAATTAAAATTAATTAATGAAACAAGTGTTTTAATTGAACCCGTAAATTTAAACAATGTTATTGATGAAGTTAAAGAATTTATTACAAGTAGTTATTCTAATAAAAAGATTAATATAATTGTTGATCAAGCCTCTGAGGTTCTATATGTAAAAGCTGATAAATTTTTAATAGATATTTTTATCAATATCCTTATTAGTTCAATTAGATACAATAAAAACCCAACTATTGATATTAAAATTATTATTTTCAAACACCAAGAGGATAATATAAATTATGTTAAAATACAATTTATCGATTATCAAAAAGATATATTAAATATTGGAAAAGAGATGATCTTCCAAAAAGAAAGAGAAAAAGATAGTAAGATTAAAGAAATAATTTTAGGATTCCTTTTAGTTGAGCAAATTTTAAACAACTACAACGGAAAAATATGGGTTGAAGGAGATTCTTTTGTAATTCTATTACCTGAAGCTTAAATGATGCTTGGATAAAATATGAGAAGGTTGATTTCTTTCATGTGATCCGGAAAAATCCATGTCTTTAAGAAAAAAAAGTATAAGGAAATCCAATCAAAATATTCTTTTAGAATTTTAAGGATTAATGATTATCTAATACACTTATAATAAAAACTTATATTTCTCTATACTATTTATATTATGGTAATAAATAGATCAAATTAGGCACAACTAAATTTAAATATAAGAATTAACTATCAATAATCAAAAATAACATGTATTAGTGGCAAAAATGAGCAAGTCAATAAATTATGGAAATTGGGTTTCTCGAAGTATAATATATTTCTTTTTAGGGATATTTTTATTATTATTAATTCCTACTTTATTTCCAATACTTTCAATAATAAAGATTATTTTATGGGTATTAGCAGGTGTATGGCTTTTACCCTTCATTTATATGATGCATCTTTTTTATTATTTTTCAGTAAAGAATAATGCATTTCAATTTAAAACATGGGATTTAGTCATCCAGAAATTACTTTGGAATGGACAAGGGAAAGCACTTGACGTTGGGACGGGATCAGGAGGATTGGCAATTCAACTAGCAAAAAAGTTTCCTAAATCTAATATATGGGGAATTGATTATTGGGGTAAAACTTGGGATTATTCAAAACAGCAATGTGAACAAAATGCTAAACATGAAGGAGTAGCAGATCAAGTTATATTTCAGAAAGCAAGTGCCTCAAATTTGCCTTTTAAGGAAGGCGAATTTGATGCTATTGTGAGCAATTTTGTATTTCATGAAGTTAGAGATACAAGAGATAAAAGAGAGCTCGTTAATGAGTCTTTACGTGTTTTAAAGAAGGGTGGAAGATTCTCCCTACAAGATACATTTTTGAATAAAAGAAGATATGGTCTAATTGAGGATTTTATAAAACAGATTAAGGAATGGGGTATTCAGCAAGTTAATTTTGTTGAAACAGTAGATGAGATCCCAATGCCCAAAGTGATCAAAACCGAATTAAAAACCATGGCTTTAATTTACGGTATCAAATGAAGATATAATCAAGTAAATATTATTTCGAAGAAAAGAACATATTCAATAAAAGACAATAAAGGGAATTTTATTCTTTTTTTTATTAAATACATAGTTTATATTTATTGCAGATTTTTATGATAATATGACAATTGTACAAACCAGTTTTGGAAAAATAAAAGGTTATACTGAAAATGGTGTGCAAATTTTTAAAGGTATTCCTTATGCTGAGCCTCCTGTTGGTGATTTACGATTTAGTCCTCCACAAGCTAAAAAACCTTGGGATGGTGTGTTAGAAACTACAGAATTTGGACCCTGTGCATTTCAAGGATATTCATTTTTAGAAGTTTTAGGCGATAAACTTCAACCCGAAAGCGAAGATTGTTTAACACTTAATATTTGGACTCCTGCAATTGATAATAAGAAGAGGCCAGTAATGTTTTGGATACATGGTGGGGGTTTCACTATACGTGGAAGTAGAGCACCCGCCTTTGATGGATCTCATTTAGCTAAACGTGGTGATGTTGTTATAGTAACGATAAATTATCGATTGGGTGCTTTTGGATATCTTTTTATTCCTGGTGAAACTGCAAATGCAGGACAATTAGATCAGGTTTTAGCATTAAAATGGGTTAATGATAATATTACTAAATTTGGGGGTGATCCAGATAATATTACAATTTTTGGAGAATCTGCAGGTGCTTATTCTGTTATTACTCTAACAGCGATGCCTGCTGCTAAGGGTCTCTTTCGTCGTATTATAGCACAAAGTATGCCAACTATTGATCCCAAAGTGTTAAAAAAACCTACAAAAGATTTGATGAGGGCTTTAGGGATTAAAAATAAAGATATTAATGCATTACGTAAAGTACCAGCTGAAGAAATTATAAAAGCTCAAAATGAAATCACTAATAAAGGAGGACTATTATTTAGGCCAATAATCGATGGTGATACATTTCCCGTGCATCCTTTAACCCTATTCAAGGAGGGTAAATGTAAAAATATTGATTTAATGATGGGATCTAACCTACATGAAGGCAAGCTTTTTACTGCATTGAATCCTGCTACACGTGAAATAAAGGATGAAAAAACTATAATGGCTTATTTAGGTATGAATGGAATAAATTCTGAGAAAGCTAGAAATATTATTGAAACTTATAAAGAGGCGCGAGCGGGAATCTTTCCAAATGATCCTAAAGAATTATTGGATTCTATTGTTACTGATCTAATGATTCGAGTTGCAACACTACAAATACTTGAAGCACAATCCATCTATCAACAAAATACTTATAATTACTTATTTACATGGGAAACTTCCGTATTAAATGGACGCCTTGGTGCTTGTCATGCTCTTGAAATCCCATTTGTATTTAATACTCTTAAAGTACCTGGAGCGGATGGTCTTGTGGGTGATGCATCTGATATAGGAAATTTATGTGAAAATATGATGGATGCTTGGCTTTCATTTGCTCATACTGGTAATCCAAATCATGATGGTATACCACAATGGCCCACTTATGATAAAAAAACTAGAACCACGTTATTATTTGGAAAAGAATGTAAAGTCGCTCATGCATTATTCGAAAAAGAACGAAAAGCATGGGATGGAATAATAGGGAAAGTATAATTTTTATATAAAACTTATTTATATAAGACTTTAGAGTTGATGATTATGTTTAATGAAAATACTTGTTTACGGTGTGGAATATGTCTTGAAAAGTGTCCAACAATGCAATTACCGATAGAAATTGCTAAAGAAGAAATTAGTAAAATGATTGAGACGAGAATATCAGAAAAAATAATTAAAGAATGCACAGGTTGTGGTTATTGCAATATAATTTGTCCTACGGGATCAAATCCTGTTGAACTAATAAGAGAATTACGAATGAAAAACCATCGTGAGAATGGGGTTAGATGTATAGGAATTATTAGTGAAGAAATGCCATATAACTTGATGAAAATTGGATTTGAGATTGATAAGGAGCAAAAACAACAACAAATAATTAAATATGAAAATCCCCCAAAATGCGATACAATGTTCTATTTGGGGTGTGGTATTTCTTATTTTTATCAAGAGTTGGCTAACACTAAATTGTTTGAGGATTTCCCCTTGTTGGGAGGAATGAAATATTGTTGTTCTGCTTATGCATATTCTTATTTTGGTGAAAAAGAGAGTAAAATAAAAGGGTTAGAATTTTATGAAAAACTCAAGACACTAGGAATAAAAAAACTCATTACCTTCTGTCCAGGATGTGATACTATGATCAGAAATATTTATCCTTCTATTATTGAAGATTTTAACATAGAAGCTCAAACTGTTATTGAATATTTTATTGAAAAATATCATAAAGGTGAATTCAAAATCAAACAGAAGATAAATAAAAGAATTGCATTTCAAGATCCCTGTACGTGGAGGATATACGACAAGAAAATATACGATGGTCCAAGGGAATTTCTTGAGATTCTTGGCGCAGAGGTTGTAGAGATGAAATACAATCGAGAAAATTCTCATTGTTGTGGTTTACCTGTTTCTTCATCAAGTAGAAAATTGGGAACGAAAATCGCAGAAGAGAGAATATCCGAAGCAGAAAATATAAATGCAGATATAATAGCCCATATTTGCACAGGCTGTCTTTCAAATCTATCGACATATGCTATTAAAAGGAATATTAATTCATATTATATTACTGAATTAGCACAAATGGCTATAGGTGAAACACCAATACTTAAGATTCTTGAGAAAAAGAAAAAAACTGATGCCCAAATAATGAAAACAATTATGGAGAATCCAAACATACTAAAGAATAAATACATAATAAAAAATGGAAAAATCCTTCCTCTATAATCTATATACTAAGAAAGATAGTGGGATTTAATAATGAAATCTCAGGACTATTATTCATAAAAGGCTTTTTTTTATTCATTTTTTAAATATACTAATCATTGAAAAGAATATAGAGAATATTATATATAGAAATTATAAATTTTTGATACACTTAAAAAAAGTGTCTGCTAATATTTTTTCACGAGGATCAGCTACTATATAAAAACCAAGATTGTTCATAGCATAGCAATAACTCGATTGAGTGTTAGGATCAGCGCATCCAAATGAGCCACCAGTTCCAGATGTACCAAATGCTTTTTCATCTGTGCCAAAATGAAAGTCTACTGATGGTTTTAAGAATCCTAAAGAGTAACGCAAATTAATCTGAAGGACCTGATCAAGAGTTCCTAAATCTGGAACAGCAGCGGGTTTCATTAAAGCATTCATTGTTTCTGTCTTAATATTTAATTCTTTGCCTCCAGATGCAAAAATACTATATAATTTTGCCACATCTCTGACTTGAACTATCCCATTTGCAGCTGGCAATTCTATTTTACGCAATTCCCGTGTGTTATAATTTTTTGCCGTTTGTAGCACTTTAGGATTGGAAAAAGTTCTGTTTGTAATAGTACCTTTTTTCATAAATGCTTTTACAAAAGGTTTAGGATATTTATCTGTATTAAAAATCATTCGAAACTTATAAAATGGAGAATATAAATTTGCGATCCGATGATCAGGTACATCATCTGGTAATCCTATATAAATCTCCAATCCTAGTGGTTTTGCAATTTCATCACGAAAGAATTGACCAATAGTTCGATGTTGAGGATCTGTCTTTCTAATTAATTCACTCTCATACCAACCAAGTGTTATTCCATGATATCCATGCATTTTTCCTGGTTCCCATAAGGGTTTTTGCGTTTCGATTGCAATTTTCATCTTATCAGGATCCCCGAGTTTATCTATATCTAATGGTTCATCTATTGCGCACAATCCTGCTTTGTGTGATAATAGCTGTCTCACTGTTATATTATCTTTGTCATTCTGGGCAAATTTGGGCCAATATTTTGATACCTTTTCATCATATTCAAAATAACCCTTCGAATGTGCGAGAGCACAAGCTAATCCCGAAATACCTTTAGTTGTAGAAAAAACAAGAACTAATGTGTCTTCCTTCCATGGATCTTTGGTTTTTGCATCACGGTATCCTCCCCATAAATCCACAACTTTTTTACCTTTATAATATGCCGAAAAAGCAGCTCCAACTTCTTCTCCTTTTTCAAAATTATTAATAAATTCTTCTTTCACTTCTTCAAATCCCGGTTCTACAGAACCATGAATCATTGACTTGTTAATCTTAAATTTAAACATTTTAATCAATAATTTTTTCTAATAAAATAATAATAATTTATATGTAAGAAGTTTATTCATAAAAAGCTTATTTTAAACCATGATTGAAACAATATTTAAGAAGTACCGAAATCTTTATTTACTTTTCTATCCAAATACTCTATAAAAATAATTGCTTAATGTAAAAACGCCTCTCTATAATGGTTAAATTAAATATTATTTGTCCAAAATGTTCAAAAAACCGTTTTTTAACTATTAATGAAGACCAAATTCAATTTAAAGATAGTGGTCTTTTTTCTTTAAATATTGATGAAAATTTCACATGTGAACATTCTTATATTGCCTATTTAGATCGACAATTCAATATTAGGGATTATTTTAATTTTGACTATGATATTGAACTTCCAGAATTAATACCCGAGGAAGAACCTGTAAAAGTTATAGACGAATCAAGGCCCTCTTATGACTTTGATCTAGTCAAAATGAATCTTACTGCAAATATAATCACTATTATTTTTAAAGCAATTATTTCTAAAAAGCCAATTCTTATCATTCGAGATAAAAATATTTATTATGATAATCTTATCCCTTTTTTTGAAGAGATCACTAAAAGGCTTTTTGAGTTTGAAATGGAACTTGTATCAAAAGCGGAATATAAAAAATTTAAATCTAAATATAAAAAACATATAGTTTTGGATACATCTACTGTATTAAAGAACCCTTATGATTTTATTGATATAAAAAGGTTAAAAATAGAAAAGAGAATAATAAATACATACATCGATGCTCCAGATACTTCGGTGGGCATAACACAATTAAGGAATCATATAAAAAATGCTCGTGACTTAGCAAGAATTATATGTGAATTTATAGAAAATCAAGAAAAGAACCAAAATATCTACATCGAAAGTATTGTTGATCATATCTCTTTTGTACGTGGTACCAAAATAACTCAGCAATATTTAGACTTTCTGATGGAAATAGTTAATGAATATTTCGATTTTCCAGTAAAGTTTTCAAAGTGGAAAGATTCAGTGGGGTATTATCGTTTAAATCCAGATAAATATAGGTTTGGATTAAAGGATTTATAGTAGTAAAATATTAAAAACAAGCTTAAAACTTCTTATTTTGAGTATGGAAAACTTTATTTGTGGTTCTTTCTAATACAATATATTGTTAAATTTTTAATTGGCTAAATCCATGCTATTATGGTTGTTATAAATATAAGATGTCCTAAATGTTCAAAAAACCGTATGCTTTCTATTGATGAGGAGCAAATCAAATTTAAGGCAAGTGGGCTTTGTTTGCTAAATATTGATGAAAACTTCACTTGTGAGCATTCCTATGTTATTTTTATTGATCAGCATTATAATATAAGAGATTATTATGATTTTGATTACAATATAGAGCTTTCAGAAATAATTTCAATGGAGAAATCTGCGGAAATTATTAAGGATTCAGATAAAAAATAATTTTTTTAGGATGGTAAGGTTTCTAAAATCAAACTTAAAAATTAAATAAATAATAATTGAATTATCAAAAAGAAGCACTACATTCTAATCTCCATTATTTTTGTGGAGATAGCTTTATTGGAGTTCTAATTTACTGGTAGGCTCCAGATTGTCATTACTTTATTATTTATATATGTTAAAGTTTATTTTATCATAAGATTTTGCTATTTAATGCGAAATTATTGTATAATTCAATGAATAATTTTAATGCTAAATCTCTAAAAAATCAGTCTATTTCTTATTATATATAAGACATAGATTTTTCTTTTTGTATTTATATCCAACTACTGGAAAAGAAATTCACTGATTCTTTTCTCAATTATAGAGATTTAAAAAACAATATTTAGGGGGAATTTATAATTTATAAGTATATACATAGATTTGAACCAATCAATATCTGTCCAGAAGTAGATCATTGTTGTGATAATCCATGTGTTGAATATAAAGGAGGGAGTAAGGTTTGTACAAATTGTGGAACCATCCTAGGTCAAGTTTTAGTAGAAAATGAAAAAAGAGCATACACCAATGAAGAAGTTAAAAAAAGAAGACAAACTGAACCTTCATGGAGAGAATTTGGTCCAAGAACAATACTTCCAAGTACTAGAATTGATTCTCAAGGAAATCTTCTAAATGCGAAGAATAATTTATTGTTTTCAAGGCTTTCTAAAATTCAAAGATCTCTTATAAATTCTTTAGAAAGGAATTTTTGGGAAGCACAACCTAAATTAAAATTGTATGCTTCAAAACTCAATATGCCTATTTACATTACTGAAACAGCTTGGAGAATATATTGTGAAGTAGCTAAGCAAAAATTAACGATGGGGAGGTCAATTGAAGGATTTATTGCCGCTTCATTATATGCTGCTATAAGAATTCATGAATTCCCAAAATTACTCGATGATGTAGCTGATGTCTCTATGGTCCCTAACCGTACATTATTTAGGTCTTTAGGGATGATCATTAGGCAAATACTTCCGATTTTACATTTGGAATACCATCCAATTTCCGTTGATAAGCTTGTTTTTCTTTTTGGTAATAAACTAGAATTACCAGAAGAAATAAAAATTAAAGCGCTAAATTTGCTTCAAGAAAGTTCTAAAAAAGGTTTACCTATTATTGGAAAAGATCCCAAAGGATTAGCGGCTGCGGCGTTATATTTGGTTGCTAATAAAACTAATTTTAAAAAAAATCAAGTAGAAATTGCTCAAGTTGCAAAAATAACAGAGGTAACATTAAGAAGCAGGTTAAAGGATTTACAAGGGCTTATAAACAGATCTAAATGCTAAAAAATTTATAGAATATAGCCATAATTATTAATATTTTAATTGAAAATATAGATTTATTTAAAGAATTTTATAAATGTTATAATCAAAATTAGACTGATTTAATGAGTCTTGACGAATTGATAGATATTCCTACTAAAAACAAAATTAAAACTATAGTTTTTGATCTAGGTGGTGTGGTATTTACTTCAGGAACTCATTTGACTTTGGTAAAATTAGTTGAAAGGTATCATATTAAGGATTTAAACGCTCTTAATCTATTCTTTAAAAGTGAACCTGATAATGAAGGAGGTTTATTAAGATTAGGTCATCTCTCGATGGATGAATTTGAGGCAAAATTTTATTCTAAATTTAAAATTATTGAGAAAGACTTACAAAATTTACGAATGATTTGGTTCTCTAACTATCTTCCATATTTTCATATTCTTAAAATTCTACAAATTCTACATGAAAATTATCGATTAATAGTTTTTAGCGGAAATATTGAAGAAAGGATAAATTTTCTTGATTCACGTTATAATTTTTTAAAACTTTTTCATAAATCTTTCTTTAGCTACGATTATCATTATTTAAAGACCGATCGAGAATTTTATTATGAATTATTAAACCATCTTCATTGTAAGCCTTCTGAAGCTCTTTTAATCGACGATAGTTCTGAAATAATAGACATTGCTAAATCATTCGGATTTCACACACTTTTATTTTCATATACTGAGCAATTTTTAAAAGAATTATTGTTTTATGGGATTAAAATTGAGTTATAATATCAAAGATTAAAAAACATTCTCTGAAAAACTGAAAATTAAGAAATTCTGTTTGTAAAATAAAGAAATTATCTTTTATTCAAACAATTCAAGAAATAATTGGTTAAACATATACAATCCAATCAGGTTTTTGTTTTTTCTTTATAGCACGTTCATCTTCCCACGTGGTAACTAACTTATCATATTTCTTATGAATCATTTTCCTATCAAACTCCTGAAATTCCTTATTCATGACATCTTGCTCATCTTCCGTGAAATAGTCCATTACTGGGATGAAAAAATGCTTATCTTCTTTTTCAATATGTTTAGGGTAAAATTCAATTAATACACGAATTTTGTTAATGATATTTTCCATCGCACTAATATCTCCTTTAACATATTTAATTTTAGCTTCGATTAATTCTCCTGTTGTTCTTCTTCCAAATATATGTTCTTCGATAAGTTCATTCATAATCTTCTTATGATCTTTTGAAATATCTTTTTTTTGAAGCTCTCTAAAGAGAATATCTTCCTCTTTACCATGATGAGTTTGATCAGCATAAGTTTTTATGAAATCGACTGTGTTATCAATAAAATTAGGATGAAAATCATGGATATTTTCTATATTTTTAATTTCTATTTTAAGAATTTCAATCATCCTTTCAATTAATCTATGTTCTGCCATTAAACGACCAATAGGTAGCATTTTATAAAGACCTTTAGCCTATTTTTAATTTTATAACTATCAGTATAATTAAGCAAAATAAATTAATAAATGTGATTTCTAATTTTAATTTAATATTGAATGTCTCAAGATTTAATAAATTGAATATTTTATATCTAAGAGATAATCCTCTTTAATAACTACTAGGATTAAATTTAAATTATAATTCCTAGAGTATAACTAAATATAGATAATTGATTTAATGATATTATAAAATAGATATGTGAAAATTAATGGTTGCAATAAAATTAACTGATGATGTATTTTGGATTGGAGCTAATGTACATACAGAAGATTTGTTTGAGGGTATATGGCCAATCCCTAATGGCGTTGCTTTAAATTCTTATGTTATAAAAGGGGATAAGATAGCTATAATTGAGTTGGTTAGAGAATGGGGGGGCGCAGCACTAACATTGCTTAAAAATCTAGAATCAATTTCAATTAAATTGACAGATATTGATTATATTATTTTAAATCACCTCGAACCTGATCATACAGGATTTACTTATTTATTAAACTCTTTGTCTCCAGATGCCGAGATTGTTTCAACCCAGAAAGGAGTGAATCTTGTTAAAGCTTTTTATCAAATTGAAAATAATTTAAAACCTGTAAAAACTGGTGATGTAATAGATTTAGGAGACAATAAGAAATTAGAATTTACTGAAATCCCAAATGTACATTGGCCAGAGACTATGGTTACTTATGAAACAAATTCAGGAATCTTATTTTCAGGTGATGCATTTGGAGCTTTTGGTGTTCATCAAGGATGTATATTTGAGGATGAGACATCAGATGAAAGTAAGCCATATTGGGAAGAGGAAACGCTACGTTATTATGCAAATATAATATCTACGTTCTCGGGTAATGTGTTGAATGCAATTGAGAAATTATCTGGATTAAAAATCAATATGATTGCACCCTCGCACGGTTTAATTTGGCGGAAATCTCCAGAAGTAATAGTAAAGAAATATCAACGTTATTCAAATTACAATAAGGATTATGCAGAACCAGCGATTTGTGTAGTGTGGGGGAGTATGTATGGAAACACAGAAGTAATGTTGAATTCTGTTTTAAGAGGTATTGGAAAAGTAGGAGTACCTATAAAAGTTCATCGAGTACCTAATGAGGATCCCTCATTTATTCTTTCAAATGCTTATAGATGTGCTGGCTTAATAATAGGGGCCCCTACTTATGAATATAGTATGTTTCCACCAATGAAATACTTTATGGAATTATTGCGAAAAAAGCGTATTACCCATAAAAAGGTGTTTTATTTTGGATCTTACGGATGGAGTGGGGGTGCTAAGAAAGATTTTGATAATCTAGCTGAAAATATGCACTGGGATATTCTTGAACCACTCACTTTTAATGGTTATCCCACATTGGAAGAACTTGAAAAAGGTGAAAAATTAGCAATGGAATTAGCTCAACAAGTTAAACAAATACCTTCTAAAACTAAAGATGAGAATTATTAGTGATAATAAGTAAAGATTTTTAAAACACAAATTCAATACATAAAATTTAATATCTTTTTAACCGATTTAATTAAAATCTTATTTTTTTAGACATAAGACTTTTATACTTAATTCAAAATTAACTATTAGGTGAAATTTTAATCTTGAAAAAAGAAAGTTTGCATCCAAAAATTTCTATAATTGGTTGCGGAAATGTTGGAACAAGATTTGCTTATGCTTTAATTATAAGAGGAATTACTCGAGAAATTGTAATGGTTGACATAAATCGTAAGAGATTGGAAGGAGAAGTCATGGATTTGTCTCATACTGCGCCCTATACAAATCCTGTTAATATAATTTCTGGCGATTATGAAGATATTACAGATTCAGATATTGTAGTGATTACTGCAGGTAAGAATCAAGAACCTGGTGAAACTAGAATTGCTTTAGCAAATAAAAACGTAGAATTATTTCGAAAGTTTATTCCTAAAATACAACAGTATGCTCCACATAGCATATACTTAGTTGTCTCGAATCCAGTTGATATATTATCTTATGCTACATATAAAATTTCTGGAAAACCTAAAAATGAAATTATGGGATCAGGTACAACCTTAGATACTGCTAGATTTAGATATTTATTGGCAAAATATTGTGGGGTAAATGCTAGAAATGTACATGCTTATATATTAGGGGAACATGGTGATAGTGAATTTGCCGTATGGAGTAGTGCCATAGTTGGTGGGACTTATATAAAAAATTATTGTGATTTGAGTAAAAATATCAATTCTAATGATTCTGATAAAGTATTTCAAGATATTTTTGAAGAGGTGAGAGATTCAGCATATAAAATAATTGAAAGAAAAGGAGAGACCTCTTATGGTATTGGTTTGGCATTAGCAAGAATTTCTCAAGCTATTATTAACGATGAGAATACGATTTTACCAGTTTCAACTCTTATTGAAGATTTCTATGGAGTAAATGATGTGTATCTAAGTTTACCTAGTATCGTTAATAAAAACGGTATCCAAGAGGCTCTTAATATTGAATTGAATAATGATGAAATAAATAGCTTCAAAAAATCCGCGAATAAACTTGAGGAAGTAATTAAAAAAGTTGGTTTATAAATAAAATATCTAATGATGTAAATTAAAAAATTTTTTTGCCAATTAATTAAGATCCTTTCATTCCTTAAGAATATCTGAAGATGTTGTATTGATTTTCTATAGGATTTTAATTCAAATTATAGTATACAATTAAAAAATTATTATTTTATAATGATATCTTATTCTTATTTTATCTATTATAGGTAATATTGAAAATTATTTGAATTTGAATAATAATAAAATAGAAATTTCTGAATTTTTTTTGTAATATTAAATATAATTTAATAATTCTCTATCTAGAGGCGAATTTTAGTATAACATACACTTTAAAAAAACCTGGAATTTCCTATAATTTTTGCTCTGATAATTTAAAAGAATGTATAAAAAGAAACAAATTTTACAATCAAATTAGAAAAAATCTTTTGAGAAAGAAATATAACAAATATTTTAAAAAGTAAATATGAAAAAGAAAACAGTAAATAATAACTATAGATAAAAAAGATTGAAATATAATCAAATGGATCATCATCTGCTTTAATATATATCAAAATATTCATTAACAAGAGTATAAAATCTCTTTAATGCTTCTTCTCCGTGATGGGTTGTGGAATATTTGGTTACATCGTCCTCATTAAATTTTTCAATCAGATTTCGAGATAACAGAAATTGAAGAGTTTCTTTTATAGCACTCGTCTTTAAACGGGTTTCTCGTAGTAACCAAGTTTGAGTTCTTTTTTCTCTTAGGCAAAGCTCTAATACTTCTGCCCAGATTTCGAATTTACTACGTCTTGAAGAACTCATTTAGAAATCACCGAATTAGTAATTAAGGGAGTTCCTCCTTGTTAAAAAGATTTGAATTTTTTGAAGAGATTTGTTCTATATTCTGTGCCCATTCTTCTAATTTAGGAAATAATTTTTCCCATTTATCAACCTCATTTCTTATTTTAATTGAAGTACCTAAATTCATTAACCAAAAACCTACCATTGCCAAAAACAACATTGACAAACAGAAAAATAGGAGAGCATTCGTTACTTCGGCACCTAAAAGACGTGTAATTAAAAAGATCCCATAAAAACCGGAAAAGAAATTAAGGAAAAAGAAAGTTTTCACTATTTTACTCAAATTTGTTTTTTCTTTTGCATAGCGATTGAAAAATGTATAAAAATTTGCTATATATGGGATGATCCCTTTATAAAGAGCAGCTTTTGTTTCTTCTTTACCTTTAGCTTGTTTTAGAGAACGGTTTCCTTTGAATACAAATAAGCTTAAAATATTAATCTGATATCCTATTTGAATGATTAGTATAAGAAGAATTACAGTCATAATTGTATCCACTATTATTCCAAATAAGCCATATCGTTGAGATAGGGTCATTATTATCTGTCCGGTGATCAACAAATATGTCCATAGAATCATAAACACTAATGCAAATAAAAATAACAAGATAAGCGACGAGAAATGATATTTGAATAACTGATTTACTCTCCTCAATTTTATATATAATGATTTTTGACTCTGAATTAATCCATTTTTTTCATTCTCACTTTTTTCCATGATCACACCTTTAAGGTTATTATAGTAAACAAGGGAGCAATGATATTTAAGTATGTAAGGACAAATCGTGGCTAGGAACCTATGGTCTTCTGTTATATCAACTATCTGAAATTTACTTAGTTTCTTAACCTTAACTAAAATAACAATACTTCATAATATTAAATATTATGATTGAAGATTCTGCTTTAACCTTAAAAAAGGCTTATGAAAATCGAGAGAATATACCTATAAAGAAAGCTCAGAAAATGCTTGAACAATCAGAACTTATAAATAAGCTTTTAGAAAATCCAAAACGGAGACCAGATACTTTTGTAGGTATCCGCGCCTATGAATGGCGTCTATTAGAACTTTCTGAAATTCCATTCACGAATACTTTAGAAAAAGTTCAGAATTGGATCAATCTCCTTGTAGATAAATCATATATTCAAGAAGGGTTCTCTTTACAGGGTAATAAGGACAATTTTCTTTCATGCCACAATGCATTGATTACTATAATCCTTATTAAGATGGGATATAAGGATAAAGAAAAACTAGATGCCGGGATAAATTGGATATTAAAGTACCAATCCATTGAGAGGGGTAAAAAAAGTACTTGGCCTGGTAAAGATCTCCATACGAGATTTGGAGGTTGCATGAAAAAAGTTCCTTGTTATTATGGAGTAGTAAAATCCATGATTGCTCTTACAGAATATAAGAAACGATTTGGAAGCTCAGAAAGAGTCAATAACAAACTTAAAAAAGGATTAAATTACATTCTTGAGCATAGGGTGTTTAAGAAATTATCAATAGATAAACCAATAGAGAATTCTATTATTTTAAACTTTTACCCATATCCATATAAATCAAATCTTATAGAACTCTTATCCCTACTTAAGGAAAATTGTCTTTTGGAAGATGAACGTACTAATGAAGCTATGCAAATATTAAAGGATAAACAACGACCAGACGGATACTGGCAAGCAGACACATCTTATATGAAAGATGCATGGATAGAATTTGATATCCCTAAAAAACCAGGCCTATGGATAAGTTATATAATTAGTGGTTTAGTAAATAATTAAGTTTCAATTCAAAAGGTTTCTTTTTTTACTTTTAGGCTATAACTTTAGCATATACTATACAATGTGTTCTATTTACTTTCCCTATTATCTTATTTTTTTCATCTTGAAAATATTTCTTTTCTAACTTGTTAGAATCATGCTAACCACCCTGAATTTTTTCTAAAACAGCATCTTCTATTAATGTTGAGTTTTCGAAATTTCTTACAACAAAAGTTAGACTAGCTCTTTTTATATCTTCTCTGTTTTCAAGTTTTCGATACATATTATAAATATCTTTCATGTTTTTTCCATAAATAAATAATACAATTGAAGGAGATACTGAACCAGCATTTCTCCAATATTTAATTGAACGGTCTTCTTTCATTTTCAAATATATTCGTTTCGAAGGACCTATAGTTTCTAAAGTAACTACTGCAGGTATGAATCCTGAAATGGCTTCAAAATTAATTTCTGGTATAAATGAAATTAATTTCATATTTACCATCCTCCTAATTCTACGATTGACAGTTTTTTCACTTATATTTAATGCTAAAGCTATCTCCTTTTTAGAAGCTCTACTATTACTTAATAAATAAAATATAATTTGCCAATCAGTCAAGGAGTATGGAATATCTGAGGGAAAATGTACTCGTGTTTCCGTATAATCATGCAATTCAGCTCCGATGTTTAAGATATTGTTTATAACCTCTTCAAGATGTTTAGCATCTCTACAAAAAAAAGATATAGTGAATGTTCCATCAATTAATTCCCAAATGCGATATATCTCATTGATAAATTTGAGTTCTTGAAAAATAATATTAGCCATTTTTCCCTCAGCTGGTCCTACTGAGCCAATATAATGCCGATATCCAAGTGAATTATAATTAAATTGTACCGTAAAACGAGCAATAATATTTTGCTTGATTAAATTATCGATTCTATTTGATACTTTTCGTAGTGGTAAATTGATTATTTCAGTAACCTTAGAATATGAGATCCGGCAGTTTATATCTAATATTTTCAATATTTCGAAATCTTTTGCATCCACACTATGTCCCGATTTCAATATTATATGAAAAAAAATGGACATAATCCAATTTAAAATTTCGCTTTTATTACACTTTTCCTACAATATTCTTTAAATTACAAGACGATTTATAAAAAAATAATTAACTAAATTAATTTAACCTAGAAAATAACCTATAATTTGTGAGTAAAAATGGTTAAAAATTATAATTTAACATCATGTGGGTTAAGTTGTGATTTGTGTGATAGCAACACTACTAAACTTCAAGATTCTGCAAAATACTTATCTAAAATGTTTGAGGATCCAATGTTCCAAGGACTTATTCTAATGTTTAACCCACAATTTAAAAAAGAGAACTTCACAGGATTTATTGAAACTTTGGAACTATTAAAATCCTATCCACCATGTCCAGGCTGTCAAGGTAGAGCAGATTGCGTAATAAATCAATGTACTAAACAAAAAAATATTACGTCATGTAGTGAATGTGAATTTCTTGACTTAGACGCGGGAACTTGTACAGAAGTTCCGAAACAACCTAAATCACCTATGATGCCCCCTGCTCCGATTTTTTTTCAAGGGCTTTCAAAACGATATAAAAATTGGAATATAGAGAATTTAATTGCGATTGCAAATGGCAAAAAGGATAAAGTAAATTCAGATATCGAAAAGAAGATTAAAAATGGAAAATCTAGTAGAGATCTTATTGATCTTTCTGTAAACTTTTTTGAATTTATGAAATAATTCAATAAATATTAAGTGATTTAATAATTGTGAAAATGGATATTAATTCAAGCGACATTCAAGAAAAAGTTCATGAAGAAGCAGATTGGGTTAAGATCCTTCCCAATGATCCAAGGCAGTATCTTATCGAGTCTGATGAATCATTTTCAGTTTTTCGAACATTAACTGATTTATTCGATTTCCCCTTAGATCATCCTGATGTTATTAATGCTCATAATAATGTTTTAAAAGATCCCCTTGTGAATTTTTTAATAGATAATCTATCAGATTGGGAAAAAGATCTTACAAAAGCACATAATAGAGCAGATTATCTCCCAAACCAATTATGGTTATTATTAGATTGGGGTGTAAGACCAGAAGATGATAAACGAATGCAAGAAGCGATAAATAAAATCCTTTCGCATCAAGATGAAGAAAATGGACAATTTCTCGCTTATATTGAAGCCTATGATCGAAAAACAAAAACTAAATATCCTATGTGGTCAAGTGCATTATGTGATCATAACCTTATTGTTTCTGTATTATTATTAGCAGGCTTAGAGAATGATAAACGTGTTCAATTTGGACTTAAAAGAATGAATGAGCTATTAAAAGAAACAAATCAAGGAAAAAGCTGGAAATGTGAACCATGGCTATATTATAAGCGTCGAGGTCCTGGAAGAGTTAATGATGTGTGTCCTATGATCGTAGCTGATGCTCTGAGAGGATATTGGGTGGTATCTCAAAAAAAATGGCCTGATAGTTTACTTGAAGCAGGAAAAACATTATTAAATTGTTGGATCAACCGATCAGAACATAAACCATATATGTTTGGACATGGTAGAAATTTTAGATTACCCAGAGCACCATTTTTCTGGTATAATATTGGAACTATTTTAGATGCTACTAGACATTATCCAACATTGGTAAAAACTCAAGCTTTTCGAGAATTAGCCGCAGTTAGTATATTAAAATTCAACTCAAGTGGTGTTTTTATTCCTCAATCTGTTTATCTTTGGTTTAAGAATTTTTCATTTGGACAAAAAATAGTGCCTTCTCCTTGGATAACTTTATTCCTTTCACGAATATATAAAAATGCTGTTGATTTTGATACACAATTTATAAAGGCTGTTAAAAGAATTGATGGAACTAACCTAAAAGGTTCAAAAGGAGGCCTAAAAACCAAAAAATAAAGAAATATTTTAAGTTAAATATAATTGCAGATTATTAGACCTCGAATAAATCAGTTGTGAGGTATCTTTCTCCAGTATCACACATAATTGTAACAATATTATCTCCTTTATCGAAATCTTTTGATGCTTCATATAATGCCGCCCAGGCATTTGCTCCAGAAGATATTCCTACGAAGATACCTTCTAATTTAGCTAATTTCCTAGCAGTTTGAATAGCATCTTCATATTCAACTGTTATTATCTTATCAATAATATCTCTATTTAATACATCGGGAATGAATCCAGCCCCAATTCCCTGAATTTTATGAGGTCCAGAAGTTCCACCAGACAATACAGGTGAATCTTTTGGTTCCACAGCATAGATTTTTAATCTTGCACCAACTCTGTCTTTTAAAATTTCACCAATCCCCGTTAGTGTTCCGCCTGTTCCGACTCCTGCTACAAATCCATCAACTTGTCCTGACAAATCGTTAAAAATTTCCTTAGCTGTAGTTTTTCGATGAATTTCAGGATTAGCTGAATTTTTAAACTGTTGAGGAATAAATACATTTCCTTTCTCCTTTGCAATCTCCTCAGCTTTTTCAATTGCAGCTTTCAATCCTTCCGAAGCAGGAGTTAATTCAATTTTAGCACCATATGCTTTCAAAATCTTTCGTCTTTCAATAGACATGTTGTCGGGCATTGTAAGAATTAACTGATATCCTTTAGCTGCACAAACAAGCGCTAATCCTATTCCTGTGTTTCCTGAAGTTGGTTCCACGATAATCGTGTCTTGAGAAATCAATCCTTCTTCTTCAGCTTTTTGTATCATTGACATACCAATTCTATCTTTCACGCTACCTCCCGGATTAAAATACTCTAATTTTCCATAAATAGAAGGTTTGATATCTTTTGCAATCTTGTTAAACTTTACTAACGGAGTTTTTCCTATTGTCTCAATTATATTATTATATACTCCCATAAACCTCACACTTAATTTTTTTAAAATTTTCTTTAAGAGATTTTAAATTCCCTCTCCATATTCCCCATAAAATATTTCAAATTTTTCCTTTTTCTTTTCCTTTTGGGTTAAAATTTTATTCTCCAATTCTTTTATTCTATTATCTAAAGTCTTTATAGTAATTGTGAGGGGATCAGGTAAGTCACCATGGCGTAAATCTATCTTCTCAATTTTTTCACCCTCTCTTGTAATAATTTTACCTGGTACACCCACTACTACTGAGTTTGGTGGTACATCATTTACAACCACGGAATTCGCTCCAATTTTTACATTATCTCCAATTTTAACAGGTCCTAGAATTTTAGCTCCTGTACCTACAACAATATTATTTCCTAAGGTAGGATGTCTTTTAACAGGTTTAATATTGGTGCCTCCAAAAACTACACCTGAAAATATGGTGACATTATTCCCAATTTCTGTAGTTTCCCCAATAACACAACCAGTTCCATGATCAATAAAAAAATCCCCACCAATTTCTGCACCAGGATGAATTTCGATACCCGTTAGCTCTCGTGCAATTTCAGATATATATCTTGGGATAAATGGCATTCCAATTTTCCAAAAAAAATGCGCGATACGATATAAAAGAATCGCTTTTATCCCAGGATAACTTGTTAAAACTTCAATGAGAGATTTTGCTGCCGGATCTTTATTAAAAGCAACATTTACATCTGAAATAAAAAAATCTAATATTTTCTGGAGATATTTATCTATTTGTTCGTGCTTCAAATCTGTAATTTGAAAATTTAAACCTAAAACACACTCAGCACAAAAGTGATTACCTGATTTGTGATCTGCAGCAATCTCTTTGCCACAATTTAAACAATATAATAGTTCTTTTTTATCCATTTTATCCAGTTTTAGCGTTATTGAAATCAAAAACTTTTGGTTCTTAATAAATGTTATATTAGACATCTCATAAATTTATTCATTTTAGAAAATAAAATTTGAAAATTAAATAGATTAGAATAAAAAATGGACTATTGAAATTTCATATAGTATTTGCTTTTTCCCTTATTATATATAAAATGCATTTTAATACAAATTTGAGGTATAAAAAATGAAAAAGATTTGGATAATTCATAACTCTCTGCATGGAAATTCTGAAAAGATTTCAAAACAACTTGCTGAGGGTTTAAAAGATAAATATGATATAAGTGTTGGTAGTATTAAAAATATTAGCCCTAAAGATATCACCCAAGATGAGCCTTATGGTTTAATCATTGCAGTTCGAATTATTGCATTTTGTTCAGATAAGGAAATCCGAGCATTTGTTAATAATTTAGATAAAGTCATCAAGAAACCAATTTCGAAAGTTGCATATTTTTCTACTCATGCATTGGGTTGGAAAAAATTCTTCATTAAAGGTATAAAAAAAACTCTTGGAAAAATAGGGTGTGTTGAAGATATCTGTCCTGAATATCTTGAAATAAAAATGCAAGGTGCAGAGGGTCCCGCTATAGAAGGTGCTGATGTAAAAGTTGAAGATTTTATCTCAATATTAAAAGACTTTTTAAAATAGCTTATTTCTATTTCTTATTTTACATTAATATAGTACTTAATTAATGTAAAAAATAATTATTTAAGTTATGAACTAAATATACACTATACCTAGTCTATTCAAATATAGAAAAATCGTATGATATCAAAATAATGTTAAAATCAAAATCAAAAAACAATAATTTAACATTTGGATCTGATAATCCGAATGCTATTGAAGTTATAGATTTGAGAAAAATTTATTCTGGTAAGAATGTTATCAAGGAAGTTAAGGCTGTTGATGGAATATCATTTTCGATAAACAAGGGCGAAATATTTGGACTTTTAGGACCAAATGGGGCGGGAAAAACCACTACAATTAACATTTTATGTGGTTTGATAAACCAAACCGAAGGAGATGCTTTTGTAGGAGGATATAATGTTAAGAAAGACCTCAACAAGATCAAAGAATTAATTGGCGTATGTCCACAAGAAGCAGCAGTTTATAAGTTTTTAAATGCTAAGGAAAATATCGAATTTTTCGGGAACTTACACCTCGTGAAAAAAGAGAAGATAAATGAAAGGACGGATAGATTCCTAGACTTATTAGGCTTACTAGACGCTAGTAATAGAAAAGCAAAAAGCTATAGTGGGGGAATGTTACGACAATTAAATCTTATTGTAGCATTGATAAGTGATCCTCCTATTATATTTTTAGATGAACCTACAGTCGGAATGGACCCACGAGTCAGGCGTACAACTTGGAAATTTATTGGTTCATTAAAGGAACAGAATAAAACCATAATCTTGACGACACATTATATTGAAGAAGCAGAAGCACTTTGTGATAGGGTAGCTATAATTGATTACGGTAAATTAATTGAAATAGGACAACCAAAAGAATTAATCGATAAGTATAATGCTAAAGATCTGGAGGAAGTATTCATGAAAATTACAGGAAGAAGAATCTTGGAGGGCTTTTAAAAATGAAACGCCAAAGAATTTTAGCTCTGGTAAAGTTACAGGTTAAAGCTCTTATAAGGGTACCGACAACATTGTTTATAATACTTTTACTCCCCATAGCACTAACCCTGACAATGGGACTTGCGTTTGGATCGATAGTTGTTGAAAACTATGGTTGGACAAATCAAACAGGGAGTATATTTGATTTTATGGTTCCTGGATTATTTGCTATTAGCGCGCTTTTCATGGCAATGCCTGTTGCTTTATCTTTTTCAGAAGATCGAGAACAAGGATTATTAAAAAGAATCAACACGACGCCCATGACGGCAATAGAATTCATGGGAAGTCATGTGATATCAAATATGTGTATGGCAATTATCCAAGTAATAATAGTCGGTATTATTTCTTTTCTATTAGGATATCGTCCTGATGGAGCAATTGCGGGGATTACTCTTGCGTTTGTGTTTATGATGGTTTTCTCCCTATCCTCCATTGGCTTTGGATTATTAACAGCAACTATAGCAAAGAATCCTAAAGCTGCAGGAGGTATTGTCTGGATTTTTATGTTTCCACAACAGATGCTTGCGTCGGGTTTATACCCCTTACCCCCCGAAACACAATTAATTGGTATGTTCATGCCATTGTATTATGTATCTGATGCTTTAACTCTCCTATTTAATGGTGTTGCTCTAGGTAATTTAAGAATTTGGTGGGATTTGATAATACTTATAATGTTCAGCCTTGTGATATTTATTGGAGGAATTATATTATTCAAAAAGTA
This sequence comes from Promethearchaeota archaeon, assembly GCA_019058245.1. Lineage (GTDB taxonomy): Archaea > Asgardarchaeota > Lokiarchaeia > Sigyniarchaeales > SOKP01 > Loki-b32. Next base: position 101,028 of record JAHPZJ010000008.1, on the reverse strand, counting down.
CGGTAAAGCTTAATTTTTTTTATTTAGATAATTTTTGATAAATTTTAATGATTAAACAGAGAGTTGATAAAGTCTGATGAAAAAAAAAAGTTTGAGCATAGTTTTCCTTGGAATTTTTCTCTTAATCCCTTTCATAAGAATTTGTAATGCCCAAAGTACTTATGTTGGAATTAAAAATGGTGATGAGTATGAATGGGCTCTCAGTGTATATGCAGAAAATTGGAACACATATAAAACAGATGATTTAGAAGTTATTTTAGAAAATCTTATGCCATTAGGATCAGATAATTTAACTAAGGTTTATAATGATTGGATGGTTCTTACTCCACCGCAATCATATTGGCCACTTACAGTTAATGCCATTGATGTTGAAGAAATTGGACAAGTGCTTTCTCCTTATGATAATTCAACAGTTACATCCACACCTATAGATGGTAAATTTCGATGGGAAATTCCAGAATATTCTGATAGTAATGAATGGGACCAAACGTGGAATATAGTAAACGATACATCTAGTTTCTTACGACAAACATTAAACTTGAGTCGCTCGTTTAGTCCTTATGCTATGTTTAATGTTCTTTTTGCACCTACAACTATTAGCTGGTCATCATTTGCGAGTGAAATCTTAACAGTAATGAGTTCCAAGGGAGCCTTGTATAAAAATATTACGGTCACAGCACAGTCAGATGGTTTCTTAATTTATGTCCCACAATTAGGATTTGAAAACAATAGTGCTGCTATTGATATAAAAATTAACTATAATTCTAATGGCGTTCTTTCTTATTATGATTTTTCATATGGGGGACAAAAACTTGTCGATTTTATACCGGGTAAATATATTCCGGAGAATGAGCGTATTCCGAATCAATACATATTTATATTTATAGGGTTAGCTATTATTTTACTAGGCGAAATTATTATTTATATTTATATGCAGAAAAGAAGAGAATAGAGATCTTAATCCTTTTTTTTTAATCTATTTATCCATTATTAGTTCATTTAAAGCTATGTGATATTAAAATTGAATTAAAATCTAGATTGATTCTTTTTGACAATTTGGACAATAAAACCCATGTCTTCCAGATAATTCAATTCGCTCTATTCCACTATTGCAAATTGGGCAATAATCGTCTTTTTTACGATGTGGAATAAGAAAATATTCTGGAAAAGTACTCAGATCACCTTTTTTATCAATACCAACTTTTAACACCTCTTTAATATTAGTAAAAAGTTCTTTAGTTTTACTTTCACTAAGGGAATCTATTTTAGTTTTAGGATGCACCTTTGTTTTAAATAGAATCTCATCTGAATAAATATTACCAATTCCAGCAATAAAACTCTGATTTAATAATACGTTTTTTATAATCCCAGTTCTTCTTTTCAGAGCTCTCTTAAATTCCTCGAAATTCATTTTATAAGCATCTGTGCCTAAATTCTTTTTTTCAACAAATTCCTCAATTGATTCAGCAATATCTAATCTTCCAAACATTCTTAGAGAAATGTATGTTAAATTAAAACCATTATTAAAGTGAAATATTACTTTACTGTATTTTGGCTCATGGTCCTTATTATTGTAATATTCCAAATCTCCTGTCATACCAAAGTGAAAAATAAGATATTTTTTCCCAATATTTACTAAAAGATATTTTCCAAGTCGAGTAGATGATTCAAATTTATTATTGACCACCAATTCTTTCAGAGATAATCCATCAATATCCAAAACTCTATCATCTATTACTTTTATACTTTTAATAGTTTGATTTAATGATGTTTTATCTAGGTATCGTTTGAATGTCTCCACTTCTGGAAGTTCTGGCAAGTTATTAAATTAAATTATTCCTAAACTTTAAAGTTAATTACCCTCAATTATTTAATTAGATTTAAACACAAATTTCAAGGAATCAAAAAGCATTGAATTTAAGTATGTTTGTAGAAGTAAAAGGTACTAAAGTAAAAATTAAGAACGATTTATTGAATTTAAGCAGTTTAGAAATCGGAGATTTTTCACAAATCGAGGGTTTGACAAAATTAACCAATTTAAAAAGCCTTATTTTATTTAATAATAATATCTCAACCATAAAAGGTTTGGATGCTTTAGTAAATCTTGAAAAATTAAACTTATACGGAAATAAAATAGAAGAGATAACCGGGTTAGAGAATCTAAAAAATTTAAGGATATTATATCTCTCTGATAATAAAATAGAGGAGATTAAAGGCTTAGAACAATTGACAACATTAGAAAATCTGTCTTTTGAGGATAATAGAATTAAAAAAATTAAAGGATTAAATACGCTGATAAATCTACATAGCCTTAATGTTTATGGAAATTTGATATCAACTATAGAAGGACTTGAATGCCTTAAAAAATTAAAGTCCTTTAGAATTGGAAATAATCCGATTCCAAATCAAATAATAGAAGCATATGGTGGAATTGATGAAAAGGGTTATGCTCTAAATCCTCAGAAATTTATTATTTCTTAAAAACTTTAACTGTACTATTTGATATTTTAAAGATTTAATAAATTAGAAATAGATGTTTAATATTAGCTTTTATATTTCATTTTTCTGAAATTATAATTCTATATTATATATACATAAGTGTTTTTTTTAACCAAATTAGAATTTTTAATAACAGTTAAATTAATTTATGACGTCCAAATGATTATTTATATTGATAAAATAAAATGAAGGTTCTTAATAATACAGAAAATAAGAGAGAACTCCTTCTTAATATTGAAACCATTAATAATTGAAAAAAAATCGATTATAAAATTGTATTAAACGCAACAATAATACAGTTAAGTATAATTTTTGCATTAAAAAAAATAGATTAATTCAATAAAATTTAGACTATTTTATAATCCTCATCATCTTCAGGAATCTTTCCTTTTTGAGGATAAATACGATGACGATATTTTTCATTTTTAGTTAAAACAACTCCATATTCCTTTACTTCAGAGGTTTTATCTTCAGATTTCATATTTTTTTTTGATTTCTTCTTGGTTCTTTTCTTCGCCAATTTTCTTTTTCACAATTGATGGTTTTTCTTATTAATAATAGTACAACTTATCTTTATAATGTGAAAAGTCTTAATCTCTAATAATACTATTGTTCCAAAAATTTTTATAAATTAGAAGAGTTATTCAAATCAAAGGAATCCATTAATAATAAATAGTAATCAATTCTTATTTATTCTTCAGATATGTTCGAAAGGGACTTCTAAGGTTAATTAAAAAATGAAGGAATTTAAAGAAAAAAAGATCCCTCAAAATGATATTTTTTTAATCCAAGAAGATAAAAAAAATCCATTCAACCAATTTTTCATAGATATGAGAAATGATATTGAAGGATTTTCTGAAAAATCTGGGGAGTATTTCATAAAAGTAAAAAAAGATGTTAAGAGTGATTGGCAAAATTTTAAGGATTCATGGAAGAATATGATAAAAAAATTCAAAAATCTGGATCCTAAATATCGACGTTTGACTAAACTCTATAACAAATTCAAAGAGTTGGATTCAAAAGTATCTGAAATACAAGAAGATACTAAGGAGATTAAACTCGAAATATCAGATGTAGCAACTTTGATTGAACAACTAATGGAGAAAAATGAGAACATTGAGGATTATATGAAAGAAAATTTAGGTTCAGATTGGAAAGTTCTTAAAAACTCTTGGCAAAAATGCAAGGAAGGAAATATTTCAAAATGGGAATTTGCCAAAGTTGGATTGTCTAAAGTTGGTAAAAAATTCGCAGGGATCTTTATTAAGATTTAATCATTCAGATGCAATTTTTTTATCAAAACTTTAGAAATTAGTATTCACTTTTCTAATGTATTGAATTCATTACCTTGATACCCCCATTTTTGCAAGATTTTCTCTGCATCTGATATTATATTGTCAATAAATACTTTTAGTGAGGTTATTTTATCGCAGTGTCCCGCAGCCATGGATCCTATTCCTGAATCTCTCAATCCAAAATGGAAAATCTTCTTATAAAAATTCTCGTCAAAAATATCTTGATTTAATATTGATTTTTTCCATGAGTCTGAGGCAGGGCTTTCCTTTGTAGGAATAATTGCTGTTCCAAAACATACCGCATCAGCCCCCATAGCCAAAGCAGCAAGGAAACCTCTAGCATCTCCAATACCTCCTGCTGCGATAACTGGAATTTCTAATAATTTCTTGGCCATAGTCATATTTACAAGGGTTGTATTTTGGAAAGGATTTTTGAATCCTGTTCCCTCTATCCCTACAATTGTCACAGCATCTGCACCTGCTTTTTCGGCTGATAAGGCATGCTTTACTGTTGCGCATTTATGAAACCAATAACATTCAGCATCGTGTATCTTTTTCCCTATTTTGTCTGCTTTATAGGCAGCAGTGGTAAAAACATTAACACCAGCATCAATGGCAATGTCTACGTAATCAAGAAAGGATTCCTCTGACCTTCCTCTTCCCGTTTTTTCCCTTACTTGTGGAGGCATTATTGTAAAATTTACTCCATACGGTTTGTCTGTCAATTTTTTCATTTTTACAATTTCTTCTTGGAATTCATCCACAGTTTTAAAATTTCCTGCTGTTAAAATTCCCAATCCTCCTGCATTTGAAAAAGATGCAGCGAATTCAGCCCTACCTAAACTGAAAAAAGCGCCCATAATAATGGGATACGGTATTCCAGTCATTTTTGTAATTCTTGTGTTCCATATCATTTTTATCAAGAATTTGAAGTTCCTAAAATGAATATTTTAAAATCATATTTTTTTGAATTATTCTATTCTCTTAAAAATATATATTTTGTTCTAAAACTCCTCTTTTTATGAATTTATTAAAATTTTTTAACTTCCACGAAATTGATCAACTTTATAATTTCGAATTTTGTCGTTTAACTTTTTTTACTTTTATTTCTATAAAATTAAGTATGGATAAAAATCTTTAAATATATGAAGGATATATATCAATATAACAAACTCTTAAAAAATATTAAAATTCAATAAAAAAATAATAAAATAATTAAAAAAGTGGAGGAATAAAAAAATGGCTGGTTCTGAATATATAAGTTGGAGTCCTATTAGAAGATTAATGAAACATAATGGGGCTATAATCGTTGCTCGTGATGCAGTAGATGAATTGGTTGATTGGTTGGGCTCATCTGCTGAGAAACTGACAAAAACTGCGTTACAATTAACTAAACACGCAAAACGTAAAAAAATTACACGAGATGACATACTTTTAGCTATTAAATACTTTTAAATTGCTAAAATGTATAATAATTTCAATATTAATTCTTTTTTTTCTTTAGTTTTTAAAGCTTATCAATTAGTTTTTAATTATTTCTATGTTAATGTGATAATGGTGGAAAGTCTTGAATTTTGATTAAGAATACATTTTTTCAAATGAATATCGTATATGTTATTTTATAGATATTATACTATTTGATAATATTTCTAGCTATTATTTTCAATAAACCTAATATATAAGGTTTTATTATTTTGTTACTTGGCATTTAATTACAAATAATAATAACAGTGAAATAATTTGAAATTAAGAAAAGAGAAAGTGAAATGTCCTGTCTGTAGTTTTCAATTCATTCCAGAATCCTTTCATTTTGAAAAGACGCATTTTGATCAAATAGAATCTAAGGGTGAAATTATAGAATTTCCGGAGGGAAAGCATCAACTTGAGCTTAAGCCATATACATCATTGCGAGGATCATATGTAACATATTGCCCTGAATGCAGATATCTGATAAAATTTGCAGCTGAAATTGGAAAGAAAGAAATAATAGAGGATCTATCTCTTATTAAAAAAATAGGGGCGATTAAAGAATTTGGGAAATCATATAAATATCAATTTGATATGAATAATAAACCTTTTATGGATTATTCAGATTATTTCATAGAAAAAGTGGATAAAATTAAAATTAAGATAAAAAATGCTTTAGATAGTGTAAATTTAAATCAGTGGGGAAGTTCTTATAATAAATGGAAAGAGGATAAATCTATTGATTCCTTTAAATTTTTAATACGTTTCTACACAACTTTAATGGATTACCTAGATTCCCAAGTTGAAGATCATAATAATAAGACAGTAACTCAAAAAATCGAAGCGCTAGATTTACCAAAGAATCTCGATATATTAACAAAAAAAATGGATGACCTTAGAAATAAAATTGCTCATGATGTTTATGAATTAAATGAAGAGGAAGAACAATTAATTGAAAGCACATTTATACAATTTATGCATTATTTAATAAATAAGCAAGTAAGTCCTTTGAATTTAGATAAAATAACAATTGAACCTGAATATAACTTTATAGATATAAATAAAATAAAGTATGACATCCAAGAATTTTTAGATTTATATTTAGGGAATGTGTTTCATATAAAAGAATTTAATACAGAATTTTTAGTTCCCTTATTAGAAGACCTAGGAGTTAGACATCCTGATTATATTCTTTAAAAATCTTTAATTATAACTTAAAAGCTTCTAAACTAAATAAGGAACTGCATCCCTTTCCTATTGAAGGTGTTAATCGCCCTAAAACTCGGAAAATCGCACCTTCCCGCCCACATTTTGGACATCTCTCCCAATTTTCCACTTGTACAATATCATCTAATAGTACTGCAACATCAGCATAACTATCAATACCATAGGGGGTTATTAATTCTAAAAGTCCGGGTTGCCCTGTTTTTTTAATTTTTTTTTAATCTTTTTTTAAAAGATTCTCATTCTAAGATCGTATTTTTTTTATACGTGTGTGCTTTATCTTATGATATGCATCTCCTAAACGCTTTTATAGCAATCCATCTTAAACTCAAACAGTATAAATTACAGTTTATATTTTTCTTTCTATTTTGGTTTGCAGGTTTGCTTTTCTTTCTTATTACAGAACCAGGTTATCATTTTGGCAGAATAATCTTATTTTCAATAACAGTAGGGCTTCCTGATGATGTGGGATATTTTGGTCAGTTTTATGCTATAGTTTGGCCAATTTTATTAGAAGTTATTTTTTTTGGATTTATTACTGGAGAATTATTTGAAAAGTATAACCCTGTTATTACCAGCAGAATTCTTGCTACACATCAAAGAAATCATGCTGTTATAATTGGATATCATCATTTATCAGAGAGAATTGTAGAATTTTGTGTTAAAAATAAAAAACGGTTCGCTATTATTGAAGATTGTGAAGAATTGGTAGAAGATTTACTTAATGCTGGACTTCCAATAGTAGTTGGTGATGCAACCGAGAATTCTAGTCTTGAATTGGCCAATGTAAAATCTGCCAATGAAGTATTTATCAATATTAATGATGTGAGGGTTGCAATTATTTGTACTGAAAAGATACGTAAAATCAATCCAAGTTGTCAAATATATGTTCGTGCTTTTGAAGACCACATTCAAGAATATCTTGGAGAATCTCCTTTAAATGCATTTTCCTTCTCCACTTCTAAATGGGCTATGGATGATATTCATGAATGGACTAAAAATAGATCTGGAACTGTAATTGTAATTGGAAGGGATCATTTAACCCACCGAATCGCACATCATATATCACAACAACCAGATCGGGAAGTTTACCTTTTTGACGACGTTCATGAAGGTATTGAATTTGAAGTAAACAAACAATTACATCTCCGAAAAAAATATACTCGGTTTTTAAGTGATTTAGAAGCTTATGTTAACCTGAAGGAAGTTACTCAAGCTTTTATATGTTGGAAAAAGGAGTGTGAATTTGATGAGGCTATTTACCTCACTTCTAAACTTAACTTCTTTTATCCACATATTGAAGTGTTTGTACGTATATTTGATGAGGAACTCAAAGAAATTGTTCAAAAACATAATGCTAAAACCTTTTCTACATCAAAAAAAGCTTTTAAAATGCTCCAAAAAGAGGTAAAACCTAATTCTATTATAGCTCCTTAAAAAACTAAAACTAAATTAAAATTTCAAATTTTTTTTTTATAATTTATTTTTGGATATATTTTATAGTATGATTTATCTAATTATTATGAATTACTTCCACGAAATTTAAGTCCTTTTTTATATAAGGGGAGAATTAGATGTGCTTTACCATTCGTATCTGCATTTAGTACAAACTTTCTTCTTTGCGTAAATTCTTCTCGGGGTATAGCTAAGTATTTTGCTTTTATCTTCTACTTCTCTTATAGCAAAACCCATCGCACCACAGTTAGGACATACTCTCTTATTAACTCTCGGATCTTCACTTATCGAGAACGAAGACTCCGACTTTTCTTTATAATTTGGTGGAGGTATTGGAGGAGTAGAAAATTGTTCACTTGACGGAGGGAGTGAAGGGTTATAAGATTTTTGACCCGGTTCACCTGAGGGATTTGAATGAAATGTTAATTTTTGGACCTTCGCCATAAGGTTTTGATTCTCTCTGATTAATTTCTTTATTTGAATATCCTTTTCAGCAACTAGCGCTTGATAATAATGAATTTTATTAAAAAGGTCTTCAATTTGTCCTGAAAGCCTATTAAGAGTAGTTTCATATTCAGAATTAGAACTTTCTGTCTCATTATACATTTTATTCAATAGCTCCTCTAATCTAGCAATTGTGAATCTTTTTGCTATAATATTTAGTTCAAATTAGAATATAATTCTTACTCTTTGAAATACTGCAATTTGGAAAAGCTTTATATATTCTTTTTTGAAAAAATATCACAAACTTTCAAGGATTCTTAAAAAATTGAATTTGAAAATTAATAGATAATTCATTGGAAATAAAAAGTTAATTTTTTTTATTGGATTTTCAATTCTAACAATTTAAATCATGAATGACTATTCTTTCTAACAAATTTTAAAAGATTTATAATTTTTTTTAAGAAATTTGAAAGAAATATAAACTAAGGTACATTATATATAATGTAGCCTGATTATTATTCGTTATTTTTTCAAATTTAACTATATTTTTAGATAAAATTTATGTATCGAGTTCTGAAAAAAATAAGACAAGATAATAAAGAATTTGTCTCATCTGAGGAATTACAGGATTATAGTAAAGATCTCTATCATGATTATAGAACGATTAGTGATTACTTAATAACGCGTGGTTATTTATTAAATATATTAGACGATATTTATTATGTAAAGACTGATGAAGAAATCCTCAAAAAGAAATGTAAATATTCCATTTTAGAACTCGTAGCAAAAGGATTGAATATAAAGAATGTTAAAAATTGGTATTTTGGATTGTATACCGCACTAAAAATAAATCGTATTAATTATGAACATGAAAATGAATTACTTTACCTAATTAATGATCAAATATTAAAAAGTAAACCTATAAATATTTTAGGAAAAGACTTTCGATTTTTAACCTTTAAAAATGCATTATTCAATTTTGGAATAATAAATAATAAGATTAAATATTCAGATCATGAAAAAACGCTTTTAGATTTAATTTATTTATGGCATTACAACCATATGAATGACAGTAGAATATTAATTGAGATTTCTAAATTGATAAAAGGAATTTCCGAAGAAAAAATATTAAATTATTCCAAATACTATCCTGAAACTAATAGAAAATTACTAAAGAAAGCACTTAATAAATTAGAGATTAGTCATTAAAGCTTTTTTATTTAGTTTTAGGGCGTTTTTAAAGATACAATTGGAGCTATATAGGAGGATTTACTTTTTAAATTAATAAAGATAATATATTACTCCTTAATATGAATAAAATAGTTAGTGTTAAGATTACATATTGGTAGATGCTTTATATTAACCATTATTTAAATGGATTTGGAAACCATTTTGGTACTCTTTTTTTGTATTCTAAAAATTCATTACCAAACATATTTTCAAGAATATTTTGTTCAAAATTTACCATCCAATTGTAAACGAAGAACACGATGATGAATAGACAAATGCTAATTAAGGAGATTGAAAGAAAAATAAATGCCACATAAATTAAAAGAATACCAAAATACATTGGATTTCTTGTATATTTGAGAACTCCGGTAATAACTAAAGAATTAGGTGGCTGGTGTGATTTAAATAATGTTTGATGAGAAAGGAAAATAAAAGTGAACGATAAAGATAGAATAATGATAAAAAGGATTAGGCGAATTATAAAAGGGATATACTTATTTAAAAAGGTTGAAAAACCAAAAATACTTGAATCCAAAAACCAAATCAAAAAAAAAACCACTGGCAGCAAAGCATGGTAAATATGGGCATTTGGAACTTCCCTTTCATGACCTTTATGTCTTTTTACACTCATTTAAATCAACAATTTTCATAATACTTATGAAAAATAGTTTTTTTGTTGTTATTTATTGTTTATATAGACCAATTTTTCATATTATTTTATAGTTATTTCATACTTATTTTATTTTCAATCAGTTTCACAAATTATTACCCCATTAATTTCCACTAGTTTTCGGGTTATAGGTGGCTTAACAATATGAAATATCTTTTTGAATGCTCATTTTTTGATCGGGAGTACAATTTTGCTATTAGCTATTATTTTATTTATTGTGGGATACCTAAACATTAGATTTCATCCAAAACACTCTTATTATAAAAATTACGGAAGAAAAGAGAAGCTTTGAAAAAAAAAAGAATAAAACGTAACCTTACAATAACAGAGAGGATATAGTCAAAAATAACTAAAATTCTAGAGCGGATTTTTGCTTATGAATTCTACAATAAGATTTGCCAATTCAGGGCCTTTATCTTCTTGAACAAAATGTCCAGCATTTTTAATTATAGTATGATTTTGTCCCTGAGCACCTGGAACTTTCTCTTGCCAATATCTGTCTCCTCCTCTTGTTATTGGATCATTGTCAGCGAAAGCTGTCAAAAATGGTTTCTTCCATTGAAAGAACCCTTCCCATGCTTTTTTATTAGCCTCATGTTCTGGATCATTCTTAGTGGTTGGAACCAATGAGGGCATAATTCTAGGACCCGCTTGGAAGGTTGCATCTGGAAATGGCGCATCATATGCACTTATCTCGTTTTCAGTTAGTTTTGTTACAGTTGCTTGTTGTACTATCTCCCCACAAGAAAATAATGGTCTCGTTTTAGAGGATTCTTGCCATGCGAAGAATGCTTCACTCATTTTCTGTTCTCCAGTAGGTAATCCTCCATTTGATAGTAATATCCTATTAAAACGTTCTTGATTTTCAATAGCGACTCTTAACCCAATTAACGATCCCCAATCTTGGCAGAATAAAGTAATATTATTAAGATCAAGTCCTTTCACTAATTTTGTGATCCATTCTACATGTTTATGATAAGTATGGGCACTTTGTTCAGCTGGTTTATCGGATCGCCCAAACCCAACTAAATCTGGTGCTATTGTTCTATAACCTGCTTTAAGTAATATTGGAATCATATGTCGATATAGGAATGACCATGATGGCTCACCATGCATTAATAGAATTACTTCAGTATCTTTAGGACCTTCATCTACAAAATGAATTCGAATTCCATCAATTTCTCTATAATTAGGTTTGAATAGAAAATCAGGGAGATTTTTAAATCTTTCTTCAGGTGTACGTAATAGTTTCATTCAAAACTCTACCTTTTTTTAAATTAAGTCTAAAATTATGTTTATTATATAAAAGATATTATTTATTTTTCAAAAGGATTATTTTTTCTTGGTCATTAATCTAATGATTTGTAGTTATTGAGATATATTGATGGTATAAATTCTCTATTAGACTATTAAATGCATGAGGAACTCCTTTGCCTGATTTAGCTGATGTAATATAATAGTTCCATAAATCCAAATTATCAATTAAACTTTGAATTTTTGCTTTATTCAAGTTCTTCTCTTTAATTAAATCTGCTTTATTTGCAAATAGAACTATAGGAATATCTCCACAAAATTGTTTTATTTCTCTATACCAATTTAAAATATTTCTATAACTTTGTTTTCCAAATTTATTTGTTTCTAAACTATAAACGATTATAGCAGCATGACTTTTGACATAAAATGAAGGACGTACAAAATGAAAACAGTCTTGTCCAGCGATATCCCAAAAAAATAGAGTAATTTTATCTCCCTCAATCACCTGTTTATATTCAGAAAATTGAGCACCGATTGTAATTGCATAATTCGTATCAAAATTGCCTTTCGTAAATCTTTTTATTAAAGAAGTCTTTCCTACTCTCCCATCTCCTATAACAGAAACCTTAAATAAAAAATCGTGAGAGGTTCTCATAAAAATTCCAAGGTAAAATTAAAATGGTTACATTTATTGAATGCATGATAAACTTCTTAAATTTAAAATTTTAGTTTTGAAAAAGCTTTATTTTTCTCAATCTTTGGAAATTTTATAAAAAAACAGCAAATTAACTAATTAAATCTCTTGAATTAAATATCTGGCGTCTCTAGTAGTAGATCCCATGTTTTTCCTTAGTCTCATCCTGATTGATGTATTATACTTCACTACAATCGAATAAAGTTTTAAGGCTTTAATTTTTATATCAACATTATATAAACCTTTAGAATTTGGAAAAAGATAAAGTATTTTAAAAATATAATTGGTAAAATATATTATTTTATATTTAAATTGAATTGAATAGATAAAAGATCTTCTTTTTTTGATGATGGACCGATAAAAAGATAATAATCAATTTTTTCAATCTCCCAAGATTTTGATTCTGGGTTATACCAAGCTAGATTTTTTATTAGAATTTCAAGTGTTACATTTTTCAATTCATTTGGCTGTAGTTGTATACGTTTGAATCCTTTTAAAAGCTTTATAGGGCGATCGATATTAGAATTTTCGAGTCCTATATATAATTGAACAACCTCAGTACCTGTAACTTTTCCAGTATTTTTTACATCAACACTGGCTATTAATTTATCTTCCTTAACCTCAACATTCAAATTACTATAATGATATGTTGTATAACTTAACCCATATCCAAAAGGAAATGCTGGTTCATATCCCCTCTTATCAAAAAGCGTATAACCATGATAATATCCATATTCAATTTCATCAGTATTTTTATCGAAAAAAGGTAGATGTTTCGGATCTTTAGGAATGGTAAAAGGTAATTTTCCACTTGGATTAATATCACCGAATAATATTTTTGCGAGAGCATTTCCTCCTTCTACACCTGAATACCAGGCCATTAATATGGAAGGTACATCCTCTTTCCATTCTTCCATAGTGATAGCGCTTCCTCCAATCAGAACCACAACGCAATTATTGTTTTCCTTAACAACTTCTTTAATAAGTACAATATCCTCATCATGTAAGGACAATTTATCTCGATCACCACCAGTTCCAAATACTTTAATCATTTCTCCTTCATCCTTATGATTTAACCCAATAATTATTATTACCGCATCCACTTCTTTAGCTTTATTTTTAGCTCTCTTAGGGTCTTTTGTCTTATCATATACTATCTTAATATCATTTCCTACATAGTCGTGAATACCTTTCAAAGGAGTAACGACTTTTTTAACTGCTACATTACTACTTCCATGATCTCCTGTATTTTTCACATTCGCATATTTTCCTAATATTAGTACAGTACTAATTTTGCCCACGTTCAAGGGTAAGATATTTCTTTCATTTTTTAGAAGTACCATACTCTTTTCAGCAGCCTCTAATGCTACGTTATGATGTTCTAAACAACCTATTAAACTCTTATCGTATTCTTGTGGATCTTCTCTAGTGACGTACTGGAGAATAGTTCGCATAACTCGTCCAGCAGCCTCATCAATCATAACTTCAGAAATTTTACCTTCTTGAAGGGCTTTTTGGATTTTTTTATATTTAAAATATTTCGCTCTAGGCATCTCAACATCTAATCCACCAGTTATTCCACCGACAGTATCTTTTACTCCAAACATCCAATCAGAATGAACAAATCCCCGAAAATTCCAATCTTTTTTCAAAATTTCACGTAATAAATAATCATTTTGTCCACAATATTTACCACGAATTTTATTATACGCGCTCATTATTGTAGCGCATCCCTCCTCAACACAATGTTTGAAATGAGGAAGATAAATCTCACGAAAAGTTCTCTCATCCATTTTCACATTTATTTTATAACGAGTCTTTTCAATGCTATTTGCTGCAAAATGTTTAGCGGTTGCCATAACATTATGTTTTTGGACTCCACGAATTAAGGCCATGCCAAATTCACCAAGTAAGAACGGATCTTCCCCATAAGTTTCTTGAGCTCTACCCCACGCAGGATGTCGCAATAAGTTAATACAAGGAGCTGCAAAAAGATTACCTCCATGAGCTCGTACTTCTTTTCCTATGACATCACCAATCTTATGTTCTAATTTGATATCCCATGATGCAGCACGAGCCATAGATACAGGAAAACATGTAGAACCAGGAATAACAACTCCACGAGGACCGTCTATAAATTTAAGTGGCGGAATCTTATACTTTTCTGAACCTGCAGCTTCGTAAACCCGTTTTCCAACTCCTCTATCCATTATTATATTCTTAAAAAATCCATAACCACTCATCTGTGCAGTCTTTTCTTCTAAATTCATATTTTCCAAAATAAAATTAACATAGCTTTCAATTTCTTCTTTTGTCATTCCTTTTTTAATTTCGTGCATCCACTTTCTCACTTTTTAAAATGGTAATTTTCTTATAGATAATTAAAAAAGAAAAAGATTTAAAGTAAATCCTATCCCTTTAGAATTTTACAATTATTAAAGTATTATTCCAAGATCTCCCAAACTAAATAAACATGAGAGAACTTACCACACTAAGAAGAATCTTACAAGAATCTTAATTAGTAACTTAAGTTCTTATGATTTTAAAAAATAACCAAATGGTTTAATAATTCCTAAAAATAGTAAGAACATTGAATAAAATATTAATGAAGTGATGGAATGAAAGGAAAAATTTGTATGATTACGGGAGCCAATTCTGGTATTGGTAAAGCTACAGCTAAAGGTTTAGCAAAAATGAATGCTAAAATAGTGATGATATGTCGTAATAAAGAACGAGGAGAATTAGCTCAAAAAGAAATTATTGAAGAAACTGGAAATAATAATATAGACTTGCTTTTATACGACTTGTCATCTCAAGAAGAAATTCGGAAAATGGTTTCAGAATTTACAAATAAATATCAGAACTTACATGTGTTAATAAATAATGCAGGAGTTATGCTTAAAAAGCGAACTATATCTGTTGATGGATTTGAAATGAATTTTGCTGTACATGTTCTTGCCCCATTTTTATTAACAAATCTATTACTTGATGTTTTAAAAAAGAGTGCTCCAAGTCGCATTATTAATGTTACTTCAGCAGCACATAAAAGAGCAAAAATGGATTTTGACGATCTTCAGAGTGAAAACAAGAAATATCGTTTATTCACAGTATATGGCACTTCAAAATTAGGGGAAATGTTATTTACTTATGAATTAAGTAGGAACATTGAAGGAACAGGAGTAACTGTGAATGCTGTTCATCCCGGAATAGTGAACACTAATCTTGGTCGAGATCAATCAAAGTTTAGCCAATGGTTTGCAAGAAAGTTTTTCAAAAGTCCAGAAGAAGGAGCTCAGACTTCAATATATTTAGCTTCTTCACCTGAAGTAGAAGGTATTACTGGAAATTACTTTGCTAACAAACAACCTAAAGAATCTTCTGAAGAATCTTATAATAAAGATTATGCTAAAAAATTATGGCAAGTTGCTGAAAAGATGACAAGATTAAAGATCTAAAAACTTTTTATATAAATTATTTTGTGAGGAAACATACTAATAGTATGTAAAAATAAAACTTTAAATAGAAATTTTATCATAATTGAATAAAGTTTGTCAAATTTTATTAATTTACACAAATCTATTACAAATGAATAATCGATATTGAATATGAATGTATCTAATGTTGGTTGTGCTGTTGTAATGTCCCTAGCATCTATTGTATTCACTCAAGCTTATAGAAAAAGACGAGAACTTCTTCCTTGGTATCTAGCAATAATTATTAATGCGATAGGATACATTTTTATTGCTCTAGAAATTGATGCTAGTGGATCTGAAGCACTATCCCCTTTAGCAATGACATTTTTTATGTTTGGGAGTGTTATATTAATATATGCAGTCGTTAAAGAGTATTATCAAACTTTTATTAAAGAGAAATCTAAAAAAATGGTTATAAAGTATAGTGCTTCTGCTGCTATAGTCCCTATGACCCTTTCTTTTTATCTTATGTTTATTATTATATTGACTGTTTGTATAGGTATGTTATTAAGACTCTTTCTTCGGAAAAAATCAATATTACATGCTTTTTTTTTATTAGTTTTAACAAATGCATTATTTAATGTAATTATTTCAGTGATTATAGAAATCTCACCTTCTGATACTAGTCAGCAAATTGTTGATTTCATTAATGTTGTCATGGTCACGACGTTTCTTGTAATGGGTATAGTGGCTATTGTAGAAAAAAGAATTATAGATACAAACAAAATTCTTACAAATATTCTAGACTCTGCTTCATCTGCTAGTCTAAATACAGCAAATATGGCTACTGAATTAGCAGCAAGTGCAAGTGAAGTGAATGCGGCATCAGAAGAAATTGCAACATCTACTCAAGAATTGACAAGCAGTTCTCAAGAAATCATGGTTTCAACCGACCAAATTTCTGCTGTACTTAATATCATTACAAATATTTCTGATCAAACAAATTTATTAGCACTAAATGCTAGTATAGAGGCGGGAAGAGCAGGGGAACATGGACGTGGATTTGCTGTAGTCGCTGATGAGGTAAGAAAGTTAGCAGAAGAATCAAGAAATGCTGTAAAAAATACGAATGAAAAAATTACTCTCGTAATAAGTAAAATTAATGAGACATATAGTAATATGGAAGGTATTAGTGCATCTGCAGAACAACAATCTGCGTCAATGGAAGAAATATCTGCAACAGCTCAAAAATTAGGGAGCTTAGCAGAAGGTTTAAAAAGCTCTTTATCAATAAATAAAAATTTAAACTAAAATCTTTTTTAAGTTCATTTCTAATCCATTTTATTAATATAATTATTGTTTTAGTTTAAGTATTAAACAAGTATTAATTTCATTATATTAATTTAACTTGGATATTAAATATATTAAAAACATAAAATTTTTGATCCAAAATGTTCCATAATATACCAGAATCTATAAAAAAACGAATGGAATATTTAGAAGAATTAGATACAAAGGATAGAATCGATGGAACGCCTAGAATGGAAAGACTCCGTCAAATTCCACCCGAAACTGGGCAATTTCTATCACTTCTGGCTGCTAGTGCTCCAAAAGGAGAGTTTCTAGAAATAGGGACTAGTGCAGGATATTCTACTATGTGGATAGCTATTGCATGCAAACTTATTGGAAATAAAATAATTACATTTGAAATTTTAGAAGAAAAAGTTAAAATGGCTCGAGAAACTTTTAAATTAACTAATTTAGAAGATTTTATCGAATTAATAGAAGGAGATGCTCGAGAATACATTCCAAATTATATTAACATATCTTTTTGTTTTTTAGATGCTGAAAAAGAAGTATATGGAGATTGTTATGATCTGTTGATACCAAATATGGTTAAAGGAGGCATTCTCATTGCGGATAATGCAATTAATCACTATGAAACGTTAAAACCGATGTTAGATAAAGCTTTGACTGATAAACGTGTAGATGCTTTAGTTGTTCCTATTGGGAAAGGAGAATTAGTTTGTAGAAAAATTTAGATTCTAATCGTAGATTTCATATTATCTATTCCTAATTCAAAAAATATCTTAGTATCAAGGAAGATCCCATATTTTTATAGTTTGATCTGTAGATCCACTGGCAATAAATTTCCCATCAGGGGAACTTGCAACAGCAAAAACTCCTCCCTTATGCTCGGTTAAAGTACGTATTAATTGAAGCGAAGATACTTCCCATATCTTTACTGTTTTATCCCCTGAGCCACTGACTAAATATTTTCCATCGGGAGTTACCGCAAGAGAATATACTGAACTCTTATGACCCTCAAGAGTAGTAATCTTATCACCAGTTGAAAATTCCCAAACGTGTATAAGTTTATTCCATGAACCACTAATAACATATTTCATATCCGGAGTTATAACAAGGTCCCATACCCACCCAATTTTTTTAGTTTTAAGTTCCCTTATGATAATTCTGCTTGATATATCCCATATATAAATAGCTTTTTTCCCTCTCTGATAACCTATATACTTATTATCTGAAGAGAGTGCAAATGTCCTACTTGAACCATGGGTTTTAAATTTATCAATAAGCTCTCCTGTCTCCAGTTCCCATAAACGTATCGCATTCCCATTCACACCTACAACAAATTTCCCGTCAGTAGAAACATCAACCTTTAAAGTGGCTCCACCGGTTTTAGCTTTCCATACCAAATTTCCCGATAAAAACTCCCATACTTGTGTCCTAATATTCTCAATTCCAGAAATTATATATTTTCCATCAGGCGAAACGGCAACATCATTTACCCAACTAAAAGTACCTGTAGTTGCTTTAATTTTTCTAATTTGATTTCCAGATTCATAATCCCATATTTCAATATAATTTTTTGAAGCACAAACAATATATTTCCCATCAGGCGTAAATTTTAATGAATTTATTTCTCCTTGTCTCCCTACATCTTCTTTTTTCCTAATCGTTCTGTGGATATAACTACTTTCCATGTTTATAATCACTTATAACTTTGAATTAAAGATTTATAATAATTAGTATCTATATCTATATGAATCATTTTATTGATATAAACTCCATTTTTTATGTCTTCATCTCTCAAAGTTCATTTAAAAAAATGCTTTTGAACCTTATCGATATTATTTATTAAATCTCTCTGGATCCATAAAAGATTTTTTCGATAAATTAGGATGATATAAATTGAAATAATTCAGAAAATAAAAAAGCATTTCATTTTTGTGTTTGTACTTATTTATCAATTCAATATTTAATTTTCCTATAAAAAAAACAAAATAATTAATATAATCTTTAAAGATTTATGTGTAATTAACCTTTCACTATATTAGATTTATAATTATGATCGTAAAGTACTTTGCGATACAAAGCTTTAAATATTTCTTTTCATATTATTTTAGTAAGACTTAAGAAAGTCTCTATGGAATGAAAATAACAAAATCTATAATATATCAATTAGTTCAATTTAGGTTAGCTCAAATATGAAGAAAGAATTTATGTATATCATTGGAACAAGTTCTTTAGCAATATCTCTAATAATGAGTATGTTCTTGCCAGATCTACCATTAATTAGCTTTTTAGAAGGAATGTTTCTAGGAATTTCTTTAGCCACGAATCTTGGTTTTTTAATTAAATATCGAATTGAAAGGAATATTCCTAATGAAATAAACAATAGTAAAATCGAAATGGAGAATCAAATATAATTAAGAATTTAAAAAAAGATTGGAGATGTAAAAAAGAGAAGATGAAAACCTTGAACACTACTGAGAGGGGCTTAATTGCTGCATTGGTTATTTCGGATATTGCAAGTATTCTTTTACTTACATATAATGTTATTTTTGATCGCCGAGATATGATTCCAATATTTCTAATAATTATGCCAGCGATTTATTTTGAAACTAAACAACGGTTAAAAACTGAACAAGATCAAGATTTTCAATATAAAAAAGTATTATGGCTATTACTTTCATGCCTAATAATATCAGAAGGCATGAAGTTAATTCTTTACATATTATAATTTCAAATCTAAAAACAAAAAAAATAAAATTAAAAATTAATCAAAAAAAGAGGTAAAAAATATGAGTAAAGCATACGCAATAAAAACCCAAAATCTTACCAAGAATTTTGGTGAACTTCTTGCGGTCAATAAAATAGATTTAACCATCCCCTATGGAAAGACCTATGGTTTATTAGGACCAAACGGAGCCGGAAAAACCACAACTGTTAGGATGCTTAATGCTATTATTTCTAAGACTTCAGGAAACGCATCAGTTGGAGGATATGACATCGTAGCGGAAAGTCAGAAAGTTAAAATGATATGTGGATTTTTACCGGAGGCCCCTGGATTATATTCGAAACTTACTGCTAAAGAATTCTTAGAATTCATTGGAGAATTATATTATTTGCAAAAAAGTGTAATTTCCGCTCGAATAGATGAGTTAATAGAGTTGTTTAATTTAGAAGGTCGAGAAAATGATCTTTTAGAGGGTTATTCAAGAGGTATGAAACAAAAAGTTTGTTTATGTGCTGCTTTAATTCAAGATCCAGAAATAATATTTTTAGATGAGCCTACATCAAATTTAGATCCTGCTGCAGCTAGAATGGTTAAAGATTTAATTTCTCAACTGGTCAAGAAAGCTGAAAAAACGATTTTTATTTGTACTCATCTTCTCGATACAGCTGAAGAATTATGTGATATCATTGGAATCATTATTGATGGAGAAATAAAAGTCGAAGGAACACCAAAAGAGATAATTGAATCTGTTGGAGCTAGAGATTTAGAAGAAGCATACTTAAAAATTACAGGAGCATCCCATATAGATGATTTACTTGGCTGGCGAGAGGAGAATCCTAACAATAATCATAATGAAAGTAAAAAAAACAAAAATAAGAAAAATAAAAGATCGAGGTAGATTTCACGTGACAGTTCTCACAACTGAAGAAGTAATGGATTCAACCGTAACCGATATTAAAAAGGAAGCTTCTATTAGACTAGCACATCAAAAGAAGAGTTTATGGAAAACTATTGCAAGAAATGAGATAAGAATTAGAACAAGTTCTTTCAGAAATCATCGTATGTTATTTTTTATTGCATTGTATTCACTTTTAATAATATGGGCAGTAGTTATTGCACCTTATCTATTCGATTTGTTTATGCCCACTTTAGCAGAACAATTTTCTGATGTATTTAAACCGGTGATAGCAATTACCATCGAATCTATTATGATGATGCTGTTTTTAGTTTTAGTCATATACCCGTTAAATAATATATATAAGGAGGAAGAAATTGGATCTAAAGAAATTTTATTAGCAACCCCCGTTAGGGCAAATGATATCTTTTTAGGCGAATTCTTAGGTAAAGCTCCTATGTATTCAGTTGCAATCTTAATAATTACCCCTATAATCGTTGGATTGATAAATCCTATTATTAATTTAACGGTGTTCCAGTATCTCATAATATATGGAATAGTTTTTGGTCATGTATATTTTGCTAATCTAATAGGATCAATCGTCGGAAGCTGGATTGAACATAAAATTTCTAAAAATGAAAAAGCAAGAGATTTAGGAAAGGCATTGGTATGGGTATTTACCATTCTTTTAGTTGTAATAATGTACGCGATAATGTTTTTCCTTAACTATCTATTGGAGCATCCTGAACTAAAAAACTGGCTAGCTTTTTATCCATCTCTATGGTTTTCAAATATTATATTGTACTCAATTGATCCAGTTTTAATCAATACTTTCATTTTGAATATATGGATTAATGTGTTATTAGCCGTTGGAATACCAATTATTACATTATATCTTTCATATAGAAAAGCGGAATCCTTCTATACTTTAGAAGGTGGTGTCGAAAAGAGCAGTATTACAATCATTGAGCATGAAAATCCCTTTTATAAGCTCGTGAGAAAAATTTCTGGTCGTAAGTGGGGAGGTTTAATTGTTATACAACTAAAGAGGTTTTTCAGAAAAAAGGCCAATATTGCTAGAGTTGCTTATGTAGTTGGACTTCTAGGATTTATGAGTTGGTTTATTTCAAGAATGGTTGAGGATGAAGCTATGATAGTTTTCAGTTCTACTATATTGATAGCTATAGGAGGAGGAATAGGAAGTATAATTGTTGGTCATCTCGCTTTTATTGATTCGAAGGATTTAATTTGGGTTTACAAGAGATCTCCAAGGGGAATAAAAGCAATTGTATATTCTTATCTGCTTATGATGCTAATCTTTAATATCTTCTTAACAATTTTTGTTACTACAATGCTTACGATATTCTCTGATATAGATCTTTTCAATACAGTGATTTTCTTTGTTGAATTTTTGATATTTGCAGAGATTTCAATGTGTCAAGCGATGGGACTCCAATGTATTTCTCCCGCTTTCGGAGAAAAAGATTCAAGTATGAAAGGAAATACAATGATCTCTATGTTACTTTTACAACCTTTAATGTTTCTACCAATAAGCTTATTGATATTTATTAATCCTGGAAGTGTCGAGTTGATGAGGGTAGTTATACAAGCACCTTTATTTCTGTATAATATCGGGGTGAGTCTTCCACTTTTGTATTTTGGTATGAAAAAATTGAATAGATTGGAGTAAAATAAGTTCGAAGAAATTTCATTTCTTTCTTTTTTTTAATAGGTTATCAATTAAGAAATAAAAAATAATAAATCAACGGAGGATAAATTAATGAAAAAGATATTAGTTTTAAGAATCATATTAATCATTGTGTTTTCTGCAATTTTTATAGTAAACATCATGATATTCTTAGATAATATGTCTTAAAATATAATATTAAGGTGAAAAAAATAACAGAAAAGATTGATTTAAAGGAAATCGAGAAAAAAACATGGAGATCGACACTCGAAGATGGAATTTTGGATATTTATTTTGGTATATTAATTCTAGGGCTTGGTATGGGGATGACTCTTAGTCCTGTGGTGCCTAACCCTCTCGATAAATTTATTATAATTATTTTTATTGGAATAGGGTTAGCTTTTTTTTTAACTGCAAAAAAATTAATTACTCAACCTAGATTAGGTATAGTAAAATTTGGAATTAAACGAAAAGGGCGTAAATTAAAAACATTATTTGTATTATCTATAAATCTCCTTATTCTTTTAATCCTATTTTTAATCCGATTTACTAATCCTGAATTAAGCTTAGAATTTCCAGGATATTTAGATGGATTAATTTTAGGATTACTTTTTATAACAGCTCCTGTATGTTTTACAGCATATTTCTTACAACATCCTCCTTTTTATATTTTCGGTTTACTGGTAGGATTAAGTTTCTTTTTGTCAGATGTATTCTCACTTTTTCTACCTGAACCTTTTGATGTTTTAATAGTATTTAGCATTGTAAGTGGAATAATAATACTCATGGGTCTTATTTCTTTAATCAAATTTCTCCAGAAATACCCAGTACATAAAGAGGAGATGGCTTAAAAAATGGTAGAGAATATTGATTTAAAAAAAATTGAGAAAAATATTCTCAAAACAGCCCACCAGCATGGGGCCTTTGATATGCTTATTGGCTTTATAGTCGCGGGAATGAGTTTTGGTCCTTTCTTTCGTGAAACCTTACCCTCACCATATAAGTATTTTTTATGGCCATTAATTCTTGTGATAATAGCGGAGGTGTGTCTTATTACTATTATTAAATACGTCATTCAACCGAGAACAGGGATTGCTAAACCAGGTGCTTCTATAAAATCAATGAGAAAAAAATTATTCATTGTGATAATTATTCAAGTAACAATCCAGTTAATATTTATTATCTTATTAATTACAGGAAGTGGTTCAGGGATAAAAGTAACAGGAATTATGTTTATATTAATTATAGGTTTATTTATTATACCTATTTTTGGAATAATTGGCTATTTGATGAAATATCCCCGATTATATCTAATCGGATTGCTTATATGGTTAGCTATATTCATCAATGAGTTATTGTATGATTACATAGATTATACTGTTAGATGGCTTTTATCATATGGGATTATAGGAAGTGTTATTTTTTTAATGGGTTTAGTACTTTTTATTCGTTTTCTTAAGAAATATCCATTACCAAAAGAGGAGAGGGCTTAATATATGGCTGAAAATGTAGATTTAAAATCGCTTGAGAGAAAAGCTTATAGGTCAATATTCGAGGATGGGTTATGGGATTTATTTATCGGTTTGATTATATTAAGTGTAGGGCTTAGTACCTTTTTGAGTTCAATTCTCAATTTGAGTGAGTTATGGCTTGCTGTTATTCCAGTTTTAATATTAAACATTAGTGCCTTTTTGATATTTTATTTAGGGAAAAAACTTATCACTATTCCGCGTCTAGGAATTGTCAAATTTGGACCAAAGCGTAAATCAAAGCAACAAAAACTCAGGATATTTTTATTTGCATTTTTCATTTTAAATATCGTTCTATTGATTTTACCTTTTTCAAACTTAGTTAATTCCATAGAATTCGAACCACTCATAATAACATTAATTCTTGGATTAGGGGGAATAACCTTACCTTTTGTGGTAGTAGCTTATTTTCTAGATTTCACAAGATTATATATTTATGCCATTCTGGCAGGATTAGGTTTTTTTTTAACAGAATTGCTTTATCCAATTGTAGGGACCCCTCTGGATATATTACTTCCTTTTGGTATTACGGGAGGGGTAATTGTAGTAATTGGCTTATATTATTTTATAACATTTTTTAGAAATTATCAGTTAACAAAATAGGAGTGTTTCAATGGCAAAGAAGAAAGCGGAGTCAGAGGATATTATCCAACCACTCAGCGACATTGATAAAATCATTCATGAACCATCAAGATTGATGATTATGTCAGTTTTATATGTCGTTGAGAGTGCTGATTTCGTTTTCTTGAGAAATCAAACGGGATTAACTGATGGAAATTTATCTTCTCATTTAAACAGACTTGAATCTGTAGGATACGTGGAAGTAGAAAAAAAGTTTAAGGGTAAAAAACCGCAAACTATATTAAAACTCAGTAAAGAAGGCAGAGAAGCTTTTGAAATTTACCGAGAGAAAATGGAGCAAGTCTTAACTGGATTGAGTGAAAAATAGCCTACTTTAGTTATTTTAATTATAAATATCGCTTCAAAAATAACTTATGCTTTTAATTTATAAAAAGTAAATTTTCTAAAGGTATATAATGTTTTAATTTATATGGATATCAATAAAATTTGGAAAGAAGCAGATTGGACTTCTGAAGCACGACAAATAATCGATGGACTTAAAAAATTTCCAGATAATTCAAAAATTCTCCTTATTCTTAGACATTCTCAAAGAGATGAACCTGAAGAGTTAGATGCAATAACCAAACTTAGATTAACACCTGAAGGACATATGATTGCTAAGAAATTCGGTGAAGAATTACCTAGAGATAGATCCATTCGATTATTTCATAGCGTTGTTTGGAGATGTCAAGAAACAGCAGAAGACATTTTATCTGGATTTAAAGGTATTGATGGCGAAGGTGAAATATCAGGTTCCTTTGGGCCTCTTTATAATTTAGAAACTGCGCGAGACTTTTTCCCAAATCAAATGAAAACGCATTCAGCTAAGCAGTTCTTTTTTCGCTGGATCGCAGGTTTATATTTACCAAATGAAATAACACCTCTACAGGAATACTGTAAAAAAGCAGCTGAACTATTTTCGAAGAAATTTAAAGAGAGTCCTGATAGAAACATAGATATCCATATTACACATGACTTTTTTTTAATAGCACTACGTTTTGGTTGGTTTGGAATTCCTCCATGTAAGAATTGGGTATCATATCTAGGAGGATTCGCGCTTTCTTTTAATGAGGATGATATCTTACTTTTTAATAATAATAAATTAAAAAATGTTGAAATTCCTTACTGGTGGAAAAAGACTTAATTTCCTCAATTTATCTTAAAACTTTTTAAATAATATTGATATTTCATAAGGGAATTATAGCAAAGATAATAACGTTATTTCAAATTATTAAAGAAATAAATTTATATAAAATCAAAAAAGAGGATTATTTATGGAAAATAGAGCAATACAAGATCAATGGCCTGAAATGGGCACTTATTGTTGGGGATGCGGGAGGAATAATGAGCATGGATTGCAGATAAAGAGCTATTGGGAAGGAGATGAATGTGTGTGTACATGGAAACCAAAAAAATATCACTGTGCCTTTTCAGGTAGAGGATGTGGGGGAATAATTGCCACTATTCTTGATTGTCACTGTCTTAATACTGCAATTTCCGCCGCTTATAGAGCTGAAGGTCGAGAATTTGGCACAGATCCACCAATGCTATATTTAACAGGAAGTTTATCTGTGAAATATCTAAATCCGGCCCCATTGAATAAACAGTGGGTTTTCAGAGCGCGAATTAAGGATATGCAGGAAAGGAAAATTAATATTTCATGTTCGATGTTTGTTAGAGATAAAGAATGTGCAACAGGCGAAATAATAGCAGTCAAAATGAAAATGTAATTAGAGAAAAATCAATTCAAAAAATTAAATATTTAAAATTCTCATCTGATAATAACCACGCTTCTAAAAAATCATCTCTTTTACGTGTATCCCAAATATGCTCAATATTTTTTACACCATTACTGAGATTTACCAATAAATCTTTTCCAACAGCAAATTCTTCATGAGAAGGATAGATTTCAATTTTATTTGACTCTTCACATAATTCTAACAATTTTATAATACTTGTAAGAAATATGGGAAATGCTGCTTTTGTTAAATACATCATTCCATAATGTGCTGTATCTCCAGTAAATAGTTCATTTTTATCCGTTAATAAAGATATTGAACCAGGAGAATGTCCAGGTGTATGAATAATTTTAACAGATAAACCACCTAACTCTAAAACTTGGTTATCTGTTACTGGTTGGATTTCTTTAGTAGGTGGTATTATGAAACCACTATTTTCATAGCGTTTTATTATTTCTTTGGGTGAATCACGTAAAAATGCGATATCACGAGGTTTAGAAATTAGCCTACGTTCTCTTCTATGAATCATTATATTATCAAATTCATGATTTCCACAAACATGATCAAAATGAGAGTGGGTATTGATAACTAGTAGAATCTTATCCAAAATTAAATCTTCAATAATCGATTTGAGTGGAAATAAACCACATCCCGTATCAATCAATAAAGCTGAATGAGCGCCTATAAGTAAATATAAATTAGTGTAAGTAGTATAAAACCGAGGATCAATTTCATCTAATCTTTCCCTGATTACATATAAATAATCCTTATATTTTATGATTTCGAACCATTCTTTACTGCTTGAGTATTTTAGCATTTTAAAATTAATTTGTTTATGATTCTAATAAATAATCTATGATTTTAATTTTAGTTAATTATTTGAACATTTTTAATTGGAACC
This sequence comes from Promethearchaeota archaeon, assembly GCA_019058245.1. Classification (GTDB taxonomy): domain Archaea; phylum Asgardarchaeota; class Lokiarchaeia; order Sigyniarchaeales; family SOKP01; genus Loki-b32. The sequence continues at coordinate 73,972 of JAHPZJ010000008.1, read as the reverse complement.
CATCCACTTTTTCCTTGCTGATTTGTAACCCAATACCATTCAGCTTCTTCTTGTTCAATGAATAATTCTTCTCCAAAATTAACAGAAAGTTCTGTTGCATTATAATCTTGGTTTGCTTTACCAGAATTTCCCTCGATTTTAAGGTAACTCTCAGGTACCCAACGACTTATTCCATTTTTTTTAGTACACCATATCCATCCTGACCATTCACTATCTTTTTCGCTAATAGATAACATTTCTCCCTTAGTTATTAAAAAAGGATCTGTATATGGCGATTCGTATTTCTTAATAACCCGACATCTTTTTTCTTTCAAAATTTCCAAAATAGATTAATTATTCTGTTATATTAAATTTCATTAAACAATTTAAAGGTTTAACTTTAATTAAAAAGTGTGTTTTCTTTATTTAAATAAAAGAAATCATTAAAAATTAGATAATAAAGTTATCTAAGAATTTTAAATGTCATAAGTATCCCCAACTATTAATTAACTGTTATATTTACTAAGGGATATCAAAATAAAAAAAAAATTTATGAAATAAGTAAAAATGGTGATAAATTATTTCAATTTTATTTAAATCAATGAAAATTGGAAAAATGGAAGTAAAAAATCGTTTTGTACGTTCAGCAGTAGTTACCAATTTGGCTCATGAATCTGGTGAAGTATCTGAACAACTTATTAAACTTTTTAGCACTCTTGCTAAAGGTAAAATTGGTTTAATTATTACAGGCTTTATGTATGTGCATCCTTTAGGACAGATATCCAAACATCAAACAGGAATTCATAATGATGATTTAATTCCTAGTCTAAAACGAATGGTTAACATGATTCATAGAGAAGATGGAAAAGTTGCATTTCAAATAGGACATGGAGGATTGCAAACACATAAAGAAATAATAGGTTCTCTTCCTTTGGGGCCCTCCAAACAAGTTATGAATCCAATAACCTTTACCAAACCAAAAGAAATGACCGAAGAAGATATCCAAGAGTCAATTGAATCATTTATTAAGGCTGCTAGGCGTACAGTTGAAGCAGGCGCGGATGCAATTCAATTGCATAGTGCTCATGGATACTTAATCAATCAGTTTCTCTCTCCTTTTTATAATCGTAGAAAAGATAAGTGGGGTGGAACAGATGAAAATCGTTTTAAATATGCCAAAGAACTTATAATAAACATTAAAAAAGTCATTCCAAGAGATATGGCTCTTTTATTAAAACTTAATACTGTAGATTACACTCCAAGAAAAGGAATCGATATCCCCTTAGCATGTAAATATGCAAAATGGCTTAAAAATTCAGGTATTGATGGAATTGAGGTTAGCGCAGGTTCAACAACTTTCTCTATATTTAATATGTGTCGTGGAACTGTTCCGGTTAAAGAATTTACTGAATTTTTACCAGATAAGATAAAACCATTAGCAGAAAAATCTTTCTTAGACATAAAAGGAAAATTTGAATTAGAGGAAGGTTATAATGTTGAGGCTGCAAAAGAAATCAAAAAAATTGTTGGTAAATTACCCATAGTTGTCGTAGGTGGTTTGAGAAATAAAGCTTATTTTGAAGAAATTATAAAAAAAGGCTTTACAGATTTTATTTCAATGGCAAGACCATTCATTAGGGAACCTTATTTAGTTAAATCTTTTAAAGAAGGAAAACAAGAAAAGGCAGCTTGTATTTCTTGCAATCGTTGTCTAGCTGCAATTTCAAATGGTTTTCCAGTTCGTTGTTATGTAAAGAAATGGCCAGAGAAAAAAGAATTTGCAGAATCTCTCTAAATCTTTTCTGTTAAATACTGTGACTATATTATAAATTCTCGATTGTTTCATAATCTATTTTTCTAAGATTTTATATCCTTTATCTTCCCAAGCCTTTCTCATTACTGGATTTTTTTTAAGAAAACAATCGACCGTTTCTTTTTTTACACGATTGAGAGGACAAGAGAAATTTAAACAGTTTCCACACCTTTTTGCAATTAAAAAAATAAAGAAAATGGAAATTTCAATAATACAAATTACTAAAAAGATTATTTGAGCATCTAATATCAAAAAAATTAAAGGATACCCAAAAAGAATAATAAAACCAATTATTAATTGAATTTTTTCAGACGAATTCATAGGTTCTGGGTGAAATTTCCATAGTTTAAAGCTACCATAATTAGCAATGCAATGTAATGTATTCCCTTCTTCAGCATAGAAAGGACAATGACTACATAGAATTCGAATCTCCCAAAATTCAAAGAAAAGTAACCAAAAACCAATCCAACCTAATAAAAACCAACCATAGCCCGCTATTATCACACCTATAAAGGCAGTAATGGCAAAAGCAAAAAAAAAACCAAGAAAACTAAACAAATATTTTCTATAGAAATGACATATTAGCTTGCCATTAAGGAAGCAAGTATTGCAATTCTCAGAGTCTTTCCAAATACATATATCATAAAAATTTTTCATAGGATTATTAATCCTTTAACATCTGTTACTATTTATAATATATACTCAATATTTATCATTTGATTTTATGGAGACAGTTTTTATATATCCGCTAAAGTATATACAAATTAGTGATGGAAGTCAACTAGAACCCTTATCGCCTTAACAAATTCTCCTCAATGCAAATTTGTTCTTTTCTTTCCATTTTAATTCTATGTTGACAAATTGTTGCAGTATATACTGCAACACTCCTTTTACCTAAACACTTTTAAAATATTGTATAAATTTAATTTTAATCAATAATGTTCTCAAATAGCCTACTTAGAGTATATAGAAGATTAATAATGCCTTATATATTATATAGGAGACTTTTATAATGCTAAATTTTCAAGTATATATTAGTAAGAAGTGAAGAATTTCAAAAGAATGATGATGGATAACATAATATCAAATTTAAATGAAGAAGAAATTGAAGAAAAGTTAAGTAATACAAATTTAGAAGAATTTATTAAACCATATCTAATTAAATATCCAGATTATTATAATTTACGTGGAGATCTCATTGAAAACCTAACAGAATCCGAAAGAACTTTGGTATTAAAAATTCTTAAGTATGAATTTGCTTTAATTTAGAGATTTATCTGAAGAAAAATTTTATGGATTCCAATATTTATTCTTTAATTCATAATGTAATTACTGAATTATGAATATTGATACAAGTAGTAAAATTGAGCTTAATGTATAATATTCTATTAGAATAAGAAATAAATTTCAATTACCATTTTTTATCTTTAATCTTAATCAAATTTTAACAGAAAATCTATGACAGTATCATTTACTTTTGTAATTTGTGCGGAACCATATAAGTATGAAGTTATGGATACAGTTATTAACTTAGCGGAAGCAATAATAAAAAAGGGTTATAAAATATTTGGAATCTTTTTCTATGGAAGTGGTGTGTATAATATTAAGAAAAGAGATTTAAAAGATAATTCTATTCGTAATTTATCAAAGCGTTTAGAAACTTTTTGTAGAAATAAGAGTATAGAATTTGCAGCTTGTAGTACATGGACTAGTATTACTGGAATTAAATCTGAAGAATTTATAGAAGGAGCACATCAACAAGGATTGGGGGGTCTTTCTTATATGATTTCGCAATCAGATCGAGTACTATTCTTCGGTCCAGGAGGATGATAAAATATGGTAAATTCGATTGTAATTATTTGCGAAGATGGTCCTTTTGGGAAGAATTCTGTATTAGAAGCTATAAGGATGGCCGCGGGAATTCTTGCTGTGGGAGATGTTGAAATTTGTAAAATTATCTTATTAAAAGATGCGGTATATTTTTTAGATAATAAGTTAAATCCAAAAGCTTTAAACATGGATGATTTCAAAAATATCATGAGACTAATTGAGTTATCTGAATTAGAAATTTATATTCACAATGAAGCCCTTGAATTAGCTGGAATAAATCCTTCAGATTTAGTACTTGCAGATAATTTTAAAATAATAGATTTTTCAAAAATTTCTGAATTAATAATTGAAGCAGAAATGAGTTTTAAATATTAAAAGATTAAAAGGAAATGCTATGAATAAAGAAAATGGAATAATTTATTTGTACGGATTTAGTCTAAGACAATATGACAAGGCAGAAAGTATCCTGAAGATTTTTAAAGAGCACATTAGACAAAATATGAGAATTAATTTAATTTTACTTCATGATGGAGTTATAGGAGTTAACCAGAAAAGTAAAATCCCCCCTGTCTTAGAAGAGTTATTAAAAATGCCAATAAACATATATGTCTTAATTTCAGATATTCTTGCTAGAGGCATGAATTTAAAGGATTTAAGAGATAACCTTAAAGCTATAGATTATGAGGATCTTGTTGAAATTCTAGTAAATTACAAAAAAATAATATCGTGGCTTTAGCCAATGATTTTTCTAAGGAAAGACTTTTATATTTTTACGTTTAAATTTTATTATATTTAATCTTCATTATAAAAAAAAAAAAAAACTAAATATGTAATGTGATGTTTTATGAAAGATTATTCAGATTGGGCGCCAAATAATGACTATGATAATCATTCTCCTTACCTTGAAAGTAAAGATCGTCCATGGTTAAAGTACTTTCCAGATACTATGCCAAAAGCAATAAATTTCGATCCAATACCTGTACACATATTTGCAAGATTGAATGCCGAGAGATATGCTAATAATGCATGTGTCTATTTCAAACCTAAAGATAAGTATTATACTTTTAGAGATTTTCTTCATATATCAGATCAAACCGCCTATGCTTTAAATGAAATTGGTGTAAAGAAATCTGATGGTGTAGCAATTATGACACCAAATTGCCCTGAATTTTTATTTTGTACCACTGGAATAATGGAAACAGGTGCTATGGTAGTTCCCATTAACGCTCTTTTAAGAGAAGATTCTGTAATTCATGTTGCTAGAGATGCTGGAAATATTAATACTATATTTGTACATAAGGCTAATTATCCAGTTGTTAAAAAAGCACAAGAAACAGTTGATATAGAGAATGTAATTCTATTGGGTGCTGAAAAAGCTGAAGAAGGGACTATTCGTTATGAAGAATTCATTAAAGATAAACCAGCAAAAGCTCCAGAAGTGGAGATAGATCCCTCCAACGATATCGCTTCATTATTATACACAGGGGGAACAACAGGATTACCTAAGGGAGTTATGTTAACTCATAATAATTTAGTTGCAAACTCCCTTTCTGTTATATATGCAGGCAGAGATCAAGAATTAGAAAGAGAGGATACAAGTTATTATGGTACAGGCGTTCGCTTAGCTGTTTTACCTTTATGTCATTCTTTTGGTTTTATAGTAGCGCTTGTGTGTCTTCATACTGCTCGTATGGTTGCAATGTTAACTTCTTTTAATCCTTCCGAGGTACTAGAAACAATTGAATACTTTAGAAGTGATCTTTTTGTAGGTGTACCTGTGATGTATCAAATGTTAATTAATTCTCCTGATTTTACTAAACGAGATCTTTCATGTTTAGAAGAGGCAAGTTGTGGTTCTGCCGCTCTTGCTCCAGAATTGAACAGGAGATGGGAAGAATTACTCGGATTTAAAGTAATGCAAGGATATGGATTAACTGAGGCTTCACCAGTTACCCATGGTCAAGCTAAATGGATACCTGAAATAATTCCAGCAAGCATAGGTATGCCAATTCTCGACACAGATGCAAAAATCGTAAACCCTGATACGTTAGAAGAGCTCTCTATTGGAGAAGTAGGAGAATTATTAGTCAAAGGACCTCAAATTATGAAAGGATATTGGAATAATCCCGAAGCTACAGCCGCAACTTTTGCTGGAGATTGGCTTAAAACAGGTGATTTAGCCAGAATGGATGAGCGAGGGTATTTTTATATAGAAGGGCGGACAAAAGATATGATAAAATATAAAGGATATAAAGTAATGCCAAGAGAGGTTGAAGAGAAATTATTTGAACACCCTGCTGTTTTAGAAGTAGGTGTGATTTCTGTTCCAGACCCTAATATTGGAGAAACAATTAAGGCATTTATTGCGATCAAGCCAGAATACAAAGGAAAAATATCTGAACAAGAAATTATCGAATGGTCAAAAGATAAGATGGCTGCTTACAAATATCCACGCCAAGTAGAATTTGTGGACTCATTACCTCGAACTGCTGTAGGAAAAATATTCAGAAGAATATTACGCGAGAGAGAGATTGAGAAGACAAAATAATTATTATTATTATAAAATTTTTTTTTTTTTAAATTACTAACAGCGAAATATCTATTCCGATCGTAGTGCCAGATATTTAAATACTAAGATATAATTTTTTATATCACTATTTATCTAATTTAAAATTAATTTAAAATTAAAACGTGATTTTAAATAATTATGAAGGATTATTCAGAATGGGAAGCAATCCCAGATTATGATAATGATTCTCCTTACCTTGAAAGTAAAGATCGTCCATGGTTAAAAACTTATCCAGAATATATTCCAAAGACTGTAAAATTTGAACCAATCCCTGTACATGAACGTATTAAACTAACAGCAACCGAATATCCTAATAATGTCTGTGTGTATTATAAACCTACAGATAAAAAATACACGTATCGTGAAATGAAATATATATCAGATCAAATAGCTAATGCTTTATATGAAGAAGGCATAAAAAAAGGGGATGCTGTTGGAATTATGACAGGAAATTGCCCCGAATTTTTATTTTGTAGTGTAGGGATTATGGCAACTGGTGCCGCTGTTGTTCCGATAAACCCCCTTCTCAAAGAGGAAGATGTAATCCATATTATTAGAGATGCTGGAAATATTAATACTGTCTTTATCCATAAAAGTCTTTTCAGAACAATGAAAAAAGTACGAAAAAAGATTTCAGTAAAAAATGTAATTTTACTTCAAGCAGAAGAGGCCAAACCCGAAACTATTACTCTAGAAGAATTTATCGAAGGTAAAGAATCCAAAGCACCTGATATTGAAGTAGATCCCATGAATGATTTAGCCGCACTATTATATACAGGAGGCACCACAGGATTACCTAAAGGAGTCATGTTAACACATTTTAATTTAATTTCCAATACTTTGTGTTCCATGAATACTAATAGAGAAGATTTTGAAGATCCTGAAGATCTTTATGGCAAACGAGTAAGTTTACTAGTATTACCTATTTGTCATAGTTTTGGTTTTCAAGTCTTGATTGTGGCTTCGGTCTTGGCTGCAATGTTAGTTATGTTTGGTTCATTTAATGCAACTGAAGTTTTAGAGGCAATAGAATATTATAAACCTAAAACCTTTACAGGTGTACCAGTGATGTATCAGATGTTAGTTAATTCTCCTGATTTTCCGAAACGAGATCTTTCAAGTTTAGAAGCTGCTGGTTCTGGATCAGCAACATTACCTCAGGAAATAAATAGAAAATGGGAAGAGGTAGTTGGATTTAAAGTAAGACAAGGATTTGGATTAACTGAGGCTTCACCAATAACCCACGGTCAAATTAAATGGTTACCCGAGGAGATACCAGAAAGCATTGGAGTCCCTATTGTCGATACTGATGCAAAAATCGTAAATCCTGACACACTTGAAGAACTCCCTCCTGGAACAGTGGGAGAATTATTAATTAAAGGACCTCAAGTAATGAAAGGCTATTGGAAAAATCCCGAAGCTACAGCAGAAGCTTTTGCCGGTGAATGGCTGAGAACAGGTGATTTAGCTCGAATGGATGAGCAGGGTTATTTTTATATAGAGGGACGGACCAAAGATATTATAAAATATAAAGGTTATAAAGTAATGCCTAAAGAAGTTGAAGAAAAATTACATGAACATCCAGCAGTTTTGGAAGTTGGAGTAGTTTCTGCCCCTGATCCGAATATTAGTGAAACAATTAAAGCTTATATAGCTCTTAAGCCGGAATATCAAGGAAGAGTAACAGAGCAAGAGATTATTGAATGGTCAAAAGATAAATTGGCGGGATATAAATATCCTCGTATAATAGAGTTCATAAATGTATTACCAAGGACAGCAGTGGGTAAAATTTTTCGTAGGAAATTAAGAGAAAGATCAGAAAAAGAAGAATAAAAATACATTAATAAAACCCCTTCTCAATCTTTTTTATTTTTTTTTAACAGATAATGTTGATAAGATTTCTGTTTGTTTTGCAAAGAAACATATTTATAGAGAAGGTTGTTATTTTTTATTATATTGGTTTCTTAGTCTAATATAAAATTAATATGTAATTAATCTTTAAAAGTCTTTATTATGAAGGATTATTCAGATTGGGAATCAATACCGGATTACGACAATGAATCTCCTTATCTTGAACGTTTGGATCGTCCATGGTTAAAACTTAGACCAGATTATATACCAAAAACAGTAAAATTTGAACCAATCCCTGTACATGAACGCATCAAGCTAACTGCATTGGAATTTCCTAACAATGTCTGTGTGTATTATAAACCAACAGATAAAAAATATACGTATCGCGAAATGAAATATATATCAGATCAAATAGCTAATGCTTTATATGAAGAAGGCATAAAAAAAGGGGATGCAGTTGGTATTATGACAGGAAATTGTCCCGAATTTTTATTTTGTTGTGTAGGGATCATGGCAACTGGTGCAGCTGTTGTTCCAATAAATCCCCTTCTTAAAGAGGAGGATGTAATCCATATTATTAGAGATGCCGGAAATATTAACTCATTTTTTGTTCATAAAAGTCTTTTCAGAACAATCAAAAAAGTACGACAAAAGGTTTCAATAAAAAATATAATTTTACTTCAAGCAGAGGAAGCTAGATCCGAAACTATTACTCTAGAAGAGTTTATTGAAGGTAAAGAATCTAAACCACCTGATATTGAAATAGATCCCATGAATGATTTAGCTGCATTATTATATACAGGAGGTACAACAGGATTATCTAAAGGAGTAATGTTAACACATAACAATTTAATTTCTAATGCTTTATGTACATTGCAAACTGGCAGGGAATCCAGAGAGGATCCTGAAGATCTTTATGGCAAACGAGTAAGTATACTAGTATTACCTATTTGTCATAGTTTTGGTTTTCAAGCCTTAATTATCAGTTCGATACTTGCTGCAATGTTAGTCATGTTTAGCTCATTTGAAGCAACTAAAGTTTTAGAGGCAATAGAATATTATAAACCTAAAACCTTTACAGGTGTACCAGTGATGTATCAGATGTTAGTTAATTCTCCTGATTTTCCGAAACGAGATCTTTCAAGTTTAGAAGCTGCTGGTTCTGGATCAGCAACATTACCTCAGGAAATAAATAGAAAATGGGAAGAGGTAGTTGGATTTAAAGTAAGACAAGGATTTGGATTAACTGAGGCTTCACCAATAACCCACGGTCAAATTAAATGGTTACCCGAGGAGATACCAGAAAGCATTGGAGTCCCTATTGTCGATACTGATGCAAAAATCGTAAATCCTGACACACTTGAAGAACTCCCTCCTGGAACAGTGGGAGAATTATTAATTAAAGGACCTCAAGTAATGAAAGGCTATTGGAAAAATCCCGAAGCTACAGCAGAAGCTTTTGCCGGTGAATGGCTGAGAACAGGTGATTTAGCTCGAATGGATGAGCAGGGTTATTTTTATATAGAGGGACGGACCAAAGATATTATAAAATATAAAGGTTATAAAGTAATGCCTAAAGAAGTTGAAGAAAAATTACATGAACATCCAGCAGTTTTGGAAGTTGGAGTAGTTTCTGCCCCTGATCCGAATATTAGTGAAACAATTAAAGCTTATATAGCTCTTAAGCCGGAATATCAAGGAAGAGTAACAGAGCAAGAGATTATTGAATGGTCAAAAGATAAATTGGCGGGATATAAATATCCACGTATAGTAGAATTCATAACTGTATTACCAAGAACTGCAGTAGGTAAAATTTTTCGTAGGAAATTAAGAGAGAGAGCAGAAAAAGAGGGTGAAAAATACCTCGAAACCTCCACTTCTTAATCTTTTTTGCTTTTTTTTAAAGAAATTCACTTTTAGAACGAGTGAAAATTGTCAAGACTAATATTAATATTCCTATTATAATAAAAACCGCAAACACACTCCACTCTACGATAAGTCCAACAAAAGGATAAATAAGCGCTCTAATAAGGCTCCCAAACATATTTATTGTGCTAAGGACTGTGGCTCTATTTTCAGATTCAATTTGTAAATTTATCCCATCAACAAATATAAAATATCTTGTGTACCCAAAAGCTACAATTGATAGAAGGATAACAATACCGATAGGAATGATTCTAGTGAATCCCAATGAGATGAAAGCTACACCATTTATTAAATTGAGTAGAATTAAGAACATCCTTTTATTGGAGGATTTCTTTAATAAAAAGGGGATTAATAAGGAAAAAATCGCATTTATAATATTCATTAGAGATAAGATAAAGCCAAAAACGAATATTGGAATGTTTATAGCCTCTAAGTATACTTGATATGTCCAAAATAAAAAGAATATCAAGACATTTATTGGAACCAAATCAAAAGCTAAAATCCTAAGTATTTTATTTTTTTTCAATTCTTTAAATCCAGAAATTATTATTTTCCAATAGTGCTCCTGTCTATAATAATTATCTATCAGTTTTGGCTCTTTAAATGTAAGAGCTACAATCAAGGCACCAATATATATAATTGCCAAACATGTCATTGTAAATTGTAAAGAGATAAATTGTGCAATAAGAGAACCTATAGGTGCAGAAATTGTCAATGCAATCAAATTTATCATCTGAGATCTTCCCAAAATCGTAGAAAGTTTCTTTTCTTTACCATAAGACTTTAAAGAGAAATATACAAAAGCGTCACTCGTTCCAGAACTTAATGCAACACCAAAAGCCCATAAAGTTTCAGCAAGCATAAACAAAAAAAAGTTAGGAATGATACTATAGGTAAATGCTGCGCTAGCAATTGAAAAGGCGGATAAAATCAATGCTATTTTTCGCCCCAAGAGATCTGCAATTGCCCCAGAAGGAATTTCAAGTATAACGATCATTGCTGTAAAGTAACTTTGTAAAATCATGATTTGGAAAAATGAAAGTCCCCCCCAATCCATCATAAATGGAATATACACAGCTCTAACTGTATGAATACCTAAAATAAACGAAAAAAAATAGATTTTAAAAATATTTGATTTATAACTTCTTTCCATATTATACTTTTCCATTATTTTATGGAATAACAAAAAGTTTCTAATTTAAAAAAGTTATTTTATCTCAATTTAGTCAATCAGATTATTCAAAAAAAAAGAAAAAGAATAATTATAAGTTAACTGATTTTTTTCCTAAATAAAATAAGATTGCAGTTAATAATCCACCTATTACTCCCGCATAAAAACCAGCGTCAAACCACCACCACCAGCCTTCACTTTCTGCCACAACAGCAAAAACAATTCCATTAATTATTGAAAGAATAAATGAAATGACGGCTAAAAAAAATCCATACTGCACAAATTTCTTATCAGGGATTTTTTCAGGAAATCTTAGGATTAGAATAGATATAATTGTACAATAAATGAGGCAAAACGCAGTTAAAAGAATTGGTAAACCATATACTCCTGACCATGCTCCTATACCACCGTACATATACACTCCAAGATAATAATTTGATCCATTAAATCCACCGAAATCAGTTGCTAGGAGTAATATCCAACCTACAGCGCTAGTAATTAGAGCACCTACGAAATAAGTTGAAGCTTGATTTTCAGACATTTTAATCAGATTTTGTTTTTATGTTAATAATTTAGGTTTAAAATGGTATTTAAATGTTTATTTTATATTTTTGAAATATTAACTTTCAAATATTACATGTTTCTACCGCATCATTCGGTATAATCTGTATAGTTGATTCGATAATTTTATAATTTTTAGACAGGAAGTCATTCATTTTTAGAATAAGTTCTTCCTGATTTGCCTCTCTCAGTTGATCATTTAATTTAATATGCACAGAATATATAAGCATATTTGGAATGATTGTCCATAAATGAGCATTGTACAAATCCATTATTTCTGGAAAATTTTTTTTTAAATCCTCCCGGATAGTATTTATATTCATACCTTTTGGTGCCATCTCAAGTAGAATACGGGTTGATTCTTTTAAAATTCCATATGCCCAATAAATAATAATTATTGATATCCCAATACTTACTATAGGATCAAGAATAACTAATCCAGTATATATAATAATAACTGCGGCAATTACAATTCCTATAGATGATGCAGCATCAGCAATCATATGATAAAATACACTTCTAACATTTAAACTCACATTTTGACTTCCTTGAAGTATAATAATGCTTGATAAATTCACACCAAGACCAACAAAAGCCACTATTAACATATAAAATCCAAAAATCTCTTGAGGATTGATAAATCTTAGAATAGATTCATATAATATAAATCCTACAATTGGAATTAGAATTATTCCATTAATAAAAGCAGCTAAAACTTCTGCACGATACATACCAAATGTTTTATGATGACATGATGGTTTTCTTGCAATAAAATTTGCTAATAAACTTAACCCAATTGCGAAAGAATGTGTAAACATATGACCAGCATCACTAATTAAAGCAATACTATTTGTTGCTAATCCTCCAATAATCTCTAAAATCATAACAATTAAAGTAATTGAGAGGGATAAAATCAATCTCTTCCTCTCTACAGAGCGAAATTGCAATAAATGGTCTGTATATGCATTATTGCTCATAATTCTAACTTATTTGTTCCTAAAATTTAATTTACCATGTTTTATTTAAAGATTTTTTGATTATTATTTATTAAACTGTTTTCCTATTTCATTTTTTCTCTAAATTCTTTTTAGTTACACAATAAACAGGAACTCCTTTTTCCATAATCGTATAGCAGGAATTACAACTTATGCATTTCGCTGGTGAATTATCACCCATTTGCCAGCGATTAGGAAGTTCTGGTTCATAAATTAAAGGCCTACTCAATGAGATAAAATCAACCTCATTATCTTGTAGTATCTTTTCTGCCGAGATGGGATTTCTAATTCCTCCTACAAGTATTAAAGCACAATTTTTCAAATTATGTTTTATTTTTTTTGCTATTGGTAAGAAGTAGTTTTCATCTTTAGGTTTTTTAACAACTTTACTGGGAAAAGTATTTTTTTCAAACATCTGTGATTCTCTACCTCCTCCACTTGGTTCAATTGCATCAAAACCCATTTCAGCGAGGTTTTTCGCAAGTTTAATACCTTCTTCCTCTATTAGGCCATTTGGAATGGCATCTACAACTTGGAGTTTTATTAAAATAGGGAAATTCTTTCCGATTTCATCTCTTAGTCCATTATATATGTCTATCAAAATTTTAGTCCTATTTTTGATTGAACCACCAAATTCATCATTTCGCTTATTAGTAAAAGGTGATATAAAATTACAAAGAAAATAGCCATGAGCTGCGTGAAGTTGTACCATATCATATCCACATTCATAAGCTCTTATACCAGATGCAACAAATATTTGTATGAATTCATAAATCTCTTCAGTAGATAATTCTCTTGGTGTAATCCCTGTACTTTCTGAATGAATAGGTGATGGCGCGACTGTTGGATATTTAGGATGATAACCTAAACGACCTGTATGTACAAGTTGAATAGCAATTTTTGTATCACTATATTCATGAACTTTATTAACTAATTTTTTGTGTCCAGGATTATGTGAATTATCATACAAACATGCTTGATATGGACCTCCAGTTCCACTTGGATCGACTGCTGTTGCTTCTGTAATGATTAATCCAGTACCTCCTTCAGCTAAAGTCTCATAAAGTTCAATGAATCTATCTCCAATATAACCATATTTCTCTGCAGTATTAGTAAAAGTCGCACTTCGTACTATGCGATTTTTTATTTGAACGTTTCTAATGTTTTTTGGACTAAATAATGTTTCCAATGCCATTTTAATCGTTTTTGATAATTTTTTTATAAAAATAAATTATATGCTTTTTTTACTAAAATGAAGGGATATTAATGAATAAAATAAAAAGATGGGATATTGAGATTCATAATGATAACACCATTCCATACACAGAACCTTAAGGATCTATAGTATTTCCTAACAATTATATTAATTTTTTTTTTTTTCTAACTGATTTTTAGTTACGCAACAAACTGCATCATCTCTAAATCTTGGAAAACAATTATTGCAACTAATGCATTTTGCTGGCGAAAGATCTCCTTCTTTCCAACGATTTGGAAGATTTGGTTCATATATTAAAGGTCTACATAAGGAAATAAAATCTGCATTTTTATCTTGAATGATTTTTTCAGCTTGTAATGGATCTCTAATACCACCTACTAAAATTAATTTACAATTCTTCATTAATGGTTTTATTTTTTTGGCGTAAGGTAAAAAGTAGTTCTCATCATCAGAAGATTTAATAATTAGACAGGGATATGATTTTTTTGTTAGCACTCTTGTTTCTTCACTACCTCCACTTGGTTCAATAGCATCAAAACCAATTTCAGAGAATAATTCAGCAAATTTAATCCCTTCTTCAAATTGAAGCCCATCTGGGATAAAATCATCAATCTGGAGTTTAATCATTATAGGAAATTTCTTACCTAATTCATCTCTTAAACCATTATATATATTAATTATAATTCTAGCTCTATTTTCAATATTTCCACCGAATTCATCAGTTCTCTTATTTGTATATGGTGAAATAAAATTACTCAAAAAGTATCCATGAGCGGCATGTAACTGAACCACATCATAGCCACATTCATACCCTCTAATTCCAGCCTCTATAAATTTCTTTATTAGTTCTTTAATTTCTTCAGATGTTAATTCTCGTGGTGTTATACCTGTTTCCTTTACGGGGATAGGTGATGGTGCTACTGCTGGATATTTAGGATGATAACCTAAACGACCTGTATGGGCAATTTGAAGTGCAAATTTTACGTCTGAGTATTCATGAACTGCTTTCACCAATTTCTTTTGACCTGAGATAAAAGAGTCATCATATAAGCATTCCTGATATGGACTCGCAGTACCACCCGGATCTACAGCTGTATAACCAGATATTATTAAACCTGTACCCCCACTTGCTAATTTACTGTTAATATTGATAAGATCCTGTCCAACATAACCATATTTTTCTGAACTTGCCATGAACGTGGCGGAGCGCACAATTCTATTTTTTATTTGAACATTTGCTATTTTTTCAGGGCTAAAAAGATTCATTAATTCCATTCATATCACAAACTAGAAAATACTAGAAAATTATTTATTCTTACCATTATAAATAATATAGATTTTTTTACATAATAGGGAAATTAGATGTAATATTTATTTATGACAAACATTAAGAAGTGGAAAGAAGATAATCATTGGGTAGAGATCGATATAGATCGATGTATGAGATCTGGACATTGCCAAAATATATGCCCTGATGGAGTATATAAAGTTATTAATGGAAAAGTCGTTAGTACAGAGTTTAAGAAAACTAATTCTTTTAAACAGATACACTGTTCTATTGTCTAAATCTCTCAAGAATTTGCTTTAATACTTCATAATCTACAACTCCTACAAATTTTCGCAAGATTTCTCCTTCTTTTATTAAAGCAGTTGTAGGAATTGAAGTAATTCCATAATACTGGGCAATATTTGGTGTTTTATCTACATTCACTTTTATAAAAACAAAATCATCTGAATATTCTTTGAAAGCTTTTTTAAAAATTTGAGCATATGACTTGCATGGGATACACCAATTAGCCCAAAAATCAATAACTACAATTTTTTCATGATACTCCTTAACTAATACATTTAGATCATGATCATAATCAATTTCAACTATTTTTCCAGGCATTCTCTGAAGCTTTGGTAACATATCTTCTTTTTTAATTCTTATCTTCTCCATTTCTTCTTCACACATTTTAATGTTAACTCGTTTTAAAGAATTCTTTGAAAATTAATAATAAACCTTCAACTTTTTCCCTAAATTAAAATTATTAGAATTTTTATTTAAATATCTGGATTTAAAAAAAAACCCAAGATATTAGAACGGATTTTTTAAAATAACATAAATGATTTAATTATATTTAGAATATTGATTACAAAAATCCTATAATAAAAGAATAGTATCATGGAAATAAATTGCACCTAAAATTAAAAAAAATTTAACTCTATTCATTAATATGAGTTTTAATAGAATCTATATTAAAAATACTTAAAAGACTGTATTTATATAAAAACCTTATACGATATTTTAGGTAACTCGCAATGAAAATTCATTCTCTTTTTATTCTCAAAAAAACAGGAATATGTATCTTCCATAAAAATTTTACAAAAGATTTTGATAATATTGAAGTTAACTTAATTACTCCTTTCTTTTCAGCAATTTTTTCTTTTTCAGAGAATGTAATATCACGTAAAACTCCTGAAGTCCTTGAAATGAGGGAATTAAGATTTGTTTTTAAGGTTCAAAATGATCTTATTTTCTCTCTCTTATCTGATTCTACAGCGAGTATCTTATTTGTCTCTACTCGTCTGGAAAAAATAGCTGAAGTTTTTATAGCTGAATATCCCGATATTAGTAAAATAAAAGATTACCAACAGATTGAGAATCAAAAACTAGATGAACTAATTGATTCGATAATTAAAGGAGAAGATGAAATACATATGAGCAAAACTTTCTATCAAAAAGCTATTAAATTATTTGAAGAATTATTGTATAATGATGAAGTTGTTGGTGTTGCTCTTCTAACCACAAAAGGAAATGTAATTTATACTTCTCTTCCACATGAAATCTTAGTTAAATCTTTAAAAGAATTGGAAATCAGGTATATGGTAGACGATTTATATTTTCCTGAAATGTATTATGGATTAGAGAATGGACAAAAAGTATTTTCAAAAATAATAGATATTCCGTGGAAATTAGACCCCCTTTTGTTTGTTGCTCTCTATGACAACAACGTGCAATTAGGATTGGCAGAAATAAATTTAAGAAAAGTAGCTAATAAACTTACTAATATAATTTAACATAATAAAAAAAAAAAAGTAAAAAAAAAATGCGATTTTAACCCATAAAGTAAAAATATAAACACCCTATGCCAAGGATAAAAGCTAGAACTGTCCAAAAGTACCTAAATGACTTTGCATAATTTTTATGTCGAGTTCCTGATTCAGACCATATAGTATTTACCTGAATATAAGGACTTGGACCTCTTCGATACCATCCCTTAATTCTAACCCTTTGACCGATTAATTTATTAACAGTCCTAAGGGCGAATATAAGATCTGCTATTCCAATTCCAAATCGATAATCTACATACATCAATCCTGTGTTATCTTGGAAGTACATATCCTCACTGAAGTAATACCCCGGAATTCCTCTCCCAACAATTTTTCCCTCCAGAAATGCTGGAATAGTTCTTATAGGGGATACTTTCACGTTAGTAACTAAGTCCAGTACTGTTTTATCTTCGAAACCACCTTTATACATGTATCCTGTTTTGATAATTGTCATAATTCCTATAATATAAAAACCGATTGCCCATACGAGCCACATGTTTGCATAAACGGGCGCCAGAAAAGCTACATTGAAAGCATCAAAAACTAGATCAAATATCCATACTATTGTTAAACCAAGTAAAGCAATGAAAACCAGTGTAGGGAGCGCTTTTATAAAGACATCCCATAGAAATTCATCCCATAATGATTTTCCTGCTTGTTCTTCTTTTAGTCTTTTTGCATCAGAGAAATCAATTTCAGGTTTAATACCATAAATTTCGCATAACATATTTAATCGCATTATTCTTTTTGCAGGTAATGGATGAGTGGAGAAAACTTGATAATATCTAGCCCAAGGATTATATAAATCCCAAGCGGCAGCTTTTTGTATAGCTTCCATTGAAAGAACTCCTGTTTGACCCACACTAATAATACCCAAGCCTTTTGCCGCTCTATGATCAAAGATTCCTAATCCTCTCAGTGCTAGTACACGGGATTTCTTTCTTTCTTCAATATTACCATCAACCAATAAACCATATGCTATCTTAACAAGTCCAGTTGCTAATGCATTTGGATCCTCTAAAACCTCTGCACTATGTTCATCCGCGTAATATTCCCTAATTCTGCTTATTATAAGTGATATCAAATAACTTATGTAATAACTTAAGTAAGATAATACAGCTATAGCGATTAGAGCAATACCAAGTAAAGCACCCTCATCATCTCTTGAACTACCCCTTGAAAAAAAGCTGGCATAATATGCCCATCGAGCGACACTTAATAAGAGTAGTGGAATTGCAAATACTACCGTCATTAAAATGAAATCTGAGTGAACCACATGCCCTAACTCATGTGAAAACACAGCATTTTGCTCTTTTTTGTTTAAATATTTTAAAATCCCATCCGTAAGAACAACTCTTGCTGAATTTTTAGTCCATCCATATGTAAAAGCATTTGGATTGAGATCATGAATTATCCCGAGCCTTGGCATCTTAATTCGGTTATAAGCAACTACTTTTTCGAGTGACTCTGCTAAATGTGGAAATTGCCTTACAAATTGCTCATAGGGTATCCAATCTATTCTGTAAAGCCAACCAATTAACAGTGGAGATATTCCATACTGAAATAATACAATTAGAATTGTAAGTCCCACCATAAAGAGTAAGCCAAATATGGTCGAGGGTAAGAACCAAACACCTACTACGAAAATTACAGCATACATCAAGGCAAATAAAGAGGTTATTGCAAGCCCCGAAGCTAATTTTAATCCTATAATTTACCACCTTTATTATATTTAAATTTTTTTTTTGTTTAAATTATAAAAATTTTTATTCATGATATCTACGAATACACACCTATAAAAACTTTCTAACTAAAATTTAAAATCAATAGGATAATTATAACAAATTATTCTAATTCATTTGAGAAGAGTAATTTTCTATGTATGATGTAATTATTATTGGTGCGGGAATTGCAGGTGCAACATTTGCATCCAAAATCTCAAAATACGCTAAAACGCTTCTAATTGAAACTCAAGATTACCATAAAGAAATTCCAATAAAAACGAATATTTTTCCTGAACATAATAGACCCTTTATTAAAGATGAAATTGATTGGAATAATAAAAAAATCTTTCCAAGTCTCCACATTAAATCTAATTATATGAGTGATGAGTTCAATGGTGTTATTGATTCTAAAGAATTTGGAATTCCTCTAGGAAATATTTGCTATACAGAAAATATTATAGAGGTACTGATTAATCAACTTGAAGAACAGGGAGGTGAATTTAAAGCAAATGAAAAAATCTCTAAAATTAATAGGCACACTGATCACTTAGAAATAATAAATGATAAGGGAGAATTATATACAACTAAAGTCCTAGCTTTAGCAACTGGCTCACGTGGTTTTGATTTACAAAGATCTTTAGGATTTGAAATTCCAGATCATTACATAGGGACTTTTCTCCATTTATTTGGTGATGAGGATAAAATCAATGAAAATTTAGAGTATGATTATACCTTTCATATTAATCCTAAAATTTCGCGTGATGGTCCTTTCTTCTTTAACAAGGGAGTGGAGCGTATTTCTACTGGATATTTAGGTCAGAAGGGTGAAACTAAAGAAAGTATCCTTTCTAAACTCGAGAGAATTTTAAATAATTATAAACCAATCCAACCTGTTTTGAATGGATTGAAATATGATTTATCGACTGCAGTAGTGGGAGATATATCCAAACACCCTATTAAAAGTTTCACTAAAGACCGAGTTCTCGTTCTTGGTGAAGCAGCAGGATTAGTCACTGCCTTTTTTTACGAAGGATTATTATCAGGTGTAGCATGTGCAGATATAGCAACTAAGACTCTAATACCCTTACTTGAAAAGGATAGTAACTTTACCAACTCTGAATTACATAAGTATGATGAAGAAGTAAGACGTGTTCTTTTGACATATTATAAAAATGGAAATGCCCTTGAGTACTTGATTTATAATGAAGGCTCTCATGTAAAGACATTATGGAGATTATATACAGAACTTCTTAAAGAAAATAAGTTAGCAAGACAATACATTTATGAAGCATATATCAATCACGATTTATCAACTCATAATACCAGTAATGATAGATATGTTGGAGAAAAATGGTTTGGTAAACTTCCTACCCTTTCAAAAATAACACTAAGTCCAAAATTCTTTAGGGCTCTATTATTATAAGCATTTATTAATCGTATATAAATACCTATTATAATAAAAAAAGGTAGGAATCAAAATTATCGTTCCTCGATTAACTTGTCTACAGCATAATACTCCTCAATAACCCAGTTAAGAATTTTTGAAACGACGTCTTCACAGTTTTGAAGATTTTCAGTATTGGTAAAAATCTCGTTCAAGTCAAAATAAGGTAATCCAATTCGAGTATATTGCAATCTTTCTCTTTCGAATCCGTTTTTTAAGAGATGTACGTTAACTACTTCCCTGATTAATGGAGCGGTGATAATTTTCAAGTTCGCAGAGATTAAAAATCGAATTACGTGTTCCATTATCTTATGAGCATCATTTTTTGATATTTTGGTTTCTTTTAGTAAGGATTGATAGATAAGTTCGGGATTAAAAATACTAGTACCAAACCTAGTGAGTACTAATGGCAAAAATTTCCTAAGATCTGTGTTTGTTTTTTCAATTTTATCTCCTTGTACTGACACAATATCTATTGAGAATAAATATATTTAAATAAAAAAAAAAATAGGAAAGCAACATTAAAAATGAACACAAATAAAAACATATAAAAATATAGTTTATAGCAAAATATTGATATTAATAGGGATGTAAATTATACTTTACATCAGTCAAATTATGATTTTAGCCTTTCTAATCCTTGAACTCAGATCAGGATAGAAACATTTAAATATCAACATCAATAAATATTACATAGGAAATATTTTTTTAAAAATTAATGTTGTAGGATTTATAATAACAATATCCTAGTATAATTAAAGTTTACATAAATAAAAAATTAAAAAAAAATGGAGGAAAAAAATGAGCGAAAAAAATCAAATATATGAAGGAACGATTTCTCGAAATTATGCGAAAAAGCAGATCTTTAAGACTATTATTGGTTATCTTTTATTTTACACATCGTGGATGGTCTTGACATTGTGGTTAGTGTACTATTTTGAACCAGAATTCCTATTCGAATGGATGATATGGATACTTTTTTATTCGGTGGTGATTCCATTTTTCGTAGTTTTATTATCAATAATCTGGTATTCTTATCGATATGTAAGGATGTTTTCCTTTGGAATATTAGAAAATGATATAGTAATTCATCACGGAGTTTTTAACAGAACTCGAGCGACTATTCCTTTTAGTAGAATTCAAAATATAAATATCACTAACGGAGTTTTTGACAGGATGTTTAAAACATTTACAGTGAAGATTGAAACAGCAGGATCTAGTGCAGCAGCTGCGAGTGCACAACATGGTATTGCCCGTCCAGAAGGTTATATTCCTGGCTTATTGAACCCTACTATTATTGAGGAAAAAATAAAGGAAAGAATAATTAAATATTCGGCAATACCAAGTGGATTAGAAGATAAAATTTTCAAACCGGAAGAACTTGCATTTGACAACTTTATTAGTTATGTCCTTTCGAAAATGCGAGAAGGAGAGCATTTAAAAACAACTATTAAAGAAAAAAGAGAAGATATTAATATCTCTGTTGCAGCTTTAGCTGAAAAGGTTGGTGTTCCAGTTCAAACTATAAATTTCTTAGAAGAAGGGCGGTATAATCCTAGTTTAGCATTAGCGTATAGAATTGCGGAAGTACTTCAGTGTAAAATAGAAGATTTGTTTAAATTGGTATAAAATTCAATATTTTTTTTATTATTATTGTGATTATTTTAACTCCAAAAAAAGTAAAAGAGTGGTGAGAAATACTTGAAATTTAAAAAATCAATTAAGTCAAGAGTTAAAGATTTCAGAGAAGAACTTGGCTTAACGCAGCAACAATTAGCTGATGAAGTAGGTGTTTCTCGTCAAACGATCTATTATTTGGAGAAAGGGGATTATAACCCATCATTAACGTTATCCTTTAAATTGACTGAAATTTTTCAAAAATCACTAGAAAATATATTTTATCAAGAACCAATAATTAAAGATATCTTAGAGGGTAAATCATTAGCAGAATTAAAAGAAATTGCTGAAGTGGCTAATATTGGCTTCGAAAAGCTAGCTTCATTGAGTGAAATAGATGATGAACAGTTAAATTCAAGTTATGACGAAAAATTATTAGTCAAAATTGCTAAAGAATTAAGAAAGGAATTTGAGGATTTATTCGAAAAAGAAGCTGAAGATTAAAATAAAAAAAAAAATAATAAAAATTAAATAATTAAAATAAAAATTTTGGAAGTGTAAAAATACAAAATGGAAAAATTGGCAATAGCTACCAGAGATCTCACAAAGATTTTTGGTAATATTAGAGCTGTGCAGAACTTAAATATTGAAATCGCATATGGTACTACCTATGGGCTATTAGGACCAAATGGAGCAGGCAAAACGACAACCGTTAGGATGTTAAATGCCATTATTACTCCTACAAGTGGTACTGCCTTAGTAGGGGGGTATAATATTCTCACCCAAGCCAATGATGCAAAGATGATTTGCGGATTTTTACCAGAATCTCCTGGATTATACGCAAAATTAACGGCTAAAGAGTTCTTGGAATTCATTGGTGAGCTTTATTATTTACCAAAAGTCACCATATCTACTCGTATTGATGAACTTCTTGAAATATTTGATCTTGAGGGACGAGAAAACGACTTGCTTGAGGGATATTCCCGCGGTATGAAGCAAAAAGTATGTTTATGTGCAGCGTTAATTCAGGATCCCAAGATTATTTTTTTAGATGAGCCTACGTCAAATCTGGATCCTGCAGCAGCAAGAATGGTCAAGGACCTCATTTCTGATTTAGTCAAGAAAGCTGATAAGACAATTTTTATATGTACTCATCTGCTTGATGCGGCTGAAGAACTCTGTGATATTATTGGAATTATTGATAAAGGAGAATTGAAATTACAAGGTAGCCCTAAAGAAATTATAGAATCTCAAAATGCAAAAGACTTAGAAGACGCATATCTTAAAATTATGGGTGCAACTCATATTGAGGACTTATTATCCTGGCGCGAAAATGGTCCAAATGGTGAAACTCATAAAAAGAAAGAAAAAAAGTATAGGAAGTGATATGATATGGCACTATGGCTGAAAATTGCTAAAAATGAAGTAATGGTTAGAACCTCTAAATTTCGTAAAAATCGTTTAACATTTTTCATAGTTTTATATTCTATTCTTATCTTCTGGGCGTTCTTTCTATGTCCTATGATTTTCGACCTATTTATGCCGACCATAGCAGGGATGGAGAATCTTTCTGAGTTTATTATCCCATCTATAGCAATGATTATAGAATTTTTGATGATGATATTTTTTATAGCAATACTTATCTACCCATTAAATAATATTTATCGTCAGACTGAGATAGGTTTTAAAGAAATTTTGTTAGCATCCCCAGTAACAGCTGGAGATATCTTTTTAGGAGAATTTTTTGGAAAAATTCCAATACTCTTTTCCTATGTCTTTGCTCTTACTCCTGTTTTTGTAAATATGTTGAATCCAATATTTAATCTGACATTCATCCAAACTTTTGTTATTTATTGTTGTGTATTTGGTCTTGTATTTATGGCAACATTAATTGGTACAATACTAATGAGTTGGATAGAACATAAAATAACTCAGAGCGCGAAAGCAAGAGACATTGCTAAAGCCCTTTTATTTCTCTTATCAATTGGCATGGTTGCTCTCATTTATTCTCTTCAGTTTGGCTTTCAGTTCATTTTGGAGCATCCAGAATTAAAAAACTATTTTATGTGGTATCCTGCTCTATGGTTCTCAAATATAATTCTTTATACATTCGATGCTACATTATTGAATACCTATATCCTGAATATTTGGGCTAGTTTGGTACTTGCAATTTTAGTACCTGTGCTTATTTTATATATATCCTATAAAGGAGCTAACAAATTCTACACACTTGAGAGCGGCGTCGAGAAATTCACCTCTGTAATAGAAAAAGAGAATAGCTTTTACAAGTTTAACAGACGTATTTTGGGTTCAAAATGGGAAGGTTTAGTTATCACCCAATTCAAAGAATTTTTCCGAAAGAAAGAAAATATCATGAAATTAATATATTTAGGAGGATTAGCTTGCGTTTATGGACTAATTTACTCCCTTTCTATGGGAGAAACAGTTGCTAATGATTTATTATCAGGAGGATTTTTAATATTAATCGTAGTGTTCGTAGGTGGGATGCTCTATGGGCTGATGCTTGGAAGTTTCATCTTTGTGGGGAGTAAAGACTTACTTTGGGTATATAAAAAGAGTCCAAGAAATGTAAACGGTTTAGTTTATTCCTATATTATAGCAATGATAATAATCAATATAATATTAGCTCTAGGAATAACAATATTCTATACTTTCCTATTTGAATTTGATATATTTTTAGCGGTTGTTTTTTTCATAGCTTATTTATCATATGGCATACTAGTTCTACTTGAAGCAATTGGAATTCAAGGATTTAGCCCAGCATTCGAAGAGAAGGGAAAACACATGGGATTTTCCATTTTTAAGCTGATGATAATCCAAATTGGGGTGTTTATGGGTTTTATATTCTTGATAATTTGGTTAGGGCAGGAGTTCCCTATTTTCATTGCTTGGGAATTAACTCCCACTATACTATTCATATCTATTCATATTGTGATTGCTCTTCCTTTACTTTTTATGGGAATAAGACAATTAAAGAAAATCGAATAATTTTTTTTCTTTTTTACTAATTCTTTTATACTTATCTATTAATAAAAGACACTGAAAGCTTTTCATAAAGTTTATCAAGATTAGATTTTAAATCTTTAATAATTGGATGAATCTCCTTAGCGAGATTTGGATCAATATTAATTGCTTTTTCAATATTTTGGATAGTATTATTATAATCCTTCTTATCAAAATAAGCAGCACCTTTAAAGAACCATGCTTTTGCAAATTCTGGGGTTATCTCTGTAGCTTTATTATAATTCGTAATAGCTTTATCAAATTCCTTTCTTAGTTTAAATATATTTCCAAGATTATACCATCCTTCAGAAAAGTTAGGATTAATCTCCACTGTCTTTTCTAAATTCTCTAAAGCCTTATCATAATCCTCTTTTGCTTCATATGCCAAACCCATAGAATTCCATGAAGTAACATGTTTATTATCATACCTAACTGCTTTCTCAAAATTCTCTATTGCGTTATCATATTCTTTTTTATAATTATATGATAGGCCAATGTGATAATAGGATTCAACAAAGATCTCATCAAGCTCTAAAGCTCTTCGGCAAGTTTCTATTGCTTTATCATATTCTTCAGCTTCAATATCTAATTTAGCCTTATTGATAAGTTCTTTTTTATAAGATGTTTTAATCAAATCTTTATTTTTAATATCTGGTGATTCCATCATTTCATTAATTTTCAATGCTCTTTCATAGAATTTGAAGGCATCATCATATTTCTTTATCTCTGCAAGTTGATTACCTTGCTCCATTAACAGTTTTATCTCGTCAGAATGAACATTATCTATCAACAATTTAATTTTAGCCATTTCTGTTGCTCTTCTTTCTGGATCATCAATCGATTGAGCATAATCCAACCGTTTCTTAAGTTTTTCAATTTCTTTTTCTTTCAATTTTTGTTCTTCTGCTAATCCACCCTTTCCCACTAATTGCTTTAATTCAGTTTCATAAATTAAACTTTTAATCATACCGACTTCTTTTTCCATTTCATCAGTTAAATACATTTTGTTCGTCATATTTAAAGCTTCATTATATGTTTCAATTGCTTTTTCAAATTCCTTTTGTTCTACCAATTTATTACCGTGGTTTACAACTTCATTAACCTCAGCAGAATATACTTTATTAACTAAGTTTTTTAGATTTGTAAGTTCTGGGTTTTCTTCTTCAGGATATGCCATTCTTTTTGCTAAACTTAATGCTATATATAGATCACTTATAGCGTCCTCATATTTTTTTTGAACAATAAACTGAATTGATTTTTCTTTAATTACATTTATACCTGAACTACAGGCACTGTTAACTAATTCATTAATTTCTTCAATTTCTAATTCTTTTTTTTCTGAAGCAGCCATAGAATGAGCAATATCAAGAGCTTGATGGAAAAGATCAACAGCTTCATCAATTAAATTTATTGATTCTTCAAATTTTTCTTTAGAAGTTACTTCTTTTCCTTTTTCTACTATAGGGTTAATCCTCTCTATATAAATTGGATTTAATCCTTCAGCAATAAGTTTGATTTCAGAATTTTTAAGCTCAGAATCATACATTTTATCTGCTAAAGGTAATGCCTCATTAAATTTTGAAATTGCTTGTTCAATTAAATTTTGTTTTAATAATTCTTTAGCTTTATCAACAATTGGTTTAATTTGGTTAGAATAGATTTCATTAGTAGATTTTTTAATTGTAGAAATCAGTGCCTTCTTAACATTCAGATCGAAATATTTTTCAATTGTTTGAAGAGCATTTTGAAAGGATTTAATCGCATTCCCATTTTGACCTTCACTTTTAAATTTCTGGCCTTGTTCAACGATCTCATCAATTTTGGAATCATATATACTTGTAATTTCATTTCTAATTCTCGCCAAACCTTCATTTGCGAAATCTGATTTATAAATCTCCTCAGCGATAACCAGTGCACTTTTAAATATTTCTACAGCTTCATCTGTTTTATTCTGTTTTTTTGATTCTATTCCTTTTAACATAAGTTTTTCTATTTCATTCTCACTTATTAATTTACTAATCTCATCTTTTTCAGCTCCTTGAAGATCTGGATCGTCAATTTTTTCAACAATCATTAAGGCATTTTGAAATTCTTCTTTAGCTTTATCAAATTTTTTTTGAGCTGTGAAACGTATTCCTCCTTGAACTATATTATCGATTTGGATGGAATAAGTTTGATTAATAGCATTATTAATATTCTCAATTTCAGTATTTTTATCTCTTTCTTCTTTTACTTTATCATTGATAAAGTTTAATGCTTCTTGGAACTTTCTAATAGCTTTTTGAAAATCGCTTTTATCTTTTAAAGCGTTAGCTTCTTCAATTATTAAATTAAATTTTTTCAAAAGTGAGGCTTTCATTTTCTTAATATTACATTTTTCCCTATTGATTAATCCTAAGAATTATTTCATCTCTTTAATATTTTTCTTATAATCTTTTTATTTTTTAAAAAGTAAATAATAAATATTAAATTCTATACTTAGAACACTAAATTATGACTAAAGAATTTCCATTAAAAGAGTATCCTACAATTGCTTGTTGTGGTTTAGATTGCGGGTTATGTCCTACATATTATACAAGAGGACCATCAAGATGTCCTGGATGTTGCGGAACTGATTTCATTAATAGACATCCATCTTGTACAATTATAACATGTTGTATAAAAAAGCATAATTTTGAGACGTGTGCAGAATGTAATGAATTTCCTTGCTCAAAGATAGATAAGTGGGATAAATTTGATTCATTTATAACTCATAAGGTCTCACTTTTAAATCTAAAGTTAATTAAAGAGAAAGGAATTGAATCTTTTATAATTCAACAGAAACGAAGAATTGAACTTCTTGAAGAAATGTTGCAAGAATTTAATGAAGGTAGATCTAAGAGTTTTTTTTGTATTTCAACTGCTTTACTTCCTATAGATGACTTAGAAAAAGGACTGCAGGAAAGTAAACAGCAAATATTAGTAGAAAAAGTAGATGCAAAAGATTTAAAGACAAAATCTAGAGTTCTAAAAAAAAACTTTACTACGAGAGCAGCAGCTAAATCGATAGAATTAAAACTTAAGAGAAAACAATGATAATATTATTATAATCTTTTTTAAGAATTCTTAAGCTGATTAAAATATTAGAGATCATGAGATATGAGTATTTATTATGGGGGATCAATTATCACTGTCAATGATAATCAGCCTCTTGTTGATGCTGGAGTTATAAAAAGAGAGAAAATTGATGCTATAGGTAATCTCCAAAAAATAAAAATAAAATTGATAGAGAGTTTAGTTAAAAATTATTAAAACCTATCCAGTACAAAACGTAATAAACGGCTAACACTTTCACTATGATTCTCAAAATCAGTAGCAGCAAGTTTGAGTAGTGATGTATCTAACATTTTCACATCTTTGAACGAAACGTCAAGAAGATATTCATTTCCAGGGTTATCAACAGCAAAAACATGACAAGGAGGATGATTTTTCTCATCATGAACAACCCAAGCTCCGCAATTAAAAATCCGTACATTAATCTTTGGTGGATCAATATATTCTTCTTCAATTTCTCCCCAACCCCCATCGTGTGTATCTCCATATACAAATGTTAGATTTTCTTTTAGTAGTCTATAATCTTTAAGGAAAGAGAATAAATGATTAAGAAAGTAAATTTTTAGTAGTTTTATTGAGTTATTTCCATTGAATTTTATGATTCTATCTTCACTAACATCTTGAAAATTCGAAAAATTAAAACGATCACTTTGAAGTGGAACCTTTCTGATTTTTTCAAATCTTTTACTTAAAACAGAAAAAAGATACCACAATTTATCTGATCTGGAGTTAGGATTATTTTTTGAACTGATCCAAAGGGAATCCACAAAAGGGGCCACAATTTCTTCAAGATTTTCTAAGCTTGTAGCTTTACTTACATCACAATCTGACTCAATATTGAGATTCGCAAGCAATTTATCTAATTGTGAATAATCAATAATTTTTTTTATAATTACAGGAGCAGTGACTACACTTTTAAAATGCGTTCCATGAGTGAAGATATAGGTACGATTATTATACTCTTTGGCATATAATGGGTTAGCGATAATAAAATCGAATTTTCTATTTGTATTCTGATCTTGAATTTTTGTCCAGGCTGGGCCAAAGGGATAACCAAAAAATAGAGTTAGAAGATATTCACTACCGGGATCATCGCATTTTTTATTTTTTTCAACAATAAATTCACCTTGTGGAGGAGTTATGCGATATTTCAGCTTAGGGTTATTAGATCGTAATCTTATGTAATCTGTCCATAACGTATGATCATGGTTTCCAGGGATATATATAACTTTATCAATGTCAGCAGCACTTCCCATAGTTTGAATAAAAGCATTTGTTTGAGTGATAGCTTGAGATATTGATGATAGTGCTGTATCAGGGATATCTCCCACTAAAATAAGTTCTTTAATATTAAATTTTTGTCCATTGCCAAATTTTTCTAGTAAAGTACGCCATAAATGCTGGCGTCCGCGAGGAAATGAAAGCAAAGAGGTATCTTCACCCACATGAGTGTCGGATATAGCAAGAAACTGTAAATCCATTTTTATTTCACCTTTAAAATTCTTAAACTTGGTTATGAAATATATTTAATTTTTGGGGTTTATAGTTGGATTAAATAAATTAATTACAATTTTGTAAGATTAATATTTAAAGTTTGTCTTTATTTAATCTATCTATTCAAGATTAGTGACCTAATCAATCTGTAAAATAAAGATGCTCATCGAATCCAGTTTCAGCTACTAAGTCTGTAGCTAACTTTTGAATTGCTTTTTTAGTCGGATTTTGAAGTATCTTTCTTGATATGTTTATTACTTTTGTTAATTTATCATCTGGAAAATCCCTTATAATATTGTCATATCGAGAAAAACTTATTCCCGCAGTATATACTCCTGTTTGTCCATGACCCGCGGCACTACTAGTTTGCCAATGTTCAACCTTTACTTCAATATTGGCTAAAAGATGAGAGCAAAAAAACCATTCTAAATAAAGACTCATCCTTTTTGATTTCCTTTTTGTCTCTTTCAGCATTTTGAAAGCTCGATTTAACCGATCAGGATGAATCTGTCTAAATACTCTCTCATAACGCTCATTCATATGCTCTTTAACATGATCCTTTATTGATTGCATTATTTCTTCAACTTTTTTAGCTCTTTCTCCGGAAATTTCATGTTGAACTGCTTGAACGTGTTGATCAATCGCATTTTGAGTTTCTTGACTGTTTTCAATAGACGTAGATTGAGTAGTTGAAGTTGGTTGAGATCTCGATGGCGGATTACTTCTTGGGTGTATTTCTTCTGGCATACTGTAAATTTCTTTAGGTTGTAAGTTGAATAAAGCATCTATCTTCAAAGGATCCTGTCTCACTTCATTAAATAGTTCTTGTATATCTTGATTTGAATATCCAATAGATTGTAAATAAAATGCTGCGCTAGATAATTGGCGTTCTAATGCCGATGAACCATCATGTGATGATCCAAATTCTTTTTCTATCTGTTCATCTGCAATTTTACTTATTTTAATTTCTTCTATCTCTCTTAAATTTAAAGATCCTAACTGAGTAAGAATATATTGGATTTGATTAGATGTAAGATAACTTAAATTTCCAGTAGGACCAATCATGAAAGAAACTTTTTCCATTTTTTTAAGAATCTCTATAAAATCTTGCGGATTTCGTCCTTTTGATATAATTAAAAAATGTTCTAAGAAATTTTTATTAAATCCTGCAATAATTTTAAGATATTCATCATTATATCTATTTAAATGCTCATTTAGATTATTTCCCTGTAGTTCTGTTGGCAGATTAATCTGATAAACCATTATATTATCCGTAATCATGTATATATAGTCAGATTTTTGCATCAATATCCCGCCTTAAAACAAATTTTACAATCAAAAAATTATATACCTAATAATAAAATATATTCCACTCTTAAATACTTTACATTAAAGTTATTTTTGATACTTTTTAGCCATTTTTCGTGCTAAATCCATTTGTTCCTTTGTTTCTAAAGAACAAGGTCTAAGGTTTCGAATCCATTTTACTGGATCCACTCCATTTGGAATATAGCCATTATACGCAGCCCACACTACAATCATTATCCCCGTTCTTCCGCAACCTGCTACACAGTGAACAACAATCGGATCCCTATTAGCTCCAAATTTGCTGGTAATTTCTAGGAATTTTTTTATTTGAGTCTCTGTGGGAGTTCCATAGTCGGGGATATTAATATGAAAATATTTAAAATAAGGAGAGATTTCTTTCTCATTGTTAAACTCAGAGCAATTCACAACAGCCTTAATTCCTTCTTTTTTGTATCTCTCAATTACTTCCTTATCTGGCCACCATGAAGCTGCCATCTTATTTTTAACTATCCATGAAAAAGGAACCGCTCTATCGGGCATACCATTTTTTGGCCAATACCATGGACGAACCATATGAGAAATAAATATTAATGAATCCTTATATTCTTTCTATCGTATTAATACCTATTAAAGATTATTAAATATAGAATTATGGTAAATAGAGAAGATTTAACTGCTTTTGATACAAGGAAATATCCTATTAGGCCCCACGTTGGAGTAGGAGTACTCTTAATTCGAAATAACCATTTATTATTAGTAAAAAGAAAATACGATCCAGATGCAGGATATTGGAGTATTCCTGGAGGGCATTTAGATCTAGGAGAAGAAGTCAAAAAGGCAGCGGAGAGAGAAGCATATGAGGAAACAGGTTTTAAAGTGAAAGTGACCAAATTAGCAGGAATTATTGATAAGATTATGTATGATAAGAATGGAAAAATCGAATATCATTATGTATTACTTAATTACTTTATCGAACAAATCGAAGGGGATCTTAATCAACCACCTAGAGCTGCAGATGATGCCTTAGATGCAAAATTTGTCCCATTTGAGGAATTGAAAAATTACAACTTAACAAAATCTTTGATAGAACTCTTAAAACAATTAAAAATTGGATATGATTAAAACCTATGATTTATTAAAACCGTCCATTCTTTTTTCATATTCATAAGACCATTTTCTATACAAAAATGTAAGGATTTTTATAATAAAAAATCATAGTATTAATCACATCGAATTCAAATTATTTAAAATAAAATTTAAAAGAGGTAAATTATGACATATATTTTTGTATATACTTGGTATCCTAGCCATAAGACCGAAGAAGTTGTTAAAGTTTATCTTGAAATGTTAAATAAATTTCCTGTAGATGAATCTTTGGTTGAAGAGATTGTCCCTGCTGCAGTAAAAACAGGTTCTGAAGGGATAAAAACCCTTGGTATCAGTAAGGTTAAGGAAGGAAAACTGGAAGAAGCTCTAACTCGTGCTCGCACTCAAATGGCGATGTTCCAAAGTATTGAAGGATTTGAATATTCAATTGAAGTTTGGGCAACTGTAGAAGAAGCTATGACTGTGATAGGAAAAAGGATGCCCTAATAATCTTAATCCACCAAATAAAATTATTTATTTAACTTTAATTTAATTTTGATTTAAAGAGAATATTTCGTAGGTTATTTAAGACATAAAGACTAACCCGTATTAGGAATAGTTGCATACTTGTAGTATATCACGATTTTTAGGTTTGGTGTAGTTCACTTTGATTTTTCTGATAAAAAAATAAATTTTTGTTGTTAGGATTGATATAACAAAAAAAAATAAGCAAAGTTTTAACTTTATTCATTTTTTTGATTTTAGTAATTCTAAATCAAAATTGATATGTTTTGTGATGACTGATTTCGAAAGATTGTTCAATCCTAGCTGTATAACTATAATAGGTGCCAATGAAAAATCCGCAGGGACTTTTTTTATTGAAGCTCTTTTAAATATTGGTTATGAGAAGCCTATTTATCTGGTAAATCCAAACTTAAAAGGGCGCATTATTATGGATATTCCTGTTTATGGTTCTATTTTGGAGGTTCCCGAAGAAGAATCTCTTGATTATGTCATACT
Organism: Promethearchaeota archaeon; assembly: GCA_019058245.1. GTDB lineage: Archaea > Asgardarchaeota > Lokiarchaeia > Sigyniarchaeales > SOKP01 > Loki-b32. Next base: position 41,155 of record JAHPZJ010000008.1, on the reverse strand, counting down.
TGCGGTTCCTGCAAGAATCTGTCCGCTGGTCTTAGAAGAATGTGGAAAGAAAAGTGTCCCATTTGTTACTATTTTTGCATCAGGATTTTCAGAGGTAGGAAATCGTCATTTAGAGGTAGAGGTTCTTGAAATTGCAAGAAAATATAAAATTCGAATAATTGGACCAAATTGTCTAGGGACTTTTATCCCTAAAAATCATGTTTCATTTTCACGTACACTTTTAACTAATCAATCTGGTAATTTTGCAGGTATTTTTCAATCTGGAGGTTTAGCAATTCATATTTCAGCAAAAGCGCAATCAGTCTATGGTACATATCCTAGCAAAGTTGTATCAATTGGAAATCAAATCGATTTAAATTTCGTAGATTTCTTGCAATATTTTTTACATGATATGGAGACAAAAATTGTTGGGCTCTACGTTGAAAATATTAAAAGTATAGACATTGGTAGAAAATTTATGAAAGTTGTTAAGGAATTAACATTGAAGGGAAAGCCTGTTATCCTTTGGAAAGTAGGTAGTGGAGAGGCTACAAGAGAAACAATCATGTCCCATACTGGGGGTTTAGCAGGATCTTTAAAAATATGGGATGCTGTGGCTAAACAAACTGGTGCCTTAATTGTAAATAATTCAACTGAATTAATTAATTTAGCAATGTTATTTCAACATATCAGCAACAAACCTCTGGATAGAAATGTGGCAATTACTACGGGAGGAGGTGGTGCTTCAATTGAAACTACTGATATTTTTGAAAGAAATAATTTAAGAGTGCCTAAATTATCACCCCAAACGGTTGAGGAATTTAGAGAATTTGTTCCTGATGTGAATACAATTTTTCGAAATCCTCTGGATCTAGGTGGAAGTATGAATAACTCAGAAATATTCTATAGAACTCTAATAACCTTGGATTCTGATCCTAATATCTCTGGAGTAATTTTCATTAAAACCCATAGATATGGTCATGAGTATCTTGAAACTATTAAGCGAGCTTATAAGAAGATGAAAAAACCACTAATTTGTTTAGCATATAAAGTTATAGATGATACGAGCGATTTTGCTGATAAAATACTTTTCAAAAGAGAGCTATTTAAATTAAACATTCCAGTATTCGAGTCAGTGGATTTATTAGCTAAGGCTTTAGATAAGATGTGTACATTTAGAGAATATCTTATCACTCATTCTAAATAATTTGTGGATTTGATATTTACCCTATATTATCCAAATTGATATTAATTTCAAATTTTCTTTGCTTTTAGTTTTTCTAATCATCAACTATTTTAGTTCATAAAACAAAAAAATATAATTTTAACAATATTATAATGTTATAGAGTACAATTTAATGATATAGGAAAAAGAAATCATTTAAAGGTTCAATAATTTGTCCACATTGATGAAAATTGCCAAAAATGGAAAAATTACTAAAGAAATGGAAATAGTTGCTACTAACGAGCAGGTAGATGTTGAATTTATAAGAAAAGGAATCGAAAATGGAAGAATAGTTATCCCTAAATCGAATAGAAGAGAATTAGATCCTCCTATAGGTATTGGGAAAGGACTACTTGTGAAAATTAATGCGAATATTGGTTCTTCTAAAACAGTATGTAATGTTGAAGAAGAGATTGAAAAAGCTAGAATCGCGGTTAAATATGGATCAGATACAGTTATGGATTTAAGTACAGGAATTACTGAAAAAGATGTTCAGACTATTCGAAAAAGAATTCTTAATGAAATAAAAGTTCCTCTTGGAACAGTTCCAATCTATCAATCTGGTTTACGTGCTATTGAAAATAAGGGAGCAATTATCCATATGGATGAAGATGATATGTTCCACGTTGTTGAAGAGCAAGCAAAAGAAGGCGTAGACTTCTTTACCATTCATGTAGGCGTAACAAAAGAAATTGTAAATTATTTAGTTGATCATCCAAGGACAATGGGAATCGTATCGAGAGGAGGAACATTTTTAGCCTCTTGGATTTTAGAAAATGATAGTGAGAATCCTTTTAATCGTAATTATGACTATTTATTAGATTTAGCAAGAGAATATGATTTTACGCTTTCATTAGGAGATGGATTTAGACCAGGAGCGATTTTTGATTCTACAGATTATTCTCAAATACAAGAATTAATTGAAATTTCTAAACTCGTGAAAAGAGCAAGAGCGTCAAATATTCAAGTAATGGTCGAAGGACCTGGACATATTCCTGCCAATGAAATTGAAAGAAATGTTAAAATTCAAAAATCAATATGTGATGAGGCGCCATTTTATGTATTAGGACCTTTAGTTACTGATATTGCTCCTGGCTATGACCATCTTGTCAGCGCTATTGGAGGAGTTATAGCAGGTTTAGCGGGTGCAGATTATTTATGTTATGTAACTCCTTCAGAACACTTAGCCTTACCAAATAGAGAGGAAGTAAAACACGGTGTAATTGCCTCAAAAATTGCTGCTCATGCTGTAAATATAGCTAAATACGGTAAAAAAGTCTCAGACTGGGATTATAGAATGGATATTGCTCGAAAAAACCTCAACTGGGAAGAAATGATAAATCAATCAATTGATCCTGAATTATCCCGACAAGTACATTATCGAAATGGTGCTACTCAAGAAGATGATGAATGTTCTATGTGTGGAGATTTTTGTGCGATAAAATTATTAAAAGAAGCTTTGGAAAACAAAAAAAAATCTAAGAAGTGAGAGATTTCTTATTTTTATTTAACACCTTATGTGTTTGGACATAGTTTAGTACTATTTATATTTTTATAGTTTCTATAATTAACTTCAATTTCTTAATTATATCTTCTGATCTTTTTCCAAAGAGCCTCATCATAGGTTCTTTACCCATTGAACCCTTATCCCATATAATGTCTGGAATTTCTCCTAAATTTCTTAGACTTTCCTTAATTATCCATTGCATTGTAGATTCTTCCTTAATCATAATCTTATTAGGTTGAAGTTCTCTATGAATTTCTTGAAGTTCAAGATCTGTGGTATTTTGAAGTGCTTTGATCCATTCAGGATTATATTTTAAATTCATTACTATATTTACTGAATTATCAAACTTTTTTGCTGTAAGAAGTAATCTAGCAGTATGGTTAGAAACACCAAAACTAATATCTCCTGAAGCATAAGGATATCCATCACGAACTGTAATTCTGCCATCAACTCCCGCAATATCGGTTTTTGATTTCGCATTTGGTAGTGAACAAGATATATTCATTCGCACTTCAGGGATTAGATTGCTAAATTTTTTCAGTGGAGCGATAAAATTATAAATTTGTTTTATTTGATTAATTACTTTTAAATGCTCATCGGGAATAGTCAAATCGATGATTTTGCCTTCTTTTGGAATTTGAATAAAATTTTGAAATTTTTCATTAAAAAAAGATTCTGCTTTGCTAATAGCTTTTTTTATTGAATATTGTTTAGCTAAAAATGCGGTAATCGCAGAAGAAAAAACACAACCCGTGCCGTGAATATTTCCTTTAACTGGAATTTTATTTTTTTTGAACGTTTGAAACTCTTTTTCTAAATGATCATTTTTTTTCCTATTAATTAAGACTAAGTCCATTACTTCATCGTGACTACTTATTGCACTTTTAATTACAACAGCTTTTTCAATATTTTGAGAATTTTCATCTCCATACAGCTTTTTAAGTAATATTTCAGCTACTTTTTTAAGATTATCGATATTTTCTTCGCTTGTGTTATATATCTCTCTATTTGAATAATAAATCGCCTCAGATTTATTTGGTGTAATGATTTTAACATATGGAAATAATTTTTTTTCAATTTCTATTTCTAAACCTTCGCTAGAAAGCCTTCCTCCTGCACTAGAAATTGAAACAGGATCAAATACTATCTCAAAATTATATTTTTTAATATATTTAATAATTATATCTAATGTTTTAAAATCTGGAACCATTCCGATTTTTGTATATTTAATCGGATATGTTGTTAATAGTGCATCCAATTGACTTTCTAAATCATCTGATAATGATTTATACCCAAAAAGTTTGTTAGCTGTTTGAAATGTAATTGCAGTAATTACAGAAAAAGGATGAACACCACATCTGTCAAAAGTTCTGATATCTGCTTGAATTCCTGCACCAGAAGTAGGATCAGCACCAGCTATTGTTAAACAAATAGGTTTCATAAGATATATAGGTAAAAAAAGAATAAATCTATTTACTTTCTTTGACGCGATCATAAGCCCATTGGGCTTTATCTTTAAGTCCTAATTTTTCATATGCTTTTCCTAAATATAAAAATCCATCAGGATAGTCAAATTTAATTTTAACTAATTTAAATAAAAAATTTATTGCTAAATCATATCGTCCTTTTAAATAGTTTGCTTTTCCTAACAAAAAGAGAACTTTTAAATTATTTTCATCAACAGAATTTTCGTCATATCGATTTAAGAGTTTTTCAATTACTTCTTCATATTGCCCTTGCTTAAGTTGTTTTTCATTAATCTCAAAATATTTCTGAAATATAATTTTTTTGGTAGCTTCTTGCATTTTTTTTATCGTTTCTAATTCTAATTTCTTATCTAAAGCTTCTTGTTTTTCTTGTTCCTTTTTTTCCATATAATCTTTAAATTGATTAATTAAATTTTGAGAATAAGGTTCACTACATAAGGGACAATTTTGCGAATGCATTAACCATTCCGCTAGACAATATCTATGAACTGGATGACCATTATTACAGGTATAATGGGAATCTGTATTTTCATCAACGTTTAAATGGCAAATTATACAAGAGGGCATAATTCTTATATTTTAATTTATTAAGATTTGCAGTAGTCAAAGTCAAGTATAATAAATTAACAAAATCAGAAGTTTTAAACATATGTTTTTCCAAACAACGATTTAATAAATCTTAAAAACACTAGCTTTATTATAAGGATAAAAACTATTTAACCAGTAAATAAATTATCTGGAGTCTAAAAATTCATGTCAATAAATAGAAAAGCACTTTTTATGGAACTATTTACCCAATTCTTAGAACGTAATAGTGATGTAGAAGCAGTAATTGTTAGCGATAAACAGGGGCTTGTAATTGCAGGTAAAAAAAGGAGTAATGTTGATATGGAAATTGTATCAGTTTTAACGTCTATAATAAATCCTATTATTGAAAGAATTCGAGATGAATTTATGTTTAAAAAATTTGGAACTGCGAGTTTTGATGCTGATATATATAGATTTTTATTCATTTCTTTAGATGAAAGTAGAACTCTTAGTGTTGTATTGAATAGTTTAGCTTCTGTCGATAAAGCAAGTCCATATGCCTATCTTTTAGCAGAAAAATCATCACAGATTTTAAATGCAGAAGTAGGTGATAAGATTCAGCTCAATATCCCCAATTTCGAATATGAAACTGATGAGGCAACTCATTATGAAAGGGTAAAAAATCAAATTTATCAAATGAGGTTAGATGAAGGAGGAATATTTAGATTTAAATTTGTAATTATAGGTGATCATGAAGTAGGTAAAACTTCATTAGTGAGGCGATTTGTGGAAAATAAATTTTCTCATGATTATAGAGCGACAATTGGACTTAATATTTTATCACATTCAATTCAATTCTTTGGAAATCAGATTATTTATAGTTTATGGGATGTAGGAGCTCAAACCTTTTTTAAACGCTTTCGACAGACATATTATTTAGGTGCACAAGCAGCTTTTATAGTTTTTGATTTAACTAATAGAGAATCTTTTGAGAATATAAAAAATTGGTATGAAGAATTAGAAAATTTCATTGGTGGTAAAGAAATTCCAATTATTATTATTGGAAATAAAACAGATTTAAAAGATCAAAGAAGAATTGAATATCAAGATGGAGTAAATTTAGTTAATTCTCTATCTCAAAAACCTAATATCAAGATTTCATATATAGAAACAAGTGCTCTTTCGGGTGAAAACGTTGAAGATGCCTTTACATTGATTGCTTATCATTATATAACGAAAAGCAAAGAGGATGAAGAGGATAGGGTTAAGTTAGATTTATTAGAAGAAATAAATTTGATATTAGAGAAAAGGAAAAAACAAGGTTTAAGTTTAGATAAATTATTAATTTTAACATCTATCTCTGAAAATGAATTTTGGAGTCCTGGTTTTCAAATACTTTTAGATATTAATTCTGAATATAAGCTTGAAAAAATTAAAGACGGTAAAGATGAAAAAATATATAGATTTTCAAATGGTATAATATTGAAAAATTATTTATATGAGACTCTCGAAGTTAATGATTCTGACGCGGTTTTCTGCATTTTTGATGCCAGAAATAAAGAACATTCTGATCCGAAATGGAAGGAGGTTGTAATAAAAATTATTAACGATATAGAGGAACATGGTGTTGTTCTAATAGGTATTAGGGTCTCTGAAAATACTAATTGGTCACAAATACTTGAACAATTGAGTGTAAATGAACTACTTGAACAAAAGATGGTATCTTTATTATTTTTTAAAATAGGACTTGAATATCGATTAGAAATTTTTGATCAGCTTAAAGTAATGCTAAATACTATTAGATTCTATTAAAAAACATGCTATTACTTATTTCTTCTTAACCTATACTTTTCAGAAGAATAATTAAATTATTGACATATAATACTCTATAGTGCTTTCGTATCAATTACCTGAAATTTTTCAATCAAATCTTAACTTACTTTAGAAAGTTCTAATCTTTAAAATGAGACAGATATAATTATTTATCTTTTTGTGAATGTCACAGAGTGAAGGATTCGACCCTCTAAATTCTCCCCTCTTTTTTTTACTCTGTTTGAAAAACTCTTTTTAAACTAGATGATACTTTTATCTGTAATTTTTCTTATATTTTCATACTTATTTTCATATTCTTCCATTGCTTTATACAAATCTGTTGTCGTCTTAATGGAAGATAATAATATTTCTGAAAGTTTATATCTCTTTTTTTGTATATTACCCATTTTTATATTATCATATTCTATAATGAAAATTGGTTCCTTTTCTCTTTTCTTTTCCTTCTCTGGAATACAGAACATTTTCTTTTTACGCTAGAATTATTTAAATTCAAAATTATTATTATTTAAATCTATAACTTCCCATTCATCTTCATAATATAAGGTATTGCATTCGGGGCACCTATAATAATGACCAAATTGTATATGGTTATTATTTATTAATTTATAATTTAATCCACTTCTATAAATATAAAAAGATAAGTATAATTTTGACAAAATATGGCTACTTGGACATTTATATCTTATAATTTTTTCATTGTCTTTTTTAGATTTTGGAAATTTAATTGATAGCATAATTGCCAAGGTAGCTAATTTTTATCTTGTGACAATCTCATATTTTCAATATATTTAAATAAATTTAGGAAATTTTTTAAATCGAAAAGATATAAAAAACAATGAGTTCTACTTGAAATAATTAAAATATTTATTTATTTTCACTCCTGAGAGAAATCATTTCTCAATAATTGTTTTAAAAGTTATAAATTCAATAATGATAAATAATCTACCGTTTAAGATAAATTTTTAAATATGACATTTATTATTGATATATGAAAGCAACAGAAGAATTTTTATCAAAAAAATTAACAGAAAGACTAAATCTTGCTATTTCACCATATAATAAATATAAACTTAAGAAAATTTATGATTCTCTAAAAGAGAAAGATAAGAATATTGATTATAAAAATTTATCAGATCTTGTAAGAAGAATCTTGGTTTTTTTTATTGAGATTTTTGAATCGGGAAAAACTTTCGAGGATATTAAAAAAGTTCTTAGTATGGACCTTAGAGAATATATAAAAAAAAACTCGCATATGCAAATAACAATATTACAGGAAGAATATATAAAATTAAATAAATATTATTATTATGAAGATGGATCATATTCTATTATGATGAATTACATTGATCTCATCTTAAAAAAAGGGAGATTTGATGAAAAGAAAATTATAGATTTTTTCAATAAATTTAAAGACTTTTTATTAGGAAATAAATTAACAAAACAATTTGAAATTGAAGTTCTTGGTAATGAATTTGTCCTAACTTATAGTGGAACTTATGAAAATATTCATTTTGAACAATCAAAAGGATTAATTGCATTAGGTGGACTTTTTGGATTCGAATTGACTTCTTACCTATATTCTCCAAGATATATAAAATTTTCATTGAAAAAGACGTCTCTTCTAAATGAACCTAAAGCTAGTATGGACAAAAGGATTAATCTTTTAAGAAAAAATTTAAAGAAATTCTTAAATTTTCATACTCTTCTAAATGATATAAAAGTACATACGTGGATTAGAATGGAACAATTTGAAAACGCGATTATTAGTTTTAAAAATTATGAGTATGGAAAAAAGATTATTGAAGAAATAATCGATGATCTTTTAATTAATTCAGACCAAAATTTAAAAGCTGATCTTTTAAGATTATTTAGTAGACTAAATTGGATAATTATACCTAATAGAATTAAAAATGATTTTTCTTCTTTTTCTTCTTTGATTTCAGAAGATAGGATGGAGTATGATTTATTACGTTATTTTTTAAAAAAATATGAAATTATAACAGAATAATTAAATTTTAGTAGCAAATATTCTTTCATAATGTTCTTGGTATTTTTCGACGAAACTTGAAGGCATTCTTAGTTTAGTTAATTTATAATTTTTCTTACTTATATCTTTAAAAAGAAATTTTATATATTTAATAAAATTCGAAGATTCTGAAGATGGTATTTTTGAGATTGTTTCTATAAATCGTGAGTACGAATCCAGAATTTTCCTTTCACAATCGTAATAGGATTTAAATGCATATTTTAAAGCAGAAAAACCCCCTCCTAAATATGGATGCTCGAATGGGAAATATCCTTCTCGATATAGGAATTCTGGAGGCATATCATCTCCAAAGATTCTATTTTCTCGTTTTAATCTGATATAAACATCTGTTTTCGGAAGTGGTTTTAAAGTATTTATTGAAAACCATACAGAATCGAATTCAAGATTTCTTTTTATTTCTAAGTTAATTGATTCTTTAGTATGGTGTTCTAGACCTAAAATGAAATTATGAAAAGTACCAATTCCTAAATTATTCATTCCTTTTATATGTTCATTAGTTATATTTTTATTCTTGTTATAGCCCCCTTCCAATACAGATTCTATTCCAAAATTAACCATTATAAATTTTAAAGCACTTTTATTCTGGATTTTATCAATATTAAAGGAATATAAATGATTTAAAGAGATTAGACAAAATAAATATATTATATTTCCCTCATTATGCTCTATGAAATAATCAAATACTTCTTTCCAAATATTAGTTGGATAGAGTGCATTCGGATCACAAAGAAATAAGAAAATATCTCCATTAGATGCATTTCTTATTTTCTCCAAAACATCAATTATTTTTTTGCTATTTTGACAAAAAGGATTATAATTTAAGAAGGCGTTAGTAATACAAAAATCGCATTTATTTGGACAACCTATCTGAGTTACAAGATAAGCTGTACTTATATTAAAAATACCTTTATCAGAGATAATAATTGGAATTTTAATATCTTTATTTTGATATGGTTTCAATTTAAAATAATTACGTAACCAATGAACACCGTTTCCATAGCAAATGTTTTTTTGGTCTACGTATTTTTTGAAGTAAGGGTATAAAACACCAATTCCTCCCAAAAGAATTTCCTGATCAGGATAATTTTTTTTCATTGTTTTTATAACTTCAATGGTATTATCCATCCCCATTGCATAGGTTGATAAAGCAAAATGAGAAATATCTGGATGTTCATTCATTACTCTTTTTAGGTAGTTTATATCACATACTTCATCAAATACAATTGACTCTATTTCTGGTAGATTGGTTTTAAGAAAATGACCTTCTATATTTGGGGATAACATAATAGAACTATAGGTATTTGCATTGAAGGGATTTAATCTATATCCATAATCATCTAAAGCTCTTTGGATCTCATCTTTATCTACATATTTAGAATTATCATATTTAGGATCATTTAATACTTCTAATGCCATATGTTCTGTTGATCTATCGTCAAATTTAATAGTCTTTAAAAATGCTATTTTTATTTTATTTATTAATCTCACCTTTTTTTTTTTCCCATTAAGATATTATCACATTCATGGTAACAAGGTAAATAAGCAAAAAATTTGAATCCTTTTTCTAACAGAAAATGTTGAGAATGATAATCATTCATATTTATAAACAATGAAATTGATAAAATTTTTTCATTTTTCTCAAATTTTTCAATAAGTATTGCTAATATAGATACTTTTAGCTCTATAGAAGGATTATTAATAAATTTAAAAGAATACCAAGATTGATTATTCTCATGAATTTTTGCATAAGTTCTCCTTTCCACGATAAATAAGATAGTCTTCTTCTTCTTTTTTACTTGTTCAATTTTAATATCTTGTTTTGCAAAAGAAAATAAAATTATAGGTATAAAAATGGATAATAATCTCTTTAAATTGTATTTAATATTAATATTTTGAATAAATCTACTTATATTAAAATGAGGTGTTATATATTTCCACGTTTTTATATTTATAACTCTTCCATAGATTTTATAAAAAGAGTTAATATTATAATTGGGAGTACGACCAAATATATTAAATTGATATTCTTCTAAAATTTTGATCATCGGAAGGTTATTATTTTCTACATAGGCATATACAATTTGTAAATTCGAATCTTTTACTTCTGGAAGTTGTAAAACCTTTTCCATTTGAAATCCTAAATATGACATCACGCCCATTGATTCAAATTCGGGATCTACCATCGTTAGCTTTAACTTCCCAAATCCGTTCTTAATAATAAAAAGCATCTGAGCTATTAGTTTTTCCTTTAGAAATACCCCTTTCCAAAAAATTAATTGTGATTTTTCAATTTTATTAGCATACCTTTTAAGATAGTCATTATGATAGTATTTTTCATCATAAGCTTCTTTATACACTACCTTTATAAGTTGAATGACTTGATTTATATCTTTTCTTTCAATCTCTCTAATGACTATTTCATTCAATATATCATATTTTAAAAAATTGGAAATCATGATTCCCTATAAAAAATTATATTATCACATTTAAGAGTTATAGACTAATGGATTAATAAATTTTTAAAAAAAAAAGGATATTTTAAGGAATTCGTAAATAATATAGTAATAGTAATTTTTTACTTTAGTAAATATCTTTAAGATAGTTTTTATTATATTTCAAAAAATGGTTCCTCTAAACAACTATCATTTAGATTTTATAATCAATAATAATAATAAACTCAAAATAATATAATATTTTTAAGGACTAGATCAAAAAATAAAACGCTTGACTTGGAGTGAGAGATGTGCCTGTGCAAAAAAATAAGCTCTTTAAAGAATTATTTAATGATTTTTTAGAAGCTAACAGAGAAGTAGAATCAGTAATTGTTTCTGATTCTGAAGGATTAGTAATTGCAGGAGAGAAAAGAAAAGATATAGATATGGAACTTGTTTCAGTTTTAACTTCAATAATAAATCCTATCTTAGAAAGAATGCGAAATGAATTTGAATTTCAGAAATTTGGAAATGCTAGTTTTGACACAGAGGATCATCGTCTTTTATTTATCTCTGTTGATGAAGAAAGAATTTTGAGTTTAGTTTTAGAAGATATGGCATCAATTGAAAAAATCTCTCCATATGGATTTTTTTTAGCAGAAAAAACCGCTCAAATTCTCACGAGTGATGAAAAATCTTTAATTCAAGTTTCAATACCTAATTTTGAATATGAAGCTGGCAATGTAGAGCGTCTAAAAAATCAATTATATCAGATGCCTATGGGTATTAAGGGAGATTATAGATTTAAATTCGTAATTTTAGGGGATCATGAAGTAGGAAAGACGTCAATTATTCGAAGATTTGTTGAAAATAGATTTTCTGTAGATTATAGAGCTACATTAGGTATTAATATACTCTTTCATGAATATGATTTTTTTGGAAATAATATTGGAGTAAATTTGTACGATCTAGGAGCACAAAAATATTTTAAACGATTTCGTAAAGTATACTATTTAGGTGCCCAAGCAGCATTTATTGTTTTTGATCTAACTAATCGTGAATCATTTGAAAATGTAAAGGAGTGGTATGAAGAATTAAAACTATTTATACCAGAGCAAAATATCCCAATTATAATTGTTGGAAACAAAACTGATCTAATTGATGATAGAAAAATATTGTATCAAGAAGGAGCAAAGCTAGCTAACACATTGTCAGAACACGAAAAAATTAAGCTCTCTTATATTGAGACAAGTGCATTGACAGGAGACAATGTTCAGGACGCTTTTAATTTAATTTCTTACCATTATGTTATGAGGAGTAAAGAAATAGAAGATACACGACGAAGTAATGTCTTGTTAGAAATTATTAAATCTATTTTGAAAAAAAAGATTGTATTTACTTTGTCATTCATAACTGAAAACTTACAATGGAGTCCTGGATTACAAATTATAACAAATATTAAAGATTTAGGAGAAAAATCAATTATCAGAGATTATGATGATGAACAAGTTTTTCAGTATGTAAATGGAATGATTGTAAAACAACATGAATATTCCGCTATTGAGGATATTTCTGGTACAGACGGAGTATTTTGTATTTTTGATACACATGATAAAATCCAAATTGATTCCAGTTTGAGAAATATTCTTATTAAAATAATTGAAAATGGAAAAGAAAATTTAGTAATTCTAGTGGGAATTAAAGCATCTGAAAGTAGTAATTGGTCGCAAATAATTGAACAATTTAATGTTGATGAATATCTGAATAACAAAACTATTGACCTCTTTTTCTTTAGAATTGGTACTGACTTTCGTTTAGATATATTCGATCAATTGAAAGTATTTCTATCTGCTATAGATGATAAATATTAAATATCAATCAAAACTTCTTCTTTCAAGGAGAATCTAAACATGGAAATCAATATCAAACCATTAACCCCCGAAAATATCGAAGATTTTCTCTACTTTTTTGATAATATTGGATTTACTGATAATCCTGATTGGGCTGGCTGCTATTGTCATTTTTACCATTTTTCAGGAAACATTAAAGAATGGGGTGAAAGATCTAATGAACAGAATAGAAATGCTTCAATGGAATTAATTCGTGTAAAAAAAATGAATGGTTTGATTGCTTATCTTGATGAAAAACCAGTTGGATGGTGTAATGTTAATTCTAAAGATAAATTTGCTAAAATTCTTTATGAAGAAAGTTCAAAAGTCAAGACTGCTTCTATTGTATGCTTTGTTGTTGCACCTTCTCATAGAAGACAAGGAATAGCAAAAAAATTATTGAAGTTTGCGTGTTCATTTTCTCAAAATAATGGTTATGATTTAATCGAAGCTTATCCTCGGAAAGTGGAGAAGTTATCAGAGGCTCATAGTTATCATGGACCACTTTCATTATATAAATCTGAAGGATTTTCTATATATAAAGAATTAAAGGATTATTATGTAGTGCATAAAAAGCTTTAATAAAAATATAAATGCATTCTGTTTTATTAAATTGGATATTAATTATAATTATGTGGTGTTCTTTGATTACAAATTTTATAGTTAGAAAAGATCTCAGATCTAATGGCTCAGATTAATATCTCTCAGCGTTCTTCTCTGACATCGTGATCTTATTATTCTGATAATCTTATTAACCGAAACATATCCTATCGAAAATTTAACACAACTTTTAAATATTTGAAAGAAGTAATATAATATAATAAAGTTCATATTAAAAATTATGAGCTTTTGAATAATTATATAAAAAATTAAAAAGTGGAGGAATAAGAAAATGGCAAAGAAGGTTTTTGCCTGGTCTCCCGTCCGCAAGTTGATGAAAGATAATGGCGCAGAGATGGTAGCTCGAGATGCAGTTGATGCCTTAATTGATTATTTAGAAAAATTAGCTAAAGGCATGACAAATAAAGCTCTTGAGATGACCCGACACGCCGGTAGAAAGAAACTAACTCTTGATGACATGGACCTGGCAATGAAGATAGTATAAAGGGAAGTAGCATAAATTAATTTAATAATATTCTTTTTTTTATTTCTTTTTCAAAATAATGAATTTGATTAGTCAAAATAGCATTACTTAATTTTATCTTTGTTCTATTGGGCTTATTTTCTTCAAAATCAAATCCACAATTAAGAAATAAATTATAAATTATTTCAAAAATAAAAAAAATTCTTTAAAAATTGAATCTATATTTAAATAATGATTAAAGAAATTGAGACACAATATCAAAGTATTATAGAGCATTTTCCCAATTGTGAAACTATTGAAAATAAAATTTCTCACATTAAAATTGAATTAATCAATGGGATTATGGCAGAAATTGATTATTCTAAATATCCTAAAAAGCCAAAAATTAAGCTTATTAATCAATCTGGAAAAGTTTATAAAAATTTAAATAAAGATATCATTTCCTTAAAAGATTGGAAAATAATAGAGAATAAGTCTATTTTAAATATTATTAATGAAATTAAGTTTATTTTAGAAAATCTACAATCAAGTACAGTCAAAATAAAAAAGGATTTAATAACTGGGTTTTTAGCGTTATGTAAAGCACACCATCCAAAAGAATTTGTAGGACTCCTTAAAATGGATAGATTTGTATTTACAGAATTTATACTGCCCCCAGGTGCAATTACTTCAAGAAATTCAGGAGTTTTTTTTCCTGGTAGAATCCCGATAAGTCGAGATTATCAAGGAACGATTCATTCCCATCCATCTGGAAATGTTATCCCTTCTTTGCAAGATTTAAATAGTGTGTTTAAAGGAAACAGATTTCATTTTATTGTAGGATTTCCTTATAGTTTAAATAATATTAAATGTTTTGATAAAAATGGTACAGAACTTCAATTTGAAGTAATTGAATAATATAAAAGGACTTTTTCAAAATTAAAATTACATTAATTTCAATGATTTTTAATTAAACAATTTAAAGAAATAAAAAGATTTTTCTAAAGACAAAATTTAAAGTAATATTAATATTAATTGATTATAATTTTAAATCTAGTTATTCAGAGAGAAAAATATGCCAATATTAGATAGATCAAAACTTCGACCTGAAGTTCTTAAATTCATAGATGAGAGCCAGAAAATTCAATTAAAAGGAGCATTAGAATTTCTTAAAACTGAGGAAAGTAAAGGATTTAATCTACAAGCTTATATGAAAAAAACAGCAGAATATAACGAGAAATTTTTCCAAATGCTATCAAGCAAGGAAGGAACTATAGATGATTTTTATGGAGTCTTTTCTGATGAGGAATTGCGTAAAATCGCAAAATTCGTACGTTTTGTCGTAAATTATAGTATAGAAGAAGGATTAAAACAACATCCACTTCCGGAAGATGTAAAAATAGAGGAAATAAATGTTGGAGGTGTTCCTGCAGAATGGCAAATAGTACCTGGAGCAGATGCTGATAAAGTGATTTTATATTTTCATGGTGGTGGTATGGTATTAATGTCACCAAAAACTCAAAGAGAATTGACAATAGAAATTGCTCAACTTACCAAAATGCGGATATTAAGTGTTGATTACCGTCTTGCCCCAGAACATCCATTTCCTGCATCATTAGAGGATAGTGTAAATGCTTATAAATGGCTTCTATCACAAGGATTTAAAGCCAAAAATATAACCATTGCTGGTGATTCTGCTGGAGGCTGGTTGACAATAAGTTCTTTAATTAAACTACGTGATGAAGGAATTGATTTGCCCATTGGAGCAGTAGCATTATCACCGCTAACAGATTTTACGGATGGGAGTAAAACTATTTATGAGAATGCAAAAACAGATCCAATTTTAGGGGATGTTGGGATTTTTTGGTGGACAACATGCTATCTTGCCGGAGCTGATCCAAATAATCCATTATTATCACCTGTAAATGCAAATTTAAGTGGATTACCTCCAATTTTAATACAAGTAAGTACGAGTGAAATGTTATATGACCATTCAACACGCTTAGTAGAACGAGCTAAGAACGCTGGTGTGGATATCACTTTACAAGAATGGAATGATACTATACATGTTTTCCAAGGTTTTGGCTTTCATGATTTACCTGAAGCGAAAGAAGCAATTAGTAAAATCGGTGAATTTATTCAAAATTTATTTAAATAGAATTAAGAAGATTGTCTGAAATCTAATAAATTAGGGAATATTTAGATAAAACAAATTATTAAAAAACAAATATTAATTTTCTTTTTCCTAAATTTATCTACCTAGATTGCTTCAGGTAATAGTACAATAAATTTGCTACCTTGAGTGTAATCCCCTTCAATTTTATCCTCTACCCATATCTTTCCCTTAAAAATGTCTAGTATTTTTTTAACTAAAGAAAGACCTATGCCCATTCCCTTGGATCCTTTGGTTTCTCTATTACTTGGTTGAAATATTTCGATTTTTCTGTCTTCAGGAATTCCAATTCCATTATCAATAAATTCTATTTTAATATTGTTTTTTCCATCTACTGTTTGCTTGAAAATTTTGATTGATAATTGAATATCAGAGTTTTCATTGTGCTTTATGCCATTTCTCAATACATTATCAAAAACATCTTGAAGTAGTTCATTACCAGTAGTATAATATTTCATATCAAGATCTTCAGCAAAAATAGATAGATTTTTTTCATTATATGACTTTTTAATAAAATCTATCGAGTGTGTTAAAAATTTGGTAATATTTATTCGATTAATGGAGATATCAGCATCATCGAGTTCAGTTAGGGTTCTGACATCAGATATTAATTTTGCACCCCGTTCCACTTGACTTCTAATCATTTTCGCCATATTTTCAATAAATACTGACTTCTCAGATTCGCCAAGTTGGAGTCCAATAATTTCAACTGAAGAACCGATAATATGCAGGATGTTATTCATATCATGCGTAAACAGATCTTTATAGAAAATCATCATATCATAAGCTTCTCGATATTTTTTCTCAGATTTTTTTAATTGGATTTCGGCTTTCTTACGTTCAGAAATATCTTGCGAAACACCTAATATACCTTTAGCTCTTCCATCTTCATCACGGAGAAAAGTGAAAGTTAGCTCAATAGGAATTATTGACCCATCTTTGTGTATTTGTTCTATTTCATACGTTCGAGAACGATTTAAATCTATATTTTTTTCCTTTTCAATGTTTAATTCTTCCTCAAAATTAGCTTTCACTATTTTATAGGATTCTGGAGTAACCATTGAAATCAATGGAAGTAACAATGCCTTTTCAGCTGTAACTCCAAAAATATTAAACGTATTAGAACTGAGATATGTTAAGTTCAGATTCATATCTGCTGTCCATACAACTGACCTAGTCGCTTCAGAAATTAATCTATAGCGTTTTTCTGATTCTGTCAGTTTTTTTTCAGTTAATTTTATCTGAGTAATCTCATTTATAATGCCGAGAATATAAAGCTCTTTATTAAGCTCAATTTTAACAAAAAAATATAAACCATTTTTCTCTTTTCCTTTTTTTGATATAATACTACCTTCAACACTAACTATATGTCCTTCTTCTTTAAGAAGGTTTAAAGTTCTATCACGAGATCTCTTACCTCCATCCCAAAGTTGTAGTTCTATTGCGTTTTTACCAAGAACTTCTTCTTTAGTAGTATAGCCATGATACTCTAAAAAGGCATCATTTACTTCAATAAATCTACCTTCTTCGAAGGTACTTATCGACATCGCTAAAGCATTACTATTGAACGCTTTAGAAAATTTTTCTTCAGATTGTTTTACTTTCTGTTCAGCTAGTTTCAATGGCGAAATATCATTTATAATAGTAAGAATATGAGGCTTTTCATTGAGTTCAATTTTAACAAAAGAAAATAAACCATATTTACTTTCTCCTTTAAATGATACAAACTCGCTTTCAACATTAACTATAATTCCTTCTTCCCTTAATTGTTTCAGCATTAAACCTCTTCTTTCTGGTTGACGGCGCCATCCCTGTAATTCTTCTATTGGCTTACCAATATAATCATCCGTAGTAAAGTCTAGAATCTCCAAAAAGGCTTTGTTTGCTTCAATTACTATACCTTCTTCAAATGTAGTTATACACATTGCTAACGCATTAGAATTGAATGCTTTAGAAAATTTTTCTTCTGATTCTTTTATTTGTTGTTCAACTTTTATCTTATCAGTAATATCAAGACTCATAGATAAATTCGCAGGACGTCCTTTATAATTTATTGTTCTTGTAATAAGTTCAAGCCATGCGCTCTCTCCATTTTTCTTAATAATCCTATATTGATATCGATTAAGATAATTCGGGATCATCATTTGTCTTATACGTGTTTGTTCTTCAACAAATTCCCTATCTTCAGGATGGATTATTTTTAAATAATCAGAAGGGGTCCAATCCCTCATTTCCTCCGGCAGATATCCTCTATCCTCAAAAACTCTTTTATTATAATACTTATATTGATCATCTTGTATTATTGTTATCCCAACTAGGGATTGTTCTGCAATAATTCTAAATTTCTCTTCTGATTCTTTTAGTTGTTGCTCAGCCTTAATTTTATCAGTAATGTCAATTGTTATTACTAAATCCGCGGGACGATTTTCATAATTTATCGTTTTCGAGAAAAGGTTTATCCATCTGATCTCCCCGTTTTTCGTTATTGATCTATATTTATATTGATTGATAACATCTATATCACCAGATTGTTTTTTTTGTGCTTGTTCCATTACAAATTTCCGATCTTCAGGATGAATAGTCTTTTCAAAGTCATTAGGACCCCAAGTGGTCATCTCCTCTAATGAATATCCATTATTCTCAGAAAAAGTACTATTAGCATATTTAAATAGACCATTTTGCAATACAGCTATTCCCACTAATGATTGTTCAGTTATAGACCTAAATTTCTCTTCTGATTCTTTTAATTGCTGTTCAGTCTTTATTTTATCAGTAATGTCAATAGTCATTGCTAAATCCGCGGGACGGCCTTCATAATTTATAGATTTCGAGAAAATCTGAATCCACCTAATCTCTCCATCTTTCCTTATTATTCTATATTGATAGTTAGGAATAGCATCTGGATCACCAATTTGTTTTTTACGTGCTTGTTCCATTACAAACTTCCGATCTTCAGGATGAAAAATTATTTGAAAGTCATTAGGTCCCCACTTCTTTACATCTTCTTCAGTATATCCATTAATTTCACTAATTCGGTTATTAAAATATTTAATTAACCCATCCTGTATTATTGTAATCCCCATTATAGATTGCTCTGCGATCTTTCTGAACTTTTCTTCTGATTCTATTAATTGTTGTTCAGCCTCAACATTTTTGGTAACATCAATTAATATCACAAAAATCGCTGAACGTTCTTCATAATTTATCTCTCTTGAAAAAATTTCGAGCCATTTAATCTTTCCTTGTTTTGTTATTATTCTATATTGATATTGTTCTATAAAATCTGTGTCACCCGCTTGCCTTTTACGTACTTGTTCTATTATAAATTCTTTATCATCAGGATGGACAAGTTTTAAAGTTCCACCAGGTCCCCAGCTTTGCATCTCCTCTGCTGAATAACCAACTATCTCACAAGCTCTTTTATTAACATATTTCAAAGTGTTATCTTGTAATATAAATATCCCCACTATAGATTGTTCTGTGATATTTCTAAATTTTTCCTCAGATTCTTTTAACTCTAGTTCGATTTTTTTTCGTTCTTTCATGTCCCTTCCTATAGACATAATTAATGAATTACCCTTAATATCTTCTATTAATGTTCCACTATATTCGAAAGGTACAGAATTACCTTTTTTTGTAATTAATGACATTTCAACTTTTGTTGAACCATCTTCTGCAACCTGTTTTATGGCCTCTTCTGCTCGTTTTAAATCTTCATCATTATAGTAAGAATCGGGTGCTCTCATTGAAGATATTTCTTCATCAGTATAACCGCTAATACCTTTAAATGCCTTATTCCAACGAATTGCTTTTCCAGTTTGAGGATTAAATACAAAAATGGTGTCAATAGAAGTATTAATCAAATCATCTGAAAATTTCTTTTCAAGTAATAGATCATTTTCAAATTGCTTTATTTTCGTTATATCCTGACCATAGATATTAACATAATTCTCTAGTTTTATCGGTTTAAAGTCAAATAAAAAATATTTATCGTCAATTTCAATTTCGAATTTTTGGGTAATCTTTTCCTTAAAAACTTGCTTTAAAATTTGTTTGAATTGTTTTGGAATCTTACCACCTTCAGTTGCATTCAACAAATTTTTACCAGATTCATTAATATAGAGGATTTTTTTTTTATTCACCCTCATTACGGGATTTGGATTTTCTGAAGGGAATTTCGCTAAATTATAAATTACTTTTTCAGCTTTTTTTTTATCAGTAATATCTCGAATAAAACAAGAGATTCTTTTTTGAGAAAGATAAAAGAATCTTGCCTCATAATAATGTATTATATTTTCAACCAGTAATTCATATTCAAAACTATGAGTTTGCTTTGTTGCAATGGTATTCTTTACAAATTCTAATGTCTTTTCTCCTAGAGGAGATGGTAGTATATCGCTCAATTTTTTTCCAATAAATTCTTCTGTCTTAATATATAAATCTTCAGTTGACCCTCGATATTCTAAAACCTTAGTGCTCTCAGAGAGTAAAAAATATAGGTCTGGAATCGCTTCGAACAATGATCTGAATTTAAATTCAGATTCTTTTAATTTTTGTTCAAAATTTTTTCTTTCAGTAATATCTTCAGTATGGACTATAACTAAATCTGGAGGTAAATAGGTATATTTCACAAGTAAATCTTTCTCTTCTTTTGTAATCTGCATCCTATATTTCATTTCACGAATAATAGTCGTTTTATTTTTAAAACAATCGCTTATTTCTCCTAATATACGGGAATTATCTTTGTATAATTCCGAAGCCTTAGCTCCTAAAAACTTTTTAACACTACCTTTTGTAATATCTTCAGCGGCATAATTATAATCAACCATGATAAAGTCTTTATCAGCTTTTTGCCAAACATAGGCTGGAATTAAACCACTCTTAAATAGAATTTTAAACTTTTCTTCAGATTCCTGAAGTTTCTTTTCTGTTAATGTCATTATTATGAAATCACTCACAAATAATCTCTGATTTATTTGATAATATCAATAAAATTATTTTAGGCTTTTCTTAATATTATATAAACATAAAATAATTTCTGTTGCGATAACACGCACAATTTTTAACATCTTGAGAAAACGGGTCAAATTTATGTTAAATTTCAATATTGTGGAGTTAAAAGCCTTAATTTTATATTATACAAAGAAGTAAAAATAAATAGGAATTTTTATATTTTATAATGAAATGAGAAAAAAAAAAGATTTAGTAATTTAAAGGATTAACCTCCCCCTATTGGGGGGAAAATCGCAATTATATCTCCATCATTAAGAATTGTCTTCAGATTTTTATGAGGCCTTCCATTAATTAAAATAATTGCTTTTCTCTCGTTTTTTGGGATATTATACTTATCGAATAGAAACTTACCTTCACTATTTTTTGGAATTGTTAATACTTCCTTATCTGGTCCATATTGTCTTAATGTAGCAAAAAATTTTACCGTAATCGAAATGGTAGAGTTATTCATCTTCTTCTCGTGTAAAATACCATTTATATAATAATGCCATATTTCGAGGGAATAGTGCTACAGTTTCTCCATTTTGTATTTTTTTTTTTAATCCCGCATATCTTCCATTTACGAATATATGAGTAACCTCATTCTCATTTATGTTTAACTTTTTCAGAAGATCACTAATTCTATCCACTTCTGGAGCATTAATTTCTAGTCGTACTGAATCAGTTCCTGAAATATGAGGATCTATTTTCTTCCGTAAATCTCCAAATAATTTAACATAGATTGGCATAATTCAATCGTAAGATGGATTAGAATACACTGTCTAAATCTGAATCTGGTACATCAAACACGGTATTATGTGGTGGGAGTTTTTCTTCTAAAAAGAATTCAGGAAGTCTGTCGTGTATCGGTGTAAATCCTGCTTTTTTATTGAATTCTAATTCAGTATCAATAATTGATCTTCCAATGGGTGCTACATCATCTACAGTCAGGTTTGTCCCTAAAACACCGTTTAAAGACTCTACAACACCTTGTAATCCTTCAGGGATATCAAGAACAGCAAAAGCAATAAATAAACAATATCCAGTTGCATCTACAGCTGCAGTTGCTAATTGTAGGTTTCGAGATACCTCTGCTTTTTCAGGACTTAAGGGATCTACCTGACCACCCACTCCCATTATTTCAGGAGCTATGCAATAACCTGCTGTATGATCTGCTCCCATAGGTGTTGTTGCATAGGTGACTCCAATTCCTTTTATTGCTCTTGGATCATATGCTGGTAAGCTTTGTCCTTTAACGGTTGGTATCCTTGTTACTCCTAAAACTTTACCTGTAATCTCTGTCCCATTAGCCAGTATTTTTCCTGTTGGTGTTTTTCTCCGAATTTCATCCATAAGTTTTAAAGCTCCTTTTCCATCTCCAAATTCAATTAATCCACCCTCCATTGCTACAGCAATTGTATCTCCAGCTTCAATTGTGTCTAATCCTAAATCATTACAAGCTCTATTTAACTCACCAATATCGTCTAAATTATAGATACCACTATTAGGACCAAGAGCCCAAACGCTCTCGTATTCAAGTACTCCAACGGGATCTTTTCCACCTGGTTTACACCATACTTCAGAACATTGTATAATACAACCAGGATTACAGAAATGAGGGCGCTGACCGCCTCTTTTCTTTATTTCCTCAGCTTTAGCCTCACCCGAGACCTTCTCTGACCTATCATCTTGACCAGCGGAAAAATTTCTTTGTGGGAGACCACCTGCTTCGTTTATTATATTTACTAATACAGAAGTACCATAGGAATTGAGGGCTCCTCCTGGTTTTGTAACGTCATGAGATGTAAGAGCATCTCTAAGTTTTTTAATGCCTTGAGAGAATATTTCTTCATTTGCAATTTCTACTCCTGGAGCTCCTGTATCGTTAACAATTATGAATTTTAATCCTTTAGATGCCATTACAGCTCCCATACCTCCCCTTCCTGAATATCTACTAGGTAATCCCTCAGGATCAGAAAAACAAACACCTGAATTACCTCCTAAAAGTTCAGCTGCAATTCCTACTCCACAAATTCCTACTTTATCCCCAAATTCTTTACGTAAATCTTTATAAACACCGTATAAACCTTTGTTAGACCATTTGTTAGCGTTTATGAATTCGGTTCCTTCATTTGTAAGCTTTAGGAGATAATAATCATCTCCTGCATGTTTTCCTTCTACAATGATTGCTCCGATTCGTAGTCTAGCTAACATTTGCGAGAAAGGAGTGCCAGCATTAGCTTCTTTAATACCTCCAGTTAAAGGAGACTTTCCACCTACTGAGATTCTTCCACTTGAAGGAGCTTTAGTTCCAGTTACAATTCCTGGTGCAAGAACCAATTTATTATGAATTCCTAATGGATTACACGTTGGGAGTACCTCTTTAGCAACTATAGTTGAAGTCATACCACGCCCACCTAAAGCAGCATAATCTTCAGGTAAATCTTCAAATTTAGCTTCAAGGTTGGTCATATTAACTCTTAAAATTCTTTTGGGCAAATTTATCACCTCTATTTTTTAGGCGAATAATAATAGTATTTCTGTTCTATTTAAGCAAATCGTTATGTACTATTATCCAAATCGATAAAGTTTTTAAAATTTAGTAATTTTGGCATAATCGAATAAATTTCTTTAATTATTTAATCCGTTTTCTTACCAGAAATATAATAATCACAGAAATGGGAATTCCAATTAAGAGGGATAATGTTAGTGTTATTTCCCATGGAAAAGAATTATTGATATTAGTAAATTCACCTATCGCCGAAATAATATATTCTGAAACTAGATAGGAAATCGGAATTTGATAGTTATAATCAGAAGCAGTAAATACTATCACCAGATTATTTTCAGGATTTACAATAATGTTTTGTTGATATAACCCATGAGCATAAAAAGTATCCATATTCAAATCTTTCCACCATTGATACCCATATCCACATCCACTCCAAGGAATTACTTTAGATTCTCGTGATTTATTAACCCAAATCTCTGGAACAATCTGTTGCCCGTCCCATTTACCATTTTGAAGATAAAGAAACCCGAATTTTGCCATATCACGGGGTCTAAGGTATAATTCACTACCACCATAATTGAGACCTTGAGAATCAGTATGCCAATCTAAAATTGTTATACCCAATGGTTTAAACAATACGTCAATACCATAACCACGTGGTGTTTTTCCTGTTGTTTGACGGATAATTGCCCCTAGAAGATGAGAAGCACCTGTATTATAAATCCAGACTGTCCCCGGGGCCGTTGTCATATTTCTATCCAGCATGAATTGAACACAATTATCACTATCGACCATTTGTCTAAGATTATTACGTGGATCTCCATATGGGTAAGTAGTTTCGTCCCATTCCATCCCTGCCATCATATTGAGTAAATGCTCAATTGTCATATTCTGTTTCCAAGCATCTAGATTGGCGATTGTTCGGTTAGGGAAGTAAGAGATAACAGAATCATCAACACTCCCAATATATCCTTCTTGAATTGCAATTCCAATTAAAGCAGATGTAAAACTCTTAGTGACAGAATGTTGAACGTGAAGTGAATATTCTCCATACTTATTTGGATTAGGATAATCCTCGTATACAATGAAACCATTACGGACTACTATCACTGAATCTAAGGGAAAATTCTGCTCACGGATATACTTATGTAGTTCTTGTAGTTTTGTAAAATTCATTCCTTGATCTTCAGGTTGGGAGGTTTGCCAGCCATTTGTTGGCCAATATTGTGGAACTGATACTTTAATACCAACCTTATTATTAATGGTTGTGCTACCTACTAAAAAAATTACCTCCTGTAAAAGAAATAAAAGAAGAATATCCATTAAAATTAATGGCATTAGGGATTTCTTTAATTTACCTAACCTATTTGGATAGACTTTGATGTATTTAAAATTTTTCATTTCTTCTTACTTATGATTTCTTCAATGAATATGTATGCATTCGAAAAATAAAAATCTATATTAATAAATTATAGTAATTATTAAAAAAACAAGCAGGCCTGAGGGGATGAATTCATGAAACGTTAAGTACGTGTCATATTGAACCCCCGATCTTCAGCTTAGGAGGCTGCCGCCTTATCCAAACTGGGCCACAGGCCTATTGTTAATCTATTTTGGTATGATCGTATAGACCTATAATATAATAATAAGTAAAATGAATATTATACTATTTTAATTTCATCTTTTTATCCATTTTACAATTTTATCATTAATTATTATATGAGTTTTTATGTATATTAGTATAAAAACGATAGAAAGGTTTTAATTTGAGTATATTTGTTTGTTATTATAAATATTTTTATGAATAATTGTTTTTTTTGAGTTTTTAATAATGTCACGAGAAGGGTATTCTAGATCCAATCGTCCAATCGATTATTTGAGGTCCTCAATAAATAAAGTAATTTTAATAAAGGTTAAACGTAATAGATTATTTAGAGGGATTCTAGCCGGATTTGATGAACATTTAAATCTATATTTAGAAGAGACTAGCCAACTTTTTGAATATCAAGATGATGAAGGTAACGTTCGAGAGGAGCATGAAAACCTAGGAAACATTGTTGTTCGAGGGGATAATGTTATTTTTGTTAATTTAGCAAATCTTTAATATTAATTATTAATTACCCGCTATCTATAAGTTTGTCCTTATAAAACTAAAAAAAAATTAATTATGGCTCGTATTATTATCGATCGTATTATTATATGTTTTCCTAATTCATTTTTATTAACAGATTAAATTTATTTTAATTCTTTCTTCAAGATACTACTTAACCTCTACAGCTATAAGATCAGAGGAACTGAAACTAAATTTTTGATCATTAAAATTTATTCCACAAATCCTTTTATGGTATAATTTTCGGATCATTGCCTATTATAAAAATGTTAATAAAATTAGTTAGTTCAATTTTATTATTAACTAGTTTATAAACTATAATTAGGACTATAAATCTCATAGTTTTTTTGAGATATAATATCCTATTATTGTTAAAACTGCTCCTATAAACATACCTATTGTTCCAAAACCAGGAAAATAAGATCCCCAAAAACTCCTTTCATAACAATTTATGAACAGAATTTCAATCAGACTCACCATAACTACTGAAAAACTAATTAAAATTGTAGATGGAACTAGACATTTTTCTAAAGTTTTTCTCTCTTCTTGTGTATCTTTCTTATACTTAATAGCAGATTTGATTATTATTAAAGCACAAAATAGCACAAATAATGAAGAACAAATTGAAGTGATTAAAATAACAAAATTATCATTAAATCCTATAAATTTGTTATTTTTACCAAAATAATCTACGAAAGGTCTTCTATCTTCATATGCGAATAAACCCCAACTCCAAATATAATAAAATCCACTATAATCATAATTATAAGCTGCTGGAGTTACTAGTGCTATAAGTATTATGATTCCTCCAATAAGAGGAATGATCCAAATATAGTTTTTGATTTCAACCATTATTATTTATTATACTTTTATATAAAAATTATGACTTTTCAGTGTTGTCGTTATTTTCCATTGATATTTACTCGTTTTTAATAGAATTAATATTTTTATTGAAGTAAATTTATAATTAAAGATTTAAGGTGCACTTTTTGAACATTTAATATGGGAAATAGTAAGTTATTTTGTTTTATTTATAATGAAATTATAGGTACCTCATTAGTGTTAAAAAGTAAGTAAATGTGAATAATTTTGATAAAACTCTAATAATCTTTACTTTTTTAACTTTTTATATTATTTAGTTAATTTATTATAATTACAACGATAGTTATAAAGCAGAGGTTTGAATATTTTTTTAAATCGTGAATATATAGTATTTAATATATTGGAGTAGTTTTATAACATTGAATGAGTCAGAAATTGACGAAAAGGGAAAATCAATTATAATAAACCCAAATCTGGGACGCCCATCAATCTTAAGTATAGATCGCAAATTAAAGAATAAAGAATTTGAAACTATTTTACTTTTTATCAGTGATATTGCTGATGCAGATACATTTGGTAAAATTATTGGTAAAAATATCTCTTTAATTCCATTATTTGATTACAAATGGTCATATAAATTAATATTTAAAAAAGAAAAAAAAGGCTTATTCTCAAAATGGAGAGAGAAAAGATTTAGGAAAAAAAGAAAGAAGTTTCTTGAAGATAAAATAAAATTTATTGATGAACATGATCTAAGTTATGAAGGTGTGAAAACGCTAAAATCTCGACTGCATAGAGGAGAACCAATTAAAACTACTATTATTAAAGTCGAGAATTCTTCTATTAGCCATATACATGATATCTCTTCACTAAATGGTTTGAATCCTCAAGATTTCCTTATAAAAAATCAAGTATTTGGAGATATGAGAAATTTTTACAATGTTAATCTCAAATTTACTCTTAATAAAAAAGTCCTTAATTTTTTGAAACAACGAAATTTTATAATGTTTGATCTTTATGGACCAAATGAACGAATAAATTATCACTCTATTGTAGTTTCTAAACAAAAATGGGAAGATTTCACCTTTGTTCATGCTACTGATTTACACTTGGCAGAAAGAAATGATAGAATTTATGGAATCATTAAAAAATGGGCAAAGTCCTCTGTTAAAAGTAGTGCGGAGGATTTCTTCAAAACAGTAACCAAGAAATTGAAATTGGGAAAAAGGAAAAAGGATGAAAAGGAAGAAATACTTTCTGATATTAAAATACCTTTAAGAAAACGATTGATTAACCCTAATAATCAATTTAGACAGTTTATAAAATTAATGAATCGAAAAGTACTTAAAAATGAATTAGATTTTATTGTGATGACAGGTGACTTGGTTGATTTTACAATCCTGAGTAGATTAGCTAAAAAAGTACGAAAATTAAAAGACACATTTTTATTTAAATATGAAGATAGTAATTGGCAAGTATTTAAGAACTGTGTCTTAAATTTACCTACTAATCATGATTATAAAGGAATTATTAGGGGTGAAGAATTAAATTGTCCTATTTTTACAACTTTAGGTAATCATGATTATCGTCCCTTTCACTATGATTTAACTTGGGCAGAGATGTATAAAAAGATCGGTTTAAATGCTTCAGAAGCTATAGCATTAAATGAAATGTTTTCTGCTTCACCAATCACAGCTATAACTAAAACTATTTCAGCTGTAAAAGGATATTTATCGGATATTAATTCTTTTTATGATTTTTATTTAAAGTTTGGGAATAATTTGTTCATTATCTTGAATTCAGGTGCTGATTCCTTTAAAAATGTTCGAGATTTAATAACTGGGCATCCATCTGTTACAGGAATTTCAACAAAACAAGTTAAATATTTAGAAAATTTAGTAAATAATGTAATTCAAAAAGGGATGAATATATTTCTTTTATTACATGGTCCTCCATTAAATACTGGAGGTAAATCCCTTAAAATTAATTTGTTTAAAAAAGAAGGTAAACGGATTATCAAAAAAAGATTAAGTGAATTTAAAGAATCACTTTTTAGACAATTAGAAAAACCTTTATCTTCAGCTCGTATTGATGGAATATTTAATATGAAACTTGGATGCGTCTCTTCAAATTGGGAAAAACTCATCAAATTCTGCAAGGATTGTTGTATTTTGACTTTAGCGGGACATACTCATGATTCTCTTGAGTTTAGATTAGAAGATACTGAAGATAAATCAAGCGTTTATGATGCTCCACCATTTAAATTGAAAAAAATTGAAAATCCCGCAGCTATTTATTATGATGAATACTCTGAGATGTATACTAATGCAAAAGATATACAGAATAATGGACCTTTTGTTGTTCAAACTCCTGCATTAGGACTAGGCAGATATGGTCATCCTGAAACTGCTGGGGGGTATAGAGAAATAATAATTAAGAACGGAAAATTAGCTTCTTTTAAATTGCATTATCTTAAACGGTAAGGATTTTGGATTTATTAAGCTTTGACTTGTTTCAAGACTTTTGAGTAGTATTTTCGAATTTGGTTAATTTCCTTAGAATTGAAGACATGCATTTTATAATTTTTAAAAAATGTACTAAATTTTGGGAATTTTTTTGGATCAGTTTTCGTTAAAAAGACGCAATTGAGCGCTGTGAATAAAATACTTAATTTATCATAATACCCAAATGATTTATTTTTTTCAAATTCATCAAATAATTCAGAAGTAATTAATGCATTTTCAACAGGCATTTTAAGACCTTGATTATGTCTCTTGCTTAATTCAATAAGACTTTCTACATCAGATTCATCGGGAATTAGTTGCTCTATTTTATCTGTTATTTCATTAATCTCAATTTTTTCCTCAACTGGGGGTATTTCTAAGGAAATTGACTCTTCTGGGATTATCAAGGAGGTTTCCTTAATTGGTTCTCCTTCTAAACCAAATAATGTTTCATAACTTAAATCTGTACTTTCAAAAAGCTCAGATAATAATGGAGAGTCCTCTGTGCTCATATCTAAAATATCAGCAATAATTCTAATCATTTTGTTACGATTTTCTTTTCTATTAGCCACCATCGGATAAGTTTTTAATCCCGTAATTTTCTCTATTTCTGAAATACTTAGAACATTAGGTAAATCTTGCTTATTTCCTATTATGGCCGCTCGAGCGTGGGGAACTTCTTTTGTCTTTAAATCCAAAAAGAATTTGCTTTTTTCAATATTTTTTTCCGTGGAATCGGTAACTATAAGAACAGCGTCACTTTCTTTTATAAATCCTTTCCAAAGAAATTTAAATTGCTCCTGACCTGCAAAATCAAATAATCGAAAGAATAATTTTCCAATTTTGATTGTTGCTATTTCTCCTGTAATGGTTGGAACATGCTGAAGGGGTATTTCATCCATTTTTATAAGTTGTTTTATTGTTGTTTTGCCAACTCCAGCAAAACCTACAACAGCAATTTTAGGCTTTAAATTCCTATGTATTTCATCAAGAAATACGTTTATTCCAACAAAATTTAATTCTTTTAGGTTTACAATACTAATTTCATTACTGAAACGGTTGAGGAAAAAATTTTTGAAATTATTTAATTGGGGTCGAATTGATCTGTAAAAATCATCCATTAAACCAGTTATAAAGATAAATGTTAGCTTAGATCCCAGATCATAATCATAGGATACTCTATACTTAATAAAATCAAAATATCCTGTAGTCCTTCCAAGAGCTCTTT
Source organism: Promethearchaeota archaeon (assembly GCA_019058245.1). Lineage (GTDB taxonomy): Archaea > Asgardarchaeota > Lokiarchaeia > Sigyniarchaeales > SOKP01 > Loki-b32. The sequence continues at coordinate 10,824 of JAHPZJ010000008.1, read as the reverse complement.
TTACTTCTGATATAATTTTAAAACTAAGGTCTTCCATCTCAGAATTACTTAAAGCATTTCCATATACTCTTTTGTATATGATCTCATTCCCGTTAAGAATAAATGCTTGTCTTAGCATATTTTCTATTACATTTATTTATCAATATTTATAATCAATGTATAGCAAAATCTCCAAAATCAAATATTTAGTAAAACTAGTTATATTTAAAGTTCATGAAAAGCAATAATTTATTACCATCATATCGAACATTATTTAATGTATATAGGATACATAATAATATCTTACACATTAAATCTACTAATAATGAAGTGTTGTTTTTGTATGTTAAGAATACTTCTCAACTTCTTCTAAAAGATTTGAATAAAAGGCAATTAAGATTAAGAAAAATAGGGCTTCAAATACTTGAACAAATAATCCAATTAGTAAAACCTAAATATCTAATGGAAAAATCGATTAAAATCCAAAAAGGTAAATTATACATTCAAAATGATGAGTATGATTTGCATAAATATAAAAAAATCTATATTATTGGTGGTGGTAAGGCAACAGCAGAAATGGCATTAACACTTGAAAGATATTTTATAGAATTGAAAGATATTGATTATGAGGGAATTATAAATATACCTATAAGTGCCAAAAAGCAAGAAAATTATAAAAAAAGTAAAATTATTTTTAACTTTGCTTCTCATCCTATTCCAAATGAGAATGGTCTTAATGGAACAATTTCTATGATGGAAAAAGTAGAAAGGGCAACCGAAACAGATTTAATTTTTTGTTTGTTATCAGGAGGAGGTTCTTCTTTACTTCCATTGCCAAAAAAGGGCATTAAATTTGAAGATTTACAAAAAATTAATGATTTACTCTTATCTTCTGGAGCATCGATTCATGAAATTAATATAATTAGAAAACACTTGTCCGATTTTAAAGGAGGTAATTTAGTAAAGAAGATATATAATTCCAGTAGAGCTAACTTGATATCATTGATCATATCCGATGTTGTTGGAGATAATTTGGACTCAATTGCTTCTGGACCAACAGTACCTGATATAAGTACATTTGAGGAAGCTGATATCGTAGTGAAGAAGTATAAACTCTTCGAAAGACTGCCTAAATCTGTTAGAGAACATTTAGAAAGAGGACTAAAAGATAAAACATTAGAAAATCCAAAACCAAATAATAAATGTTTTACTAATGTTCACAATTATTTAATTGGAAGCATTGGTTTCGCAGTACAAGAAGTTATCACACACTATCGTAAAATTGGATATAATATTGATTACTTTTCTAATAGTATAAGTGGTGAAGCCAGGGAATTTGGAAAAATAATTCATCGAGTTATTTCCAAGTATGTTAAAGAGAATTTTGATCAAAATAAATGTGAAAAGATAATTTTAATAGGAACTGGTGAGTTGACTGTTACTATTAGAGGGAATGGCATTGGTGGAAGAAACCAAGAAATGCTTTTAGGGTTCCTTAATTACATAAAAGATAAAAAAATCGATTATAACTTTTTCATTATTGGTGCTAATCTTGATGGTTTAGAAGGAAATAGTAGAGCAATGGGTGCCATTATTGATAATACAGTTTTAGAAAAAATAATTTCAATGAATATTATTTTAGAGGATTTTTTAGAAAACAATAATTCAAATGCGTTTTTCAAACAGTTGGGAATTGAATTAATAAGTGGTTCAACAGAATGTAATGTTAATGATCTAGTTTTAATTATTCTTTCAAAATGATTTGATTTAATAAGATTCTTAATAAATATAATGAAAAAAAGTGATATAATAGTTTGTCCTGTTTGTGGTTTTAGCTTTAAGTTGGATATAAAAAAAAGAGCTCTTACAATTAAATGTCCTATGTGTAATCATAAATTTGGAGACCCTAATACTTATAATCTTTCATTTAAAAAATTATGATAAAAATTTTTGAAAGAACAAATATGATTTCATTTAAAATCAAGACAACTCTTATACCTTAGATTAATAAATTTTTTATATTTTGATGATAATTTTATTTTATCGATTAATTTATATTAATTGGTAAATAATTTTCAATTTAATATGGTATAAAGGCTAGGTGAAAACTAATGGCTAGAAAAGATAAGAAAAAGCCTGAATCAAGATCGCAAATGGGCTTTGATAAAACTGAGGCTGATGAAGAACTTATTGCAGATGCATTAAAAAGAAAGGACATGGATACAGGTCGTGTTGAACTACTGGATCGAGATACATCGACTCCTGTCATAGAGACATACGATAAGGATACAGGGGAACTCGAGGGAAGTATTGTTTTAAAAGATGGCAATAGAGAAGGATTATTAGCATTAGTGAAAATAATAGAAGAAGTAGATGTAAAACAAGATCATGATGCAAATGTTGAATCTTTTACTCATAGCGGAAAATTTAATATAGAAAATCCAAGTAAAGTAGATAGATTATGGGACATTGACGTTTCACTTGAAAATATTGGAAGCACTGATTTAAAATCAAAAGACATTTCAATAAGAGAATTGGGCACCGAAGATCCTGAAAATGTTGATTCAAGGAACTTTAAAATCAAAAAGGATATAAAAAACTTATTTCTTGTTAAGGAATTTATCAATACTAATCCAAACGCTGATGATGTTTTAAATATAAATGATATTGAAAAAGAATTATTAAAATTAAAGGATAAGAAAAGTGGAGTTTCTGGTAAATCCAACAAAAAAGAGCCTAAAGTTAAAGAAGACGAGGATGAGGAGGAGAATGAGGAGGAGAATGAGGGTGAAACGTGGGGAGATGGTGGAACTCTTGCTGAATCAAGTATGGAATCTTTCGGAATCTCTATAGATAAAGAAAATGTTGTTCATTTTGCTATTGCTCTTAGAAGTATGTTTGATAAACCAGTTTCTAATATTAAAGTAGTAAAAAATATTCCAAGTGATTTCACAAATCCCCGAATTTTAGATACAACTGAAGGAAGAGCTAATATTGAAGGAAATCAAATAGTTTGGACAATTGATAAGTTAGCTCCGGAGTATACAGTGATGTTGAAATTTACATGTAACATTACGGTTACAGACATTACTAAAAGAAGAACAGGAACAATAGAAATGACCTACCAGAGTGCGTCTTCTTTTGCTGAAGGTTTAGATATTGGGAAATTTGATGCATATACAAGAAATAAATTTTATGTTGATACAGTTGAAAGAGACGAAGAACCAGGTATGTTTGACTGCAAACTTGTATTTGATAATTCTTCAGAATTTATTATTCAATTATTCAATGCTGATGTATATGCTCCTGAAGATGAATCAAATAAATTTGTAGATATTGATCCAAATGATGTACCTCTTTTACCAAGCGGAGCTCAATGGCACTCAAGAAAATGGGAATATGAGAGTGAGGAATATCCTACATTCAGGAAGAAATTAGAATTTAGAGTAATGCCTGATTTTCAAACTATTGTAAATGGAACAGCTGTTCTTTCAGATGTTATTTTAGAAATTGGTAGTATCACTGGTGTAATGTCATATGATATAATAGAAGTTCCTACTTTTAGAACTAAAGATGTTATGGCTACACTTAAGATTGTTAATAATGGTTCAGCACCTTTGAACGAGGTTTCAGTTATACAAGAAAAGTTCTCTGATGAGTATCAACCACCTAAAGCTGATGAGATAAAATTAACATGGGATGGAGAAGAAATTGAAGTATCGGCTGCTGCTGTCAGTGTTGATAACAATGTATTCAATATTGATCTTAAAGACTTAAAAGATAGTAGTTCTGGTATGTTTATGCCAGAATCTACTATGGAATTTGAATATCCTATTCATTGTGTAAATCCTGCCCGTGAATCTACTTTTGAATCTGAAATTACATATCTTGCTAACACTTTTCCAGTAAGTCAAGAATTGGAGTTTAAACCTGAAGTTCCTGTAATTGAGGCAATGCACATCAGACGGAAATTCAGAATTGGAAAGGAAGTACAAGCATTTGGAGATCTTGGAAATTACAGAATTATATTAACAGTTGAAAACATTGGTGAATCTAAATTAACTAAACTTGTTTTACTTGATAAAGTTCCCGATTCATTTGAATATGGGAATTATTCAACAACCCCTGAAATCACAGACGAAGTTGGACAAGATACATTGAAATGGGATATTGAAGTTTTAGAAGCAGGAGAAAGTTTGGAAATCACATATGAAATAACTGGTACTGGAGCATATAGTCCATCTGATGCTCAATTAGCACTTTAAATTTAAAAAATATTTTTTATTTTTTTATTTTTTTTTATATTGCACTAATAGCTTAATAAACTTAGGATAATAAGTTTTAAATGAATAAAGAATGAAATTTATTTTATCTACTGTTATTATTTTCTATAATCATAAATAATCTTGAGAAAAAATGATACGAAAACGTTATCAATTAAATTGGATGTTTGAATGTCCGGATGCGATACTGACTTGTTCAATTTTAAAATGCAAAAATGGTACGCAATTCTTAGCTTTTGGTGGACATGATAAAACTCTTTATTTAATGGATGAAACAATAAATATCGTTGATGATAGAACTTTTGATGGATGGTGTAGGTGTACATATCCAATTGATGTTGATGGAGATGGATGTGACGAAATATTAGTTGGGGCTGGTGATGGAAATTTTATGGTTTTAAAAATAAATCTAGAAACCAAGAAATTTATCGGATTAATGCGATATAAAGCCTCTAAGAGGATAAACTGTTGTACCGCGGGAGATTTCACTCGAGATGGAAATATTGAACTAATTTTTGGAAGTGAAGATAAAACACTTAGAATATTTGATAATATAAAGGCTATAGAACCTAAGTATGTACTTTATTATGATTCTTGGGTTACTACTTGCACTTTAAGTTTTTTAAAAATACCAGATATTGAAGATCCTATTAATGGGTTATTAGTTGGCACAAAAAATGGTTTAGTTCAATTGGTTCAATTTCAAAACAATAAGCCAGATATTATTTGGCAAAGAAATTTTAATTCTCAAGTTAATGATATTAAAGTTGGAGATGTTACAAATGATGGATTCAATGAAATTATCATAAGTACAGATGAGCCACATATAAAGATTCTAAGTAGTGAGGGAGAACTGATTAAAGAGATTCAAACAGATGAAGGACGTCCTCTTTCATTATTGATTGAAGATATTGATGGTGATAATGCAAAAGAAATTGTTGTTGGATGCGCCGATGGATCTTTAAAAATCTTTCATAATCCTTCTTTGAATTCTCAGGATTTTGAGCTGAAATGGAAGACTAAAGTCTCAACATCGATTAAAAAAGTGTGTTACCGTATAGAAGAACAGCAAAATTTAAAACAGATTATATTTGGAGGATATGATCGTACAATTCGAAATGTTACAGATTTTGAATGGGGCCAGAAAGAATCACTGGATATTCCTCAAGAAATTAAAGTCCCTGAAATTCAAGAAACCGAAAAAGGAGATTTAATTACAGAAATAGCAAAGATCAAGGACATCCCTTCTAATTTAAGAGAGCATATCTATACTATTTTACAAGATAAAGGTTATTTAAAAGATTTAATGAAAGACTTAGAAGATTTAGGGTATTCTGAGGATGAAATCTTGGATGAATTTGCACTTCTTAAAACACAAAAATCAGTTATTTATGAAAAAGTTTCTTATCCTATATGGAGTTTACCTGAAGAAGAAATCTCAAAGGAGATGCCTGAAGAAGTTAAAGCAGAAGTTTTAATTGAGGAAAAATCAAAACCTAAAGTACAACCATTAGTTATTGAAAAACCCGTTGAACTTAAAAAAGAGAAATTACGAGCTGCTCTTGAAAGTGAAACTAAAAAACCAATTTCTAAAGAAAAAGCCGTTGTTAGTGAATCTTTAGAGGAAGTTATTCTAGCATATCTAAAGGAACAAAAAGTTGTGGCAACAAAAGCCCAATTGGTTAATGATATTAAAGCAAAAGGTTTCTCTAATATTCAAATTGAAAAAGAAATTTCTTTATTAAAAGATCAGGGTAAAATTCAATATTCTCGTGTCAAACCGAAAGGCTGGTGTTTGGGCGAATAATTATATTTGAGGCTTTTTTATAAAGAAATCTTCCATTACGTCTTTAAATGTCTCAAATTGATTCAATTCAGTAAAATCCTTTAAATTATATTTTTGGATAAATAATTGTATCATAGGATCTACACGTTCGAAAAATTTTTTTACAAGTTTATCAGATTTCTTCTTGGATTTATCAACTAATCCATATAAAATTATTGGTTCTTTCATAAAATTATCTTCTGATTGGACTTCTGATATCTTGAAAATAAATAATATATTTCCTGATTCTAGATATTCTAAGGAGTTATTATTAAAAGCGGTATCAGCAAATGTATTAATAGCAGAGATGAAAGCACCTCTAAGATCCTTATTTACACCTTTTTCTTTTTGCACAGGTAATTTTTTTAAGATATGATTGACAAGAACAAATCCACGGAAAACAAAACCTAACTCGTAAAGTTCCTTCAAATTTGAATCCAAAAATATTGAATTATGATTATTATACTTAAAATTTTTGTTAAGAAATTAATAGCTTTTTTCATATTTAATTTTAGACTATAAATTAATATTATTAAAAAGAATAATTAAAAACTAGCGTATAATAATGCAACAAAAACTTGATAAAAGATTTGATGAAAAAATTGAAGAACTTGAAAAATCGTTGCCTTCACGTGAAAAAAATGTGAATTGTGCCGAATTAACATTAACCAGTGTTCTTCAAGTATTAGGAATTGATGACCCCCTATTCCATAATGCTATGATTCCTCTTTCAGGTGGTTTTGGAGGTTATAAATCAAAAAAGGGATGGCAAGGAGCGTGTGGGCCTGTATCTGGCGGGAGTTCCGCAATAGGTATTATTTTAGGAGGTCATAAAAGAATGGATGATGAAACTGCGATGGTAGCTTCTAAGAAGGCAGCTATATTTGCACATAAATTTGAAAAAAAATTTGGATCAGTAATATGCGCAGAACTCTGTGGTTATGATTTTAGTCAACCTGAAGGTATGATAGAATATCGAAAAAATGGAACATGGGCAAAAAAATGTTATCACTTTGTTGTTTGGGCGGTAGATACAATAAGAAAAATAACAGCAGAAGAATTAAAAAATAATTGGGAGTAATATTTTTTACAAAAATCTCTAAATACTTTTTTTTAATCTTTGAAATTATAAGTTTTTTAAATTAACATTGGTTTGTTACAATTATTCAGAAAAAAAATAAACTAAATATAATGTTAAGGGATTAAATATATGAGTGAAGACGAATCCAGATTTTGCCCATATTGTGGGATTGAGTTACAACATCCCTATTGGCAACATATTCAAACTACTCATCCAGATAAGTATACTCAAAAAGAAACTTGGATAAAATTATATCAGGATTATACAGGTTTAGGGATGGATGAGGCAACCTCCTTAATGGTTATATCAGAATTATTTAATGCGACTCAGGAAGAAATTAAATCCTTCTTAAAAAATGCTAAAATTTTATAATTTTTTAAAAAAAAATATTTAAAATCAAAATAAATAAAGAAATAATAAAATTTTAAATCCTAAATTTTAAATAATAGATTAAAAGTCCTCTTCTTCCTCGTCTTCTTTTAGGAGTCCAGCTTGTTTTAGCATATCTTCAACGCTATCACGAGCTTTAATTACTTGTTCATTTTCATTTAAATTAAGTTTTTCAATTACATCATCACTGAATTCCATAAATTTTTCAATAGCGCCAGAACTGAACTCTTTTATTTTTTCAGAAGTTTCTTCAATAAAATCTTTTCCAGATTCTCCAAAAACATTTCCAACGAAATCTGTAAATTGTTTATTCAACTTATCTATGAAATTTTCTTTTTCTTCCCCATTATTACTCATTTTCTTTCACTACTTTTTAGAGGTATTTATTTAAATAATGTTCTAAAATATTAAAATTCATACTTCTTTTTGTTCTTTTCTTAATTTATATATTTTTTATCTTTTAGTAATAATACAATAATGTTTAATAAAATACATTATTCTTATAACCGAATTCAAGCATAATTTTATTAATAAATTTGTTATTTTTTCAATAAATCAACGAATTTATTAGCAAAATCTATAATCTGATCCCAATCTCTATAGTCATGCATTTTACCATCAGGATTTTCAATTCCTTCCTCTTTTTGAAGAATGCCTATAACGATTTTTCTTGTCATACCAGATATTGCAGACCCTTCTGTTAAATCATAAGCACCTCCAAAAGCATCTATTAAAATAGGATTTAATCCTAATTTTTGGAGTTTTGGTGTAATGTATTCAAAAATCGCTTTCTGTATGTTATTTTTATCTGTAGCTTCTCCACAGCAAACATAAAATGCTAAGGCATTTTGCATATTCTTCAGTTCTAATTTTCTTTTTTGAACGAATTTCTTAACTACTTTTGTCCACATTTTCATTTTTATACCAGTTCCTATTACTATGCCATCATATTCTTCTAATGGAGGAATTTCTTTCAAGTTATATCCCTTTAAATTGTAATTTTCTGTTGTTATCCCTTTTTCTTGGATTATTTCTTCAATTTTATTTGATATTCCTCTAGTAGTACCATACCTTGTTCCATATAAAATTAAGACTTTACTCATCATTAATCATCGTTTTTCTTTTAAAAATTAATAGTTATTTTTGCATTTCAAATATACTTAATAGAATATAAACAAAATGAAATCCAATTTTTGTAAATACCAACCCTAAAATTCGTATTTTTTGAAATAAAGTAGTTAAAACTCCTAAAATTTTTAAATATCATGCAAAGCTTAATTCATAAAGCTTTTTATTGCTACTTAAATCTGCTTTTACATCTTTTACTATTTCAAAAAGGTCATCTGAAAGTTTTTTCATTTCATTTTTCGCAGCAGTAGCATGACCTGACAATGCAATCCTCCCAAACTCAGAATTTATAAGGTTCAGAAATTTTTTCCTGAATATAGCTAAGGGAACCCAAGAAAATAATTTAAATTTTTTTGGAAGAATAGGGATATTAAGCTCCTTTAATGCTTTCACATTTTCTCTGATGCCTTTAAGAGCTAAATTAATTAGTTCAAAATCTGTCCCGAGTGTCTTATTTCGTTTTTTTGCAGCATAACCTGCCATTGCCAATGGACTTATAAAGGTCATATGAGTCTTTAACCAAGCATCGATATCTTTACTGATATCAACCTTAATTCCAGATTGTGTAAAATTCTGTTCGATATTTTTTAATCGTTCACTTATTCTTCCATCAAGTTCACCAATATATAAAATTGCGTCGTCTACATAAGCTGCAATTATTTTATAGTCTTCTCGATAACCCCCAGGACCCCCAAATCCAAGAAGAATTCTGTTTTTATCAATAATGTTTAAATATTCAGTGGCTCCTGAAGGATTATTTCCAGTAAAAATTATGATAGGACTAATATTCTCCTTTAAAATAGGTAGAATTTGACTAACTTGTTGACGCTGCATAATTACTAAGATAATATCATAAAGATCTTCTTTTTTTAAACTATCCACAACCTTGATATCCGTTTTGTATTCTTTATGAAAAATATCATCTTGAATAATAAGACCATGTTTTTTTAAATCCTCTAAACGCTTTCCTCTCGCAAGAATAGAAACATCATTTCCACCGCTTTTAAGTTTATACGTAAAAATATTACCAATTACTCCTGCTCCATATATTAATATTTTTATAATTTTTCACCAAATAAGCTGATTTTCTTTCCTTAATTATAAATATTCAATATTATATTTAAATTTAGTCATGCCTAAATTAGTAAAAAAAATAAGTTATAATCAAGCTTATTTATATATATTCATTAAATAAAATGAATCCTTTTATTAATTTAATTATATATTTCAACATATTATTTATTAAATTATTTCTTAAGTCATTTGATTAAAATTAATCAAATTTATATATTCTTTTTTATTAGGATCATATTATAATTTAGCTATTAACTCACAAATCGAATCTTTATAATTCTGGAGTATCATTTAATGTTTGAGATGATATTTAAATAAATCTCAATTCAAATACTGATTTCCATAGTCTAAAAAGTATTCTTATTTATTTTATCTTGTCATCAATATTCCTTTATGTAAAATATTAGAGGATTTATTATGGAGTTTTCTCAGTTTTATTTCTCTTCTTTAAAATTTTTTCAGATTCTCTTTGTAATCTGTTATATCTTGCCTCACAACAACCAGGTTCAATTACTTTAGCCATCATGCTTTCAATCATTATATTGTTAAGTTCTTCACTTGTATACTCTTTTTTTTGAGATTTTTTTTCATCTTTTTCTTCTATAATCAGCACCAAATTATTCTTATTTAATATAAAAATCTTGTTAATTAGAAGTATTATCTCTTTAATTTATTTTTTTACTATTCTTTCTCCAGTATGTGACTTATTTTTTTTAAACTTGTTCTACTGTATATTATTTTATAGTAATTTATTAAGGATTTATTTAAGATTATCATAGTTCTAAAAGTGCGACTCTCAACATAATGATTATTATATGATAGTATTATCTTGTTACATACTAAAATTTCTAAATTTAATTTTAATAACTCTTAATAGATTTATAAAAAATGAAAATTATGAGTGGAAATAGAAAAAAACTATGGGAACCCTCTGATAAATGGATTAAGAATGCAGAAGTAACCCATTTTATTGAATTTGTTAATAAGAATTATAACTTAAACCTTAAAGGTGGAAAAGATCTTTATAGATGGTCTGTGAATCAGATCTCAGATTTTTGGGATGC
>JAHPZJ010000007.1 GCA_019058245.1 Promethearchaeota archaeon | reverse complement strand
AAAGTTCTTGCTTGTTCAGTTAAAGCAGATGCGGTTTTTTCAAGATGGTCAATTAATAAGTCAACAGCATTTCGAGCTACGATACTTGCACCCTGTTGTTTCATTAATCGGCGAATTGGGCTCCATGCGAAAGAATGTTTCTTTTTAGCCATTTTTTATTCCTCCAAATTTTTTAACTAAAATTTTTAAAAATTTAAGTTTTTAATTTTTTTTAATGTTAATAGTAAAGTTTCTTAGATAATATAATATCTGAAGAGTTATTTAAATGTTATGGCGAATGAGAAGCCTATGAAGAGTTAAATGAAAAAAAAATCACGACAAAAAATTTTTGTTATCAAAAATTATCCACCATCCATGATCATTGAATGGTTGATCATAGTGAAGATATGAAATGTTTTTGTTTTTATCACCATCATTCAAATATTAAGTTTGATAAACTTGCTTTTTATCTTAGTTTGGCTATGATTTAGTGGTGAATTAAGAAAAATAGAATTAATAAAAGTAATTGGATATAAATGATTATAACAAAAATTATGTGATTATAGACTCATCAATCATTCAAAAAAAATGAATTAATTTTTATAGAATTAAAATTATACTGATATCTATATTGATTAAACTTTCTTTTATGTAGGTTTTACTGAGATTTTTTGGCAAAATAAAAAATTTTAAATGAAAAAAAATAATCCCCAGAGAAGTTTATATTAACAATCTTCTGATCATATCAATTAAGATATAATCAAATTAAGAAATAAAAATTAATTTCAATCTGGAGATTATAGGATAAATTAAAGAATTGAAAATAATATAGAATCAGTCTGAATAAAAAATACTTATTTTTTGAGGATTAAAACAAAACTAAATAATTAAAAAGCATCTCTATTAATAGAACAATATTTATAATTAATTCTAAGTTTATTTTCAAGTTCTTCTGAGGGAAACTCCTGGTTAAACTTCATTCATGAATTGATGAGAAAAAGACCAAAATTACATAACAAATTAGATGTTAGATTATCCAAAAAAGTGTGGATGCTTAGGAATTAACTAGAAAATTTAGTTCATTATTAGAGAATTTTATATTTTATGTTAAATCATTGTTTTATTTATTATTTACATAGTTCAAGAATGCTTTCACAATCATATGAAACTTAGGATCTGCTACTACAGTTATGTGATCTTTTCCTTGAATTTGAAAATGGCAAGCATTAGGAACCAACTGCGCAATTAGTGTTCTATCACCTGGCATAAAATCATCTGTCCCAACTACTGTTAATACTGGTACAGATATTTTTTTTAAAACCTTTTCCATTTCCTTCCTAGAAGTTGGCATATTATCCGTTTGAGTATATAAACCTTCCATCACTGCTGCAAGGGCTTTTAAATTACCCCCTGTTGCTTGAGCTAATAATCGGAATCGCTTTGAAGTGGGATCTTTAATATCTTTAGAATTTTCGGATCTAAAGCCAGCAACAGTTGTCATCATGGATTTTTTTGCAAATTCTCTTTGTGGGTCATCTGGAAATGATACCACATAACCTCCTAAGATCGCAGAATTCACTAAATTTGGGTGTTGCAATAAAACACTCAAAGTCAATCCGGATCCCATAGAATATCCAAAGAAATTTGCTTTTTCTATTGACAGATGTTTTAAGAGGTTTGTTATATCATCAACCATATTTGGTCCGTATTGATCCGGAGTTAATGGTTTATCACTTTTTCCATGTCCACGACAATCTATCAATATTAATCTGTTCTCTTTTTTTAAAAATTCATCCCAATTCGTTAATCGCCAATTCCATTCTATGCTTGAAGTGAATCCATGAATCATCAATAAATCTGGGCCATTTCCCTCAATTTCATAATAGATTTTTATTCCTTTATTGTCAAAATAAGGCATATAATTTCCATCACTCTTATATTTAAATAGTTTTATATATTGCTTTAATGTTTGTACATATAAATCTTAATCTGACTAAGTTAATTTCTAATTTTTTTTATATTTAGTTTTTCATCTGAATCCTTAAAAAAAAGAGAGATAAAAAGTATCATTACTTCTTCTTATATTGCCTTTTTTCAGAGATAGCTTTAAAAAATATCTCATCTCTCTCTTTCATTTCTTCGCTATACCTGTATATAAATTTTATATGCCTATATTGTCTAACAAGAAAAAAGATCACAACAAATAAGAAAATAAAATACAGAAAGTTGAGCCAAATTAACGGCATATCCCATAAATAAGATATACTAGAAACACTTATAGGAATTATATAACTTATATCAAAATTATAAGCAGCGGTTTGTTCCAAACCATTTACACCATATCTAATTTCAGTAGTACCAGTACAAGAAATATTATCATACTCCCGAACAGATATATAAAATAATCTACTCCAAATTTGAGTAGCTGAATTAACGTTCGTGTTTTCCACACTATTATAATGATTATTTTTCTTGATTACGTATTGTATCTGTGTAATTCCATATATATCTATATTCCCGCTTGAGATAGGCCTAACTAAAATAGAGCCTCTGCATCGATTCCCTTCCAAATGTCTAATGGTTATCTTAACATTAATACCGACTGTTCCTTCAGGATATTCTGAAATATAATTTTTACCAAAACTAAAATATCCAATACCTAATAAAGACTTAATATTGAGTACTATTGGAATAAATCCTATTAATGCTATCAATAAAATGATTGTTGCGATAAAAGAGATTTTCTCTGATTTTTTGAGTTTATTAAGCATAATCCGTTATTTCTTATCTGATTTTTAAGATAAAAATTAATGTGAATAAATATAAGGATTACTCAAAAATAAACTAAATTTCTTGATCTTATTTAATAATCCTAAAATAATATACCGATTTCGTTAGTTGAGTTTTAATTTCTTATTTATTCTGATATAAAAAATAATGCATGGTAAAATATAATTAAAATAGGAGTGATATGAATTTCCGAAAATAAAATAAATAAGTTTAAATCCATAACTAAAAGATCTGTTTAAGGTTTAACTATAAAAATGGAGTTTTTTTAATATTTGAATGATTAATACTTTTTTTCTTAGGAAATCTATTAATTATTAAAATATATTTATCAAATAAAGATGTCAGAACTAAGAGACAATAACTTCGATAGTTGTGTGTGTTATCTATCGAGACATCGAAGGAGATTGTGTTTTTAACCTAAAAGATAAAACTTAGTATTGTACTAAATGTTTTGAAATTCTTGAGAAAGTACATAAGAAAGGGCTCGAAGTTCTTGGAAAAGTTAATTAATTTTTAATTTCAAAGCATAAATTTTAATTAAATCTGATTATTTATTAAATCAAAAATACAAAATAATTCAATAATTTAGGTGTTAATGAAATTTCTCAGCAAATTATGGTTCCTGGAGCATGTGGTGTAGCAATTAAATGTAAAGATAGTGTTGTGCTCGGAAATGATCGGAGAGCTACATGGGGTTACACAGTTACGAATAAATCAACTCAAAAAGTTTTTAAAATTACTGAATATATAGGTTTAACGGCTTATGGATTAATAGGGGATTTTCAGATTCTCGTAAGAATCCTACGAGCTCAAGCAAATCTATATGAACTTGAAACAGGGGAACGGATCTCGACAAAAAGTATGGCAAAATTAGTATCTAACTATTTATACTCGAGGAAAATGATGCCATTATATACAAATTTAGTTGTTGCTGGAGTTGATAAAGATGGTCCAAAACTCTATACCTTAGATGCACTCGGAAGTCTTATGCCAGATGATTATGGAACTGCTGGAACAGGGATGTTACTATCAATCGGTATTTTAGAAGCAGAATATAAACCTGATATAACAACGGCAGCTGGTGAAAAACTAGTGGAAAAGGCTATCAGAAATGCAATTAAACGTGATGCTATGACGGGGAATGGAATTGATATATTGACCATAACACAAGATGGTGCAAAAGAAAAATATATTGAGATTACTGAATTAGGAGAATAATTTCTTTAACTATTTATTTTTTAATTTAATATGTTCTATCTTCTTAACAACAAGAATTTATTTGGTGAATTCTTATTAATTATTGAATACTCAAATTCTAATAACGGGTAGATTCTTTTTGAATTTTTCTAATAATATTTTTAACAATACAAGGGAAATACACGGTTTAACGAAAGAAAATATTCTTGAAATTAAAAAGATGCTTGGCAAGTTTAAATCAGAAAATGCAGATGATGTCAAAATAAGTGAGTATTTAAGATCGAAAATTCAGCTTTCTTCAGAAATACTAGATAAATATTCAAGTTATCTGGATAACCTAAAAATGTTAATGAAGAATAATTTATTTTCTTCATCGGATTCAAAATTCTATTTTTTGAAAAATGAAATTATGGAGGAATTAAGACACCTCACAAATAATTTGCAAAATGTAAGTTCAAATGTAAGAAATGTCAAGAGATTAACAAAAAATAGTATTGGATTAATGGATCTATTAATAAGAACAGAAGATCTTTTAAAGGAAATGACTCATTTAGGATCTAATCTGCAAGAGTCAATTAAAGAAATTGAGAGCATTTATGATGATACTACATTCCTATGGATTGAAATTAATAAAATTAAGAATTTGAATTTTAAGTTAAATGAGATTCCCAGTCATTTAGAAAATTGGAAAGAAATTAAAGAACTAATTATTTTTATTAGAAGCCTAAATGAGGTTTTTTTAAACAGGAAAAAGAAAGATAAAAAGGAAACAATAATATCATTTCATTTCGATGAAATTTATCAATTTTTTCAATCATTAGATGAAAATAAAATTAAATTTTCTTTTGATTTATTTTACTTTCTGTATTTAAACAAATTTATTGAAGAATATCAAGGAGAAGAATTTATAAACATACTTGAAAGAAAAGAAATAATACAAAGTCTTCAAAATTTTATTAAACCTCTGCTTAAACAATTAATTGAGGATAAATTGCAGGATGTGCTAAATGAAATTGAAGAATTTGATAAAAAGGAAAAAGAACCAAAAATTAATTTAAAAATTCTCTTAGAACAAAAAATAAAGGATTATTTTCCAAAGATCGTTGATTATTATATTGGAGGATTGGAAAAGAAATTCCAAGAGAAAATTCATAATGTAATTGATGCAGATAAATTTGAAGAAATTGCTAATTTTTATTATCAAAAAATTGATAATTTTGCTAATATAATTAGTCAAATAGAAGACTGGGTATTAGGTATAGAATATTTACTTAATCCATATGAAAATATAACATCTGGATTACGCAAAATGTTCTCAAATTTAACATCTGAAATTTATCGTAGAAAAAATGAGTATTTGAACTTTATCAAAACGGTCAAAGATGAAGAGTTAAGAGTTGAAGTTAGAAAATTTATATCAATTAAGATATCAGAAGTTAATGATTTAATTAGAATTTACGAAGATGAGGCTTCTTTAATTATTAAGGAAGAATTCCCTCAATTGAAAAAGATTAGAGAAATGCTAAATGAGTACTATGAAAAAATTCAAAAAATCAAAGATGAGGTCTATAAAAAACTAGACTCTATGAAATCACATGATATCGATGCTTATAATTCAATTAAATATTGGGAAGATAGTCTAAACCGGAAAAAGCAACAATTAACATTTCTGATATCGCTTATTCTCAATAAATTATTTAAAAGTTTCAAAGAATTACTAGATAAGGAAGGAATCTTATTTGCCACGATAACTGAAATAACTGAGCAAACAGAGAACTTTGAGGGACTACCTCTTAATTTTGCATTATCTTCTTTTTTAGCTGAGAGATTAAGCGAAGAAGAATTAAAAGAAAGAATTTCTGAAATAAAATCTAAGGTAAATCAATTAAATAATTCACTAGGTTTATATCAAGTAGAACTTTCAAAATTAGAAAAAATCTTAATTAATAAAGTCAAAATAAGAAAGGGAATATCTAAATCTGATGTTCAATGTACAGTGTGTCATAATTATATTGATTTTGTTAAAGATAAAGTCATTACTTGTCCTTTCTGTGGAAGTATTTATCATTATTTATGTGTAGCATTTTGGCTTTCAAAATATAATTCATGTCCGATGTGTCAAAATAATTTTCTTGAACCACATTCAGAATTATTTGAGAATGAAGAAGATCAAGAATTAGACAGATTTTAAATAATAAAATCTGAGGGAATGCTATAATTCCGATCAAAATGTTGGAGGAAATATGATTATATTTAAAGTGAGATAAACTCCAAATATGATCATAAATGTTCCACATCCAATTAACACATATTTATATACCTTTGGATTGAGAGATTTTCCTCCAAAATATACAAAAAATGAAATCGGTACATACCAAGCTAAGTCACCTAATTCATGTCCTATAAAAAAAAGTAAAAGACCTAATGGTTGCTGAAAAGAAATATTTAAATTTACCATAATTGTTATCCCCGCAGTAGCCCACCAAAATTCCCAATAGGGATTTGTTATCGAATAAAAAATTCCTCCAATAAAACTATTTCCTTTAAAACTCTTCATACTTTGATTATCTAAGTCAAAATTCACCAAGTATTCTTTTTTATATACATTTCTAATTGTGAGAGTGCCAAATGTTATTAAACAACTTCCCCCAATGATTCCTAAAATCATTAGAAAAACTAAATTTTGAAACAATAAAGAAGCTCCCAATAATAAAATGATAATTAATGAAAATTCTAAAAGTGCATGACCTAATGTTATTAATAATCCCGCTAAATATCCAATTTTACTTTCAAGAGATTTATAAATTGTGAAAGTTAATACAGGTCCAGGAGATAATGCTCCAGTAAGAGCTACTAAGAAAGAAATTGTGAGTATTTCAATCATTTTTGAATAAATTTTGTCTAAAAAAAATTGAAAATTAAAAGTTACAAAATCATCCTAAAAGCTTATTTATAACATATAAAACAATAATAACTATTAAAACAATAGGTAGAATTACTATTATCGCCCATATATAAGCTTTAAAAAATCCTTTTCTAAAAGCCTTTACCCCATCATTCCATTCTTTTTCAGTTTTTTGCTGCCAACTTTTTATATCTTGTTGAATTTTTCCTTTACGAGTTTCCCATTGTTCTTTTGTTTCTAAATTCCGCTGCTCCATTTCTTGATTCCATTGTTGAATTTTATTATTCCAATCTTGTTTCATTTTATCGAAGAAGCCATCAACTTTTTCTCTATTTTCTTCCCATAATTCTTCATTTTGTTTAGCTTGCTTTTCTAAAGAAGAAGTAAAATTATCAAATCCGTCTTTTGCGCTATTAATGAAATTTTTCCAGCCTTTTAAAAGAAGATTTTTATCTTGTTTTTCATTTTTAGAATCTTTTAAATTATTTTCTTCACTCATATTTTATTCTTAATCCATTTTAATATTTAAATTCAGTAAGTAAATAACGTTACAATCTTTAATTAATTATTGATAAATAGATTTTAGTAAATATTAAACAATATTTAATTTTATTATGAAATTTAATTATATTGAAAAAACACCAATATACACAGCTTTATCAGAAATTGGAAAAAGAATTTTTCTTCCTGATGGTATATTCTATTGGTCTGGAAGAGCAAAGCAGGAGGCTGAAATCATTGGAACGATCGGATCAGCTTATGCTTATGAAAAGGATTTTGTTGAAGGAGGGAGTTCTGAATGGCTCCCTTGTTATATCAAAGAAATTAAGGATTTTTCTAATTTTACTGTGAATCAATTAGTTCCATATTCATCCATCGGTGGTCGCCTTGAAACAAGAGAGATTTGGAAAGAATGGATTATCAAAAAATCATTTTATAATGAACAAGAGAGTTCATTATTAGCAAGATTAAAAAAGTATATTACTACTCCAGTTATAACCGGGGGTGTTTCAAATGGAATTTTCCAATCCTGCTCAATGTTTTTAAATCCAAATGATTATATTATCATGCCAAATAAGAGATGGGGCAATTATGATAATATAATATGCAAATTGGTAGGGGCAAGATCTCAGTCTTTTGAATTTTTTAAAGGAAATGAGATGAACATTGAAGCACTGAGAATTGCTATAGAAACTGTTGCTAAAATTCAAGAGAAGATTGTCTTACTTTTGAATTTTCCAAATAATCCAACGGGATATATACCTACAAAAGAAGAGGCACTTAGCTTAGTTGAAATGTTAAAAGAAAGCCAGAGAATTCATAAAAAACCACTAATTGTTTTTGTGGATGATGCATATGAACCATACGTTTATGAAAAAGATGTTTTAAACCGATCCATATTCTATGATCTGCATCAATTAGATGAAAATGTAATACCGATTAAATTAGATGGTATTACTAAAGATCTCCTGATTTACGGGGGACGTGTAGGATTTATTACAATTGGATTGAAACCATCTTGGATAGGAGATGATAAAGAGCTAGATAGTTTAAAGAAAGAGATACATAATAAATTAGAGGGATTTATCAGAGCAAATATATCAAATTGTAATAGCTTTTACCAAGTTCTAGTCCATAAGTTATTTAAAGAGAATGGGTTTGATCAAATTATAAAATCAAGAGAAGAAGTGAATAAACTACTTAAACTTAGATATGAAGCTATTAATTCAGAGCTTAAAAAAATTAATAATCCCCATATCTCAATAGATCCTAATTCTGGAGGATTCTTTTTATTTATAAATTTAGATCCAAACAAAATTAAAGCAACAGATTTCGCAGATTACCTATTGAAGGAATATAAGGTGGGAGTTATACCTATTCAAAAGGCAGATGAGAATATTAACGGTATAAGGATAGCATATTGTTCTATAGATATTAATAAAATACCTGAACTTGTAAAAAGAATAAATTTAGCTCTTAAAGATTTTTAAAGAGAGTCTAAAGATAAATACATATATATTATCTTAATTTATTATTCAGTTAAAAAAAGAATTTTATAAAAACTAAATTTCAATTAAATAAAAAAAAGGTTGATCTAATTGAAGCTATATCTAATTGACCAAGGGAATTTAAAGGAAATCAATAAACTAATCTTTTCTAGTGGAGATGTATACTTATTAGACGATGAAAGGACTATTTACGTGTGGATAGGAAATAAATGTTCTGTTGATGAAAAAACTGCGGGTGCTGCTCAAGCAAGATCGCTCGATCAGCAACGTGGTGGTGCTGCTAAAATAATTACTGTTGATCAAGGGCAAGAATCCGGAGAATTTATGAAAATAATTAACCCATTGGGTGCTATGAAAGTAGTAGAAAAAAATTATGCAAAAACTTTACTTAAGGATGTAACTACTGGTGATTTCGCACAATTTAATGAATGGAAAAATGTTCTTTATCGTGTTTCATCTGAAGAATTTGAGGATATTAATGCTATGAAGATGATTCAAGTTCCCTTTAAAAAAGAATCACTTGCTTCTGAAGATTGCTTTGTTGCTGATCTAGGAAATAAAGTTTATATCTGGCAAGGAAACGCATGTAGTGTTACTGAAAAAGTTAAAGCAGGTCAATGGGCACGTAATATTGATGCTGATAGAGCGGGATTGCAGCAAGAAACAATTTTTGAAGAGGGTGATGACGCAGAGTTTAAAGCTGCGCTAGAAAGAGGTGTGGATTATAAGGAATCAGATGCTGTCCAATTAAAAGCTGAATCGATCTTAGAGGGAGAAGATGAAGATGATAGAGTGGCGAAAGCAATCCAACCCGAATTTAAATCAGAGGTTAAAGAAGTTACTCCAGAAGAAGTTAAAGAGGAGATTTCTGAAGTAAGGGCTTCAGGAGCCGCTCCGGGTATACCTGGAAAAACAGACAGTTCAATTTTAACTGTGGATCATATAGAAGGACGTAGAAAATGTCCCGAATGTGGGAATGATAATCCTCTTATGATTCATGAAAGTGTTGATAAAGGAAATATAATCCTCGACTATCCTCGCATGTACGGAAAAAAATACCGTTGCGGCGAGTGTGGTATGGAATGGCGTGAAAAATAAGAATTTAATTTATTTATTTTTTCTCTTTTTTTAATAATTACAAATATTTACTTAGTTAATAAGATTAAAATTATGATTTTTGCATATCCCTACGCATTAACTTGATTCTTTTCTTTAATTCGATTATTTCTTTATCTTTTTCTTGGAGTTCTGATTCAATTTGCAGTTTTTCATCTTCAATTAGTTGAATTTCACTTAACATCTTTTCTGCTGTTTGTTCTATTTCATCTTTAGAGTTAAGTAATTCATTCATCTTTTCTTTTAAGTTCTTAATCTCCTCTTCACTTCCATCAAGCATACTTCGCATATTTCCTAATTCTAATTCAAATTTACCAGTGAGATTTCCTGATTTTTTGTGAGCTTCTTCTAATTTTTCCTCTAAATGCCCTACTAATTCTTGGACTGCAATATTTTTTTGCTTTAATTCTTCGATTTCTACAACTAAGTCTTTATTTCGTTCTGATTTTTTCTCCAGATCTTTTTTTACCAAATTAAAGGTCTCCAATTGTTGCTGGAGATCATGTATTTTTTGATTAGCTGTTTTTAAATCATTATCAAGGTTAAAAATTACTTTCTCTTTTTCTGTAATAATTTCATCTTTTTTTTCTAAAAGGACTTCTACTTTTTCAAATTTAGACTTTTGAATTGAATCTGATTCTATGTAGTTTATTTGTTCTTTCAATTCTTTAATTATTACTTCTTTTTCATTTAGTTCATTAATTAGTTCTTGATTGTCCGTTTGATTAGACTTAATTTGTTCAATTTCTGCAGTTAAACTTTTGATTTTTTCAATTTGATCATTGATTATTTTATTTAATTTTGTTGTGTCCTCATTCAAACGAGAGGTCAAATTTTGAATCTCAGTATCTTTATTCTCTATAGCATCATATAAATTTTGAACTGCTTGGGTTTGAACATCCTCATATTCTGCTTTTTGAGAAAAATTCTTGATTTGATCTTCTAAGTTTTGAATTTTTTCATTTTTTTCATGCATTTCTCCAATCAATCGTTTATTTTCTTCCATAAAGTATTTAATTTTTTCTTTGAGATTATCTTCAGTTTGTAGAGTTTCCTCTTTCTCATTCTTTTCTTCTACCCAACCAAGTGTTGAGAGTGCGTCTACAATTGATTGATCATTATCTTCTTCATGACCTTCACGTTCATTAGACATATGATTAAAAACACCATTTAATCTATTAAATCTTTTGATTTTTCAATTTGTAATTTATCATTAAAAATATATCGTTTATCTAAGAAAAATTTTGTTAGGTACCCAATAGATAATGCTATAATAAAGCTTATTTCTAGAGGTGAATTTAGGAAATTAGTTAATAAAAATTGGATTCCAATATTTTCAATTGTAGTTAATATAGCGGAACCAAAATATTTCATAAATTCCGTAGAGGTTTGTTTAATACCAGTCCCTGTTTTTTTAAAAACTATATATTTATCTAAAAAGAACTTAATGATATAAGTAATACCAACCGCAATTATAGAACCAATTAGTTCTGACATATTAAATGGGTCAACTGAACAATAAAACACGTGGATAAACTCAATTGTCCCATAATTTTGACAAACGAAAGGAGCAATAACTAATTCATTTAATTTTTGAATTAAATAATTCAGACCTATCATTACTCCAGCAAACACAAAATATAATGTCATTTGCCTTTTTATATCGTTTTTTTCAACCATAGCTTACTTCATCTTGTATATTATTTAATTTTTCTCCACAATGATAGCAGAATTTAGCAATTGATTGTTTTATTTCTCCTCCGCATTTAGGACAATATTTTACTTTTATTCTTTTAAAATTCTGTTTAGAGGAATTTTCTGGTACCCTTTGTTCAAAATTTATTTTTTTTCGAGTATTTGTTCTATATGAAAAGGGTAAAAAACAAAGTATAGGTATAAAAAAAAAGAAATCAACCATTAAAGATAAAGTTAAAAATAGTATAAATAATCCAATAAATATTAGATTTAAAACTAAATTTCGATTCATTTTTATTTTGTTATACAAATCAATTTACAGAATAAATTATTTATTTTAGTCTTTTAAGCGATCTTTCCAAGCGTCTTTTTTAGTTGATAAGTCTTCTACTTGGTGGTTCTTTGTGGTTTTATTATAATTTGTTGTTTGATATTGTTCTTTAGTAGAAATTTGGAAAGGTTCACTTGAATCTTGCTGAGTGGGTGAGATCATCTTTATAAGATTTGATAAATAACTCTGTGATGATTTTCCTTTCCCAGTGATTTTCCTATATAATCTCTTTCCAAGATATATTATTAAGGAAATAGTAATTGAGAAAAGAAAATAAACTGCAACCCAACCACTTCCAAAAAAGAGAACTGGAAACGATAATAACCCAGATCTATAATCTGAATATATTATTGTTAGTATTGCAAAAATTCCAAGAAAAATAGCACATCTAATAAATAGGGGAATTATTTGTTTTTTCATCATCTGTTTTATCAACTGAACTGATTCTTGTTGGAGTTTTACCATTAATTGATAATCACCTAAATGTTGAGCATTTCTCATACGTTCTTGAAGATTCATTGCCTTATTCGTTAAGTCACTTAATGCATCTTTCCTTGCTCCTAAAACATAATTAAGAATCATGCCAAAGATTATCATACATATAGTTATGAATAAAATTTGAATTATAACAGCAACATTTGACATTATTATATCACTACTTTATGAAAAGCGCATTTAAAATTAAATTTTATGAATTGTATCTACTAATAAACAATGAATTATATACTATGAAATTATTGAGATTTAGAAAACCCTTTTTTATCTTAAACCCCCATCTATAAACCCTTTAATATATTTAGCATAAAGCGTTTTCCAACGAGTTGGTATTGAGGATGCTATCGCACAACCTAAACGACATTTATCACAGAAACTATAATTGTCATGCAATTTCATTATTTCTTTTACCTCATATGAATTATAAATTGTAGAAACAGGATATTCTAAAGCATTGAATCTCTTAATAGGGTGTATTTTACATGGATAACTAATGAATCCATCATGGCTTATAAATAAATAAGCTTCAGCTACATGACAACGCAATGTTTTTTGATGATAATTCGGATATCCACCAAATCCTTTCTGAGTTACCTCAATACTCACTGGATCTGTTAAAATATTGCGATATTTTTTTTTCAAAATTCTAATTTGATTTGCCCATTGAGATACATCAGGCATTATTTCTTCAATATTACTGATTTGATAGCTAATATTTGAGAAATCTCGGATAATATCTTCACATGGATATATCTCTACTGACGATCCTAATCTTTCAGCTAATTGGCAAATATCCTCTAAGAGGAGAATATTATTTTTCATAACTACAGTACTTATAATAGTCTTGATATCATGCTTATTTGCTAAATTGATAGATTCGATAACTTTGTCAAAAACTTTTATGCCTCTCATTTTGTTGTGTAATTCTGCAGTAGGGTAGTCTAAAGAGATTAGAATATAATCTAATCCTTCAATTTTATTTTCTTTAAACAATTTAGGCAATAAATATCCGTTTGTTGCAATTCCATTCAATAATCCATGTTTTATGCCGGTATATCTAATTAATTCAGGAAGATCATTTCTTAATGTTGGTTCACCACCCGTGAAAGAGAGAGCCAATATACCCAAATCCACAATTTCATCAATAAGATATTTTATTTGTGCTGTTGTCATGTCATTACCTATTATAGATTCAGGTAAAGAATGAATTGAGCAAAATGAACATTTACCATTACAACGTAAGGTTAATTCTATCTGAGCAGAATAAGGTATCTTACGGTCAGTAAAATTGTTTAAAATGAAGTTTTTAACATATTGAATATATTTTTTAATTCTCCATTGAGGAATTATATATTACACCGCAAATACCTTATAAAATTTTTAATTAAGAATTTAAATTATAGTCTGGTTAAAAATCTAACTGAAAGGAATTATAATAAATACACTAATGCTAAGTTATAAAGATCAAATTATAATTTTTATCTGTTAAAACCAAAAAAATATTAGAAGTATATTCATTTAATAATGATTTTTAAAAAAGGTTAGAAACTAGATAGTAAAAAGATAAAAAATTATTATTATGTAGGGCAGCAAATAGAAGAGTGTAAATTCTTCAATCTTAATTCTTTACATATATTAAAAAAAATTTAAAAAAATTTTGGTATATACTCATTAGTATTCATATCCACATTGCTTGCAGACATATTTTTTCGCATATATCTTTACACCACCCATTTGGTGTAGTACTTGACTTTTATCTTCCAGTGTAGAAAATGTAGTACCACCACATTCTGGACATACTCTACGCCCTTCAACTGGAGGTTTTTCTTCCATACGTGCTTCTTCCTCTTGCCTATCCACAATTTCAGATGGTTTAACTGTAGTAGCCATGGGAGTAGGTGTAGTTGAAGTTGCAGGTGCAGAACTCACTTGAGTAGGTTCAGACATCAATAATTTATCTAATTTACCGTTAATATCTTCAAGTAATTTTAAAACTTTTTGTTCAAATTCTGACAGAATAATTCTCCTCTAAGAGATTTTTTTTGAATTTAATGTAATTTTTATTAAGAATTTAATCTTAGTTTTGTTTTATATACTTTAGTAAAATGAAAAATTATCAGTTTTTAAGTGCTATGCCGTAATTAAAATTTTTCATTATTTTGAATAAAGAATTAGTAATTTCTTGATTTATATTATTACTTTTATATCTTCTTTTAAAAAGAATGATATATGAAAGATTATATCCAAAAAAAAAGAAATTAATGATAATAAAGATTCTTATAATATTTGGGTGAAGTATTACAAGGTTTATTATCTCTTTTAATTATTGGTTGCTTAGTTTTTAACACTTTATTGTTAATTTAAGGTTTTTATATATAAAATAATAATTTTTAGTCATTAACTTCTATTTCTAATTGATCTATTAACTCAATTAAATCAATGATCTCAAAACCCATATTAAATTTCTTATTCGCATCAGATAAATTAGTTCTACAAAATGGACACATTGATGTAAGAACTGTTGCTCCGGTTTCTTTGGCTTCTTCTAAGCGTTCTTTTGATATTTCTACGGACCAATCTGGATAACCTATTTTCACCCCTCCTCCCGCACCACAACACCAAGCATTTTCCCGATTCCGTTTCATCTCAATAAATTTTATTCCTGGAATTGATTTAATTATATCTCTTGGTACTTCATACATATCCATATGTCTTCCTAAATGACAAGGATCATGATAGGTTACAATATTCTCATAATTCGATAGAATTTTAATTTTTCCCTCTTTCAATAATTTCTTAATTAATTCACCTGTGTGAAACACCTCAAATCCTAGATCTGCTCCAAACTTTTCATAATCTTTTTTTAATGTTCTATAACATCCTGCACAGGAAGTTATTACTTTAGATGCTCCGGCATTTCGAATTTGATTTATATTATAATTTATAAAATCAGGGACTATTTCATTTTGACCAGTTCTAATTAAGGGACTTGTACAACAATGTTCATCTATAAGAGTAAAATCAATTCCAGCTTTTTTCAATAATCGTAAAGTAGCATCTCTAAGATCTTGTTGACGATAATTAGATGTACATCCGATATAGTATACCCATTCTGCCTTTTCTGGTAAATTATATTTCTTTTTTAATTCACTATTATCTGAATTCTTCTCACCATATGGATTATAATTATTTGAATTTCTGGTACGTTCTAGTAAAAATTTTTGATTTTCTGGGCAAAAACCATTGTTAAATGCTTCCGCACGCGCTGCTTCAATAATATCTACAAGAAAACCCTTAAATTTTTCAAATTTACAATTTTCTGTACAATTACCACATGTAGGACATGCATATAGAACGTTTGCTAAATCCTGGCTCCATTTAAGATCATTATTGATTAATCCATAAATTAACCACATACGTCCTCCTGTACTGTATGTTTCAAATTTGTATTCTTTATAACTAGGGCAATTAAAATCAGAATAACTATGAGTGAATTTACAATAGCCACATCGAAAACATCTATGTACAATACTTTTCCAATCCTGACTAACTTCAGATGTCATTTTTACTGTACCTCCCAATTCCCAGGATTCATAATCCCGTTAGGATCAAATATATTTCGAATATTGTTAAATAATTTTTTAAAGTTAGGATCCATTTTCTCCAGTATTAATTTTTGACCAGTTAGTTCTGCCTTCCAGGGGATTCCTCCTATTTCCAATATCATTTTATCAGCATCCTCCAATCCTTTCCTTGTATTTATCATATCTTTAGAATCTGAACGATTAAAGGGGAAAGTCACAGAAAACATTACAGCATGGCCTCTACCAATTAACCTAAAGAGAAGAGAAGTTAAAAGCCCATATTTTCTAGATATTGTTGTGCCTTTCTCAATAGCTTCTGGAATTTTTTCTAATGGAATAAATGATCCAACATATTCAAATCCACCGCCTTTCCTCCAATCTGCTGCTAATGCTGCTCCGTATTGTGGTTCTGCCATCAGTCGCTCTCTAGCTTTTCCTACTAGTGGAACAACTTGAGCTTTATGATCTTTAAAAATCTTTTCTATCGTTTTTCTCTTAAATTCCATTTCATCTTTGGAATTTCCAGCAAAATAAACCATTAACATTCCAAAATTTTTGTAAGCTTCTGGGACATCACCTTTAGCGATCATAATATCTTCAGCTAATTCAGTAAAAGTTATTTTAGACATGAGTTTCGGCAAGTCTGAGAAGCCTTTAGTAAAACCAAAAATCATATCTCTAAATTTTGGTCGTGGAAATAATTTAATAGATATTTTTGTAATAATACCCATTGTTCCAAAAGCACTTGTAAATAGACCAATTAAATCAGGAATAGGTCCCTTTGAAAACCAATATTCTGAAACTGCACAAGATCCAAACTTGCCTATTTCTCCAGTTGGTAATACAACTTCAAGACCATTAATCATAGAGGAGTGGCATCCATATTTTTGAGATAACGACCCTGAACCGTGTATTAACATATTTCCTGCAATAGTAGCCGAGGGTGGTGCGTCGGGAATAGGAGGCTGTAATTCAGGGTAATTTTCGCTTAAATATGCCTTGAGCATCCCAGTAGTTACTCCTGGTTCCAATAAAGCATAACGGTTTAATTCATTTATTTCAAGTATCTGATTCATTCTCTTTAGATCTAATACAATACCACCCCTTACGGGAATTATTAGCCCACTAAGTGTCAATCCCCCTCCCATAGGAATAAGAGGAATTTTTTCACTATTTGCTAATTTTACGATTTTTTGAATCTCTTCTACAGTTTTTGGTAATACTACAAAATCAACTGGGCGTGATTCAGAGGCTCCAGGATCTTGGGAATAGATAAAAAGATCTCCAGTTTTATTAGATACAAAATCTCTTCCAGATATTTTTTCTAATTGAGTTAGAATTTCATCTTTATTCAAATAATTCATCTCTTTATTATACTAATATAATGAATAAAAATTCAAATCTAAAGTTATTGATACATATTTATAAAAAATATCATGATTTTATAAAAAAGCTAATACTATCTGACTTCAATCAAATCTCTACTAGCAATAATATTGATTTCTAAGCCTAATACTTTTTCTAATAGTATATCTCCCATTTTTATTGGAGCTTTAAGCTTAGTCTTTGCTATGAGTTTCAAAGTCTCCTTTAATCTTTCTTTTGGAATTGCTTTATCAGATCGAACTGGTATTAATGGCAAAAATCCATTTTCAACTCGCATTGTTGTCGTAAGGATTCTTTTTGGAGCGACGAATTCTTCCCTTGCATATTCTTCCCCTCTTTTACAGGAGTGACCTTCTATGATTAATTCTCCATTAACGTTTTCCACATGAACAAGACATCCAGTAGGACAAACTATACATCTAATTTCCTTAGATCCTTCAGGAAGATTTTTTTCATTATTAATAGTCGACATTTCTAAATACCTCTAGTTTTAATTAATCCTTCTCGATCAATACCTCTGGTCGAGGTATTACTTCAACCACTAAATTAGTGGAATCAGAATCTATATTTAATTTGTTTAAATTTAATTTTAATTCAATCATTTCACTGGGTATAACATATCGTCTCTTTTTCTTATAGATTACTTTATTTTTATTATCTCTGATCTGAATTAAAATTCTTCTTTCTGGTACTTTTACTCGGAAGGTGAAAATTATGTCATTTAATAAATCGGTTTTATTTATTAAATCGGGTTTTATATAATTAACATTCTCACCTGCTTCGCATTTAATACGTAACTTTTTCCCTATTTCTTTACCATATCTTTCTTTAATATATTCAGTGGCATTTAAACCAGCTCGTTTTGCTTCTGCTGTAACTAAATCCACTAAATCATGAACTTGCAAAACATTCCCACAAGCGAAAACACCATCTATTGTTGTTTCTAGATTATTATCTACGACAGGACCTCCCATTTGTGAAATTTCTGCCCCAGATTCTCTAGTTAACTCGTTTTCTGGAATTAACCCAACAGATAATAATAAAGTATCACATTCAAAAAATTTATCAGAACCAATGATTCTATCGAAGTTATGATCTACTTTACTTATTGTCACCCCTTTTATACGATCTTTTCCATGAATCTTTGTAATTGTATAACCAGTAATCAAGGGAATTCCATAGTCTTCAAGACACTGGACTTGATTTCTTATTAATCCACTCACATAAGGTTGAATTTCTACGACAGCTTTAACTTCACATCCTTCCCATGTTAGGCGACGTGCCATAATCATACCAATATCCCCACTTCCTAATATAACAAAGGTTCTACCTGGTAAATATCCCTCAATATTAACAAATCTTTGGGCTTGTCCAGCAGTAAATATACCAGATGGTCGAAAACCAGGTATATTAATCGCACCTCTAGTTCTTTCTCTACATCCCATGGCGAGAATGATAGCATTAGCATTAATTTCTATTAAACCTTCTTTATTATTTACTGCATATACAGTTTTATTTGGTGTAAATTCAATTACCATAGTATCTAACAAATATGGAATATTTAAGTCTCGAGCTTCGTTTATAAATTTTTGAACATATTCAGGACCAGTTAATTCTTCTTCAAATTCATGAAGACCAAAACCATTATGAATGCACTGGAGGGTTATTCCTCCTAATTCTTTATCTCTCTCTATTATTAAAACATTCAAATCTGCCTTTTTAACAACTATAGCAGCAGCTAATCCTGCCGATCCACCACCTATTACAACAACATCCACTTCATATTTTTTCATTTTCCCCGAGATCCCTCCCTTTTTTGATTTAATAGAAAGTCCTTAGTTTTTCCAATTAAAATGTTGGTATCCTCTCCCCTTTTAGTAATTTCTTCATATGATTTCTTTAGTTCCCTTGACAAGATTTCAATAACCCTAGGACGGCAGAACCCACCTTGACATCTACCCATTCCCGGTCTACAGCGAAATTTAACTCCATCAACTGTCGTAGCTCCAACTGGGGCATGAATGGCATCTATAATTTCTTTTTCAGGAATGGTTTCACATCGACATATGATTCTACCCCAAGTTGGATCTTCTTGTATTTTTTTATCAAGTTCTTCTTTGGTAAAATCTTTAAATCTTTCTGGCTTAGGACGACTAGGATTATAATCCTCTTTCACTTTTAATTTCTCACCTAATAATTCAAGAAATTCGACTACTTTTTCTGCAATTGCAAAAGTTGCTGTTAATCCTGGTGATAAAATCCCAGCAACATTAATAAATCCATAAACATCAGTATTATCTATGATAAAATCATAAGCCTCTGGGACTGCTCTTAATCCAGCAAAATTTCTTATCGAGCTTCTTACAGGAAGACTGGGAACTAACTTCATGGCACCTTCTAAGATTTCTTTTAAACCTGAAGTAGTTGTGGATATATCTTCAAGATCAGGTATATTTTGAGCATTTGGACCAATAAAAGTATTACCATGTAATGTGGGGCAAACTAAAATTCCTTTTGATATTTTTGTGGGCATTGGGAATAAGATTTTATTTAGCTGAATTGCATTACGGTCAAAAAGTATATATTCACCTTTTCTTGGTGTTATGCTAAAATAATCTAAACCTAACATTCTAGAGATTTGGGCAGCATACAATCCTGCGGCATTGATAATATTTCGACTCTTAAATTCTCCTGCAAGCGTTCGTACAGTAAAAACATATTCTTGATGAGTAATTTTGACAACTCTACGATTTCTAAAAAATTTGACTCCATTCATAGAAGCATTTTCTGCTAAGGCAAAGGTTAATTCATAAGGACTAGCAAGGCCACCAGTAGGTGCATGCAACACACCAACAACCTCATCAGTTAGTCTTGGTTCCATTTTTTTTATTTTTTCTTTATTTAAAATGACCTCTAATCCTGGAATCCCATCCTCAATCCCCTTTTTTCTTTCCTCTTCCAGTTGCTTAATCTGATTATCCTCCAAAGCTACGACAAACGAACCAATTCTTTTAAAAGGGAAATTTAGTTCCTCTGCTGCTTGAGTATATAATTTATTTCCTCTAATAGCTAATTGTCGTTTAATATAATCTCTAGGAGATGCATAGCCCGCGTGAATAACACCAGAATTAGCTTTGCTTGTTCCAGAAGCGATATCTGTTTCCTTCTCTAATAAGCAAATATTTAAATCATATTTTGAAAGTGTACGAGCTATACAACAACCAGTAACACCACCTCCAATAATGATAACGTCGTAAATCAATTTTACATCACCTTTCTATAAAATCAGTTTCATTGAAAACATTAGTCATTGATAATAAATTCGAGACTCGAAGATTATAAAATTCTATTAAATTTAGTAAATAGAAATTTATTATAGTTTTTAAAAAATAGTATCATTTTTAGGTTTTTCTGGATCTTTATTAACTTCAAATTAAAGGATTAAAGAATATAAATATACAATATCCATAGAAGATTAAAGATGATTGCTGATATTATTAAAATTTTTGTAACTGGATTAATTAATGAGTTTTTTATTGAATGTGTTATTTTTGATTTTAATTCACTTTCTACTAGGTTTTCTACTAGGTTAGAATTATAACTTGTATCTTTTTGCATATGAAATGATCCTAAGAAACGTGGTTTTGATAGATTTTTAATTATATTACCTAAGTTATTCGATGCGCCTAAAGGCAGTTTATTTATTAGTGGAATTTCCTCATTATTATCGTTATTGATTGTGTTCTTCTTTTCAGTTGGTTTCATCAATTTTTCCTTTAAATATCTTAATAAATTTCCTTTTCATTATTATAAAAACAACTTAATCTTAAATTTTTTTCTATTATAAATTTTAAATAATAATGTATAAGTGTGCTAGAAAAATTAATACTTTAAAGATTTTGACCTATTTTAAACTGATTCTACCAATGAATCAATAATTTTTTCTTCAAAATTCTTAAATATATTTATGTCATTATTCCAATTCTCTATAGCTATTTCAGGATATAGCTCAAAGAATTTTTTGGTAATCTTTTTTAATTCATTCATAACTCGTTTAGGTTTAACGTTTTTGGATGAGTCTGTAACGAAAATAAAATGATTTATCTTCTCAATCGTAAAACGAATACTATTCAATTCAAAATTTGAAATTCCACCATGAGAAAGAGTTTCTGCAAATTTAAATAATGCTGAAAATAAACCACCAACTAATTGTGGTGCAATATTTGGATCAATTACTCGACTAAATACTGCTATACCATGTTCATGTAAAATCCATATATCTCTAAGAATCTTTCCCATATTACCTTCCTATTCACGATATGAAATTTTTGTCTATATAATAATAAACTACACTTATTTAAAGTTTGATAAAATAGAATTCTTATTATTTTTTTTAAAAGAATAAAATATATCTAAAAGCGTTCAACTAAATATTATAAGACCTCAACTCCGATTTTTGGAATATGGATATAAAATATAATAGAATTTCGCAAACTCTATCAAATAGATTAAAAAAAATCATTGGAGAAAAATTTTTTTTTAACAATTTTGAAGTTAGATGGACATATGCTTTTGGAGGATCAATTTTTAATAAGGATTGGATTCCAGATTTAATTTTAATTCCACAAAATACTTCTCAAATTGCTGAAATAATAAAATTATCAAATTTAAATAAAATTCCAGTTACTCCTCGAGGGAGCGGGACAAGTTTATCATCTGGCCCATTGAGTCCATATGGGGGGATAATATTAGATTTAAGCCAGATGAACAAGATAATTAAAATAAATATTGAAAATAATTATGTTGAGGTTGAACCAGGAGTAATTTGTGATGAATTAAATGATACTTTAAAACCATTTGGATATTTTTTTCCTCCAGATCCAGGTTCAAGTTCCGTTGCTACTATAGGCGGAATGGTTGCGACTAATGCTGGGGGAATTCAGGCATTCAAATATGGAGTTACAAAAAATTATGTCATGTATATGGAAGTAATCTTACCACATGGGAAAATTATTAATTTAGGGTCAAAAGTATTAAAATCAGTATCTTCTTATAATATAAAAGACTTATTCATTGGTTCTGAAGGCACATTAGGCGTTATTACTAAAATCGGATTAAGAATTAGACCTCTGCCAAAGAAAAGAAAATTAGGAGTATTCATTTTTAATGATATTAATAATTTGAAAGATGCTGTTATAGAAATAAGGAGAAGTGGAATTGTACCTAACTTACTAGAATTCATGGATAAGGTGGTTTTAAAAGCTGTTTCTGAATATCTGGGTGGAGAGTTCTTAGAATTTCCAGATGGATATATCTTATTAGCTGAAGTGGATGGAAATTCTGCAAGGGAAGTAGATGATGAATTTGCATCGATGTTTGATATTATTATAAAAAAAAAACCTATATTTAACAGAGTAGCTATGAACCAAGAGGAAAGAGAAAGGCTAATTCTTGCAAGGAAAGCTAACCTCCCAGCTCTTTCAAGAATTCGTCCAAATACAAGTGTTGAAGACTGTACCATTCAAATTTCTCAATTTTCTGATGTTATTAAAAAAATTGAGGAAATCCCTAAAAAAATCAATGCTAAGAATTTATTAGTCGGTATTATTTGCCATATGGAAGGAAATTTGCATCCAACCTTTCTATTTAATGAGAATAATGAAGAAGATGTTAAGGATTTTGAAAAAGCAATAGACTATTTATATAGAGAAATTATAATACCCGTAGGGGGAACTATAACTGGTGAACATGGAATTGGAAAAATTAAAACACCCTATCTAAAACTCGAGCATGATGAACATGTAATTGAATTAATGGCGCAAATCAAAAAACTTTTTGATCCAAATATGATTTTGAATCCTGGAATTGGAAAGGGCGATACACGGGCATTAATTAAAAAAAAACCGACACGTACCTTAAAAAAACAAAAGGGTAAATTCCTAGAATTAAAATGCATGAGATGTGGGTTTTGTATCTCATGTCCTTCTAGAATTGAATATCAAATAGAGACATACAGTCCAAGAGGACGCTTAAGCCTTTTAAATGGTTTGGTATATGGGGATTTAAAATTAAATGATTTAATCATGAAAGTTTTACATACATGTACATTATGTGGTCTCTGTCAAATAAAATGTCCTGCTGGAGTGAACACAATCGAGATTTTTGAAAAAGCACGTGAAATAATTCATAAAAATACTTGAAAGTCATGAAATTTGATTATGGAAAATTAGGTCTTGATATAAATATTGATCCAAAATGGAATGTATCTATCTTCAAACCTAAAGAACAAAAGCCTATTGAAAATCCCATTGAAAAAATTAAGGAATCAATTAAAAATCCGATAGGTTGTAGAACTCTTAAAGAAATACTAAAAAAGAAAAGTAAAATAAACTCCGTATGCATTGTTGCTAGTGATGCAACTCGACCTGTTCCTTCGCATTTAATTCTAGATGCATTGATTGCAGAATTAAACGTCTATGGGATTAATGATGATATAATCACGATATTAATTGCTACAGGGTTACATCGTACTTCTCGTGAAGAAGAATTGAATCGAATTTTGGGACAGAATCTAATAAATAGAATTAATGTTATTGATCATGTGGCCACTGATGAAAACTCTTTGATCAATTTAGGAACTACTAAAGATAATTCTCTAATTTTAGTAAATAAACTATATTATAAAGCAGATGTGAAGATTTTAACTGGATATGTTGAGCCTCATTTCTTTTTTGGGTTCGCTGGAGGCCGTAAATCGATAGTTCCAGGGATAGCGGGAGCAGATACTATTCAATTTAATCACTCTGCAAAAAATATTGCCTCCCCCTTTGCTCGTTTTGGAATTTATGAGGATAATCCATTACATAAAAATTCAATAGAACTGTCTAAAATGATTGGAGTAGATTTCATTGTAAATGTCTGTATAAATGAAAAACATGAGATTGTACAAGTAGCTTCTGGGGATTTCGAAAAAGCTCATGAAAAACTTGTAGATTATCAGATAAAACATATTTTCCGAGAAATACATAATCCATATGATATTGTTATATGTGGAAATGGTGGATATCCCCTCGATCTTAATTTGTATCAAGCTGTAAAGAGTATGGCTATTGGGGAATTGGTCATAAAAAAAGGAGGAACGATTATTTCTGTCAATGAATGTGCTGATGGAGTAGGGATTGGACAAAATGAATTTAAGGATTTGATTTTTTCTGGGCTTAAACCTGATGAATTATATAAAAAAATTTTAGATAAAAAATTAATTGTTCCAGATCAATGGGAAATCCAAATTCTAGCTAGAATTCTTATGAAAGTAGATATATATGTGATTTCAAGTTTAAATGAAGCTGAAATTGGCAATATTGGATTGAAATATGCTAAAACTGTTGAAGATGCTATTGCAGAGTGTTTAAAAAAATATGGTAATAATGCCTCTATACTAATATTGCCAAATGGTCCTCAAATAATTCCTTCATTGAAAGATCCGCAGATTAAACCCTAATATTATAAGTAACTATTGTTTTAATGATAATGAAGTACGTGTCATTATCACATAAAAAGATGAGAAGAAAAGAAGATCTTATTCTCTTTTTTGACATAGATCTTAATTCCTAATATTCTCCGCTTCCAATTTAAAAATATATCTATTTAATTATATTTTAATATAACTTTTTTGACTATTTATTCAAGGTTAAACTATGATTCCTATGTGAATCAATAGATATAAGAGAATAAGATAATTTTAAGATTCCTTATAAATAGATCTGACGATTATATCTAAGGTTAAAACAGGGGATAAATAAATAGTAAGAAATAATGAATACTAATAATAAATGGTTAAAATTTCCTCCATCTAAAATTGTAAGCTACTTAACAGTTATCTTGAATTCATGCTGTATCTTCTTAGGAATTATCTATATATTATTTCCAATTTATTCTACCTTATGGGATTATTTTGGGGTTATTTTATTAATAGCTCTTTTTGAAAATATTATATTGATTTTTATAAATTCAATAAAGGAAAGGAATAATCATTTTATATTCCCGAAGTGGAACTTGTTGAGTTATATTTATTTGATTTTTATTATTATTGCTATAGTATGCTTGATGCTAGGGAATTTACTGATTTCAGTTACTTATTCTAATCGATTAATTGATAATTTAGGAGCCTATATGTTAATTTATCTTTTTTATTTTGGAACAATGGCTTTTGGAATTTTTTATGCTATTTTTGGGATTAGAATTAGTGAACAATATAACCTAAGGTTGCAGAATCAAATTGTCCAGAGGAAATATTCAATAAAATTTATAAAAACTAAATATTTCTTAAAAAAGGTTCTAACAATTATATCTAGAATAACTTTCATTATAGGAATCCTCTTTGGAATAGTCTGTATTTTTGGATCTTTTGAAATTGTCAGCACGTTTATAGCAATTATTTCAGGGCAATTTGGTCTATTCTTTTCACTAATCTTTTTTGCAAATACAATCTTACTCTTGAAATTAAAACATCGTAAATGGAACAATAAAAAAGTTTATAGAAATATAACAATTGGTATTATAGTTTCTGGATTATTAATGGTACCTCTGTTTTTAACACATAACACGACTATTACCATCGAAAGGAACTTTTCGAATATGTTTGAGTCAAATTGGAAGGAAAGTATCCCTCAAGAGGTAAATCGACACTTTATAGAAACTCCATTTTCGTTATCAAATTATTTTTTAGGAATCCCTCCTAAGGACTGTAAAATTGAAAAAAATACATTATTCTATGATGATGAAGATATTAAACTCTATTTTGATGCTTATATGCCCTTGATTAAAACAAATGATCTTCCTGGTGTTAATTCAACAATCATCCGAATCCATGGAGGGGGTTGGGTCTCTGGTGATAAAGGTTTAATGAATATGATGCAGATGAATAAGTATTTTGCAGCTCAAGGTTATAATGTTTTTGATATACAATATGGGATAGATGAAAATCCTTTATATGCCCTTGATCCTCTAACTCCAAATTATAAAAAAGGGAATTTCAATATAGATGATATGATCCGACATATTGGTGTCTTTACTAGTTATATTACTAATCATACGGAAATTTATGGTGCTAATTTAGATTCTGTATTTATAAGTGGAGGTTCCGCTGGAGGACATCTGACTTGTGCTGTAGCTTTAGCTATTGCGAGTGGAAATTATACGGATATTTTTAGTACGAGTATAAAAATCAAAGGTTTAGTTCCATTTTATCCGGCAAATGGACAAATGGGGTTTTTTGGAGTTAGTGGTTCTGATGTATTCAAAAATCCAGAGAAATTAGTTGAACGTGATAGTCCACCCTGCCTTATTTTTCAAGGTACCCATGATATACTTAATTATTTTAGTATCTCACAAAATATACAAAATACATATTACGCTAAAGGAAATAGAAAGTGTACTATATTATGGATGCCTCTTGCTGGTCATGCTTCAGACTTCTATTTTAATGGTTATTATAATCAGATTTTCTTATACTATATGGAACGTTTTTTGTTTCTATATCATTAATATCATTGAATTAATCCCTATTATTATTTAACAATTAATTCCTTTCACATACTTATAATTTATAATTTACCCACAAAATACCCACTTTTCGTCTGTTCCTAGTAAGATAACAAATTTGCATAGAAAAGCTTTTATATAGTGGGTTAACAATTTATGTCATAACACAATAAATAGACACCTTCTATAATAAAAAAATAATACTTATGTTATAAAAACAAAAAAAATATAAATAAAACTGATCATTAGCAATACAGAAAGTATAATGCGTTGATCAATATTCTTATTGATTATTATAGAACCCGCAGGAAAAGAATAATATAATAAAAAGTGAACATAAATGAGTTATAAAGATAGACTACGTTCAACAAAAGCCACTACAGAGGAAGGATTAAGCTGCAGTTCAGATGCTCAATGTTGTAATAATCCTTGTATTGAATCTCGGGATGGAGATAATGTATGTTTGAATTGTGGAATGAGTTTTGGTCGCAATCTCGTTGGAAATGAAAGAAGAGCTTATACTGTCGAAGAAGTCAACAAAAGGCGTAGAACTGAACCAAGATGGCGTGAGTTTGGTCCACGAACGATGTTGCCAAATTCTAAAATCGATTCAAAAGGTAGATTAATAAATGCCCGAGGAAAAACATTATTTTCAAGATTATCTAAAATCCAAAATTCATTGATCTCAAGCATCGAGAGAAATTTCTGGGAAGCGAAGCCTAAGCTTAAAATGTTAACAAGCAAAATGAATATACCAGAATACATAAAAGAGACCGCATGGAAGATTTATTCCGTTGTAGCAAAGAAGAAATTAACAATGGGAAGATCAATTGATGGATTTATCGCAGCTGCTTTATACGCAGCAATTAGAGTACATGAATTTCCAAGATTACTTGAAGAAGTATGTGAAGCCTCTATGACTCCAAGAAGGACTGTACACCGTTCCTTAGGTATGATTGTTAAGGAAGTTCTTCCTGAGCTAAATTTAAAATATAAACCAATTACTGCTGAGCAATTGGTATTTCGGTTCGGGAATGACCTTGGCTTACCAATGGAAACACAGAAACACGCAATTAATATGCTTGTTGAAGCTTCTAAAAATGGATTATTACGAACAGGAAAAGATCCAAAGGGTTTAGCTGCAAGTGTTATATACATGGCGGCAAAAGCTGGAAATTGCAGAAAAACACAAGCAGAAGTCTCAGAAGTGGCAAAAGTTACTGAAGTTACTTTGAGAAGTCGTTCCAAACAGATAAAAAGTAAATTACAGTAAAAAAGATTTCCAATCTCGGACAAGGAGATTTATTTTTTTTTTCTATTTTTTAATTCTTGTTAATAAAGTAAATAATATGATACTATATACACCAATTTTGATATAATTTTAAAATTGAGAATTTTATTCGAGTCTATAGTATGGGAAATAAGATTTAAAAATAAAAACTGAGAAATTTCTTCACTAGATTAGTCTATTAAATACAAATTAAAAAAGATTGAAACTATACGAGATTATTTTTATAAAAATTATAGACTTCTTTTATCGCATTATCTAAAACCGAAGTTTGTTCTGGTTTTACTATTGCCTGTAATAATCTATTTCTAATTCTTTTTAATAAGTCAGAAAACATCTCAAGTTTCGCTTCAGCAGGCATATTTTCAAATTCTGTCATCTCTATTTTATTATCAACTTGATAATCACGGATTGCCATAAATGCAAAACCACTCATAGCATATTCGTTTATTGGGATATAATGAGTTGCTAATTTTGAGACTAAACGGACTTTCCTTCTCTGTTCTCGCGTTAAATGAAGTTGTTTATAATATGTTTCAGCATTATTTAATGATTTTTCTTTAAACTTTATCATTTCTTTACTCATAGAAAATGCCTAAAGTATTGAAAATTAGTTATTTGATAATTTAGTCATAAAAAAGTTATATAAATATTTCTAAAAGAAAAGTTTGTTAAAAATGTAAATAAAAAATTCAATATCAATTAATTTCATCATCCATAAAAAAAATTACTTTTTTAGAGTTCTATTTTTTCTTTTTTTGGAATTGATATTTCACGGTGGTTAATTTCTAGATATTTATATACTATTCTCACATATTTTTAGCAGGTTCATAAACACTGTTAAAAAAGTATAAATATATATTCCTCTCAAGTATATATAGTATCAAAATAAGTGAGGATTAATGGATCTTATTGAACTGTTTTTAGATATTTTATGCGTTATTTTAAGTTATTTAATCGGGGGAATTTTACCAGCGTATATTTTTGGAAAAATAAAAGGAATTGATTTAAGGGAGGAAGGTACAAAGAATCCTGGAACATCAAATGCGTTTCGAGTTTTGGGACTCAAATATGCAATTCCGACAGCAATATATGATACTTTAAAAGGATTAGCAGTAATGTTAATGGCTTATGGATTGAATCGAAACTTTTTTATAATACAATTATGTGGAATTGTCGCTATTATCGGACACATTTTCCCTTATTATCTTAATTTTCGTGGAGGTCAGGGTGTAGCTACATCGACAGGTTTATTACTTTTTTATTTGGTTAGTTATATGGCTATAAGTTTAGAGATTTTCTTTGTAATACTATATTTGATAATTTTAGTTGTTCTTTTTGTTTATATATGTAGGGTTGGCTCTCTCTTATCTCTTATTACATTTCCTATTCTTGGTTTTGCTGTTTTTCAAATCTATCCTACAAGTGCGTATAATTTATTCTTTATATTAATTCTTATTCACATAGCGTCAATAGGACTTTATAAAGTAATATCAGAAAAAAAAATCATAATCGAGGATGAGACATTTAAAGCTCATTGGTGGCGAGTAGCGATGAGACCTTTTGCCATAATTTTTGTTATTTTTTATGCTTTTAATCCATGGTTACCTTCACTTATATTCATTGGTTCAGTTGCATTAGCTTTTATATTATTAGAATTAGTGCGATTCTTAAATAAACAAACAAATGTTATTCTAACTGAAAAAGTGAAAGCAATTTTTAAAAAAAGTGAGGTTAGCAAGTTTTCATCAATGACAATATTTCTAGTTGCTGCCTTTATTAGCATTTTACTATTTGAAAAAACCATAGCTATAGCTTCATTAGTATTTCTTATATTTGGAGATATTTTTGGAAAAATATTTGGATTAGCATTTGGTAAGCATAAGATTTATGACAAAACAGTTGAAGGAACATTAGCTTACTTAGGTTGTGTTCTCATTTGTGGATATTTTTTATTCTTTCTTTTGGATATTCCTTTACTTATCCTTATATGTGGAGGTGCCGTAGCACCTTTAATTGAACTCTTTTCATTTGGAGTGGATGATAATCTTACTGTTCCTTTAGTTTCAGGGGTAATAATGACTGTAGTAAAAATATTCTCGGGTTTGTAGAATTATTTCATCTATAAATCAAGAATTTTGTTTTTTTATCATAAAAATAACATTATATAGGAAAATTTCTATCTTTTTTATAATCTAATGAGTTATATTGAAAAAAAATACAGACTTAAGATCACCGAAATTTTTGAAGGTTTACCAAGTTTAGAAATTCATTTAATTGAACTATTAAATAGAAATTCTATTCAAGTTGTTGATGATATTGCCAATGTTTGTGCTAAATTTAATAAGAGTATTAACCTAATTCTTAAAAAGTATTATCCTGAAATAAAAGAGATGAAGGATAAATTGGAAATTAAGTCTATCTTAAAATTTTATTATGATTTGATTGATAAATTGACGGATTTAGTTAGAAATATAGAAAACTTTCAAAAGATAGACCCAGAATATTATGAAAAATTAATTGAGTTTATAAATAGTAAAGAAGAACTAATTCAAGGGAAGTATAAAACTATATGTGCTCAAGAATTAACTGCTTTTTATGATCCAACCTCCCGGGCACATTTAGAAAAGATTATATCAGAAAAATTCCTGTCGAGAAGTAAAGAGTATTTTACATTTGGCTCTTTAGAGGAAGAAATTAAAAAAATTGCAACATTAGCTGGTGCAAATCATGTTTCAATAGAAAAAGCTGACGAAGTAGGTAAAATAGAATTAGAATCCGCCCAATCAGTCATTAGTTATTCAGTTCCTGATGAGCATGATATAAAGAAAATAGAAAATGTAGCAAAAGAAGTCCAAGGGTTTTTAGAAGCGAAGAAGTATGATGTTATAGTAAAACCAGGATTAATTATAACTAATGCTTTACTGCTTTCTGATAAAAATTAAACAATAGTTTTTAATTTGTATTAGTTTAGATATCTTATCTAAGATTCTCATAAACTATATAATTTTTGGTTAATTATATTTGGTGATTTTCGATGGGAAAAAAGAAAAAAGAAGCACCTATAACAGGAATTACAGTTTCGAAGGAAGAGGATTTTTCCGCATGGTATACAGAAATATTAAATAAAGCAGAATTAGCAGATATCAGATATAATGTTAAAGGGTTTGTGGTTTATAGAGAATGGGCTACGATTACAATTAAAAAAATGTATGCCAAGTATGAAACATTGTTGGAAAAGAATGGTCATTTACCACTCACTATGCCCTCTTTAATTCCCGAATCTAATTTTCATTTAGAGGCACAGCATGTTGAGGGATTTACTCCTGAAGTTTTTTGGGTAACCGAAGCAGGTAGTTCGGGTAAACTTACTGAAAAGTTAGCTTTACGTCCTACAAGTGAGACGGCATTATATAAAATGTATCCTTTTTGGATTCATAGTTATAAAGATCTCCCCTTCAAAAGGTATTTATCATGTCAAGTTTGGCGATATGAAACAAAGATGACAAGACCCTTTTTTAGAGGCAGAGAATTCCATTGGATAGAAGCTCATAATGTATATGCCACAATGGAAGAAGCTATGGATCAGGTAAAAGAAGATATGGAAATGGCATATGAGATGCTTCAAGAGGAATTTGCAATTCCAATTATCTTTTTTGAAAGGCCTCAGTGGGATAAATTTCCTGGGGCTGTATCCACGTTTGCAGCCGATGTGTTAATGGGTTCAGGAAAAGTGATGCAACAGCCATCAACACATCTACTTGGACAAAATTTTTCAAAACCATTCAATATAAAGTTTGTAGATAAAGATGGTGAGGAAAAGTATGGATATCAAACGTGTTATGGTCCTGCAATAAGTCGAATTTATGGAGCAATAATAGCATATTTGGGTGATGATCAAGGATTAATTTTACCTTTTGATATTTCACCAGTTCAAATAGTGATTATTCCAATATTATATAAGGGGAAAGAAGAAGCAGTTCTAAAAGGAGCTAAGGAAGTATATGAAGAATTAAAAGATAAATATATAGTCAAACTTGATGATTCTGATCTCTCAGTTGGAAACAAATTTTACTATTGGGAATTAAAAGGAGTTCCATTAAGAATTGAGATTGGACCAAAAGATATCGAAAATAATAAAGTAATAGTTGTAAAAAGGCATGATGGAAAAAAGCTGACTATAAAAAAAGAGGATCTGAAAATTAAAATCGATGAGCTTGCTCAAAATTATACTAAAGAGATTAAAGAGAAATCTTTAATTGATTTTGAATCTCAAATCGAAGTTACTTATGAAAAAGATGCAGCAATTGAAGCAATTAACAATGGTAAAATTGTGTGCTGTGGTTTCTGCTCAATTGATATGGATGCGTATCCTTGCGCTGAAGTGGTTGAAAAAGAAATTGGTGGATTTGTTCGTGGTAGAAGGTTTGATGAAGAAAAACACGAGTTTGCAACCTGCATAATCTGTGGGAAACCCGCAGGATGTACTGTCTATATTGCTAAAAGTTATTAGTTTTTTTCTAATATTTGTTGTACTAAAAAGTATATTTAAATCATCATTTTTCATTCTAATCTTAGATTATTTTCCAAAAATTCATTAGTTTATCAAAAGAGTATTTAAAAATACACCCGTAATTAAAATCTGGATAAATGAAAACAAAAAAGCTTTTAACGTACATCTTGTTATATTTAATATCAATTATGTTCGATTTAAAAGAACTTTTCCGTATAACAGAAGATCATGTTAAAAAAGCCAGTGAAGTTTTATCTCGAGCTTTTTATGACAATCCAGGTTTTATTTACACCATTCCTGATGATTTTGAAAGAAAAGAAAAACTAAAGTATATCTTTGAATATGTAATACGTTATGACGTTTTATATGGAGAAGTGTATTCACCTAGCGCTGATTTGGAGGGGATTGCTGGATGGATCCCCTTTGAATATATTTATAAAACATACGAAGCAAAAGTACGGAGTGGTGGAAAGAAAGTCGTTGAAAAATTAGGAATAGAATTCTATAAAAGATCAAAAAAGATTGAAGAATATACGGATTTAGTTCATAAACGTAATGCTCCTTTCAAACATTGGTATTTAGCCCCTCTTGGGGTTGAACCTGAATTCCAAGGAAAGGGTCATGCGGATACTTTACTAAAAGCGATGTTTGCAAGAGTTGAAAAGGAGAATTTACCAATTTACCTTGAAACAAACACGGAAAAAAATATATCTATTTATGAACATTGTGGGTTTGAAATCCTTGAAGACACTATAATTCCCAATACAGATGTACGTCTTTGTGGAATGATAAGAAAATAATTCATTTGATTTAAGGATTAAGTTATTTATTTTATCTCTAAATATTGTTTTTATTATTTATTTCTATGAAATGCTTTTATGATAATTCTACCCAAGAAATAATAACAAATTCCAATTTCAAAATACCAAACATTCAAGAAATTATAAAAGTGGAT
This sequence comes from Promethearchaeota archaeon, assembly GCA_019058245.1. Lineage (GTDB taxonomy): Archaea > Asgardarchaeota > Lokiarchaeia > Sigyniarchaeales > SOKP01 > Loki-b32. Next base: position 1,155 of record JAHPZJ010000007.1, on the reverse strand, counting down.
TAAATTCAAAAACATGAAAATTTCAGCAATTCATAGTACCAAAAGTATGTACTTAGATTATGTTCAAATATTAAGTATCATTTTATAGCATAACTTAGAATTTTGTATATGATTATTCATGTCAGATAGAGATAAGGTGTTAAGTGTTTTTAAAAGTACTTCTAAGCCTTTACGTCCGGGCGAAATTGCTGACCAAATTGGTGTTGAATCTAAAGAAGTATCTAAAATCATAAAAAAATTGCGTGAGGAAGGCAAAATATTTTCTCCTAAGCGTTGCTATTATGCACTAAAATAAGAATAAAAAGAAAAATTTCATTATTACCGCTTTCAATCTCTTTTTCGATATTTTAAATTCTATTTAAAATTAATTAATAATTTATCAAAATTTAAAAAAATTAGAATATATTGGACTTCAATGTGTATAATGAAGTGGTGTAAATTTTTTATCTTGTTCCTTTATAAATTTAGTCTCGGTGTTAATATAACCACAATCCATACATTTCACAGTTTTTGGGGGAAAATAATTTAAGACCTGAGGTATTTTCATTGAAGAACAATTTGGACAATGATAATACATCTTTGGAAATCCTTTGATTTGCATTATTATTATCTTAACTTACATTTGATAAATATTATTTAAAAGTACGAGAAAAATTGTTAGTAAGATTAATTGTTCATTAATTGAGGATATTTATATATCATATACTGATCATTTCTTCTATATTTATAAACATATGAAATAGAAAAAGTAAAGATTTATATATAAGTGATCATAATTATATTTATAGAATAAAAAATGAGGGAATTTATTCCCTTCAAATAGTATAAAAAATAAAAAAAGTGTTTAAAAATGTTATTAAAATGTCCCAAGTGTGGAGAAAAATATCATTATGATAGAAAAATATGCCGAGTTTGTGAAGATAAATCAATACATAGTAAACTAGAATGTATAAATGAAAATACAACGCAAAAGTGGAATTGCGGTATTTTCCTAGAATATGATACATCAGCATTTGGAAGATGTAAACCACATGATGCTTATATTAAAATTGCTTCTGAACCTAAATTTTCCAACTTTAAAACAAATAAAGATAACTTCTGGAACTGCGATTCTATAAATAAAATTGAAGATCTCAAAACAATGCCTATTACAAT
>JAHPZJ010000006.1 GCA_019058245.1 Promethearchaeota archaeon | reverse complement strand
ATTTGATTAAAAAATTTTGATTTTATAACTGAACTATAACCTTTTTTTATCATCTTGTTAATCTAGTGTTTTAGATTAAAACATTATCTCATTTAGAGATTGGGTAAAATAACTAGTTGTTCTCTTGGAAAATGCAAATCCTAATAGTATATCTTTTCGATTTTTAAATTTTAGATCATTATATCTTCAAAATTTATATAAAAACTATAGGGTATAAACCTTTTTTTACAATTAAATTTATATATAATGAATAGAAACTTTATAGAACATTCATTTCTGGTCAAATAGTTTATGATTTTTATTAAGATTTCACATTAAATTATCTAAAAAAAGAAGATAAGCTCAACTATCCATCCCGCTTTTAATTTTAACATAGAAATATAACTGCTTTATTAAGAGAAGTAAAAGTTAAGTTTAAGTAAATGGAAAATATATTTACAAAAATTAAAAAAAAAGTTGAAAAGCATTAAAAATTGATTTTTAGGCGTTTATCATAAGAAAAATTTTGTTTCCTTCTATTTTTAATTTGTAGGATTGTATATCATAAGTTTTTACTGGTTCAATTAATGTTTCTACGTAACTTAAGTAATTTTGCATATCTTCAGGAAGTTTATCTGCATCTTTGATTTCTTCAGATTCAGGTTCTTTAACTTTTTTTCCTGAAGTAACATCAAATTGAGCAAAATGAAAGGGACAAGTAACAATATTACCTACCAATTTTCCCATTGAAAGTAGGGCATTCATATGACCGCATCTATCATCAATAGCATAAAACTTTCCATCAACATTAGCAATTAAAATATCCATCCCTTCGACTTGAACATTTTTCATTTTTCCTTTTTCAATATCGCCAACTTTAGCCACTTCTATAAATCTAGGTTCTTCTTTTACAGATTGTAATATTCGCCTCATTAAAATTTCATCCTCTAATTATTTGTTTTAGTACTGATTGATTATGATTAATTTAGATGAATCACTCTATATTAATTGAAAATAAATATATGTTCATTATAATTTATTAGTATTAATTGATAATTGAGAGAGGTTCAAGTCTAATTATATCATTCTTTATACCCTTCACCTAAAATCAAGTTATCAACTCAAGAAGATATTCTTATATAAGAAAACCACCACCTGTATTCTCATCTCCTTGACCGGATAACACTAGATAGAGAGTTGGTCCTATACTTCGTATCTGAAATTCGCGAGGCATACCTAAAGTCGCTGTTTTTTCACTCTTTACCCGTAAAACTTTTACAGATTTAGAAAGCTTTTCTTTAAATTATCACTTCACAAAATGAACTACTTTTTTTAACGTCTCTCTTGATTCCGTTCTTTTAGTCATAAGAACAATTCAAAGTAAGAACGAAATATTTCTTAAAATAGACACTATAAAAAAAAGAAAAATAAAAAAACTTATGAAATTTATTCCCATTCGATATTCATAAATATGCTTCCTGGATTAGAAGCATCGGTGAATTACCTGTGGTCCCATCTCCTTATATTCTCTCCTAGTTACCCACATGCGATGAAACGTTTTCAGTGAACTGAGAATACTTCCACCAATCCATACTGAGTACATACGCTCTGGAGGTGCGATAATCTTTACATCAACACTTTCAGGAATTTGCTCCTTAATTTCCTTGGTTAGTCTTTCTTTAATACCAGGGAACATAGTGGAACCACCAGAAAGTACAATGTTGCTATATAAATCTCTTCGAAGATCTACGTCACATTCTGAAATGGCACCAACAATTACATCATCAAGAGGCTCTAATTCTTTTCCGATTACGCTCGGATTAAAGAAACACTCAGGAGCAAGGAATCTTTCTACACCAACATTAATAGTTTCTCCATCAGGAAGCATGTAACTCTTTTCCATCCCAGCTACTTTCTTTGAAAGCATCATTTCTTTTTCAGGATCGATTGCTACATAGCATAATTTTTCCTTAATATCTCGAACAATTTCTTTTTCTGCTGATGTTGTGAAAGAATATCCCTTTTGTCGAAGAAGTCTCTGTAAGTAGGTTGTAATATCCCGACCTGCGAGATCAATTCTTTGGATAGCATGGCTTAAGGCGAATCCTTCAAAAATAGGTACAACGTGGGAAACACCATCACCAATATCTATAACACATCCAGTAGTACGACCCGAAGCATAAAGACTTAATACTGCTTGCATTGCTACATAAAGAGCAGGCGTATTAAAGGTTTCAAACATAATTTCAGCCATCTTTTCACGATTTGGTCGTGGATTCAATGGTGCTTCAGTCAAAAGAACAGGATGTTCACTTGGATCGATACGCAAATCAGTATAAAATGTATAATGCCAGATTTTCTCCATTGCTGTCCAGTCTTCAATGATACCATGTTCAACAGGGAACATTAACTTTAAAACGCCTTTTAATTGCATAGCTTCCTCACCAATATAATATTCCCGCGTATAATGTTCAACATCAGTCATGATACTTTCATACTTGGGATAACCAATTAGTGTTGGGAAAACTGACCTTGGTTGATCCTCGCCAGCAAATCCATTTTTGGAAATACCGGTTCCATTATCAACAACCAAGGCTTTTGCGTTCAAAAAGCTTTCTTCCTCTGCCATATTTCTAATTCAGCTCTTAATTTTAATTATTTTTTTAATTGGTTAATTTCTTCGATTATATTTTTTAATTTATTTTTTTGAAAAAATCTTATTGTTAATTTTTTCTTATTATTTATCCTTTAACTTGATAAATTGTAAGATCAAAATTAAAATAATAATAATGCACGCATTTATAAATTTTTTGAATACAAAACAATAAATCATTATAAATGTATGTAAAATCCTATTTAACTATATGTACAGATATCAATTTAATACAGTGTTTTAGGATAACAAATTTAACATTCTATTTCAAATAAGTTATTTTAACTTCATAATATTGATTATAAAAAAAAAAAGGAAAATACTTCAAAAGAAAATCTGATAAAAAACTTATTATAAACGATGAATTAAATATTACTTGATAAGAAGAGGGATCTTACCTATATTTTATTAAATTATATCAAAAGGAGAATAATATATGCCAGAAAGTAATCCAATCTTATATGATTTAAACAAGGTCTTTATACCATGCCGAACCGTTTTAGAGATGGAAGCATTGACTTCACTTTTTCTCGAATATTATAATTATGATGAAATTAAAGATTTACCGCAAAGTCAACCATCTAGTAAAAAATTAGTAGAAAAGTTCCATGTAATAGATTGCGAACCACTTGAGCATATTATTGATTATTTCATTGAAGTAATTGTGAGAAAATTAAAGCCAATTGTTATGTATTCTAGAGATCATCATGATAGGTTTAGGATGGGAAATGTAGAAGCATATGCAAAAACAAGGTTGTGTTTATTTTTTGCTTTACATAGATTAAAAGTGAAATTTTTAGTAATTAAGAATTTTATGGATAGATTTAAAGAAAATAATTATAAATTAACTAATTTTGAAGATCAGGAATATTTAGGAGCTCATTCTTTTCTTTCTAATTTTTACCAGGATTATTATAAGAAGAATAAAATGAATCTTAAATTAATGTTATCATCAAAACGGATGTCAGAGAGGGTTAGTGAATTAATGGACACTTCTAAAACTATTACAAATGAGGACATCATTAATGCCATTACTTTTAAAAAATTTCTAGATGATAAAAATAGAATTAAATTTATAATGAAAGAAATTAAAGCTTCTTTATTTGTATGTAGGGTTATGTTTGCCCAAATGGATGTATATAAACCTTTTACTGTAGCAAAAGAAATAGATGTAGATGCGGAAGAGATGATGATAAGTCAAGATTTTATTCCTGAACTCATTCCTGCTATTTCACAATATTATGCCGAAAGTAGGATAGCTCAGTTGGAAGATTGTTTTAGAGCTTATGAATTCATGATGCATAGAGCTTTAGAAGGAATAAATAATGCAGTAGAAATAGCTTCAGGGGGACAGATTATTTTAGACTTGGATAGTACCATCTATAATACAGGTAATATTTTTGAGATTTGAGTATAAATATCGTACTTAAAAATTGGTCTTATTAAATAATATATAATTTTTTATTTTTCTTTTATTTAAGAAGAAAATAACACAAAAGCGTTTAAAATGAAAAATGAAAAATTAGAAATGAAACGTGAAGTTTGGGAATATTTCAGACTTTATAGGCAAGCTCCAATAAAAAAAAGATACTTGGAAAAATTAGCAGAACAAGAAATCAACCAACCAACGAAATTTTATAGAAAAATCTTTTTTAATGAATAATTGCTATAAATCAGTTCCTATCAAATTGTAAATTCCATTATATCTAGTGGTAATTTATTTATTATTACCTTTTTTAGTAGAGACTTATGAGAAAAAAGGAGAAAAAGAAAAGTGAATAAAACTACTTCTTAAGTTTTTATTTATCTTTTAAAGTTTCTTCTGCTCTTTCGATTTTTTTATTGCTCCATTCCTCTATTTTAGCCAATAATTCCATTTTATTATTTGGCCTATTAAATTCAATTGGTTCTTTAATGTATCCTTTATTTAGAGCATTATTATAGACTTTTTCACCAATTTTTGTTCTAATTATTGCAGTTGTTAATTTTTCTGGTGAACCTAGACCACCAAAAGAGATATCAGCATAAATATTAGAAAAATCTGAACATGCATAACAAGCAGGGCGTCCGATATCATGCAAATCCGGAAATGGGATTTTTAGACTATTTCCATTTTTAAAGTATAATATCAATTCTTCTCGCACGTTCATACTTTCAACATCTTCAAATGAAAAATTGAATTTTTCTTCTAATTTTTTCCTATCTTCATCATCGAATGAGAAGTTTAAATAACAAAATAATCCTAATGTATACTTGACAATATGTGCGGGTAAAATACTTAATTCCTGCATTTTTCTAATTGAATTAATTTGACATGGAGTACCTACAACAGCTATATTTAACATATCGGAACTTGTGACTTTTTTCAGTACTATATTAGCAGCTATGAAAGTATTATATTTTTCTAACCCAATTACTTGGCTAGTAAAGTCAAAATGAGAACCTGCTGCTTCAATAAGATCATCTTTACTTGTGGCTAAAAATGAACTTCGGTTGAATGGACCTTTCCTTTTACATACAACTGCTCCATCAATTAACTTATTATCTAATAAATAATTTAAAATTGCTGTAACCGAACCACCATCAGTTGCTTTTTTTCTAATATCTTCAGAAGAAGCATAACATGAAGCTATTTTTAACTGATTTCCTATTGGTGGATCATAATCAAACTTTTTATTTAACTGATCGTTTAATACATGAGTTTGAGGACATACAAAATAACATATACCACATTTAAGACATTTGTCTTTATTTATGTATTTTGGAGGACCTGACTCTGACATTTCAATTGCTTTAATTTCACCAGCAGAACAAAAACTGACACAACCACCACACTCTCCACATAATCCTTTTTCATGAACTTCAATTATTAAATCTTCAAACGTTTTTATAACTGCATTAGCAGTCATTTTTTTTCACCTATTTTTTAATTAATTTTGTAATTTAAAATATTAATTTAATATTCGTTTGGCATTTTTTTAAGCTCAGCAAGAGAAAAGACTGGTCCATCGACGCATACAAATCTATTACCAATATTACACCTTCCACATTTACCAATACCACATTTCATCCGCATCTCTAAACTGTTTAGGATTTGCTCATCTTTCCAATTTAACTCTTCCATAACAGCAATTGAAGTTTTAATCATTATTGGTGGTCCACAGATAACTGCTACAGCATTGTCAGAACTTGGAGCAACTTTTTTAACGATTGGTGCAACAAATCCAACTTCTTCTGTCCATCCTTCTGCTTCACGATCAATAGTTAAAACTACTTTAATATCATCTCGTTTTTTCCATTCATCTAGTATATCTGTATATAATACTTCTCCAGGGTCACGATTTCCATAAATAACAGTTATTTTACCATAGTCTTTTCGATGTTTCTCATCAAGTAAATAAATCACAAGTGATCGAAGTGTTGAAAATGCAAATCCTCCGCCAATTACAACTATATTTTTACCTTTCATTTCTTCCACAGGCCAGCCGTTTCCACAAGGACCTCTTACTCCAACTATGTCACCTACTTCACAATTATGAAATCCTGAAGTAACAGTACCCATTTTCTTAATTGTGAATTTAATAGTTCCTTCTTCAGTTGGAGATGATGCTATCCCTATAGGACATTCACCTTTTCCAATTAAGCTAATTTCTGCAAACTGTCCTGGTATATAGCCAAATTCTTTGTAATTTTCTTCATTTTTAAATTCTAATTCGATAGTTTTAATATCATTAGCCTTATTTTCTGATACTATCGATTTTACTCTTGTAAGATAAGGTATATAAGGATTAGGCATTTATTTTCTCACTCTCCATTTTTTCAATATTTTGTATTTTTTTCAATATAACTCGAAGGTCATTATTAGCAGGGCACACAGAAACACATCTGCCACATCCAACACAACCCAGTAAATCATAATTTGTAGGATAATAACTAAACTTATGCATAATTCGGTTTCGACAGCGTTGGATCTTCGTATTTCGAGGATTATGACCGCTTGTTTCCATTGTATAAAGACAAGATTGACAAGTATCCCAGATTCTAATTCTTCTTCCTCGATTATTATATTGATCTGTCTCGTCAATAACATCAAAACATGTACAGGTGGGACATAAATATGCACATGAACCACATCCTATGCACGATTCACTGATTTCATCCCATACGGGATGTTCAAAGCAAGTGTCCAAGTTCTTTACAATCGTATCAACATCTATTTTTGTTACTATCATTTCTTCAGCCTTTTTTGCTAAATCTTCTGCTTTTTTCAAATCATCCTTGGATGCATCCGAAAGCCATGATAACTTTTTAACTATCTCTTTACCTTTATCACTAATAGCTTCAACTAAATATTTATCTCCTAAATCAGTAAGGAAAATATCCATATCTTCTTTTTTAAACGGATTTCCCCCCACAGAGGTACAAAAACACGTACTCCTTGGAGTGTTACAACCCATTCCGATAATAGTTGAATTTTCTTTTTTCTTCAGATAAATTTCATCTTCCCAATTTCCATGAAATGAAAAGAAATTTGCCATCAATTCAAAACTATAAGCATCGCATGGTCGAACTCCAAAAATTAAGATTTTTTGTTCTAGATTCTGCCTATCAGTTATTTCTACGTCTTTTTCATCCAAGGAATATTCAAATAACACTTCCTCTTGAGGAAATAAGACTGATTTAGGTGGAACCTTTGAATTTAGGTAATCTAATACAATATCCTCTGGATTTTCAATCTTTTCGAATACTATACTACCCTTTTTATTTATAGGAGCATAAAAATCATACTCTCCAGCGAATTCATTATAAAATTTTCCAATTTGATCTTTTTTCAATATTTTTTGATCCATTTTTCAGTTCACCTTTTTAATCCTCCTCTAACATAAATTCTTGTGCATCCTCCATTTTAAAATCCATCATTGGAGGAACCTTTTCTGCATTTAGCCCAGAAGTATAATTATATCGTTCTTTAACGATTTTTTCTAATTTCCTAGTGATAAAATTCAAATCTATACCAACTGGACATACTGATGAGCATGCTCCACACGCTACGCATCTACCTGCTAAATGTTGTGCTCGAACTAAATGAAATGTAAATATATCTTGGTACTCAGTGGTTTTCCCAAACCATACAGGCTTATTTTGATCAACAAAACAAAGATTACAATAGCACACAGGACATGCTTGACGACAACTATAACAAAGAGTACATACTTGCAAAATTTCTTTAAAATATTCCCATTTTTCCCCAGCAGATTTAGTTTCAAACTCAGTAATATCTGAAAATTCATCATTTATGGTTTCAAGTTCTTGACATTCACCTACACAATTAGCCTCAGTACTTGAAGGAGATTTTACTTGACACACTTTACATAGTTCATTAATATATTGATCATAGGGAAATCTCTTTTCCCAATCTCTCCCTTTTACAATAATTTCATTACCAGATATATTTACTTCAAGAATCTCCTTTTCTCCAATTTCCAAAGCGATTTTGCTTCTGTTTACAATCCCATTACAATTAAATCCAATCATCTTTATTTTATCCAGATCAACTTGTTTCTCCACAGCTAAAAGGTTTATTGCTCGGCCTACACACCCTTTAGCTACTATTCCGATTCTCAGTGATTTACCTTCTGAATCACAAAGTTGGGGCATTAATGGAGCTAAATATCTAGCTAAATTCATATAGCATAAATTATTCCATGTTAATTTTTCTATATCTTCAACTCTTCTAATAATAATTGGAGTAGAACTTAAAGGTACAGTACCTTCAGAATAGCCAATTACTACATCAACTTGATTTTCGCTAAGTAAATTCTTAGCATTTTCTCTTATTGAACTTATAATTTCCTTATTATCTTGTTCTATTCCCATTCTTAACACCATTCCCTCTGGAATTTTGTATTTGGACCTAATTCTTTAACTATTTTTGTCGCTTTTCTAATAAGTACAGCAAAACGCTCTCCTTCAGCGGCAGAAGCCCACATAAAATTAACCCTGCCTGGTTCAATCCCAAAAAATTCAAGAAGTTCCTTTAATATTGCAAAACGTCTCCTAGCTACGAGATTTCCACTAATATAATGACAATCTCCGGGATGGCATCCACTTATGACAACCCCATCCCATCCATCTGTTAAACTTTTTATAATAAAATAGGGATTAACCCGTCCAGAACAAGGAACTCTTACAATTCTTATATTTGGAGGATATTGGATCCTGCTTACTCCTGCCAAATCTGCTCCTGCATAAGAACACCAATTACATAAAAATGCAACAATTTTTGGTTCCCAATTCTTATCAACTTTCTTTTCTTCTAAAACTGTTTCAGTCATTTTTTATAACCTTCCTGTTATCATAGCATATATTTGTTCGGCTGTAAAGCCTAATATATCGATGGCACTACATCGACAGTTCCCACTACAAGCTCCACATCCTTTACATAAAGCCTGATTGATTGATGCTACTAATCCAAATCGTCTATCTTCAATTAACTCTATTGCATTGTAAGCGCAATTTTCTACACACATACCGCACCCTATACAACGAGCAACATCAATCACAGCTGTTTTCCCTTCCGCTTCAATTTCATCTTTAGAGAGAATGGTACATGCTCTTGAAACAGCAGCATTTGCCTGTGAAATTGAATCTTCTATGGTTTTTGGACAGTGAGCTAATCCCGCAACAAAAACTCCTTCTGTTGCGAAGTCAACTGGGCGAAGCTTAACATGAGCTTCCAAATAAAAATTATCATCATTTAAAGGTACTTTTAACATTTTAGCAAGTTCTTCATTATCTTCATGAGATGCAACTATCCCAGCACTTAATACTAATAAATCTGCGGGTATTGATAAGTTTCCCGCTTTTACAGAATTAACATTAACATTTAATGAAGAATTTTCTGTACTTATTTCTGGAGGAGAATTTTCATCATATCGAATAAAAATTATGCCTTCTTCTCTTGCTTTTCTATAATATTTTTCCTTAAAACCGTAGGTTCTAATATCTCGAAATAGAATAGTCACTTCAGTTGATGGATTTATTTTTTTAACTAATAAGGCGTTCTTAATAGCTTCTGCGCAACACATTTTACTACAATAAGGATGTTCCTCATTTCGTGAACCAACACATTGAATCATAACTACTGATTTTTTATTCTTAATAATACTATCAGTGTTTAACATCTCTTCAAATTCGGATTGTAAAATAACATTTTCATTCTGACCATAGAGATATTCCTTTGGTTTATATTCATTCGCACCGGTAGCTACAACAACAACGCCATGATCAAATTCAGCTCTTTCATTCTTCTCACCATAAATCACTGTTGATTTAAAGTTTCCAATATATCCATTAAGCTCTTCTAATTCAGCATTAGTATAAACATTAATAAATTTATTAGATTTAACCTGATTAATAAGATCTTTTAAATATGCTTGAACGTCTCCTCCTTCAAGAGTGTGATATATATATTTAGCAAAACCTCCTAATTCAGCTTCCCTTTCCACTAAATAAGTATCAATTTGCTGACTGGCAAAATTAAGTGCAGCGACCATACCAGTTATACCTCCACCAATTACTAGTGCTTTTTTAGTTACTGGAAGCTTTATTCTGTCAATTGGAGCTATCTGCCTTGCTTTATTTACTGCCATTCTCACTAAGTCTTTCGCTTTCTGAGTAGCTTGTTCTGGTTGTTTCATATGAACCCAGCTACATTGATCGCGGATATTTGCCATTTGAAATAAATATCTATTTAATCCCGCTTCCCTAATTGTCTCTTGGAATAACGGTTCATGAGTTCGTGGAGTACATGATGCGACTATAACCCGATTAAGATGAAATTCTTCTATTTTTTCTTTTATTATTCCCTGTGTATCAGCAGAACATGTATATAAATTACGATCTGACATCACCACATTCGGGAGTGTTTTTGCATATCTCGTTACTTCTGGAACATCTACATAACCACCAATATTAATTCCGCAATGGCAAATAAATACACCTATACGTGGTGGTTGTCCAGCAACAAAAATTTCTGGTGGTAGACTCTTTTCTGTAATTAATGTTCCTCTTTTTTCATATAGCAATTGGTTTACGCATCCCGCAGCCGCACTTGCTTGAGTGACTGTTTCAGGGATATCTTTAGGCTGGGAAAAAGCACCACATGCAAAAATTCCTGCTTTCGTTGTTTGAACTGGATTAAAAATATCTGTTTTTGCGAAACTATATTCATTCAATTCAATTCCAAATTTCTCAGCAAGATACTTGGCATCATTAGGAGGATTTAATCCAACACTTAGAACTACCATATTAAAATCTTCTTCTATAACTTTTCCATCCTCCGTCTCATAGCGAAGTCTTAAATCTTTTGTCTCAGGGATTTCAGTTACAGAAGATATTCTACTTCTAATATAACGAACTCCATATTCTTCTTGAGCTTTAATAATATATTTATCAAAATCTTTTCCGTAAGCTCTAATATCCATACTAAAAATGGTAGGTTTTACTTCATGTTGATGTTCATGGGCGATTACAGCTTCTTTTGCAGTATACATACAACATACTGAAGAACAATAAGGCTGTCCTTCTCCTGTATAATCTCGAGACCCTATGCACTGAAGAAAAGCAACTTTTTCAGGTATATCACCATCAGAAGGTCTAAGCACTTTTCCAGCATAAGGTCCTGAAGCAGATAAAATACGTTCAAACTCAATACTGGTGACCACATTTTTAAATTTCCCATAACCATACTTATTAGCTGCTTGAGGAACAAATTCGTCAAATCCAGGTGCTAAAATTATAGCCCCCACGTTGATATCGACAATCTCATCATCTCGATCATACTCAACTGCTTTAGCTTTACACACCCCAGCACATACTCCACATCCAATACAATATTCCTTATTAATTGCATATACTAGTGGTACTGCTTGAGGATATTTCACAGAAGTTGCGTGATATCTTGCTAATCCCTCATTGAATAAATCAATTGCCTCAACTGGACAATTACGGCCACAAACTCCACAACCTGTACATATATCGGGATTAATATAGAGGGAATTTTTCTTTACTTTGACAGTAAAATTACCAGCTTCTCCCGAAACATTAAGAATTTCGCAGTTAATGCTCAAATCAATGTTCTGATGTCTACCTGTTTCTACCAACTTAGGGCTGACTATACACATTGCACAGTCATTTGTGGGAAAAGTTTTATCCAATTGGGCCATTACACCACCAATACTAGTGGTAGATTCAATTAAGTAAACTTTATAGCCTGAATCACCTAAATCAAGCGCTGATTGGGATCCCCCTATTCCAGCGCCAACAACCATTACAGCTCCTACTTTTTCCATTTTTCCTCTCCTCACATTTTAAAAAACATTGGAGTAATTCCCATAAATTCTCCGAAGTCAATTTGACCTCGACTCTTTAAACATACAATATGTTCTAATACAACACTAGGATCAATTTCTAATTCAGCAGCCAGACTTTTAATAGATTTTGTATCTTCTTCTAATGAAACTAAAATTCTATGTCGTTGATATTCTTCCACAATAGCTGAATCAAAAACTTTATTAAATTTCTCCAAGTCGACTTGTTCTCCATATACATTTTCTTGTTCTGTAATCTTTCTTTCTCTTCCTACAAGTGCTCTCATTCGATCACCTGAAGCAGCATCTTCAATAGCTTTTAAATTATTAAGTATTTTTTTGTCAGGATTATCTCCTCCAATTGGAGATGGTCCTAGTGCTTTAATATGATCTGTAAATTCTGTAATAACCTGAGCATATCTGGCACCTTCAGAAGCAGAAACCCAATCCAATCTAACCCTATTATCAAAATTAATTAGTTTTAGGAATCGTTTCACCATATCAAATTTTTTCTCAGCTTCATAATTTCCTTCTAGATAATGGCAATCGCCTAAATGGCATCCTAAAACAATAACACCATCAGCACCAACTCGAAGTGCTTCAAAAATAAATTGGGGATCTATTCGACCACTACACATAACCCTTATTACTCGTATATTAGGGGGATATTGCATTCTACTAACTCCCGCTAAATCTGCTCCTGCATAGGAACACCAATTACATAAAAATCCTAATATTTTCGGTTCGAAATCCATAATCTTAACTTCCTCCAAATGCATATATTTCAGATAAAATTTGCTCATCCGTAAAATGCCTTATTATTATAGCATGATTAGTACAAGTAGCTCCGCAAACTCCGCATCCTTTACAAAGGACTTGAGTAATTACAATCTCATCATCTTCATTCTTACTTATTGCTTTATAGGGACATACATTAATACAAACTTCACATCCAGTACATAAATCTCTATTATAATCAGGAAGGAATGATGTTGCTCCCTCTACTTCGATAGTATCATGGGATATAATTGTACTCGCTCTTCCTGCTGCAGCATACCCTTGAGTTATTGATTCTGTAATATCAACTGGCCATTTTGCGGCACCACATATAAAAACACCATCAGTTGCAAAGTCCATAGGTCTCAATTTTACATGAGCTTCCAAAAAGAATTTATTTTCTTCTAAAGGTACCTTAAGCATTTGAGCAAGCTCTTTATTACCATCATTTGCGATTAAAGGTGTTGATAATACTAACAAATCGTAGGGTACACTTATTTCTTCTCCAATATATTCATTATAAACTTTTATGGTATTTTCCTCTACAATAGGTTCCTTTTCGAGTTTATAACTCAGAAATATAACTCCCGCTTCCCTTGCTCTTCTATAATACTCTTCATAAAGAGTTCCAGGAGTATACAAATCTCTAAATAAAATTGTGATATTAGCATCAGGATTTTTTTCTTTAATTAATAAAGCATTTTTCAAAGCGCTCATACAACAAACATTAGAGCAGTATTTTCTTTCATCATTACGAGCGCCTACACATTGTATCATTACAATGTTATTAGCTTTAACGTCATTATTCTTAAGTTTCTCTTCTAATTCGTACTGGGTGATCCTTTTCTTTCCATCATAACCAAATTTTCCAGTAGGTGTTAGTAAAGACGCTCCAACAGCAACAACGATGACTCCTATCTTTAAATTAGTAGTTTTACCATTTTGCTGGACTTCTACTTCATAATTTCCTACAAATCCTTCAATATTAGTTACTTTTGCCGAAGTATAAACAGTTAAATTCGAGTTATTTTTAACCCTTTCTTTTAAGCTTTCTAAAAGCTCACTGGCATCTTGCCCTGTAGGAAATAATTTATTCAGAACATTCAATTTTCCTCCTAATTGAGCATCTTTTTCTACTAAGTGAGTCTCAAATCCTTGATTGGCTAGGCTAAGAGCAGAAGTTATTCCTGAAACACCCCCTCCAATGACCATAGCAGTAGGAGTTGCATCAACCACAATATTTTCAAGAGCTTCCAATTTAGATACTTTTGCTACCCCCATTCGAATAACTTCTTTAGCTTTTTCAAGAGCTTCATGAGGATATTTCATATGAACCCAGGTACATTGATCGCGAATATTTACAAATTGAAATAGATACTCGTTAAGCCCCACATCTTTGATAGTTTCACGAAAAAGAGGTTCATGAGTTCTTGGAGTGCATGAAGCAACAACTACCCGATTTAAGTTATGTTCAGTTACTCCCTTTTTAATTTGGGCTAATCCTGTCTCTGAACAAGTATATAAATTATCTTGGGTAAATACAACATTGGGTAAAGATTTCGCATATTCTGCCACTTCTTTAACATCTATTAAACCTCCTATATTCGAACCACAACTACAAACGAAAACCCCAACTCGAACATCTTTATCCTTTTTTTCACTCATATTCGTTTTAACCTCCTTTAATTACTTCCGCTGCTCGTGCTGCTGCCCCACTAGCTTCAGCAACAGAGCGAGGGATATCCATCGGTTCACGAGCACAACCACATGTGAAGATACCTTCCACACTCGTTTCTACCGGTAAAAATGGATGTGTTTTTATAAATTTATAATCATTTAATTCAATTCCTAATACATCTGCTAACTTTTCAATCCCAGGGGATGGAATAATACAGGTCGCTAAAATTACTAAGTCTACTTTCATCTGCTTAATTACAGATGTATCATAATCTTCATATGTTATAATAGGACTTTCTTCCTCGTCAACCTCAATATGAGATATTTTACTTTTGATATATTTGATCTCATATTCATTTGCTCCTCTACGTAGAAAATTTTGAAATCCTTTTCCTCCTGCTCTCATATCAATATAAAACACATATGATTCTAACTCATTATTGTGTTCATATGCAATCATTGCCGCTTTTGTTGTATACATACAACATATAGAAGAACAATATTTCTGATCTCTATCTGAACGGGATCCTATACATTGCAGAAAAGCAAGCTTCTTAGGTTCGTTCCCATCAGAAAGCCTTTTTAAATGCCCTTCCAATGGACCAGAAGCACAAATTAATCGCTCGAATTCTAAAGCGGTCACAACGTTTTTATATTTTCCATAGCCATATCTCGTAAGCGGACTGACATCTTCTAATAAACCATATCCGGGGGCAACAATTATAGAACCAACATTATCAATCTTTATTGTTTCATCTTTCTGTGAGAAATCTATTGCTTCAGCTCCACAATTTTTAGCGCAAAGTCCGCAAATTCCATAATTTAAATAAACACACGAATTTTTATCAATTATATGCACTGGGGGAACCGCTGAAGGAAATGGAATATATGCTGCTGCCATATTTTTCAAATTAGCATCAAAATAATTTGGTACACCCCTTACAGGGCAAATTGAAGCACAATCGCCACAATTAGTACACACCTCTTCCTTTACATAACGTGCGCGTTTAAAAATATCTACAGTAAAATTTCCACTGGTGCCCTCAACATTACTTACTTCTGAAAGTGTATGTAAAGTAATATTTGGGTGCCTATAGCATTCTGATAATTTCGGTGCTAAAATACAAATTGAACAGTCTAAAGTTGGAAATGTTTTGTCCAATTGTGCCATTTTACCTCCAATCACAGGATTTTTTTCAATTAAATACACTTTTATTCCCATATCTCCTAAATCTAAAGCAGCTTGAATACCTGCGATACCAGCTCCTATGATTATAACACTTTTAGAATTTTTAGCCACTTATTTCACCTTTTATTATTTTTTCACCTTAAGTGAAGTCATTTTCTTTAACCAATTGATTTTTTTAGGTTGCCATTCTGAAATCTGATCTGCTGGAATAATATATCGTTCAATATATCCCGTGGCAAGTAATGAATCTATTAAACTTCGTCCCTTTTCAGTTCGGGTAAGAATCATTGAATAACCTGCAGGAGCCCCAGAGGACCCAATACTAAGATCTGAATATCGTCCTACAAATTCATCGCATTCATGACAATGATTTCTTACAGCACCATCAAGATCCTTAATATTTATTTCCTTAACAGAATCATCTTTCGAGGTGACAAAAAAGTTCTTCTTAATATTTGTTTTTTTAATGTCTGAAGGATTAATTTCAGATTTTGACTTTAATGTATTCATCAATTTATCATAATCAAAATTTTCAAAACAAAAAAGATTAATTACTATACTTATAACATGTGCGGGCTTAATATTCAAAAGCTTCATCTTACTAATAGCTCTACACTGACATGGTGTTCCAATAAATGCAAGTCGTAATTGATCGCTATCATAAATTCGTTTCTTTTGAGAAATAATATCTTCTGCGACTTGATTTAAATCTTTTAAAGGTAAAATGTTAGATGAGATTGAATATCTCGTACCCGCTGATTTCACTAAATCATCCTTACGGTATATTATTTTGGGTATGGGTTTAAAATTCTCATCATATTCTGATACAACCGCAGCATCAATATTATTTGTGTCAAATAAATAGGTTAAAATGGTTGATACAATTCCACCATCTTGTCCAATTTTTCCAATCTGCTCATTAGTGGTTTTAGCCGCAAAAATATCAATAATATTACCCAGTTCATCTTTAACTAAGTGTTTTTCTTTTAATCTGTCTAATAAAGGTTCCGTTTGCGGACAAATATAATAACAATACCCACATTCTTTACAATTTTCAACACTTTTATCAGTCTTGAACTTTGGAGTATAATTATCCATTTCAATAACATTAAATGCTTGATTCTCACAATATGCTACGCACGCACCACAAGCACAACATCTATTAACTGAGATCACATCATTCTGCAAATTTTCGAATGTCTTTACTTCTGTTAATCCCATGGTTCTATCAATTCTTTTAATTTATTTTTGTAAACTTAATTTATACTTTTTTTAAAGATTAAAATCCTTCTAATAACTCGCTAGGTCGAATTCGATGAAAATTAAACCCTAATTCTTCGGGCTTAAACCCAAATGCGAGCGCTACTAATTCTGAAAGATAAAAAACAGGAAAATTATATGCAGTCTCTCTTTCTTTACTCAATTCCTTTTGATTAAAATCAAATTGCTGAAAGCATGCAGGACAGACTAAAGTCACGCAATTAGCTCCCGCTTCTTGAATTGATTCGAATTTATTATTTATCATCTGTAAAGATAATTCTTTATCTGATTTTTCAAGTGGATTTCCACAACAGTCCATTTTCAATTCATAATCTATAGAATCTGCTCCTAATGCCTTCACAATCTCATCTATTGTAGTCGGTTCAAAAGGATCATCCCAATTAATAATCTCTGAAGGTCTTAGATAGTGGCATCCATAATGAACTGCCACTCTAAATCCAGTTAAAGGATGCACTACATTCTCCCTTACCTTATCAAGATTTTCATAAAGAACTTCAGCAAAATGCTTTACTTTAGTCTTACCCTCATACTTTTTGCCAACTTTCTTTAAAACTTTATTTACTTCATTTTTTGCTTCAGGATCTTTGTTTATGTAATAATTAACTCCTTTAAGAGTCTCAACACAACCCGAACAAAAAGAAATGATTCCTCCATTATTATTCGATAAACTTAAATTTCTCGCTCCTAATGCCAACCAAGTTTTATGATCTATTAGTTCTATTCCCGTAGGATCAGGACAACAACTAAACCCATCAACATCGTTCAATTTAATTCCAAGCTTTTCGAATACTTTTCTCGAAGATGCTTCTAAGAATGGAAGTCTTGCAGGTATTACACACCCTAAAAATAAATCGTATGACATACTTTTTGCTCACTCCTTTGGAATATGATTTTCAAATTTTGTTTCTTGTAATATTTTCTTTACTTCATCAATAGGCGCTGTTTTTATAGAAGGAAGTCCCAGTTTCTCCCTTCTGGTAAGAATCGCTTTTGAATAGGGAAGCGCAACTCCGTTTTCTAAAACAGCCTTTCCTTGTGAAATAAAAGCTTCAGGAACATTCCCAATATTGAAGCATTCATTTTTGATTAATGTTAAAATTTCTGTTATCTCAACCTTTTGAGGACACAGCTCAACACATGTCTGACATGTCGAGCAAAGCCAAGGATTTGGATCTTGCTTCTGTACCAATTTATCTTGCAACCCTAAAATCGCTTCTTCTATAATTTTCCTAGGATTATATCCTCCTTCAGTTAGCAGAGCAACAGGGCAACCACCACTACAAGTACTACACTGATAGCAGTAACTTAAAGAAGCATTATGTTTTAATACTTCATTTCGAAATTCAAAATTTATTACAGACATGTCTAAAAGTTTTTTTATCCATCTACTAGATGGTTAGAAAAATAATAGGGATTTAATAAATTTTTTAGAAAATTCTAATAACCAAATCGTTTATATTTGTTTTGAATTATCAATTTCTCACTTTTTGCGTTCTATTTTGAGCAAGAAATTTCCCTCCTCGTGTATTTCTTTTATTCTTAATAACTTTTTAATTTATATTTCATTGGAAAACTTCATTCAAATCGTATTTGATGATCAAAAGTGATCAAAATATATCTATTATGTTAGATTTCTTCAGAAATAATTTTGACGATCGATCATGAAAATGAGTTTGATCAATCCCGATAATTTTTACGTACATATTTCTATAAAAATATCTTTTTGACTTATGAATGATCCGTATCTGGCAATCGCGTATTAAAAACGGCATCACATGATCGATTCTTTCATAAATGATTGTTTTCAAAACACAATATGTCGGAAAACGGTAATACTTAAATATGAAAAGTGCTAATATTATCTTAGTAATAAAAAATAAATATTGAAACAAAAAATTTTATAAAAAATTAATAAATACTTTATAAAAAGGTATGAAAAAAAATGTGTAATAATTGTAATTGTGAAGCATATGATCAATGTTCGATAGTTGGTTACATGCCAGTTGGGTTCTGTTGTACGAAGTGCGTGTTATATGATGAGGCACAAACATGCTTGAAATCGAGTGTAAAGTGTGGAGTTTCAAAGATAGAGGCGGTAAGTGCGAAGATAGAAGGTGGGGTCTTGAAAGTTGTGGTGAAAAAGGACGAGAAAGAGGTTCCATTAATAATCGATTTAGACAAACAGTTAGGGTCTGAGTAATAGAGAATTTTTTTTTCTCAACTTTATATTTTTGTTTGATAGCTGTGCAGAAAAAGCAAAGCACAAAATAGAACGAAGAACGAACAAATGAACAGACTGATCAGGTTCCTCATATCTCCTTACAAAAAAAAGGGACAATGAGTGAGGTGGGTATTGAGGGGGCTTTTTCTTTTTTTGAGATTAACACTCAGTTCTGTAAAAAACTATAATTTTTAGAATTAATTCTTTAAAATATCAACTTTAATTTTTACTTAAAATTATGCTCCCCGCATGGTTAAGTTTTATCATTGTTATCGCTATAGTAATGGTTCTTTCTAAGTATGAATTAGGTATTATATTATCCCTAGGTGCAATAGGTTTTGCTATTTTAGCTGGAACTAATATCCTACAATCATTAATCAATGTACTAACAGATCCCTCTATTTTAGTGTTAATGGTTATTGTTGCACTTATTCCCATTTTAGGGGGTTTAATGGAAGAATCTGGATTAATGATGGAAATGATTCAGAAAATGCGAGTTTCGAAAAAGACTTCTCTTATGATGATGCCAGCACTATTCGGATTATTACCTGTTCCTGGAGGTGCTTTAATGTCAGCACCTATTGTAGATCATATTGGTTCTGAGGAGGATATAAACAAAAAGGTCTCTATTAATGTATGGTTTCGGCATATGCTAATCCTGATTTATCCATTATCTTCATCATTAATAGTTGCAAGTGTACTTACCACTATTAATCTCTATATATTAGTAATTGCATTATTACCAAGCCTTATTGTAATGTGGTTTATAGGATATTATATAATGGTTCAAAAGGTTACTCCTTTTTCAGAACAAGGCGAAAGAGATCTTAAGAGAGCCTTCCATAATCTGCTTCCAATTATTATTGCACCTATTATTGATTTCATCGGAAGGACTTTTTTTAACTTCGCTGTTCCAGAATTATTTCTTCTTGTTGGTCTTATTTTTAGTATATGGTTAGCATCGCGATTTGGAAATATGAGCCTTTTAAGTGTGAAGGATATATCAAAAAGGATGAAAATATGGCGCTTTCCCTTTATTATTTTTTCTATGTTCTTGTTTTTAGAAGTTTTTATTCTTTCTGGGGCTCCTGAAGAAATTGCTAGTATAAACTTGTCCGTTTTCCTTTTTATCTTAATTGGATTTTTTCTTGGATTCGCAACTGGACGCATTCAATTACCCATTTCAATATTAGTCCCTATATACCTTGTACAATATACTGTTCTCACCATGTCAATCTTAGATTTTGTTTTTATCTATACCTCAATTTTTCTCGGATATCTGATTACTCCAATTCATCCATGTGTGGCATATAGTACAGAATATTTTAAAACGAATTTTAAAGAAGTAGTAAAAATCTTAGGTAAGCCAACGTTTCTATCCTTTATAATATTGATTGGGGTGTATTGGGGTGTATTTCTATTTATATAAAAAGCTTTTAATGCGATTTTAAAATTAAAAAAAAAAGAAAGGGTTTAATCTTTTACAAGTGTACCAATTAAAGTGACAATAAACGCTCCAATAGCAATAAAAAAACCATTTCCCAATCTCCACGCCCAATCCCCTAATATTCCTAAATCTTTGCTTCCCCAAAACACAATATAATCTTCCCCAGTCCACCAACTTAAACCAGATAATATATCCTGTAAATTCTCAATCATAGCTAACCCATAGCAAAAGAGTCCTAAACCACCAACCATGACAAACGCAAATAAGATTGAAAGTTCTTTTTTCTCTTTAATCGCAGAAACAATTGCTAATATAGAGGCCGCTAAAAACACAATTCCTCCTATTAGAAGTAAAGGTCCATGAAACTCAATATCTGAATTAATCGTATTACTTCCATATCCAAAAGGATTAATATAACCCCCTTCAGTTCCAATTAACTTAACAGTAACTTCCCACCAACCAAGTGAAGGTTCAAATAACCATAGAATAGATGCCAATACTCCAATTACTCCTCCAACTATAACTACAATTTTATTCATAATATCACCATTTTAGCTTATAATGAAGTTTAAAATAATATGAAATTTAAATAATTTTCATATTAAATCATACAAGATGCAAAATCTTTTTTTCATAATCTTATTTAGTATTCAAATAATAGAATCTGATATTTTATAATTAAAGCCTACGTTTTATTTTTTAATATACTCAGAATATTTCAGAAAAAGTAAAAAGGGCAGTTCCCTGATATCTCCATGAATATATAGGACAATGAGTGAGGTGAGTATTCAACGGACGAGGTCAGGGAACTGGTATTATAGTAACAGAACACAAATCTTCTCTAACCATGCAATTAATAAATATTACAAAAATAGATTCAAATACTAAACTGAATGATCGCTTATTTAATATCTTCAATATTGAATCGGATAACTTAGTGATAAAATTTTGCTAACTTCTCTTCAATTAATACGATTTTAATCAATTATTGAGCCTTTATTATACTTTATTTAAAATTTCCTTTATCGAATGCTTTTTATTGTTGTTCTAGCATAAGGTTCTTTATTCCAAAGATCTTCAACCTTTTCAGTGATTCAATCCCAGAAATCCTCTTAATAGGATTATCATGAAGTCCTAATTGATCTAAATTCACTAAATTCTCTATTCCCTTAATTTCGGAAATTTTATTGCGACTTAAATCCAATTGTCTTAGATTTTTAATGGTGTCTAAGCCTTGTATCTCTGAAATTTCATTACCATCTAAACTCAGAATCTCTAGATTAATTAAATTTTCTAAACCTTCTATTTTTGAAATGTTATTGCAATGTAAATACAATCTCTCTAACTTTTCAAGTGAATTAAGATTTGTTATTTCTGTGATCTTATTAAAATCCAAGTATAATTCCCTCAAATTACTTAAATTAGCAAGACCATTTATTTTTGTTATTTTATTGCCTCCTAACCACAAGATCTCTAACTTTTTAAGATCATTAAGACCTCTAATTTCTATAATCTGATTTGTACCGAGATAAAGCTCTTTTAAATTATTAAGACTGTCGAACCCTTTAATTTCAGTAATTTTATTTGCTCTGAGATCTAAAATCTCTAAATTTTTTAGATTTTCTAATCCACTCATATCGGTTATTTCATTCTGAATAAAACTTAATTCTTTTAGATTTCTTAAATTATCAAGCCCTTTAATTTTTTTTATAGGATTTCCACCACTCGTCTCAAATGAATTTCCAAATCGTAAAATTTCTAAATTCTTGAGATTTTCTAATCCTTCAATCTCAGAGATATTATTTACACTTAAATCCAAAAACTTCAAACTTTTAAGACCATCAAGATTCTCTATTTTTGAGATTCTTCCCCCATTTAATCTCAAATATTCCAAATCTTTTAAAGTTTCAAGATTCTCGATTTTGTTTATGGATGGACCAGAATAAGCTAACCACTTGACATTTTTGGACCACTTGAAATTACTAAGACTCCTAACTGTTGAATCGATGTTATACCCCACACCTTTCAAAAATCTTTCTCTTATATTAACATTTCTTTTTTTATTTAAATTTTGAGCCATTTTCTCTAACTTATCAATATCAGCTTATCATATTTATATTTGTTGACTCAGAAAACTTTTAAACTTTGAAAGAAACTACGCAAGAAACTAAGTAGATTCACAATCCATACTTCTTACGGTGTATGTACATTATATCTCTTAATGCAAATAATGTCCTCCCGCATTTTGGACATCTCATATTTTCTGGTAAATATTTCCAATCATATAAATCAAGACAATTATCACATACTATACCTAAAGTATGGTTACAAAAACAAATTAAAGTTCTTTCAAGACTTTCTTCAAATACTTCTTGTTTACAAATAAAACATTTAGTGATAGCGTTCACCTGATTTCTAATAATTTTTTTCTTTTATGTAGTTTCTAATATTATTTAAATTTATTTAACAAAATATACTCCCTCTATCCTATTATATTTTCCAGCTCATTTAACAATCCACGATCATCAGCCAATTTTAAAGTTTTATATCTTAAAGTTGGCACATAGTGAATGATTAGAGCTAGATCAAGAAGATTTGGATCTTGCTCATTTTTCTCCAAGAGTTTCTGCCCAGCCTGATCTTTCAAAGATTCTATGTTTTCAATAACCCACCCAAGTTCGTCATTATTTGGATTTAGTTTCAAGAGTACCTGCCAGGCTTGTTTTCTCAAAGGCTCCACTTTTTGGATAATTAAACACAGGTTTGTAATAGTTGGGTTTTGCATTAAGAGTATCTGCCAAGCTTGCTCTCTTAGAGATTCCACGTTTTTAACAACCCACCCAAGTTCGATTTCATTTGGGTTTTGATTCAAGAATTCCTGCCAAGCTTGATCTCTTAAAGACTCCACATATTTGATGATAATACTCAAGTCATTTTTATCTGGATTTCGCTTCAAAACCTCCTGTCCAACTCGTTCTTTTATAGAAATCGAGGCAAAACCTGATGTAATTAAGGAACACAATATAGCATTAGTTGGCATTTCCTTCAAAAATTTCTTAAAGGATTTTTCCCATTTCTTGACATTTTTAAAGTTTCTATTTAATACCATTTTATATCCCATTTTTTGCCATTTCAATTTTTATAGATTAAGAAATTTATGATAATCTTTTGTAATGACTCTTTATTTTTTAATGTAATGTCACACCTCTATTAAGCGGATTATGAAATAAATTAATATTATTTTTCATTAAAGGTTAATTATTCCGAAAAAAAGTAAAAGGGTCAGTTCCCTGATATCTCCATGAATATATAGGACAATGAGTGAGGTGAGTATTCAACGGACGAGGTCAGGGAACTGGTATTATAGTAATATAAGTAATACAACTAGGATATTTTCAAAAATTTAGTAAGAAAGAAATCAGTAAAAAAAATTTATTAGGCATTTGCTAAATACTCATTAAGCACGATGTTCAAATCTACTTCTGAGTTCTGGATCTTCTTTAAAAGTTGACGAAGCCCATATTCATTTAACAATAACTCTATGAGATTCTTATAAATTGCTGTAATGTTATCTTTACCTGCTTTATAATAAAAATCATGTTCATTCAGGGAAAGCTCTAAAATCTCATATAAACCTTTTACGGCGTCCTTTATATTCTCAAAATTCTTGAGTGCCTTTTTCTTCGATCTTATACTATCCATTTTACTTACTCACCTCAAGTATTGTATAGAAATGATCATATATAAACGTGATCATTTCCGATATTTTCTCCGTCGCATAACATAAAACAGCTTTGCGAGAATGATCGCCTCAAGCATAAATTAGTAATAATCAATTCTTGAAAGGAGTCACATATCAAAAATCGAAGGGAATCTATGTTAAGTTACCATAATATTAATAACGAATATCGATCAAATATATCGAAATCAGTCATTTAATATTAATCATTGATCAAAAAGAGTATTCAAAAAATAGGGGAGATGATGAATAGGAACCCCCTACTTATGGTTCATTTTATTTCATTAAAACCGCTTTATAGAAAAAAAAATAATATATGAAAGAAAAAATATTCATATTAAATTAATGGTGAATAGGACGTCCTTTCTTATGGATTGCTTTACCTACGACAGATTCAGAACCTTCCAATACCATTTCAGATATTGTTGGATGACTATGGATAGTTTCTGCGATATCATGAACTGTTAAACCGTGTTGCATTCCTAAAGCAATTTCAGAGATTAATTCGGGTGCTTCAGCATCTGAAAAATTGGATTAAAAGATTCATAATTTAATTTTGATTAATTATATATTATGATACAGGCTTAAAAATTATACTTAACTCTTTAGCATAACTCTTTACTTCGCGCATTTCGTTCGAAGTGGGTTGTCTATTTATTTCTTCATAATCAAAGGCTTTCCACTGTAGAAGATACCATATATAGATATTATTATAATAAAAATGTATTAACTCCAGTAAATCAAGATTTAAACTTTTCTCATCTTTTGAATTAATTTTTTATATTTAAAAGAAAAACTTCGATATTGATCTAGGAATTTTTATTTAAATATTCTTGAAAGAATGATATTAGATTTCAAATATGAAAAATTGACAAATCACACTATTAATCGAATTGAGAATGTATGTCCCTTATGCAAAAATTCTATAAAAACTTATAATAATTTTAGTAGTTCTTGTGGGAATTCATTAAACTCCGACACTAATTTATTAGTGGATAAGTCAGACAAGGAAACATCAAAACTTAAAGAAAAGGATTGAATAAAAATTATGGTTACAGCTTTAATCTGAGGAGATTATCTATTAGTGAATCTGGTGAAGAATACGAAGAAGGGGAACCAGACATTAATCCTGAAACTGATCCTGAGAAAGAATTTCAGGAAAGGGAATTTAATCCTGATGAGGATTACGAATGGGAAGATGAGTATAATCCAGATGAAGACTATGATTGGGGAGATGAGTACAATCCTGATGAAGACTATGATTGGGGAGATGAGTACAATCCTGATGAAGACTATGATTGGGGAGATGAGTACAATCCTGATGAAGACTATGATTGGGGAGATGATAAATTTGAACCAGTAAAAGATCCCCCTGATAATGAAAATGATTATGAATCTAATTTGAGTAGAGAAGGGACAGAAACAATCTTATCTCCTTCAGAAAATCCCGAAGAACAGCTAGAACGAGTGATAGATTCTGAATCTCAGAATATTTCTGAGCAAAACCTACAAGGAAAGCCTGAGGAGATTGATGAGTTTGAATTAATTACTCCAGAAGGGAAAGCAGAAAAACCTGCCGAGCCACCAGAAATTATAGAATTAATGGAGGAAGGGAGCTATAATTCTGATTATGCCTCTGAACAAGAACCCGAATTTTCGCCAGATATTGAACCTATGAGTGAACATTTAGATCATCCGGAGCAGGAATTTCTGAATGAATCTGAAGATAAACCCAAAGAAGAGTTAGAAAAAGAATTGGAGCTTATTAATCCAGAAACGGGAGAACCGGTGCCTCGTCAACCAGACTGGGAATTTATACCTCTTCAGGATTATCTTGAGCAATTAAACGAACAACAGGAAAATCGAGATAAAGTACAAGAGATTGAACCAGAACAAGAATTAGAAAAAATACCAGATCAAGAATCCGAGCTTATATCAGAACATTATTTAGAGAATATATCAGATAAGAAATCAGAAAAGTCATTTGATCAAAAATCAGAGCTTATACAAGAACCAGAATCGGAAAAGATATTAAAACATAATCAGGGAGAAACATATAAAACAGATCATTTAAAAGAAAAAGATTCGATTACTGATCCAAAAGAATTGAAGGAATCCAAACATCATGAGTACCAAGATTTAATAAAAACTAAGTATGAGCCCATTTTTTCTCAAATAGAACTTAGAAAATCTCAAAAGAAATCTAAAAAATCTGATAAAATAACAGAAATCTCTCAAAAAACAAAAAAGAAAAGTAGAGCTGAAGAATCTAAAGAAATAAATTTAAAAAATAATTCAACTCTGGCTGAAAAAAAAGAAAAAAGACATAAAATTGAAGTAGATTATTCTTCTGAACAAATTCAGCATATCTCCAAAAATAGACCTGAGAAATATGAGGAGTTAGAAACTTCTGAAATATTGGAAGTACAAAAACAAGAGAAACTGAAGGACAAACAGAAAAGGGAATTTGCTTCAAAAGAACTGTTAGAATTACAAGAAAGATATCGTCAGGAAACAGGGAAAAGACCCATTTATAATAAAGAAAAAACTAAGGGATTTAAAGAATGGTTAGAGAGTCAAAAGGAATATACTCTTATAAAAACAGATAGCAATAGAAAAAGTGAAATTAGAGAAGAATGGGAACTCTTTTTGAAACAATGGATTAATGAAGCAAATGAAACTGAAGTTTCAAAAGAAATAAAAGAAGAATTACTTAATATAATCAGAAAATACCATCAGAGTCGAGAGATATATTGGAGACTTCTTCATCTATCAGAAAAAAAAGAATTAACCAGAAAGAAAATTGAAGAAATAAAGATATTGATAGAGAAATTAGAAGAAACCACAAGTATACAGAAAAAAATTTTTAAAAATTTAAGAGCTTTTCGAGCTTTCTATAATGAAAACATTAGATGGTATAAACATAAAATAATTGCCGAGAAACATAAATTTCTTAAACATCTTTCTCAAAAACTAAATTATCTTAAAGAAGTTAAAAATCCTCAGAAAAATATTAAGCAAAATTGGAAGGAGCTTTTAAAGGAGAATCTATATAAAAATACAACATTGATATTAAAGGAAAAACCTCTAATTAATAAAATTCTCCAAAAAGAAGAATTTACTGAAGATGACAAGAAGGAATTAATTTCTCTATTAATTAAACTTCCTACTGAAGATTTAGTCTTATTATTAGGAGCTGAATTCAAACAACCAACCAAAAATTATATCAAATGGGGTTGGGATTATAACCAAGGAGTTAAAAGAGTTATGTTAAAAAATTTTCTCTCTACAAGTAATCATTATAAGAAAGAAATATCTGAGGCTCTACGACTTAGAAATATTAAAAAAATAAAGAAATTTCCAAAAAAATCAAGGTTAATAATTAGTTTAGCTATCTATAATAAAATGGATGAATTTAGAGTTTTACAACTCCAAAATTTTGTTAAATTTCTGATTAGTAGTCTAAAGAGTAAACAAAATAAGCTTAATTGGGTAAAAAAAATTCCCAATCACGAATTAAATTATTTAAATAAATTATTGTTTGATAAAAATCAAATTTTAGCACTGAAACTCTATTTAATAGATCTGATAAAGCTAATTTATGACTTAAATAGTGAAAAACTAAGGCAAAAGAAAGCTGGTAATATATTCAATATTAAATATTTTGTATCCAAATTGAGTAAAAACAATAACACTCTAGGGCTTTCTCAAAGAACTCTCTTAAGTTTCATTTCTGAATTAATAGATTATTTGAATGAACATAGTGATGAATTTAATATGAATAAATTAAGTTTTCAATCTTTATATGATGATGGAAAGAAAAAAGAATGTGGTCAATGTCATAAAATTAAAGACTATATAGAATTTAATATAAAAGAGAACAATCTTCTAGAAAGTAGATGTAAAAAATGTAGATTAGAAGAGGGAGCAATCAGATATTATAAAAAAAAGATTAAAATTATACTAAGATTATTAGGTTTAAAATCCAAAATTAAATGTGAAGAATGTATGACAGATATCTCAAGACTTAGTGCTTTAGAATTTCATCATAAAGATAAAACTACTAAAAAAGTAAATCTGGGAGATATATTTAACATGAATTTAAATCATATTGTTGAAATAATAAAAAGGGAAAACCTTACATTATTATGTGCTAATTGTCATTCAAAAAAACAAGCATTAGTATTTAAAAAATTTGAGAATCTTATTCTAAAAAATGATATTTTTAAGAACACACCTATCGAAATTGATAAGATTATAAATAATTATTTGAAGACTTTTCCAGATTTAAAAAAGAAATCATCATCAAAGATTAGCAGTTTTAAGACACAGATTAAGAGATGGCTTAAAAAAAGATATATTATTGAGGAAATGTATAATGGAAAATGCATAGGGTGTGGTGAAATTACCGTTAGAAACAACTTGCCTAGCTTCGATTTCCATCATAGAAATGAAAATACAGATGAACAAAAATCTAAATGGACAGATATTAAAAAATATGATATACAAAAAATAAGGAAAATGTTAAGAGAAGAGGATTGTATTGCTCTTTGTTCTAATTGTCACAAAATAATCACTCATTTCAGATTCATTAAACATATTGATGAAATTTTTGAAAAGAAATATGAAAATTATAAAAAAAAAGTAAAATCAGGTTATAAAAACATAATTGATAATATTAAAAATTTTAAATTTAAAGATGAAATAATAGGAAATCCTCTTAAAAAACAAATTAGTTATGGAGAAGGATGGAAAAAGTATATTAAAGCAATTTATGAAATAACTAAACTAAAAAATAGCAATCAATTCACATCAAATGAATTAGTTTCATATCTAGATTTATCTGTTAGTGCTGTTAATAAATATCTTCATAAATTAATCAAAAAAGGTCTTATAGAATTATATAAAGAATCAGAAAAAACCAGAATAGGTAAGCTAATAAATGGCGCTACTTCACGAATTTATAGGATAAATAATTTAGGGTTGGAACAAGCTAAATTTTTGATTGTATCTTCTAATAAATCCACAAATAATAAAAAATAAGAAATAAAGAGATATTCTAATGTTTAATGTTGAATAGGTCTCCCTTTTTTATGAATAGCCATACCAACTGTTGCTTCACATCCCTCTAATACCATTTCAGATATTGTTGGATGACTATGGATAGTTTCTGCGATATCATGAACTGTTAAACCATGTTGCATTCCCAATGCTATTTCAGCTATTAATTCTGGGGCTCCAGTACCAATACAAGATGCACCAATAATTTTATGTGACTCCTTTTCACATAAGACTGCAAGGAAGCCTGTTTCTTCGCCCATACATTTAGCTTTACCGAGTGATTGATAAGGAAATTGACCCATTAAAACATCCATTCCCATATCTTTTGCAACTTTTCTTCTATAGCCTACAGAACCTATATTTGGAGAGGTGAAAATTGTTGCGGGAACTACTCTATAATCAGGTTTCATTTCGCTAACAGGAAACCCTCCAATACTGGTTAAAGCATTTGCAACTGCGATATCACCCTCATAGCTGGCTACATGAGCAAGCATAAGCCCTCCTGTAACATCTCCGATTGCATAGATTCCTTTCATAGAAGTCTCTAACGTATCTTTATTGACTTTTATAGCACCACGATCGGTTTCTATGCCAAGATTTTCTAAACCAAGATCTTTTGATATTTTTGCACGACCAATAGATACTAAACATAAATCGGCTTCAAAGATATGTTTTTCAGCAGAATCCGTTTGATCTCGTGGAATAGAGGAATCACAGGTAGTAGTTTTTACTCCAGAACCAGTATTTTCTACAGATAATACATTTTGCGAAGTATGGAGTTCAATTCCTAATTCCTCAAATTTTTTCATTAACACTTTTACAATCATAGGTTCTTCTGTAGCAATAGCAGAAGGAAGATATTCAAGCATAATTACTTTACTGCCAAATCGTGTAAAAATATTCGCAAATTCGCAACCAATAACACCTGCACCTATGATCAAAAGTCTTTTAGGTACAGTTTTAAATTCGGGATGTAAAATATCATCACTCGTTAAAATCCTTTCATGATCAATATTAAATGCTGGAATTAGAGCAGGTGAGGAACCTGTTGCGATAATTACCCTTTTTGCTTTAATTACTTCATTATTTTCACCTTCAACCGACACATCAAATCCATCATTACTATTTCCACCTATAATTTTACCATGCCCTTTATAGACATCATTTTTCCACGCATTCTCTAATTGTTCAATTCCGCCAACCAATTCTTTGACTACTTGATTTTTTCTATCAACAGCTTTGGCAAAGTTTAAATTATAATTAGAAATTTCTACTCCAAATTCATGGGCTTCTTTTACTTTTTCTATTAAATGAGCAGAAGCGTATAAAGCCTTTGTAGGGATACACCCCCAATTAAGACAGGTACCACCCAACTTAGCTTTTTCAATTAATGCGACTTTTGCTCCATATTGAGCCGCTCTAATAGCTGCATGATAACCTCCTGGTCCTCCTCCAATAATAGCTAAATCGTATTGATTAACACTCATTTTATCATCAATAATTATTTTCCTCTAATTTTAAAATTAAATCCAGTAATATAAAATTTCTCAGTAATTTTAATTAAAATTATACTAAGTAACTAAAATATTCGAACTATTAATCTTTTTTTAAAATTAGATCATATAAATACTAATTTCGATCATTAATTTGTCAAATATTAAAAGATCTAATTGACATTAAAGATACTACAAATATATAGCGTTTATCAGGTAATTGTGATCTCTTTTTGTTAAGAATATATTGATTCAATAGTAAAGTTTAATCCAATAGTTGAGAATAAATTATCCCAAATATTGGGAATTAAGATAATTGAAACGAGTTTTATAACCGAGATTATATAACAAGGCTTATTTTATTAATTCTGTACTATTAATAATTTAATTATTAAGATATAACTTAAATTAGTTAAAATAGAGGTCATAGCTTTTTAATATAACTAATCTCTATAAGTCTTTGGTAAGATTAAATAAAAACCCACATAATATCCTTAAAGAACAAAAAAACTAAATAAAATAAATAATAAAAAATAAATTATTTTATAATTAAAAAGATTTTTAAAGGTTATAACGATAATTTAGAAGAAGAGAAATTTTTCTATCTAAAATAAGGTGTTAAACATAGCGTCAAAATTAGCTTATAAACTGTGTATTTTTGGATCAGGGGGAGTCGGTAAAACAACATTGATAAAAAGATACGTAACTAAGATTTTCGAAGAGGACATTAAAATGACAATTGGCGCAGATTTTAGTATTAGAAATGTAACCGTTGATGGTAAACCAGTAACACTTCGAATTTGGGATTTTGCAGGAGAAGAACGTTTTAGGGTACTTTTACCCAGTTTTGCTAAAGGAGCAGATGGTGGTATTTTCATGTTTGATATAACAAGATATTCAACTATAAAAGATATTGATGATTGGTTATCGATTTTTGAGTATTTTGTATCCGAAAAAGAGATGAATATACCCATCATAATGGTTGGAGGAAAATCAGATCTCGAGGATAAAAGATCAGTGCAATCCGAAGAAGCAATCGAATTAGCGAATAAATATAAATTAAGTGGTTATATTGAATGCTCTTCCAAAACTGGTGAGAATGTAGAACAAATTTTTGAAACAATTACAAAAGAAATGATAGAAAAACCTAAGTAAAAGCGCTCATTAAAATGAGGAAAAAGTAAAATAAATCTCATGTTCTTATAATAATTTTAACCAATCCTTTTCTTCGGAGCTGTTCCATCATTTCTTCAATATCTCTTACACTCTTTTGAGCTATTTGAGCAACTTGCTCAATGGTATTCATTCCATCGCAAACTTTTAAAACTCTAAATTGTTCTTTATTAAGCATTCCAAATTTTACCGCCATAGGTGGAACTTCTTTGACCAGTATTGGTATTCTAACTTCTCCACCTTCTTCTGCTGCTTGAGCCCCAATTTCTGTAGTAGTAGGTGATTCTCCGAAAAAAGCTTTCACTCCAGTTATATCATAATTTTCATTTATGTAAATATAAATTGTATGCTCATTACCAGATAAATCATCTGTATCATCAAGATCAGGATGTGGATTTTTGTGAGTGAATTCCTTGGTATATATACTAGTCTTTAACCCATCAATAATTTCGTCTTTATCAATTATTAAAGCGACCATATCTTCACATATCGGACACCAAGCCCAGGCTTCAATAAGTTTGAAATATTTTTTAACTTTATTTTCTGGCATTATTGTTCCTTTTAAAGATTAATTTATATTTCATTAAATTCTCTATAAGTAATTTATGTTGTTTATCAATTTAAAATTTCATTTCTATGTTTTTTCGTTAATGAATATATCAATTTAAATAGAACAGTTAAATACATAGATAAAAGTAAATTATTTCTGTTTCAATCAAATTTACACACTATTTTTTTATGGATAAAAATAAATCAAATTTAAATTACAGGTTTTTTTAAGATGTTAAAATTAGAAAATAATTAAAGTTATTATGTATTTTAATATCTAAGTAAAAATTTTGATAATGCTGTGATAATATATCAATGAGTACTTACAAGAGTAATGTGTGTTTCGGTTGTGGACGTCCGATTGCACCCTATGAAGCCGCAGTTCATTTTCCATGCCCTTCTTGTGGAGATGTAACAATTTGGCGTTGTGAGCGGTGTAGGGAAATGGGTAAAGAATATTTATGCTTGAAATGCTCATTTAAGGGGCCTTAAAATAAAAATAAATAGAGAGATTAATATGGGAGAATTTGTTGCCCTAATTGATGTAATTCCAGAAGACACGGAAGTGAACTTCGAGGAATTTGTTGATAAATTAAAAAATGTTCTACCTGATACTTGTGTTATAGAAACTTATGAAGTAATGCCTGTGGCTTTTGGTTTGAAAAAAGCAAGAGTTAGAGTAAGATATCCAGAGGAATGGGGAGGAACAGACAGAGTTGAAGAATTTTTTCACAAAGTCAATGGTATCCAAGGAATTGAAGGTATTGCTTTTTCAAAAGCCTAAAAAGAAATTATTTAATTTTCATTATACTATTCTTTTAAATAATTTATCTAATTCTTTATAAGAGAAGAATCTTATCGTGGGTCTTCCATGAGCACAATGATATGAATCTTTACATTTTCCTAAGTCAATTAATAAATTTCTTATGTCTTTTAGAGATAAATTATCACCACCTCTAATGCTTTTATGACAGGATAAATAGTTAATAATCTCTTCTGTTACTTCTGAAAAACTCTTATCTTTACCAATTTCAGTTATATCACTAATAATTTCTTTTATAATATTTAATTTGGGGACTTTTCCCATAACGGTTGGAATTTCTCTTAAAATAAAGGTAGTCCCTCCGAATCGCTGGAAATCAAATCCTAGTTTCCTAATTTCCAATAAATTAGACTCTAAAAATATTTTTTCACTTGGAGATACCTCAATTTTTAAAGGAGAAATTAATTTTTGTCTATTCATTTTTGAGGTTTTAAAAGCATCTATGAATTTTTCTTTCATTATCCTCTCAGAGGCAGCGTGTTGATCTAAGATAAATAGTCCTTCTTCATTATTTTCATTAATTCCTTCTAAAACTACATAAGTTTTATTGCTTAATTGACCTGTGTGAGAAATTAATCGTAATTTGGGAAAATTCTCGGAAATTATGTATTTTTCCCTTAGTAGAGTTTCAAGTGGAAGTTTTTCGATTGGTTTATCTGAAACTATCTGATCCTCTAAGCTTAATTGTATTTTTTCTTCAGTTTTTAAGACTTTTTCCTGATTTATTTTTTCCTGCTTAAATTTAACCTCTGATATTTCTTTTTTTGCTTCTAATAATTTTTCTTCCTTTGGTACGAAATCATGTAATTCTGTTGAGATATATTTTGCTTCCTTTACTATAAATTTATCTTCAACAAAATTTCTAATTATATTATATACTTTATTATAGACATATTCTTCTCTTTCGAATCTAACATGAAGTTTTTTTGGATGAACATTGAAATCAATTACGGAAGGATCCAAATTAATATTGAGTATATAAAATGGATATTTACCCACCATGAGTGTTCCCTTATAGGATTCTTGGATTGCTCTTGATAACAAATCACTTATCACATAGCGATGATTAATGAATAGACTTGAATAAGTTCGGGTTTTCTTAGATATTTCTGGGTGCCCCAATAATCCATTTACTTTAAAATAAGGATTTTTTTCTTCAAAATCAATTTGTTCAGAAAATTTAGCAATTTGTTTTCCATAGACATGGAACACGATTGTTTTCAAATCATTCGAAGCTGGACAATTGAGGATATCTAGCTCATTATGATGATATATAAAATGAAGATTGGGATATGCTAAGGAATATCTTTGCACTATATCCGTAATGTGCCCTAATTCTGTAGCATCAGTTTTAAGAAACTTTTGCCTTGCTGGTAAATTATAAAATAAATTTTTAACTTGAATGTTAGTTCCAACAGGGCAGGAAATTCTCTTTTTATCTACAATTTTTCCCCCCTCGATAATTAGTTGCACTCCTTTCTCTTCGTCTTCAACTCGAGATATAATTTCAACTTTACTTACTGCGGCTATACTAGCGAGGGCTTCTCCTCTAAATCCTAATGTAGAAAGATTTTCTAAATCTTGAATACTTCTGATTTTACTACTAGTATGTCTTTCAAAAGCAATTTTTATATCCTCAGAGGGGATACCAATTCCATCATCAATTACATGAATTAAAGACTTTCCAGCGTTCCTAACAATAATTCTTATTTCCGAAGCATTTGCATCGATGCTATTTTCAACAAGTTCTTTTACAACATTGGCCGGTCTGTCAACTACTTCTCCAGCAGCTATTTTATCCGCTTCAAGAATTTTTTTAATTTTTCTTACTTTCACTATTCATCTAAAAATTTTTTCCAATGTTAAGATAATTTTATTAGCTAATAAATTTCTCATGACAATCAAATTTAAAATAATACACTATTAAAGTTTAAATAAATTATGGTGGGAAGTAAGTCTTTTATATCTCGTTTAATACTCTATAATAAATATACTAAAATTCTATTATGAGTAATCAAACTACAGAGATATTTAAAGAAAAATCTTCAATTCCTTTATATTTTATCAGCTTTTTTATAATTATTACGATAATTCAAATAATAATAAGAATCTTTTTTCTCGATATATCAGAATGGGTTAGTGAAACAAAAGATATTGATTTTAAGATATTTATAGAAGGTATGGATAATGGTTTGATTAATTTTTATAATGATGTTTCTATATCTGATTGGCCACCTTATTATCTTTATTTCTGGTATTTTCTCTTCTCTCCAATTTACCTTCCAATTTATTTAAATCCAAGTAATCTAATAATAATGATTTATATTTGGGATATACTACGTTTAATTTTATGTATCTATGTTATAAAGGAAGCCCCTAAATTTTTTAAAAATAAAAAAGATTTACTAATTTTTTATATCTTTGCTACTATCGCTTATACTATAGATGCTTATTATAATAATGTTAACTTTATTATTGTCTTTCTCTTATTCAATTCTTATCGTTTTCTAGAAGAGGATAAAAAATGGTTATCAGGAATTTTTTTTGCACTTGCAACATTTAAAATAACGGCCGTTTTATTTCTTCCAGTTATATTAATAATAAAAAAAATAAAGTGGAAGGAGATTTTCTATTTTTTAATCCCTCTTATAATTCTCTGTATTCCATATCTAATTTTTCCAGATTATTTCTTTCAAATGATTGAGAATTGGGGACATAGAGATGAAGAAATAAATGGTATTTTCTTTTTTGATTCATTTATGTGGAAAGCAGTTCAACCTTCTCATTTAATGTTTATAGGATTATTAGCCATAATAATTATAGAAAATATAAAAATTGAGAAAAGAAAAAATTATATTCGGATATTATTGTGGTCAGCGATAAGTATTTATGAAATTTATTTAACTATAATAGTTTTTATAATTCCCGTTGTAATTCCTTAGCTGAGTTTTTTTAATTTTTTTATTAATTCATCTAATTGTTCTTTTATTTTACTTGGATTTTCAGAATTTATAATAATTTCCTTAATAAAATGAACTAGATCGTTTACTTGTTCTGTATTCTTTAATGGTTCGAATAAACTTGTCTGTACATATTTTTTCTTTTTTGGAGTTTTACTTTCAGAAATTTTTGCTTTTTTCAGTTCAATCTCTTTGATTTCATTCTGTTTTTTTGATAATTCTTTTTGATTTTGGTTTAGATCTTCAATACATTCGTTTAATGAAGCCCTTATTGCTTTAAGTTC
Organism: Promethearchaeota archaeon; assembly: GCA_019058245.1. GTDB lineage: Archaea > Asgardarchaeota > Lokiarchaeia > Sigyniarchaeales > SOKP01 > Loki-b32. Next base: position 123,779 of record JAHPZJ010000006.1, on the reverse strand, counting down.
TTGATTAAGATTTTCTAACTCAACTTTTTTTTCATCAATAATTTTATCATAGTATTTACTTGATGAAGCCAATTCTCCATTTTGTCTAATTGCTGTCCTAAAAGGATCTTTTTCTTCAATTTGTTCAAGAATTTCAAAAGCTCTTATTATCACATCATCAGGAATTCCTGCTAGTTTTGCAACATGAATACCATAAGATTTATCTGTACTTCCTTGCTTTAATGTCCTTACAAAATTGATACTCCCATCATCATTTTCGATAATGTCTAAATGATAATTTTTTACTCCTGGTAAATTAAGTTCTGTTAATTGATGATAATGGGTACTGAATAGAGTCTTTACTTTTAGCTCATGTAATTTCTCAAGAGTTGCCATTGCTATACTTTGCCCATCACTAGTACTTGTTCCCCTCCCTAATTCATCTATGATGACTATACTTTTTGGTGTAGCATAATTTAGAATTTTAGCAGTTTCAGTCATTTCAATCATAAAAGTACTTAATTTTCTGGCAAGATCATCAGAGGCTCCTATTCGGGTAAAAATTTGGTCAATTATTCCGATTGTAGCAGATTTTGCTGGAACAAAACATCCCATTTGTGCAATTATACAGATTAAAGCTACTTGTCTTAAAAATGTACTTTTGCCAGCCATATTTGGGCCAGTAATAATTAATAGTTGGTCATTATCATTATCTAAATAACAATCATTAGGGATAAATTGCTCATCTAAGTTTATTTGTTCAATAACGGGATGTCTACCATCTTTTATAATTATTTTATTTTCATGATTGATAATTGGTCTTGAATAGTTATATATTTCTGCAATTTCAGCAAAACAAGTAAGTACATCAATAGCAGCAATACTTTTGGCAGTCTCAAGAATATTTTTTGTTTCTATTTCAACTTTTTCACGAATAGTATTAAATATCTCATATTCTAAATCGTTGATTTTTTCTTCTGCACTCAAAATTTTCTCTTCAAGTTCTTTTAATCGTTTTGTAGTATATCTTTTTGCATTCTTAAGGGTTGCTCTTTCATTATACTCTTCAGGAACGGTTTTTATAATATTTAGAGTTTTTAATGTTATTTCGATATAATAACCTAGTATATTATTATATCCAACTTTTAAACCTGTCGTTAAATTCCACTTTTTCTTCTGTTCTCCTTCATAGTCCAGAATATATTTCTTTCCATTCTGTACTATATCTCTGAGCTCATCTAATTCATTATTGAAACCATTTTTAATGATATTGCCCTCTTTTATAGTAGTAGGGGGATTATCCTTAATTGAAATATTTATTAATTCTTTGATTTCATTGAAAGTATTAATCTTTTCAAGAAAATTTGAAATTTCCGGGATATCAGCCTTCTCTAATAATTGCTTGATTATTGGAATTTTCTCTAAAGAATTTCTAATATTTATTAGATCTCGAGCATTAGTACGACCCGCATAAGTAATTCTATTAATAAATCTTTCTAAATCACCAATAACACCTAATTCCTCCCTTAGATCAGATCTTAGAAAAATATCGTCTTTAAACTTTTGGACGATTTTTAATCGTTGATTAATTTCTTTAATATCTGTAAGAGGTTGGAGGATGAATTTCTTTATTAAACGAGCACCCATTGGAGTACAAGTGTGGTTAAAAATAGAATATAGCGTGGTATCCTTACCTCTTTCCCAAAGTGAATTAATTAACTCTAAATTCCTCTGTGTAATATAGTCTAAGTGGAGTACGTTTTCTTCTTTAATAACATTGACTTTAAAGATATTTGGAATCACATCTCGTTGGGTATCTTTTAAAAATGCTAATAGGCCTCCCGCGGCTTGAATGGCTATGGGTTTATCTTCTAAGGCAAAACTTTCTAAATTCGTAACTTTAAAATGACGGGAAATTAATGTATAGGCCTCCTCGTATAAAAAAACATGCTCATCATATGATTTAATGATCGCTTTAGTTAAATCTGTCAATAAAATAAAGAGTCGCTCATCATTTTTTAGATCAAGAGGTATAATTAATTCTACAGGGTCATACTGAGAAAGTAAACTCAATAATTGTTCTTGTGAATCTTGATTCTTATTTGATATTTCAGTAGCTACAAACTCTCCAGTAGATATATCCATAAAAGCAACACCAAATCCATTTTTTTCTTTAATCATGGAGGCAATATAATTATTTTGATTTGATTTTAGCAGGTTTGGTTCTATAATTGTTCCTGGTGAGAGCACTCGAGTAACTCCACGCTTTACAATTCTTCCCTTTACTGTAGCAGGATCTTCTAATTGTTCAACTATGACTAATGTTTCACCGAGGTTCATTAAATTATTAAAATAATTATGACCAGAATGATGAGGAATCCCTGCTAAGGGAATATCTCCTCTTTTTGTTAGAGTTATTCCTAAAAGCTTTGAAATTCTTTCAGCATTATCATAAAAAAATTCATAAAAATCGCCCATGCGATATGCAATGAGATAATCTGAAGGAAATCTTTTACGAATTGAATACCAATGTTTTAACATAGGAGTTAACTTCTTAGGGTCAATTTCCTCCATAATCTACTCATTTGAGATATAAGAAAAATTCAATTTCAATATAATCAATTATAACAGTAATTTAATATTAACTCTATTTGTTAATTTTTTAATAATTAATATGTAGAGAACAGAGAGGGTTTTTATTATCTTTAAGAGTCTACTAAAATTCTAAGATATAAAAAAATATAAATAGTGAGAATCCTTAATTCTTTCAAGATATATGAAATATGGTTTAAAAAAATGGCTAATGAAAAAATAATTCCTTTTCGTTGGCATTGGTCTTGGCGCGCATAAGAACGCGCTTCACATAGGTTAAATTATATTTTATTGTTCACATTATACTATTCTTTAATCCTCCTTTCTGAAAACATCTTACTTATTTTCTATATGTGCTTTATTAAATTGAATTCCAATATAGTAAAGTCACACATTAATAATGTGTAGATAAAACTAAATAAAAAATTAAAAACAAGCAGAAAAATGTTTGAAGAAAAAATAATTAACGGATTACATAAAATTATCAGAAAAGTTGATTTATCAACAAGCGAAGCAGAAAATATTATGAGAGAAATAATGAGTGGAAATGTTTCTGCTTCCCAATTGGGAGCATTTTTAACAGCTTTAAATATGAAAGGTGAATCTATAGAAGAGATCACAGGTTTTGCGCGAATTATGCGTGAATTCGCAAATCGAATTGAACCGCAAATAAATAGAGAATTATTGGATACATGTGGTACTGGAGGAGATAAAGTAAAAACCTTTAATATAAGTACGATCTCAGCATTAGTTGTAGCGGGTGCTGGCGTTCCTGTTGCAAAACACGGAAATAGAGCAGTTACGAGTAAATGTGGGAGTGCAGATTTATTAGAAGGGTTAGGTGTAAAAATTGATTTATCCCCAGAAGAGGTTAAAAAATGTATAGAACAAGTAGGTATTGGTTTTATGTTTGCACCTTTATTTCATCCTGCAATGAAACATGCAATGCCAACAAGGAGGGAACTAAAAATTAGAACTGTTTTTAACATATTAGGACCTTTAACAAATCCTGCAAATGCTCCTTATCACACTCTAGGCGTTTTCCAAAAAGATTTAGCACCAGTTATGGCAAAAGTCCTTGGAAATCTTGGAGGAAAACATGTATTCACAGTACATAATTCATATGGAATTGATGAGTTAGCACCTATAGGAATTAATTATATAACTGAGGTTAAAAATGGGAATATTGAATCTTATGCTTTAACGAATAAAGATTTCAACCTTCCAGATTGTACCGTGGAAGAAATATTAGCTGGAAATCTTGATGAGAATCTGAAAATTGCGTTAGGTATCCTCAAAAATCAATTAAAAGGAGCTAAGTATAATACTGTCTTGATGAATGCTGCCTTAGCTCTTACTAGCGCTAATATTGTAAAAGACATTGACGAGGGGATTTCTATGGCAAAAAATTCTATAGAAGAAGGCAAAGCTTTTCAAAAACTCGAGAATTTTATTGAGGTTTCTGGTGGAGATAAACAAAAATTAAATAATATATTATGAAGAAATAATGACCAATATTCTACATCAAATATTAGCAAGCAGAAAAAAATCACTGGTAAAACAAATAGATTTGTTTGAAAGTTTAGCAAAGACTTTTCAAGCTTCTTCAAGGATCCCTTTAAGTGAGAATATTGGTAAACAAGGAAAAATTTCGATAATCTCGGAAATAAAACCTTCCTCTCCTTCTCTGGGAAGTATAAGATCTAACATAAATGTTTCTAAAGTTGCAGAAGAAATGGAAAACGCAGGAGTAATTGGACTTAGCATACTTACAGAACCAAAATATTTTAATGGTTCATTTGAAAATCTAATGGAAGCTGTAAATGCTACTAAAATTCCTTGTTTAATGAAGGATTTTGTTTTCGATGAATTACAGCTTCGATTAGCAAAAAAAATTGGAGCCACTAATATCTTGTTAATTAATCAACTTGGTAACTTGAATAATTTATATGAATTGGCAATTCAATATGATCTAGAACCATTAATAGAAATTCATGATAAATCAGAATTAAAAGATATTGAATCTTTACTCGAAATTGGGCATATTCCCAAGTTGATTGGTGTAAATAATCGTAATTTAAATAATATGCTAATAGATCTTAATACTTCGAAGGAGTTAATACCAAAAATCAAAGAAATTGTTGGGAATAAAACTTGTGTGATTAGCGAAAGTGGAATTTCTACTAAAGATGATATCAACTTTCTTGTTCCATATAAGGTAGATGCTTTCTTAGTTGGTTCTTCTATAATGCAATCCGAAAATATTAAAGAAAAAATTCAAGAGTTAAGAGGAAGTTCTTAATGGAGTATATAAAGATCTGTGGATTAAAAAAACCAGAAGAAATTTCTCTTTGTGCAGAAAATGGGGCTAATGCGGTTGGTTTTATTTATAATGTCCCCTCTTCTCCAAGGAACTTGAAGAAAACAGAAATAAATAATCTTCTTGATAATATATCTAATGATATCCTAACAGTTGTGGTTAGTAAACCCCGAACCGTTGATGAATTAAAGAAAATTGTAAACAATATTAAGGTAAACTATTATCAAATTCATAGTAATATGAGTATAGAGGAATTAGGAAGTATTTCAAAAGAATTAAAGGAGAAAATAATATTAGCACTAAAGTTAAATCATTCAAATCTACAAGAGATTATCACTAAAATCAATGAGTCACAAGGTAGCTTCTTTGCAATTCTAATTGATAACAGCGAAGGGCATGGAAATAAGTTAGAGATTAGTATAATTAAGGAATTAATGGAAAATATTTCTGAAACCAAAATCATTCTGGCAGGAGGAATTAGTATCGATAATATAGAAGATATAATCAAAAAGATAAAACCATATGGAATTGATGTAAGTAGTTCTTTGGAATCAAAAAAAGGTGTTAAAAGTCCTTTAAAAATTAAAAAATTTTTAGATAAAATAAAAGAAATTAAGAAAAATATATGAGTATGAAAAAAATGGATTATATTGACAAATATCCAGACGAATTAGGAAAATTCGGAGAATTTGGTGGCATGTTTGCACCTGAAATATTAATGCCTGCCCTCAATGAACTTACTGAAGCATTTAACCGATACATTCATGATGAAAATTTCATTGAGGAATTTGAACGGATATTAAGATTTTATAGTGGCAGACCGACACCATTATATTATGCTGAGAGATATAGCGATTTTATTGGTTGCAAAGTTTATTTAAAAAGAGAAGATCTTAACCATGGAGGTGCTCATAAAATAAATAATGTTATGGGGCAAGCTCTTCTCGCTAAAAAAATGGGAAAAAAGAAATTAGTAGCTGAAACAGGAGCAGGACAACATGGATTTGCAACTGCTATAGCTGGTGCATATTTTGGTATGCCAACTAAAGTATTTATGGGTGAAATTGATATTGAAAGACAAGCCTATAATGTCTATAGAATGCAAATTCTAGGTGCCGAAGTGATTCCAGTTAAGTCTGGTTCAAGAACTTTAAAAGATGCTGTTAATGAAGGTCTTAGATTTTGGATTGCCAATTTGAAAGAATATCATTATTTAATGGGGAGTGTAGTAGGTCCCCATCCCTATCCATTAATTGTTCGAGAATTTCAAAGGATTATAGGGAAAGAAATGAAAGTACAGATTTTAGAACTTGAAGGAAAACCCCCTGATGCTATAATTGCTTGTATAGGTGGAGGGAGTAATGCCATAGGGGCGTTTTATGATTTTATTGATAATTCAAATGTACAATTAATTGGAGTTGAAGCAGCTGGAGAAGGTAGGGACACAAATAAACATTCTATTGCCTTAGGATTAGGACGTAGAGGAGTTTTGCATGGTGCTATGCAATACCTTTTACAAAATGAGTATGGAAATATAATAGAAACACACTCAATAAGTGCGGGATTAGATTATCCAGGGGTAGGTCCTGAACATTGTTATTTACACCAACTTAATCGATTAGTTGTTGGAGAAGCGACCGATAATGAAACATTAGAAGCTTTCAAAAACCTATCTAAACTTGAAGGAATAATCCCAGCTTTGGAAAGCTCTCATGCTTTAGCTTATTTAGAAAAAAATAAAGATATGTTCAAAAAAGATGATATCGTAATTATTAATCTTTCAGGATCTGGTTCAAAAGATCTTGATATTATTAAAAAACATATGGAGTTCAGCATAAAATGACAGATTCAAATAGAATATTAGAATTGTTCAAAAATAATAATGAAAGAAGATTTATGCCATTCTTAGTGGCTGGAGATCCCAATATGGATCAATTTATAAAGCTTGCCAAAATCATAGAACCATATGCTGATATTCTTGAAATTGGAATTCCCTTTTCTGATCCAATTGCAGACGGCCCTACTATTCAAGAGGCAAATGTTAGGGCTTTCAATGCAGGAGTAAATACAAAAACAGCTTTAAAGGCTATAAAGACTATAAGATCTGAAACAGAGAAACCAATAGTTGTATTAACTTATTATAACATTCTAATTCAAGGTGCTGACACCATAGAAGCATCTCTTGATATAACATTTAAAAATCTTAAAGAGAACGGTGTAGATGGAATTGTGATTGGAGATTTACCTATAGAAGAAGCAGATTTGACTTTGAAGGCATGTGAAAAATATAATATCTGCTTGATTTTTCTAGTTGCTCCTTCCACAACAGAGGAGAGATTAGATAAAATCTTGAAAGTAGGAAAAGGTTTTATTTATTTAATTGCAATTATGGGTGTTACAGGGATTAGGGATACTGTTGCGCAAATTACTAAAGATACTATCAAACGGATCAAGCTTAAGACTGAAAAAGTTCTCCCCGTATTTGTTGGATTTGGTATTTCTAAACCAGAACATGCTAATGCAATTATTGATGCTGGTGCCAATGGAATCATTATAGGTTCTGCTATTGTAAATATAGTTAAAAAAAATCTTAATGATCATAAGAAGATGGAATTAGAAATGAAGGATTTTGTTTCAAGTATTATGAATGCAATAAGGAGGGTGAATTGAATAGTGAGAAATACTGAAAATGAGTTACTCAATAATATTAATTCTAACTATATTAAGAATAGAATAAATAATTTAGGAGCTGATCTATGTGGAATTGCATCAGTTGATAGATTTAAAGATGCGCCTAAAGGATTTCATCCTACTGATATTTTTCCAGAATGTAAATCAATAGTTGTATTCTTAAAAAGAACTCCTAACAGTTCAAATTATGCTGTTAATTGTGTTCCATATACTTTTGTAAATAGCATGATTATGAGGATTATTGATAAATTAACTATTGATATTTTATATAGCTTAGAGGAATTGGGAATAAGATGTGTCCCCATACCATCAGATGACCCATACGAGTATTGGGAACCAGATAGGTCTTATGGAAGAGCAATTTTGTCATTAAGACATGCAGGTTATCTTAGTGGTCTTGGAGTTATTGGAAAAAATACTCTTTTAATTAATAATATTTATGGTAATATGATCCAACTTGGAGCCGTTCTGGTAGATATTGAGCTAGAAGCAGATGCAATTGCCACTTATGAAGGATGTTTGGATTCATGTAATATATGTATTGAATTTTGTCCTCAACAAGCATTAAATGGAGAAACGGTAAATCAAGCACTTTGTAGGCCAATATCGAATTTTAAACATCAGAAAGGATATACACTCCAAAAATGTAATCTATGCAGAGTTAAATGTCCAAGAGCTTTTGGAATTAAAAATAAATAAATATAAACAAAAAAATAAAAAGGACAGATAAAAAAATGGAATTTGATATTCATATTGAAAAAATTGGAGAATTGGAAAACATCTTTGAATTTTATAAATATTTAGTAAAGAAATATGACTTGAAAAAGCATGCGCTCTTGGAGTCTGCTTCAGAGAATACAAAAGAAACGTTATATAGTTTTATTGCTCTAGATCCGGATTTTATACTGGAAATTAAAGAAGATCAATTTAAAATGTACGATATCACGAGCGCTAGAGGTGAGACTATCAAAGAGTATATGGAATCGAAAGATCCAGTTGAGGAAAGACCGCATAATCCCCTCCCTTTCAAGGATAATGTGGATTATAATATGTTAGCTCTTAATACACTTAGTCGTCTCACTCCTTATTCTAACCTTCCTTTTACGGAATTATTCCCAAGGAATATCTTTTATGGTGGGATGTTAGGATACATCGGTTATGATGTGGTGGCTCCATATGTAGGATATAAATCCACGAGTGAGTTTCCAGATATTATGATGGCACTCTATACAAAAGTTTTGGTTTACTCCCATGCATCAAACGCCCTATTTATGATTGATAATAGCATCGATGACTATTCTAAAGATAAGGACATTCGTTATCAACTTAGTCTGTTTAATAGAAATAATAAATCGGACGTAAAAAAGGAAATTCCAATAGATATAGATGAAGTGGATGAATCCACGTTCCGTTCAAATACGAGTGAAAGTGCTCATGCAAGAATGATTGAAAAAACAAAAGAACATATTTACGCGGGTGACATAATACAAGCAGTTATTTCCCGAAGGCTATACACGGATAGTAAAATCGATGCTATGAAGATCTACGAGGTTCTCAGAGTGCTTAATCCTTCCCAATATATGTACAATATAAATTTTGGAAAGATTAAGATCATTGGAAGTAGCCCCGAAGCACTTATTTCCAAGAATAAAAATGTTCTTAACACAGTGCCAATCGCAGGTACGATTAGGAGAGGTAAGACACCCGAGGAAGATTTAAAGTTAGAAAAAGAATTGCTTAATGATCCAAAAGAGCAGGCTGAACACATAATGCTGGTGGATTTAGCAAGGAACGACTTAGCTAAGGTCTCATATCCGGGTTCTGTTGATACATTTGAACTAATGGCAGTCCAGAAATATCAAAAAGTCCAACATATTGTTAGTAAAGTTAGAAGTAAAACGCCATTAGACGGATATCAAGTCTTAAAGAGTGTATTCCCCGCTGGAACACTTTCGGGAGCTCCAAAGAAACGTGCTATGGAGTTAATTCAAGAATTAGAAACAGAGTCAAGGGGTCCCTATGGTGGTGGAGTCGGGTATTTTAGCTTCAATGGCGATATGACATTTGCTATTGCAATAAGAACTCTATTTGGAAGAAATGGCTCATATTTTGCACAAGCTGGAGGAGGTATTGTTGCTGATAGTCAACCTCATGAAGAATATATGGAGACTTATAATAAACTCTATAGTGTATTGAAATCAATAAAAATCGCAGAGGCGAGACAAAAATGAAAATTCTATTTATTAATAATTATGATAGTTTTGTGTATAATCTGGTCAATTATATATGTCAATTACAACCAGACGCTGAAATAATTGTTGAGGATAACCATATTGCAGTAGATAAAGTAAAAGAAATGAATGCTGATAAGATAATTATCTCACCTGGTCCTGGGCATCCTAAATATGATACGGGTACAGTAATTCCAATCATTAAAGAGTTCTACTCCAAAATACCAATATTGGGGATCTGTTTAGGTCATCAAGCGATTGTCGAAGCTTTTGGAGAAGATGAAAATGTGGAATATGTAGGAAGAGCTAAAGTAGGCCCTATGCATGGTAAAGAATCTAAAGTGTTTCACGACCAAAAAACAGTATTAAAAGATGTTTCCAATCCTTTACAGGTTATTCGATATCATTCACTAGCAGCAAAGGGGGATATCCTCCCTCAAAACCTTAAAATCTCTGCAACAGCGGATGATGGTACGATTATGGGAGTTCGACATAAGCAATATCCCGTAGAAGGTCTTCAATTCCACCCCGAATCCATCAAAATGAAGCCACACGGCATTCAAATCTTAAAAAATTTCTTAGAGCTTTAATTTTAATCTTAAAAAAAAAAATGATTAAATAGGATTAGTGTCTTGATCATCTGCAAAGAGAAATATCTCATCGATTTTAGAGTTCAATGCTTTTGAGATTTTATGAGCTAGAACAAGAGAAGGATTATATTTTCCTTTTTCAATATAAAGGATCGTCTCGCGCCGGACATTAACCATTTTAGCTAAATCACTCTGAGTCAGATTATATCTAGCCCGTAATTCCTTGATTCTGGTAGTAAACTCCTCTTCTTTAGTTTTCTTCGCCATTAATCCTGACCTTTGTTTTTTAATTGGAATTTTATGATTGCATTAGAAATTACGTAAATAACTCCCATTCCTATTAGTCCGCAATAGATATACCAATTGAAGGTGAACTCTGAAATTGATTCTAATATTAAGATAATGATCCAGAAAACCCAAGATCCCCAAAACGAAATTTCGCTAGATTTACGCATCATCCCGCGGGTCATTTCATCTCTTAGAAGTATCCCTTTTTTCTTTGTATATCTGAACACAAATAGAAAAATCAAAATTTGTGCCAGAAATATTCCTAGAATCAACAGAATTATTATTCCTATATCCATTTTATCACCACTTGTTATATTTTTTTCATAATTTGTTAGAAATAATTAACATATTATTAGAAATAATTAACATATATAAATGTTAGGTTTTTATCACATTTTGTTAAATATTACTAACTATCTTTTTTCACTATACTATTATTAATTTATTTTAGGTGAAATTATTTAGTAAAAAAAATCCCTTTGGATTATTTGGTTAATTTTCGAGTTACTGGTGTACAACCCAGTCGATCTTTAAAATGGCGCATGAAATCAAAGTCAATTGGTTCTCGGGCATCTTTCCAACACAGTTCAAGTAGTTCTTTCACTTTATCTGGATTTTCTGATATGATATTATTATTCAATCTGGGATCTTTATTGAAATCAAACAAACTGCTCACTTTCGTATTCCATGCATATATATCCATTTAAGATTTTCTAAATCTTAAATAGACAATAGAAATTAGAAAAAATAATCTAATTTATCATTATTTAAGGAATTTAAAAAAATATAAATATCAATTAATTATTACATTTGTATAATTAACAAAACCTTTTGAATGAAAAATGACAACAATTAAAAAAAACTTAAGCTTAAGAAAATTTTTCATTAGTTGGTTTTGGGTATTACATTGGCACGCGTAGAACGTGCGCAATGGTTTAATTATTAGAATTTCTGTTTTTTTTAAAAATTAAAGATATTCTTATATCATTCCAACTATCTTTCACTTCTTTAAGAAATTCTAATCCAATTCATAAAATATATTGAATATGAGTGAAAAAAAAAAATATCAGAAAAAAATAAAAAAAAATAATCGAAATGATATATCGGAAAAAATTTTTGAGGAGAAAAAATAATGAGTGAAATTAAATCTGTTGAAATTAAATCAGTTAAAGAAAATGATTTAGATGAAATTCTTCAACTTCAAAAAATAGCATATCAAAGCGAAGCAGAAATCTACAATGATTTCAATATCCCTCCTTTACATCAGACAATTGAAGAACTTAAAGAGGAGTTTAGAAAAAGTATATTTCTAAAAGCTTTAAAAAATGATAAAATAATTGGATCGGTAAGAGCATATCGAGATAAAGAATCATGCTTCATAGGAAAATTAATAGTCCATCCAGAATATCAAAATCAAGGGTTAGGTACTTTAATTCTTAGAAAGATTGAAAACAACTTTAGCTATGCTGACAGATTTGAATTATTTACTGGATTTAAGAGCGAAAAAAATCTATATCTTTATCAGAAACTGGGATATAATATATTTAAAACCGAGGAATTGAATGAAAATGTTAAACTTTTGTATTTAGAGAAGTATAATACAAAAAGTATAAATGAAAAAATTAGAGTTCGATTTGAAGAAATATCATTTGCATATGATGATTTTATCCCCAAAGTAGTTCCCTATTATAATGAAATGCTGATAGCATTGATAAATTCTATACCATTTGATATACATCAACAAATAAAAATAGTTGATTTAGGCTCTGGGACAGGAAATCTCTCAAAATTGATAAAAATGCACTTTCCGAATTCTAAATTAACTATGATTGATGTATCAGAGAATATGGTCGAGTTAGCTAAAAAAAAGCTTTCAAACTTTAACAATGTTGAATTTCTTATAGATGATTTTAATATGCTATCTTTTACAGCTCAGTGTGATGTAATATTATCATCATTAGCCTTACATCATCTTAGGTCTGATGAAGATAAAGTTAAGTTTTATACAAAAATTTATGACGCTCTTAATCAAGGAGGAGTATTTTATAATTTGGATAATATTCTGGGTTCAAATAATTATTTACAAGATATGTATGTAAAGCAATGGACTGATTTTTTAAGAAGTAATTATTCAATGGATGATATTGAGAGAATTCTCATAGATCATCGTCAAGAAGACTGTCCTGCCGTACTTTTCAACCAGCTAAAGTGGCTTGATAATATTGGTTTTAAATATGTTGACGTAATTTGGAAATGCTATTATTTTGCTGTATATGGAGGTGTGAAATAGATGAAGATTAATATAAGAAAACCAAAAATTGACAAGAGGAAAGGATTAATTTAGATAAAAAAAATCTCTATAATGTTCTTTTACAAATGTTTTTCTAACCACACATACATATCTTGATAAACTTGTACTCTTCCTTTTTCATTCCATAATTCATGTAGAAAGCCATCATATTCACGATAAGTTTTATCTTTGAAGCTAATAAGTTTAAAGAATTGATTAGCCATATCCTTATCTACTATTTTGTCATCTCCAGATTGCATAATAAATATTGGACAAAGTAATTTTGAGGCATTATCCATTGCCCATTTTGAAAATTTATCAATTTCAGTCGCAGACTTGGCAGATATTACTTCTGTTTTATGTTTATCCGCAATATGTTCTCTTAATATTTTTAAATCACTTGTTAATTGATTTTGATCGATAATATTATCTAATATCTTATTTGGTGATAATTTATCAAGAGTTTTAGATATTGATTTTATAACTTTTTTACCCATTGATAATTTTAAAAACATTCCTAATAATGGAGATGATACCAACACTCCTGCTAAGTTTGGGTGATTAATAGCAAAAATTAAACATATTAAACCTCCAAAAGAATGTCCCATCAGAAAAATTTTTTTATTTCCCGCAATATCACGGAGCATATCCATAAAGAGAAGCGTATCCTTTTGGATATGATCCATACTATCTATATGGCCTGGAATATCACCAGCATTTCTCCAATGCCCTCTTAAATCAAACGCATAAACAGCATATCCATTTTCTGTAAGATAATTAGCCACATCTTTCAATCTATCAGAATGAGTACCCCATCCATGAAATGCTACAACATATGCTTTTATATCTCCCGAATCTGGTAACCAATATTGATAAAATAATTTTTTCAATTCTCTTCCTTCAAAAAATCCTGTTTCATTTTTCATGTTTAATTCACTTAGATATTAAAATTGCTAGTTATAAGAATAATGATAATTTATAATATTTTTATCTGCTTAATATTATTTTCTTTGATTTCTTTTTTATTTTTTTAGAGAATGCTTTTAAAAATAAAAATTATAGATTCTTTTAATCTCTCTCTTTTGAAATTATAAAACCAATAATAACCATTGGGATTGCCAAAAATATAAACATAGTCGAGTGTAACAATGAGTTTTTTGTTATATTGCCAATTACACTCATCGTAGGACTTAATATTCCAATAAGCTGAGCAGTCAATAAAAGTTTTATCTTGTTCTTTAAGGTTTTATCTGGATCTTCCATATTTTGTAATGTCTTATATAGCTGAATTGAATTATAAATCATTAAAATAAAAACCCAAATTCCCGTGGTTAAAAGGGAAACGAGATTTTTATCTGCTTCTATTTCTGGTTGAATCTGCAAAACTCTATATGGGAAAAAGAAAGTTAGAACACACACTGCTACAGAAATTACAGTAATCACTTTGGTGATTGTGTTTTTTAAAAATATCGAGCTCTGAGCAAAAACCTGCATCGATAGTACAAAGAAAACTATACCTATTACTATTATTATTAATGAGGACCCTATAAGGAATTCATTGACTATAATCGAAATCGGAAATTCATACAAGAACAAAACAAGAGCATATAATCCAAATAATATAAAAGATATAACGAATAATTTATTTCCAATATATTGTATATCTTTCCTAATAATTATTATAGCAACATAAAAAGCAGCGATAAAAGCAGTAGATTGAAAAATAAGTGATACAAAATCCATTTTTTCTCACACAATTTTCTTTTAATTAATCTTATAACTTAGCATTTATATAGATTTAGAAAACTCGAATTATATTTATTCTTTTTCTAATCAATCTCACTTAATTACACATTTTTAAGAAAATAAGTCAAATCAAAATGAAAAATTCTGGAATGTAATTCTAGGGTATAAAAAGACAATGTAAATTACTCATTAAATTTAGTTCAAAATATTTTTTTCAAAGAAAATTTAAAGAAAATTATTTGTTTATTCAATTTAACTAAGTTAAAAAAAAAAAGTTTATTTCATACTAAATTGATCTATTCATTGCCATTTTAACTAATTTGTAGGTTCTTTACATGCCTAAAGAAAAAAGTAACAATTCTGAAATTATAAATATAACTATACATGGTAGAGGAGGAATGGGTGCTGTTACTGCATGTGAAATTATTGCAGAAGCTGCATATTTGAGTGGAAATTATGTTGATGTTCATGCATATCCCTCATTTGGGGCAGAAAGGAGAGGAGCTCCTATACAAGCATATGCTAAACTCTCTCGAACAGAAATCATATGGGATAGAGCTCAAATAGAATTTCCAAATATTCTAATTATCTTTGATGAATCCGTTTTAAATCATGAAATTGCCTCTTCCCTTGAGCAAGACGGTATTTTTATTATCAACTCTGAAAAGAACCCGGAGTTTTTTGTTAATGAGTATAATTTAAATAAGGATACTAAAGTAATAGTTGCGGATATAAGCAAATTAGCATTAGAGAAGAATTTAACAATAGATGGAAATCCTGTAATTAATACTCCAATACTGGGGTTGTTATCAAAAGCACTACCAGATTTAAAATTAGAAATTTTAAAAATGGTAGTGTATAAGAGAATGGGTGAAAAATTGGGAAAGTTAAATTATGAGTTAATTGAACAGGGGTATAATTTAGCTAAAATTTTATAATTTTTCGAAAAATCCAAAATTAGAGTAAAACGCAAGCTCTTAAATTATAACAGATGATATTTATCAAGAATTTCTTTTAGAATCCGAAATTCAATAGGATGATCTTTCTCTTTAATATTAAAAATAAAATCACTATTTTTTATATCTTTAAGAATGATCCAATTAAAGGAGGATAGCATTTTTAAAATATTTTCATTCAAAAATACATTCTTATCCAAATTTTCTTGAATATCAATATTTTCCAACTTAGAGAGATATTCGGATATAATTTCCTTCCCAGAAATATAATCTTTAACGCCTACTATACTGTTATTATTTTCTGAGACATCCATCCATAAATATATTTTCTCATTATTAAGTATATGATCCAGTGAGATAAATCTATTTGAATTGTAAAAACTTAAAGCCTTCCTTTCTTTTAGAGAGAATTTCAAATCTTTAACTAATGGAGTTTTTTTAAAGACAAGCCTAGTAAATTTGTCTTCATAATAGAAATCAATTATCCTAAAACCAAAATAACCACATAATCCCGCTATTCCCTTACTATAATTATAATGTATATTGCTAAAATAACCTCTATACTCGATAATAATATTATCATGTTGTAAATATGCATCAAATCTCTCGGTTAATTTATTCTTTAATAAAAACGATCCAATGAAGTTCATAATTTTAACAATACGTTCATCAGAGGCACTTTCTCCCTTAAAAGTATTGGATATAAAATTCCTATAAATCGCAAATGTATTGAAATATAGTTTCCCTAAGGGGCGATATTTATCAAACTTAATAGACTCTTCAAATTGATAAGGATTTACACCAACCAATAAATCCTCAAAAAAATCAGAGACTTCTTTTCTGGGAGTTTTTGTAATTTCTTCAAGATCGTCTAATCCATTTCCTTGGCTAAAAAAAATTACGCATATTTCTAAAATTTTGTTAATAAACACTGAAATATTTTTAAATCTTTTATCTTTTGATTTGTTAAATATTGAACGCTGATATCTCTCGAGATAATTTTTTATGGATTGAGAAATTGAAATTGAGAATGTTGTTTTTTTATTCCCCATATAATTTTTATATTTCATATTATTAAAAAAATATAAAAAAAATTTATGCCTTATATTAATTATAAAATTAAATACATTTAAATCCTCTTTATTTTTCAATTTTTTTAAAGTATGTTTTTTAGCTTTAAGAGAATTAGTTATTTATCTTAATTCAGTATCAGAATTCGCTTCTGAATTGAAATTTAATAGGAAAAAAAAAAATATAAAATATTTTAAATATGAATATTCGATGTTTTTATTGACACCCATTTAATTATGATATTAATTAAATTTCTGAAATTAAAAATAAAGGATAATTAAACAGATGCAAAATAGGAAATTTAAAGTTAGGGGGAGAATTAAACTCAAGCGAGTTTAATATAGGGCGAATTTAAGAGTGGCAAAAAAAGTAGAATTGGGATTTTAAATTTTAACGTTGAGAAATGGTAAATAAAAATGATTAAGAATAAGGATTTCGATCTAAATGATGAAATTGAATCTAATGATTTACCATATAAGATATTAATAGTAGATAATGATGAACCAACTTTACTACTTTTAAAATTGTTTTTTAAATCGCAAGGATACTCAAGTTATTGTACAAGAAGAGGAATTAAAAGCTTAGAAAAATTAAGTGAATTTATTCCAAAACTCATATTGATAGATCTCATGGTAGCGGATATTTCTGCGTTTAAACTATGTGAAAAAATAAAATCAAATAAACGTTTTAAGCACATTCCCCTTATTTACTTAACATCATTTCCTACATCTATGGTGATAGAAAAAATAGAAGAAACAAAAGCAGATGGCTGTATTAACAAACCTTTTGAATTCGAATCATTGGAGCATTTACTTCATTATTTAGATTAATTCATTTCCAATTCTTAAAAAATTCAATTTATATTATACTGCAAAAATTAAATTATAACTAATTAATTGGTAATTTAAAAATAAAGGTACATCCTTTATCCCTGCCTTCTGACTCTACCCATATTTGACCTTCATGCAAATCAATTATTTCTTTTGAAATAAACAATCCAAGGCCAGTCCCTTGAATATCAATATATTCTAGGCCCCTCCCAAATCTCTCTATTTTTCCAAATCTAATAAAAAGTCTGTCCATTTCTTCCTTGGTTAATCCAATTCCGGTGTCTTTTATTATTACTTTGACTTTATCATCTATTTTCGAAGAATTTATTGAAATTATTCCATTAGGGGGCGTGTTTTTTATAGCATTCGACAGCAAATTTAATATTACCTGTTCAATTCTTACTTTATCGATTTCTAAAAATAAATTATCCATAAGATTATATTCTAGATTTAATTCACGCTGTTCAATGAGATACTTCATTTCCTTAATACAATCTTTAATTAACTGGTTGATATCCGTTTTTTCTTTCTTTAATTTGAATTTTCCATATTCTATTCGAGTAATATCAACCAAATTATCTACTAAGTACTTTAATCTCTTACCACCTTTTTCAATCATTTCAATTAATTCTTTTGGTTCATCATTTAATTGGTCTAAATATAAATCTAAAAGTAATTCAGAAGCACCACAAACAGAAACTAAAGGAGTTTTTAATTCATGTGAGACTCTTGAAATTAAGTCTTTCCTAATTTGGTCTAATTCTTTTAACTTTACAATTTCTTCGTTAATAAGAACATCTGCTTTTCTTTTCTCTGTTACATCCTCAATTACGATTTGTAATAAAGATTCATCACCCACTTTAACTAATTTACTTTGATAGCTTATCCAGGCTATATCACCATCCTTTTTATATAGTTTAATCTCTAAAGGAGGTAAAAATTCACCTTTGAAAGTTTTTTGAAATCGATTAAGCATTATAGGTACATCTTCGGGATAAATTGCTGCAAGATCTTTAAATTCATATCCAATTAATTCTTCTTGTGGATATCCAGATAATTTTGCAACTGCAGGATTACAATAACTTATTTTTCCTTGTTTATTAACTAGTACTATTGCAAATGGGCCTGATTCGATTAGATTCCGATATCTTTCCTCAGATTGTTTTAATTTTTGCTCTGCGAGTTTTCTCATTGTAATGTCACGAACATTACCTTTAATTAATTTTTCCCCTCCCATATAAAACATGCTTGATGATACTTCAGCAACGAAAATTTCGCCATTCTTTTTTATAAAATTAATTTCAAAATTTATAACACCTTTTTTTTGAATCTCTTCAAATGCTTTTTTAGATGCTTCAAGCGCATCCATTGGATGAAGATCCATTATTTTTAATTTTAATATTTCTGATCTTGTATAACCAAATTGTTCTAATGCTCTTTGATTGACATCTATAATATTGCCTTCTATATCATGAAGTAAAATTCCATCATTCGAATAATGGAAGAGATTGCTATATTTTTCTTCAGATTCTTTCAACTCTTTTGTCTTTAAATCTACTAATTTTTCTAATTCTTTTTTAAATTTTTCTTCTTCTTTTTTTCTTTTAGTAATATCTCGAACTAAACCATAAAACCCAATTTTATTACCTTGGGAATCATATTTCAAATATACAGAAGTTTCTGCTGTGATTTTCTCATTAGATTTAGTTATAAATTGATATAATAAATCAGTCATAGGTTTCTCTGTTTTATAAACAGAACTAAATCCTTCAAATACTGTTTTTTGATTTTCGTTATCAGTGATTTGTTTATATGTTAGTTTCAATAATTCTTCTCTTGAATAACCTGTCAACTCGCATAGTGCTTTATTGCAATTAAGGTAATTTCCTCTTAAATCAACGTCAAAATAGCCTTCTTTAATGTTTTCAATTATCCATGAAAATTTTTTTTGATGTAAATCCACTTTTTTACATACCTTATAAGTTTTCTAAGCTGTTTCGATAAAAAACATATTATTCCAATTTATTTCATTGGAATCTCTAGAGCTTTAATTTTTTCTATAAACCTAATGAAAAATTTAGTATTTAATTTTTACAATTCAGAAAAAAAGTTTTTCTTTCTAATATGACTTTATTTGAATAAAATATCTAATATAATTCTTAATAGAATTAGTGAAATAATACTTTTTCTTTTATTTTTAGAAATGATAAGAATTAAAAACTTAAGTATGTTGTATTTCATACAGATATAGATATATAGCTTTTTTTAGTGAAATAATGAAAAACTCAAAAAAAGATTACCAAAAGATTTTAGGTTCTGTTCAAAAACCTGTATTAGGAGAAGCAGGTAAGACTGGAACTTGGAGCTCAAAAAAGCCACATATTGATTTAAATACATGCATCCCTGCAAAATCTGGAAAATCTAGTTGTTTTAATTGCTGGCTTTATTGCCCTGAAGCGGTTGTAACGAGAACTATCCCTCCTCAAATAGATTTAATTCATTGTAAAGGATGTGGTATATGTATGGAAGAATGTCCCGTAAACGCGATTACTATGGAGGAGGTGAAATATTAATGAGTCTAATTGAAAACCAAAAGACTAATATAGATAATGACATAAAAATAATAACAGGAAATCATGCAGCTGCACATGCTTTTAGACAGGCTAGAGTTGGTGTTGTCTCTGCTTATCCAATTACACCTCAGAGTCCCGTAGTTGAAAAAATTGCTGAATTTATAGCAAATGGGAAGTTAAATGCTAGGTTTGTTAAAGTAGAATCTGAACATTCAGCCTTAGCAGTATGCTGTGCAGCTTCTGCAACAGGTTCACGAGTTGGCACAGCAACTTCTGCTCACGGTTTGGAATTAATGTATGAAATGTTACCATGGGCTGCTGGGAATAGATTGCCTATTATAATTAATTTAGCGACAAGATCCTTAGGTGCACCTTGGTCCGTTTGGACAGATCACTCTGATTTTATTACAATAAGAGATGTTGGTTGGATTCAGTATATGTGTGAAAATAACCAAGAAATCTATGATACTAATCTTCAAGCATTCAAAATTGCTGAAAATTCTCGCGTTTTTCTTCCTTCTATTGTTGCTTATGATGGATATATACTTAGTCATACAATGATGCCAGTTAAACTTGAAAATCAAGAAGAAGTTGATGAATTTTTACCCCCTATAAATCATCATATTAATTTATCTAATATTTCAACAATAAAAGGTATAGATCCAGTTACTACTCCTAATATTATTAAACGAATAGAAGGAACAGCCCCAGGTTATTATGAATTTAGATATGCCCTTCAAAGGTCCTTGGAAAATTCAATTGATATCATTAAAGAAGTCCATGATGAGTTTACTAAAAAATTTGGGAGATCATATGGAAATGGAATATATAAAATTATTCAAACGGAGGATGCTGATACAATCATCTATGCTATGGGTTCAGTTGCTTCTCAAGCTAGAGTTGCAATTAAAAAACTAAGAGCAGAAGGACTAAAAATTGGAATAGTAAGTCTTAAATTATTTAGACCATATCCATATGAAGATTTAAGGGATTTCTTTAAGGATAAAGAAAATATTATTGTGTTTGATAGAGATATTGGATATGGATATGAAGGTGTTTTATCTTATGAATTAAAAGCGGCACTTTATAGTTTAAAAAAGAAACCAAATATTAAGGGGTTTATTGTCGGTTTAGGGGGTAGAGATGTAAAAACAGAACATATTATTTCTGGAGTTCATAAAGCTTTAAATCAATTCAAGCAAGGCATATTTACAAATAAAACAGATTTTTTGGGTTTAAGCCTAGATGAACTGAATGATTATGATGAATCTAATTATTTTGATAGTAGGTGAAAAATAATAGTAAATGTTATGGATCTTCCTGAAGAGGAATTTATTTATCCTGGTACTCGTGCATGTGCAGGATGTGGTATGGCATTAATATATAGAATTGCATTAAAAGCATTAGGTGCAAAAACACTTGTAACTGTACCAGCATCTTGTTTAACAGTTTTACATGGTATGCAGGGATTCTGTTCCACGAAAGTTAGTGTGTATCATACACCTTTTGCAACCACAGGGGCTTCAGCATCAGGAATAGTAGCTTCCTTAGAAGATAAAGGCTTAGAAAATGAAATTACAGTTCTCGCTTTTGCTGGAGATGGAGGTACAACCGATATAGGAATACAAGCTCTGAGTGGAGCTGTTGAAAGAGGGACAAACTTTATATATGCTTGTTATGATAATGAAGCCTATATGAATACGGGTGTTCAGCGGAGTGGATCAACTCCATATGGAGTTAAAACGACCACTACACCTGAAGGCAAATTAAGTCATAAAAAAGATATGCCAAAAATATTAGAAGCTCATGGAATCCCATATATTGCAACTGGCATTGCATCTTATCCTTTAGATTTATTTGAAAAATTTAAAAAAGCACGAACTATTCATGGCTCAAAGTATTTTCATATATTATCTCCTTGTCCACCTGGATGGGGTTATGATCCTAAAGATACAATATCAATTGGACGGTTAGCAGTACAAACAGGTTTTTGGATCTTATATGAAATTGAAAATGGTATATTTAAACTATCAAAACCAAGCAGCAGATATTTAGATCCTTTAAAGCGTAAACCTATAGAAGAATATCTCAAAGCTCAAAAAAGATTTAGTGAGATGACTCAACAACAAATTAAAGTATATAAAGTTTATATAGATAACATGTGGAAAGATATAAAAAGAAGAATAGAATGCCAAAACTAAATATATATCTCATTTTCTTTTTTTTTTTCAATTATTAAGTATTTTCTAATTGTTTTTAGAAAAAATTAAAAGTTAATTCCTTTTAAATTAACTAGTGGTTTAATGATTAGAACCTTTATATTTAATGAGGATAAATCTCAGTGGTTAGAAGAAGAAAATACTTTACTAGCTCATGATATTTGTACAATTTTAGATGAAGAAAACGAAATTATCTATTTTTGGAGTGGTCCAAAAAGCAATAAAGAAAAAATTAGAAGGGGATATAAACAGATTAAAGAATTGATCTCTAATTTTTCTACTTTAAACCTCCAACTTATTATGACTAAGAGTAATTTTCCTCTTGATATTCAAAATAAGGTTAATTTATTGCTAGAATCTGTCAAAGCGGGAGATGAAAGCATATTGAGATTCAGCAGGTTCACGACTATTAGAATTTATAGTATTTCAATCATAATTTCTATATTTTTACCAATACTATTGTTCATATTTTTAAGCTCGGCGTTAACTTGGAATATATCTAATGGAACTTATGAAGTACAAAGTTCTGTCTATGATTTTTGGATTGATACTTCATGGTTAATTAATTTGATCATATTATTCTTTTTTTCTTTAAATTTAATAATTGGAATTATTGAATATGAAAATCAAGTTATAATTTTTTCTTTAAACGGGCTCATCATCTCAATTGGGTTATTAATATACTTAAATCAAGGGATTTTTTTATTTCTATTTCAAGAAGGTTCAACTCTAACCATTTACTATATATTACAACAGGATATTTTCATCTTTTTACTGATAATCTTAATAACCATACTGATTTATGAAATCCCAAATATATATAAATTAATAACTTTTTTCAAGACTTATCGAAAATTCATTTTTTAGCTGAAAAAGGTGTGAAAGTAGCAAACCTTCTTACTAAATTGGAAAAGGAAGATCTCAGGATACTAATGGCAATTGAAATTGGAATGAAAAGATCTGAGTATGTTACAGTAAATAATATCAAATTTTATTCAAGATACAAGATGGAAGAAACACTCTTTCGTCTGAAAAAAGTCCATAAACTTGGATTAATAATTAGAGACGCTTCTAAGCATGAAATCGCTTACACACTCAACTCCAAAGCATATGATCTCCTTGCTTTGCATACATTAGTCGAACAGAACATTATAAGTCAGTTGGGGCCATTAATAGGTAAAGGTAAAGAGTCAGATGTCTATAGCTGTATGAATGATGATGGAGATATTTATGCTGCTAAAATTTACCGAATGGGAAGGACCAGTTTTAAAAATATTAAACAATTAAGAGATCTTATAGGAGAACGAGGGCATTTATCATGGCTTTATATTAACAGACTTGCAGCAAAAAAAGAATATGAAGCTCTTAAAAAAATCTCTACACTTAAGCTAAATACACCAAAACCAATTGCTTATAATAGACATATAATTATTATGTCATATTTGAGAGGAAAAGAATTAGTTTACTATAAAAGTATTAAAAATCCTATTAAGATTTTTAATAAAATTATCAAACAATTAAAAATAATCTATAAAAAAGCTGAAATGATACATGGTGATTTGGGTGAATTTAACATTGTTATAGATGAAAAGGGTAATATATTACTAATTGATTGGTTGCAGTGGGTTCCAGTAGATCACCCTAATGCTGCTTCTTTATTAGAAAGAGATATTCAAAATATCTGCTCTTATTTTAGAAAGAAGTATAAAATTGAAAGTAATGTAGATGAGATTCTTAATTCATTTTATAAAAGTTGAAATCAAAATTGTTTATCTTTTAAGATTTTTCCCTGAATCACTATATCTTCCAATTTGTCTCTATCTATAAGCTTCAAATCTTCAATTTTAGATTTTAATATACCTATTAATTTTTTTATCTCTATATTTTTCTTTAGTATTGAAAATTTGAAATCAGCATTATATCTACTTACCATATATAATTCTTCAATTCCGTTTTTAAAATTCGGTAAATTTTGGAATGCTGTAAGTGAAAAAATTGAATCAAAGATATTTCTCCTAAAAGGTAAAAATTCTATATCGGAAAGAATTAAGTTCAATGGTTTCTTTTTCCCCTTCCTCATATTAACTTTTGCTTTAAATTCCAATAACATATTCCAAGAAATATCTAATGCCACATAATTATATCTTATTGTTCCCTTATCTGATATCAACTTTAAAATATGTTCAAAAAGTAACCCGGTACCGCACCCCATATCTAAAATACGTTTATCATTTATTTTGTAATTACTGAAGACAATTTCAAATTTTTCTGTTTGTATTGCTCTGTATCTTTTATCATAAAAAAATGACGTTGAATTGTATTTATCTATAATCCTTTTCTTTTTATCATGATTTTTAAGGGATTTTTCCAATATGATAACCAAAGCATTTTATCTTGTATTTATAATGTCGTAAGGTTTTAATTCAAAAAATGCTATCTTTAAATTATCTTTTCTATAAATATTATAATTATTTTAGTAATTTAAGAATTAAAAATGTCAAACCGAAACGATCAACAACAAAAATCAAAAAATCCTCTATCCATCCTTCAGGCTGCCCAAAACTCAATAATCTTACTTAGATTAAAAGACGGAACTGAATATAGGGGATTATTAAAGGAGATCGACGCTTACATGAACATGATTCTTGAATCGGCTACTGAATTGCTTGAGGGTACGCCTGTGGCTAAATACAATGAGATATTTATACGTGGGAATAACCTCTTATTCATAAAACCTGATGCCAGCCAAATTACATAACTTCTCTTACAAATTAAGGATATAACTCTTCGTGCCCTTTCCGATTAAATTCATAACAACTCTCACAATACCACTTATTTAAAATAGGATTATATATTAGGTCAAGATCTCTTCTACCACATAGACGGCAACCTATCACAGAGTGAGTATAAGCAAATTTCAATTTCTCACTCTCTTGGTAAAGTTGTTGAAGTCTTATTTTTTTCTCCTCCTCACTTATGGTCTTATCATTGCGAATCGTCTTTCTTTTCTCAAAGAACCGATTATAATGATCCTCATAGGCTTGTCGTAATAAATTCCTTAATTCCGTTCTTATTTTGCGTAATTTAGGGTCTTTAAGTGCTATTAATCTTTTCTCTTTTCTTTTCATAATAAAATAATGGATAATTTAATGTTTAAATAAAATTAAGGGGCGAAAACAATATCTGAGAGGAGTGCTTCATATAGTCTCATGAAATTATTTAATGGATAGATGCCTCTAATATTTCTACCTAGTAATGCTGCTGCACCTAGCTTATTATTAAATAGTTCGGCTTTATTCATGAAAGCCACTTTAGCAATCGGGTACTTATCATATAAAGTCATATATGCAAGCTTAAGATCTCCACTCCTTGAATACTCACTACGAAAGTCCTGGAATTTTTCATTAAAGATATTTAATTTATCTGTAAGTGATTGACTACCAAAATGGTCATCCCAAAGACCAAGAGTATTGCCTTGTCTTAGAATTGGTATATCTGTCTCTTGAACCCCAGTTAATCTTGAAAGTACAGAAAATGTCTTACCCCTAAAAACTTTTCTAATATCTACTTCTGTGATTTCTCCATTTGGTCCAGATCCACTTCCTTTGCATCCTAAGTAGATCAGCTTTCGTAATCCTTCTTTTAATACTCTTTGGTCAGCTTCTAGCATGGTATGGTAAGTGTTATGATAATCGTCGTTTGTCAATACTTGGTCATAAAGCGCCAATGAATCTTTCTTAGTCTTATCCATATGATTAGGCTGAAAAAGTCTAGTATTGGCATCTCCATCAAACAATTGATCTTCTAATGATTCAAAAGAAAGAGCATCAGTACCAAATAAATCTCCTAATAGCATTATTATGTCCCATGCTTTATACAATGGATTAGTGAATAACAATGAATAACCTCGCGTATCAATACCTATTGCTTGTCTTAGCATCAATCTTACAGGTCGCACAATATCCTGAACAGAGCTCAATTCATCAAGAGCATTTAACGCGTCTATATAATAATAGTTTTCTTCTGTGAACCTTGTCCATAGATCACCATCGGTATAAAAATTATGCAATAGATATGATTTAATTATGTCACTGAATTCTATAATAGTTTTTGAACCTAACAATGTATCTTGAGTTAAATAATCAGTATACTGTCTTTTTCCAACTTTTTGAGAAGCCTCTTTAATACCTATAAAGTTATTGTCCTCATGGACAGCTATAGCAACATGAACGGATTCTATAGTTTTATATATAACCTCTGTCAAAGAACCAAACATGAGATTTTGATGGTTTATTGTATTTCTATCATATAAATGCTGATATATGGTAGCTCTAACATGTTTTTTAAGAGAATTCAATTCGCTTTGAGTAATCTCAATACCGAGATTATTAAAATCATTAATTTCCCATCTATTAGTCCTAGCAATAATTGGTAAAATAGAACCTATATCTTTTATATCACCTGATCTAGTTAAACCAATAGAAAGGAATTGATGTGAAAGCCAATTACCATTTATTTCATATAATCTCCCTCCTGGATGGTCATCAGGATGATCAGCCAACAATAAAGCTAATGCTTTCATGGGGGCTGGTAAAAGCGTTACCATCTTGAGAGCGTCAGAATCTGGGCAATTTATTATGTCATTAATTAATAATACTCTAGGCGTTACCGTTCTTCCTTCAAATAAATCTTTAGCACTATTAGCTAAATCAATCTCCTGTAATACTTTTTCAATATAGGGTACTATTTTCTTTAAGCATGATTCTATTATGTCATCAGGAGCCTCTTGCTCACTAAGAAAACCAGAGATCCTATCTTCAAGACTTTCCCATATAGCTTTCTCAGGAACATGGTCAGGATCATCGTATTGATCAAGTTCTTTCTTGAAATGAAGTTCTGTGCATAAATCCTGATATGAAAGATTTGACCAATATGGTGTCGAATACAGAACTCTTGCCATCATATATAGGGCAAATCTAGCTGAAAAATAAATAGGATTTTCTTTTGAATGACCGTATAATTTATAATGTTCTGCAAATAACGAATTAAACTCACCTAAAATTGTATCTTTTAATTCAGGAGTTAATTGGTTTTGCCTAACCATCTCATCTAATTTAAAAGCAATTTCGACCTGCCAATTCATTAATGTTCCTTCGGCAACATCGAAATCTTTACCTTGTTTTAAATCAGAATGAAAAATATACAAAAAATAAAATACTGCTTTTTATTAAATATATAATAACCATAGAATCCAAAAATATTGAACCATCGAATATAGATAATAAGAAACAGGTTTTTGTTATTTCAAAGAAAATATCATTAAAAAGACATCCTAGATACAATGAGAAGTGGTTACAAGATATAATTGAAGAACATACAGAATTGCTTGGTTTAGGAGAACTTATGGTAATTAGAAGGGAACATACTCAGTCAAGTGGAGGAAGAATGGATTTTTTATTATCAGATCCAGATACCAAAACGCTTTATGAGGTTGAAATTCAATTAGGGAAAACAGATCCTAGTCACATCATTAGGACTATCGAATACTGGGATCTTGAAAAAAGTAAAAATCCTAATTATGAACATCGTGCTGTAATAATTGCTGAAGAAATAACAAATAGATTTTTTAATGTTATTTCTTTAATGAATAAATCCATTCCTATCATAGCAATTCAGTTAAACGCATTACAAGTAGGAGATAATTTTACTTTAGATTTTATGAAAATTCTGGATATTTATGAAACACCAGAGGATGATATAGAGATTCAAGCAGAAGAAGTAGGGAGATCCTATTGGGAACAAAAATCGGGATTTGAAAAAGCATTACTAATCTCAGAAAAAGTTATTGAAATGTTTAAAAATTGTTATGAGAAAGATACAAAAATTACCTATAATAAATATCATATTGCTGTTGGAACCGAATTAAGAAATTGTTTATGGCTCCATCCGAGAAAATCTAATTATACAACCGTAGATATTAAAATTTTAGATGAGGACATGGACTTGATCACTGATCAACTTAATGAAATTGGAGTAACCCCTAGCACGCATAGTGATAGGCAAGAAACAATTGTTTTAGCGTTTCCATTAAAACTTGAACATATTGAAAAGTATAAAGAGACACTTAAAAATATAATTACATCAGTAATTGATATGAATCAATAAAAATGTCTGATAATAGTAATCTATCTAATTTAGAGAGATTTTATAAATCTATCGCTCTTGAAATTACAGCAATCAAAGATAGGGTTAGAAATCTAATAGGGGATGCCAATTGGGGACAAGAAGGTGCTTATAAAGAATCTTTTTTGAGAAATATCCTTAGACGAGTAATTCCAAAATCTTTCACAATAGGCACTGGATTTGTTGTAAAGATTGAAAATCATCAAGTTCAAAGCTCCACACAAATAGATATTTTAATAATAGACAACAATTTTCCTGTTTTATTCAATGAAGGAGAATTTTATATCGTAAGTCCAAACTCCGTTAGAGCGGTAATAGAAGTTAAAACAAATGCAAAAAATCAAAGATTAAACCAAATTATTAAGAAAATGAATAAAATCGGAAAATTCTTATCTATAACATTTCCAGATCGTAAGATTTTTAATGGGATATTTTCTTTTGAAGGGGATTATTCAGAACAATATATAAGGGATAAGGTAAAAGCTGATAGAATAAGTGGTAATTATCTTAATCATATATCATTAAATAATAATATTTTTCTTAAATTATGGGGCCCACCAAATCACATCATGTATTCGGTTTATCAATTGGAAAATTTGAGTTTCACTTTTTTCATTTCGAATTTAATTTCTTATCTTACTCGAGAAACGTTTACTGACGAAGAATCTAGACATGAAAGGAGTCTACTATATCCTGTTGATAAAGAAGAAAATTTATGGTTTACAATACCCTTAAGTGATGAGAATTAAGATTTAAGTTTTTGATGAGTTACATCTTGAAGCTCTATTAAACCTCTCCAAATTTAAAACTTTCTTTTATGACTGAAGTGCCAACAAAGACTAAAAAAGATCAAAAAAGACACACTGAAAATTAGGTTAACAATTACGTAATTAGGAATAAAAAAAATCCCCAGAAAGAATGTAACTGTGATTAGAACTTGATACAATAAACTTACACTTCTAACAAGAAAACATTTCCAAAATTTTGTTTTATGAATATAATTTGTCTTGAATAATTTGTTTTCTCTACTAAGTCGTGCCACAGCATCATAAATATAGAATTCATAATCCTCTGAAAGTTTATCATTAAGAAAGTCTTCCACCTCCATATTTCTTACTATAGAAAATCGTTGGTATTTTTTTGAGATACCATCAAGACCCCAGAAGAAAAATGCTATTGCAGCTGGTATATATAGGGTAAATTCTGACAATGAATTAGAGATTATATTGATTAAGAATAGAGAAGTAAATCCAGACTATAAAGTGATAGTCCAGCCTTTAATTATATAAGAATAATCATCAAATTTTTTAATTTTTTGGTTAATTATTCCAATTTCATTTAATAAAAGATCTTTCTGAGGAGGTATTAGCTTATCAATATTAGATTTTACTTTCATCTTGATCCTTTTAGCTAATATTATTATATCAATTTTAAAATATATTCTAAATTAGTTTACGATAAAATTTATGTTTAACTTGCTTTATAAAAAAAATAATTTTATAATCATATTACTAATAATTTGAAGAACTCTAATGAAAATCCAACAATCCAGCTTAAATCTATTCATGTAAACTATTTATGGAATAAAATAATAGATAAATAAAAACTTGGTGGAAATAACTAATGAATGAAATAAATAATGAAAATAAGAAGAAAAATCGAATAAAAAAATTTTTCAGTTTTATAAAAAGACATGGATGGGCAACCTTAGCATTTATTGTATTTATTGGTTTTTCTATAGTTCAAGTATATTTACCCGTTTTTATAAAGGAATGGTATCTAGCTTGGAGTATGGCAAGTTTAACTAGCATATTTGTGATACTATTAGAAGGATTAGAACCAAAAGAGAGAGTAGGGATAAGAAGGATATTTGCATCGTGGATAGTTGTTTATCTATTCCTATTTTTCCCTGAGATGAACATTTTTGATATACCAATCTTATCAGAAAGCGGAATAAATAGATTAGCAGGAATCATTTTATTAGGAATAATTGTAGGTCTCTTTTGTGAATTTATTTATTATGCGTTTAGACAAAAAGGAAGGAGGAAAATTTCAGATCATATGGGTGTTAAACCTATTGATAAAATTGAAACACGATTTCTTTTTAAAGAAGCTATTTATAAACTCAGTAAAAAAAAAACTGATATTCTTGTTGTGAGAGGGGAGGAAGCAGAAAAAGACCTGATTGGATCTATTAATCGCAAATCTGAAATTATAGAAGCTAATGAACTTTTTTCTTTTGCGGATATTCCCAGTAGAAGGGCTGAGATTGATTTAGGAATTATTACTAAATCAGATGTGTGTGAAATAATAGATTTTTATCTTGAATACAAGAAGAAATTTGCAGAGGACTTCAATCTTTTTGAACAAATGCTTTCTGATCTTATAAAAATAGAAGGATTTTTAACAAAATTAGAAGATGTAATTTCGATTGACAAAAACTATACTGTAGAAGATACTGCTCAAAAAATGTTTAAGGAAGAACGAAAGTATATACCCATAATAGAGGATAATCAAATTAGTAAAGTAATAAAAGCATTTGATATCCTATAGATACAAAGAATAATAATACACATAAATGATTGAAAAGTAAAAGTATAGAAATACATTTTCCATTTCTAATTATATGAGTTTTGGAATTACTTCATTATTTTTAATTATTGCATAAGAAGCAGGATTTGGGTGGTAAAATCCTCTATAATCAGCAGAAGAAAATATTGATAACAATCTTTTGTTGAAAAACCATTTGAACCCTTCTGGAAAACATTCATGTGCTCTAATAAGATACTTCAGATCATTTACCTCCATAAAATTTTCAAAAACATCATATCCAAAAAAAAAGATTCCTGGACCTCTAAAACTGTCAGAAAAACCATTTAATTCAGTTTTAGGGTCATTCCACATAATTTGATATATACTTTGTGCGACTGAATTGAATATTAGTTTCAAATTTTTACATTTTTGACCTTGTAATTTTTTGATAATTTCGGTGTCTTTCGGAATTCCACCGTGTAAACATAAAATGCCCCCATTAATTAAAGAACATATTGGAAGAAAGTTATAAATGTTCAATATTTCATTAAATTTATTAATATTCTTAAATCTTAAATTAAAATCTCTAAGAAAACCATAATACTCATTCATTTCTAAGGTCTCATGATTTCCTCTCAATATATAATATTTTAAAGGGAAAAGTATCTTTAAAATAAGAACTATTAACAAACATTCTAATTGTTTTGGTCCACGATCAACTATATCTCCTAAGAAAATAACTAATTTTGGATTGTTTTTATTGATTATATCTATCAGTCTCATTAAACTATTTAAATTTCCATGAATATCTCCTATTACATAAACTTCCTCAATCTCTTCCTTTATTTTGAATTTTAGAAGTAAATATTCTTCATCTAAAATGTTTTTAACTGTCCTTAATATCTGTAATATCTTATCAAATTCTATCTCAGATATTTTATGTGGATTTTTTATTATATCATTTAGAAATGATTTATCAATTTCATTCAAACTTGAATTGATCCAAAGTTTTGTTTTTTATATAAATTACATCATTTTTATTATAGTCTTTATCGTTTTTATAAATAAAGAATTTTAATTATTGGTTAAATTCTGATGGAAGAATCATTTACTCGAGAAATGTACCGTTTAATAGAGCAAAAGATTGAGAGATTTGAAAATGAAAAATTTCTCGAGAAGGATGAGAATCGTAATCTTGGAATAATTTATACCCCTAAGCAGCTTGTAGATTATATCGTATCTAACATTTTCAGAATACATTTTGAAGAGATCTTGAATTATCAAAATAAAACTAAAGGAGAACTAAATTTAGAAAGGATTGCTCATTTATTTAACAATAATCAGAAATTTAATAAAACCTTTACCAAAATAATTAATAATATCAGGATCTTAGATCCATCTTGCGGTTCTGGGAGATTTTTAATATCTGTTGCAGAAAAATTATATCAAATTTATAGAATTATTTATCCTAAATTATCTGATTTCAATATAAAAAAAACAATAATTCAAAATAATCTTTATGGAATTGAAATTGATAATTCTGCTCTTATTGTCTCAAAATTAAGGTTATTTAAATGGGTGCTCTCTTCTAATGTGGATAAATTTTTCCTTCGTAATATAGTCATTGAGGATTTTAACACAATAATTCTTGACCAGATTATTGAAAAATCTGCTCTTAAATTTAATCTTTTCAATCTGGATTATCTTTTAGAATTTAGATCTGAAAAATTCGATATAATAGTTGGAAATCCTCCTTATATTGAAAATAAAAAGATAAAAGATTTAGAATTTAAGAAAAAGATTAGAGATAGATATAAAACTGCTTATCGTTTATATGACCTTTCTATAATTTTTATTGAGAGATCCTTACAATTATTGAATAATAACGGTTCTCTCTCACTTATTCTGCCTAATAAATTTTTATCCGCAGATTATGGCGTTAAAATCAGAAAGTTATTATTGAATGAATCCAATATTAAAGAAATTATAAATATTTCATCTTTACTCATATTTCAAAACACGGCCACATATCCTATAATATTGTCTTTTAAAAAGAATGGTCAAAGCAAGAACCAAGAGATAAAAATTAAAAATATAAATAATATAAATGATTTAATTGAAAATAACAGAATTAAAGTTAAAAAAGTTTATCAAGATTTAATTCAGAAATTTCCGTCTAATGTAATTCCAATTTCAGGAAATATAAATTTAGTAGCATATTTATTTAATAACTATAAAACCTTTTCTGACACCTATAAAGATTTAAAAATAATATATCGACCTTTTGGTTTTTTAAAATATAGGAAATATTTTGACAATATAAGTGATGAACCTCAATCAGATAATGATTTGTTATTAATTGGAACAGGCAATATTGAAAAATATTATATTAAATTTAATAAAAGAATAAAAATTGCTGGAAAAGATATCAAAATTTCATACTTTAATTATAATAATAATTTTGATCATATTTGGAACGAAATTGCCTGTGAAAAACTAATCTTTAGGGAAATTGCGAAAGATTTAACCTGTTATTATGATCCAGGGATATTCACTAATATAACGGGTCTCTATTTTATAAAAATTGCTTCATTCAACACTGATCAATTATTTGGATTGTTAACAATTCTTAATTCAAACGTATTAGATCTGGTGTTTAAAACACTTTTTGGTACTTTACACATGTCAGGAGGATATTTGCGATTTAATGGAAGTTTTATTAAGAGATTACCCTTACCAGGAAAAATTCCTATGATATTATCACAATTAGGAAAAATTATACAACTTATTTCTCAATTAAGATATGATTTTAACTCAAATGATTTCAAAATTATAATCAATTCTGAATTTGAAAGGTTTGATAACAAATATCGTAATCAACTAAATGCAATCCTTAAGTTTTTTATAAAATTGAGCAATTCTTTAGTAAATTTATTGTTTTTAGATGAATTATATTTAAAGTCTAATTTAGATTACAACATTTTAAGAGAATTATTCAAATTAAAAATTGATCCTCAAACAATTCCAGTTAAATTCTTAATACCTCGTTTCGATGTACAAAATTTTGAGCTTTATTCATTAGATGAATTAGATTCTATTTTGATAAAAATTAAAATACTTTATAACCAGTTTCATAAAAATGCTGGTATATTAAAACAAATAGAAGATATTGAAAAAAAATTTTTAATAAATCGATAATATAAATCAATAATTTTTAATAGAAAATCGAATTAAAAATAAATTTTAGTAAAGATTATATATTTAAAATATGATAGATACAAATCAATAACAATCGTGAGTAATAACTATGGCTAAAAAAAAGACCCTAAAAAAGACCGCTTCAGATAAAGAGGAGGATTATGAAGTTCCAAATGGAAAAACGGACGAAGATGGAGATGAAGTTTTGGATCTGAATGAGTGGAAAGATGATTTAGAAGAAGATGTTATTTATGAAATTCCTGAAGATGATGAAATGGTTGCTGATGAGACGGAGGATGAAGAATTTGGAATGGAAATTGATGATGTTGTTAAACTGCTACGTGAAGTAAAATGTAAACCTTGTCCCGGATTAAGAAGTAAACCAGATTGTAAAGTCGCCCATGATCATGGGTGTCCGAAACCAAAAAAGCCATAAAATTTTTATTTTTTTATTATTTTATCGGTTAAATTTTATCTGATTATATTATTTAGTTGAAAAATTTGCTTTCAAATACATATAAACGTATTATTATAATAGTCATTGATATATTGTTTAGCTGGTATATCTGGGAAGTAAATATTTGGTTAGGAAATCCATGCTATACAACTGCTTTTTCAAGATGTTTTATTTTATCAGTAACTACCTTTCTAATCGTGTATACTCCCTTTGAGATTTATTTTTCTTTTAGAGATCTCTGGTTTGATCGTTGGAAAAGACTTTATCAAAAGGATTTAGAAGTAACAACCATAAAAATAAATGTTTCTGATGGATTTATATTTGGAAATCTGGTAAAAAATCATAATAAATCAATAATTAGTTCTACTAATGCTTTAATTATAGTTTGTCATGGTTTTTCAGATACAAATGAAAAACTTGAATATTTTTATTTTCCTCTAGCCCTTCAGGGTTATATAATTCTTGCCTATGATGCTAGAGGTACAGGAAAATCAAAAAAAATAGGGAAAAGGAGTGAATTTTTAAAAAGAATTGAAGATTTTCAAGAAATAATCGAATGGGTGCAAAGTAAAGAAGAATTTTCAAATGTTAAAATATATTGTGTAGGATTTAGTATTGGGGGGATAACTGCTTTAGCTGGAGGTTTTTTAAATAAAAAAATTGAAAAAATTATAGCAATTTCTTCAATGTCTCATTATAAACAAAACATACCAAAATATAATCCTATAGTTATGTTGAGTTACTTAATAAAAGGAGTTAGACTTTTTCCAAAAGAAGAAGATAATATTAAATTATCACCTTATTTATTATTTCAAAATACTCAAAAAGAATTATCTACTGAAGATTGGAATCAAATATCAAAAAAGGTTATGTTAATCCATTGTAAAAATGATAAAGTAATTAAATTTAAAAATTTTAGAGAAAATCAAATGATCTTAAATTCTCCATCACAGAATTTATTAGTTTTGAAAAAAGGTGGGCACTCACAGAAAAAAAATGAATGTGTTTTAGTAGGAGCAACTCTAAATTTTATTAATTCGTAATTTTATCAAATATTTTATTTTATTATTGTTTAGAAACTAAACTAACTCTATCATTGTTTTAATAGTTTCGAGGGCTAATTCTATACTTACATTTATAAGATTAAGTTTATTTTTAAAATAATTAGGATCTAATTCTGATTTTTGTATTTCTTCAAAAATGTTAAAGAAATGTTTCTGGGACTCTAATTCCATAGAGAATATTTTAGGACGGGAAGTAGCATCACTCATTCTTACAAAGCATCCATGATTTATAAAACTATGGCTAAATGCGGTGAAATAAGTTTCCCTTAGTTTTTCTTTTAATTTATTATATACTATATTAGCAAGTTTTAGGCAGTACTCTTTACTCTTGTTACTATAACAAAAATAAAAAGGCAATTTTCCTCTATTTCTTAGTAAATATTCATGAAGTTTTTCAAAAACCAATTCAAGTTGTTTCTGAGTCAGATTTAGGTATCTATGATCCAAAGAAGGATTTTTTTTGATAAACAATGGTTTCTGATTATGAGGGATACCATATAAATTTATTACATTTAAAATTATACCCTCTTTTAACCAATGATCAAACTTATACGATAAACTTAATTTTTCACTTAACTCAATTGGAAATCTTTCCAATAAAGAAGTTTCATGCATGTCTAATATATATAAATTAATGTTTTCATTATTCCAATATTTTTGAAGTAGATTCTTCACAATAAAGACTTGTTCGGGTGTTGAAAATTCATTCAAATCAGTCATTCCATTTTGATATTCAGGAGCGAATGCTCTACGCCAAAATCTATTTAGATTTGTACCATTTTTCAAATAATAACCAGATTTATTTTCTCTTTTTGGATTCAAAAATCCATAAGGATTCAATATTGGGAAAAAAAAGATGATTTGATCTCTTCTCAAAAATTCATTTATTTTAGCTTTTCCTTCTCGTAATAATTGAAAGAATTTCAATATACTAAAAAGACCATTATATTCATTATGCTGTGCCCCAATAAAAATTTTTACATGCTTTATTTCTTCAAATTTGGAATTATCTGCTATCTTAATTAGAGGAATTATACCTTCAGAGATTTTAAATTTCTGGTAATTTACATAATCTACATTATTAACCAATTCTAGTTCATTTAGAATTTCATTATATAAAATATTCCGGTTGGAAATATCTAATAATGCTTTTAGTGTTTCAAGCTTCATTTCAATCGATTATTTTACTCCAATCTGAGAAGTTAATGATTTTATTATAATTCTTTACAATATTTGTAAATAATGTACAACCGATACATGACATATTTACAAAATCATCCAAACTTAAATCTAAAATTTCACTATTTCTTTTTGAAAAACCTAGTCCACGTTCAACTTCTATCTGACCATTATAACCAGATAAATTTACAACAAACTCTTGTTTATTTAAAGTACCATGATATTCACCTCGAGCAATTCTAGCTAATCCTCCAATTGGTATAACCAAACCTTCTCTTTGAGCCAGATAAAGCCTTATGTCATAGGTGTGACCTTCATCTTTCCATTTTATAATATTAAAATTAGCCATTTCTTGTATTGTATATGGGTAAGGATTACGGTCTTTCATAAATTTAGCAAAAAATTCTTTCTTACTCTTATCTATAATTTTTTTTATACTAGCTGAATCTTCATTCTTAGAAATTGGCATAACTCCAGCACCTCCTGATCCTCCACTAGGTTTAATAATAAAAGGTTTTTGGTACTTTTCTATGAGATATTCCAGTTTTTCTATCAACTCCTTTTCTGAAAATGCTTTAGTAAATAAAAGGTATCGTAGATTGTACTTTTTAAGTAGAACCTTACTAAAATAGCTAGCTAAATACGTGAAAGATTTATCATCGGTTATTCTAAAAATCGGGTTGACAATGATAGATTTAATTTTACGAAAATCTTCCACAATGAGTTTTGAGAATTTTTTATCCTTAAAACGTCTTGCAATACCATCTCCTATTAACACATGAACCTTATCTCCTTTAAATTTAATCCAATTATTTAAAAATGAAAGTGAATGGGATAATTGTTTATAATCTGCTATTAAAAACACAATTTCCGCTCTAAAATTTCTGTCATAATTGTCAGTATTAAAAATCTTCACAGTATAACTGTGAGATTTAAGTGTTTTTCGTAAATATTCTAGCATTATAACCTTTTCATGAATTAGACCATCATTTATCGGTACACCAATTAAAACAAATACTTTTTCATTTGTATTCATATTATTCCTTACTGCTTGTAAAATAGCTTCAAGATATCCATTATATAAAAGAGTTTGCTGTTTTTCAGTAATTATTGAAAGACCTCTGTGAGATCCTCCATTAGTTTCTAAAAGAAAAAACTTTTTCCCTTCAGGTTCTTCAGATACCATGAAATCAATGCTCCCAGCGTAAAATGAATCAGTATTATCTAAAACATTATCTTTATCTATTTGCATCCTCTCCAGAGCTTTATATCTTACTTGATCAACAAAATTATCTTCTTGTGAAGCTCTCAAATCAGCAAAAGATACTAAATCTAATCCTAACGATTTTCCTAAATTAACTAATTCTAAATCTGAATCTGTGACTTTAGAAGACATTAATTTAAGGAACTTTGTGTGAAGATTCTCATCCACCATAGATTATTATAATTATGCTTCAATTTAAAAAAATTAGTCTTAATAGCATAAAAATAATTTTTGAAAATATAATTTAGATTCATAAAAATTTTATGTTAAAGATATAGATATCCTTGATGATTTCCTTTTGTGGATAATCTGAGGGAACCTAGAAAAATCTTTTTTATTTTTATTTGTTCCTTATAAGTTAAATCTGAGTATAATAAGATATAATTTTTTTCGGGGTTAATAGTAAAAAGAAGACCTATTTCTATTAATTCAGAAGATTCAGTCATCAAACCGATTATTACATAATGATAAGGAAGATTTAGAAGGTCATTAATTTTAATTTCCATCTCGACAATTTCATCTTTTTCTTTATTATAATCTTTCTTTATAAATACCATATCATTTAAAGGGATCGAAATTTTTCTAAACTCCTCAAATTTCTTAGAAAACTGACTTTGACGTAAGAATCTCCTCTCGTCCTTATTTTTTTCATGATAATATTTATTTTCCTCCTTAATTATAAACATTTTCCTATCTTTTCTTAAGCTTGAATAAGTTTTTTCAATTTCTTCTAATTCCTCAACAGTTTCATTATGAAACACAATTAAAATGTCTGGGTCTATTGTTTTAATAAAAAAATTTTTATATATAATCCCTGCTTCCGTTTTTATCCATCCATCTGTATCAATTAATACAAACTGAATATCTTTATTCTTTCTAATAAAATTATTTATTAAATCTCTACATGAAATTGATATAATAAACTTATTATTACCCTTAGGAAAGGTAGCACCAATAAATACTGTTTTTTCAGAGTTAACATCTTCACTTGATACAATATAATCATTAATGGTTCCTATATTTATTGTTGTGGGAATATATATAATCTGTTGCCCTAAATCAGAATCTAGATACCCTCCCTTCAATCCGACTTTATGTAGATTGTTTGCGAGATATTTAATAAATGTAGTTTTTCCACTACTGATTCCTAAAACCATTATCTTTAAAGGAATATTAGGATTTTGAGTCATATCTTTTATGATTGCATCTTTAATTTCAATCCATTTAGGGGAAATTGAATTTTCTTCAATTTCTATAAGATTTTCCTTAAAATTAGTATACACTTCTAATTTTGAATCGTCAATAGAAAAGATTGGATAACTTTGAGCACTAGGAACTATTAAAACACTTTCATCATTTAATTCTGGAGATGATTTTTCTTTTTCGGGGAGAAAAATCTTTCCGAAGACATCGATTTTACCTTCTAATAGTGTTATTCGTGCTGGCCCTATTACTAATAAAGTATGCCCCTTTTCTATATTCTTAATCATAAGTGTTTCCTCTTATATTTAAATTAATTCAAATATGTTGTTTAATCTATTCTTCGATATTTTAAGTAATTAAAGTATAAATATATAATTTAAGGACAAATTTTGCTGATGAAATTATGAATTTCTGAAACAATTTGGCTATGATCTGGACTATTTAATATTGGATGCGAATTATGTTCTAACCAAATTTTCTTTTTGGTGTTTGAAGCTACTTTACTAAAGATATAGTCCATACTATTTTTTTTTATTACAGTATCTAATCTTCCTTGAAATAATA
This sequence comes from Promethearchaeota archaeon, assembly GCA_019058245.1. Taxonomy (GTDB): domain Archaea; phylum Asgardarchaeota; class Lokiarchaeia; order Sigyniarchaeales; family SOKP01; genus Loki-b32. Next base: position 83,759 of record JAHPZJ010000006.1, on the reverse strand, counting down.
GTATAGGACAATTTATCATATTTAAAGATTTCTTCATCTCCTTCAATAATTTCTTTACTTTTAAACCAATATTTAAAGGAATTTTATCATATCCAACCCATTTTCCCTTTGTATCTTTTTTAAATTGTTCAGAATTTACTTTATAATATTTTAAAAATATATTAAAGAAAGGTACCAAATAGATTAGAAAAGATTGAAATCCTGCCGGAGTGCTAATAGTAAAAATACCATCAAAACTATAATGGCTTGCTAAAATCAAAGTCAAAAGCCCCCCCATAGAATGACCCCCTGCGATAATTCTGTCGCAGTTAATCATTAATTTATGCAATTCTTTTTCTGAAGCTGATTTCCATTCTTCAATAGTAATTTCTTTTAAATCTTCTGGTTTGGTACCAAAGCCAGGGAGTAATGGAATACTGATCGTATATCCCCCATTTCTATTTAGATCTTCCGCTAGAGGTTTTAAATCTGCACATGTTCCTCCTCCTCCCCCATGAACCATTATAATCCCTATTTTATTCCCTTCAAAAAAGAAGGGACCTACTCCATCCATTATTCTAGGGATTTTATTATCCATTTTATTTCATTTAACTAATTATTCAAAATTAACAAAAATTAACCTATTAAGAAATCTTGTATAGTGAAATTCAATTCAAATAAAAAAACAAAATTATTATTATTCATTTTTTTGTTATTTTCTCATTTTTTTGTAACAAGGAATACAAATCTCAGAATTGTTATATACCATAAGTCGACTACTCATAGTAAGTTCTCCACAGATCTCGCATTGTACAGACTCTTCAATTTGAGCTAAATCTGGGGGATTATAATCAATTTCTTCTATATTAAAGACCTTTTCTGGATTTGATTTTAATAAGAATTGAACCCTCTCGTCTCTCGTTAACTTTTTATCACCAAAAGCATTTCTTCTAATAGATAATCTTACGCTTTTCTCGGTTCTTCTATCATAAAAACTATAATTATTTTTACCATAATCTTGATGAATAAGATTTCCTTTTCCATATGTTGTTCCTAATATTGATTGAAGAGCATCAACACTACAATTATCATTTTCAACAACAGCTACCAACTCTTCATTAGGAGAATACTCATATCCATGTTCTAAAACATACTTAGCAACCGACACACCTATAGTTAAACCAGGGCAGATATGACCATGGAATCTTACTGCTTTTTCCATCAACTCTTTAGCTTCTATTTTGATTTAAATCACTTTTTTTTGATTATATTTCAATTATATTATAATCTTACAATTGTTAAATATACTATTATGTATCTTAATTATTATTAATCAAAAAAAATTATTTTCTAAATATATATGGTCTAGAAAAACTCAAAAAAGCTCAAGCTAGTCAATATGAAGTTTTTAGTTGATGCAATGTTAGGTAAATTAACTCGTTTCCTGAGAATTTTTGGATATGATACAATCTATGCTAATGAATTAATAGATTATTTTAAAATAGATCCAGTTCCTGATGAAAAATTAGTAGATTTTGCAAATAAAAACAACCGGATTATTATTACAAAAGATTACCCCTTATATAATCAAAATAAGGATAATGTAATTTTCCTAAGTGGAGAAGGAATATACAATTATCTTCATTACCTTAATAAAGAAATTGGTTTGAATTTTAAATTCAACATAAAAAAAGCACGTTGTTCAGTTTGCAATTCACCACTAAAAAGAGTTGTATCTAAATCTTCTATAAAAGATTATGTATTACAGGATACATATAATAATTACAATGAATTCTATCAATGTTCCAATCTTCAATGTAAAAAAGTATATTGGCAAGGTTCCCATATTGAAGATATTGAAGAAAAACTAGACAGATTTTTAGAATAAGTTTAAACTTTTCATTTTGGAAAGTATTTTTCTTTAATCTCTAAGAATTTTTGCTTTGTTTTTTCAGCGAGATCTGTATAATACCCTTTCATATACATTGCATAAGCTTGATTTAATAATTCAAGACATTTACGATATTCTATATTCTTAAAATGATTTTCTGAAAGAGATACTAAATAATCTCCTTTTTTTTTATAAAATTCAATAAATTGGTCAGAGGTATCGATTTTTTTATCCATTCTAATTAGATTATCCAAATTTTGGTTTTAACTATATGTTATTTTGTGTTATTAATTATAATAAATTATCTATATTTTTATTTGTAGCAAAATATTCGAGGAACTACTGAATTTACGTGAAGGTTCCCATTTTAAACCAGATACTTTATATTTGAGATTCATTAGCAAAAAAAATCATTGAATGATATCCAAGATAATCTTTGTTATTTGTTAATGGATAATAAATACTAAGTATTCTTAATAATTCGAAGTAAATCTAAAATAAATTTGGATCTGCGCCACAATACTCAGATATACTTGGAGATAAATCTTAATTACGAATCTAAGGTAAATATTAGAATAATGGATCTCAAGAAAGAATAAAAACTAAATTAATAAAGATAATCTTAATTTTAACGTGCTATTATCCAATATAATGCACATTTTTAAAGTTCAGATGATTTTTCTCTATAATTAAAAACAATTTTGGAAATTTGTCCTAAATATTCAACGGGATTCATAGGCCTTCCACATTTAGAGCATTTAAAATCAAGCATCCCATCAATTGAAACTAGGGTTCCATTTTCGCAATAAGCACATTGTTCAAAAGACCATCTATCTATTATTCTTATAACATCTTCTATAAATTTCTCTTGATCTATTGAGGACATGATATTTTAATGATTATTTTATAATTAACATAAATTTTTTTTAAATTTGCAATTACATCTAAAAAATTTTTATTAATAATGTACATATTAAATTTTACTTTTTAAATACCCTAGGGATATAATTCTCAATTAATAGACAATCCAATAAAACATTTGCTGTCATAGCTTCTACAACTGGTACAATCCTTGGTACTAAACATGGATCATGACGACCAGAATATTCAAATTCTACATTTTCCATTCTCTTGATATTTACTGTTTTTTGGGGAACTCCTATTGAGGAAGTAGGTTTGACTGCAACTGTAAACTCAATTGGCATCCCTGTAGATATTCCTCCTATTATTCCCCCAGCATCATTTTTTGTTGTCTGAATTTTTGAATCTTTCACAATCCAAGGATCATTATGTTCAGAACCTTTCATTTTGGATGCTTTAAAACCAGCGCCAAATTCAATACCCTTTATTCCAGGAATCGCAAACATAGCTCTACTTATATTTGACTCGATACTATTAAAAATTGGTCCTCCTTTACCCTCTGGGAAAGATAAGACAATACATTTTATTGTACCTCCAATAGAATCTTTTTGTTTTTTAACTTCATGAATTAATTTTTCCATTATCTGTGATTTATTCAAATTTATTGCTCTCACAGAAGATTGTTCTCTTAGATCAATTAATTTTTCTAATTCATTTATCGGAAAATTCTCTTCATCAATAACATTTCCAATACTTTTTGTATAAGCAAATATCATAATGTTATATTTTTTTAATATTTGTTTTGCGATAGCCCCAGCCATAACAAATCCTGCTGTAATTCTCCCAGAAAATCTTCCCGATCCTCTATAATCAGAAAATCCACCATATTTTCGTAATGTAGAGTAATCTACATGGGAAGGGCGTAAAAAATCCTTATATTGTTCATATTTTGAGGAATCAATATCCTTATTTTCAATTATTAAACAAACTGGTGCTCCTGTGGTTTTATTATTAAAGATACCTGATAATACTTTAACATGATCCTCCTCAGTGCGAGGTGATGTTATTGATGATTGACCTGGTTTTCTTCTATTAATTTCTTCTTGAATGAAATTTGAATCAAAATCTAATCCTGCAGGAACACCATCTAATATAATTCCAATTAAATTTCCATGACTTTCTCCAAAGGAGGTTATTTTAAAAATAGTACCAAATGAATTATCCATTTTTTTCAGACTCTTAAAGGATTATAAATACTAATATTGCAAGATTATTTAATTAATATTATATCTATAACTTTCTATTTATTAAATAATGAATCTTAAAATATATCCACTATCAAACAGTTTGAATGGTGAAATAATAGCACAACCATCTAAAAGTTATTCACATAGAGCATTTATCGCAGCCAGCCTTGCTGATGGTATTTCCATAATCAAAAATCCATTAACTAGTGGAGATGTTAAGATTACAATGAATGTTTTAAAATCTCTTGGAGTAAAAATCCTTAAAAAAAATGATAACACTTTTATTGTTAAAGCTGCCAAAGATTCTTTCAAATCCTATAAAAAAGTACTAGATTGCAAAAACTCAGGAACAACTATAAGAATTTTAAGTGCTTTGAGTTTATTATATGAAAATGGGTTGATATTAAAGGGAGATTTTTTTGAACTCGAACGACCTATTCTTCCACTCCTCGAAGCACTCAAACAACTAGGAGCTCATTTCAAGTTATCAAGTTCTAAGCTTAAAATCAGACGCAAGAAAATAATTTGTAATAAAATTAAAATTCGGGGTGATGTAAGTTCACAATTCATAAGTGCGTTGTTAATCTTATGCCCACGATTAAATTGTTTTAGTAGCGATTATATAGAAATTGAACTTACAACCCCATTAGTGTCTAAACCTTATATTGATATCACTTTAGATGTTTTGGAAACATTTGGAATCAATATTCAAGCTAATTTTGAGAGTGGGAAATTTTACATTACAAATGATCAAACTTATAGATCACAATCCTATGCAATTCCGGGAGATTTTTCTTCAGCAGCATTTATTTTTGCTGCAACAGTGTTATCTAAAAAATCCTCCTCAATAATTATTAATAACCTGAATATAAAGAATTTTCAAGGAGATAAAAAAATTATTGAAATTTTAAGAAAGATGGGTGCTAATATAAAAATTGAAGAAGATGAAGATCGGATAATAATTATTGGAGATTCTATTAAATATCCTCTTAAAGGGACTGAAATTGATTGTACTGATGTTCCTGATTTATTTCCAATCTTAGCTATTATTGGTGCTTTTGCGGAGGGGAAAACTACACTCTATAATGCTTCTCATTTACGTTTAAAAGAAACTGACAGGATTTATGCGATGGCTCGAGAATTACATAAGATGGGTGTGAAAGTCATAGAAGAAGATGATAAACTTACAATATTTCATTGTAATAAATTAAAGGGAACAATTATAAATCATAATAATGATCATAGAATTGCTATGGCATGTAGCATAGCGGCATTATATGCGGATTCATTTTCACAAATTCATAATAGTGAAATTGTGTATGATTCTTATCCCTCTTTTTATGAAGATCTCATGAAATTAGGTGCTCAATTAGAAAGTTTTTAGTCTTTTTTTTTAATTAATTATCTAAATGATTTTTGACGTCGAGATCTGGCTTTTTTCCCTCCAAATTTCTTAGGTTCTGTACGTCTTGAATCACCACTTAGAAGAGAATCATCATATTCTCTAAAACTTCTTTCAATGGTTTTTGTTCCAATAAATTTATTTATTGATTTAGCAATTGCCATTCTAACAGCATCAGTTCTTCCCATTATCCCGCCGCCTTTAACTCTTACATTGATATCACATTTCTCAATTTTTGGATGATTGATAATTTCAAGTACCTCTTGAATCCTTAATCGAGCAATTTCAGGTTCATATAATTTCAAGGGTATATTATTTATTTTTATTTGACCCTTTGCAGGATGTTTTAACACTGCCCTCGCAATTGCGGCTTTCCTTTTTCCTGATGCTTGAATTACTTTCATTGACATTTTTAAGCCTCAATCTCAGTTTTTTTCCAACCAATACGTTGACATAAATTTTCTAAGGTAATAAATTTGTTAAAATATGAAAGTCGTCTTTTATCTACATTATTTATATCTTTTGTTACAATAATTTGATACTTTCCTTTAAACCTTTCAGGAATACCTGAGATAAAAATATGAACTCTTTTAAGAGCTTCTTTTCCTCGTAGTTTCTTTCGTGGTAACATTTGTTTTATAACTCTTCTCATAAAAGTATCTGGTCTTCTTTCATGAAAGGGACCTCTACGTGGATTAGTTGCTGTTGTAACATTTAATCGTGCTAAATACTTTTCATGTATGTTTCTTTTATTTCCGCTTATAATTGCATTCTTCGCATTAATTACTATTATATATTCCCCTAATAAAGCCTTTTTTGCAATTATTGAACAAAATCTACCTAAGATTTTATCTGTTGCGTCATATAATTTATATTCGATAACCATAGAATATTCACTACTCATAAGTTTTTAATAGATCTAATAAAAAACTTTTACTCCACTCCCCTTAGGATTATTTTCTATTAATTCTTCAATTGTCAGCAGTTTACTCCCAGATGATTCAATCTTCTTTTTCGCTGATTTTGAGTATTCTAAACATGCAATTGTAAGAGTATGATCTAACTCTCCCATTCCTAAAACTTTCCCAGGGATGACGATTACATCATCTTTGCTTGTTTTCTTGTTAATACGATATAAGTTTGCTTTAACTCTGTTCTTTCTTGGACCACTTAACTTTTTGGATAACTTCTTCCAAATTTTTATCTTAGTCTTCCACAAATCTCTGATCAGCTTTCTCATATAATAATTCGACGGGCCAGTAATTTTATGGGACATTAGTTATAATCACCAATAAATCTGATATCTGAAATTTATAATATTTTAATAATTTTTTGATAATTTATGATTCTATCTCAATTTCTCCTAGATTTTCAATAAATTCATCAATTTTTTCTAAGAAAATCTCAAATGTTTTCTTTATAATAGCTTCAAAAGAAAGAACTCCGTCACTCTCAATAGAAAAAATATAAGTATTTTCTTTCCATCTTACCTTTATTGCCTTCTCTGGACATTCATTTTGGCAAAAATTACATAACGTACATTTTTTCCAATAATCTTCTATTAAAATTGGAGTTTTTTTATTTGAAAAATCATATAATTTTTCAGGACACATTCTTGATACTAAACACTTATCTGGACATTTAGTACATTTAGTACTATCAAATTCTATTTCTGGATAAAATCTATAGAAAATATTTGAAACTGCTTGGTATTTTACATGATCTTTTGCTAAACCTAATACAGCATAAGCTTCAATTATTACTTTATCATTCTTATCAATTTTGACTAATGGAATATTTGGATTAACAGGAACTATTTTTGGATCATTAGAACTTAGATTAGCAGAATAAATCTCCATTGTGGTATTTGATGTATTAGTTACTTCACATGTTAAAGAGACTTGGCAAAGAGGGCATCCGTAACCACCACATTCGCAATCACGTGGAAGCTTATATACATCTAAATCAGTCGTTAATGGAATTAACCCTAAACGATGAGCAATTATTTCATCATATAAAGGACTATCGTTTTTAAGAATGATAACCTCATCTATTGCCATTACAGGGATCTCAGAAATAATAATTCTGCGAATAGCATTTACCATTTCAATAGAAATCCCATCTACCACAAAAACGAGTTTGGTATCACTTTTTTCAAGAATTTCAAGACTCATGACTTTCATTATACAAAATTATAATAAGTCTTAAATGAATTGTTTAAGATAAGTTTTATTATTCTAAAGAAAAAATAATGGTAAATATTGTTAATAAAACTTCAAATATTCATAAGCTTTACTTGGAGATTGAAAACAATATTTTATCTCTTGGAAATCTTTTCGAAACTCTATTACCTCATTTTTTATTTTTTTTGGATCATTCATCTCAACTAATAGTTTTTTAAAAAATTCAGCGATATCAACCATTTCACTTTTACCCATTCCAAGCCGAGTAATTTCAGAAGTTCCTATTCTCAAACCTCCGGGATTTTGATAATGTCTACCTTGGGCAATATCATATGGTAAAAGATTACGATTTAATATAATATTTGCTTCTTCTAATAATTTCTCAATATCTCCCCCTAATCCTATAGTCTTCTCAAAATCGGTAATATCAACAACTATTTGATGAGATTCTGTAAAATTTTTATGTTCCATCAATACTTTTATTCCTATATCTGATAAAGCCTGTCCAAGTGCTTGAGCATTTTCAATTACTTTTTTATGATAATCCTTTCCAAATTCTAACATTTCTGCTAAGGCTATAGCCAATCCCGCAACATTATGCAAATGATGATTAGATAACAAGGCTGGAAAAGCGCAAGCTTTTAGAGTTTCAATTAAATCCTCTCTATTTGAGACTAGGATACCATGTTGAGGTCCTGGAAGAGTTTTATGTGTACTCATAGTCATTACATCCGCACCTTCTCTCAAGGGATCTTGGAAGTATCCAGAACCAATTAAACCAGCTACATGTGCTCCATCATACCCAACATTTGCACCAACTTCTTTTGCAACTTCACTAAGTTCTTTAACGGGGTGTGGAAATAAAAATACTGAACCACCAAATAAAACTAATTCTGGCTCAAATTCTCTAATAATTTTAGCAGATCCGTCAATATCAAGATTCATTTCATCATTATCAAATGCTAGGTATTCAACATTTATTCCTCTTGTTGTTCCCGCTGTACCAAAAATTTCATTTCCACTTTTAGCAAAACGAGGACCATGTGAGATATGTCCTCCCCGAACGATAGCCATACAACACATCTTACCATTATTATCCGAAGTAAATGCATTATACATAGCTAAATTCGCTACAACTCCCGATACTGGCCTAACATCAGCATGAATACACTTAAAATATTCTTTTGTGAGATCCATACAAATATCCTCAATTTGGTCTATATACTTACATCCTGCATAGACTCTCTGTCCACTCCATCCTTCTGCATATCGATGCGAGAAATCACTAGCACATGCCTCATCTACAGCTGGACTAGTGATATTTTCAGAAGCAATAAGGGGGATGGACTTTTGGAACCAATCATGATGTTCCATTAAGAGATTACGTATTTCAGTTAATTTTTTATTCAAATTAAATCAATCCTTTCCATTAATATTAGAAGTTATTTAAATAATAAATCAGCAATTTTATTAAACCTTATTTAGTTCTCTCTAATTTTATTGAAATTTCTAATATTAGATTAGAAGATTAATAAAAACCACTATTATCGTTTAATCTTACTAATTATTATTTAAAAAAAGAATTTATTCTTCAGATTTCTCAAGAATTAATCTTGCTTCAAATAGGTTTAATTTTTTTCCAGCTTTTTGTTTTTCTAATGCTGTAGCTAATTTATCTTGTTTAATTTTTTCAATCATTTCATTTTTTTTGTTTGCTCGACCAGATTTAATTGTTGGCTTTTTACGCGGATTATAAGATTTTTTCCCCTTATATGAGTTTTTTCTTTGATTCATTAGCTTTAAATACTGTTCATGAAATTGATCTGCTGTTTTTTTATTATTTATTAGTTCTTCTTCTAGTTTTCTCTTCTCTTCTTTAAGTTTATCAACGTTTTGGAACTCTTGTAACATCCTTGAATGATAAGTTTGTGATTTTTCAGACCATTTATTCAACTGTTCATAAATTTTATTGAGATTAATCTTGACAATTTCAATTTTTCTTTCAATTTTTAAAATTTCATTGCTATTTTGTTGCGATAAACATTCCTGTTTCATTGCCGCTAATTCTCTTATTTTATCAATAATAGTATTTTCTTCTGTAATATCAAGCGTTTCTGTCTCTATTCTTCTCTCAAGATTCTCAATTTTACGTTCAATTTGTTTTATTGAGAGGGCTTTCTTATTATTATTACCATCTTTTTCTGATTTCTGTAAACTCTTCTTTTCTTCTATTAAATTATCTAAAAGTGTTTTATATTCAATTTTTTTTTCTTTAAGTTTTTTAACCTTATTATTCCAGTAATCTCTTTTTTTTTTGTATTGCTCCTTAGCAACTTTTAGAGAATTTGCAATTTCTATCTCAATATCTTGAAGTTCATTGATATAATCTTTTGTCTTTTTATTTAATTCGTCCCTTTTCTGACGTAAATCTTCAATTTTAGATTGAAGATTTCCAAAGTTAGTTTGCGATGATCGAACGCTATGGGGTTTCTCTCTACTCATAAATTAATTCATAAAAGAGTATTTATAAAAAAGCTTTTTTATAAGTCTAATATATATGTGAGTTGTAGATTTTTTATATATTTTTTGTAAATAAATTAATAATAAAAATAAGCTTTCTTAATAAAAGTTAAAGATTTTGGTACTTTAGAATTTAATAAAGATAAGATTTAAAATGAGCTCTGATATTATCAAAGAAAATGATTTAATCTTTTTGGTTCTTGATGAAAAGAGAAGATGGTTAGTTCAAGCGAAATCTGGAAATAATTTTCACACACATAAAGGAATCATTGAATTTGATGATATAATTGGTAAAAACTATGGTTCAGTAGTGTTTTCGAAACCTCTTGAAACTCAAGGATATAAATTTTATATATTGAAACCATTGCCCTCTGATTATATTCTTCATATGACTCGTAAAACTCAAATTATATATCCAGAGGATGCTGGATTAATCTTACTTTATACCGGAATTGGACCTGGAAGTATTGTTATTGAAGCAGGATGCGGCTCAGGGGCTTTAACATGCATTTTAGGAAATTATATACGTCCAAATGGACATGTTTACTCATATGATGTCCGTGAAAAGTCAATAAAAAGAGCAAAAAAAAATGTAAGTAGAGCTAATTTAGATAATTTCGTTTCAATTCAATCTGGAGATATAATAAATGATGAATTTCCCATAAGTGATGTTGATGCTATAGTTTTAGACATGGCAACGCCTTGGAATGCTATTGAAAAAGCAGTTAGTTATCTGAAATTAAGTGGTACACTTGTTTCTTTTTCTCCTACTATCGAACAAGTTAAAAAAACAGTTTCAAAAATGAAGGAATACAAAATGGTTGAAATTAATACATATGAATTAATAAAAAGAAAAATTCAAGTAAAAGAAAATGCAACTCGACCAGAAGTAAGAATGATTGGTCATACTGGCTATTTAACTTTTGGAAGAAAAATTAATAATATTAAGAATCCGTATCGAGAAAGAAAACCAAAAGAACAACTATATGTAAATTTAAATGGTATGCCATTAAGAGGATAAATTTATTATGGAAATTAATTATGAGACATTTTTAAAACTTGATCTCCGAGTAGGACTAGTAAAAAGCTGCAATAAAATACCCATATCAAAAAATCTCTACACATTAATAGTGGATTGTGGAGAGAAAGGTTTAAGACAAATAGTTACTGGAATTGCTAACTATTATTCTCCACCCGAATTAATTAATAAGAAAATTATAGTTCTTACCAATTTAAAGTCAAGAAAATTTATGGGTGTTGAAAGTCAAGGTATGCTCCTTGCAGCTGATCTCAATAATGAGCCTTTTTTATTAAAAATTGATGAAAGAAAACCAATTCCTCCAGGAACTAAAATAAGGTGATTAAAATCCTTTCAACTGAGCACCAGTTTTGAACTCTTTCTTTTTCTTAAATCTCTCAGTTTTAAAAAAATGTTTTTTCTTCTCTGGCAGAATATCTAGATATTTTCTTATAATATCTTCAACAAAATCCTTAGTTTGTTTGCTACTTGTGATTTTAGATGGTTCTGATAAATACTCTAATATCTCTTTATTCTTTGCATCATAAGAAAGCCCTAGATTTTTTAATGGAATATGAACAGAATGTTGAAACCATCCTGAGGACTTTTCTTCATGAGCAATTATTTTCAATATGTTATCTTCTTCTTTTTTAATTTTAAAATCAAGAAGTTTTTTACCTGGTCTAATGATTATACTCGCATATTCTGGGATTTTATTTTTAGGATCGTGTATCTTTTTATAAAATTCCTGTAACCTTTTACTCATAATTTATTCAAATAGTCAATATTGTTGAAATCTAGATAGTTAAATTAAAATAAAAATACATAAATAAATTTATTATTTAATAGAATTTATTATTTAATAGAAATAGCTTATCTTCTTTATAATTTAAACGATGGCAAGATGAGTTCTTTAGATTCTCCACTCTATGAAAAAAAAATAATGAAAAAAAAAGTTTGCATTTTAGGAGGGATGGAACATTATAAAGATGAGTTTCAAAAAGAATTGAGTTCTAATGCCTTACCTATAGAAAACAAGCAGAATATTGGAGTAAATATTAGTAAAATTGATTTTTCATTTCGAGAAAATGATATATTTGAATTTCTTTTATGGAATATTGATTGCAGACAACAAAGAGCTTATCTACGCACAATTTTTTACAATGGTGCTGAAGCGATTATAATACTTATCTCAGAAAAAAAAATAGATCAAATTTTACATTACTTTGATGAAATTCAAGCAAGATTACCCTCAATTATGGTAGTTTTTTGCATCATTCTTGAGCAATTAACTAAAGATGAAATTATTTATCAATATTTATCAGTTAAAGATTTTAAATCAAAAATAGAATCATACAATATACAAATTAAAGAAATATCTAAACCTTCAGATATTTTAGATCAAATTTGTTCTAATTTCCTAAAAAAAGAGAGATATAAAGAATTAGAAAATGTTTATTACATTGATTTTATACCCCTGAATTTACTTTTCTTTCAATCTAACATTTCTGATGAATGTAATGATTATTTCGAACCTGAAACTCGCAATACTGAGGATATTCATAAAATCAATACAGAAAAACTCATAGATTATATTTTAAATTTAAAGTTGGATATAATATTTGAACCCCCTAATTGGATTAAAATTAAAAATAAAAATTTTGGTACTTTTTCAATTTATCTAAGGGGAAATGGAAACGTATATTATTTTCCCAAAAAATGTGAAAATTGTAAAGAGACTAAGTGTTTGAAATTGAAAAAAGCGCCATTTTTCATTTGTATTGAAGCAGGAGAATCAAATGGGTGGACAAATATCAAAGCATTTGATCAAATTGAACTTCTCATCCTCTCCAAAATAATTGCTTTAAAGGAAGCTAATGAAAATAATCTCCCAAAATCTTTATTAAACCAAATTAATAAAATTAATATCTGTGATAAAGGTAAATAACGAAAAATGACAACTGTATTAAAAACTTTTGAACTAAAAACAAAAGCTTATTGTGATGTCATCAATATAACTGAACAAGTGCAACAATGTATAAACAGCAGTGGTATAATCGATGGAATTGTAAATATCCATGTGGCAGGTTCTACTGGGGCAATATCGACCATTGAATATGAACCCGGATTAGTAAAAAATGATATCCCCGACTTATTGGAAAATCTGATACCTTATAAGCAAGATTATGCGCATCACAAAACCTGGCATGACTACAACGGAGCAGGACATTTAAGAAGCTTTTTGATTAAAACATCTCAAGTTTTTCCATTTAAAAATCAATCTCTAATTTTAGGGACTTGGCAACAAATCATTTTTATAGAATGCGATGAAAAGGGAAGACATCGGAAAATTTATTGCATGATCATAGGCGATTAGCCTTTTTCAATATATTAAAAAAATAGGAAAAAAAAATTATTTTGCTTTAGAATTTTTTATCAAATTGTCTAATTCTGTGATTATTATCTGATATTTATCTCGTAAACGTATTTTATCAAATTTTTCAGTTAGGTTCATAACAGATTTATCGAATTGTTTTACCTGTTCAGTAAAAACAGGAATTTTTTTGAAGGTTTGATAACTTTCTTCTTTCAGACTAATTTGATACTCTAAATTTTCCAAAAATTTACTTTCTACCTCAGTCAAAACATTAACCTCTTTTATGAATTAATTTATTGAGTAAAATGAGATTATTCACTTTAAAAAATATGAATATCATATAAATGTCATCGAAATTACTCTAAATTTACTTTAATTTTTGGAGATTCTCTCAAGTTATAAAAATTAAGAACATAGGAGTAATATTTAGATAAGATCTCAATAATATAACGATCAATATCCATATTAATATCTTTCAAAAAAATAAAAATCCCAATTTTGTATTCACAGAAGTTTAAATTTAAGTAGATCTATTATTTTATTACATTCAATAAATACCTTAAATAAATATGAGTTAGCCTCAATGGAATCATTATTAAAAATTATTGTAAGTGGTCTTGATAATGCAGGGAAGACATCTATCTTAACAGCTTTGGACAAAAAATATGATTTCGAAAAGGATATTGTCCAACTTAAACCCACTATTAGAGTGGAATATCATAAGATGAACTTTTTAAGAAACAACTGCATATACTGGGATATGGGAGGTCAGGAAGCTTATCGTGAGATTTATGTTAACTTTCAGGATGTCTACTTTGATTCTACTGATTTACTTATCTATGTCATTGATATTCAAGATCCAGAACGATTTGATGACTCACTTGGATATTTAAATTCAATTTTAACCTTTTTTTCCGAAAGTAAAATGGAAGTTCCAATAATCATTACGTTTCATAAATTTGATCCTGAGTTAAAAGCTAATGAAGAAATTCTGGCAAATATTGAAGAACTAAGAGAAAAAATTTTGGATGAATATTCTGAATTCAATATACTTTTTCAGCAGTCGTCGATATATGACATAATCTCTATTGTTCAGTTAGTCTCATACGGATTATCAGTATTCGATAAAAAATTTTTTGAACTAAGTGAACTTTTGGAATACTATATAGATCTCTTTAAGAATCAAGCTCTAATAATATTTGATCATAATGGTATTATTATTTCTGAATATTATAATGATATTAAACCTGATGTATATATTGAGTTAATAGAATCTATTAAGGAACATCTCTTTTTACTCAAGCGGATGGAAGAGGAAAAATATGAAGGAAATTTTGATTTCACCTCATCTGAAGGGATGCTTTTTTCATATTTACTAAAATTCAGTATAAAATCTGAGACATTTTTTGTATCTGCCTTACTTAAGGCGGATCAAAAAACAAATTTCTTTGAGAAATTCCCTAATTTTCTTGATGATATGAAAAAAATATTAAGTCAACTAATGTAAATAAGCTGCTAACAAAACTGCATTTAAATCAATGTTTATTTTAGAAGCGAGTGGAAATTTAAATTTTTAAAGTATGTGAACGCACGTTTACCTGTTGTAATTTGCAATTCAGATGTGATTTCATTCAATATCTTAAAAAACTGGGGTTCCTGAAGATTGGGATTAACTTTCATTTTAATTATATAGGCGGGTTTATTAGTTTGGGGTACTTTAAATCGCATATAGCCTGTAGGAGTATATAATTTATTAGTTTTTATTTCAAGTTCGCTAAATATTCCAAATTGGGTTAAAATGTCAAAATATAATTTCCATTCCTCTTCATTTTTTGGAAGGCTAACAGGTTTTCGATTTTCATACAAAGTAATACTATCAATTATTAGTTCCTTATCTTTAATATTTCCATATAATCCGAAAATCCATATAAATTTCCATAGAATATCTTTTCTCAACAAATATTGTTCATAACCTGAAATGGTATCAATTCCAATAATACCTAAATTAGAATTCGCAATTTCAATTAATTTCTCATATATTCTTCTATAATTTTTATTCTTAAATTCCCCTTTTAATTTGATAATATCAGTTTTTTTAGAAATAGTTTTAGGATTTTTAATTTCATTGTCTTTCAAACTACTGCGGATTTTTTTAAGATTTGTCATAGCGTCAAACATTTTAATATAGCCTTCATAGGTCTCGTCATCAATAATGCTTCCTATTTTTTCAGATATTTTTTCTCTTGTGAAATTATTGCTTGCCACGGTATTTGCACAAGGGAACCTTCCACAATAGGCACAATTATTAACTTCATTATAATTTCCACATTTTCTTGTACGACATTTTTTCAAGAAATTATAAAAAGGGTCTTTTGGTAATTCTTCATTTGGAGTTAAACACCCTACACAACCTTCCCATTCATACTTGACTGGTTTAAATCCAAGATATTTTTTAACCTCTTTAGAATAATCCTCCCAATCTTCTTTAGCAATTTTTTTTCGTATGTAAATAGACCAAGGGCATTCAGAACATAAGTTACCACATCGTGAGATTATCTGCTCCATAAGAAATACACGATTTTATTTAATCCAATTTCTTTTTTAAATATTAAGGACCCTTAAATTTTTCTATTTATAGAAAAAATTCTAAAATTGACATTCGATTTTTTGTAAAGATTGTTTTGGACCTATTAACTTAGTCCATATATTAATTTGAAATAAGATAGTAAGAATAAAATAATACTATTCAATATTTAAAAGAGTTCGCGCTTTATCTATTAGTTTCTTTTTTTTTTCTTTATGAGCTTTTATAAATTTTAATACTTTTTCAACACATTCACGTTTATGATCACCACACATCAATTCTCCTTTCACACACATTTCAAAGTCTTTAGCTAACTTTTCATCATCTTCTTCAAAATGATACATAAGTATTTTATAAATCATGCATTTCTGCGGCTCACCACCTAATTGCTTCTGTTCTTTTAAATTTCTTCTACCCCCAGTAAGTGCTCCTTTAACTTTTCTTTCAATTGATTCTAATGGTTCATTAAATGTAAAATAACTATTCGGATGTCTTTTAGCCATTTTTTCAGAGCCATCAATTCCCGCTAATAAATAATGATAAGTAGCACCTGGTAAGAAAAATCCCTTATAATTCCTACGGGTTAAATCTCTAGTAAGTCGCAAATGAGGATCTTGGTCAATACCTACGGGGACTACTGTTGGTTGAGGACCGTCCAATACTTGAGGTAAAATAATATCGCCAACTTGAATTAATGAGGCGAGATAAAGACCAAAAGTTCGCTCACCATAAATAGCGTTTAGCATATTTAGTGTAACTAACCGACTCACCTTAAAACATACTTCTTGGACAATGGATTCTTTTGATTGTCTCCAAATATAAGCTTTATCTGGAGATGGATCTAATCCAAATGCTAATATGTCAGCAATATTATCTACAGCAGTTTTTTCTGCTTCTTCCCATGGTATACCGTTGTCTTCCCAGGATTCAATATCTGCAATCCCATAATAGACTTTACCTCCCATTTTCTGAAATTCCACGATTTCTAATGCAGTAGTGGAGGTTCCTAAATGATATGGTCCAGAAGGTTTTATTCCACTCATCACAGCCCATGGTTGACCTTTTTCTATAGCTTTAAAAATTAGACCTAAATCTCGATGACCGAAGATAATTTTCCTTCTAATAAATCGATTTTTATGCATTTTTAGACGTAAAGAATCCGTTATTTGTTCTATCCCAAATTCTCTTATAAGCCTATCATAATCATCCTCTAACAAGGTTGTTGAACCCCAAGGATCGATTTTAAAATCGTCATCCATGTTTTTTTTCACTCTTTTTATATCTTCTGATAATAAAAATATATACAGGATAATAAATTTTAAGGCGTTTAACGTAATTTAAAAAACGATGTGTTATTTGAGTTAAAAAATTTTCAATAAAAATTAGATTTTTCTAAACTTTTATATATTTCTCAAAATAAATTATATTGATCATACTTTTATTTTAAAGTTGGTTCATAAAATGAAAAAAGAGAAGATCCTCGATGAAATTGATAGAAATATTCTCAGAATACTGCAAGAGGATGCTCGAACAAGCTACAGAGAGATTCAAGATAAATTAGGAATCTCAATTGGGACTATACATAACCGTATCTCGAAATTAAAGAAGAATGGGGTAATCGAGGGATATACTTTACGTCTAAGCAATGAAAAACTTGGCTATAGATTATCCTTCTTGATAAGAATCGACTGTGATGGTAAATTTACTGAAGAAATCTTGACTGAAATTGCTAGAATCCCTGAAGTGTGTAGCATTTTCCACACGACTGGTGACCAATCTGCTGCTCTGATATGCAGATTCAAGGAATCGGAAGATGTACATAACTTTATTAGGAAGTTAAATCAGAGAAAATATATTTCGAGAACAAATTCTAACATGATTTTAAAGGAATACAAAAATAGTTCTTATGTGGAGTTTCAATAGTCAGGCAGTTCATTAGATTTCCTATTAGAGCACTAGTCTTTACTATCTTCTTTTTGTTTTCCTATGGATCCTAATTTTTTTATATATTCTTGTATATCTATTGATGGTTGTAATGATATAAAGAAAACTTTTTTAATTTTTGTGATTTAGAGATCATTAAATAATACGAATAAGCAAATTTACAATTATATAAAAGTGTAGAAAAATGAGCAATGTTCCTATAATTATATTGAAAGAAGGTACAGAAGAAGTGCGTGAGAAAGAAGCTCGAAAACAAAACATCACAGCGATGGTTGCAATAGCGGAGACAGTACGATCGACTCTTGGTCCAAAGGGTATGTCGAAAATGCTTGTTGACTCCATGGGAGATGTAACGATTACCAACGATGGAGCAGAGATACTAAAAAATCTCGATATTGAAAATATTGCCGCAAATATGATGGTTAATGTTGCAAAATCTATTGATGAAGATATTGGTGATGGGACGACATCAGCAGTAATATTTTCTGCAGCTTTATTAAATAACGCGTTAGAATTGATTGAACAAGATATTCATCCCAAACCTATTACTCATGGATATAAATTAGCTTCTGATAAGACTCTAGAAATTTTGAAGGAGATTGCAGAAAAAATTTCCCGAGATGATAATGAGATTCTTAAAAATGCTGCTAAAACAGCAATGAATGCTAAAGATATTGCTCCACTAAAAGATTTTTTTGCAGACTTAGCCCTTAAAGCTGTTAAACACATTGCTGATGATGATGAAAAAACATTTGGAAAAGTAGGAAATGTAAAAATTGTCAAAGCACCAGGAAAATCACTTAGAGAAACAGAATTAATCAACGGTGTCTATATCCAAAAGGAAAAAGTTAATACTATGATGCCTACTCTATTAAAAGATGCTAAAATTGCAGTTATTAGGAGAAAATTAGATGTAAAGAAAACTGAATTCGATGCGCAAGTTCGAATTTCTAGTCCTTCTGAAATCCAAAAATTTCTAGATCAAGAAGACAAAATATTATTAGATTACTTAAAAATTTTTAAAGATTTAGGAGTAAATATGATAGTAAATAGTAGTGATATTTCTGATAAATTTGGAGCTTACTTGGCTAGAGAAGGGATAGCAGGCATTAAAAATGTTGGTGAAAGCGATTATAAATCGATTATGAAAGCTGTGGGTGCAAATTTAGTGGATGATATAGCGTCTCTTTCAGAAAATGATTTAGGGTTTGCTGAAAAAATAGTTTTTGAAAAATTAGGTGATGATGAATATACTTTGTTATCAGGCTGTAAAAATCCTAAATCTGTTTCTATTTTGCTCAAAGGTGGTCTTGATAAAATTCTTAGTACTGCTGAAGTCTCTTTAAATGATGTATTAAGCGTTATTGCTAAAATACTTGACACAAAAACCGTTGTAGCAGGAGGAGGAGCAATCTATATTGAACTTGCAAAAAGAATTAGAGCTTATGCAAATGAAATTGGTGGAAAAGAACAACTTGCTGTAAACGCTTTTGCCTTAGCACTTGAAGAAATCCCTAAAACTTTAATAAAGAATGCCGGGTTAGAAGAGATTGAGAAACTTACTGAGTTAAGAGCAGCTCACAAAACAGATGCAGATAAATGGATCGGAATTGATACAATAACTAATGCAATTGGAGATAATTTTAAAAAGGGAATAGTCGAACCCGCCGAATTAATTAACCATATTGTAAAATCGGGTATGGAATTAGCAAATCTTATCTTGAGAGTAGATAGAATTATAAGTAGTAAAGGTACAAAACCTGCAGGATTACCATAGTTATAAAAATTTTTTTTATTTCTTTTTTTCAATATTATTACTTTCTTTATTTTAAAGACTTAAAAACTCAAAAAATCTTAGAGTTCTTACCGTAAAAAATTTTTTAATATTTACTAACTGACAAAGTCTTTCCCTCAAAAACACTATATTTCAAAGCTTTTTTTAATTTTTTTTGATGTGTCAATATAGAAATACCATAATTTCCTTAATTTATTCTTCTTTTAGTGAAATTATTTTCTTGGAAATCTGAAAGTATAAAAAATGTAAAATTATTAAAGGCTAGTACTTTTCTAATAAACATCTTTAATCAGTATCAATTAATTCTATTATAAACGACTCTAAATAAGTTAAAATGGAACTTATCGATAAAAAAAATCTTGATAAATTAACAGCGCTTAATAATAGTCATGTCCTAAAAATCGTAAATGAGTTTATTACATTATGTAAACCTTCTAAAGTGACTATCATAACAGATTCAGAAGAAGATATTAACTATGTAAGAAACAGAGCAATTGAACTTGGGGAAGAAGAGAAATTAAACCTAAAAGGTCATACTATTCATTATGATGGATTTTTTTCAATGACTAATCATGATCAAGCTAGAGACAAGGCACATACTCAAGTACTTGTGTCTAAAGAAGAATTGGAGTTGTATCCCTGGATAAATACAATGGAAAGAGAAAAAGGGTTGAAAGAAGTCTTAGAAATAATGGATGGATGTATGAATGGTCATGAATGTGTAATAAGATTTTTCTGTTTAGGACCAAAAAACTCGAAATTTTCAATTCTAGCACTTCAATTAACTGATTCTTTTTATGTAGCACATAGTGAAGACCTATTATATCGAACTGGTTATGAGGAATTTAAAAGACTGAATGACTCTGATGATTTTTTCTATTTTATCCATTCTTCCGGTGAATTAACAGGTAATCCACCAGTTACTAAAAATCTTGATAAAAGAAGAATTTATATCGATTTAAAAGAAGGACGTGTACTCTCGGTAAATAATCAATATGCTGGAAATTCATTAGGCTTAAAAAAACTCGCCCTACGATTAGGAATTTATAAAGCTAATAATGAGGATTGGCTAACAGAGCATTATTTTATAATGGGAGTTCATCCAAAAGGGAAAAATAGAACCTCATTTTTCTGTGGCGCATTTCCCTCTGCATGTGGTAAAACCAGTACTGCAATGTTACCAGGACAAACTATAGTGGGTGATGATATAGCTTATCTTCGAGTTTGGGAGGATGGCTATGCTCATTCAGTAAACATTGAGAGCGGTATTTTTGGAATTATTAAAGATGTTAATGCTAAAGACGATCCTGTTATTTTTAGGGCATTAACAACTCCCCGAGAAACAATTTTTTCAAATGTTCTTATCAAAGATGGAGCTCCTTATTGGATTGGGGATGGGAGACCAATTCCAGATGAAGGATTCAATTTTTCAGGTAGGTGGAAAAAAGGAAAAAAGGATGAAAATGGGATAGAAATTCCCCTTGCACATCCAAATGCTCGGTATACAATTCGTATTGAAGAATTAGATAATGTAGATCCAAATCTCCATGATCCAAACGGAGTACCTGTCCATGGTATTTTGTATGGAGGTCGAGATAGTGATACAATGCCCCCTGTTATTGAAAGTCTCAATTGGGAACATGGGGTTTTTTTAGGTGCTTCAATTGAATCAGAAACTACGTCTGCCACTCTTGGTGCTGAAGGTGTCAGAACCCAACAACCTATGGCCAATTTAGATTTTATGGTAGTTCCACTTGGAAAATATATAAAAAACCACCAAAAATTTGGTGCCAGGTTAGATCATTGCCCTAAAGTATTTGCCACAAATTATTTTCTTAAAAATGAGAAGGGAAAATATTTAAATGGAATTTTAGATAAGTTATGTTGGGTAATTTGGGCAGATGGGCGGGTTAATGGTGATTTTAAGGCTATCAAAACACCAATTGGTTATATTCCAGAATATGCAGATTTAAAAATATTGTTTAAACAATATCTTGATAAGGAATATTCTGAAAAGGATTATATTGCACAATTTTCTATACGCCCTAAAAAAATTTTAGAAAAATTAGACCGTATTGAAACAATGTATGAAAAAGAACAGAATGTACCTAAATTTTTCTTGAATATACTTAAAAATCAGAGAAAAAGTCTAAAGGATTTGCAAAGAAAGTTTTATATAGATAATATATCACCCATAATGTTAAAGAAATTGTCTGATCAAGAAAAATTAGACTAGGTATTTCAAGCCGTGTCTAACTTTATATACCTTTTTAATTCTGTCTACTTCGATAAAACGTTTAATCTCTAAATTATTTAATAAATCTCGCATTTGAACCTTATCTTTTTTTAATTCTTGAGCTAAACCTTCAATATCATTTTCATATGTACGAAGTGTTTGAAGTAGTGATGAATATTCTTCATAAATATGATTTACTAAATAAGTAATCGATTCTTTTAGGTTCTCTCCTGTTTTAGTACTTGTAGGAAAGATTTTACTATCTTCAGGCAAATAATTTTGGGAACGGATTACTTCTGGAGATCGAGCATCTTCAAGATCCTGTTTATTTGCTAAAAAAACCACTGGAATATTTGAAGGTAGTATCTTTCGAATAGAATTCAGTATTACTATTGCACTATCATCTTTTTCTGGAGCAGCAGCATCAAAAATAAAAATTATACCATCAGAACCATTGGTGACTATACTTCTCATTATTGAAAATCTTAAAAGCCCTGGTGTACCAAATAAATAACAATCAAATCCATTTAACTTTACACTTCCAAGATCCATCCCCACTGTATAAAATTTCTCGTCCTTTCCTTTTGCTTCTACATTCAAAGCATTTGGATCTAATGCTTTTATATAACTTGATTTACCAGATTGCAATGGACCAGACACCAGTATCTTAATAGCAATTTCACCAATTTTAATTAATGCAAGTTTAACTTAGATTTTACTTTAATCTTATCTTATATAAAGGGATCATATATTTGGATAATATATTTATTATAATATTTTTAATATTTATAATACTTCATTTATGCTTTAAATATAATAAAATAATTATTTTCATTTCAAGTTTTTGCAATAGTTAAAAAAAAAATTTGTAAAATTAACTAAGATTTCACTTAATTTTCTTATTCTTTTGAAAAAAGTTTTTCTCACTATTTATCTCCAAATATTTAGAAAAATTGGAGATTGAAAATTATGTTAGAATTATAGAAATTTTGATTTTTCTCTAAATTAATAATTCTTTTTTTCTTTTTATCTCTTTTTTTCATTATCAGAATCATTAAAATTGTTTGATAATTTAACCAACTCATCAATAAAAAAAAACTTTATATTATTTAATACAAAAATGGAATTAAAAGAAGATGTCAAAAGTAGAAAAATCAAAAATTCGACCCGAAATTCTTAAATTAGTAGAAACTAGGCGAAAGATTGAGAAATTAGCAACTCAAGAATTTCTTAAACTTGATGAAAACAATGGAGTTAATCTAAAAGCATGTTTAAACAAAGT
This sequence comes from Promethearchaeota archaeon, assembly GCA_019058245.1. Taxonomy (GTDB): domain Archaea; phylum Asgardarchaeota; class Lokiarchaeia; order Sigyniarchaeales; family SOKP01; genus Loki-b32. The sequence continues at coordinate 60,440 of JAHPZJ010000006.1, read as the reverse complement.
ATCAAAAGGGAATGATCTATATCTTCAGATTGCATGTAGTAAGAGTGAAAATATGGAAGAACTCCATAAAATATTATCCTATGAAGATATGTTATTTTTGGCAAGATATTTTCGATTCATCTCTGATTTTACTACAAATATGACTTTAGAACGACATCCAGTACCAGTAAGTATAAAAGTAGAAGAAGTCGATGCTGACGGAGTTGCAGCAGAATGGCAAATCATTCCTGAAGCAAAAAATGATAGAGTTCTCTTATACTTTCATGGTGGAGCCATGATCGTAATGTCTCCGAAATCCCATAGATTATTAACAATTGAGATAGCAAAATTAACTAAAATGCGTGTATTGAGCGTTGATTATCGCCTTGCACCTGAACATCCTCATCCAGCACCTTTAGAAGACTGCGTTAAAGCGTATCATTGGCTTCTTTCTAAGGGATATAAACCTGAAAATATAATTATTGCTGGAGATTCAGCGGGAGGAAGTTTAACACTAACTACTCTACTAAAATTACGTGATGAAGGCTCATCATTACCTTTAGGTGCTGTTGCAATGTCACCACAGACAGATCATACCACTTTAAGTAGATCTATTTATGAAAATGCGAAATCAGATCCTTTACTATCAAATTCAGGTCATTTTTGGTTTACTCAGGCTTTTTTGGCTGGAGCAGATCCAAAAGATCCGTTAGCATCTCCTCTTTTTGGAGATTTAAGAGGGTTGCCTCCTCTCTTAGTACAAGTAAGTACAAGTGAAATGTTATATGATCATTCAACACGTCTTGTAGAGAAAGCTAAAGCTGCTGGAGTAAATGCCACATTACAAGAGTGGGATGGTATGGTACATGTTTTTCAAGGATATGGGTTAAATTTTTTACCTGAAGCTAGAGATGCATTGAATAAAATTGGTAAATTTATACAAACCCTATTTGACCAAATTTAATTTTTCTTTTTTGTTTTTAAAGTAAAACGAATATTTTGCCTAAAAATTAATAAAAATATATAATTTTTTGAATTAAAATTTAATATTTGTTGAAAATCAAATTTCTGGAGGATTATCTACTCTATAATATTTATAAATATGATAATTTTTATAAACAAAAACATGCAAAAATAACCTTAATCATTTATTTATTCAAATAAAAATATACAAATATTCATTTTTTTTCCAGTTTTGTTTTTTTTTTTAAATTACTATTTTTAAAGAAATTCAACCTTCTTTTATCATATTTTGAAATAATACTTAAAATTGATAATTTTAAAAGTAATAAAATTTGTAATTTAATACTTTTTCATTACTTTTTATTTGAAATGGTACATAAAAATGTCGGAGATTTTAAAAAAAGTTATTTAAATCCGACTTGGTAAATAATATTTAAATACGAAGATCGATCTTAATTATAATATTGGGAAAAATTACTGAATTAATCAAAAATACAATAAATAAGTTATTAAAATCATCAATATTTATAAATTTAGAAAATTAGAATTTAAAACATATTGAATTAATTAATTTTTGGTTTGAAAAATTATGCAAATGGTTGAATTTGAATTTCGAAATGAACTCATAAAGGAAGATTTCTCACTAAATTATTGTTATCAATGCGGAACTTGTTCTAGCTCGTGTCCAGTAGCTCTTGTTACAGAAGGTGAATATAACCCACGAAAAATTATTGAACAATCACTTTTAGGGCTCAAAGACTTGTTAATAAAAGATCAAAAACCTAATATATGGTTATGTTGTACGTGTCAGATGTGTGTAGAAGAATGTCCTCAAAATGTTTTTTTAACAGAAATATTTGAAAGGATTAAAAACAGGATTGTGTCAGAAGGAGAACCTTATCCCGAGACATTTAAAACACAAGCAATAAGTGTAATCGAAAATGGTTTAGCAATCCCGCTAACTCAACCAATTATTCGCAGGAGAGAACAATTAGAACTCCCAAAAGTAGAGTCTGCTGACATTAATGAGATTAAAAAATTATTAGAAGCTACTGATTTTAAGAAGAAAATAAAAATATTGGAGGTAAGTAAATAAAATGTCGTATAACTATTTTTTAGGGTGTGTTATCCCTGGAAGACTTCCATTTTTAGAAGCATCAGCGCGAAAAACATTTGAAAAAATTGGGATGAAAGTAGGAGATCAAGCTAATTGTTCATGTTGTCCAGATCCTACAGGAGCAGCTCAACTAGACCATGAATCATTCTTAGCCTTAGGAGCAAGAAATTTATGTCTTTTTGAAAAAAGTAAGAGTAACGTATTAAGTCTTTGTTCTGGATGTACAGAATCTCTTAAAACAATTAAATATATTTTAGATAATGATAATGAGAAGAAAGAAGTAATCAATTCCAAATTAAAGGCAATAGGAATGTCCTACAAAGGGAATATTGATATTAAGCATTTTGCTGAAGTATTATATGAAAACATTGAAAAAATTAAAAAAATGGTTAAAAAACCATTAAAAGATTTAAAAGTTGCAGGTCACCCTGGATGTCATTATTTACGCCCATCTGAGATAATGAATTGGGATGATCCACTTAATCCCCAAACATTAGATAAATTAATAGAAATAATTGGAGCAGATCCAGTTGATTATAATCTGAAGAATGATTGTTGTGGAAATCCAGTAGAAAAAACTGATAAAGAGATCTCATTAATTATGCTAGAGAACAAACTTAAAAGTATGAAAGAAGCAGGAACAGATTGTATTGCCGTTATATGTCCCGCTTGTTTTCAACAATTCGATTTCAATCAGAGAGAAATAAATAAAAGAAATAATACAGATTATAATTTTCCCGTTTTTTATATTACCGAACTTATTGCTTTAGCTATGGGAATGAATACAGAAAAACTTGGATTGAATTTCCATAGGATTAAAGTTAATGATGTTCTGCAAAAAATTACTTAAAGGGTAAGAGGTGTTCAAATTTGAGTAAAATTTCAAAAAATGTAATGGTTATTGGTGGAGGAATTGCAGGAATTCAAGCATCTTTAGATTTAGCTGAAAGAGGTATCAAAGTTGATTTAATTGAAAAAAATGCCTGTATTGGAGGTCGGATGGCTCAACTTGATAAAACTTTTCCTACAAATGATTGTTCTATCTGTATTTTAGCTCCTAAGCTAGCAGAGTGTTTCAGACATCCCAATATTACTTTACATACTCTTTCAGAGGTTAAAAATTTATCAGGTCAACAAGGGGATTTTAAAGTGAAAATTTTTAAAAAGGCTCGATATGTAAAGGAAGATGAATGTATAAATTGTGGTCAATGTATAGAAAAATGTCCAATGAGAGTGGAGGATGAATTTGATATGAAATTAAGAAAACGTAGAGCAATTTATATTGATTATGTCCAAGGAGTTCCCTCAATAATGACTATAGATCGAGAAAATTGTTTATTTTTTACAAAAAATGCTTGTAGAATATGTGAAAAAGTATGCGAAAGAGAAGCAATCGATTTCGATCAAGAAGATGAAGAAATTGAATTAAACGTTGGTTCAATCATTGTGGCAACGGGTTACGATATATTTAATCCAAAATCTCTTAATTCATTAGGTTATGGTCGATATCCCAACGTTGTTACTGCTTTAGAATTTGAAAGATTAATTTCCGCTTCTGGACCTTTAGGTGGACATTTAACAAGACCATCAGATAAAAATGAGCCAAAAAAATTAGCTTTTATTAATTGTGTAGGTTCAAGGGATATAAAGAACAATCCATATTGTTCATCTTGTTGTTGTATGTATACTACTAAAGAAGCTATGATTGCTTATGAGCATAATAATGAAATAGAAACTTCGATATTTTACATCGATCTTCGAGCCGCAGGTAAAGGATTTCGAGAATATATTGAAAGGGGAGAAAATAAATACGCTATTTCATACATCAAGGGAAAAGTAGCTAAGATTTTAGAAGATGAACAGAGAAATCCTATCATTGTTTATGAAGATATTAATACCTCACAAGTTAAACAATTTAAATTTGACTTAGTAATATTAGCTACTACTATGGTACCAAAAAAAGATGCTGTAACTTTAGCTAAAATATTAGGAATTAAAACAAATGATTTCAATTTTTTCAAAGCAAATAGTTACTATCCACAAATATCCTCTAAAGAAGGAATATTTCTCTGTGGAGCTTGTAGAGAACCAATGGACATCCCAAGTTCAGTAGTGGATGCAAGTGGAGCGGCAGCTAAGGCAGCTGAAGCAATTATGAGGGGGTAAAAAAAATGTCAAATGAAGATATTAGAATTGGAGTTTTTATTTGTCACTGTGGTACAAATATCGGTGGAGTTTTAGATATCACTGAACTAATAGAATATACCAAAACACTACCAAATGTAGCTTATAGTGCTGGAAATCTTTATACATGTTCAGAAGTTGGGTTAAGTAATATCAGGGAAAACATTAAGGAACATAATTTAAATCGTGTTATTGTAGCATCGTGTTCTCCTCGAACTCATGAACCTTTATTTCGATCAACATGTCAAGAGGCAGGTCTAAATCCCTATTTATTTGAAATGGTAAATATTCGTGATCAGGATTCTTGGGTACATATGAAAGAACCACAAAAAGGCACTGAAAAAGCTAAAGATCTCATTAGAATGAGTGTATACAAGGCATCTTTATTAGAACCACTAGAAAAAATGCAAGTTAGCGTAATACCTTCTGCAGCAGTAATAGGTGGAGGAATTGCAGGGATGAATGCTGCATTAACTTTAGCAAATCAAAGTTTTAAAGTAAGTTTGATAGAAAAAGATTCTGAATTAGGAGGACTAATTAGACATCTCCATAAAACATATCCTACTAATGAAGATGCTTCAAATATATTAGAAACAAGAAATTTAGCAGAAAGCCATAAAGAAATAGATGTATATAAATCTGCAACGATAGAAAAGATTGAAGGATATGTTGGAAACTATAAAATAGTTATTCTACAAGAGAAAAAAATGATAGAAATTGAGGTAGGTGCAATTATCGTTGCTACAGGAGCAAGGGTATTATCACCTGAAGGATATTATAATTATAATGGGAAAACTATAATAAGTCAATTAGAATTAGAGGGATTGTTAAAAGAAAATTCAGTTAACGCTAAAAATATTGCAATGATTCAATGTGTAGGGTGTAGAAATGAAGAACGAAGATACTGTTCTAATATATGTTGTATGACCGCTCTTAAAAATGCAATTTTAATCAAGGAACAAAATCCAGATGCTAATATTACCATAATTTTTAGAGATATACAAGCACAGGGTGTTACTTATGAGGAATACTATAGAAGAGCAAGAGAAATGGGAATAATATTTATAAAATATTTACCAGATAAACCTCCAATTATTAAGGAGGATCATCTTGAAGTTTATAATGAATTTATGAATCAAGTTATTGGAATTCCCCATGATCTTGTAGTATTATCAATGCCTCTTATTGCTAATGAAGATTCAGAGCGATTAGCAAAAATGTTAAAAGTTCCATTAGAAGAAAATAACTTCTTTTTAGAAGCTCATGTGAAATTAAGACCTGTTGATTTTGCTACAGATGGAGTATTTGTGTGTGGATCTGCTCATTGGCCAGCAGATATTTCAGAAAGTATATCACAATCAAATGCAGCAGCTTCGAGAGCTAGTACAATTCTTTCCAAAGAAATGCTAGAAGTAGAAGGTTCTACTGCCGAAGTTAATCCTGATTTATGCATAGGATGTGAAGCATGTATAAAGATTTGTCCATATAGTGCAATATCTAAAGATGAAGAAACTGATACTGCAGTAGTTAATAAAGTTGTTTGTAAAGGATGTGGAGTTTGTGGTGCTAGTTGTCCTCAGAACGCCATTATTATACATCATTTCACATCAGATCAAATTATAGCTGAAATTGTAACTTACGGAGGTGGAGATTAGATGGTATTTGAACCAAAAATTTTAGGATTTTTATGTAATTGGTGTTCCTATGCAGGTGCAGACCTCGCAGGTGTTAGTCGAATCCAATATCCAACAAATGTTAGAGTTATACGAGTTATGTGTTCTGGAAGAGTCGATCCTGTATTTATTGCTGAAGCTTTTATGAATGGCATTGATGGAGTCCTTGTTTTAGGATGTCATTTAGGAGACTGTCATTATATAAGTGGAAATTATGAAGCAGAATTAAAAATGAAAATGTTAGGAAAAGTATTATCAATGATCAATTTCGCAGATCGAGTACGGCTTGATTGGGTTTCAGCTGCAGAAGGAAACAGATTCGCTGAAATAGTCACAGAATTTACTGAACATATCCGTAAACTTGGGCCATCTCCTATCAAAAATGATAAATTAAAAAAACAAATTCTCGATAATTTAAGTGCTACTAAATTTGCTTTATGTGATTCACGGTTAAGAGCTTTAGTTGCTCGTCAAAGGGAATTAACAACTGAGGGAAATGTGTATGGGAACATAATACCTATAGAAGAATTTGAGGAAATCCTTGATAATGCTATTGAAAATGAGTTTATTCGTCATAAAATTCTGGAAAAAATTAAGAATGAAGGAAAATCTGTTCCAGAAATCGCGAAGGAAATTAAAATAGAACCTCATAAGGTATTACAGCATATTGTAACTCTTCGTGCTCGAGGTCTTGTTGATGTTGATCAAATAAATGAAGAAATTCCCACTTTTATTTCGATTAAAGAGGTTTAGACATGGAAAAAATAGGATCAGTATTAGTTGTAGGTGGAGGAATTGCAGGAATTCAAGCTTCAATGGATTTAGCAGATTCAGGTTTTAAAGTTTATTTAGTAGAATCATCGATGAGCATTGGAGGAGTTATGTCTCAATTAGACAAGACCTTTCCTACTAATGATTGTTCAATCTGTATTTTGGCTCCCAAACTGGTTGCAGCAGGACGCCATGAAAATATCACACTTTTGATTAATACAAATTTGGAAAAAATAGATGGAAATCCTGGTAATTTTACTGTTGAGTTAAAACAGAGATCTCTATTATTAGATCAAGAAAAATGTACTGGGTGCGGTGTGTGCGCTCAAGAATGTCCAGTAGAGGCTATTGATTTTTTTAATGAGGGACTTTCAAATAGATCAGCAATATCAGTAAAATTTCCACAAGCAGTTCCATTGGTTTTTTCAATTGATCAAGAATTATGTATTGGATGCGGATTTTGTAAGGGTGTATGTAAAGCAAAAGCAATAGATTATACTTTAGAAGATAAATCCACTACTCTAAATGTTGGAGCTATTGTTTTAGCATTAGGATTTGATGAATATGATCCTGGTCCTACACAGCAATATGGATATGGGAAATATCTAAATGTGATTACAAGTATTCAATTTGAACGCATATTAAGTGCTAGCGGTCCACATTCTGGGCTTATTCTCAGACCTTCTGATGGAATTATTCCAAAAAAAGTAGCATTTTTACAATGTGTTGGCTCAAGAGATAAAAAGCATGGTGCAGAGTATTGCTCATCAGTTTGTTGTATGTATACGGCTAAAGAGGCAGTAATTGCAAAAGAACATATGGAAATTATTGAACCAACGATATTTTCAATGGATGTGAGAGCTGTTGGAAAGGACTTCGATAAGTATATTGAACGTGCGCAAAATGAATATGGTGTAAGATATATCAGAAGTAGAATATCAGATATTAAAGAAATATCAGAGACTAAGGATTTAATTCTTCATTATGAAAATGAAGAAGGAAAAGTAATTAGTGAGACATTTAATCTTGTTGTTTTAGCAGTTGGTGCTTTACCAAATCATAGCACTAAAGCTTTAGCAAAAAAATTAAACATCGAATTAAATAGTTATAATTTTTGTAAAACAAAACCCTTTTCACCAGTAGAATCCTCCAGAGAAGGAATTTATGTATGTGGCATGATTTCAGAACCAAAAGATATTCCAGAAACAGTTGTAGAGGCAAGTGCTGCCGCTGGGGCTGTTAATATTCTTTTATCTGATGTGAGGAATACTTTAGTCACTGAAAAAGAATTGCCAAAAGAAAGGGATACAATTGGAGAACCCCCCAGGATCGGAGTTTTCATATGTCACTGTGGTATTAATATTGGGGGGGTTGTAGATGTTCCTGAAGTTGTTGAATACGCAAATAAATTACCTGATGTAATTCATGCCGAACGAAACTTGTACACATGTTCCGCTGATACGCAAACTAATATTAAAGAACAAATAAAGGAACATAACTTAAATAGGGTAATAGTTGCTTCATGTACTCCAAGAACTCATGAACCATTATTTCAAGCGACTATTAGAGAGGCAGGTTTAAATAAATATCTGTTTGATCTAGCAAATATCAGAGATCAATGTTCATGGGTGCATATGCATGAACCAGAAGAAGCGACAGAAAAAGCAAAGGATCTTGTAAGAATGGCTGTTGCTAGAGCTCGAAAATTAGTTCCACTACAAGAACAACAAGTGGAGGTTATCCATAAGGGGATGGTAATTGGTGGAGGTGTAGCAGGTATGACTGCTGCGTTAAATCTCGCAAATCAAGGATTTGAAGTATTTCTTATTGAGAAAAGTAAGAGATTAGGAGGATTTTCTAATAATATTTATCATACTTTAGAAAAACATGATGTTCAGGAACTTCTTAAAGATTTAATAAATAAAGTCAAAAATCATAAACTTATTAATATATTTCTTAATGCTAGAATCAACTCAATAGGAGGATATGTTTGTAACTTTACAACAAATATTACTTTTGGTGGAGATAAACAAAAGAAAGAATTTCAACACGGTATTATTATAGTTGCTACTGGAGCTCATGAATATCAACCAAAGGATGGTGAATTTCTTTTTGGTAAAGATGAGAGAGTAATTTTACAATCCGATCTAGAGAAAATTCTATTTACTGAAGAAGAAAAAATTAAACAATTAAATTCTATAGTGATGCTACAGTGTGTAGGCTCAAGAAACGAGGAACATCCTTATTGTAGTAGAATGTGTTGTAGTGAAGCTATTAAAAATGCTTTAAAAGTAAAAGAAATAAATCCAAATCTTAATATTACTGTTCTTTATAGAGATATTAGAACCTATGGGTTTAAAGAGAAATACTACAATTTAGCAAGAGAAAAAGGAGTAATTTTTATAAGATTTAAAGATGAGCAACCTCCTGAAATTAAATTAGAAAATGGAAATTTAAGTATTTATATAAAAAAACGAGATATTGGGGATATTAAGATAAATGCTGATTTAGTTGCTCTAAGTGCAGGAATAGTTGCTGATGGTGAAGCAAATGAAAATCTAGCAAAAATGTTAAAAGTCCCTGTAAATGATGATGAATTTTTCTTAGAGGCTCATGTAAAACTCCGGCCCTCAGATTTTGCTACAGATGGTATTTTTTTATGTGGTACTTCCCGTGGAACAGCAACAATTAGAGAAAGTATAGCACAAGCAATGTCAGCTGCTTCCAGAGCCACTACGATTTTATCTAAAGATATTCTAAAAACTGAAGGTATTATTTCCAAGGTTGACCCTGCTTTATGTATTGGTTGTAATAGATGTGCTGAAGTGTGTAATTACGGCGCCGTTGGTGTCAAATATGAAGAAGGTTTAATGATTTCAGAAGTTAATCCTTTACTTTGTAAAGGATGCGGAGATTGTGCTGCTGAATGTCCAGCAGAAGCTATAACAATGAGTCATTTTGGACGTATTCAAATTGAACCAATGATAGCTGAAGCTGCTAAGGTAACAGTAGCAGATGGACGACCAAGAATAGTTGCTTTTCTCTGTAATTGGTGTAGCTACGCAGGTGCGGATCTTGCTGGAGTTAGCCGATATCAATATCCCCCAAATGTAAGGACTATAAGAGTTATGTGTTCAGGTGGTATCCCAAAGAGTTTCATATTGCAAGCCTTTTTAGAAGGTGCTGATGGTGTTTTTATTGGAGGTTGTCATCTTGGTGATTGTCATTACATCGCGGGAAATCAAGATACATTAAGAAGAACGGAAGAGATTGAGCAAATTATAGAGTCTCTAGGGATTAATCCAGCAAGATTCATGCGAAAATGGGTTTCTGCCAGTGAAGGAAAAATCTTTGCTGAAACGATCAAGGAATTCACAGAAAAATTACAAAAATTAGGTCCTATTGAAAATGATTATAAAAAAGAGAAGAAAGAAATAAAAAAAGAAGAAAAAAAAGAAATTATATTAACTGAATAAGAAATTTATCAAGTTCATAAAATTAGGAGATTTTTATAAAATGATTATAACAAAACAAAAGGATATTGAAGAAATATATGATATGATAAAACCATATTCGAAAATACTAGTTGCAGGGTGTGATGGATGTTGTCAACCTCCACGTTCAATAAATGAAGCAAAAGTCCTGGCACAAATGCTCGAATTAAAAGCAAGAAGCGAAGGAAAAGAATTAAAATGGAAAGCCATTACGGTTTTACGACAGTGCGATGATAGAATTGCTGCAACAACATTAAGACCATTTATTGAAGAATATGATGCAATTGTATCATTAGCATGTGGTTTAGGGGTAGGAATGTTAAACAGAATTATTCCTACAATTCTCACTTTTCCAGCACAAAACAGCATGTTTGGTGGAGTAGAGAATAATAGTGAGAATTATTTTGCAGAATATTGTGAAACCTGTGGAGAATGTTTACTGGGAGTGACTGGTGGTATCTGTCCTATGGCTGGATGTGCTAAAAATTTGAGCAATGGTCCCTGTGGAGGACAAGTTGAAGGTAAATGTGAAGTAGGTGGCTATATACATGATTGTGCATGGGTAAAAATATGGGAACGTCTTAAGAAATTTAATAGACTGGATTTATTTACAAATTATAGACCTCCAAGAAATTATAGGATATGGTCAAGTCCAAGATTCATACATATTTATGAATCCAGTTCTAATATAGAAGAAAAAAAGAAGGAGGAGAACGTATAAATTGCCAAAAAGACCTGCCTATAGTAATTTAGTAAAGGTGATTAGAGATGGAAAATTCGTCATAACGGGCGAACTTGAACCAGAAAAAGATTATGATATTGGTCATGTCTTGCATTCAGCAGAGGAAATGAAAAAAACTGGAAAAATTATTGCTGCTAATGTTACAGATGGACCTCAAGGAGATGCTTATACGTGTTCCATGGTTCCTTGCTACTTAGTCCAAGAAAAAGTTGGGTTAGAAGCAATTTGGCAGATGACAGTACGAGATAGAAATCGAATTGCATTATTTGGAGATATATTAGGTGGAGCAATCTTAGGTCTTAAAAATTTGCTTGCGTTAACTGGAGATCATACTGCTCTCGGAGATCATCAAAGAGCTAGACCAGTATATGATTTAGATTCTACACAATTAATTGACCTGGTTTCAAAAATGGTGGATGATGGAACTGATTTAGAAGGAAATGAAATAAGAGGTGGAAGACCTCAGCTAAATGTGGGATGTGCTGCAAATCCGAATTCCAATCCAAGAGAACCAGAAATCTTAAAAGTTGGTAGAAAGGTAGAAGTTGGTGCCGATTTTATTCAAACCCAAACTTCATTTGATGTAGATGATGCTAAAGAGTTTTTAAAAGAATTAGAAAGATTTAACACCCCTGTTTTACTTGGACTCTTTCCAATCAAAAATTATGGAATTGCCTGGTATTTTAATGAGAACATTCCTGGTGTATCAGTTCCTAAGGAATTTCTTACTGCTTTAAAGAAAGCAGAAAAAGATAATAAAGGAAACAAACAAGCCAAATATGATGCGATTGATAAAGTTAATTTAGAATTTTATGTACCATTTATTAAAGAAATTAAGAAAACAACTAAAGCAGCGGGAATTCATTGCATGGCTGTGCATTATGAAAGATTATTCCAACCGCTCCTAAAAGACCTCTGAGAATTTGTGAATTTAATTAATGATAAATATTATTTTGAAATTTTTAAGTAAAAATTTTTTATATTTTTTATAAATAAGAGGAGAGATAATAGTTGATGAAGAATCTAGATGATAAGGATAAAAGAATTCTTGAAATGCTTCTTGAGGATTCTAGAAGGCCATATCATGAAATAGCAGGAGATTCTAAGGTAAATTTGTCTGAATCGACGGTTAGAAAACGGGTTATCAAGCTTCAAGAAGAAGGCGTGATTGAAAAATTTACTATAAAGGTCTGTCGAGAAGATGAAAGATGTATTATTGCATTCATTACTCTAATTCCAAAAAGCCTTGCGGAAACCAAAGAACTATTAAGGGAAGCCCAGATCCTTCCTCAATGTGAAGAAGTATATTTCCTCGCTGGGGAATGTGGGGTTCTAGTAAAAGTTAATGTGCCAGAAATTGTTGAATTAGATGCACTAATAGAGTCTTTTCGCGGTAGAGCAGATGTAAGAAGTGTTGAAAGAGTTTGTGTTGTCTTAAGACCTATAAAAACAATCAATCAATCTGAAGGGCAAGTTTTTTAATCTAAAGAGTTTACTCAATAAAATATTCATTTCTCAATTTACAACTGAAACTAATTTATGTTTGTAATACTTCCTCAAAACTAACCTTAAAAGATCTTCAAAACAACCTAGAACACCTTCTCCGCTAATTGCTATGGTATATTGGCGATCGATGTTTTTATACTCATTATATTTTATTTCCTTCAAGAATTCAGTAGAACTAAATTTCTCAGGTAAATCTTGCTTATTAAAAGCGATGATAATTGGGATATCTTTAAGGGTTTCACGAAAATAAGAGAGAAGTTCCTTCCATGATGCTAAATTTCGTTCATAAACATCTTTTTGAGAATCCAATACAAAAATAATCCCATCAACGGCTCGTAAAGTAACTGCTCTCGTAACAAAATAGAAATCTTGACCTGTGGTGGTATAAATATGGAGTTTTAGTCTCCAATCCTGATTTTGAAATGTAACTGTACCATAATCAAAAAATAAAGTTCGATTTACTGTACTTTCAATACTATGGAGCGCTTCACCTTTACCAAAATGTGAGAATAAGGCTTTAATCGAAGTAGTTTTTCCAGAGAAAGCAGGTCCAAAGTATACTATTTTTATACTGATCGTTTTGTCACAATGATCTACAATCATGAATATAAATCTAAAAGTAAGTTTATAAAAACCTATTTTTTAATGGTATTAATTTGGATAGATGAAGATTAATATGTTTAGTAATATTTTTAGATTAATTATATTAAAGCCCCAAATCTTGAGATTAAAAGATTTTAATTTTAATTATCAAAATAAATAGATTTATGTATGGAGAAATTACAGCAATTCTTACAAATGTTTGTTTTGCTCTTTCACTTGTCTTAGCTAGGAAGATACAAAATGAAGCTACACCAATCTTTCAAAATGCAATAAGAGCAGCAGTTGGTCTTCTAACATTTTTTATTATTTGTTTGTCATTTGGTGTTATATTAATGATATTTTCACTTTCATCATTTCTCATTCTAATGTTGATGATGAGTGTTTTATGTACTGTCATAATAGGAGATACAGCATATCTTCAATCACAGAAGACATTAGGACCAGCTAAAGCTCTTGCTATTACTACTACTTCTCCATTTTTTACAATAATTTTTGCCACTCTGTTTCTAGATCGTCCTTTCTCAATCTTAATGATTTTTTCAGGAATTTTAATTGGAATCGGAGTAATAATTATTACTAAAGAAAAAACCAAAAAAAAAGACAATGATCCTATGCAATCTATTAATGTTCAAAATTCAGATAATAAATTTGAAGAAAAGATCTCTGTAAATACTCTCAATGGCATAATATGGGCTACTGTAGCAGCTATTTCTTGGGCTATTGGTATGGCTTTATCAGATTTTTCTATTTACCAAGTAAATATAGTATTGAATTTAGGAATATTAAGTACTATTGTTGCCATGATGATAAGATTCCTATTCGCTGCTTCTGTTTTAGGTATGATGGCGATAATTGAGGGAAGATCACAACCAATTCCAAAATCTCAAAATACTTGGAAAATACTTATTATTTCTGCCATACTTAGTTATTCAATCGGAAGCATCTTGTTTGGTGAGGCTGTTCATATTGCTGGTGCTTCATTCATGTCTCTAATTTCTACAGCTTTACCGTTGTTTACTATTCCCTTTTCATTTCTAATAAATAAAGAAAAAATTTCCAAGAACGAATTCTTCGGAGTGATTACCACGGTTTCTGGTGTTATATTAATTCTTATTTAACTAAAAACTCTACAAATATATTTGAGTTAATGCTGAAATATAACTTAAATCTGAAAGACTTCAATAAAATCCAAAAAAGTAATTCTTCAAAATACGGCTTAAAGTGAGTCTGTTCATCCAAATAATATTTCTTATTGAAATATATAATTTTGTTTTTAAGTTAAGTTTGTACTTTCGCAACATAATCGAAAAAAACATTATTATTTTAAATTCAAATTCTTTTTTAATTAATACGTTAAGGTCCTTCCCAATTGACAAGGATTTAGGGGATTAAACAATATGATAATTTTAGGAATACTTCTGATAATACTTCAAATTTTAGATATTTTAACAACTAATATAGGAATTAAATTAGGTTGTGAGGAGGTTAATCCATTATTAAGAAAGTCGTTTAATAAGGGTATTCCTATAAAATTAATAATTCTTAAAATAACATTATCATTTTTTCTTTGTTTTCTTTTACTTTTTGGAAATATTATATTGATTTGGTTCTTAGTAGGATTGAATATATTTTGCTTTATAGTTGTTCTTAATAATATAATAAATATCCAGCTACAAAAACGATGGAATATTAGATGTGAAATAAAGCATAAGAGTATTAAATAAATCTCACATTTTAATACTACACAAGAAATCAATAATTCAATACAATGAATTTCCAATAGGAAATTATATTAATTTATTGAAATATTCCTAAAGAGATGCAATTATAACATAAACAAGTTAATTATTTTTCTCATCAAGAATTTATACTTAAATTATCTTCCAAATATATTATATACTTTTCACTAATTAATTAGAAATGTTAATCTTTTATTCTAATCTTTTAATATTTATTAAAATTTCACACTTTTTTTAATAAAGACATTTAGGTTAATTATTTTTGTGATGGTTAAACTTATAAATAATAGAAATAATTTAACTTAATAACTATTTAAATAGAGCTTTATTGAATTGAATAGAGGTTCATTGAATAGAAATTCATTGATTTTGAAACAAGAAATTTATTAATTAATAATCAAAGGTTAAAAAAAAATGGTATTAACAACTGAAATAACTGAGATGCTTGATATTAAGCATCCTATTGTCGCAGCGCCTATGGGGCCTTTTTATACTACAAAACTAACTGTTGCAGTTTCAGAAGCTGGTGGTTTGGGTGTATTAAGTCACATTAATTTGGATAACACAGTCTCTACAACTGAAGTGATAGAAAGTATGAAGTATGTAGTCGAACATACGGATAAACCATTTGGATTAAATATAAGAACAGCATCACTACAACCTGATGCAATAAAGTTATGTAGACAAGTTCCAAGGTTTATATTGAATAATCCAAGAATAAAGGAACAATGTAATTATATCATTACCAGCGCAGGTTCACCAAAAATGTTATTTAACAAATACTATGAAACGTTGAAAAATAGTACAAATCTAAAACATTTTCATGTTATTCCATCTTTAGATCTAGCCAAAAAAGTAGTAAAAGATGGTGTTGATGGCATTGTAGCCACTGGGCATGAAGGTGGAGGACATAAATCATATGATAATACAAGTACGTTAATATTATTGCAACAAATTAGAAAAGAATTGCCAGAAGTACCTGTAATTGCTAGTGGAGGCTATGCCACAGGTGAAGGTCTAGCATCCGCTTTAGCTATGGGTGCTGGAGCAATTTCAATGGGAACTAGGCTGATAGCTTCAAACGAGTGTGAATTTCATGACAATTATAAGAATTTAGTTAAAAGTTCTACTATAGCTGATACTAAATTAGTAACAGGAGTTTTTGGTCCTGCCAGAGTATGGAGAAATAAATATGCTGATAATCATACAACAGTTGTAAATAAAGCTGAAAAACGTGCCGAAGAGACATCAATGGATGTTATTGTACAAGGAGTGAAAAAGCTAGAAAAAGCATATAGGGGAAATGTTGACGATGGAATCGTACTCTTAGGACAAAGCTGCGGACTTGTAAATAATGTTGAAAGTGTCTCAAATATTATTAATACAATTGTAGATGATGCTGAGGAATGTTTAAAAAACGCTTATAATATGATAAAAGTTAACCAAGTGCTTTTAGAAAATATATGATTAAAACAATCTATATATCTATTTAAAATCTTATTTTGCTGAAATAAATGACATAGTAGTTAATAGCTGGAAAATTGTCAATTTTCTTCTAACTTTCATATAAATTCATTAAAAACAATAGATCATATGTCTTATTAGGAAGTCTTATCAATAACTAATTTTTTTTCTGGTTTGATAAATAACTTTTTATCAATTTTGAGTATAAATGGGTATAATCCAGCAATTAGAATAATAAAAGGAATAATATCAATGGTATGATTAGAAAATAATCGAATAGCTGGAATAATAATTGTTGTACCTGCTGATACTATATATTCTTGACGTGGTCGGATAATTATAAACATAAAAATTGAAGTAATAATACCAATTAAAATCAATATGTAAACACCTATTTTATTTTCTTTAAACACAAGAAGTGAAGAAATTAATGTAAGAATTCCAAAGATCAGTTGTAAAATAGCGTTTAAAATGAAAAATGTTGAAAGATCTGAACCAATATTTTGATATGTTACTCCAACTCTACTTAAAATTGTCTCGTACTCATAAATAAAATTTAATAAATAAAAAAATCCATATATTAACAATGAACTACATACAAACCCAACTATTCCTACTTGACGTAATTTTTCCATTTTCTGGCCCTCAACTTTCATATAAGGAAAATAAGTATTAAAATATTATCTTAAAAAAACAGAATACCATAAATTTTATACTCCTTTTCATTAAATGTGATTAATTAATTTATCTATAATTTATTATACTCGAGAATACATCCGAAAATAGCATTTTTATTTTGTTCAATGAAACTGCAGCTGTTATATAAATCAAATATATATTAAATCCATGTTTTTATTAAAAAGTCTTATTATCTCTGTCTTAAAATATTTAAAATTAAAAAAAAAAGCTTGATAATATAATTAAGTTGATAGAAATGGGTAAAATTTTAGATTTTGCTGAAGATCTATGGGTTGGGAGAAAAAATACATATTCCAATCATCCCTTTGGAGTACCTCGTGGTCTTGAACTCATAAATGAATATAATTCACAGCGAACATGGTTTTATCGAGGTTTTTCTAATTCAATTATAAGAGAGACCAGTGAAGGATTAGTGATTGTTGATCCTGGTGCGATTTTTGATGTTCACACCAAATTTAAAGCTGTACGAGAAGTGACATCGCTACAAGTAAATACCGTAATATATACACATGGGCATACTGATCATGTAGGAATTAAACCTTACATCGATGAATGTGAAAAGAATAATTGGTCGAAACCTCAAGTTATTGGTCATGAAGCGGTTAGTCATCGTTTTGACCGATATAAGTCAACTGCTTCATGGAATGGGTTTATTAATGCAAGACAATTTGGCGGTATCAATTCTAGAGGTACTGATCCTACATATAGTATAGATTTTTTTCACCCAAATGTTAGTTATAATAAAGAATTAACAATTCAAATTGGGGGTGTGGAAGTCCAATTAAAGCACTCAAGAGGAGAAACTGATGATCATACATGGGTTTATTTTCCCGATTCAAAGATATTATGCACAGGAGATCTATTCATTTGGGCAATACCAAATGCCGGTAATCCTCAAAAAGTTCAACGTTATGCTCATGAATGGGCTTTAGCATTAAATAAAATGAAAGAAAATAATCCTGAGATATTATGCCCCGGGCATGGAGTTCCTATAATTGGACAAGAAAGAATTTATGAAGCTTT
Source organism: Promethearchaeota archaeon (assembly GCA_019058245.1). GTDB lineage: Archaea > Asgardarchaeota > Lokiarchaeia > Sigyniarchaeales > SOKP01 > Loki-b32. Next base: position 42,483 of record JAHPZJ010000006.1, on the reverse strand, counting down.
AGATAACACTGCGTTGTTGTTGGAATCACTTCATGATCAAACAATATCCCTCATGAATAAGGGGGCATCATTAGATAGTATTATTCATACAGTAAAACTTCCTGAAGATTTACTTAAAAAACCTTATCTTCAGCCTGTCTATGACGAACCTGAATTCATCGTGAGAAATATATGGAGATTATTTGGAGGTTGGTATGATGGTACTCCTTCTCATCTAAAACCTGCTCCTGAAATCGATCAGGCAAAAGAGATTGTAAATCTTGCAGGAGGGGCGAAAAAATTAGCTGAAAGGGCGTTAGAACTAATGAAAGAGGGCAAATTAAGATTAGCATGTCATTTAGCTGAATGGGCTTGGTTGGATGCACCCAATGATGAACATATCAGTGAAATTGCTTCGAAAGTTTTTATCACCCGAGCAAAGTTGGAAAAATCAACAATGGCCGTTGGTATTTATATAGCAACAGCTAGAAAAATGGGTGGTAACCCCGATAAAGAAATGCTTGGGAGAACTGTTATGCAATCTCAAGAATTGAGGAATAAGAAAGAATAATTTTAAGGAATTTAGAAGTAAGTATGAAATTTTAATACACTCTCCCACCTATTTTTTTCACTCTTAAGACTTTTATAGATATTTTTTTTGAATCAGCTTTAGAAAATACTCAGAAAAAAAGAATTTAGATATAACCTAAAAGTATTATTATTTTACAAAATTTCTTTTCTCATCTGTGAATCATTTAAAAGATACCTTGATATTTTTACGTGATTCAAAAACATCTTAAATTCTATTAGGCGTATGATTAAAGAATCCCGAATTAAAGAGAATCTTAAAAAATTTGCTTTTCCTCGATTATCAGGAACGGAATTTGAACTTAAAGCTTTTAACATGCTAAAAAAGGAAGTAGAGGATTTAAATCTTGAATATGAAATTCAAAAGTTCACATTCAGTTCGTTTTATTCGAGGATATATCCTAAAATAGCATTTTTATCCGTTACTTTAATTCTTTTTCTGCTTTACTTGAAAATTTTGATAATTATATCCTTAATTTTAATATTAATATTACTAAGTATATTGATTGCATCTATAATATTAACCAGAAATCCGGAAAATATTCATTTTTTTTCCAAATTACGTTCACAGAACCTTCTTGTAAAGATTAAATCTTTATCAGGTAATATTAAGAATAATGATAGAATTGCCTTGTTTATGAGTCATTTGGATTCCAAGGGTCAAAGATTCAAAGTTAAAACACGCATAAGAATAATTAAGCTTTGGATCTTCTCATCAATTTTTTCATCTATTTTTATAATCCTTAAGAATTATGTGTTAAGAGAATTTGAAGTAATTTTTTATATAATTGGGTTATTACCTTTGATATTAAATATCTTAGCTACTTCATTGATGGCTCTTAATATTACAGATAATAGTTCTGATGGTGCTATTGACAACGCTTCAGGTATAACCTGTAATTTAGAACTTGTTAATCACTATGCTAATCCAGAAAACAGATTAGAAAATCTTAATCTTTGGTTTCTTTTTACTGGTGCTGAAGAATGCGGAACAATGGGGATTAGGCATTTTTATAATAAACTGGAAAATTTTGTCCCTGAAAAATCGATAATTTTCAATTTTGAATCAATCGCAAAACGAGCATTTATTTTTCCTGGAGGAAAAGAAGGTGATCATGCAAAAAACATTGATCGCTTAATTCTAAACAATAAAAGAAATCTTAAGATCCATCATTATATTACGAAAAGAGTTTTCGGGACTCATTCCGATGGTGGTTTTTTAGGGGATAAGGGTTTTCAAGGATATGGAATTGGGGGTGTTGAACCACATGAGTATATGCATACTACTAATGATACTATTGAAAAAATCGATACCAACCTTTTAAAGAAAATATGCTTAGTTCTAACAGATGCCTTAAAAGAACATGATTCAAATTATATAAAATAAATTTTATGTAAAATATATAGATTTATTTAAGAATATATAATGTTTTAATTAACAATGAGAGTAGAAAAGTCAAATAATTATTCCCTTTTAATCATTCTCAAGAGAAATTTATCCTAATTATCAGAGATCTAACTGATTGTGTATTACAGAATAATTGTATAATTGCTTATAAAAAACATATCATAAGTGAAAATTGATCAGATTTTATTCGACAGGAACGAGAACCGTGAAAGGAAACATTATTACTTTATATAAAATATTTTTTACCGAACATGCCAAATTCTTCCTCAGACTGCCATTATGTGCTCCAATTTTCTTTTTATTGTTGAAAATTGAGATTTCTTCTCTAATTAGTTTATAAAAATTCTTAGGGAAAAATTTTGTTCCTACAACCAAATATTTTAATGCTCTTTTATAATTTATCGTATTCAACCTAACTGCTTTAATAAACATGGATGAGAAGGTTTTGAAAACTTGAATATTTGCTTTCAAGTTGTTAAAGTTGAAACCCGCCCAATGCACGAGCGAGGTAATTTGTAGGGGTAAACATCTAATAATATCAATGAAATCTTTTGATTTAATAGTAAAATCGAGAAACACATCTTTTCTCTTTCCATTAAATAGTTCAAATACTAGCTTACTGTTTTTATCTATTGAAACCACTAGAGAAATTTCATCTCCATCACTGAAACTAAAAGTTAATTGAAAATTACATCCCCTTAGGTCATCAAGATAGTCTGCATCTGTATATTCATACTTTCTAAAATCATAATAACCGCGCATTGCTGAGATATAGGCTTTCAAATTCTCTTCGACGGTTTCTTTAGGTCTTGCATGAACGAAAAAGCCAGTATAACCAATCCAAACAAAAGCTAAATAACTAAAAAGCGCTTTTTTTAGTGATTTATCACGTGAAAATGCCCAATCAGGGCTATAATACTTTCCCCAGCACCAATCCATGAGAACCTCGCATTCATAGTTCGTCAGATATTTCAATTTTGCTACTGAATGACCTATATCGTATTTTTCCCATTCATATGAAGTTATTAATCCTTCTTTCTCCATCTCCTTGTATAATAAGCTTCCTGGATGTGGTGTCTGTATGGCTAACATGATCTTGTCCACGCCAACTCTCGTTGCATATACAGGATATTCTTTTATTTGTTCCACTGTCTCTTCAGAATCGCCTATCATTAAATACCCAACAATTTTGATTTTATTATCTTTCAAAATTTTTATAGCTTTTTCCACACCAGAAACAGTAATCCCTTTTTTTAATCTCTTTAATCGCTCTTGATTAGGGCTCTCTATTCCAATTGCGATCCATTCCATTCCTATTTCTGATAATCCTTCAATTAAATCCGGATACTTATTTATATGATCTACGCGCATTTCACAGAAGTATTTAAAGTGAATGTCATTCTTCTTGATGAGATTAATGATATTGGCTACTCTTTCACCATCCTGCATAAAATTTGCGTCCCATATATGGACTGTGGATAAGTCTGGATTTTTTTCATATAACATTTTCAATTCTGCGACAACATTTTCCGGTGAACGACCTCGCCATTGACCATGAACAGTATTATTTGCGCAAAACGTACAAACACCATTACAACCACGTGATGTAACTACAACCTCGTGTTTATTAAAGATAGGATTATTTGGGCGTAAATCTCTATCTGGAAAGGGCAATATGTCGAGATCAATTATTTTCTCGCGATCTGGATTATGGTAAATAACCCCATTTTCATCTCTGAAGCTCAAACCTTTAACAAGAGTTGAGGGACCGTTAAGGACTAATTCCTTGAAAGTCATTTCTCCTTCTCCCCGAATAACAGCATCAATTTCTGGGACATCAAACATTGCTTCAGGAAGAGCAGAAGGGTGATAACCGCCTACTACAACATAGGCACCATGTTTTTTTGCAATCCTAGCAAGTTTTATAGCATTAGGAAATGACGCTGTCATAGTTGAAATTCCAACAAGATCGCATTTTCTACTTTCTTTTTCCATTTTTATCAAATAATTCTCATATTTTTCAAATGGTCTAAGATCTATACGCATATCCATAGGCATTGTAATGGAATTCACGTGATCTTTTATGACTGCACTAAGATAACAAATAGGAATGTTCGCTTCAAAAAAGCTAGCGTCAAAAAAATCTCCTTCTGCTTTAACTAAAATAACATTCTTGAAATAAGCCATGACTTTTTTCCTCTAAGATTGCTATTACTTGTTATTTCTACATAGTATTTAAAAGTTATCCTATTTTTCAAAATATTAAAAGTAAATCAATTTGTATTCCAATTAATATTACATTTATAATTTCCATAACCTGCTATTAAAAATCCAGAAACTATTAAAATATAACCAATATTATAATTAGGATTCCTAATAGGTTAATCAGTATGAATTGCCATTCCATCAATATCACCTAATTGAAGGAATTTATATAATCTCGATTGAAATTCATCTAAGTTCATATCAATAATGATATTATCCTAGGATTTATCTTAAGATACTGATATCTAATACCTGATAAAATCAATATAAAAGAAATAGTAATAAAAAAACTATAATATCTTTTTTATGTTTCTGGCTAATTCCTGAGCATCTGCCTCGGAACTCTCAAAAATCTTAAACATCTCTTCAGGGGCAACTATTAATGCCGCATCAATGAGCTTTTGAAGCCCTATTAGCGTATTTATACGCTCATTTTTCTGCAAATGAAAAATTACCATTCCCAATTGATTTTTGAGCTTTCCCTTCTCTGAATTCAATGCCAAACGTAAAAGTGCTGGGCATATCTCCTCTAGTGTCTCATGACTCACCTTCCGAGCATACTCATAAATTTGAGTTCGCTTTATATCTGTGAGCTTTTCAACCTTTTCTTCTATTTTCGAAATTTGTTCCATTTTCATTACTCACTTCCTATTTTTTTGATTTTTATTTTTTATTTTTTTATATTTTTTTACTGATCCATTAATTATCACTCTCATATTTAAATGTTTTCAGTCATAATTCTTCCTAAAAAGTACGGAAAAGGTCATAATTGAATTTATAATATTATTTATTGCAACAAAATGACGAAAAAATTATTCTGGATTTTATTTATATTTTTTTTGACAAAATAGTAATTTTATTAATTTCAATCTAGACCTAAAGAAATAAAATCGGATTATACTTGACTGAAAAATGCAAACTCTAATTTGGATAGTAACTTCTCAGTCATTTGACGACCAAAAAATGATCAGAAGTAGACATCAACCTATTGACTACCGGCGGAATCGATCACAATTGCCCTTTTCAGTAACTAAAAACAACCATTCTATCGAATTCTAAATGACTTGAATTGATAAAATTATTTATTATATTCATTAATTCTGGAGGAATTATGTAAAGCATTGATCGTTATACCGCAACATTATGATCGAAAACCGTCAATTTTATATACCGTTTTTTATTTTCATAAATTGTAAAACAAAAAAGTAAACGAGGAAATAAGATGGAATTATACAAAAATGAAGAAAAGTTGGATAGAGTAATGAACAATTACAAAAAGATTCGAGAAGCCTTGGCAGGGTTAAATGACATTATCACGATAAATTTTAATGAGAACAATTTTTATCATGCAGCTGCGGTTGATAATTTAAAAGCGTTGCATAAAAATGTTCTAGAAATCTTAAAATCTTCTTTTACTCCTCGAGAAATAAGGATTCGATTGAGAGAATTAGAGTTCGATGAGGAAGAAGCCGAGAAAGTGTTTCCTTTATAGATAGAAAAATTTTGTTTTTATAATATTTTTTAGTTTTTAATATTTAGAAGCAAAATACTATATTCTACTTATTGTTTCATCACTTTCATTATTCTACTGATTTTAAAAACTTATTATTTAATTTCACCAAATTTTGGTGTATAGAAATTTTAAGTAGACGACATATTTTGTCGTTTCTGATATAATTATTCGTATTTTATAGTCTGTTATATTATAACATAGTTTTCTACAAAGTGATTATATACAAAAACTGTTCATCATTAATATATAGGACCTATAGAGCCTAATGATATTTGCGGAAAAAAGAATAATAAGAAAAAAGATGAAATTAAAGTAAAATGAGATATAATAGCTAAGAATAAAATAAACTGGAGTAGTATGGCTGGTAAAACACTATTCGCTTTAAAACTTAAATATGCAAATAAAGAACTTATAGTAAAAATAATTGGTACAAAAAAGCTAGCATAAAAAAATATAACAATAAATAAAGAACTAAATGACATATACGATAGATTTTTAAAAATAAATAAAAATACCGGTATACTAGAAAAAAGGGAAAATAATAAATTATCAAATAATATTGCTTTTTTGGCATTATAGATATCTAAAAAAATTGTTAAAATAATACCATGAAAAATTATTTCTTGCCAAAATATATTGGAGAATATTAAACTTATATTAAAAATATTGATGTAATAATTGAAATCTATCATATGGCTATGCGAAGAAAGATATAATGAATTTATTGTTGAAAATACAAAAAATAGAACTAGAAGAATCCAAAAAAAATATTTTAACCGTGTTTTAGGCCAACCAATTTTAAAACCAGGCAAATATTGGTGGATTGGGTGAATTTCAGTTTGTAATTTAATGATTTTAGTAATTATAATAGTAATTACTACTATAAAACTTAAATTATATATAGATAATATTAAAAATACTAACCACCAATCAAGATCTTGATAAGAATAAAAATAACGGAAAAATGATTGAATTAAAAAGCTTAATAGGGTAAGGGTCCCATAATACAATGTTATTAATACAAGAAGAGCTATCCTTGGATTATTTGAAAAATATGTAATTTTAACTTCTTTTATAGATTCAGGTCTAAATTTAGGGAGAGTTTTTAATTTTGGAGTATTTGGAAAAATTTTATTAAATAGAAGGATAGTAAAGAATAGCAATATAATCGAACCTAAAATTAACAAATAAATTAAACTAAGAAATTCTATACGGAAATAAGCCATAATGTAGCAAAATATTATTCCGTATAATACAAGATATTGAATTGCTATAATTAAGCCCCATTTTTGATATCGTCTTTCTGGATTAACCTCTTCAATAACATAATAACTTCTAAATTTACTGAAAAATAGAATTCTAAGATTAAATGTCAGAAGAATAATAATCCAGCTAAACGGTAGGCAAGTTATTACTGCTAACAGTAAACTTAAGAATTTGTTTGAAGAAATAAATAGTAAGACTGGACAAAAAACAGCAAGAGTTTGAAGAAAAATTAATAAAATTATCTTCGCTTTAGCTCGTTGGCGATGATTGACAGGTAATGAAGCAAGAATAGATTCTCCAGAAGTTTCTATGTTTACTATGCCATTTACTATCATTATTGAGATAACTGGAAGAAAAATTAACAGGCCTATCAAATTAAAAGAATAATCTCTCTCTATCATGGCTTTTTCGGTGATACTATTAAGATTAAAAAAGAATATAGAAATACATGAAAACAGTATTGGTGTTATCATAGCTGAAAATGTTTTAAGATCTCTCAGAGCAAAAGATAAATCTTTTCGTAGGTAAGCTATCGTTGGCGATCGTGTTTTAATATTGACTTGGATCTCTTCTGTGAACGAGTTAGTTCTAACTCCTCTTTTGATTTCTTTAAATTTAGAATAGGTAGTCCTTTCAAGAGATTCTGATGCTCGTAAATGAATTAAGCAACTTAAACATATAAATATTATTAATCCAATAAAGAGCGTAATACAGAAAACCATAGGCATTTGTTTATTCACAATAAAAAACGAGATTAAACAACTTGGATTAATTGGATATGGTATCATACTAATAACGGTAACAAATTTTGAAATGTCATTAATTTCTTTAATTTTGTTGACAAAATTATCAAGTGAAAATAATAACCACTGGATCATATAAATTCCTCCAAGAATTATTATCACATGACTTAGATTATGGATAACTTGAATAATAAATCCTCGTTTAGAACTAGTCTCATTAAAATTTGAGATTCTATTAAGTCTTTCTCCAAATATAATAACGATATCAAAACAAAATATAAGATTCAATATTGAAACTATGAGAGATACGAAAAAAACAAGTATGCTTTGAGTTAAAATGAATATTGTAATTGGTAATGCTAATATTATAACTACTATTGGAATATCAAAAGTTCGGAAAAGGGTTAAAAAAGATAATTTTCTTAACTTATCTCTTGGAATTGGAAAAGTTTCAAACCATTTAATATGTCTACCTGAAAAAATTATACCAGATTCTAATAAACCCATTAAAAAGAAATTAAAAAATTGTAAGCCAAAGAATAATGAAAAGATTATTCCACCAATCAATACTATTTTATCTATAGAAACATCAAAAATTAAAAGATTTTCAACCGTCCTTATATAGGTAAATATTGGTACAAGAGGTAGAATGCAAAAAACTGAGGCATAAATGATCTTATAGATTAATACTTTTACTTTGAGAATATTATGGTTTAATGAATATTTTTCCAGAATTGGTAATTGATATATTCCCTTAGATCGAAGCCAAGATTCGAGATAAATCTCTCTATTAATATACTTTGCTATAGAAAATAAATTAAGTTTACTATTTGAGATAAAATTCTTTTTTTTTTCACTTTTTCTTTTTAAAACTTCTGTAAAGAGCATATTGGATTTATTGAATAATTAATATTTTGTCCTCTAGAATAAAGTATATACTATTCCTTTATTTAAAAAATTTCTAAAAATAATATGGTACTTTTTATTATCCAAATATTTAGTAGATTAATTTATCTGTGAAAAGATATAAGTATAAATTTCAAATTGAGCTCCCAAAACTATTTATTCAAAAAATGGATCTCTTTTCTTTTTTCACTATGTTTTATAAGAAAATACAATGATTAAGAGTTAATATTGATTGATGATTGTTAAAGTAAAAAAGCACTTTCTCCATAAAATTAATATATTTTTTTATAATCAATATAAGGTCTAAATTTTCCTTTTTCTTCGGCATTTTTCAGGACCTCAATATATCTTAATAAATTTTTCGCCGCACCATTTTTCATTAAATCCCAGTTTGTTTCAATTGCTCCAACTGGACATAATTTTTCACAAGCCCAACAAAATATGCATCCTTCTTTTTGTATCTCTGGAGGTTCAACTTCAACATCAATTGCGCCAACAGGACAACTTTCTTGACAAATTAAACATCTTTTGCATTTATCTGTATTTATTTTAAATTCAGGTGATATTTTTCTTAAAACCTCTAAAGTCAAACGCTCTGACTCACGAGCCCACCAAGTATCTGATATAATTTCAAATTCAGGAATTAAATTCAATTCACCTTGTCGGATTCTTTCACTAATCCCACAGATCTCTTTACCAAATTGATAAGCTTGTTTAAACTCAATTTCATCAGGATGACCTTCAGTATGCATGGGAGTGGGATAAAACTGAATAGAAGATGATGCATAAGTATCAAATGTACCAATTACTACAAGACCTTTGTTTTTCAGTGCCTCACTCATACGGAAAAACGTATTTCCTATTAGGCTACCATGAGTACAGAAGAGAAAACAATGTTTATCTTTCATAATTGGTAATTCTTTTATGAATATTTCTACATTACGAGGTTCTCTATAAAAAAACGTTGGAGTTCCTAATCCTATTATATCGAAATTCTTTAATATTTCTATATCGACATCTTTAATTTTTTCAATTCTACAATGATTTCCATTCTCTAAAATACCGTTTTGAATCTTATAGGCTATTTTTTCAGTATTCTTAGTTTGGGAAAAATAGATTATTATTACATTCAAATTTAGTAGAAAACCAATTGTATTTAGATAAATAATTCAATGTATAAATTGTTTAAATATATTCTTTTTTTAAACTTTTGATCAACAATTCAAGAAGAACTTAAATCAACGCATAGTTCTTTTGCAATGATAAACAAAGCTTTTTTAATGGACACAGCTCCAGATAGTTTTTTATTTTTCTGTATAACCATTTTTTGTAGTTCTTTTCTTGAAAGACCTGTTTCTTTAATTATCTCTATGATATAATTTTCGAAACTCATTCTTAAATGAATTCTGTAAATAATTATTTTTATGTCGTATGTCTCTGTAGATTTTTAATAATTTTTGCATCTTTTTTCAAATTCAAATTTTTTAATCTTATTCTTCCATGACGTATTTGTTTTAGTTGGCACTATTAATGATCTTTTTCCCTTTTTCTAATCCCAGATGTAAGGCTTTTATATTTGAGTCTGGATCCCGGAGCCATTCTTTAATTACTTCTTCATAATGTTCAATCTCGATAAATGGAATTTTACTCGTAGGAATAGCAAATCCAAGCATTATTAAATTAACATATTGATTGGTGTTAAAGTTATTTAAAGACAGTTCTGTTGCATTCATGAAATATACTTCGTTAGAATAACCATTTAATATTTCCTTGATTTTTTCAAGAGAAGGATAAGATTCAAGATTAGCCGTAATCATAATTCCTGGGATTGTTCGGGAATTTAGGACAAAACTAGTTTTATTAGAAGCAAAAAGCCCTCTTCTCAGTGCTTCTATAGGTTCGAAACAGATATACAAATCTGCATCTCCATAACAAATTAAAGGAGAGTAGAGATTTTTTCGATCATCTTCGAATAATTCTTTCTGATAACGAGTATGACTACTGATAGCACCTTCTCTTTGGGCTAAGCCATGCATCTCAGAACCAAAATTTCTTTTCACACCAGCTTTTTGTGAAGCAAATTCTATTAATCTTTTTAATGTAATTACGCCTTGTCCTGCGGTTCCAGCAATTACTATGTTTATAATATCAGTTTCTTTAAAGCTCACGAAAAGGTACCTCCTCTGCAAATAAATTTATAATAGATTTACGTATTGCTCCATTTGGGCAAATTTCATAACATACTCCGCACCGAATGCATCTATCTTGATCGATTTGCATTTCTTCTATACCATCTGTTTCAACTCTCCGGATGGCGGGGCAACTTAAAACTCTAGCACACTCATAACACATTTGACAGCCTCCAATGAAATAAGAAACATCTTGCACCTTTTTTCCTTCTCTTTCTAGCCCTCTAATTTGGTCCATTCGCCATCTATGCGCTTGAAGTCCACATTCTCTTTTAATGATAATCACCTTGAAGCCATCTGTTTCTAATGCTTCTTCAATCGATTTTACAAGTTTTTTAGGCTTATATGAATCTTCCACTCTTAACCAAGAAACTCCAATGGCTTTACAGATATCTTCTATAGAAAATCCTTTATTTAATAAATATCTAAGAACATCATTTTGATGTCCAGTCATCGCTGTCCATGAGTTTTCAAAAATGATTAACAATACATTCGAATTATAACCCACGGCTTCTGCTAAAGGAGCCATACCAGTATGAAAAAAGGTAGAATCTCCTATCATAGCAATCACTTTTTGGTCGGTTTTAGTAGACATTCCTATAGCAGCGCTAATTCCACCGGACATACAAATCACCAAATCACTGCATTGTTGCGGTGGAAAAAATGACATTACATAACACCCTATATCTCCACTGATGATAGTATTTTCTAAATGGTTAGTAGCTTTCAATATTGCATAAAGAGTAGCTCTCTCAGGACATCCAGAGCAGAAAGTAGGAAATCTGCTAGGGATAATTTCTTTATAAGAATTAAAATAGTCAATGGCTTTTTTCATCTGCTCATTAGGAGGTTTATTAAAAATATTCGCTAGACATGTTGCTACTAATCCAGTAGAAAATTCATTATATTTTGGAAAATATTGTTCTCCTATGATCTCAACATTAATCTTATGATCATGGGCGATCTCTGCTATTTTCATTTCCAAGAATGGTTCTAGTTCTTCAATTATAATTACTTTTTCAAGTTTTTCTATAAAATCTACGATTTCTTCATAATTTAAAGGATATATCATTCCAAGCTTTAATACTGGAACATCATTTAAATTCAACTGATTTAGGGCTTCCATTGTATATCCAAATGGCATTCCACTAGTAATAATTCCAATTTTATTCTCTCCAGGAATTATTTTATTTACTCCTAAGCTTGGGATCGCTTCTCGAAGTTTTTCAATTCGCTCGTATAGCCGAATATGATTATTGATCGCATGAGGGGGGAGAGAGTTAAATTTAGGAATATTTCTAATGAATTCACCTTTAGCTTTTCCTTTTACTAATGGTTCGAGCTTTACAAAACCTCTTGAGTGAGCACTTCTAGTACTCATTCGAAAATTCATGACTAAATCATATTTTTCTGAGAGTTCAAATGCGAGTTTAATCCAATCCTTACATTCCTGTGGTGTATGAGGTTCAAAAGTAGGGAGATGCAACATCCATGCATAAAAACGCTCATTTTGTTCTTGATGTGATCCTAATGAGCCTGGATCAGAACCAATTGAAACTACCATTGCTCCTGGATTTGGTCCATTTAATGCAATCACGCTCAAAGCATCACTTGCAACATTTAATCCTACGTGTTTCATGGGATTTAAACTTCTACATCCCGTCCAAGCTGCTCCCGCACATGAGGATGTGGCAACAGCTTCATTAACAGCCCAATGATGGATTAGAAATTCCCTCGTTTCTGGACTATCTATTAGTACTTGATGAAAGTATTCTCCTATATCACTTGTTGGAGTGCCAGGATACTGAGAGACATAAGATACACCAGCTTCGAGACACCCTCTTACGAGGGCCTCATTTCCAAGCATTAATACACTACCTTCTTCTTGAGAAAAACGAGTATCTTTAATATTAAATCGTCTCTGAAATTTTATTTTAAGAATTCATTGTGAAATTAACAATAAAAATTATGCCTTAATTATCAATTTAACTTTAGAATTTAAAATGAGTTCCCTAACTTTTAATTATAAAATAACAGAATTAAGAAAATTATATAAAATACAACAAGATTTTTCTTAGCTAATAATAAAATTCAAATTATAAAATAATATAATTAATTTCAATAATTATTGAAGATATTCAAAATTAGTAAGCAGAGGAAAAATTAGAAAATGACAGTAATAACCACAAAAAAACCCTTTGAAGAAATTTTAAGCGTTTTAAAAGATGTAAAAAAGATTGGACTCGTATCTTGCGGAAGTTGTGCCGCAATGTGTCAAACTGGTGGTACCGAGGGTGCAAAAGAAATGGCAGAAAAATTGGAGAAGGAGGGGTTCGAAGTAATAGTTACAATTGTTCCTGAAGAAGTATGTGATAACAGACTTATGATGAAAGATTTTCGGCAAATAGATGAAGATCTAAAGAATATAGACGCTATTTTAACATTAAGTTGTGGATTGGGAGTTGCAAGTATAGTTAAAGCATTAGAACGAAAATATCCTCTAATTCCAGTTTTTATTGGTACTAATACAGAATTTATGGGTATGACAGAGAGAATTGGTCGCTTCTATATGCATTGTCGTGGTTGCGGGGACTGTTTACTAAACGAAACTGGCGGTATTTGTCCTATAACAACATGTGCTAAATCTCTTATGAATGGACCATGTGGAGGGATGGTTAATGGTAAATGTGAAGTTGGGAATTACGAGAAAGATTGCGGATGGGTTTTAATATATAATCGGTTGAAAGCGTTAGGGAGATTAGATCTATTTTCGAAATTAAGAGATCCGGTAAATTGGAGTGAATCTGGTCATCAACGTGAAGTAGTGTGGCGATAGAGTCAATATAACTAAAAAAAGAATTACTTTTGATTCAATGAAAAACCTGCTAATGGCAAGTTTGTACTAGCAGGAGAATATGGGTCTAAATAAGCATTTAATTATTCAACCCTATTTATTATTTTTAAAATTTATTTTTCGAAATCATTACATTATATAATTCAAAACAATAAATATCATGATTAATTTCAATACTTAAAATATCTAAAGTTTTAATAATTATTTCTTATAAAAAGACGTGAAGAAAATGGTTGTTATAACTACTAAAAAGCCGGTAGAAGAAGTTCTTAATGTTCTGAAGGATAATAATGCTAAAAAATTGTTTCTTGTAAGTTGTGGGGTTTGTTCAGCTTTATGTCAAACAGGTGGCGAACAAGGTTTAGAAGAATGGAAAGAAATTTTAGAAAAAGAAGGATATGAAATAGTGAATGGACTCGTAGTAGATGATGTTTGTGATAATAGGGAGATGGCTAAAGTTGTGCGTAAAAATGATGCTGATATACAAAACGCTGATGCCATTGTCACACTGAGTTGTGGACTTGGTGTTCAATCTACAATTGAGGTGCTTTCTAAGAAACATCCACAAAAGAAAGTGTTTGTTACCAATAATACCGAATTTATGGGTATGACGGAGAGAATTGGCAGATTTTATATGCGATGTCGAGGATGTGGTGATTGTCTATTGAATGAAACAGGTGGTATTTGTCCCATAACTACATGTGCTAAATCGCTTATGAATGGACCATGTGGAGGAATGGTTAATGGTAAATGTGAAGTTGGGAATTACGAGAAAGATTGTGGCTGGGTCTTAATTTATAATCGATTGAAAGAAATTGGTAGATTAGATCTATTTTCTAAATTGAGAGATCCAGTTGATTGGAGTGAATCTGGCCATCAACGAGAAGTGATATGGAGGTAGAGTTAAAATGGTAGAAAAAAAAATATATTCTAAATTGGGCGAAAAATTAGCGAATGGGGATTTCATACTAACAGGTGAACTTGAGCCTGAAAAAACGTGTGATCTTTCACATACAATCCAAGAAGCTAAAGAAATGGCCCCATACGTAGTTGCTGCTAATGTAACCGATAGCCCACTTGGGATAGTGACAATTAATAGTATGGCCGCTTCTCATATTATTCAAAAAGAAGCTGGATTAGAAGTAATTTGGCAATTAACAGTAAGAGACGTGAACAAACTGGGAATTGCTGGAATGATTATGGGTGGTCATGCATTAGGGCTAAGGAATGTGTTATCTCTTACTGGTGATCATCCTGCACTCGGAGATATGCCTGAATCAAAACCAGTATTTGATCTTGATTCAGCAACTTTAGTTAGATTAGTAAAAGAAATGGTTGATAAGGGAACAATAAATGGTCATGAAATTGAGCACCCTCCTACTCTACATGTAGGAGCTGCTGCGAATCCAAATGCAGACCCTATGGAAGCTGAGATTTTAAAAATTGGAAGAAAGGCTCAAGCAGGTTGTGAATTTATACAAACTCAAGTTGTATATGATTTGGATCGAACTATTGAATTTTTAAGTGAGATCAAAAAATATAATGTACCTGTTTTACTTGGAATTTTTCCAATGAAAAGTTATGGTATTGCTAAGGGTTTTGATACATTTGTTCCTGGAGTTGATGTTCCAAAAGATATTTTGGCGAAATGGAAAAATATCAAAACTGAGTTTAAGGATGATAAAAAGGAACAAAAAAGAGTATATGATCAAGCAAACTATGAGTTTTTCAAGCCCTTTATTTCTGAGCTAAAGCGAAAAGGATTGTTAGCAGGTGTGCATTGTATGGCAGTGCATTATCCCCGAATATTCCCTAAATTAATGGAAGTAATTCAAGCTTAAAAAAACATATTGAAAAACACTTTTTTTTTATCTTTCTACTTATTATTCATTACTTTAAAAGTAAATAATAAAAGTTTTAGATAAATTAATAATCTATAAATTAAAATAGTAAAAAAAACATTTAGAGTGAAAAAGTAATCATGTCTAAAGAAATTCAGGACTATATGAAAAGTCGTTTAGGATATAATGATGAAGAAATGAAAATGTTTATGGAAAATCCAATTAATATTGAAATTCTTAAGAAGGCACCTAACTTAATTAATAAGACAATTGTAATAGAAGTTATCAAGTCACATGGCTGTAATGTTCAACATAAAGTTGGAGATAAGTTTTTTTTTGATGGTTTTGGAACTTTACTGACACAACTTTGTCCAAAAAGAATTTGCATGTCTGCCTTGGGTGCAGTACAGAATTTAGTATATGCTACTTCCATGCTTATGATATCAGGCCAAGATCCAAATGAAATACTTTTAAATACAGTAGGGTGTCCTGATCCCGGTTTAGAGTGTGGTGGTTGGGGTAATATTGTTATGGAAATTAAAGTAGTAGATCGTAAAGATATTTAATCAATTAATCTTTAAATTTTTTTATTTGACTATTTTAATAGCTTTTCCAACCTTTAAATCAGTATAAGATTCCTTAAATGTATCTTTAAAAGTATTAATGCTTTCAATGCTGCTATCATGAGGTGAAAGGGCCACTAGCTTAGGATTTCTATCTTTTAAATAATTCAATGCGAAATCCCGATCATTTTCATCCCACGGTTCCCATGGGGGTCTTTTTGTCATGATAAATTTAAGTAATGGTAATCCAGACCAATCATTTTCTTCCCCTGGGAATTCTGGAATGGGTAAATGCAATCCTCCAATAAAACCATAAATAGGTATATCAAATAAGGATTCAACACGATCTATTATTTTTTTAACTCCTTGATGTCCACAACCAACAATAACCACAAGACCTTTTTCTTCAACATTTATAACCATGGCTTGTTCATAAATATCTTTAAAAAAGAACAATGGATTTTGAATAGGACCAGTAGACGCTATACCATCTCCTATGACTTCTGGTTTTTTAACATGCCGTAAAGTGGCTGTAGGATGAGACATAGGAACAGGAGTAAATGCTGTTATATGGCTTAAGTTGAGTTGAGTATCTGAGAGTGAGAATGTATTCTGTTGAGCCCATTTTAATCCTCCTACATGATCACCATGTAAATGTGAAATAAATATGTAATTAAAGTCTTCTACTTCAATACCTAAAGCCTCCATATTTTTTAGAAGGGATGATGGATGTTTTCTATTAGGATTTAAACCCGTATCATATAAAATACAAATGTCATCTGCTTTAATGCAGTAAGAAACACCTTTTTCGGTAAATAAATTGTTTTCAGCATGATAATCAATTAAAGGAATAATTTCCAAATTTTTTACTGTACCCATATCATTTAATTTAGGGAACTCACTATTAACCCAATTTGTTTCAATAATTTGCCTATTCTTTTCATATCTTTTATTTAATACTATTAAAGTGAAAAGTGGGAGCGACATTTGGAAAGCTCGTGTTAATTCCCTTTCAGAAAGCTTTTCCCCCTTTAAAATCTTAGATATTATCTCACGATCCTTTATTAAAGGATAATCCTTTAGTAATTTTTTAATTTCATCCAATCCTATAAAACTCAGTTCTAAAACCAGATTAAATTTTTTATTTGAGTTTAATATTTTTCGATTTTTTTTATGTTTTTTTATTTATTAGTTAAACTCTAGTTTTAATTTAAGAAATTTTTTTCAAATATCCATTTTTATATTTTATTTAATAATTTCTACTCTATTTCCCTTTCAAAATTTAGAAAAAAAAATTGGATTGTGGTAAAAATTGAGTCCTAGGCAAGAAGAACATATAGTAGGCGGAGGAAAGATCCGCAGTGTTATTTTAGGGATGAATGATGGGTTAATATCCACATTTACTCTCTTAGTAGGAGTGGCAGCAGCTACTCTAGCTGCAACAGGCAATAATTCAATTGTAATATTAACAGGTTTTGCCGCGATGGTTTCAGGAGCTATAAGTATGGGACTTGGTGAATATATATCAAGTAAATCAGAATATAATTATATAAAAAATGAATTAAAAAAAGAGAAAGCTGAGATAGAATTATTTCCAGAAGAGGAGCGAACAGAAGTTTTTGAGATTTTTGAAAACATGGGGCTTAAAGGAGAAACTCTTAATGCTTGTGTAGACACTATTACTTCAGATAAACAAGTTTGGTTAGATTTTTTAACTAAAAGTGAGTTAGGATTAGAAGAACCGGAAAAACCCCTTATAGGAGCAATACTCACATTTATTTCATTTGTTTTTGGGTCATTTCTAACATTATTTGCCTATTTTTTTAATTTAGGTTTAATTTCATTGATTCAATCCTCAATAATATCTTTTACCTTGCTATTTATAGTAGGAGTTTTAAAGACTAAAATTACTGGAGAAAATAAGATCAGAAGTGGAATAGAGATGGTAATTATTGGAATTGTAGCTTTTATAGCCTCATACGGAATTGGTACAGTACTTGAACATTTGATCACAGTTGTTTAAATAGAAAAAAGGAAACTAGTATTGTTTAAAGAACTTTTGACTATGTTCACAAATTGGGCAAACTGAGGGCGGTGCTTCAAATTCCACATTTCCACAAATCTGACATACAAAAATTTTCCTTTTTTCAATTGGTTTGTTATTTTCTAATAATTTTAAGTAGATTGAAAATAATTTGGCATGAACTTTCTCAGCTTTTCTTGCTAATGAAAATGACAACTCAGCAACTTCACTTCCCTCTTTCTTAGAACTTTTTACAAAATTTTTATACATTTTCTTAGTTTCATAAGTTTCCCCATTAATAGCATCAATTAAATTCGCTTTTGTGTCTTTTAGATTTTGTTTCAAATCATGTTCATTCACTTCTACGAATTGTTCTATTTTAACATCTTTATTAGTTAGAACTTTTAAAGCTCTTATATGGTTTTTAATATGGATTGCTTCTGCAGATGAAATCGCTTCAAACAAATCAGCAACTTCAGGAAGATTTTCTTCTTTTGCTTTTTCTGCATACAATTCATATTTTCTTTTAGCATTACTCTCTCCATTAATAGCTTCTTTTAAATTTTGAATGACTATTGACATTTTATTTTCTTCAAATATTCCATAAATATTATTCTAATGATTTAGGAATTAGTATTATTTTATTTTATCTTTTTTCTTATTTTATAAAAAAATTCAATGTTAAATAGAAACTTAATAATTTTAGGATTTCATTTGAAATTATTTTTTTTTTGGAAAAAACATTCCTGTTCGATTTCTATACTCTATATAAGATTCTCCATATCTTAAAATCAAATCTTTTTCTTCAGCTTTACAAAACCAATAAAATATGGGAAACCAGACTATAGAATATAGAAACAGAAATGGAGAATTTAACAGTAAAGCAGCTGCCCACCAAAGAAAGACCTCTCCTAGAGCTTGAGGATGACGAATTTTTTCATATATTCCCTTATAAAGAGTATGTTCTTTATCTGGAAACAATGCTTCTTTTCCTGCATCTTTGACTCCTTTAAGCATAATATATAAACAAGGAAAAAGAATCAATAAACTTAGAATAACAGAAATCGAATAATCCCATATAAAGAATTGAGCTATAAGAATTGGTAAAGGGAAAAAGAAATAAAGAATATAATTTAATATTGCTATTAATTCAAAAAAACTCGCAATAACTCGATAAATTCCACATTTTTTATAGGCAACATCCCCTAATTTTTCTTCTAATTTTGCAGGTGCTACACTTTTGATATAAAAGAAAGCCATTAACAGCGTTGAAATAATTAATATTAAGAAATTAATCCATTCTATCATAACATCTTCTAAAAACTAACTATAATATAATATTTTTCCATTTTTCTCAATTATCTTAACTTTCTCCTGAGCTTGTAGATAAAAAAGATGACCTAAAACTTCGCTTAATGCCATAAACGAATTCATTTCATCTAGATCTTCTCCAAAGTGGATTTGAGATATTTTATATGCTGTCAGTGGTTTATCTTTAATTACACTTGAAATTTCACTCAATCTCCTTTTATGATGATCTTTTATCTGTAATATTCGTTCATGAGGATTAAAAATGATATCTTGATGGGCAGGCAAAATAATCTTAGGATTTAACTTATCTATCTTATCTAATGATTCTAAGTAGTATTTTAATATATTTTCAAAGTCATATTCTTTATATTGCTCTGCTAAATAATCAGGTATTAAATAATTTCCAATATGAGGTGTAATTCTGCTAAGAATATGATCCCCCGAGAAAAGAATTTGTTTTTGTTTATCATAGATACAAATATGACCAAAACTATGTCCAGGGGTCCAAATAATTTCTAATCTATCGAATGTTACATCTCCATCATGTACAATAATATCCGGTTTTTGATATTCTAATAATCTAGGCCAAAAAGTAAAAAAATATACTATTCTATCCCCCTGTTTTTCACTCATTCCATATTTTATTAGTTGTTTTACTTCTTCTTTTGCTTTGTTTTCAATAATTTTTAAATTATTCTTGGAAGTTTCCCATTTCAATAGTTCATGAGTTATGTCGTGCATTAAGATTTTAAGGTCAGGATTCTTTTTTTTAAGAATGTGAATTAGTCCTATATGGTCAGTATGTAAATGAGTGATAATACAGTAATCAATATCTTGTATAGATGTATTTAATTCTTCGAAAGCTGCGAATAAGTTATTCTTCCAATTACCCATGTTTAAACCAGAATCAATTAATATCTTTTTTCCATTTAACTCAAAGAGATAAACGCAAACATATTTAACAGGAAAAGGAACGTTTATTTTTATCTGATGGATCCCATCAATTTCTTTTAATTCAAATTTAGAACTAGACAAAATTATTGAAACGATTATTCGTAATTTAATAGAAAAAGTTTTGAGAATTTTTGTACTTTCTGAATTTAATACTATAGATTATTTTAGTAAAAAATTAAAAATTTTGAATATTAAAAAAAAAGGTTTAGGATTAGAATTTAGTTTTTTTCTGGAAAAGTAGAATGCCTAATATTACAAAAATTACTGTATATGCTACAATTATTAATAATCCACCTAAGAGAGTAATTGGTATAGCTTTTGCTCCCGCGCCTATTAATGAACTACTATATAAATTATCATTAAATCCATCTCCCATGACAGTAAGTTGTAAATATAATTGTTTTGCCCAATAAGGTGGTGTAAAATATACAATAACGCTTTCAAACGGCATTAAACTCCCCGAGATAAATATAAGGATCATATAGACCATAAGTGAAAAGGCATTCGCTATTTCTACATTTTTAGAAACACTAGCAATCATTATCCCCATTCCAACAGAGGAGATCCCGAATAGAATAGTTACCAAGAATGCTATAAATAATACTAAAGGGTTTACAAAATATAAACCCAGAAAACCATAACCGATGATAAACATTATTATAATCTGAAGCATTAAAAAAAATGTCTCAGAAATTAAAGTCCCAAGAAAGATATTTTTCCTTCCAGTAGGCATAGTATCTAAACGAGTAAGCATTCCGGAACCTTTTTCTCCTGCAAACATTATCGCAGCATTCATAGTACCAATACCGACTGCATATATCACCATCCCAGAAAAGCCATAATCAAAACCAGTACGACCCGAAGGGTCTTCTTCAGTTCCAAGTATGAAGTAAAACATAAGAGTAAACATAATTGGTAATCCAAGAGAAAAAAATAAAAATTGCCAATGCCTTAACTTCTCTTTCACATTCTTAACAGAAATTTGGAGTATTTTATTATCTAAAATGGACAATCTAATCTCTCAACCTCCTTCCTGTTAAATTTAAAAATACATCTTCTAGTGAATTTTGTCTAAACTTCATATTTTCAACCTCATCAATGTTTTCAATAAGTCCTTGTTGTAAAAGTTTTACAAGGTTTTTTAAACCACCCTGAAAAGAAATAAGTAATGTGTCCCTATCCTTCCTGTGGATTTCACTTGAATTAGCAACAAATGGAAGATTTTTTATGTTGCTTTTTACTACTTCAAGATCGTTTTTTTCAATGAAAGAGACTTCTAATACATTATCACTCCCATATTTCTCTTTCAATTCGGTTGGAGTTCCCATAGCTATGATCTTACCATTATCTATAATTGCGACACGATCACTTAAAGAATCCGCCTCAACCATATCATGTGTCATAAGTATAATTGTAATATCTCTACTTTTTAAATCTCTAATAAAATCCCAGACAAGTCGCCTTGCTTGAGGATCAAGACCCGCAGTAGGCTCATCAAGAAAAAGAATCTCTGGTTCGAAGATCAATGACATTGCAAGATTTAACCGTCTTTTCATACCCCCTGAGAAGTTTTTTGACCAATCTTTCCTTCCTGCAATACCAAATTCCTCTAGAAGCTTAATAGCTTTTTCTTTTGCTTCTCTACGAGGAATTCCATGCATAGCTGCTACGAATTCAACATTTTCTTCAGCTCTTAAAACATCATATATGGTTATTTCTTGAGGACATACACCAATTTTCTTAACAATATCCTTTTTTCCAGTCAGAATACTATATCCATTAATATTCGCATCTCCAACAGTAGGAGTTAAAACAGTGGTTAACATACGCACTAATGTGGTTTTTCCAGCTCCATTCGGTCCAAGAATGCTAAACAATTCACCTTTCTTAATCTTTAAGGATATACCATCAACTGCCTTAATTTCTTTAAAATGTTTTTTGAGATCTTTAATTTCAATCGCAATAGGTAGTGCATTTATGCTCATTCTTTAAAAATCACAATTTTTTTCTTTATATTTTAATATTTATATAACTACTTTATTGACATAAATATATATATTAAAATAAAAGGAGACCAGTTTTTGATCTTTTTCAGAGATCTGATTAAGATTTTTCTAAATTAATTTATGTTATCCTTAAAATATGAATATTAATTGAAAAATGCTTTAGTAATGATTTTTCATTGGATTCTTGATAAAAAAACCTAATATTTAGAAAAAACAATTTGTCCTAGTTAAACAATAATGATAATTTGTAAGCGTTTTCTTTTCAGAAATACTATACAATAATATTAAAAATAAATAGTTCTATTATTCTAATTACTTAATTTTGAAAAATAATAACAAATAAAAAGATGACCCATAAAATGGTAAGAAACTTAGAAGAAGAATTAGCTAAAATTCTCAAAAAAGAGAAGTTCCAAGGAAGCATGATAAGCTACATGTCCAAGGTCGGGAAATTTTTACTTTTTTTACTTCCTGTGGCTCTCGTTGTAATTACAATTTTCACATTAATAGCAAAGCTAGATATTACTGATTTTACATTGACTATAATTTTCTATATTATTTTAGCGATATATTTTTTCAATTCAGTAATGTTATTGTTAGGAGCCACTTCAACTGAATCTTCTCTCAAAATGCGTTTAAAATTCGAAAGGATGCGAGGGAGACCGATTGATAGTCTTGATGGTTTTGATCTATTAGCAAATAACGTAAAACGAGTTACAAATTTATTAAAATTGATATCTCTTATTTGTTTTGTTGCTTTAGTCTTGTTTATGGTAATGATATTTTTCGCTGATCTTAATTTAGGATTCGCAGCAGCTGGTTTTGCATTAGTAGGATTTGGACTAGCGATTTTAATTCGAAGTTTAAACTTAAATATCCATGATGTTAATGGTCTTCAAGATTATTATAAACCAACTACGCATCAGATATTCTTAGATAATTTTTTCGCTGAGATACTTTCAAATCATTTAGATCCAGTAACCTTCCTTAAATGGGACGAATATTTAGCAGAAATAAATAAAATTTTGAATCCTGAGTTCATTCAAAAAATCAAAGAGACCGAACCAGATGAATTAGCTATTACTTTTGCTATTGAAAGATTGTTATTTCTTTATTATTTAAAGTTTCAAGAAGTTCTTTCTGAAGATCAGCTCATTCAAGAATTAAAGGAAATTATTAATGTGGATTCAGATAATTTTAACGTCGAAAAAGGAATATTTATGGAAGAACGATGGTATTTTTCTATGAATGATATCGAAAAACTTTTCAACTACATATATAAATATAATCCTGGATTTTTCAATATAATTGATAGATTACAATTAGAATTAGCTGATAATATTGAACGATTATCAAAAGATCCGATTTATATGGACTCAACAGCTCAAGAAGTTGTATATCTAAATTCAGAATTGAATATTTTCTGTTTCTTGTATAATAATTCTCCAGAAGCTAAAAAATATATCATTAAAGTAAATGCACCTGGATTTGAACCTAATAAACTGAAACTTGATATTGAAGTAGAGGGAAGAGGCACGTTTGAAATACCAAATAAACCCATTCCGTTAATATCTTCTGAAGGGAAAGATATCGCTGGTATACTCTCCACAATGTTAGAAAACGGAGATACTACCTGGTTAACTTTAGAACCTCGAGAAACTGGAGAACAAACAGTCCAAATTTTCCTTCTTTCTGAAGATGGAACTATAATTGAGGGAAAAACACGAGTTGTAAAAGTATCTAAAAATATAAAGGATTATCTTAAAAAATTAAGCTCCATAGGCTCATTACTTGGTGGTCTTGCAGTACCTCTAGCAAAAATCTTACCCTCATTATTGTAGATATTAAGCTTAATTTTTTTTAATTTTTTTAATTTTATACTCAAATTTTATAAAATCTATATGAAAATGTTCAAAATCAATACTTATCACATAAATTTAAATATAATTAGTAGACTATTTATTTGTTTTAATAAAAGTAAATTATCAATTATCCAAAAAGAAATTCGATTGATCTATCTATGGAGGGCCATAGGAATTTATTAAATCTACAGGGTAAATCTTATTGAATGAATCAGAACTTTATCAAACTGAGGAAGTATTTAAGGAGCTCTTTGAAAACATAAATTCTGCGGTTACAATTTATGAATCAATAAATAATGGGAAAGATTTTATATACAAACAGATGAATAGAGCAGCTTTAGATCTATTTAAACGCACTAGGAAAAATATTATTGATAAAAATATTATTGATGTATTTCCCGGTTTGGAAGAATTTGGTTTAATAGATGCTTTAAGAAGGGTATGGAAAACAGGTAAATCAGAGCACTTTCCAATATCTCTTTATAAAGACGAGAGAATTTCTGGTTGGACTGAAATGTATATCTATAAATTACCCTCAGAAAAAGTGGTTGCTATTTTTGAACCAATAACAAAAATTGTTGAAAAAGAACAAGAATTAAAAGAATCTAAATTAAAATTTAGTACATTAGCAGATCAATCATTAATGGGAATATATATTCTTCAAGAAAATAAAATGATTTTTGCTAATCAAAAGCTTGCAGAGATAACGGGATTTGATTATAAGGAACTAATGAATATGAATTTGGAAGGCCAATTAACTCATGTACATCCAGATGATAAAGAATTCGTTAAAAAACAAATTATTAAAAAACAAAAAGGAAAGAAGGATTCAATGGATCAGTTTCAATTTCGTTATCTTAAACCATCAGGAGAATTGGTATGGATTGAAGTTTATTCAAGAACAATTCCTTATGAAGATAAGCCTGCTATTTTTGCAACATTTCTTGATATCACCGAAAAAAAACAGATGGAGGATGCTCTACAAAAATCTGAATATGAAAAATCAGTTATTTTAGAAAGTCTTTTAGAACATATAGTTTATCAAACAACAGATAATACTATCCTATGGGCAAATAAAGCTGCTGCTGATTCAGTAAATATGAAACCAAAAGACTTGATTGGACGTAAATGTTACCAAATTTGGAATGTTTTAGACGAACCTTGTGAAGGATGCCCTATAAAAATGTGTATTGCCAGTAAAAAACCAGAAACATCTGAAATGACTACACCAGATGGGAGAATGTGGTCGGTTTCAGGGTATCCTGTTAAAGATGATGATAATAACATCATTTCTGTGGTTGAAAGTACTCTAAATATTACAGAGGAAAAAACTGCTGAAAAAAAAGTAAAAAATTCAGAAGAAAAATATAAAAAAGCATATTATCAAGCAAATCTTTATAAAGACATTTTTGCTCATGATATTAATAATATATTACAGAACATTAGCTCCTCAGTTGAGCTTAGTTCTCTTTATCTGAATAATCCTGAAAAACTAAACAAAATCAAAGAATTATATGAAATAATAGATGAACAAGTAAATAGAGCGAAAAAGTTAATAACCAATATGAGAAAACTAACTGAAATTGATGAATCGGAGATAATTTTAGAAAAAGTTGATGCTATAGGTTTATTAATTAAAGCAATTGAATTTATAAAAACCAGTTTTCAAACCAGAAATATTGATATTCAAATGAATACTCCTATTAAAAAAACTCACGTAATTGCTAATAATTTTTTATTAGACGTGTTTGAAAATATTTTAATTAATGCGGTTAGATACAATAATAAACCCAATATTGAGATTAATATTGATATTAGTATAGAAAACAAGGAAGATAAAAATTATCTCAAAATACAATTTAAAGATAATGGAGAAGGTATATCCGACTTTCGGAAGAATTCAATATTCGAGAGAGGGTTACGAAAACGTTATAAAACTAAGGGAATGGGGCTTGGATTATCACTAGTAAGAAAAATAATGGATACTTATAAAGGTGATATCTGGGTTGAGGATCGAATTAAAGGTGATCATGAACAAGGAAGTAATTTTATAGTTTTAATTCCATCTAACCACTAATTATCTATAGCCTTATAAATTGCTGCGGAAATATTCTTTATTTTATTACTATAAACTTTAAAAATGATATAGATAAAAATGAAAATATGGAAAAATATGACATTGTGGTAATTGGTAGTGGAGTGGGATTAAGTGTTTTAAACGTTGGTATTCAAATGGGAATGAAATGTGCTCTTATAGAAAATACTAAAATGGGAGGTACATGTTTAACAAGAGGATGCATTCCCTCAAAAGTACTGGTCCATCCAGCTGATTTAATTCGAGAATCTCAGCATGCTCAAAAAGTTGGAATTAAATTCAATGTAGAAAATATCAATTGGGATTTAATTGCTGAAAGAATGTGGTCTCAAATCGATGAGAGTAATATGATGGAACAAGGGCTATCAACAATCCCAAATTTAAAAGTCTATAAGGGTATCGGAGAATTTACTGGAGATTACGAAATGATAGTTAAGGATACTGAATCTGACAGAGAATTCGCTCATTTTAAAGGTAAAAAGTTTATAATAGCTTCAGGAGCAAGGTCTTTCATACCACCAATTCAAGGAATTGAAAATATTGAATATATCACAAATGAAAACTTCTTTGGAAAAAAATTTCCTAAAAAACCATGGAAGAGTCTTATAATTATTGGTGGTGGTGTTATAGCTGCAGAATTTGCTCATATCTTCTCGGCAATGGGTACTGGTGTAACAATTGTAGAAATGCTTCCGCGTTTGGTTGTAACGGAAGAACCAGAAATCAGTAGACATTTAGAAAAAAACTTTAGAAAGCATATGAATATTTTATTAAATGAAAAGGCAGTACAAGTATATGAGAAGAAAGGACAAAAAATCGTTTTATTAAAAAATACACAAACAAGTGAAGAAAAGGAAATAAAAGCAGAAGAAATTCTTATTGCAGCAGGTCGAAAATCAAATGCAGATCTTTTAAAAGTTGAAAATACTGGTGTTGAAACTGATGAAAAAGGTTGGATAAAAACTAATTCTTATCTCGAAACTAGCAAAAAGAATATATGGTGTATTGGTGATGCTAATGGACTTTATCAATTTCGCCATAAAGCAAATTATGAAGCAGAAATTTGTACAAATAATATTTTTGGACCTGAAAATCAAAAAAGATCAGTAGAATATTCTGCAGTTCCATGGGCAATATTTACATACCCACAAATAGGTCATGTTGGAATGACTCAAGAAGAAGCCATTGAAAAAGGGCATGAAATTTTCATAGCTATGAAAAATTATTCTACAGTAGCAAAAGGGTTCGCAATGGGTTATGAACCTGGTCAAGAAGATGATGGGTTTGTAAAATTAATTGTTGATAAATCTTATAGAATATTAGGTGCACATGTTATTGGTCCTCATGCAGCCCTATTAGTCCAACCATTTGTATATTTGATGAACGCAGGATTTACTTGTAGTTTACCTGAATCTAAGGATGATGGAGACCTTCTTAAAATTCAAAGAACATGTCCAGAAGCGGGTTCATTCATGCCTATCTATCATTCAATGGTTATACACCCTTCTCTTAATGAAGTTACAGGTTGGGCAATCGGAAATTTGAAACCAATTAACATTAAAATGAAACAACATGAACATCATCATTAATCATATCTCCCAATAAAACTAATTCCTAAATTTTTCTTCTTTCTACTATCCTTAATATAAACTACCATCAAGTATTTAGATTTTTAAACTAATATTATGATCAGATGGTAGTAAAAAACATTAATTATAAAAAAAATAATAGGATTGGACAAATCTTCACTCCTAATTATATTGCTAAATTTATGGTAAACAATATTTTAGATTTTATCAAGGTTTTTGGAAAAAAACCTCGCACTTTAAAAGTGTTAGAGCCAGCAGCAGGAGAAGGAATTTTCTTGAAATACCTAATAGATAATAACTTCTGCAATATAACTGCATATGAAATGGATGTTAATTTAAAAGAGAGTCTTTTGGAATCTTATCCTGATATAAATTTCAAATTTGAAAATTTTTTAGGCTCAGATAGAACTGAAAAATTCGATATTATAATAGGAAATCCACCTTATTTAGGACAAAATTATAATGCATCAATATTCCAAGAATATACTAAAAAATTTTCTGTATGTGATGAATATTTTGTAGGAAATATGGATTTATTTTATTACTTTATTCATTTAGGAATAGAAAAGTTAAATCCGGGAGGTATTTTGACATTTATTACCACAAACTATTGGATTACAAAATCTCAAAAAACAGGTATAAAATTACTTAAACCACATGTCATAGAAGAGTGTTATTTACTTCAATATTTAGATCTATCACACTTGAAAGTATTTGACGAAGCAAAAGGACAACATAATTGCATTTTTGTTTTACAAAAGAAGACTGAACAAGAAAAATTTCAAAAAGTAAACAAAAAGATCGAAATAATTCAAATATTTGGAAATAATAGAATAAACCATAAAGAAAAATCGTTGAATGAAAAAGTTTTCAAAGAAATTACGAAAGAAAATAAAATAGGGTATGCAGAAAGGTATATATCAGCATTAACAAATAAAGATTTAAAGAAAGATGAAAGTTGGAACTTAATTTTTCCAAATGAAGTACGAATTATTGTAGATAAAATTGAAAACTTTTGTAGAATTAATGGAGAAATTGCGACTTTAAACGATTATTTCATAATACGTAATGGTCTGATTCTTATTAAAGATTCAATATTTATTTTAATTGAAGGAAAAGAGTTATCTGTTCAAAATAACGATTTTTTTATCCATATTAATGGTGAATTATTAAAACTTAATGAATTTGAAAAAAATCGACTTAAAAAAATATATAAAAGTAAATCTATTGAGCCATTTGGGTACAATCATGAAGATTATGTAGGTTATGTTATTTATTTTAATAAAGCTGAATTTAAGACACAAAATACTGATAAAATAAATCTTTTACTAAAATCAAAATATCCCAATTTATCAAAATTTATATTACAATATGAAAAAGAATTAAGAAATATCTTAATAAACGCTAAAGAAAATCCTAATTATATATTTTTTCCAAGAAGAGGTTCTTTTATTCGTCAATTTGGAGCCAGAAAAAAAGATAATTTGATCGATCTTGAACCTTATTATGATAAAGGCAAAAAAATCTTCTTTAAATTTATCTCAAAAGATAATATTTTTGGATATTCGACTAGTCCATATTATGCTACATCTGATACATATTTCTTGTGGCCAAAATTCCTACACAAAGGTATTGATATTCTATTCACTCTTGCTTATTTAAATTCTAAAGTTGTACGTTTCTTATTTAAAGCAAAAAATATTTCTATAAAAAGAAGTAAGACTAAGCTTGAATATGGGTTACCAATACCCAATCTAAATAATTTCAAAAATGAAAAAAAGGGGCCTATTATAGAACTAATAAAGACACTTACTTCCTCCCTAGTTAAAAAATTTGATAAAAATATAGAAAACAATATTAGGAAAATAGTCAAATCGGATTATTATTCTTCTATTAAATATAAAGAATTAAAAGAAATGGTTATTTCAGCAATAAGAGAGAATGATATTAATGGTATTCAGTCATCAATAGATAAGCTATTATTTCAGTTATTTGATTTGGATGAATATCTCAT
Organism: Promethearchaeota archaeon; assembly: GCA_019058245.1. Taxonomy (GTDB): domain Archaea; phylum Asgardarchaeota; class Lokiarchaeia; order Sigyniarchaeales; family SOKP01; genus Loki-b32. The sequence goes on along the minus strand of JAHPZJ010000006.1, from coordinate 12,514 downwards.
AAATAATTTATTGAAAAAATATTATGATTGTTAAATTAAACAATATTACATATTCTTTTCCTTATTTTTAAGAATAGATAGATTTTTAGGGGAGTCTTATGGATACTTATAAAATTTGTTCTCAATTTTAAAATTAACATTGTTTAGGATGGAAGGAATTTCATTTATTTTATTCATTCTAATGAATAATTCTCTTAATAATTTGAAATCTTTAATAGATTCTGGTAATTTATTTATAAAATTGTTATCTAAAGCTAGGAACTCCAGAGAAGGGAGATTAATTAAAGATTCAGGAAAGGCTGTAAATTCATTATAATCTAAATATAGTGTCTTTAGTGATGTTAGCTTGGAGATTTCTTCGGGAATATATCTAATCAGATTATATTCTAAACTCAAAGATTCCAAATTCATAAAGCTAAAAAGTGAATCTGGGAAGTCACTCAACCCTTCACCTTGTAGAAGTATATGACGAATGCCATAAGTATCTTTTGAACTGCTTCGCTCATTTAATTCCTTTAGACCGATAATAACTTCTGATCTTTTATCTGTATAGAGATTTTGCTGCCCACCAAAATATATTAACCTTATAGGATGCAATCTTTGCTTGACCCCATGAGTTTGAATCTTGTCTTGAAAGTCCTTGAGGTAAATTTTCCGCTCGTTTTTATGCTTCTTATCAAACCAACAACCTTCCTCAGCCGAGAAGAGTGTGTTATGTAATATATTCTTTCGTAAAGTATCTGATATTCTAATACCGGTGATTAGAATCAAATAACCAATGACGAAATAAGAAGCTCTTTGAAAAGAACGGTTTTCCACCATCTTTAGAAGAACATCAAAATTTTTTTCAATATTTTCTTTTGTTAGAACTCTCTCATCATAAGAAAAATCTGTAGAATCAATACCACACGCTTCTAACATGAAATCTAAAAGGTCTAACTCCTCATCATCATCCAATATTCGAGCGCTACTTCTTGCCATTGTATCTTAAAAAAAGAATTATTATTTAACTTCTAATATAAAAAAAAAATTTTCAAATAAAAGTCTTTAGAGTCTTATTAATTCCTTAAATAAAATCACCAATGAAACTAATCGTAGATAGAATTTTGGCTCGTTCATATGTCATGCCAAATAACTTCTGAATTCTCTGATTGTCTTCAAACTGCCACCGCCTCGACGATTTCGTAGTCGCACTCAAGCCCCAACCAATACTCTCCAATAAATCAAGGGCGTCAGTGCTACTCTCAATCATATACCATGCAAGAGGTCTTAGATATAAGTCCAAATCTAAATCAAAAAGAGTCTCATCTATTTCTTTTTGGATAAAATAACTTAAAGCTGAAGCCTTACTTAGTCCCATATATTCCGCTAAAGGTTCATAACTTACATATTTATGTCTATATCCAGAATCAATATGAGCAATACCCATGCTAATTAATGTCGCAATAATACCCCTTAATAATTCACCATTATCTACCTTCTTCATATAAAGAAATACTTCGTCGCAATCAAGGTCTTTAAAATATGGTTCTAGGTCTTTTGGTAGAATCAATCTTTCATATACCAATTCCCTAATTTTTTCCTCAATAAACTTAGTTTGAAGCTCAGAAAATCCTTCACCACTATGAGTAGCCTTAATCCATTCTCTAAGACTAGTTTCACTCATACCAAAATAATCAGCAAGTTTAATAAATTCAAATCCGTGAGATATTAAATGATCAAGGACTCTCACAAACTCTTTCGTGCCATGTCCTCCTTTTTCTTCCGCAACATGCGCCCCCGAGGCACCAGACGCTATATTATAACCCGTTGGAACATGCGTACCAAACCTATTAATATAAAAGTCTTCAAGTTGTTCAATAACCCTCTTATCTTGACTATAAGATTCTGAGATAAACATAATCTCTACTATTTCGAGCTTAAAAGTATTAATAATGGCTTTCTCACCAGCTAATGACCCTCCTGCATCGTCATAAACCGACCTCATATCATATTCTATTGTCCCTTCATTTATGTCATAAATACTTTGAGGTCTGATGGCCTTGCGTAGATACGATTCAAATCTCCGTGAAATACCTGATACGGGAGGGTATCTATTAGTCCCCAATTTTTGCTCAGTCCGACCAACTTTACTCATATCAACCTCATATCCAAATTCCCCAGATTTAGTATTCGTCCATTTATATATCATGCCAAAAACATAATTCTTCTTGTACATGCCAATTTTCCAAATTTTCTTGAGGAAAACTTGATCATATTCTTCAAAAGTAATCCCTCGATGCTCAGGATAGTAGAATTCATAAATCCTAGAATCCCAATCAGAATCAAGAGTCGTCTGACCAATAAAATTCGTAATTTTTTGGAATACTTTCCTAGAAGGCTCATTACTTTGTACCTCTTTTCTTGTGCTCTTTGCAAATTAGGCTCTCCTGAAGGATCCAGATATGCAAGACCTTGAGCGGACAGAGAAAGTAAACGTTGAAAACTCTCTAATTCTTTGTAGTATTGCTTCATTGCATGGGTATTTTCTATTACTTCAACAGGAATTTCTCCTCTTTGGGAATCCTCGAGTTGAGTAAATTCTATAGTATTGTCTTGAATCTTTTGATTAACAATGGAATGGAAGATAAGATGAGAAATTCTTCTCTCAAATTTCCTTCATTGATTATGCTTGGGACAATCCTACTGTTGAGGCGTTAACTTATCAAGATAAATTCGGCTATGAGAGAGTCTATTTGGAGAATGGAACTGTTGATCTCCGAGCAAAAAAGCGATTAAACGAATTCTTGCTACAATGGTTAAGAAACCTTAAAAACCAACAATTTAAACAAGCTATTAAATAATTATTCTTACTTTTTTTCTTTTCTTTTTTTTACACTTTTTTTTAACACTCAACGGAAGAGACCTTTATTAATTTCAACAATTATACGAATGGGATTATTAATTAAAAACGATAAATTTTTATTTACAAATGAAGATATGTAAACTATAGGTTGACATAAATTGACGTATTAAAAATCTTAGGTGAGAAAAGTGTCGGATGATTTTGATGATTTTATTGATAAAATTAAAAAAAATTTTAAAATAGATTCAGACATTTTTGATATTGATTTTTTATTTATTCCAGAATCTAAAAATAATTTAGGAATAAAACCTGAAAAAGAGAATATGAAGGGATTTAAAGTATCATATCATTTTGAATCAGGAATGGATAAACCTGAAATAAAAGTAGAGGGAAATATTGATGAAAATAGAATTCGAGAATTATTGAAGGGTATGGATATATCAAAATATCCTAAATTAAAAAATATGTTTAATGCTAAATCAGTAAATGAATATGATGCTAATATGCTTTCTTTAGAAACTCAAGAACATAAAGAAAATTTTGAGTATTTAGAACCACTGGTAGAAATAAATGATTATAAAGATTGCTCTGAAATTATTTTTGAAATTCCAGGAATGAGTGAAGAAGATATTAAAATTGATATTAATGATGGAGGAGATCAACTAACAATTAAAGCTGAGAATAAAAATCGAAAATATATGAAAACCATTCAATTACCTTTCATTTCTTCACTAAAAGAATGTGACACTGAAGTTAAAAATGGCTTAGCAATTATACTAGTTAAGAAATTAGATAAATAAAAATAAAAATTAATTATAATTAAGTTAATCGAATAATAGAATTATTGAATTTGGTAAAATAAAAGTGAAAAAAAGAAATGAGTGGGATTACTCGAGAATATAAGGGAGATGGAAGAAAGGTAAGGATTAAAGATGCATACAAAGGAGATGCTGGTAGAGGTAGGATAAGAATAGATCCAGATGTTATTGATGAACTTAAACTTAGAACTGGAGATGTAATTGAAATATCCCATAGTGTAGCGGGAAAGAAGACTGCCGCCTTATTATTTCCTGGAAAGCTTGAAGATCAGGGTACTAACACGATTAGAATAGACTCTTCATTAAGAAGGAATATTGGTGCCTCCTTAGATGATATTGTAGAAATTAAAAAAATTGAAGCAAGTTTGGCTGAGAGAATAACTTTCGCAGGAATAGAAGAATCTGTTATTCTAAGAAGATCGGATCAATTAGTTAGAATGTTGGAAAACCGTGTTATTACTAAAGGTGATATTTTAAGTTTTAATGCAATGGGTCGTAGGATTGATTTTATAGTTATAGATTATTCACCCAGAGCAGCCGCAGTTAGGATTCACTTAGACACTAAAATCACGATTTCAGAGAAAACCCATAAAGAATTTGAGGAATTGGAGGCAAGAAGAGTCACTTATGAGGATATTGGAGGGTTGGAAGAGGAAATCCAAAAAATTCGAGAAATGATAGAGTTGCCAATAAGGCATCCAGAACTATTTAAAAGAATTGGTATCGATCCTCCTAAAGGAGTATTATTACATGGACCACCAGGAACGGGAAAAACTTTATTAGCTAGAGCTGTTGCATATGAAACTGAAGCACATTTTATAACTATTAGTGGACCTGAAATCATGAGTAAATTTTATGGTCAAAGTGAAGAAAATCTACGTAAAGTATTTGAAGAAGCAAAAGAAATGGCACCATCTATAATATTTATTGATGAGTTAGATTCAATAGCACCTAAAAGAGGTGAAGTAACAGGTGAAGTAGAGAGAAGGGTAGTTGCACAATTACTTTCATTATTAGATGGTTTAGAAGGAAGAGGAGAAATTATTGTTATAGGAGCAACTAATAGAGTAAATGATATTGATCCCGCTCTAAGACGTCCTGGTAGATTTGACCGAGAAATCGAGATTGGTGTACCAGATACAGATGGTAGATACGAAATTTTATTAATTCATACTCGTGGAATGCCTCTCTATAGTGATGTTGATCTTCGATATATGGCAGAAAAAACTCATGGATTCGTGGGAGCTGATGTAGAATCATTAGCGAAAGAAGCCGCAATGTTAGCAATAAGAGAAATATTGCCAAAGATTAATTTAGATAAACCCATCCCTCCTGAAATTTTGAGTGATCTCCAGATTAAAATGAAGAATTTTGAGACTGCTTTAAATAGTATTGAACCTTCAGCTTTAAGAGAGGTATTAATTAGCCAACCTAGCGAATGTTGGGAAGATATTGGTGGATTAGAAGAAGCCAAACAGCAATTAAGGGAAATAATTGAATGGCCATTAAAATATCCTGAAATATATACTCACTTAAATTCAAAACCCCCTAATGGAATTCTTCTCTTTGGACCCCCTGGAACAGGCAAAACATTATTAGCTAAAGCATTAGCTCATGAGAGTGAAGTTAATTTTATTTCAGTTAAAGGTCCTGAATTTTTATCTAAATGGGTAGGCGAAAGTGAAAAAGCAGTTAGAGAAACATTTAGAAAAGCAAGAGCCGCAGCACCTTGTATTATCTTTTTTGATGAGATTGATGCTATTGCGGGAATGAGAGGTAGATTCGCTAGCTCCCAAGTAACTGAACAAGTTGTTTCACAATTATTAACTGAAATGGATGGTTTAGAGGGATTAAAGGATGTAATTCTACTTGCTGCTACAAATAGAGCTGATATGCTTGATCCTGCATTATTAAGATCAGGTAGATTTGGGAGACATGTTGAAATTCCGATGCCTGATAAAGAGGCTCGTATTGAAATATTTAAAATACATCTTAGGAATAAACCACTTGCCAATGATGTGAATATTGATCAAATGGCACAAGAACTAGAAGGATATACTGGAGCAGATATACAAGCAATCTGTGAAGAAGCCACACTCTTAACAATTCGGAATGCCATCAATAATGAAAATATTGATACAAAAAATGCAGATTCAGTCAAAATTGTGAAAATTTCCAAAAGAGAATTTGATGAATCAATCGAAAAAATATTAAAATCAGCAGATAAAGCCAAGAAATCTCATGAGATGTATGCAAAAGAGCCTTCAGAAGAGTTATATAGATAAAATTAATAAAAAAATATAGAGTTAATAATAAGAGTGAATGATAATAATGGAATTGAATGAACAAGAAGGAAAAGAACACATTTTTAGCCTTGATAACTTATTAGAAATTATGGGAAACCCTACGAGAAGAATAATTTTGTCAAAATTATCTAAGGTTCCATTAGGTGCTTCAGAATTAGCAGCTTCATTTGGTAAAAGGATTTCAAGGCAAGCTATTCACAGTCAACTAAAAATGCTTTCTGATAATGGAATAATTGAAAGTGTTGGAGATGATCCTCGTAATATTAAGTACCGTATTAACAGTAATCTATCCTTGAGAATTGATATCACTCCTGATTACTATAATATTAACTATAATGTATCTAAAAATGACGAATTTAAAAACAGCTTTAAACTTAAAGATACGGGATGTCAAATAGACTATAATAAAATGAAAACACCAAATAAAAAACTTAGATTTTTAGGAGAAAGGATAAAAGAAATTGAAGAAAATATAAGATCTTTAGAAAAAGAAAGAAATTCATTACTACATAATAAAGAATGTTTTATAATTGAACTGAAAAATATAATTCGAGATCAATTTGAAGAAGATCTAAAGAAAAAAGAGCAACCTAATTTAGAGAAAGAAATTTTTTATACTGTTTTTTATGATCCGATAAAATATTTCAAACGAATAAATATCGATAAACTATTGGATGATATGTTTTTCTCAGAAATGGGACCTATTAGAAGAGATCAACATAAGGTTTCTATTAGACATTTACTCAGAGATCTATCTAACTTGATGGATTTTGTACGAGAAGATGAGGATAATTGGTTTTTTGACATTTAATATTTATTTTAAGAATTAGAATTTATAAGATATAAACTACAAGATGAATCTAGAAGAATTAAAACAAGAAATACCTAATATTTTCGATCAGGTTAAAAAAGATGTTAAAAAAATTTATAGTCGGCACCGCGCAGGTTTAAACCTTGGACTAGTTAAAATGGGTATTTACAGAGGTGGTTTTATAGGTGGAATGCATTTTCATCCTGGTACTGATATTCTAATGAATAAAACACCCCTAGAAATCATTTTAAAAGAACAACCTTATGAAATTATATGGGCTTATACATATCATATTTTATTACATGAGTATATTCACTCATTAGGTATTCTAGATGAACAACAATGTAGAATTATTACACTAAGAATAAGTGAGGAAATTTTTAAGGATGTAAACCATCCTGCCAGAATTCTTGCACAAAATGGTATTGGAACATATTTTCCAAATTTGCATTTAATATATGCGCCACCAGATCTTAAACCTGATGGAATTCCAATAGAATATATATACAATTTTGATAATGAGAGTTATGATTATTATTCTTAATTAAATCAATAAAAATCATTTCCTACACATAATTTTCATAAATGAGTTAAATGAACTGATCTTAAACATTCATTTAATGTACTTAATAACTTATCGTGACTAAATGGCTTATCCAAAAATCCCATCGCTCCATTTAAATAGACCTCATCTTTAATAGTTTTATCTGCACTGGCAAAAATAATTCTCGAATTATGATCTATTTGTAATATTTCTTTTAATGCTTCTAAACCATTTTTTATTGGCATTCTATAATCTAATATTATTATATCTGGTTTTACAGTAAAAGAACTAAACATTTTTATCGCTTCTTCTCCATTATTAGCAATACCTAACACTTGAAATCCATCCATATCCAATAAAAGTCCATACAATCTTTGAAGGTCTCTATCGTCTTCAGCAATAAAAATTGTTGTTATTCTTCTCTCACCATTGACTTATTCAGCCCCGTTAAAATACTAGCTATATTAGCTTTATTAAAAATAATAATTTTTATATTCTAATAATACAAAACTAATATAGTAACTATAATATTTATGCTTTAACTTTTAAATTATAAGTTAGGAAATAAGATTTTGTACAATCTATTGAAAAACTTTGCAAAAATAATTGAAAATTATTATCGATAGTTTTTTTTGCACTTTAAATTTACAAGATATTAAACATCTCATAGAAATCAAGAAAGGTGGAAAAAAAAATTTCAAAAATAGCATCTGAGGATAAATCCACTACTGGAGAACAAGAGTCCATTACAAAAAATATAGAAATTACACCAGATCAATTAATACTTAAATGGAACTTCCAAAATGTAGATAAAAAACTCACATATGATATAAAACGATGCATAGGATGTTCTTTATGTAAAATTGTTTGTCCTGTTGATGCTATAGAGCTTGGTCCAATTCCTGAGATTGCTCAAGGAATCTTAGACGAAAATAATCCAAAAATTCTAATAGATCATGATAAATGCTGTTATTGCATGCTATGTGCTATTATCTGTCCAAATGATGCATTTCATGAAAATATATCTCCTGAAGATCAAATCGATATTGAAGAATTCCCCTCCATTGGAAAGTTTTACGAAATCGATATGGATAAATGTATAGAGGATTCTAAAAATGAGATCTGCAAACTCTGCTTATCAGTACGAGATAGACACAATGTTAGAGATTATTATAAAATTCAAAAAGAATGCCCAGTAAACTGCTTTTCAATCAAATCTCCAATAAAGGGAGAAGTTATTATCAAAAAAAATATGCTCCATAAATGTGATCCTCAAGGATGTAAAGCTTGTGTTAATATTTGCCCTACGGAATCTTTTTTTATTCCAGAGAGTGCTGAAGATGTCAAAAAATATGGTAAAATTGCGTGTAATGAAGATGAATGTTTTTATTGTGGAGCATGTGAAAATTCTTGTCCGGATGATTTAATAATAGTCAATAGAAAAGAAGTTATTATACACGATCCAAAAAAAAAGGGTAATTATCCCTGGATTCAAGGTTGGATAAATAGCATAAAAGAGATAATAAGGAAGAGATTAATTCAGGGTAAACAACAAATAGAAATCCCAATTATTGCAGAAGAAGTTCAAAAAGTAAAAGAAAGAATAGAAGAAGCAGTCCCTCAGTTATCAAAAGAAGATAAAAAAAAACTATCTGAATTAAACGAGAAAATTCAAGCTTTCCTTAGCTCTCCTAAAATAAGATACTGGATAAAAGATAAAAAAGTCGATAAAATAAAAAAGGATCTTAGAAAATTTCTTTCTAACGTATGAAATGAAAACTAAAAAGAAAACAAGGATCTTAATTTTTCTACATGGAACCAGTATCATGCATAGGAATGCATTAGAGCTTTCAAGGGAAGCGATAATAAAACAGATTATTGAAAATACAGATAAATCTATATCTGATTTTAGTTCATATATTCCAATTGGGAACGTTGTAAAAAAATTAAAAACATGGCAAAATCAAGGTGCTGAGATCTTATACCTAAGTTCTCACATATCTCCCAAAAATGTCAAAATGGATGAAAAAGTCTTAAAAAGATATAATTTTCCAAAAGGACCAATATTTTACCGAAAAGAAAAAAATTGGAATTTACCAATTGAAAAAGCTAAACCAGACATACTAATTGAAGACGATTGTGAGAGTATAGGTGGTGAAAATCAAATGACTTATCCCAATCTTAATCGAGAATGGAAATCAAAATTAATTTCAATCGTTATTAAGGAATTTGGAGGAATTGATAATCTTCCTGATGATATTGATGATTTAAAGAAATTAAATTTTTCAATTTAAAATTAATATCTAAATAAATCATATTTTATTCATATAAGCATAGAAAAAGTTGAAAAATAAGGAAAAATTACAAAAAAATTGAAAAAATATATAAAAAAATAATTGTAACTATATCCTTATCTTTAGTTCTGAGTTCAGTATCTATTTCTTCATTTTAAATACTAGGACAGCAAGCACAAGAAAAACCAAGGTTAAGAGAAGCATTATTAGAAAATCCATATAAAACATATCAAAGCCAAAGCCATTAATCATAATTGCTCTACTAATCCTAATTGAATACGTCATCGGGATAAAATACGAAATATATTGAAATATTACTGGAAATGAGTTTATTGGAAAGATAAATCCTGAAAAAAACATTGAAGGTATTAGTAGTAATGGGATGAATTGAAATGCTTGAAGCTCACTTTTGGCAAAAGCAGAAGCAAAAATTCCTAATCCAACGCATGACAATGCATAGATAAAGAGAATAAAAAATAACAATAGAATATTACCAACAATATGGAGTTGAAAAAATACTACTGAAATTAATAGCAACAGAACACTTTGGACTAATGCTATTAATGAATTTCCCAATAAATACCCCAACATCATTTCTGTCTTTGAAGTTGTTGTTGCTTTAACTCTAAACAATGTTCCTGTCAATTTCTCCCTAGTAAATCCCCCCGTAACTGTTAAAATCATGAATAAAAAAAGAGCAAAACTGAGAATTCCTGGTCCAAGAGAATCAATCGGTCTTAGATCTGGATCCCCTGCGACATAATTAAGATTTAATTTTAAATGAGATTCCTCACCTGAAATCACATTTATCACTTTTCCAATAACTTCAGAGATTGCACCTATTACGGAACTTATCGTCTGTTGATCACTTCCATCTAAATATGTTGATATTTGAATACTTTTTGAAATATTCGGCATATTTTCCGTAAAGTTTTCAGGAATAACGATTAGAGCATAATAATCGTTCCCTCCATAAATTTTTGGAATCTCTTCTGAAAGATTAAAAGTGGTTGAATTCAACAAATGAATATCTACTCTATCGTCTTCCTCAAGCTTTTCTATGAAAATTTCAGAGAATTTTGTATCATTAATACCCAAAGAAGGTATGCCTTCTCCACCCTCATCTAAATTAACAATTTTAATAGGTACATGACTTACTGGTCGTCCAAAGGCATATCCAAACAGGAACATCAAGAAGATAGGCATCATAATGAGTAAACCTACCGTTCGTTTATCATGTAATAATGCTTGAAGATTCTTCCGTGTAATTGCTATAATTCTCCTAAAACTAATACTCATGCTTTTAAACCCCCTAACATTTTCTTCTCCATCTCTGAATGGGTGTAATAGATAAAAACTTCCTCCATATCTGGCAGTTTTTCAAGATTTTTAAGTTTTTTAACATTCTCCATTAAATCTAAAGGTGTTCCAGAGATTACTATCTCTTTATTCATCAAACCAATTCGGTCACAATTAATTGATTCTGCTAAATAATGAGTGGTAATGAGAATTGTTACTCCATCCTCTTTTGAAATTTTCTTAAAATAATTCCAGAATTCAATTCTAAGTTCAGGATCAACTCCTACAGTAGGTTCATCTAAAATTAAAATTTCTGGTTTGTGGAGTAGCGCAACCGCAAGGGAACATCGCCTTTGCATCCCTCCTGAACACTTAGAAATTAATCTTTTTCTATATTCTTTAAGGTCAATCAATTCAAGAACTTCTTTAATACGAGAATAGATCACAGCTTTTGGAATTTTATATAAGTCACCAAAGAATTTTAGGTTTTGCTCAACTGTCAGATCTAAATATAAAGAGAGTTCTTGGGGCATAAAACCTATTTTAGGATAAACTTCATTTATTTTTTTAGGAATCTCTTTTCCATCAATCGTTATTTTGGCTCCCGGATCTGGATCTAATATATCTAGTAATGTCAAGATAGTCGTTGTTTTTCCTGAACCATTAGGTCCAATGAGACCAAAAATTTCACCTTTTTGAATATTAATATTGAGATTTTCTACAGCTTTGAAATTTCCAAAAGATTTTGAAAGATTTGAGATATTAATCATATTTTACTATGCAAAAATACCAATTTTTACATTAATACTGAAAAAAAAAATTTTATTATTATTTAGAGTAAATGAGAAAATTAAATAAAGCTTTCCTTGGTTTCCTAAAAAAAAGATACTGTAAAAAAGATAGAAAATTTAAAAGAATAGATGACAAATCAAATATACTATTATAAAAAAATGATGAATATATATTATGTTTTTAAATAAATTATCCAATTGGCCAAGCGATAAAAAAATAAAACAATTACTAATCTCTAGCGTAATTCTTTTACTAGTGATTTATCCTATAATGTCATATTTTTTTACTGTCTCTTATCCTGTAAGTGCTTTTGAAAGCCAACTTTCCTTTAGTGGAGAACTTATTAAAGAATATAATGCTAATGCTGATATTAATTTATATAGAATTGCAAATATCTTAGACTATTTTTTTATGATCAGTTATGGTGGCATTTTTTTTTCTCTTGGATTAATTATCGTACGTAAATTTAAGGAGGAAACAATATGGAGGAAAATCGGACTCATTATAATACCCCTTACAATTATCGCACCTTCATGCGATGCTATAGAAAATATTTTTATCCTGCTCCTGCTTAGCGATCCATTAGAATTTCCAAATATCTGGGCTATAATCCATTCCTTTTTTGCTCTAATAAAATATATAATAATGTTTATTGGATTTGGATGGATAGCTGCTGCATTGATAAAGTTAGTATTAATTCGAAAATCTCAAAAAATACAATAGATCTGAATAATTTTTTATTTTAAATCCTTTGGGATCGTATTAAATTTAGTGATGATATTTAGATTATTCAATTATGCTTTTT
>JAHPZJ010000005.1 GCA_019058245.1 Promethearchaeota archaeon | reverse complement strand
ATTAAATATATTAATTTAATATTTTATAAATTGATCCAATAAGATTAGACAAATAATAATTTAAACCTATAATTAGAATAAAATCTGTTAAAATAAAATAAGAAATAAGTAGAATATTTAGATTAAAGAAGATTCTGTTATTTTTGTTTTTAAAGACTATTTAATTTTATAAATAATTCCGTTTTTGCTTTTTATTGAATTTCTTTTTTAACAAAGAATTTCTTTGAAGAACGACATTTAGGACATCTATATTCAATCTCATTTAATTCTTCAAAGGGTATCTTATTTTCTTCATTTATATAAAGATAATTACATCTCTTACAGCGATATACTGAAATCTATTATCACCTCTTTTCTAATATAATTAGGTACTACTATTTCCTACAAATTCTTTTTTGGTACATTTGCAATTTGGACATCTCCAATCAGGAGGTAAATCCTTAAAGAGAATGCCCATTTCGGCCTCATCATATTCTGAACCACACTTATTACAATTATAGGTACGTAAATCTAACAATTTTTTTAGTTCATCTTTATCAACATCTTCTTCCATCTTATTATATACATAAGACATTATTTTATTTTCTCCAAATAAAATTGCTCCTTTCAATTTATTATCTTTTAATACTAATTTTTGATAGCAACAATCCTTCTTGTCAGCCCTTCTTAGGATTTCCCAACCAACCGTTTGTTCTTTGTCAGGATTTATCATTCCTATCGAGGTTAAATCTAATCCAACTATTTTAAGGGTATTTTTTGGTATAGTCCCCTTGTAATCCACTTTTTTTAATCCAAGCAATGAAGCTGCTGCAATTTTTGATTGTTCCATGCACGCTGGAATAATACCCCATATTTGATCCTTATATTCTATACAATCCCCTACAGCAAAGATATCCTTTTCACTGGTTTGTAAAAATTCATCAACAATTATTCCTCTATTTGTATTTAATCCAGCATTTTTAGCCAAATCAATAGTGGGTCTAATACCAGCCTGAATTAATACAAGATCGCCATTTATTATTTTTCCATTTTTTAATTTAATTCCAGAGACTGTTCCATTTCCTAATATCTCTTCAGTAACCGAGTTTAAAATAACCTTAATTCCTCTATTTTCAATTTCTTGTTTTAACATTCCACCACAATCTTCATCTAATTGTCTTGGTAATAATCGTGGAAAGAATTCTACTACAGTTGTCATTAAATTGGTATTATTTATTTGATTTGCTAATTCTAAACCGAGTAAACCCCCTCCTATAACGATTGCATTTTTAGCATTTCTATTTTTGATAAAATCTTTTATGTCCAAAGCATCATCAATACTTCTTAATGTAAATAAACCCTTGTTTTCTGTCTTCATTTCAACAGCATTTTTAATAGAAGGAATATTTGGGGTACTTCCAAGAGCTAAAACAAGTTTATCATAGACGACAGGATCATTTTCCCCTTCTATCTGTAATATTTTATTACTTGGATTGAGAGCATTAACTCTTTTGTTTAGATGTAAATTTAGACGCTTATTTTTGTACCAATCTTCTTTAAAAACAATTAAATCATCAATTGTTACTTTGTCAGATATCAATTCTGGAAGTTTGACTCTTGTATAGTAAGGGTATCTTTCTTGGGTATATATCTCTATTTCTATATCATTGTTAAGATTTCTTAGGTTCTGGGCGGTGAATGTCCCAGCAACATTATTCCCTATTATTACAACTTTCATTGAATTACTAGTTTTTACATTTTATTTTAAAGTTTTTATTATATGTTGTAATATTTAAGTAAATTTCTTTCGAACATGTTCAACAGCAATTTTAAATTAAATCAGCTTATTTGTTAAATACTACAATATTTAGAAAAATTAGAAAAAAGTGATTATTTATGGAAGATGATAGAATCTCTTACCATAAATCCGTTCAAAAAGTTTATGAAAGGATTAAAAAAGATGGTATGAATAATATTTGGGATCGTTTTGAAGCACAGGGATTTGGAGGAGATCCCGATAAACGATGTCCATTTTGTTTAAAAGGTGCGCGTTGTGATCTATGTTCAAATGGCCCTTGTAGAGCAGATTCATCAATAGACAAACGTGGTGTCTGTGGAATTACCGCAGATGGTATGGCAATGCGTATGATGCTTCTTAGAAATGTTATGGGTGCCTCTACTTATCATTATCATACTGAAACAACTTTGAAAACCTTAAAAGCTACAATAGAGGGAAAAACTCCATTTAAAATCTCCGAACCTGAGAAACTAAAAGTCTTTGCTGAACGTCTTGGTTTAGAGACATCCGGTTCAGAAAAAGATATTGCATTAAGACTATATAATTTTGTAAAGGAAGATTTTAATACTCCTTATGATGAACTAAGTAAAATTGTCGAGAAATTAGCACCAACTGAAAGACAAGAAGTGTGGAAAAACTTAGGAATTTTTCCTGGTGGATTATATGGCGAAATGATGTTTTCAACAAGCTCTTGCTTAACAAATGTAGATGGATATTATGCAAGCTTAGCCCTTAAGGCTATGAGACTAGGGATAGCAATGGCATATCAAAGCCAAGTTGTTAATGAATTTACTCAAGATATTTTATTTAATATTCCAAGACCACATAAAATGAGGGTCAATTTAGGTGTTTTAGACCCTGATTATGTAAATATTTTACCAAATGGCCATGAACCATTTTTAGGATTTGCAATGGTCCAACTCGCTAGAAAATCTGAATGGCAAGAAAAAGCAAAAGCAGTCGGGGCAAAAGGATTAAGGATAATTGCAAATATCGAGACTGGACAAGAAATGATACAAAGATGGGAAATGGATGATGTTTTTTACGGATTCACAGGAAATTGGATAATGCAAGAGGCGATTTTGGCAAGTGGTTGTATTGATGCATTTATCTGTGACATGAATTGTTGTATGCCTATAGATCCCTTATATGCTGAGAAATATAAGTTCAAACTAGTACCCGTTTCCGAAGTTGTAGCTTTTGAAGGTATTACTGAAAGGGTAGATTATAAACCAGATAAAGCACAAGAACAAGCCGCAATATTACTTCAAATGGCGATTGATAACTTTAAAGAGCGTAAAGCAAATATAGAACCTATTACAGGATTAGATTTGAATGAGGCGGTTGTAGGATTTTCTAGTGAGAGTATACTTGCAGCTCTTGGAGGTACACTTGATCCATTACTTGAAGTAATTAAGAATGGTACCATACGGGGTGTAGCTGGACTGATATCATGTACAACGCTTAGAGATTATGGACAAGATGTACATACAATCCAAGTAGCTAAAGAATTAATTAAAAGAGATGTCTTGGTTTTATCAATGGGGTGTGGCAACGGAGCATTACAAGTGGGAGGATTATGTTTACCAGAAGCAAAAGATATGGCAGGTCCAGGTCTAAAAGCAGTTTGTGAAAAATTAGGAATTCCTCCTGTTCTTAGCTATGGAACATGTACAGATACAGGGAGAGTTGCTGACTTGATCGGGGCAATCTCTGAAGCACTTGGTGGTGTACCAATTCCATATTTACCAGTAGTAGCCGCTGCTCCAGAATATATGGAACAAAAAGCAACGATCGATGCAATATTCGCTCTAGCGTTTGGTTTATATACTTATGTTAATCCAGTACCTACAGTTACTGGAGGTGCTGATTTAGTTAAACTCTTAACCGAAGATTGTAAAAATCTAACAGGTGGAATTTTGCATGTCGAAACTGATCCAATTCAAGCTGTTGATCAAATGTTAGACCATATTGAGAAGAATAGGAAGAAATTAGGAATATAATAAATTTTTTTTTACATTTAATTTCTCTAGATTTTAAGTATTTATGAGAATAGAATTATTATTTTTCTTCGAGACTTATCTTTGTATTATCTCAATTTTCTATTTGAACATGTTCGAAATTAAGAATAAATAACCACTTCAATTTAATTTATTTATGACTGAGGTAAAACAGCATAAATTAGTAAAAAGAAAAATTATAAAAATCGATGAAGATCTTTGTACAGGATGTGGAAATTGTGTTGTTGATTGTGCAGAGGGAGCTCTAAAGGTAATCGATGGAAAAGCTAGGGTCGTAAATGAAGTTTTCTGCGATGGTCTTGGTGCATGCATTTCTGGTTGTCCTGAGGGCGCACTTAAAATAATTGAAAGAGAAGTTTTAGAGTTCGATGAAGAAGCTGTTGAGAAACATTTAGAAGCAATGAAATATAATGAACGAGCTGAACTAGAACTAACTCAGGAAACATTTCTTGAACATTCTCATCAATATGGTTGCCCTTCTGCTCAAACAATGGTTTTTGAAGAACCAGAAAAACAAAAAGAAATATCAGGAAAGATCATTTCAACTCTAAGACATTGGCCTGTTCAAATGCATTTAATTAATCCCCGAGCACCTCATTATCAAGGAGCTGATGTACTACTTTCAGCAGATTGTGTAGGATTTTCATACGGTGATTTTCATAGAGATTTCATGAAACAAAAATCTATCGCAATTGCTTGTCCAAAACTCGACCAAGATAAAGAAGTATACATAGAAAAAATAAAAATTTTAATTGATGATGCAAAAATAAATACTCTTACAGTTGTTATTATGGAAGTTCCTTGTTGTTCTGGTCTACTAGCTTTAGCTCAAGAAGGTTCTAAACGAGCAAATAGAAAAGTTCCAATTAAATTAGTTGTCGTTGGCATAAAAGGAAATATTTTAAAAGAAGAATGGGTATAACCTTTTTGTTGTATTTCTTATTAACTATTTCTCAAATAAGACTTTCTTTTTGATTATTTTTCTAAGCATTACTGATAGCGCTGACTTAGATTTGCCCAATTCGTTAGCTAATTCTTCTAAGGATATTTTTCTTGGAATTTCAAAGAAACCTGAAGAAATAGCCTTATCAAGGATATTTGATTCATCAAAAGTTAATTTACTTTTATCATCTTCAATATTATATGGTGATACACCAATTCTTAACAAATCATAACTAATATGTTTCTCTTCAAAAAGAGTTAATAGTTGATCTATCCTGTCTCTACTTGAAATCAGTCTCCAATATGCATATCCTTCTTCCACTCTCACTGGAAAGTTCACTAAAACTCCACATTTTATTATAGCATATAATAAATAAGGATCTTTTGTTTTTACATTAAATTTGACTTTATTTTTTTCTTTCTCTAATATACTTAACTCGAAGACAGAAGGATGTTTCTTAATTTCTTCTATAATGGAATCGATATCATAATGTAATATTTCAATTAGACTATTTCCAATAGATTCCTCAAGATCATAAGGTAGAAAGTGGGAGATTTCCATTTTTATATCTGGATAGTTCTTAAATATTTCAGAAATCCATATCTGATCTGGAAACTTAATCTTAATTCTCGCTAAACTCGGTCTATTCGTATCCATCTTTTAATATTAGAATTTTAGATTTTAAAACTTTTATTTTATGCAATAATGATTAATTATTAATAAAAGCAAGTTAAATGCATTATTATGGTTGAAAAGAAGAATCTATTGCTTGGAATATGTGGAAGTCCTCGAAAACAAGGAACCGAATATGCCGTTCAATATGCTTTAAATTATGCCGCCAATAAGTTTGGTTTTGAAACAGAGTTTTGGAGTGTTAGAAGTAAAAAAATTAACTTTTGTATTCATTGTGATTATTGTATTCGAGAAAAAAAAGGGTGTATCAATAAGGATGATATGGAAGAACTTTATTCTAAATTAGAAGAGGCGAAATTTTATTTTTTTGGTACTCCAGTATTTCAAGGTAATTTATCAGGTCAACTAAAAACAATAATGGATCGGTGTCGTGCTATGATCGCTAAGAATCCTAATGTGTTTAAAGATAAAATTGGAGCGGCATTAGCTTTAGGGGGAGATAGAAGTGGAGGACAAGAGATTGCTATAAGAAGTATTCTGGATTTTTACCAACAGAATCATATTATACCCGTATCTGGAGGAGCATTTGGGGCAAATTTAGGAGCTAGTTTATGGAGCCAAGATATGGGAAAAAATGGTATAGAAAAAGATGAAGAAGGGTTGAGGACAATTCGAAAAGTAATAAAAAGATTGGCTGAATTTAAAAAGTAAAAAAAAAATAATAGAAATTTAAAAATACTACTTAACTCCAAATAATTTTTTTGCTTCTTTTTCTCTAAGACCAGAGATACCCCAGAGTTCTTTAAACCAGTATTTTCCTTTATAGATTACAGCAGGGGTATTTACAATACACCCCTCAGAATCACAAAAAGTTTTTAAAAAATTAGTATCTTGAAGCAGTTCATGAACAAACTCTTCATCATTTATATCTCGTTCGATATATCTCACATTACGTTCTTTTAACCACTCTTTTAATTCATGGCATCTGTGACAACCTTCTTTGGTTATAACTATTGGTGTCTTTGATTCAGACAATCATATTCATCTCTATTTTGTTATTCTTTAAAGGTTATCCTAGAAATAAAAAAAAATGTATAAAAAACATTTAGGTTCTAATATATAAATAACCTTATTGCTTTTTTTTTAGATTCCTAAAAAAACTAATCTTATATTATATTGTTTGAAATTTATGGTTAAAAAGCTTTTGAAAATTTTTCTTTATTCCTTGTTTCTTGAACCAAAATCGCAAAATTCTTGACAGCATCTTCTGATCTGGTAAAAAAAGGAATATTATACTTACCAAATAACCTTAATATTTCCAAAGCTTCTTCACTTTCCATCACTGAATAAAAGAAAACTGGTTTCGGGTATTTTGCTATTCGTTCCAACATTGGTATAACAAGCTCTATTGTCTCTTCATGTCCCATTGGACTACTTGGCATTGATGTAAACATTCCTTCTATGTTAGGTTCCTCTAAAATGGCTCTTTGAATAACTTCCATAACATTTCCAAAAAAGCCCATTCTACGAAAATAATTCACTTCTTTTTCTTCAGTATTATCTTTTTCTATTGTCTTTTCTTCACTAGTTTTGGCTTTTTTGGCTTCATCCATTATTGCTTTTTCTATTGTGGGCCAAGAATCAACGAGAGCAAATCTGTTTGGAGGCATCCAATCAGGGAATACACTTTTAAGAATGTTATAACTATTACGTCCAAATTCAGGAAACTTTAAACCATATTTCATAGCAACATCACCCATAATAGTACCCATACCACCACTCCCAACAACAAGGGCAATATTTCCTTTTTTCGGGAATTTTTTACCAGATTTATACATCATAGAAAAGGTCCTCATAAATTGGAACATTTCAAGAAAACTATTTGCTTGAATAACTCCTGCTTGTTTAATAATAGTATCAATTAGTCTTTTATCCTCAGCTAAAGCACCTGTGTGACTAGAAGCAGCTCTCATCCCTTGGCTTGTTTTTCCACCTTTTACAACGATAATAGTTTTTTTAGGTAATTGTTTTGCTTTTCTGCATAAAGAGATGAATTTTCTAGGGTCTTTAAATGACTCTAAATATATTGCAATGACGTTTACTGTTTCATCTTTTAAAATATATTCTAAAAATTCATTTTCTCCTAAGTCCATCTTGTTTCCAATCGAAACAATATACCTAAATCCTAGATTTGGAAACTGTCGAAATATTAATGGTGCTATTCCACCATTCAAGAAACCACTTTGGGTGATGATCGCAACATTCCCTCTTTTATAATTCGTTAAAATAAATTGTCCAGTGAAGAAACCTCCTTTTTTATCATCATAATCTCCATCTATCCTACTGATTCCCATACAGTTAGGTCCAATAATATGTAATTTAGTAAAATTTTCTGTAATAGCAGCAATTTCGTCTCTTAATTTTAATCCTTCTACACCAACCTCCTCAAAACCAGCGCTTTGGATAATAGCCGCTTTTATTCCTTTCTTAACACAATCTCTTAGAGTATTAGTTACAATAACATTGTTTACATAAAAAATGGCAAGATCTACTTCCCCTTCAATGTCTAAAACAGATTTATTAAATTTGAAACCACATAGTTCATCTTCTTCATTATAGTTGGGATTAACAGGATAAATTGGACCTTCGTAGCCATTTGAGTGTAGATTTTCAACTATACGATATCCACCTTTCATAGGAACCATTGAAGCTCCAATTACTGCAACAGATTTTGGATTATAAAATAAATCAACAATTTCAATAACTGAATTTCTCATAATTTCCATCAATTCTTAAAATAGAGCACAATAAATTATCTCTTCTTTTCTTTATAATGTTCAAAAGATTGGATTATTTATGATTTTTTCTATAAATATTGATAAATACATAGTAACATAGAATGAGATGGTAAATTCAGAGTCGGATTTCAATGAATATTCCTAGTCAAATTAGATAGTAAATAGAGATTAGAATCTTACCTGAATAGGTGAAAATGTATAAAAGCACTGAGTATTGAATCTTAAAATGTTTTTGTATATTTATTGATGATTAAACTATAGAATTAAAATTCCCTTATTTCATCTATCTGATAATCTATCATTCCAATGGATATAAATAAACCTAAAAGTTGACTAGCAGTTATATTATTCTGTTCTATTACTTTTTTTACTTCATCATAGTTAAAACTTATACTAATTTTTAGACCAGCGCTTTGAGATAATATTGGATCTTTGTCATTATTATCCAATCCGAATTGAACAACTTCCATTTCGGGTATTTTCTCCATTACAGCAAGCCAATTTATTAATCTTTCCTTTTTTTGGGAAGTTATTTCTAAATTTTTGATATATTTCCCAGTTATTTTCCTATCACTAACTTCAAGAGCATTCCCAAATGCATATTCTAGATTAAGCCTATTTTTCAGTAGATCAGTAAAAAGTGATAAGCTGTTACTAATAAGAGCTATTGTATATTGCATTAACTTTAAAGCACGAATAAACTCTTCTGTTCCAGGAGATATCCTTATTGATGAAATCAATCGATTTATTACACTAAATTCCATTCCTTTGAGGGCTTCAAGACCTAATTTCATAATATCTTGACTATTTTTGGCATCCTTAATTTTTTGGTAGAATTTTTTATCTGACTCATTAAGATGGATTTCATTTAAGAATTTACTAAGACCTTGAATTTGAATTAAATTTTCATCCAAGTCAAGAATCAGCAGTTTTCTAGTTTTCTTCATAAGAACATCCTCAGATTCAATTATTATTTGGAGTCCTAATTCTTCACCTAGGGATCTAAGTCCATAGATAAAAGTATCTCTTGATATCTCTAAATCAGATATATTAAGCAGACTTTCACAAGCAATAATTTGCCCTCGAGAGATCATGTTTAATTTGTGAATATTTGCGTTATTTTGACCAGCATAGTTAGAAAAAGTTGCAATTAATCCTGGTTTATCAGGACCAACAAATACAAAACTTAACCATGATTTTGTACTTTTTCTTATTCCACCTTTAAAGGATTTGATTGAAATATTTAAATCACTCCCTGCTGTGAGTTCTTGAAATCGTTCATCAAAGTATTTTAATGGTTTATCTATTGCTTTATCTGTAGGTTCAATGATCATAATGATATAAAAAAGTCCATGTGGAGCACTTTGTTCTATATCAATAATATTGAAACCCCCATTTGCAACAACTTTGGTAAGCATTGCGATTAATCCGGGTCGATCTTGACCCATAGCATTAATTAGGTAATATAGTTCTTCATTATCAATCATTTAAAACACCTAGCTCATCAAATGAATAATTAATATTAAGAAATTTAGATCTTAATTCATTTACTTCTCTTTTTATTTTATCAGGAGTTTCACTGTCTATTATAATACGTTTAAAAAATTCTGCTACAATCTTGAATTCTGGTTCTTTCATCCCCAAATGTGTCATTTCCTGCACTCCTAGCCTAATTCCAGATGGATCTGAGGCGAGATCCACATCATCTCCATGGATTAAATTTTTATTTGTAATGATATCTGCTTTTTCAAGTAATTCTGCATTTTTAAGACCTCTACCAAATTCAGATAGATCTACTAGTATCTGGTGAGATTCCGTATAACCTAATTTTTTTCCAAGGACTTTAAATCCTTTCCTATCAAGTTCCGTAGCAAATGCTTTTGCATTTTTTATAATTTGTTTTGCATATTTCTTTCCAAATCGATTCATCTCCTCGCATACAATAGCCAATGGGGGAAGTCTATGTAAATGATGATTGCTAACTGTACCAGGAAATATTCCTTTCTCAATATTATGAAATAAAGCTTCATTATTCGTACAAATAATCGCTCCTTGTGGTCCAGGAAATGTTTTATGCGTTGAAGCCATTAGTACATCAGCACCTTCAAGGAGAGGGTCTTGAAATTCACCACCTGCTATTAAACCAAGTACATGCGAGCCATCATAATGTATAATAGTCCCGATATCTTGACATATTTCTTTTATCTCTGCTATAGGATGTGGAAATAAAAAAACACTTGCTCCCAATGTAATAATATCTGGTTTAATCCCTAATATGAGATTTCCAAAAAGATCCATATCAACATTGTATTTATCATAATCAAATGGAATATCAAAAATTTTTAAACCGCGAAGACCTGCACCCCCAAATTTTCTCATTGAAATATGAGCACCATTTGGTACACTCAATGTAAAAATTTTATCACCATAATTACAAAGGCCATAATATATTGCGATATTTGCGGTTGTTGCTGCTGGACAACGTACATCTGCAAATTTACAATTAAACAATTTTTTTACACTATCTATGGCAATCTGTTCGATTTCATCATGAAAGCGTTGACCTTGATATTCTCTATGATACACAAGACCTTCAGCATATCTATGTGCAAAATCTGAATAACTTAATGACTTTGCAGTTTGGCTTATTACGTTTTCTGAGGCAATTAAATTAATAGTTTTATTTCCTCGCCATAAATTTTGATTTTCAACACATTTTCTAATTTTTTTTAGATGTTCTTCTGACATAAAACTGCACCATTAGCCTTTCCTAATAAAATAAACTGAAATAAGATAACTAATGATTTAAATTTAATAAAATAAGCTGATAACCTTAGAACTATTTTTAAAAACTATTATTTATTTTCAAAATAGAATAGTATTATCCAAATTATTACTCTTTCTACTGAGGAAATGTCAATAGATTATGACAAATCTTTTTTATAAGACATTCAATATTTATAATCATCAAAAACTCATGTAAATTAAAAATATAAAACAAAAAATAACAAAATCAGAATATAGGTAATAAGATTGTTAAGATTGAGAAAATCAAAAATAATAAAAAGAGTTAAAACTGCTCAATTTATCGGGAAACAGTTATCTAGATTAAGAATGGGGCAATCATATTATTCAATTGCAGTTTCTACAGTAAGTGCTATCTCATTGATTTCTTTAGCTTTTAAAATAACTTTTTGGACATTAATTATTATCTTCCCATTTTTACTATTAGGAGCATTTATAGTTGGATATTTTTTAGATATTTATAATATTAATACTATGGATACTCTTAAATCGAATGAGATTACCCATAGGTTTCTTACCACATCATGCATGTAGATGCAAGATCGTGATATACAATATAAATATGTAGATGTTGATAAAATTAAACCTAGAGAAAAAATACAAATACTAGAATTTCTAAAATATAAATATCAATCTAGAGTATCGTATCCATTGATTTATAGTCTATTGATCTGGGTTTATAGTAATATTATACATTTGAATATGAATTTCAAATTAAACCGTTTATCTTAAGAATTATTAAGGCTTTAATTAAAATCTCTTAATTATTAATCCTAATTTCAAAAATATCTAATAATTTATTAACAACAGATTATTATTTCTTCTTCTTATTTTTATCTTAAGATGGATCAAAAAACTCGAAATGAAGCGTTTAATAAATTTATAAAAATTTTATTTAATAATGATAATTGGAAAGAAAGAGCTTTTGCTGCTCAAAATCTCGGTCAATTAAAAGAAGGTAGAGCAATTAATATATTATTTAAAGCTTTAAAATCCGAAAAAGATGATGTAGTAATTAATCGAATTATTGAAGCAATGGGGGAAATTGGAGACCCCAAAGCAACGATGCCAATTATAGAGTTTTTAAAGGTAGAACTAGAAAAGCCTGAAGAAGATCAAGATAAAACAAGATTATTCATAATTATAGAAAGTCTTATGAAAATTGGAGATAAGAGGGCACTTGAGCATTTAGGTATTTTATTGGATTCTTGTCATAGTGATATTAGAGCTTTGACTTTAGAAGCTTTTGAGTGTATCGATCCACAATGGAAACTGAGGATTAAATCAAATTAATACAAAAACTTTTTTAAAAATGAGGAGAAAATAAAATTATGTCTGAAACTATAGAGAAATTAGCAAAAACCATCAAAGGTTCTAAGAAAAATAGGGATATTACTCTTTTAACATTATCTACTTGTATGTGGTGCAAAAAATGCAAATCTTGGTTACAAGATCGTGATATACAATATAAATATGTAGATGTTGATAAAATTAAACCTAGAGAAAAAATACAAATACTAGAATTTCTAAAATATAAATATCAATCTAGAGTATCGTATCCATTCATGATTTGTGATGATGAATTTGTAGTTGGATACAATCCCGGTAAATATGAAGAAATAATAAATTCTGGAGGGGAATAGAATGGATATGGAGACATTTAAAGGAATGATGGAATATTGCAATAAAGTCTGTGAAACAAATAAATGGATATTAAATAAAGATCAAGAAACCCTAAATAATCTTATTGTTGGTTTGGTGGAAAATAAGATTAATTACGGATATCAATCTTGCCCATGTCGTCTTGCTTCAGGCAATCGAGATCTGGATAGAGATTTAATTTGTCCTTGTGATTATGCTCCATTGGATATTAAGGAATATGGTGCATGTTATTGTAATCTATACCTTAAGCCAGAGTATTACGAGACTATTGGTACTGAATATATACTTGTTCCTGAAAGAAGACCTGAGGAGAAAGAAAAGAAAGTATTAGAATATCTTAGAAAGTGAATTATAAATTTTTTTCTCTTTTTTATTTATAAATAAAATCCTTAAATAATACAATTTCTCTTTATAAATTATGACAGATAATGACAAAACTGATGATGAGTTAGAAGAAGAACTTGATAAAGCGTTCAAAGAAAGTGAAAGGTTAAGGGATCATTGTGGATCTCCAATACCAAGTAATAAAGAAGTTGGTATACAAAGAACTGATGTTAAGATCAAAAAAGATTAATAAAAACTTCAAGAATTTATTTTTTTTTTTAACTTACTAATCTAGAATTGTTAGTTTTGTAATAACCTCAATTTGATTAAATTCTGATGGATCCATTCTTAATTCTTTATCTGTAATTCAATATGCTATTCAGGCCGCAAAAATAGTCCATGGACAGATAACACATTAATTTCTTTATTTTTAGAAATAATCGAACTTTAAAAGCCTAATAAGTTTTATTAATTATATTCCAAAATTAGAATTTTTTATTTATAGTTTAAAACGTATAATATTAAAAATAAAAAATTCAGTTTGATTATTTTAATATGAAATAAATTTTATTTGAAAATCTTTTTATCGTTAATATAAATCTTTAATAAAAAAAAAAATAAAAATATCTTAGCTGATTAGAATGAAAGAGCGAATAAGAGGAAGAAAAAACTATCCTACAGATGAAGTAGATCCAACTAATTTCTTAAGTGATAAGTTGGTAAAACAAATGATCTCAAAACAGGAAGCCATTAAATTTAAACCAGAGGATTATTACAAACTCTACAATTGCGTTCATTGTGGAGAATGCGAGACAGAAAATGAACGTATTTCATTAAAACAAAAGTATATTGAAGATGGAAATACATTTGAGGAAATTAATGAAATGCGTGAATATTTTGAAAAATATCGCTCCCCATATCCAACTAATAAAATGCGAATAAAAAGATTTAAGAAAATACAGAGTAAATCTGACACTCTCTTTTTCATGGGATGTCTTTCTACTATAAGAATTCCTCGATATACCGAACATGCTCTTCAATATTTAATCCAACGCGACGTAGATTTCACTATTTTAGAATCAGAAATTTGTTGTGGATGGCATTTAAAAATTAGTGGATTGAATGCGGAATATGAAACATGTAAAAAAGAAAATAGAGATTTATTTAATTCAGAAAAATTCAAAGAGATAATTTGTTTGTGTCCTGCTTGCTATTATCTTTTTAAAAATGAGATGGATGGTTTAGATGCAGATGTGAAGTACATTGCTGATTTCTTGAAACCTTTAAATATTGATAAATCAGGAAAAGTAGGAGTACAACACCTATGTCAATTAATGAATAGAGGTCGAGAGGGTGTAGAAAAGTTTATTGATGATATCCTTAGAAAGACTGGATATGAAGTTGTAGATATACCTCAT
Organism: Promethearchaeota archaeon; assembly: GCA_019058245.1. GTDB lineage: Archaea > Asgardarchaeota > Lokiarchaeia > Sigyniarchaeales > SOKP01 > Loki-b32. The sequence goes on along the minus strand of JAHPZJ010000005.1, from coordinate 25,673 downwards.
TGGTGTTGTGGAGGAGGATCTGGTTGGATGGGACGAACTGATATAATAGAAAAAATTGCTCGAAAGCGAATGTCTGATTTTAATCGAGAGGATCTTGATTTTGTAACAACCTATTGTCCTTCCTGTTGGTGGATTCTTCGTCGTTTCAGTAAAATATGCAAAATTCACCCAAAAGCTAAAGATTTATTTGAATTATTGTTATAAATTAAACAAAACGATTATCATCGAGCTTTAAAACTATTTTTTGATTAATTTGCTTCTGGAATTTCGATAATAAAGTTGCTTCCCTTCAAATAATCATTTTTTATTCTGTTTTCAACCCAAATTTCACCATTATAACTCTCAATTATTTTTTTTACAAGTGATAGACCAATTCCCATTCCTCTTACTTTATTATCTTTACTAAGTCCTTTTTGAAATATTATTTTCTTTTTTTCGTCAGTTATTCCCATACCATTATCTTTGAATTCTATTTTAATATAATTTTTAGAGTCTCTAATATTTTTAGAAATTTCTATTGTAATTTCAACAAGGTTATTATAATTATACTTAATAGCATTATGTAGAATGTTTTCGCATACATCTAATAAAAACTCATTGGCTACTACAAAAAGATGATCTTCCTCAATTTTAATAATTTTTATATCCAATTTTTTTTCATAGGCACTTTTATAAGCAAATTGAAATGCTTCATCTAATACCTTGTAAACATCTACACTTTTTAATGATATTTCTGTTTCATCAAGTTTAGAAATTTTGCGTACATTATTAATTAACTTTACTCCTCTATCAATTTGATTATCAATAATTTGAAAAAACTCGTCTAAATTTTCTAAGTTTTTTGATTTTTCTTTCAAAATTGAGATTAATTCTATTGAAGATTTTACATTATGAAAAATATTGTTAATATCATGCGTAAAAACATCTTTAAACAAATCTGCTCTTTCATATGCCTCTCGATATTTATTTTCAGATTTTCTTAATTCTTGCTCAGCATGTTGATGTTCTGTTATATCTTTAAAACTCCATACCCTTCCTGTTTTTTCTCCATCTTGAATTAATGGACAAGAATAATGTTCAAAAATTCGTCCATCCTTAAAAAAAATCATATCATAACCATCCTTGAAAGAATTTTCAAGATTCCTTAATTTTGATAAAAATTTTTCTGGATATTTAAGCTGGTTTATGATATAATTAATTAACTCAGTAAAATTTTTTTGATCAATTATCTCATCAGGAACGCGCCACATATATATGAATCTTTCGTTTAAATGAGTAATTATGTTATTATTGTCAACAGCAAGGATTCCATCGGCAGTGGCTTCGAAAGTAGCCCTCAACAATTCTTGATTCTCTTTTAAAACTTTTTCCGCATTTAAACGTTCGATCGTGTCACCAAGACTCTGACCAAAAATTCTTAATATCACAAAATCTTTCCCTTTCCATTGAGTTTTTTCTTTTGTTTTGCTAAAACAAACGAATCCATTAATCATTCCACTAATATAGATTGGGAAAGCTAAAAATGATTGAATATCTTGTAATTCCAAAAATTTTTTTACAGAGTATGCACTATATGGCAGAGTAGAAATATCACGAATGTTAATAAAACTTATTTTTTCAACTTGGTTAATCCACCAAGTAATTACTTTACTATCTACTTTTTGAAGGTTATTAATTTGGGAACTTATCCCTTCTGAGCACCATTCATGGGTATTCCTAAAGATCTTATCATCTTTATCAAAAAGAAAAAGACTTACTCTATCTGCGTTTGATATAGTTCCCATGTCTTCAAAAGATAAATTTATTGCATCATCAGGATTTATTAGCCCAATAAATCGAGAAGAAATGCTTGAAATGGTTTTTTCAAAATTTAATCTACTTTCAAGCGACATGAAAATACTCCTTGATGAGGAGATAAAAAATTAAATTCATTATGTTATTCAAATATCTTTAATCGAGTTAAAACTGAACATATTATAAATTGAATATTTTTAAATTTATAGAAAAGAAAAAAGTCAATTTCCAAGCATAGAATGATGTCCCGAATTCAAATTTTTGAGAAACCTTTTTAAAAAATTTATTAATTTTAGCAATTTTTATTTATTTGATAAATTTGGAATCTGAAAATATTATTATTGAAAAAGATACTGAAAAGAATCATAAGAAGTTTACTTTAAGAGAATTTGGAGGTGCCTTTGGAGATTGGGGTACATTAATTCCATTTGTAATTGGATATATCTCAATTGTAGGCTTAAGTCCAGCAGGAATTTTCCTAACTTTAGGAATAACTAATATAATTTTAGGAATTAAATTTAATCTTCCACTTCCTGTACAACCACAAAAAACAATTGGTGCTGTGGCCATCTCAAAAAAATGGAATCCTAATATGGTTATCTCTACTGGATTTGGTACAGGAGTTATATGGTTTCTTCTTGGTTTTTCAAAAAAGCTTAATAAAATTATAAACAAAATTCCTATCGTTGCTGTAAAAGGAATTCAACTCGGTTTGGCTCTTATTTTAGGTTGGACGGGAATCCTACTATTTAAGGAAAATATATATCTTGGTTTTATATCTATTTCAATCATCTTGATTTTAATAAAGAATAAACCGATCCCTTCAGCAATTATTCTTACTTTAGGTGGAGTTTTAATATTGGTTATTACTGGGAAGATCATTATTTCAGACTTGAATTTTGGGATCCCTAATTTAATATTTCAAATACCTTCATGGAATAATTTTCTATTAGGAATGTTATATGCTGGAATTGCTCAATTATTTTTAACATTAACAAATGTTATGGTTGCTACTGTTGTTTTAGTTAAAGAACTTTTTCCTGAAAATAAAAAGATTGATGCTAATACTTTAGCTTTTAATATGGGAGCAATAAATTTAATCAATCCATTTGTTACAGGAATGCCCCTATGTCATGGGTCAGGGGGATTAATGGCACAATATGCTTTTGGGGCTAGGACTGGTGGTTCTATGATATTGGAGGGTTTAATGGAATTAATTCTGGGATTATTCTTTTCTGAAGCCTTACTTTTAATATTTACTGAGTTTCCTATGGCAATTTTGGGAGCTATGCTTATATATACTGCTTTTTTACTAGGAAAAGTTGCTTTCAGAGAATTTAATTCAAAAACTTTTCCGATAATCTTAACCTCTGCCATAATATGCTTTTATATCAATATTGCTGTTGGTTTTTTTGCAGGGTTAATATTATTTTTAATCTTTAGGAAACTTATTAAGAAGAATTTAAATACACCTTAAAATGTATCTTTTAATTTATTAATCCAATTTTATAAGGGTTTATTCAAAAATAATTCATTCCTATTTTCTTTTATATTTTAAACGAAAAATTCTTTTAAGTATGAAAGCAAATATTCATAATAGATTGAATGATATTGGGTGATTTTATGTTGTTTTCACAAAATGAAATGGATAATATTAAAAGAGAAATGGCTAAATTAAAGGAAAAGGTGGTGCTAAAATTATTTACTGATTTCAGAACCCAAGAAGACGGAACAAAACTAAGAAAATGTATGGCTTGTGAAGGTACTTATGAATTATTAAAGACTTTGGAGGAAATTTCCAACGGAAAATTAGAAATAGAAGAAATTTCAACTGAAGAAAATGATGAGGATGCAAAAAAATTTAATGTGACTAAGATACCTGCTATATTATTTGTTAATCAAGATGATAAAGAGATTATTCGATATTTAGCACACCCCACAGGTTCTGAATTTGTACCATTTCTGAATAGTATACAATATTTTTCAGGAGTAAGACCATATTATGCAGATCAAATCCTTACTCATTTGAAAAAAATAGATAAGTCAAAGATGAAAATTTTTATAACTCCAACTTGTCCATATTGTCCCGCAACGGTACCTGTTCTAACTCTATTTGCCATAGTTTCTAAGGGAAAGATTTCCGCGGAAGTAATTGATGTTAATTTAAATCCAGATCTCGGTATGAAGTACCAAGTTCAAGGGGTTCCTCACACAGTTATTAATGAGAAGGATCATATATATGGTATGTTTACACCTCAAGATTTATTAGATAAACTCACTAAAGGTGAAAGAGATTTTGGAGGAATGTATGCATAAAACAGGTGATTTTTAAAGATGTCTTCGGATGATCGATATAAAGAAATTATTAGACGAGAAATGGCTAAATTAAAAAAACCTGTTAAACTTAAAGTCTTCACTTCACAAGGAACACGCTCAGATGGGACTCAATTAAGAGCCTGTATGGATTGTGGGGAATTTATGGCTTTAATACGGGTTTATGAAGAGAATTCAAATGGTATGTTAACTATAGAAGAACTATCTATAGATGATAATCCAGATTTCGCAAAAAAGTATGATATTAATCGAGTACCAACAATTCTTTTTATAGATAATAAAGGGCGTGAAATTATTAGATACTTAGCAGCCCCAAAAGGAGGAGAAATTCAACCTTTTATTCAAGCTATATTTAACTTTGCTGGAACTCCCAATTATTATGAAGCTACAATAAAGCAAAATCTAGATAGAATCCAACCGTCAACTATAAAAATTATGATGACAGAAACTTGCCCCTATTGCCCTCAGGTAATTACAGTTAGTAATTCTTTCGCGATTGCCTCAGAGGGAAAAATTAGAACTGTAATAATTGATATCATGGCAAATCCTGATATTGGCCAATATTATGATGCTGCTGGTGTACCCTATACTATAATAAATGATCAGAAGACCTTAGTTGGAATGGTTGGACCAAATGAAATATTAAGGGCTTTAATTGGAGGTAATATACGTGTTCAATATTGATATGGAGAACATTGATTTAGAAAAAACCTATGATCTAATCGTCTTAGGGGGTGGACCAACTGCAATTGGATGTGCAATATATGCAGCTCGATTTGCTATGGATGTTCTAATAATAGGGAAGACTTTTGGGGGATTAATCGCAACGACACATCTCGTTGAAAATTATCCAGGTATAACTAGTATTAGCGGCCAGGGTTTAATGGATATGTTTAAAGATCATATGGATTCATTAAGGATACCATACATCTCAGATGAGATTCGAAATATTGAAAAACAGGATGATCATTTCGTTTTACAATCCTTTTTTCAAAAATTCAAAGCGTATAGTATCTGTATTGCTACTGGATCAAAAAGAAAGAAGTTGGGGATACCTGGTGAAGAGGAATTTGCAGGGAGGGGGGTTTCATATTGTGCTACATGTGACGGTCCATTTTACAAAGATAAAATAGTATGTGTAATAGGAGGAAGTGATTCAGCAGCGAAAGAAGCTCTATTTCTCTCACAAAATACAAAAAAAGTATATATTATTTATCGCGGAGAAGACATTAGAGCTGAACCAATAAATAAGAAACGTGTTCTTAAAAATGAGAAAATTGAGATTATTTATAAAACCAATGTTATTGAAATAAAGGGGGACGGGAATGTAAAATCTGTATCTTTTGATAATGGGAATCAATTAGAAGTTGATGGGGTTTTTATTGAGATTGGATCAATTCCTAATTCCGATCTAGCAAAAAAAATTGGGGTAGAAACTAATAAAAAGGGAGAAATCTTGATAAATCGTAAATCGGAAACCAATATTACAGGTATTTTTGCTGCGGGGGATGTTGCAGACGCTCCTTTTAAACAAGCGATTACAGGAGTTTCTGAGGGTGTTATAGCTGCTTATTCTGCATTTGATTATGTTAAAGAGATGAATATTGAATATTAATAAATTCTTTTATTATTGCTTTTCATTTACATTAAAAAAATAGAGAAAAAAAAGGTTATTTAATCAATATTTATGTCTATACTATGAAATTCAGGTTCTTTAAAAGGTACTGCAATTTTAAGTAATCCATTTTTGTAATTTGCTTTTGCCTCTTCAGGATTTATAGGGCAACATAGACCATAAGATCCTACATATGTAGTATCTTCGGTTTCTCCTTTAATGAAAAAACTATCATCATACATCTTAAGTTTAATTGTATCTTTTTCTACACCAGGCAATTGTATTTCAATTTTATAGACATTATCTTCATCATCAGCCCAAGAACATACTTCAGGGGATCTTACTAATTTTTCTTCTTCTTTTGTTTCTGACATGTTTATCACCAAAAATTAAAAAATTTTATTACAACTTCTAAATAACTTGATCAAAAATAGCTGATTTAAACGTTCTTTCTATAGATTATCAAAAAAATCGATTAATCTTACTTTTTCAAAAACCAAAAAAAAAGATTGATTTTTAATTTATAAAATCATTTAGTTTTGCTAGATTTAGAGGAATTTTAAGTATGAAACAATAATGAGTTTTTAGATAATATGGTTAATACTCTTTCCCAGTATTCCTTAATTTCCCAATCTTGCTTATCTTTTATTTTTTCAGAGATCTCTTTCAATACTTGCTTAATTTTAAGCGAATTAAAATATGTTAAATTTGGAGAAATAACTGATAACATGTATTGTTTTTCTCCATGTCTTTCATTTTCATCTGGATAAGAATCAAAATAAATATAACCTTTTTGATTAATATTTTCAATATCTAGTAAAAATCCTTGAGCACTTGTTATTTTTTCATGCCCATAAATTGAAGTTACTGCCTGAAATAGCTGTACACCTAATGAAGCTAAAGAAAAAGAAAACTCCTTATCAAAGGGAAAATATTGCTTTACATCAGGACCTATAATATCATCCCAATATACAACCAATAAACATGTTAATACATCATCTGTATCTGAAATCGAGGGTTGTATTTTAATATTTAAAGACGTTAAAATTTGCTTAATCTCCTTGTCAATAAGATTTGATTTTTGATTTCGAGCTATCTTCCCTGAAATTATTGCAAATAGATCTTCTTTATTAAAAGGTTTTGTTATATAATCGTCAATTCCCAATATTTTGCCCAATCGAATATCTTCTGGAGTAGATTTTGCTGTTAGAAATAAAAAAGGAATTCGATTCCATTGGGGATTATCTGAAACTGCGCTAAAAAGCTCATAACCATTCATCTGGGGCATCATAATATCACTAATAATCAAATCAGGAGGGTTTTTTAATTCTGATAAAATATTCATTGCTATTTTACCATTTATTGCACTTTTAACTTCATATCCTTTACTTTCTAATAGGATTTTTAAATTAAATAAGATATCTTCATTATCATCAACTATGAGTACTACTGATTTTGGTATAACTTGCATGATAATTCGCCTATATCTCTAATTGGAAAAATAATAAATGAAATTATATATATATTTTATCTTAAATTTAATTTATTTTTGGGAAAAATATCGAAAAAGTGGTACTTTTACCTAATTCACTTTCAATATAAATTTCTCCTTGATGAAGTTGAACAATAGCTTTTGCAATTGCTAATCCTAATCCTGTTCCAGAAATATCCCCTACATTTGAAGCTCGATAAAATCTATCAAAAATATGAGGGAGATCTTCTCTACTAATTCCTATCCCATGGTTCTTAAATTGAATCAATACACCATCTTTTTTTTCAACAAGATTAGATTGACTTTTGTAATTATCTATTGCATTTATATTTACCATTGAATCTTCAAATGAGTATTTTATCGCATTATCAAGTACAATACGAAAAACTTGGTCAATTTTTTTATTATCCCCTTTAAGTTCTATATTTTTGTCAATATCAATATTAAAACTCACATTCTTTTCTTGACAAAATGGCTTTAGAAATATTACAATATCCATTATTATATCCAACAATTTAAATTCACTCAATTCAAGTTCCATCTTTTTTTCATCTATTTTTGAGATAGTTAGAATATCCTCTGATAAATCTTTTAGAAGCGTGATATTTCTTTCCATCGTTTCAATAATTTTGTTTTGTAATTCAGGGGTCATTGAATCTTGTCTATCTCTATAAAGGTCCATTGACATAATTAATACAGTTATAGGTGTTCTTAATTCATGAGATACTGTTGAAACCATATTTTTTAGTTTCTGTTCCGCCTTTTTTATTTTGCTAATATCATGAAATATTCCTTGGATTATCAGATCTCCACCAACTACAATATTAGAAGCAGAAATTGTCACTGGTATCACTTTTCCTGATTTAGTAATCACTTCTGCTTCATCAGAGCGGATTTCTTCAGATTCTACATGGCGTTTAAACAAATTTTTATAAAATTCCCTCTTTTCGGGGGGATGTAAATTTGTTTGATTCATCCCAATAATTTCTTCTTTATTACGTTCTAGAAGAATTTCTGTCGCATGATTACAATTTAGGATAGTTCCAGTACTAGTGTCTGCCCATATTAACGCATCTGAAGCATTTTCAAAAGTAAGTCTGAATTTTTCTTCCGATTCTTTTAAGAGGGAATATGCTCTTTCAAGATCTTCCGCTTTCATAACAAGAGTTTCTTCGCTATGTTTTAATTTGGAAAATAATGTATTAAGGGGATCTTCAAGACCCTTATGGATAATTGCTAAGTAAATAAGGTAAAAAGAGATGATTTTAAAAATGTGTCCAATTATAATAGAGACCCCATAGACACTAATATAAGTAGTAAAAGCTAACTCTGCAAAAATTGTAAATATATTTGAAAAAACCATAAGATTGAACATTGGTCGGGCAAATTCTTTCCTCAATTTGTATAAATATAAGATAACTCCCAATAGAATACCAATAATTACGTATTCACTGACAATTTTAAATGTAGTAAGTCCAGATCCTTCGATATAACAGACAGGGAAAATCTCTGAGAAAATTAATAGAAGCAAAATAATTATTAAAATCGTATAAAAAATAACTAATTGATTTGGATTAATTTTTTTATTAAATAAAATGACTGCAATAAGAAAGGAACCTGCTTGAAGGTATCTTGCAGCAATCCATAATTGAGTAGGCAAATTTGCATCATAACCTTCAAATATATCCAATCCTTTATATGCTAACGTATGAAGAAGATCTATTAAACCAATAAAGGCGAAACTAACCCCTAAAATCAAGAAAAGAGAGCTTTCTATGTTTTTTCTAGTGTTCCAACCTATAGCAAAAACGCTAAATGCTATGACTATACTAAATAATTCTGCTATAGTATGGAATAAAAGAAAACTAATAATACGTGTTAGAAAAATTAAGAATAATACAATAACAAAGATAATTATTGATGATCTAGTTTGTAAGCTATGTGAATCTTTATTTCTTATTTCTTGTAAAAATATCACCTTTTTTAATATGATTAAATGCAATACTTCGATAATATTTAGTATTTTTTTATTTATTATTAAAAAATTGCATCTGATTAAAAATATTTAAAAAAAATATTAAAAAGCATTTATTTGATTTTAGATTTTTCAAATATTGCATAAATTGTTGTTTTATTTATTGAATATGCAATATCTAAAGGAATAATCTCTTTAATTTTTTTAATAAAATCATTAATTACGATTTCACTCAAGCTACGATTAAATACTAAATCTGGATCAAATTTATGAAGAAAAATAGAAAAATCGATTTTATTAGTTGTATCAATTGAATTTATTAGCTTTTTTAGATATTCAAGTGCGAGATCATAACGCTTAACATCTTGAATATCAATTACGTAAATAATTTTGCTCACGCCTTTTGAATAATTGCTGAAATCTTTAAAATAATCCTCAATGTATGCTTTTTGACCACCAAAATCCCAAACAGCATACTTTGAATCTGAAACTTTAAAGTTTTGGACGTCAAGTCCTTTTGTAGGTTTTGGATTATTAAAAGCAGAAATACCCTTATTCCCCTTCAAACAACTTACTATTGAAGTTTTTCCGCTATTATCCAAACCCATCAATATAATTTTTTTGGATTCTTCTGTAGATTCATTAACTTTTGAAATATTCATAAGAATTGAAGGATTATTATAACTTTTTATATTTTTTATGAGTTAAGATAGTATATCATGTATATCCTCGTCTCTAATATCCTTAAACTTTTCTTTATAGATATTTCCTACTATTGAATTTATATTTGTAAGTAAAGTAAATACATCAGCATTTTGTATTTTATAGTATTTGATATTATCTCTTCTCTCATAATCTATAAGATTATTCTCGAGGAGCATATTAAGATGTTTAGAAACCGTTGATTGAGATCTGCCTAGTATCTTTTTGATTTCTGATGAATTTTTTTCACTATTTTTTAGTATATCTAAAATTTCCAGCCTTGTAGAATTTGATAATACTTTTAAAAATTCAATGGTATACTTTCTAAATTCACTCATCGATTGATTAGATTATTCTTTTTACTAGTTTTTAAAGCTTTTTTTAATGGTTTATTAATGCTTTTATATTAACATGATAGACACAAAACTTTAAATATGATGTAATCGTAATATTCTTATATCGCGATACCGCGATTAGTGAATACTCATGTTTTCATTTTTCATATTAATTAACCAATTAAAAAAAGTTGTTGTAAGAAAATGTTAAGTGAAAGAATTGGAATTGATGATATAGATTGTAAAATAATGGAATTAATCCAAAAAGAACCAAACCTTACACATACTGAGATTGCAGGGCGTGTAAATAGGAGCCAGCCCACAATTGGAATGCGGGTAAAAAAATTAGAGAAATTAGGAATTTTGAAATATCAAGCAGGTATAAATATTAAAGTCGCTGATTTGCTATTTGCCCGTGTTGATATACTTACTAAAAATCCCAATAAAATCTTTGATATAGTAAGACACTGTCCTTTTATGCTCACTGCATTTAGATTGAGTGGAAATAATAACATCAGCATTATAATAGCGGGTTTATCATTAAAGGATCTCGATCATGTAATCAATCATCATCTTCGAGGTAATCCAGAAATCTCAAATGTTCATATGGATATTATTGAAGATGTGGTAGAAGATTTTGTTTTACCAATAGATTTAAACTTTGATTTTTCTAGGATTGAATTAGAGAATTCTTGTTGTGGGAACTGTGAATTTTAAACTGCCTTAGGACTTCTAATCAATTGTTATAGCTCTAAGTTTACAAGCCGTTGTACAGATGTGACATTTAACACACCTATCTTCACGATCTTCAACCACAATACATTTAGGTATAGTATCTTTATTGATAACTTCATAGATACCTCTAAAACACGCCTCTTCACATGAAAATTCTTTACATTGCTTACATTTAGATATATCTATATGATGAAATTTATAACTTTCAATTATGGCTCGTTCGTCTACTTCACTCAATATGATTAAAAAAATAAAAAACTCTTTTTATCTATTAAGGTTATATTCTATAATAACGCTACTTAATTTGACTGATAATGTATTCTAAATATATTTGATATTAGATAATGATAAGAAATTTATGAAAAATAATAAATATCTCTTTTTGATATCTCAAATTTAATGAAAGGGACATTTCTTTTAAGACCAAACAGATTTATTGGTGAAATAAAAAGGATGAAAATCTTTCTTCTTTTTTTTATTATTTTCTTATATTTTAAATTGATTTTGGAAAATTTACGAGGAAATTAATGATTGTGTTGGAATTGTTTTCAAAAAAGAGAGAGATGGTAATTTTTTTAAAATTTTTAGAAGAATTTTTTAATATTTCATGGTCATACTAAATATTTTTATATGAACTGATCATTTTGTGATTCTTATGTCAAAAAAAACAGGTACAATTATTTTTGGAATTATTAGCATTATTGCCCTTGGATTAAGTGTATACATCTTCATTTTGATCCAACCTATAATTTCGACCCAATCTATAGATTCAGGAGAGAAACTAGTAGGAATATGGGATAACCTTGATGAGAATACCGATTATGCTCCATATACTTTAACAACCGATTGGCTTGTTGAACTTTTAGATAATTCTTACAATGATTCAAGCTATATCACTCTCACTCGCTCAGGCACAAGGTTAACTTTAATTAAAGCAGGATGGTATAGAATACAAATTATTATGCAATTGTCAAGTTTAACCACGCCTTACAAATATGAATTAGAACTTCGTAAAAACGGGAATTTTGATTTTATTATGGTTAGTTATAGGACTCCCTCTACTTTACAAACATATTATCAAGTTCATGCAAGTGGTTATGTTCTAAGTGATGGGAATGATTATTTTGAGATGAGGGTAACTTCAGACCCAAGTGATCCATTTTATCTTTATCAGTCTCCAGATCTCAATCAGTTTTCTATTGAATTCGTTGCAAGTTAATTTTAACTTCTCTTTTTTTTTCTTATTTGTGTGATATCAATGATTACAAATATTTCTATAATCAGTTTAAGAGAATAGAGACTCTCGATAAGAAAGATCAATTCCTGTTCATATGGATAATATAACTTTCGAATGCTAATTGGTAATTAACTATAATAAAATGAATTCAATGATAAATTTTTTTTTAGCATTGGATTGAAATAAATCAATAATTAGAATTAATTTTTTATAAATTAATACTAATATTTTATAAATTTTGAGGATTATTACATAATTAGTAGAAAAAAATTTGTGAGAATATTATGATTTCAGATAAATTAAAGCTTGATGAGGTTGATAGGCAAATAATTTCTCTTGTTCAAGAGGATCCTAACCTTACACATACAGAGATTGCTTCAAAAATAAATAGATCGCAGCCAACTGTTGGAATGCGAATTAAAAAGCTGGAAAAAAATGGTATTTTACAATTCCAGCCTGGAATCAACTTTAAACGAGTCGATTTACACCTTGCAACTGTGGAGATACAAACTAAAAATCCAGGAGAAATTTTGGATATGGCTAAACATTGTCCCTTTATGTTAAACGCGTTTAAACTCTCTGGTGAGCATAATGTTTGTATCTTACTTGCTAGTTCAAAACTTCAAAAACTTGATAATATTGTTAATTATCATTTTCGAAATAATCCCCAAATAAGTAGTTCTTCTATGGAAATTGTTCTTGATATTGCCAAGGATTTTATTTTACCCATTGATTTTGATTCTGAAGAACATGATCCAACTTTAGAAGATGGTTGTGGAGAGAAGTGTAAGTATAAAATAGCTAAAGCGAAAGGTTTATTAAAATAAAAGAAAGTTTAGAGCTAATTATAGATTTAAAAGAGAGTTAATTTTTATTCTTCTGTATTTTCTTCTGTAATTTTTTGATTGAATTTAAATTTTGGAAGATTTTCTTGGAGAGAACAGTCAGGACCACAATATCTACCATCAAAATTCTCAATTTGGAAATCAATCGGGACAACAAAGTCATGAATTGATTCAATGAGTATATTTGTCTTAACATTAATTACGTTTTTATCTCTCCTAAAGCAAAGATCTACTAGTTTTTCAATGGTTTGTAGATCTGAAGCTGCGATAAAGCAGAGTAAATTAAATTCACCACTGATCTTAAACGCGTGATTAATAAACGGACAGTTCTCAATCTTGTGAACAATATCATCCACATCTTTCGTAGCAATATAGACTATAGCTACTTTAATATCAACTTTCTTGATATTAAAACCGACTTGCTTGGTTAAAAGATTTTTTCTTTCTAATTTGATAATTCGAGCACCCACAGCAGGTTGAGATTTATCAATTTCTTTAGCAATATCACTATGGGTTATATCTGGATCTCTTTCAATCATTTCGATAATCCTTTTATCATCATTATCTATGGACAGAATTTGATTAAAACTTTTTTTCTTCATTTCCATTTTAATTCATAACCTCACATTAATTTAAACTTAGTTTTAATGAATATAAATGTTTATAAAGGTTAAAATTATTGAAATAAGGAATACTTAGATTATATATTCTATTTTATAAGAAATTAAAACTATTAATGGTTTGTCTTTACGAATTATGATTTCAAATTATAAAACGGTAGTAAAAACATTGATTATTATAATGATTATAGCAAATCCTACTAAACCAATAATGAATTTTACAGGATCTCCTTTCTCTTTTTCGGGTATAACTTCCCTCACAATGACATATAAAATGACTCCTGATATGAAAGAATAGAAAATAAAGAGGAGTTCTAGATTAACTGGGAAGAAAAAATTTATTATAAGGCCAATTATTATTCCAGTTAAAGCAGATCCACATGAAAGATATCTAATTATAGTTTTTTGATTAAATTTTTGTTCATCATAGATTTCTAAATCAGTAAATATGAAATGCGCTTCAGAACGTTTAGTTACAACGGTTCTAAAGAGGGCATATATGAAAAAAAGAATAGCTCCTACTAATTCAATCCTTAGAAGCCCCATTAAAATAATTCCAACAAGAAAGTGATAAATGTAATCTGTTATTGTACGGAAGTTAGTTAATTCTTTATTAATTTTGTTTTGAATCTTAATTTTATAGTTATTTATTTCTAATTTCATTCCCTCTTCTTGTTTATTTAATTCAGATAATGTTTGGGCAATTTGTCTTAGGGCAATTTCATCTTGATTTTCATGAATTAATTCTTTTGTAAGAATTTTTTCCATATTACGCTCAACATTTTCTAAAATTTTCTCTTTTTTGAGTAATTTTCTCATTTTTTTTTGAGTCCTTATTTCAACTTTCTGTAGAATTAATTTTTCAGAAACATGGACAAATGAAAAACCGACAAGAACAAAAAGATATTCGAAAAGAATTAAATCAAAAGGAAACTCGGGTAATCTTTTAGCAATTTCAGGAAGAACTATTAGGAAAAAATATGATATTGAAATTCCTGCTATCAATGATGCGTGTACTTTAATAAGTTTATTTTCAAAATAATCTGCAATGAAAAATATTATTCCAAAAGCTAAACCAAGTATTAGAACTATTATTAAATTAGCACTCATTAATATTGAAAATAGATTTAAAATATAATAAAGTTGTAGTAATAATATAAATTTTAAAATAATTCTATTGATTTTCTGAAATAAAGAGGAATAAATGACTCATAGGTGAGATTAAATCCAGTTTTTAATTTTAACATCCTCCGAAGATAAAGCTTCAATGAATATGCGTGATAAGTTTTTAAATTCTAATGCTATTAAATTCGAAGAAACTAATTTCACCTGGCATGAGAATCCAGTTTTTAAATTAAAGACAGATTCTCCTAAGAATGAAGTTGTTCTTGGTTTTACCAAAGAGTCCTTAATTTCTCTAAATAACCTAAGATTGGATAAATCTGAATTGAATCCTGATCTACTAATTTTTGCTAGCAGGCATATCTCAAAAACTGCTCGTCCTGCTTTTCTTGTCCATACAACCGGGAATTGGACAGAAGACATAAATTTTGGAGGTGAACCTCGAGATTTATCAAAAACTAGTGCTTTATTACTCAAAGCAGGACTATTATCTTTGATTGA
The DNA here is from genome assembly GCA_019058245.1 of Promethearchaeota archaeon. Lineage (GTDB taxonomy): Archaea > Asgardarchaeota > Lokiarchaeia > Sigyniarchaeales > SOKP01 > Loki-b32. The sequence goes on along the minus strand of JAHPZJ010000005.1, from coordinate 10,366 downwards.
ACAAAAATTTCCACCACAATTAGATACTTTTTCAATTGATATTGAAGTAACTCATCATGGTCCTACAAAATTAGATAAACCCTTAATATTTATGGAATTAGGGAGTAGTAAGAAAGAATGGGTTATTGATAGTGCTGGTGAACTACTCGTAAATGTGATTATTAACACAATCTCCAAATATCTAGAATTAAAACAAGAAAAAAATGATAAAATAGGATTAGGATTTGGAGGCACCCATTATGCCCCAAATTTCTTTAGATTAATTAATAATAAAAATATAGCAATGTCATTTATTTGCCCAAAATATTATGTTCAGCAGTTAAATAAAGATTTAATTCAAAAAATGATTCAAAATACTATTGAAAAAGTAGATTATTTCATTATTGACTGGAAAGGCACTAATTCTGAAGATAAAAAGCATCTAGTTCCACTTTTGGAAGAATTTAAACTCCCAATTAAAAAAACAAAAGAATTGTAGTTCTAAAAATCAAGGATTTAAATAGATTTAATTTGCTTCTTCCTTAATTTTTTCGTAATATTTGACTAGATTTTTAAAAACATAATTGGTAGGGGAAAATCCTTGAGTTGCAGTTTTTAGCAGGATTTTCTGTAGATAATCATGAAAAGTCGCATTCTTATCTATAGTAACATTTAACTCCCTTATATTATAAAAGCTTCGAAAAAAAAGGGTTGGCCAATCTACTAAAGGCTGTAGTAACTGGGAATAAAGATTTTTTCCTTCTGTTGTTAGTGTTAATTCTTTATTTAAAGTAAAGAAATTATGTTCCCCTTTTTTTTCCATATTAACGATTCCATCCTCTTCAATTTCTTTCATAAGGTTATTTACATCAATTAATTCTATATTTTTAATATTTAATTTATTAAGACTTTCTAAAATTTCAAAGTCTGCTAGACCTTGTAATTTAATCAATGTGTAATTTCTGCCAATTATATTATATTTCAATGGAACAGATTCATGATCAAGTTTATTATATTGTATTAAATTGCCTAAAATTTCTTTTGCAATCAAATATTTTAAAATCTGTTGATCTTCTTCCGAGAAATCCTTCTTAAATAATTCAGAATTAAAATATGAACTATATAATGTTTTTAATAGTGTTTTTGTTGAATAAAAACCATCAACTGTAGCTTGTTCAACAGTCTTTAACACATTAATTCTATAATCAATATCATTTAAAAATCTATTTTTGTCAAGAGGTATTTGGCGTACAATATGAGGATTTTCATCGAAAGGTTTTAAATATTCATCCCATTTAGTCTTAAACCTAGGGGATTGAGTTTTTACTATGTTTGAAAGTTTGTACACCACCTCTAAAAGACGATTAAGAAATTCAGTTTCAGAAACATTAGTCATCCTCTAAAGCCCCTTACGAATATCCAATTTTTTTTTCTTTTATTAATAATATTATAACCTAAATATTTTTAAATTTTGGAGAAAAATTCATTTAAGATAAAATTTACCAAAAGTAAAATTTATTCTGTTAAAAGACATTAGTTATTCATATATTTAAATAATTTTAAAACTGAATATAAAAATGAAATTAGAGCATATAGCTTTAGGATACAATTCAGAAGAAGAAGCTGATAAATTTTTCATTGAATTACTCGGAATGAAAAAATTAAGAAATAAAGCAGTTTCAGCAGAATTGATGGAAGCTTTTTTTGGAGTAAAAAGAGATAATACATTTGTTGTATATGGAAACGAAGATATATCTTTTGAAATATTTATTACAGAGGATAAAAGTAAGGCAAGAGATCTCTTTACTCATTCATGTATATTAATTAATAATCGAGATGAGTTTGTTGATAAGGCCACTTCAATGGGCTTTGAGGTAATAAAAGTTCCAAGACAAGATGGGAATGGTTATTATCTTTTTATCAGAGACTCATTTCACAACTTATATGAAGTTAAAGAAAATTGGTAATTGTGTTAATTTAGATTATTTAAAATCCCTGAACTTTCAATAATTTTCATATGATCGAAAGCTAGTTTTAAAGAAGAGATTTTTGATAAAGAGATAATTTCTAAAGCAGCGGCATCATCTTTAGCTTTTGGTTTTTCATTTTTTGTTTTTGGTTCACATAAATATGCAATAGAAACGGTGTGACCTCTAGGATCTCGCTTGGGATCTGAAAAGATTCCTATTAATCTAATGATTTTAATATTGATATTTGTCTCTTCTTTTGCTTCCCGAATACATGCTTGTTCTACGGTTTCACCAATATCTACAAAACCCCCTGGTAATGCTAATTCACTTTGGAATGGTGGATTTTTTCTCCGAATTAAAACTAAATCTTTATTGTTATTGATCAAAATAACAGCATCAGTAGTTAATAAGGGAGTTACTGGTTTAGGCATCTTACTCATCCCATACTTTTGATGCAAGTAAATGCTCTATTCTTGTTTTTCTAGGTCTTATAAATTCTGTATGATGCTCCTTACGTTCCAATAATAGAGTCTTTTTAAGATTAATTGAATTAACTATGTAAACTTCTAAATCGCCTTTATTAAGAAAAATATGATTAAAACTAGGAGAATCATCAGCTCGAACCTTATTTGAAGTTGAAGTCCCACTATAAAGAAAAGTCGTACTTGATGAATTCTTCCAAGAAATTGTATAAGCGTGAGGAACATGACGATGACCCATCAATACTAAATCTATTTCAAATAAATTCGTAAACTCTAAAATCTCTCCCGCGTCTCGGACAGTCGTAAATTTTTGTCCAGACATTGGAATTGGAATTAAATGGTGATGTAGTGCTATAACTCTATCTTCTATATTCTGGTCAAAACACCTTCCAATCCAATCGAGTTGCTCGTCACCGATTTCACCATATGCGACATCATCTCTAGCGGAACAAATTCCTACTATGATGGCGTCTTTTTCTTTTAAAATTATTCTAGATCGTCTTGGTCCAATTATTTTCTCAAAAAACACGAGTCCTGAATTTTTAGCGTCATGATTTCCTGGAACGGCCATAAACCTTGTAATATCCTTTATTCTATTCAAATATTCAAGAACTTTTCTAAATTGAACAACTCTTCCTTTATGCACAACATCTCCAGTGCAAACTACAATATCAGGTTTGTTTTCCGCAACATAATTAATGATATTCTCAAAACAATCTTCACGGAACTCACTATCATAATGTAAATCACTAATTTGAATAATTTCTACCATTTTTCAGCATTTCCTCATGGATAGATTAATTACTAATATAGGTTTTCTATAATTTATAAATTTAATAATTAGCACAACATATAAAATATTTTTGATGAGAATGATATTTTAAATAAAAAAGAATAGTCTGTAAAAATTTGTATTATTTTAAAACAAGAAGTTCTTAGTTGTAATTTTTAATACTAATATAATGATTTATTGTTTCGAGATTTTGCTGTAATTTACGCTCTTTTGCTAATGTGATAAGGTTTTTTTTATTTTTGCAGTCAAAACATATCCCATTAATATTTATATAACGTACTTCTCCGCATTCTGGACAGCAAAACTCTTTATATACACTTTTCATATTTTTTTCCTCAAAATTTGTATTTTTATAATATATATTCAATTTGATTTAGAGTTATTATCTTATCATTGTCTATATTTATTCTTTCAAGAATATTATTAATTAATTTTTCTAGTGGTGTATGAGCTACTTTCTCTTTTAAGTTTAAATAATCATTTTTTTGGTCAAGTAAAGTCAATAAAATTTGATTAAACATTATTTATATATATAGCCTTTTTTCCACTTTAATTAAAATTAAATTAATTTGAGTTATAAGATTTTTCTTCATATTATATAAGGTCTATATAGTCTATATAGATAGAGAAACAGATAAGAGGTATAAAAATAAGAGATAATTTACAATTGCGAATTTAAATATTCAACATTTTAATTAATTGTTCAATTCCTTGATCTGGATCATATAAAACGTGAGGAGTTGCAGAACTCGGTAAAATGGATGATTTTTCAGGATATCTTCCTGTAAAATTTACGATTATATTATTTGACGTTATTTCTTTAGCAGATTTGATCGCTCCAATAAATGCTATTATTCCACTCTTTTCCAGTTCGAAAAATTTTAATGCTAAATCAATTGTAGGATATATTCCTGCATCAACCAGTAATTTTAAAACTATATTTTTTTGATTACAAAGTTCTTTTTGTGAAATTTTGGCAGCGAGAACTTTTCCTCCATTTTCTCTCCATTGAATAAACTTTTCAATCGCGTATAGCGGTTTAGTACTACCTAATGTGGTTTCAATATTGGAAGTTTTATAATTCCATTTCTTAAAAATTTCAAAAGGATTATGACCAAGTGAATGTTCATTTAGGGCATCGATTATTGGAGTAGTCTTACTATTAAAAGGCTGAACTACTAAAAGTTCAGGATTTATATTATAAAATGATGCGTATTCAATCACTCCAGCAGGGCAAACCCCTCCAGATACTGTCTGAACAAAACATATATCATCATTTAAAAGATTCATTTGATCTAAAACAAAACCAACTTGACTGTATGCAGCTGTTTTTAAATTTGCGTCAGCTAAAATTACATTAAACCGTTCTAACAATTTTTCTTTAAGTTTATTCGCAAATTCTCTTATACTATCTAATGTTGAATTTTTTAAAACAATGTAATACACATAAGGGTTATTTTCAATAGCATTTTTAGAAACCTTAAATGAGGAAATTTCTGGAACTAGCAGAATAGCTTTAATTTTTTTTTTTGATTCTTGATTATACCTTTTTATAACGTTGGCCATACTTTCAACTGTATTTCCAGAAGATGTTGAAATAACAAAATCAATATCGTACTCATCATAAACATGAAATAAGTATTGACAATCAGTATCTTTGAAAGTTGGAGTACTCCAAAACAAACCAAATAGGTTTTTATTGGGTATTAGATCAGGTAAATAACTAACAGAAACTGAAATGGTTGGAAAATATTTGGAATTAATTTTTCTTCCAGTTAATTTATAATATATTTTGTCGCTTGATCTCCATTTATATCCACCAACATAACTTTCATAGACTTCTTGTTCCATAAATCACTTCACTATAGTATTTTTATTATTAAATAGTTAAGGGGGATTACAACACCACTCCGAATCATTCGGAGGTGGTATTTTTTTACATTGGGCTTTTACTGTGCACTTCTGACAAATAGTAGACATATTATTAAAATTACCATAGCAAGATGGGAATTCTATATTTTTTTTATCTGATCCATTAAAACCTTTCTTATCTTGACTTATTGTAGTTTTCATTGTCTTAATAAATGTAAAAAAAATATGTCATACATACCTCATGAAATGACATTAATATTTAAATATTATGTTGGATTATGGCATTATAAATGTCACAAAAATATAGTATTCTATTTTTTCATCAAAATTATGTCCAATGAGAAAAGGAGTTATAAAAAATCTGTACACGCGACCATTTCCCATGAATCTTATGAAATTTTAAAGCAATATGAAGAAGAGTTCGGTTCAAAATCTGCTGTTGTAGATGCAGCGATTAAATCATTAAAAAAATTTAAACAACCACAATTAATGGATCAAAGAAGTATATGGTGCAGAGCTAGAGATGAATTAAATATGCTTTTAGTTGGAAAAACAACATATCTTAACTATATTAAGGGTAAAGTCGAGGATGTTTTTACAAAAAACCTTGCAGTTGAATCAATTGAATGGTATCTAGGAAAAAGGAAAGAAATCATGACATTCGAAGAATTTTTAAATGGACTTAAGGGGATGTGGCAAGCAGCCAATTATTTTTACAATATAGAATTAGAGAAGAACGATAAAGGTACATATCAAATGAGATTTAATCATGATTTAACAAAAGATTATAGTGAGTTTTGGGCAAAATACTTTGAAAAAGTTTTGAAAGATAATTGGAGTTGTTTTGTTGAAGCGTTTATTCGCAATGAATCGCTCTATTTAATTATAAGAGAAGAATGATTCTATTTTTTATATAGATTGACAAATAATTAGAAATAATTCTTAAGAATTCTTTGAATTTTAAAAAATGTATCCAAAGTTACTCAGGATAATATTTTTCTTCCAGATATTTTTTAACTTTTGATTTTTCAACCGAACTATCAAATATAAGCCCTGTAGAATAACTATCATTTCCACCACCTTTTCCATTCTCATCAAAATATTTAACACAATCCATAACCATATTATATGCACTATAATCAGATTCTTCTAAAGGATCAGGACCTAACATAACAGCTACTTCTATACCCTTCTCTCTTTTAGAGATATAAGCTGTCATCATATTACTTGATGATTTAAAAATATTTGTACTGACTTTTTGAAGATCTTTTTTTGGTAAATCATAGTCTTCAATCACAATTTGATATTTGGGATCACCTTGTAAAAATCTCGCATTATTTTTTAATTCATTAATATTCTTATGACTAAGAAGATTCTGTCTTAAATTTAAATTTTCTTTGCTTTGTTCCCATTCTGAATACAATTTTCTAATTTTTGAAAGAACATTTTCTTTATTAACTTGGAGAATCTTAGATAGTTCAGTTAATATTTCACCCTCAATTATCTTTTCAGATTTTAGTTCTAAATCATCGTCTACAACTTTTTCTGTTTTATGAATTAATTTATTGCGTTTATTAAGTAATTCCTTAACTCTTCCTATAATTAATTTCGAATCCACCTTTAAAAAAGATTCTAACTTATTGATAATTCCTTGATATTTTTGTTCTAACTCAATAGTTGCTTTTCCTGCTGTAAAAATCAGTCTAACAACTCCATCCTGAATCTTTTGTGATTTTATAATCTTTATTTTTCCCGTTTCAGAGGTATTATTCAAGTGTGTTCCACCACAAGCCTCGACATCTATATTTGGAATTTCTACAATTCTCAATTTTTTACCAGGAACCGCTCCTCCTTGGTATATCACCATCCCATATTTTCTTTCTGCCTTAGATCTTGGAATGAAACTCAATTTCAGATTAATCCCTTTTTCTACAATTTCATTTGCCTTTTTTTCAATTTCAATTAATTTATCCGTACGAATTTGCTCATAATGAGTGATATCTAATTGAGATTCTTCCATTTTTTTTTTCGCACCAGCTTGATTCACATGGCTTCCTAAAACATTTCGTGCAGCAGCATTTACAATATGAGTAGCAGTATGATGTTGGGATAGTTGTTTCCGCCATTCTTTATCAACTTCGACTTTTACATTATCTCCCTCCTTAAAAATAGGTTTATCATCTAAAACATGGATAGTATGGTTCCCTTGCTTAAAAGCGTCAGAGAATTTTTGCCCTTTGATTGTTCCTATATCATGAAGTTGACCTCCAGAGGTAGGGTATACTACTGTTTTATCTAAAACTACCATATTATCAATAATTTTCAATACTTTTGCGTTATTTGAAGTCTCTCTATAGTCATAATAATAAAGAGATTTTGTTTCAGGAATTCCTTCTAAATCTAATTCAATTTCTTTTACCGTTGCATGAATTTGTTCAGTTTTTTCATGTCGTTCAACTACTAAATTATAAAAGTCGTCTGGAATACGTACTTTTATCCCATATTTTTTAGCTGCTGTTTTTGCCATATCAGGACTAATACCATTAGAATCATATAATTCAATAAGAGTTTCAGTGGATATTCCTCCTTTTTTCAGTAATTTTTCCAATATTTTTCCTGCTTTTTGCTTAGTTATATAAAATTTCTCTCTCTCAACATCTAAAATTTCGCGAATTTCATCTAAATGTTCTGAAATCTCAGGGAAGATCCCCTTTAATTCTTCAGCATGCCATGAACAGACATCAGACATATCAATTTCCCAATTATGTTTGTCAATAAAACTTATGGCACGACGAAAAATCACTCTTAAATTGTATCCTCCCCCAACATTTGAGGGAAGTTTTCCATCATTTATAGCAAAAAGTAAGCTACGTGCATGTTCAGCGATTGAGTAAAATGCCGTCATTGGTAATATTTTTTTTTTTAATTCCTTCACACCAATCTTTAATTCATTAGCAACGCGATTCCATGCTTCATCAATATTTTCTACTTCATCCACATTTAGAAAAGCAGAATATTGTGAAAAACGACTATATAGATCCAAATCTAACTCAATTTTAGTGATTTCTCTTAACTTTGACAAAACAAATGGAAAAGTTGCTTCATAAATGTTTGGAGTACCTTGAGAGAACCATGCAACACGTTCTTGGCCAAGACCCATATCAAGAACTTTAAGTCTTAACTCTCGAGGTCCTTTAGGAGTTTGTTCAAACATAGTATAAACTTGATTAAATAGCTCTACTCCTCTACTGAAGAACTCAAGACTACACCCAAATGAACCCCCACCTGCCCATGAGTCTTCATGTATAGTAATTTCTTTTTTTGGTAAACCTATTCCAATATGAATAAAATCATGTATATCCATAAAAAGTTCTCCTTGATTCCATTCATTAGGAGGTACAAAAGTATGTTGTCCAATCATTACAAAGCCCGTGTTGTGTGAAGATGTCACACCTACGTTTTCAATGTCGTTAAATCTCAAACAAAATTGAGGAATCAACAACTTTTTAGCAGGCGGTTCTACTTCTCCAGTAATAACGTAAGGTTGGAAGGCGGATATAGATGCTATTGTAAACTCAGACGTTGGGTTCCATCGCGCTACGCAAGGGTATCTTTTAATAGGTACATAACCTCTTGGCTCTAAAATCTCAACAATCTTCTTCCATACTCCAATAAATGATAGCTTCACCTTTGAAGGATTATCTATAACTACCTGAAAACCTCCAGCACACAATGGATCTCCACATACTTTTCGATCTTTATCAACCGTCCAAAAGTAAGTTCCGCAAGACTCACAATGTTTCCTTAGATATCCTAGTTTTTTTAACTCTTTAGTAGGAAAGTAATTGTCAGGATCCTTAGAGGCAATCTTTTTAAAAGCTACTTTTAATTCTTTATCTGTTCTACAATCTTTAAGCTGATTAACAAGTTGATCGGAGAGCATTATGATTTGATATTAGCGATTAGTAATTATTGAAGAATCTAATGTTTCTTCTTCTAAAATTGTTTTGATTATAATAATATAATTTGAACATTGAAATAAGAAAAAAGAGATAAAATTTTATAAATCAATATTTAAAATTTCAGCAATTTCCCGATATCTTTTACTTAAAGTATGATTATCCACTCCAACAAGTTCGGATATTTCCAATTGAGAAATTGTTCTATTTAATATTCGACAGACTAGGTATATAACACCTGCAATTATTCCATTCCAATCCAAGTTTAAATCTGGAACCACCATAGAAATATACATTGTAAGTAATTCATTAGATCGAATCTCAATATTTTGATCTAAATCCATCTCTTCAATATATTCAGAAGCTAAGATATTAGCATACCTGATTAATTTCGCTTTATTATTATTTTTCCAATTCTTAACATAAGTCCTAATAGTTTCAATATTAGAATCCTCAAAATGTTCCAATACATCCATTGGTCTATCTAATGGATTTTCTTCCATATATCTAAACACAAGTTCTTTGAGGGAACAATATTCATCCAAATCTGGATATAAAGAAATAATATCGAGTTATAAATATTGGAATAACTCGATTTTAAAAATTTTAAAAATTTACTCAAAAAATAGGTTTTAAAAACTAAGTTTATAATTAGAGAAAAGTTTTCTACTCTAAAAAAACATGAATGTGTATCATTTACATAAATTCTGAGATCTTACTTATATTTTTTATAAAACTAAATTTCCTAATTTTCATGCAAGATTTTTAATTATATAAGATGGTATTTAAGTATTAAAATGACAAAAAAGTGAATTTTATACCGAAGTTATAAATAAATCATTATCCATTAAGTTATTATAAAAAAAATTCAAGAAAACACGAAGAAAAATAATATAATAATTAAAGCAGAAATAATTAAATTAAAAAACTTTTAGAGGGTCTTATATATGGCAGATATAATTATAAATCCTATATTTTACTTTTTATTTTTTCTTCCGATGATCTTTTTGTTGCTTATATTAATTTCATATAAAAAATATGGTAAAGAAAAAAATAGACTTTATTTTAAAACTTCTGTTCTTATAAGTCTAGCACTTATTACTATAGGAGGCCTTTCCTTAGTGCAATCAAACTATCTGAATAATTCCTTGACTATTGGGCTCATTGTGATGAGTGGTGCAATAATTATAATAATATTCATTGTACTTTATACTGTAAATACAATTCAAAAGGCATATGAAAGTCTAGAGGTTGTTATTCAAAAATCAACAGATACTTCAATTCAAGTATCTAATATGGCTTCAGAATTAG
>JAHPZJ010000004.1 GCA_019058245.1 Promethearchaeota archaeon | reverse complement strand
TTTATCCCAATATCTTAAATAGTTTTTAATTAAAGCTTTAGAATGCTCTAACGAACTTAAAGGCCCTAAAGATAAATACGCTGTTAAATCTTTTTCATTTAAACTTTTAAAAAAGAAATCTATATCGTTTTTCGATATTTTTCTGAGAAAAAGATTTCCATCATTAATTTCTTCAATAACTTCAAAGTCATTTGACATAGTTTACTACTAATAAGTTCTATCTGATATAATAAAAGAGAGATATAATAAATATTACAAAAAAAAGTAAAAAATATTAAGGAAATAATAGAGTATAACTGAGCTTACATTCCACCAGTAAATTTTGTTTCTCTTCTTTTTAGAAAAGCTTGGATGCCTTCATTAACATCTGAAGATCCACTATTTACTCCAAAGCCTAACATTTCGAATTGATTTCCTATCTCTATTGATGCTTGAGTTCCAAATTTTACTGCTTTCTTAATTATTAATAGACTGGTTGTAGGTCCATTTCCTAACCATGAAGCTTTTTCATGAACAAGTTTTTCAAATTCTTCGCCATCGTCACATAGGTAACTTACATGTCCCCATTCAAGCATTTTTTCTGCTGAAACACGCTCTCCAAAGTAACACATATTTAGTGCTCGATTCACTCCTATACGTCTTGCCATTCTTTGAGTACCTCCATTTCCCGGAAAAATACCTCTTGCTATTTCAGGGAATCCAAAAAATGATCTCTTGGTAGCAATGATAATATCACATACAAGAGTTAATTCACATCCTCCTCCAAAAGCATAACCATCTACTGCTGCAATAACTGGTTTTGGAAATTGTTCAATTAAGCTATAATATCTATGTTTTTGTTGCATAGAGATAGTCCAATGAACAGGAATATTTGGTTTCATTCCTTTTCCCATAGGAGAAGCTAAATCAGCACCAGCAGAGAAGGCTGCTTTTTTTGTTACATTTTTTGTTCCTCGAACCACAATACATCTTACGCTGCTATCAAGCTCGAATTGTTCCATTGCCTCATAGATTTCTCTCAATGTTTGGGTTGTGAGTGCATTTAATTTATCTGGTCTATTAATCGAAATAACAGCATAATTACCTTCTTCATTCTTCTCTACTTCTACATGTTCAAATTTCTTTTCTGACATTCCTTCCAACCTCTTTTATATTGTTTTTAATAATCATTAATAAATTGATTTATAGATAATTAGTAATATTTTTATTAAAATTAAAAATTTGCAAATTGAATTATCATTTTTTATTTAAAGAATCCAAAGAGTACAAAAAAAAAAAGAAAAATAGGAAAGTATAAAATTATTTTTATTTCATCTCTACCCATTTACCAGATTTTAATAGTTCACATGGTTTAAAATATTCTTTTCCTGTAAGCTCAACAAGCTCATTTAAAACTTCAACTTGATTCTGCCAATTATTTACATTTGCGGCCATAGGACCGGGCATATTCATCCCTGCTTTCAATGTCTCATCAATTACTTCCCAACTAGTTGTTATTCCTTCCTCTAGAACTCTGCATGCTTCATTTAGCATAATCGCAATTGGGTATTTCATTTTATTAATTCTTGCTTTACCAGCTTTTTTATCAACTTGTGGTCTCCCTTTGGACCAATCTCGAAATCCTTGACCTGTTTTCATACCTAACTTTCCTTCATTGAATAATTTTGTTATTACTTTACCTGGAGCAAAATCGGGTGATAAAGTCTTAGAGTAATACATTTGACCATGGTATAAAACATCTATACCCACATAATCAGCTAGGACTGTCATTGACATTGGACCACTTCGGGAATCGTTATCTAATTGGTCCCAAGAAAATCCCTCATCAACTGCTTTATCAAAAACATAATTTTGATAAATTTGAGCAGGAGCAGTAACTCGATTACAAATAAATCCAGGCCTATCTTTTAATACCTTTGCAATATATCTTTCCCCTCTAAGACAAGGTATAGATTTTGCAAATTCCATTCCTATATTAATACTTTCATCAGAGGAATGCTCGCTATAAATAACCTCAATCAACCTCATTAGAGGTACAGGATTGAAAAAGTGCATTCCTATACATTTATCTGGTCTCCCTGATTCTTTTCCGATATCTGTAATGCTCATTGTAGAGGTGTTTGAAGCAAGAATGCAATGCGATGGAGCATTATCTCCACAATTCTTAAAGACTTCTTGTTTGATTTCTAATCTTTCGACAACTGCTTCAATCATAATATCTGCATCCTTTACTGCTGATGCTAAATCTGTTGATTTTTTGCAATTTGTCATAAGATCAGCAGCAGTTTTCCCTCCTGGTAATCCACCTTTAGCTTCGATCTTTTTTATACCCTCATCAATTTTATTCCATCCTTTATCTACATACTCATCTTTTACATCGACCATAGTAACATTATATCCTGCCATCAGCGCCATTTGACCAATTCCATGACCCATCTGCCCAGCACCTACCACTACTACATTTTTAATATTAACCATTTTTTTTTTACCTCTTAAGATTTATTTTATTTTTAAATTTTTGTAAAATTTAATTTAGCATATATTATATTTTTTTTTCAAATTTGATAATGAAATTGATTTTTTAAGTGAATTAATATACATATTCCATCAATTCCTTAACCATAGATTTAAAAACCAATCTTTTTTTTCATAAAATAAATGTGGGTTTAATTTTAGAATATAATTTACTATTGGAAAATGGTTTAGATAAATAAACAAATAGAATTTATAGATGAAACATCACAAATTTATTAGAAATCTCTATTTTAATTATCAAGTAAAAATTATTGAAAATTTAAAGTTGAAAAGAGGTTTGAAAAATAAGATTAGCTAAAATTCATGGGATTGATATAAAACTACACTTATCAACTTTATTGATTATAGCCTTAGTTGGTTTTTATTCAACAAATTTTTATCTTTCCTTAATATCAAATGCATCCGTTATAGATTTAATAATTGTTGGTTTGTTAAATGGTTTAATTTTATTGTTTTCAATTTTAATCCATGAGTTAAGCCATTCACTTGTAGCACAAAAATATGGACTTAAAGTTAAAGAAATTGAATTATACCTCTTTGGAGGCGTTTCAAAAATAGAAGAGGAACCTAGAACACCTAATTCTGAAATGATTATTTCAATAGTTGGACCATTATCAAGTTTATTAATTGGATTTGGATTGATTTTATTATTTTTTATACCTATCAATATGCCAACTATTATTTCCATTACTCTATTATATTCTGGTATTACAAACATAGGATTAGGTCTTTTTAATCTTATACCCGCTTTTCCTATAGATGGTGGAAGAATATTAAGAGCTTTCCTATGGAAAAGAAAAAATAATCTATTATCTGCTACAAAATTTACTTCCAAAGTAGGAGTAATTATTGGTTATGGATTTATGATTTATGGCTTTCTCCAGATGTTTACTATTGCGCTTTTTAGTGGAATATGGTTTATCCTTATAGGGGCATTCTTGAACTCTTCAGCAAAGCAATCATATCAGCAAACTAAAAATGATTTTATTTTATCTAATATAGGAGTCAAGGAGATCCTTAGTGTACCATTCATGGGGATTCCAGTTGATAAGTCTCTCAACTTAGCTGTAAGAGATTATTTTATTCCCTATAAAAAAGCTTATTTCCCTGTAATTGAGAATGATGAAATAGTAGGTATTATTTTTTTTAAAGATATCAGACAGTTACCAATCGGGGAAAGATCAAAATATCGTGTAAGCGATGTAATGTCAAAACTATCTGAATTTCAATATATTGATGATAATTTATCTGGAAAGGAAGCTTTGAAAGAATTAAATAAATTAAGGAGTGTTCCTCCACTTTTAATAGTCGAAGAAAACAGCAGTAAAGAAATAATTGGATTTGTAGGAAAGAGTGATATAATCTCATCTCTTGAATTTTGGAGTCAAAATATAGATCACAAACAAACCTAAGAGAATTATTTAACTGAAACTCAAAGTTCAAAAATTAAAAACAAGCTCCTCAATACAAAGATTTTTTTGAACATCATGTTCAAGATAATTTATCTCTACTTTCTTAATTTTGTTACCTAATAATTTTCTAAAAGCTGTTTCGAAATAGCCTTTATTTATTCTACAAAATGCCTTACCAAATTTTAATTTTCCTCTATGTTTTATCGTTTCTCTTAGGAAGCAATGATTTTCAATAATTATTCTTACTTTTCCGGGTTCTTCTTGAATTTCTCGAATTTGTAATGAATAGAATTCTTTAAGCTCATTCATCAAGATTTCAAGGACTTCAAGAATTTCAAATTCTTCTTTTTTATATAGGTTCTTAATTCTGTTTGCTATAGTTTCACCCGGACCAGCACCTATTTGATATAAGATAGAAAGAAGACTATTTCTTCCGAAAATATCAAGGATTTTATAAACCATAGATTCTGAAATGATTTCAAAGCCCTTTAATGAATCTATATTTGAAAGATCATTTTTAATTCTATTATTATATTGTTCAATATCCATATTTATATCCTCAATTTCCAATGTATAAGATTAATAATAAAAGCAATTAATTTTTTAAAAATTTAATTTTTAAAAAAAAAGTATGTTCTTAAAGAACATATTTTATAATATTGCGGTTTTTCGCTGAAACAGAAGAATGCCTAGAACAATTAATCCTATACCCCATATAGCTATAAAAATTATATTTAATCCAACTAGATCAAATGCAATACTTCCATTTATCATTACAGCACCCATAGCTTCTGCTGCTAAAGAGGTAGGAATAAAACCTACAAGTGGAACTGTAAGTAATCCTCCTAAAAATTGGAGTGGTAATATGATAAACCATGCTAATCCTCCAGCTGAACTTGCTGTTCTCACAAAAGATGCAAGTATTAAACCAAATCCAAGAGATGTAAATGCAACAATAAATGGAATAAAGAATAATAAAAAGATATTAGCATTAGGATTAATCGATACTCCAAATAATAAAATTAGAAGGAGCATAACTATAATCTGAATTGCTGCGACTATTAACTGCGAAAATAATCCAGATAATAACACAGTAGAACGTGAGACAGGAGTAGTTATTAGTCGTTGCAATGTTCCTGACTCCTTTTCTTCGGCGAAATGACCTGCTAATTGTGAAATTAATACAATTGGCGCTAATATTACAACTCCAGGCGCAAAAATGTTAAAAGTTTCTAATCCATATCCAAACCTAAATAAAAGAATAAAGACTAAAGGGTATCCAAAAATCCAAACTAATTGACTTATCTCTCGGATCATTGATTTGAAGTTTTTTACAGTTAAATACCATAACTGATTAGTAAATTTTGGCTCGAATATTTGTTCCATTAATCTCTTAACCTCCTACCAGTTAAATCAATAAATACATCTTCTAAAGTATTTTTACGAACTGAAATATCTTCCATTTTTACTTTTATAACATCCATAATTTCAGACACTCTCCTTAATCCATCAAGGGCGTTAAGGACAATTCTATGTTTCCCTACTGATTTTCCCCATTGGACAAAATCTAATTTTGTAGCTCGCTCAATAATTTCATTTCTCTGTTCTATCTCTTTAACCTTAAATTCTAAAATATCTCCTTCTCCTAATTTTCCTTTCAGTTCGTCTGGCGTTCCTTGGGTAATAATTTTGCCATGATCAATTATTATTAATTCATCTGAAAGATCATCTGCTTCTTCCATAGAATGTGTAGTTAAAATAATAGTAGAGTCTTTCTCTTGAAAATCTCGTATAAAATCCCATACTACTCGCCGGGATTGTGGATCAAGACCTGCTGTGGGTTCATCAAAAAATAATAATTCTGGTTCATGAATTACTGCCATTAACACATTAATCCGCCGTTTCATTCCACCAGAATAATTTTTTACTAATTCTTTTGATCGATCTAACAAATTCATTTTTCCTAACAAATCATCTGTTCTTTCTTTATAATCTTTTTTTGACATCCCATGCATTTGCGCAATTAAATGAATATTTTCTCTCGCATTCAAACGTGGATAAAGTACAAGCTCTTGAGGACATACACCTATACGTTTTTTTATCTCTAAGACATCTTTTTTTATATCAAAACCTAGCACTGACGCATCACCACTAGTTGGGGGGAGTATTGTCGATAACATTTTTATTGTTGTTGTCTTTCCTGCTCCATTTGGTCCAAGAACTCCAAATAATGAGCCTTTTGGGATTTGTAGGTCTATTCCATCAACAGCATGAATAACCCCAAAATATTTTTTTAAATTATTTGTTTCAATAGCTAAATCCAAAATTATCACTATTTTTTAATTAAAATAAGACAAATTTATTTTTAGTTTAATAGAATATAAATCTTTTTATGAGTTAAGACTTAATAATTCAAAAAAATCGAATAACAAGATTCTATTCAGATATATTCTGTAGAACCTTTTCAAATTCATTATAATCAGCTTGACTTTCAAGACAAATTGATAAATTTTTTAAGTTTTGGTTTTTTTCTACAAGGAACTTTTTCATTGTGGGAAGCATTGTTTTAGCGCATAATTTAGAGGTGATTCCTCTCATTTCTATAGAGATAGGAGGAAATACAATCGAATTAATACCTATCTCATCGGCTAATAGTAATGAGTTCCAAGTGGCTAACATTAATTTTTTCCCTTCGTTTCCTTGTCCCGGTCTTGGACCGTTAGTATGTATTATATATTTTATAAAATCACCCCCAGAGGTAACTATAGAGTTTCCTACAGAGACTTGAATTATTTTGTTAATAATTTTATTACATTCAACTTGCACCTTTGTTCCGGCTTTTTTTAAAATTCTACATCTTAGATCACCACTAGGAAGGAGCCTACTATTTGTAGGAATCACAATTGCATCATATTGTTCAATATTGGTTATGTCACCTTGAAAAATTTCGATAATTGAATTATTTATTGTTATTTGATACATGATAAATATTACCTAAATGAATATATTTATATTTTAGGATAACCAAAAAGAAGTTAAATTTATTTTACTAATGACTTAAATAATTAAGATAAAAATTAAAAGTCCTTTAATTCTGATTTAATTGTATTATCTTTTTAATTGCTTTTTCAACATTTTCATCAATAATTTTTAAGATTTTCTCATAATTTTCAGTTGAAGTACAATAAGGATCAATAATATCTATTTTCTGAGTCTCTCCATTAAATTCTTTCAATGTAAAAGTTTTTTTCTCAATATTTTCTATATAATTGAAATTCTTTATTAAATCAAGTGAATGTGTTTTTTCCATAGTAAGAATTAAGTCTTGTTTTTCTAATAATTTACGGTTAATTATTTTTGGAATAAAGTCCAAATGATTTATTCCTTTAGAATCCAAGTATGTTCGAGACTCTGGTTGCATATAAGTGAACGCATTGAAAAAACCACATGAATCAATTTCTAAATCTACGTCAAGTTTCTTAGTATAATAGCGTGCTAAATATTCTGCAGCAGGAGATCTTGCTGTATTGCCTAGGCATACGAAGAGAACATTTTTAATTTTACTCACAATTAATCAAATATTAAAAAAATGTTATTTCAAATAAAAGTTATGAGAAATCCCTAAGTAAAATTAAATAAAGAATTAAATAGATGATTGACATAATAATAATTACAACATCTATTATAATCTATTTAAAAGAGAGAAATGACTGAAGTAGAAAATAAAGAAGTAATGGAAAAAGCCAATTTAAAAAATTGGTTCACTAGAACATTCACAAGAGATATAAACTTATCAAGAGATACTTTAATGTATTTATTTTTCTCTATGCTTTCAATTACAATAGTAGCTGAAGCATTTTTATTTGAATATACATTTTCTACAGGAGGAGTTTTGCATGTTGGTTTAGAAGTTTATGCATTATTAATTATACTTGCTATTAGTTTTCTAATTTCTGGTATTATTATAGATTTCATTAAGAATAGAACTAATTATTTTAATATAACACTGATTATTTGTATTATCGGACTTTTTATAAGTGCAATTCCAGAAATGATTTTTTATTATTTAGGGTTACTAATAGTTCTCTTAACAGTTCCACAACTTGTTATTCTATGGTTCACATTCTTCGTACATGAAACTAATATTTTAAATCGTGGGAGGATAGCTGCATATTTACTCATTTTAGGTTTTTCAATAGCATTTATATCTATTATTTTTGTTATTTTTGACTTTTTATATATATTTTTAGCAATTTTAGAACTAGGGTTGTTTATAATTATTTATAGATATTCTCGAAAGTATAAATATATTGAAACCAAAGAACGATTGAAATCAGGTAAAAAATTTTTAAATATAATTTTTGAAAAACATTTCTTTAGATATTCAACTAGTTTTTTTATATTAAGTTTTATTTTGGGTGATTTATTAGCAAGATACAGTTTTGATGTTGATTTCATAGTATATGCAATAGCTTCCTTTTTGTATCTTATCGCAGCAGGATATTGTTTGGATAATATTGGACGAAAAACATCTATAGTTCTTGGAATTTTAGTTGTTTCATTTTTTCTGATATCTTATGGTTCATTCATTGATTCAGATTATATTTTCGGTATGCCCAGAAAAACTCTTCTTTCTATTCATTATGGATTTTCCCTATTACCTCTTCTACTCGCTATCTTTACAATTTCAGGAGATTTTTCAACAGAGAGAGGAAATTTAAAATATAGGGGGAGAATAAATGGCTTGTATTTAGCTTTAATGTTTTTTGGAGCGATAGTTGGATTTACTTTTAGTCGTTGGATAAATGATGTATATAAAAGGTTTCCTAATTTTCAAGAGTTTTTACCTAATTTTCCAAATCTTCTAAATGGTTTTATATTAGTTATACTTTTAGTTTGGATGATGGCTATGAAAGAATTCTTAGTCTCAAAAGAAAAGAAATGGGCAGATTCATTGAAAACTATTATTATTTTTAGCAAAAACGGCATAAGTCTTTATAATTATTCTTTTGAACAGAAGGACTTATTTAAAGATGAACCAGAGCAAGTAGATTTTGATGAAGATTTAGTATCTGGAGCATTAACAGGCATTTCGTCTCTCCTTTCCGAAATAACTCATACCAAAAGGCATCTCAGGCATATTCAAAAGGAGGATGCCACTCTGATATTTGCTTATGGTAAATATCATATTGCTACCTTAATTGCTAAAATGGATTTGCCAATTTTATTCAAGAAACTTGATGAATTCTCCCGAGAATTTGAAAGTAAGTTCTCAAAGGAATTAAAAAGTTTCAAGGGTAATGTTTCTCATTTTGAACCTACAAAATTCTTACTAATCAAGTATTTCAGTAAAAATTACGATGATTTTATGGAATAATTAAGTCGAGGTATTTCTTTTCATTTTTCTCATAAAAGTTGATTATAACAGATGGGTTCAGCAAAAAAGTTAAATAAGAAGCCATCCTAAAAAATACTACAAACTTAATTTACATACTGATATTAATATTTAATTTAGAAAGAAAAAATACTATTTATTAAGATTTAGTACGGAATAATGACTAAGAAACGAAATATTAAATATTCGCTGGGTAAGCTGTTTGCTAGAGATGTGGATTTAGAGAATACTTCGTTTTTTTACCTTTTTTTTTCTTTTCTTTCAATTTCATTTACAGTTGAATATTTTATTCTAAAATTCTTTATACAGATGGAAGTCGGGTTAGAAATAGAAATTCCTGTGATTATGACATTATTCGTAATATCTTTCTTTTTTTTAGCTTCTGGTTTTTTTATTGATAAAATAACAAACAAAACACGATTTTTCAATATAGTTTTGCTGATTTGTATTTTAGGTTTATTATTAACAACCTTCACACACCCTCTATTTGATATTTTGGGGCTACTAATTATTATAATAACAATACCTCAATTAATAATAATCTGGTGTTCAACATTAGCTCATGAAACGAATATTTTGAATAGAGGAAGAATAACTGCTATGATCTTAATCTCTAGTTATTTGCTTGGTTTACCTGTTATTTTTTTTTTGTTTTTTAAGGATTTATATATATATCTTATCATACTAGAGTTTATATTATTAATTATAATCATTATTATTTCGCGATTTTATACCTATATTGAAACTAAAGACAGATTAAAATCTGATAGAAAATATTTTAATATCATTTTTGAATTACACTTTTCAAGATATTCCATTGGTCTTGCTTTTTTAAGTGGTCTTTTAGGTGGTTTATTAAATGATTCTTTGAGTTATTTTGGGAGTTATAAAATTAATATTCTTGCTTTTTCAATAACTTCTTTTTTATATATTCTTGCAGCTGGTTGGTTTTTTGATTATATGGGTAGAAAGAATTCATTAGTTCTTGGTATTTTATTAGTTTCATTTTTTTATATATCATTTGGGTCATCTTATACAGGATCTCCGAATGATCCTGTTTTTGGTATGCCAAAAGAAATTCATCTTTCTCTTCATTATGCATTTGCTATTATTCCACTAATATTAGCTATAATCACAATAGCGGGAGATTTTTCAACTGAAAGAGGAAATTTAAAATATAGAGGTAGTATAAATGGACTTTTTCTAGCCTTAATGGTGTTTGGGATAGGTTTAGGATATTTATTATTTAAAATGATTGATCTTCTTTACAATACTTTTGAGGATATGCAGATTTGGGTGCCAAATCTACCTAATCTACTAAATTCATTTGCATTAGTTATAGTTCTTGTTTGGATGATGGCAGGTAAAGACATATTAGTATCTAAAGAGAAAGATTGGGCAAAATCATTAAAAAATCTTTTTGTTTTAAGTAATAGTGGAGTTTGCTTATATAACTATGATTTTATGTTAATGAGCCAAGAATATAAAGAGAAAGAAGAGGAAAAAGAATGTGAATTTGATGAAGATTTAGTAAGCGGAGCGCTTTCAGGTGTCATTACGATAATCTCTGAAATCACGAGAAGTTCAAAACTTATTAAAAAGATCGATAAAGAAGGTAATCATTTTTATTTTGCATTCGGAAAATATCATATAGCGGTATTAATCACCTCTATGGATCTACCAATTTTAAATAAAAAATTAGACGCTTTTTCAAGGTCTTTTGAACAGAATTTTTCAGAAGAAATCAAAAATTTTAGAGGTAATATTCAAGTATTTTCTCCAGCAAAATATATGATTGATAGGTATTTTAGCCAAAAATATGTTTAATACTAGTTTTCGCTCTTATTTAAATAACAGGTTATAACTGGTTTAGATTATAAGAGATAATTCTACTTATTTTTAACTCCTTAACTATTTTCTAAGTTATTTATTTTTATTATCTTTTTAATAGTTTTTATTACACCTTCTTCAATTCTTTTAAGAATTTTATTGTATTCTTTTTGTTCAAAATAGAAAGGGTCTTCAATCTCTAAATTATGAGTTTCACCAGCATAATCTAAAAGCAAAAACACTTTTTCATCAAGATTTAAATTTTTAAATCGTCTTTTTAATTTATTGATATGTCTTTTTTGTTCAAAAGCTAAGATAAGATCTTGGTTTTTTACTAATTCTTCATCTACTCTTTTGCTCCTAAAATTAGATATGTCAATCCCTTTTGATTTTAAATAATTAACTGTTCCATCCTGAGCCCTCTCGTAATAGTGATATAATCCTGCAGAATCGAAATTTACTTCTTTTAAATCGTTCATAAATTTAGTTTTTTTCAACCATTTCGCATATTCAGAGGCAAAAGGAGATCTACATGTATTTCCACCGCAAAGAAATAATATTTTATGTATTTTTGACATAATTCTTTATAGAAAAATGAATAAATTATATAGCGATGTTTAGAAAAGAGTACTATATTCTAAACCATTTTGTACCTAAATCAAATAAAATAATTCAATTCAAAAAAAATTTATGATTAACTTCAAAAATATTAGAATTATATGATATATCATATACATAAGATACTTTTATTTCCAAAGGAATTAAGCATGGTTGAAGATATTAAATTTAAAGAATATAAGGATGATATTGAATCATTATTCGACCCAAAAAATAGGTATACATTCTTAGTAGGCGCAGGAATCTCCATGGATCCTCCGACAAACATGCCTTCTGCGATACAGATAGTTAAAGGATTATTGGAATTATGTGCACCTCAAGAGGAAATAGGAAATTTGCTTTCTCTTGATATGCTTAGATATGAGCTAGTAGTGGAGAAGATACAGAATATTTTTGATGAGGATTTAAAATTTTTAGATTATTTAGAACATGTTACTGAGCCAAACCTTATTCATATGTTTTTAGCAAATATTATTGCCAAAGGCAATTATGTCATAACTACAAATTTTGATTATTTGATTGAACAAGCTTTACTGCGTGTTCTAGATGAACAATGGCATCAAGATATTTTACCAATTATTTCTAAGGAGGACTACATCTTCTACCAAGATCCAGATAACCTTGTAAAATCAAATAAATACCCTATATTTAAAATACACGGATCCAAACGTAATATCATAACTGATAAAGATACAATGGATTCACTCATCACTACGATGAGTGCTTTAGGAAAAGAGCGTGGTGAAGGGGAAACATTCACTATTGAGCCGTATAAAAAACCTACAGTTTTTAATTTAATGAATAATCGATCTTTAGTTGTTTTGGGATATTCTGGTAGTGATGATTTTGATATAGGCCCAACATTAAGGGAATTACCTTATTTAAATCGTCTTATTTGGATTGAACATTCTCAAAATACTTATCCAGAAATAAAAAAAATAAGAAAGAGAAAAGATTTAAGTTCTCAAGAGGAAATTTCCCCTCTTGAAAATATGTTAGCAGATATATGTTCTTCTGGTGATTTCGAAGTTGTTTTGGTCAGAATACACACCAGTAAATTTATCGAAACATACCTATGGAAGATTTTTTTATCTTATCATTCTTTAAATGAAACATTTTTGGGTGGATCAGATAAAGAAATTCCGAATTTCTTAGAATGGATAAAACCTCTATATGAGAATGTACCTAAAGTTGAAAAATACAAATTTGCATGCCAATTATTCTACTATTTGAAAGAAATTGAAGCCGCAAGTCGTTGTTCACAAAAAGGTATTCAAAACGCAGAAGAAATAAATGATATCTCTTCAACATCATACTTTTTGAATTTTTTAGGTCTGATTACTCAAATTAAGGGAAATTATGCTAATGCCTTAGAACATTATCAGAATGCCTTACGAATTGATCAATCTTTAAATGACATCGCAGGTATTGGTTCAGATATCAATAATATAGGTTCTATCTATTTAACTATAGGGAAATATGATGAAGCACTTGAACAATATCACCAAGCTTTAGAAATAGCCGAAAAATTAGATGACAACGGTAGTAAGGTAACTTGTTTAAATAATTTAGGAAGAGTACATGAGGTTCGTCATGAATTTGACTTAGCATTAGAAAATTATTTAGAAGGGATTAAAATTACAGAAGAAGTTGGGGATCTGAATAGCAAGGCACTTCTTTTAAATAATATAGGGATGATTTACAGAGCCAAGGAAGAAAATGAGAAAGCAATTAAGTATTTTGATGAATCAGTACAAATTTCAGATCTTTTAGGAGATGTATATGGTAAAATAATAGTGATAAATAATATAGGAAGGATTTATGATGAATCTAAAGATTATGACAAAGCTTTAGAAAAATATAATGAATCTATAAAATTTGCTGATCAATTGGGGGATTTGGCAAAAAAAGCAGGAAGCATGAATAACATTGGTTCTGTTTATCTAGCTCAAGGAAATCCAGACAAAGCTTTAGAAATATATCAAGAGGCTTTGAATATCGAAGAAAGATTAGGAGATCCATTAATGAAAATAATTTATCTTAATAATATCGGAATGATTCACAATAGTAAGGGTAATTATGATGTTGCTAAGCAAAAATATAATGAAGCTTTATTCATTGCGAATAATATTGGTGATTTATCAAAAAAAGCCCTTCTTTTAACCAAAATAGCCTCAATAAATATGATGCAAGAGGATTACCAATCTGCTCTTGAACAATTTGAAGAAGCTGTTTTAATTTTTGAAAATATAGGAGAATTATCAAATAAAGCAGCTACTCTCAGTAATATTGGAAAAATTTATGAGACTCTTGATAATTATCATGAAGCATTAAGATGTTATGAAGAAACTCTCAAGTTTGATCAACAGTTGCATGATCCTATGGGAATAGCAAGTGATTATTATAATCTAGGGAGAGTATATTCTATTCAAGGAGAATATCGGAAAGCCTTACAGAATTATGAAGAAAGCCAAAAAATATTTGATCAGCTAAAACAAACACAATATGTTGATGCTATAAGAAATAAAATTGATGAAATACAGAAAAATATTGGAAAATAAACTCAAATTGTCTTTCTTCTATTATAATTTAATAAAATTTTAATAAAATTAATTGTATTTTAAAATAAATTCAAATAAGAATAAGGAAAAATATATCAATTTCTATTGAAGATTAAAACTGATTTTTTAATAATTGGAAGTGGAATATCTGGACTTTCATTAGCAGTAAATCTTTCTAGTTTTTTGCCTGATGAAAAGATTTTATTGATAACAAAAGAAAGTATACACCAAAGTAGTACTTACTATGCTCAAGGAGGTATTGCTTGTGTATCAAACCATAATGATAATAACGAAAAACATATAAATGATACATTAATAGCTGGAGATGGGTTATGTGATGAAAAAATAGTAAGAAAAATAATATCCCAAGCTTCTGATAGAATAGATGATTTAATAAATATGGGTATAGAATTTACTCGAAATGAAGAAGGAGAGTACGATTTAGGACAGGAAGGAGGACACTCTGAAAGGCGAATTTTACATGTAAATGATCAAACAGGAGAAAGTGTAGAAACGACTCTTATAAATAACGTAAAAGCATTGAATAATGTAGAGATCAAAGAAAGGTGGTGTGGTGTTAATCTTTATGTTAAAAATTTAAAATGCTATGGTGCTCACGTCTTAGAGGAGGATACTGAAGAAATCCATAATATTTCTGCAAAATCAACAATTCTAGCTACTGGTGGTGCTGGTAAAATTTATTTGTATACAACTAATCCTGATGTAGTATCTGGTGATGGTATTGCGATGGCTTATAGGGCAGGTGCTATGATATCTAATATGGAATTTTATCAATTTCATCCTACATGTTTATATCATCCATATGCAAAATCTTTTTTAATTACAGAAGCTATGCGAGGAGAAGGTGCAATCCTGAAAGATATAAAAGGAAATGAATTTATGGAAAAATATCATCCGCAAAAAGATTTAGCACCTCGAGATATCGTTTCCAGAGCTATTGATGCTGAATTAAAAAAATCTGGTGATGATTATGTATACTTAGATATTGCTTCCTATCAGGATTCTACTTTTATTAAAACTCATTTTCCTGGAATTTATGAAAAATGTTTAGAATTTAATGTAGATATAACAAAAAACCCAATTCCTGTAGTTCCCGCTGCTCATTATAGTTGTGGTGGTGTGGTAGCTGGAATTGATGGTAAAACAGAAATCAAGAATCTTCATGTGATAGGGGAAGCAGCGTGCACAGGATTTCATGGAGCAAATAGATTAGCAAGTAATTCGTTACTTGAAGGTTTAGTGTGTGCTTATGAATGTGCTAAATTTTTAGCAGAACATAATATGAATTTAAAAAGGAAGGATTTTCCGGAATGGGAAATAGGAGATGCTGTTCCATCTACAGAAGCAGTAGTAATAACCCAGAACTGGGATGAAATTAGAATGTTAATGCAAAATTTTGTTGGTATTGTAAGATCAGATTTACGTTTAAAGAGGGCTCTTAAACGTATGAACTTATACTCAGAAGAAATAGATTATTATTATTGGAATTATAAAGTAGATAAGAATTTAATTGAATTAAGAAATTTATCAATGGTGGCAGAAATTTTAATTAGGTGTGCTTTATCGCGAAAGGAAAGTAGGGGAACGCATTATAATGAAAATCACCCTAAAAAATTGCAATTGGCAAGAAATTCTTACATTAAAAGACCTTGGTAACAAAATATCGTTTTTTATATCTATAATTTTAAATTATTTTTCTCATTACTATTGATATATCTAATCTTATAGAAGAAAAGGATTAATTGTGGATATTGGTAAAAAAATTAGGATTGAAAGAATAATTGATAGAAAAAGCAAGAGAACCATTATTATTCCGATGGATCATGGATTGACAATGGGAACCATCAAAGGATTAGAAAGTGTGGCTGAAATGGTTGATAAAGTAGCATTAGGAGGTGCTAATGCAGTATTAGAACATTCAGGTATGGTTGATGCAGGTCATCGTCAATCTGGTAAAGATATCGGGCTAATTATTCATTTATCTGGCGCAACTGAATTAGCACCAGATCCAAATCGAAAGGTTTTAATATGTTCAGTAGAAAGAGCTTTAAAGTTAGGGGCTGATGGTGTATCTATACATATTAATATTGGAGCTGATGATGAAACAGAAATGCTTCAAGATGCTAGTAAAGTCATAGAAAGCTCAAGAGAGTGGGGAATTCCATTATTAGCTATGATATACCCTCGTGGAAGAAAAATTAAAGATGAAAATAGTCCAGAAGTTATAAATATCGCTGTTAGAGTAGGTGCAGAGCTCGGAGCGGATATAGTTAAAACGAATTATCCTGGAGATATTGATGCTTTTAAAGAAATTGTAAAAGGTGTTAGTCATATTCCAGTAATAATTGCCGGAGGACCAAAAATGGATACAATCCCAGATTTATTGCAAATGGTTTATGATTCAATAGAAGCAGGGGGTTCAGGTGTTGCTTTCGGACGAAATGTCTTTCAATCTGAAGATCCTACGAAAATTGTCAGTGCAATTAGTAAGATTGTACATAAAAACTATACAGTAAATGAAGTATTGAAAGAATACGGATATACATAGATTACTCATTATGAGTGAAAATTCTAAAATTTATGAGCCCTTTAAAGAAAAGGTTGATAGTCAGACAAATCAACAATTTCGAGTAATAATTTCGTTTGAAAATTTGTCAAATCGAGAAAAATTCTTAGAAGACAACGAAGATTTGAAAATTCTAGGGAAATTTGATTTAATTCCTTCTATTTATGTTAATTTAACAAAAGAAAAAATTAATATTTACAATGAAAGCAAATCAGTTAAGAAAATCGAAGAAGACCAAAGACTTTATCAATCTATATTAGATGTACTTGAAATCTTAGAAATAAACGATTATAAAAATTCCCAAATATCCTATACAGGAAAAAATGTAAATATAGGAATTATTGATGATGGAATAAATGAGAATTTTTCATCAATATCAAAAAATATATTAAGATATTATTTGAACAACAAAACAGAAAAAATCAACGATTTAAAGAATGTTGAAAGTAAGATCACCCATGGGACTTTAATGGCTAGTATAATTAGTAATCAATTTAAAAATGCAGAGGATAATTATATTGGAATTGCTCCAGATGCTAATATTTTAGACTTTAATATATCCACTATCAATCAAGAGTACTACTTCTCAAATATTTTAAATATTTTTGATAAAATTATTACCGAAAATATAAATGTTGATATCTTGTTAATTTCTCTAAACTCAAAAGATAGTTCTGATGGAAAAGATATATTATCTTTAGCTTGTAATTTATTAGTGGAAAGTGGAATTATTGTTGTATGTCCAGCTGGTAATTTTGGACCAGAAAAATATACTATTGGAAGTCCTGGAGCAGCAGAAAAAGTTATTACAATTGGAGCACTCACAAAAGATCTGGATATAGCTAATTTTAGCGGAAGAGGTCCTACTTTAGACCATAGAATAAAACCAGATATATGTCTACATGGATCTAACGTGATGTTACCTATATCTCAAAATTTAAGAATAAATGTATCTGGTTCTAGCGTTTCTGCTTCGATTGGTGTTGGATTTATCGCTGTAATGAAAGAATATGATCCAAAAATGAAATATAATGAAATTATTAAATTAATTAGAAAATCAAGCAAAGATTTGAATTATGATTCTGAAGCTCAAGGATTCGGGATTTTAAGAATTACAGATTTATTTAAAGAAATTGATTTATATCATGAAAAACTTTTTCCCTACAATTATTTAGCTAAAAGATCTCTAATTTTATCAATTGAATTTCTTGTAGTATTTATTTTTATATTCTATTTTGTCTATTTTTTTAATAGTTGGAAAATCTAAACAAAAACCAAGAGGTAATTTAAATATATCCAATATTTCATGCTGCTCTGCCTTTACTATTTACTGAAATCCCACAAATAAAGAAATTAAAAATAAATAAGTATGCACTATTACTCGGATCACTACTTTCAGATATCATAGATAAACCATTATTTCTTTTAGGATTTGGAAACGGGAGATTTATTTCTCATAACTTATTATTTGTAATTATCTGTTTTTTAATTGTTCATTTTTCTTCAAAAAGGAATAAAAGTATTTCATTTCCCCTTCTTATAGGTCTTATTTTCCATTTAATTTTAGATTTACCTTATGTACCTTTATTCTACCCTTTTATTTCTTATAATTTTCAATTTGTTGAAGAACCCTTATTATTTTGGATACAACAACTATGGACAAATCCACTAGTAATGATTACTGAAAGCACCGGTCTATTAATTTTTATTTTTATTTTAATTAAGAATAAATTATATCACATAGGTCAAGTTTCTGATTATTTAAGAGGAATAAATCAAACAATTATACAGAGTTCTAAAGAAGTCGAAATTAAAGTGTAATTAAAAAAAAATATTATCAGGAATAATTTAATTAAAGTATTAATCCAAATACTAATTATTCAATAAATAGTTAATTAATTTTAAGATTGTATTAAGAACCAATTTTTAATCATATTTGATGGTATTTTACTTGAAAAAATACGACTTACTTTTAATTCATCCACCAAGAGTATTACGTCCAGATTATCGTAAAAATGCCAAATTCATACGAGGGACATTCCTTTTTTTACCGATGGGTGTTTTTGCAATTGCAGATTTACTTGAGAAAGAAGGCTTTGGAGTTAAAATATTAAATTATCCGTTAGAGCAATATCTAAATCGTAACTGGAAATTAACAAATTTTCTTAAAAATATTGATTTTAAAGTGTGTGGATTAGATTTACATTGGATTCATAATGCTCATGGTGCAATTGAAGTTGCTAAAATTGTAAAAAAAGCAAATCCTAATAGTAAAGTGGTTCTTGGAGGATATAGCGCATCGTATTATCATTATCAAATACTGAAATACTATGAAGATATCGATGCAATAATCAGAGGGGAAGGAGAGATTCCACTTCTAAAATATGTTCAATGTATCAAAAAGAATCAATCTTTAGAGAATGTTCCTAATTTATCTTATAGAGATTCTTCAAAGCACATTAAAATTAATTCTCTCACATATACCGCAAAGACTTTAGATAATTTGAATTTTACTAATTTTTCACTTTTAGAAAATGCAAAACAATATTTTGAATCCAGTAGACAAATGATGGGAATCTCATTTAATCTTCCTATTGGAAGAGGATGCCCTTTTAATTGTCCCTATTGTGGAGGAGGCCAAAGGGCACAAAAGATTTTATCAGGTCGAGAAAATGTTATCCTTAGAAAACCAGAGAAAATAATTGATGATATTAGTAGTATTAGCAATAATTTTAAGATACCAAGTATTTTTTTTGGACATGGTACTTATCCAGCCACATTAAAATATTGGAAAAGATTATTTGGATTAATTCAGAAAGAAGATTTTGACATTGGGGGAGACTTAGAGATATGGAGATTACCATTTCCTAAAGATATGTGGAATGCGTTCTATAAAACATTTCCTCGTAGATATTCATCACTCAGTATATCTCCTAGAACAATGTCAAGTAGAGTACATCAGAAAATAGCGAAACTCTGTGATCCAACTTTTAATTTTCCTAAAAAGCAAATAAATGATTTAATAAAGAATGCAAATTTATACCGAAGAACTTTAAGAATTTGGCTAACTGTCGGTTTTCCTTTCCAAACTCATTTAGATATTCAAAAAGATTTCATTTTTGCCTTAAAGTGTCAATTAAAATATGGGAAATCGAGTTCCAAACCCATAACTATAATGAATGAACCTTATCATGTTTTTCCGGGATCCCCTGCTCATGAGTCTCCTGAGAAATTTGGTTTAAAATTAACTTTAAATTCATTTCCCCAAATTTCTGAATTTTTTAAAAGAACTAAAATATCATTTTTCTACAATGCTATAAATTATGAAACAAGTAATTTTTCCAAAATGTCAATTCGTAATGCAAATATGTTATTATTTTTAAGTACGATACTCACTTCTTTAACTACAGGGTCTAATCTTTCTGATTGAGAAGATCAATATTCCAATATTTTACCAATACATATCAGTCTAATTAATTTTTTAGACTAATTCGAAATTTTTAAATGTAAATGAATTTTATTATTAAAAATACAACATTATGGGAAGTTTTTAGAGAATTTATATATTCAGCTTAAAATTAATCAATTATAATTAAATATGCGTTCCACTCAAATACAAAATATTACGAAATTTATATTAATTTTAATCATTATTTTTGTGAGTATCCCAATTACTCTAATTTTTTCGTTTTTAGGAGAGATTGATTTCTTTATTTCTATTGCAAAAGATTATATAGCATTAGGAAATTCAATTTTCCTTCCTTTCTTATCTTTTAATAATATTTTTTGGTTTTTACCTAATAAATTTCAATTTATCCAAATCAGTTCTGGATTTTTGATTGATAGTATAATTATCACAAATATAAGTGTGTTAGTTGATAGAATTGCTTATCAATATTATATAAAGGTTTGTTTAGAGGAAGATTTTCAAGAATCATTTGATTTTGATTCTAAAAATCAGATCTATAATTTATATCAAGGTTCAATCATACTTTTTGGATTAGGAGATGAACCAATAGTTCCCTCTAATGTATTAATTTTATCTATTAAATTTGAAGAAAATGAAAGTCTAACAAATAATTGCAAGAACAAATACTACTTCTTGAAAGAAAAAGGAAATTATGTTGTTGATATTAATAATATAGCAATATTTCAATCTTTGTTTAAATTATTGCAATATTCATACTTTCTACAATTTTTTTATATATTTTATATTAAAAAATTCGATAGTATTTCTATCAATCAATATCTTTATCCTCAAACTAATATTGAATATTTTACTAAACCTTTTCAACTGGAGGGATAAAAATGATAACTTTCTCCTATAATTTTTTGAAAATTAATAATTTAAAGTTTAAATTTAAACATACAAAAAGTATTTTGAAATTTATATGAAGTGAATATAATGGAATGGAAAAGAGAAATTGAAGATTTGTATATAAAAATAACGAATTTAACCCCTGAAGCGTTTCGCCCATCTGTTAAACCTATGTTACGTGAGGCTGCTGAAAAAACAGCACAGCTTAGGAATTCTGGATTTGTAAGTAGGGATGATTTGCTTTCTGCATTATTTGAGATAACACCAGAAGCATTTCAACCCACAGTTGTCAAGGATTTGGAGACAATAGGGATCGATACGGACAGATATATAAAATTATCAGAAATTAGAAAACAATACGCTCGTACATGGAATGAAATTAGTGGAGCTTTCTTACCCGGTGTCTATCATTTTACTATATATCTGACGGATCGATGCAATCAAAATTGTCTCCATTGTGCTGCTTCGGTAATGGAGAAACGTCCAGAATTTCCCATGGAAACTTGGATTGAAATTATTGAGGATCTTGAACAAAGTTTACGAAAACGCGGGCGACGAGGATGTTATATATGGTTTGGAGGAGAACCTACTATTCGTAAAGATCTTAAAGATCTAATAAAATATTGTGGTGAAAAGGGCTATTATCAAGCACTTGCAACTAATGGAATTTTGTTTACTGAAGAACTGGCAAAAATATGCGCAGATGTTAAGATGAGCCATATTTTTATTAGTTATGATAGTACGGATCCCAAACGTGCTGCAAAAATTAGAGGGCATCCAAAACCATACGAAGCGGCGGAAAAAGCATTAGATTTAGCTGCAAAATATGGGATTTTTACCATTGCTAATGTAACTGCTCAAAAAGAGAATTTCGATGAATTAGATAAGTTAAGGGAATATTTTAATTCTAGGGGTGTAACACCCTTTTATAGACCCCTAATTAAACAACGTTCAGCGGATTTAAATTGGGACGAAATCGGCTTAAGCATGGAAGAATATCGACAATTCTATGATTTTAAATATAAAAATACTATAGAAGCTATCAGAAAAGGAGAAGGATCATCGCTCAATAAATTCTATACATGGGATATGGTACCATTCATGGAGTGTCCTATAAATGATGAAGAAAGGACTGCGATCGAATGGGGCACAGGATGTCAAGCCTGTCGCTCAATTTCCGGGATTGATACTAATGGGGATGTATTCCCTTGTGATTATCCCTCTGATTTAATCTTAGGTAATATTCTTGAGCAGAGTTGGAATGAAATTATGGAAACTGAAATGTTCAAAAAAATTAGAGATCGAAAAATAAAAGGTAAGTGTTCAACTTGTCACCACCTTGATATGTGTGGTGGGGGTTGCAGGGTGCATGCGGAGAATGTAACGGGTGATTTTTTAGCTTCACTTCCTTTCTGTTGGCATGATGATGATCATGAACATGAGAATTGTGCTTAAAGGCGAAAAATAATGGAATGGGAAAAAGAAACAAAAGTTTTATTCGGAAGAATAGGAGATCAGATGCCTCAGGGTTTTAGACCTTCTGTAGAACCATTAATAGTTGAAGCTGCAGAAAAAAGATGTCTTGAACGTAATGGTGCTTATATTAATGATGCTGATGTTATAATGGGTATTTTTGATATTATACCAGAAGCTTTTAAACCCGTAATGATTGAAGATCTAACGAAGTTAGGTATTGATGTTGAACGATATATAGAACTTAGAGATATAAAGGATCGACTTAAAATCTCTTGGGAGAAAATAGAAAGAGGATTTCATCCTGGAAATATCCATTTTGCTATGTATCTTACAGATAAATGTAATCAAAAATGTATTCATTGCGCTGCTGATGATATGGTACCAAGACCAGAGTTATCTGTAGATGATTGGTTCAAAATAATAGAAAACGTAGAAACTGGATTAAGAAATCAAGGTAGACATGCATGTTTTGTTTGGTTTGGTGGAGAGCCTACTCTGCGTAAAGATATTGGAGAAATTATGGAATTTTGTAAAGAAAATGATTATATCCATGCCCTTATTACCAATGGTGTAAAATTTGATGATAAATTTGCAAAAATGTGTAAGGAAAACAATATAAGTCATATATTTGTTAGTTTTGACAGCATAGATCCTAAGAAAAACGATGAAATCCGTGGTTTTCCTAATTCGTTAGATTATGCTAGGAAAGCGATCGATTTGTGTTTGAAAAATGGGATATTTGTATGTTCATCAATTACAATTATGAAGCAAAATATTGATGAGCTAGAACAGCTTAAAAATTTATCAGAAGAATGGGGTTCACAACCATACTTTCGATGTGTGGTTAAACAAAATCGAGCTGCTGAATTCTGGGACGAAATAGGACTTAATAAAGAAGAATATAAAAAAATGTATGATTTTAAATATAAACATGCGATTGAAACAATAAGAAAAGGTAAGGCAGGTACTTTACCAGCTTATGAAATATATGATATGATGCCTTTTATGGAACAACCAAAAGACGATAAGGAAATGGCGACAATTGAATGGGGTGTGGGATGTTTAGCTTGTAGGACAATGATGGGGATTGGGATTAATGGAACAATATATCCTGCGGGATATCCTACAACCTTGACACTAGGAAATGCATTAAAGGATAATTTTGAAAATGTCTTAAATTCCCAACTTTATAAGGATATTCGTGACAGGAAAAAAATAAAGGGGAAATGTGCTTCTTGCCATCATCTTAAGTATTGTGGGGGGGGATGCCGCGTTACCGCAGAATATATAACTGGAGATTTTTTTGGTTCATTTCCTTTTTGTTGGCATGAAAATGACCATGAACATGAAATTTATGATGCTGAAAAGGAAGAAATTGAATTGCTAAAATAGAAAAAAAAGAAAATAAAAGGTTAAAAAAAATGGAATGGCAATCAGAAATTAAACTACTTTTTGAAAAAATTATCTTAGGAATACCAGAAATGGTGAGACCCGCAGTAGAACCAGCTCTTCATGAAGCTGCAGAAAAAAAATGCATTGAGCGCAATGGAAAAGAAGTAGCTGAATTAGATTTAGTAGTGGCGTTGTTTGAGGTAACTCCACCCGCTTTTCAACCTACTATGATTGAAGACCTAAAAAATCTTGGAGTAGATTATGATAGATATCTATCCAAAGTGAATTCTGATTTCAAGTGTAATACAGATCTCAATCAAATGGTTAAAGATATGGGGATTCTCTGTGATATTACGGGTGTAAAATGTAATGAAAAAGCAATATGGAAAGCATTCAATACATTTGAGAAATTTTTTAAAGGTGCTCCAGTATCAATTAGAACAACTACTAAACCAGTTGAAAAAAGAGATGTAGCAGTAAGATATGTTGAATTTTTCATATCTCACAATCCAGATCCTTATACAACCGCTGTAAATAAAGGTTTAATTGAAAAAAGTGGACATCCAATTCATAAGATGATAATGGAATCACTTAATACTTTTGAAATCATGGGATATGGTGTTGATGTAGATGCTAGCACTGGTTTATCGAAGATTTGGCCTTTTACAGTGCCTGGATCCATTGATCCAATATTTTCAATGATATCAATCCCAAAAAGTATGGCAGATTACAAAGAATACTTTAATAGACACGGTTTAACAGCTTTTAGTTTATTTGCTTTTGATTTTCTACATAATACAACAAACATTTATTTCATGCTCAAACAGCCAGCTAAATCCGCATATGATAGTTGCATTGCATTGGTAACAGAATTAGGATTTAAGCCCGCATCTGAAGAAGTGATGGAAGGATGTCGTAAGGCTGCTCATCTTAATTATACATTCAGTTGGGATTCAAAAGAAGTCGAACGTTTATGTTTTGGAATAACGTGTAATGATCCCAAAGAAATTCCTATACATTTGCATCCTTTAATGAAAGAGTTTGTCGATAGAACTCCACTCCAGAGTGATTCACATAAATTTATCTGGGGAGCTACTTTCTCTCAAAAGGGGTTCTATTATAAAATTGAAAACGACTATAATGGAACTATGGTTGATTTCTTAGCAATGGGATGTAAAGCAGGACTTGAATCTTATAAGTGATAATTTAATAATCTTTAAGAAAAATAATTCCAAAGACACAAAAAAATAAAAATAAAGGAGGTGAAAATAAAATTGGACACAAAAGAAGAATGGAAAGCATATCTTGAACGTTTTATGAAGGCCTACAATGAACTACCAGATTTAGCCTCAATGTTAGACCCAATTGCACCTTTAATCTTTCAATATGAAATAACTGATAAACCTGAGATGAGTTATTGGCAGTTTATTGATCATGGTAAGATGGATTGGGGAATAGGAATTTATTCAGGACCTGATGTTCCAAAAATCATCCACAAAACAGATTTCGATACAATTAAAAAAGTAAATTCTGGAGAATCTGATCCTATTCAAGCAACTATGGCAGGTACTTATGTTGTGGATGGTGATGTAAGTAAGTTGATGGCATGTGCACCATTATTACCACTTAATGCAAAAGCTCATGAAAAAGCAATTCAACAATAAAAAGACAATGTATAATAAGAACTAATAAGGGATTTTTTATTCATTTAAAAAATTATGAGTTAAGAAAAAATAGTTAATGGAGAAAAGAGAAAAATAAAAAATAAACTAAATATCTTAAGGTGATTTTGATTCAATTCTATGTTGCAACAAATTGGGATCCAGATTTGATTGATGAATTAGCTAAATATCCTGTCGTTGATTTATATGGAGTAGCAGATCATACAATTGTTGGAGGAGGTCGACCCTCATTTTTATTACGAAATATATCTGATGAAGAAATAGCAGAATACATTAAAAGGGTTCATGAACATAAAATGAAGTTTTCCTATCTGTTAAATGCTCCTTGTATGAATAATATGGAGTATGATCCGCATTATCACAAAGAGTTGCTTAATTATCTTCAATGGATTACTGATATTGGTGTTGATAGTGTAATAGTAACTATTCCTTTTTTAATACAACTTATAAAAGAACAATTTCCAAAGCTAAAAATACGAGTTTCAACTATTTCGCACGTTAATAGTGTAAATAGAGCGAAATTTTATGAAATGCTAGGTGCTGATGAAATAACTCCAGATGTCATGATCAATCGTGATTTCAAGACTTTAAAAAATATTAAGAAAGCGGTTAAATGTAAAATTGTCCTTCTATTAACTGATGGTTGTTTATATCAATGTCCTTTCAGGCATTATCATTATAATATATTAGGTCATTCTTCTCAAACATATCAGCAATTCGACAGAAATTACATCGATACTTGTGTATTA
This sequence comes from Promethearchaeota archaeon, assembly GCA_019058245.1. Taxonomy (GTDB): domain Archaea; phylum Asgardarchaeota; class Lokiarchaeia; order Sigyniarchaeales; family SOKP01; genus Loki-b32. The sequence continues at coordinate 14,504 of JAHPZJ010000004.1, read as the reverse complement.
AATTGTAGTATTATTAAATTTTCAAATCCTGCGGAGATCCTCAAATGTAGGTGGGTTCGTCCGGAAGATTTATCTCATTATGAAGAAATTGGAATCACAGATTTTAAGATAGCTGGACGTCGGATGTCCACTGATTGGATTATTAGATCTGTGAAAGCATTTTCTTCAAGAAAATATGAAGGAAACCTTATTGATATTATTCAAGGATTTACTATGTCAATTGGAGTGGAAAAAGATCCAAATATTAAATTCACAAAAACAGTCACTGAAGAGAATAAATCCAAATTAATAATTGATAATACGAAACTTGATGGATTTATAGATTTTTTTAAAAAACAAGATTGTATCTCAACGTGCGATGAGTGTAATTATTGTAATGAATGGGCAAAGAAAGCGGTTATATTAAATAAAGATGAATCTACAAGTTATGTAGAGTCTATAAAAGATTATCTTGATGATATATTAACTAGCCGTGAATTTGGAGTAGAAACGGCTAAACCAAAGAAAGAAAAAAAAGATGGTTTATTATGGGATACCGAAACTAAGATTATTTTTGATGAATTAATAAAATTATCACCCCCTCAATTTCAACAAATTGCAAAAATGGTCATTTCCTCTCTCGCGGAGGAGAAAGCAAAAAAAAGATCTTCACCAAATATTCAAAACCAAGATATGATTGAAGCCTTTATAGAAGGAACACCAGAACCATTTCAAGCAGATATGAGAGAAGGTCTCAAAAAGCATGGACTTTTGGAAGAAAAATAAATTTTTTAGAGAAATACAAAAATGAATAAGACTATCTCTCAGATTGTAATCTGATTTGAAATAAATCTTCTATTTTATTTATTTGTTTTTTTAGATCTTTGTTTCAGGGAGTGTTCGATCTTCTGAAAGACTGTTTTGAACATAACTACATTTACTACTCTTAGAATATGAAATCTTAGTCCTCGATTTAGAACGACAGTTTTAATTCTAGGCCAAAGTTTTTTCGAATTTGAGACTTCAAAAAATGCTCTATTCAAGCAATCTTTCAAATCTTTTATTGATAAGTGGGGATATTTAATAATTGGTACTGACCAGTTAAATTCACTCCAATCGTTGCTTAGTAAAAGATTGTCCTCTAAAACTTTTTCCATCAATTTTGTTCCTGGAAATGGAGTTAATACTGAAAAGGTTGTTAAATCGATTTCCAATTTCTTAGCAATTTCGATCGTAGATTCTAAATCCTCTTTTTTATCCTCAAAATTAGCCCCTAGAATAATGTTTCCTTGAATAAAATAGCCATAATCATGAAGAATTTTTAAAGCTGATCTGATTTGTTTGAATTCAGTTTGTTTATTAAGAAATTTCAAAGTTCGATCAGAAAAACTCTCAATTCCTAAAAAGAGGAAAATAAAACCAGCATCAGCCATCTTTTTAATAATTTTTGGGTACCTTACAATCATATCAACACGAATTTGAGTTGAAAAGTATTTTCTAATACCTTCCTGAATAATGGCATTACATAGTTCTTCTACAAATTTAGGATCTACCAAAAAATTATCATCAATGATAAAAATAAATGGGCTCTGATTTTTAACCTCATTTGAATTTAATTCTTTTATAATACTTGGTATTGAACGAGTCCGGTATCTCTTTCGATAAAATTCGTGAATACAACAAAAATTACACGAATATGGACAACCTCGGCTAGTCTCAATGCAATCAATAGAAAAACCATAGAAACTGTATTCTACTTTTGCTTCTTTTGAACGATAGTGTCGAGAAGGTAATTTAATATGTTTTAAATCTAGCAATTCTCGGTCAGGATTATGAATTATTTTTCCATTTTTTTTATATGATAATCCTGGGATATCGATAGGAGAATTATTTTGAATAAGTTCCCGAAATGTTATTTCTCCTTCACATCTAATCAAGATATCAACAGATTGAAATTCAAGAGTCTCTTCAGGAACAAGTGTAGGGTGCCAACCGCCAATCACTGTCGTTGATCCATAAGTTTTAGCAATATTAGCAATTTTAACTGCATGATAGATTTGTGGACTATAATTGCAGCTAATCCCTACGTAATCAGGCTGAAATTGATAAATTGTAGTTTCAATGCTTTTTAAATTTATAGTTTTTAGTCTATTATCAATTATAAGGACTTCAGCTATATCTTCAATATTTGCAGCAATATATTCTAAACCCAATGGAGGAAGAATTACATTTTTTTGGGCACCATGCTTAAAAACGTCAGGATAATCTGGATTTATAAGTAACACTCTCAGAATATATCATCTAAATTGATATAACTTATTTTCTAATTAATTAGTTTGAAATTTATTTTTCCTATAATATGTAATTTCCTATGTATTAGTAATTAAAAATCTAACTCTACTAATTTTTATTTATAATTTTGAAAATTATTACTTTAATAATTAGGAAATGAAATATTTAATACTGAAGTTATAAATTTTTAAATAGTAAAATGACTGAAAATAAACCTCTTCACGTAATAATAGATAATAGAGAACAAAAATTGATGGCTCTGTTAGATAATAAAAAAGATATAATAACATATGAATCAAAACAATTAGATATCGCGGATATTGTTATTTCAAGTGATGTCGCTATAGAGAGAAAAGAGGGATTTGATTTCGTGTCTTCTATAATGGATAATAGACTATTTGAACAATTACTACGTTTAAAAGATACATATGAAAATCCAATTTTAATATTAGAAGGTTTAAATAATGATGTTTTTGAAAATACTGGTATGAAAATTTCATCAATCTATGGTGCCCTTTCATTTATTTCATATAAATTAGGTATTTCGGTAATTCCAACTAGAAATTTAGAGGATACAGCTATAGTTGTTGAAAGAATAGCTTATCGGGAACAAGTAAAAGATAGTATGCCTATATTTTCAAGAAGAGCTCCAAAGCAACTGTCAAAAAAAGAGAGAAGATCGTTTATTATTGAAGGCTTAGTAGATATCGGAGCTAAAAAAGCTAAAACTTTAATTGAAAAGTATAAAACACCTTACAATGTCTTTAAAGCTATAAAAAATACTGAAATCTTATATACTAAGACAGGGAACCCTAAAGGAATTCGAGGGCCGCTTGAAGTTCTTACAGGATTTGGCTGGAAATTTGTTGAAAAAAACCAAAAACTTCTTTTTGGGAAAAATAAAAAAAGTCCTCAGAAAAGAATAAATGATGATTATTAATTCTGGAGTATTTGATAATATAGGAATATAGATTAATTTAATAACATTTCATCTCTCGTTACCAAACATTTAAAAAGTATTTTTTCCTAAAAATTAATTGTGCGAATCCGAGATTATGGATATCTTATCATAATAGTATTAATAATTGGTTTATCAAGTCTAAGAACATTTTGGTTACCACCTGGAGTTGAACCAATTGCTTTTTGGGAATATCCACTGCTTATAATTATTGCTATAATTGTCTTTTATATCTTAAATACTTTAATTGAATATGGAGTTCTTTATGATATCCTTAGGACTCGAGGATTAGTTAAACCACGTTTATATTTAATTGTGATTCTTATTAATCTTATAACTTTTCCTCCGACTCAATTAACATTCTATCTAGCTATGGTGCTTTTAAATGAATTTCTAAAGTACTTCTATCTAGTGCTAGAAGGTATTGTTATAGTAGTTGAATGGTTATTATATCGACGTATATTTAAGAATTTTATTATGGAGAATCCAAAAAATGATTTTCTTTCAAGTAAAAACATACTCTTAATATCAATTGTAATTAATTTATTATCCTTTTTAATTATCGGATTTATTAATTTATATCTAATTTCATTACAAGGTGCTTTTAGTTAGGTTTTTTGGAAATTAATAATATAAACATAAAAAATTATGCTCCTCATTAACTACTCTCAAAATTAATATCTCAATCCCTAACGGATTTTTCCTTTTATAACAAGAAACAATGAAATTGCTGAAAAAGCAGATAAAATCACTAACAGAACAAAATAAAAATTTAATAGTTTTATATTTGTAAGTGATTTATTATTATTTTTTGGATTCTTAATAAAATAATTATCAGATAATAAAAAGATATTATCTAAGGAATCAATGCTAATAGATTTTAGATTATCTTTATCTGCACCCCCCCAAGTCAAATACCAATCAAAATCACCAGAGGCATTAATTTTTATAAGATAAAGATCACTGGTATAATGATCATCTGGGATGTCTATACTTGTAGCAACATATATATTATTAATCGAGTCGATATCTATTTGAATTTGCCAACAGAATTCGATCTGATGAGTCCATTCCCATAACAGATTCCCTGAGATATTAAATTTTGCTATACTAGTGGAATTTACAGAAATTATTTCATCCAAGGAATCAATTGCTAAGGTTATTGCTAAGGTTTCAATAACTCCTTTTTCATTAAAAGTTTCCCAATTTAATTCACCAGATTGATTATAACACCTTATCCAATAACTATAGTTTATCGAATTATTTTCATTAGTATAAGTAGCACCTGAAACAATTATATTATCATTTGAGTTAATCTCAATATCCCATCCCGCACAATGTTCTCCTAATTCTTCATATACATGAAACCATTGTTGATCACCAGAATTATTATATTTTACTATGAATAAATGAAAATTAAACTCTTCGACAAAATCTGAAGTTCCGTAAACATATATGTTATCATCTGAGTCAATAGCAATATCAATTATATCCCCGTTATCCCCTCCACTCCATGTTTTTTGCCATTGTAGATTACCTAAAGAGTTGTATTTTAACAGAATCATATTTTCCTCCAAAGTTTGATTTTCATACTTACTTGCTAAATATAGATTAGTTTTTGAATCTATAGCAATCCCCGAATCTTCTATACTTAACCCTTCTAAACTTATTTTCCATAATTGATTTCCAGAGTTGTTATATTTCATAATTATTACATCCCCATAATAATAACAACCAAAAAGGCATCTAAGATGTTCAGAAGCCAAAATATAAATGCAATTATTTGAATCAACTACCATATCCACTCCATAAAAATCAGTGGATATATTCCATGATTCATCTAAACCATTAGTTTTTAAATTGAAATCATTATTTTTAATAATTTTCTGAAATGATACACCTATTATTAGATTAAAAATGGAAATAATAATAAATCCAGTTAATAGACTCTGTAAAACTAAATTCTTGAATTTCAATAAATCAAATTAAGTATTCTTTGTATTAAAGATTATTCTTTTAAATTAACCTTTTAATTATTTCGGTCTACCTCAATTAGGAGTTTGAATTAATTGACAAATATTTTATTCAGGATGAATTAAATCGATAAATTCAATAAAAAAAAGAGAAATTAAAACTATATTTCAAAAATATTAAATATTTGGTTCTCATTCTCTTTATTTATAAAAAAATACATAATATAACATTAAAATGAAAATTAAAAGAGAAAAATTAGTAATCTTATTGATTTTAGTACTTATCTTTCCATTAATAATTAATAACTACAGCAATTTCTATGATGTGCAAAAGACTAATAAAATTAAACCAAAAACCTCGGGAGGTTATATTGAAGATTTTATTCATATCGATGGGAGTATTCTCAATAATTGGTCAGATACACTCTTAAAACCATGGTGCAGGCAAGTAAATGGAATTTATATTATTGAAAATGTCACTATTAATGCGGGAAAATCTCCAACAGGAAGCGGTATAATAATAAGTAATTCCAAGAATGTGTATTTTATCATAAGAAACTGTTCTGTTTATAATGTGACAGGCAGTTCATCATCTTATAATGCGGGGATTAAATTAGAAAATACAAATAATGGGACTTTAATTGAAAATAACTGTTCAAACAATAAGGGGCGAGGAGGAATATTCCTATATAGATATTGCTATAATAATACCATTGCGAATAACACTGCTAACAGTAATTCTAATTTGGGTATAGGATTATTTGGATGGGTTTCTGACTCATTTTCTGGTTGTAAAAATAATACTATTGCAAACAATACCGCAAATTATAATAATATAGGGATTATCGTGGGTGATTATAGTGAAAATAATACTCTAATTGACAATGAATGTAATTTCAATTTTCACGCCTCACTTGAAAGTTTTGGTATAAGGATACATACTAACTCTCATAAAACAAGGCTTATCAATAATACGGTTAATAATAATGGCGTCTATGGAATATATATCTCCTATTCCGATAATTGTAATATCACAGGTAACACAGTAAATAATAATAATAAACATGGAATATATTTAGACTATTCAGATTCTTGTAATATTACTAAAAACACTGCAAATGATAATACAGCAATAGGGTTATATCTACGTCGTTGTGATAATAACGTTATTAAAAATAATACAATAAATAGAAATGATTTAGGAATAGGATTACAGGAAAGTGATTTCAACAATGTGTCAGGAAATGATTTGACAAGTAATAATTGGTGTATTTATGAGACTTTAAGTACAGGTAATATTATTGAATATAACGATTGTTCACCTCATACGGTAACAGAACCAATATTTATTGATGGTACTGCCACCGGTGTTGGTGCACATAATTGGACATGGGCAAAAAGTCAGACCTGGTGTTCTGGTTCAGGAACAGATTTAGATCCTTTTATTATTGAAAATCTTACACTAAGTGCCTTCAAAATTGAAAATATTTACCCTATTGATATTAGAAATTCTAATGTCAGTTTTATTATACGAAACTGTAAAATTTACAATACTAATGAAAATGGAATCTCTCTAGATAATGTAAATAATTCTAAAATAATCAGCAATAATTGTTCTAATCTATATTGGGGGATTTATGCAGAATATAGTAATAATATTACTATTTTTGAAAATATTGTAAATAATAATATTTATGATGCGATTAATGTATACGAAAGTAACTATGTCAATATTACAGGAAACACAGTAAATGATAATGAACATGGGATTTCTATAAATATATGTACTGTCAGTAGCATCATTGATAATACTGCACAAGGAAATGATGAAAATGGAATATATCTGGAAGAATGTATAAATGTTACAATTTCAGGAAATTATGTATATAACAGTAGTGATGGGATATTTTTGTGCAATTATTGTTATAACAATACCCTCTCTGGAAATATTGCAGATGGAAATAATAATGATGGTATTCATTTAGAGGATAGTGATTACAACAATCTTACCGAAAATAGCGTAAGTAATAATAATAGGGCAGGAATTTATTTAACAGCCAGCGACCATAATAAAATTAATGAAAATTCGGCAAAGAGTTGTAATGATGGGATTTTTCTTGAAAATGAATGTGATTACAATAATATCTCACAAAATAATCTTAATAATAATAGTGGTGGGATTAGCCTGTATTATAGTAATTTCAATAATATCGTTGAGAATCTAGCATACAACAATAGTTACGACGGAATAGAAGTAGAAGAAGGGATTAATAATACTATAATGGGAAATATTTTAAGAAAAAATACCGTTTATGGAATATATTTAGAAACTAATAGTAATAACAACTCTATCTTTCAAAATTTCTTTCTTCAGAATGGAAAACATGCAATGGATGATGGAATAGATAATAAATGGAACAGTAGTATAATTGGGAATTACTGGGATAATTATACTGGCACAGATCGTGGTGATGGTATCGGAATTGAGCCCTATAATATTAGCCTTACTCCCTTAATCCAAGACCATTTACCAATAATAGATGATGTTCAACCCACTATAACAATAAATTCACCTACATCCGGTAAGATATTTGGTAGTGTAGCACCATCGTTCAATGTTAGAATAAATGATGTTTATTTATATGAAATGTGGTATACAATCGATGGGGGATCAATAAACTTTACATTTACTGATAATGGGACGATTAATCAAGATGCATGGGATGCCACACCTGAGGGCAGTGTCATATTAACATTTTATGCTAGTGATAAGCCAATGAATATCAACTCTGATGAGGTTGCTATAATAAAAGATAATGAAGTTCCAACTATTAATATTAACTCCCCTTCTTCAGGAGAAGTATTTAGCAATATAGCCCCCTCTTTTGACGTAAGAATCAACGATGATTATTTAGTATCAATGTGGTATACGATTGATGGTGGTTTAAATAATTACACCTTCACGACAAATAGCACTATCAATCAAACAAAATGGGATGCCATGACGGATGGAGTGATTACACTTAAGTTCTACGCTGTTGATGATTTAGGACATGTAGGAACTGCAGAAGTTAGTATCATTAAGGACACTGTAGCACCTATTATTATTATCAACGCACCAACTGAAGGAGAGACATTTGGCAATACTGCACCCTCATTTAATATAAATGTTATAGAGGTAAATCTAGATAAAATATGGTATTCATTTGATGGCGGATTGACCAATCATACTGTTGTGAATAATGGTACTTTTGACCAGACGGCTTGGACAGCTTTATCCAAGGGTGAAGTCAATATTACATTCTATGTCAGAGATCTCGCGGGACATGAAGTATCTGAAGGTGTGAGTGTAATTAAAAGCATTCCAGAAGGTGGATTAGACCCAACTGTCATTATAATTATTGTTGTTGTCTCTATAGTCGGAGGAGTCGCGGTGATAAGTGTTGTGTATATCTTTATGAAAAAAAGAGGAAGTACTTAGTAATTCTAAACCAAGTTTTTTTCTTATTTTTTTGTTTTTATTAATTATAATGATTAATTTTTGATATTAGAAGAGACTTAATAAGGATCTTGATGATTAATTTAAATATAATTTTCCTTTACATATTTTTGGACTCTCTTTATTTCATCTAAATGTGTTTCTGTTTTGCCAAAAATATAAAATCTAACCTCTGGACCTGTCCCACTTGGTCTAAAATAAAGAGTAGAATCATGACTTTTTAATTGGTAAATATCTATCATATTATTGTTGTCGGATAATGCATGGATTTCATACTCTTTCTCGTCGATTTGAATCTTTTTTCCATTATTAATTTCGAAATTTTTCATAATTTTTACTTTTTCTTCATCTACAGCTGGAATTGTACGGTTAATACCTTTAATAGACCAATCAATGGATTCAGAAATGATATAACCTCTACAAATAAGTTCTGTTATTAATACTAAGGCGGGAACAGGATATTTATCTGCGATAATAGTAAAATCAGTTGAGAAATGATATTCCCCTGTTTCAATATTTTTTGAAATATCTAATACATTAAGTGTATGCCCTCCACTTTCTTCCCAATATACCATTAAAAATGATTCTTTCTTAATATTTTGATTTTCCATTAATTTAATTATTTGTTGCTTCAAAGGAGCAGCATCATGTATTTTAATCAAATTTTTGTTCTCATCTTCAAAGTAGAGAATAGCCGTATCAATTTTAGATTGATCTACCTCAATTCCGAGAAGAAAGTACATGATCACTCCTAAATGTTTATACCCAACACCAGTTAAAATATTAATAAAACTTGTCTGATCTCCTCGTAAATCGGTCGGAATTGTTCTCACATTTATAATTTTTTTCCCATATTCCCTTGCTAGTATATTATGCATAGCGGAATAGATTTCATTTGGAATATATGTAAAATATTTTCCATTTTGTTTAATATATAAAGCAATTCTATCCCTATCAGCATCGAGTAAAATAGCGATATTAGAATTAGCATGAGTCATAATATTCTGTAATTTTTCTTCATGCACATTTTTTAAAGGATTTGGAGGATTTAATTCTTCTTCTACGACTGTAACATTAGCACCATAATATTTGAATAAATTAACAATCCCTCTAGCTTTTCCTAAATATGGCCATATAACTATATTTTTCTCTTTTATACTCTTAACTTCAAGAACTTTCGATAATAGATCAATTACATAATCATTATTTTGCTTCTCTGCATCTGTAAGAATGGGCTTTGCAGGTTTTAGCTTAATTTCATTGAATTGTAAAGCTTTTTTTGATATATTTTTAAATAAATCTCCAGAAAGGGGTATAGGGTAATCAAAATACACTTTTATACCATTCCAAGATAAATCATTATGACTAGCTGTCAATATAATAACCAAATTAATCTCTTCATGTAAAGCAATTGATGCTGCACCATAAGGTGATGAAATTCTTGATTCTCCTTCCTCATCTTGCTGATAATATATTTCATACCCATCATAGGCAAAAATTTGGGAGCAATATTTTAATAAAATATTTTTAGTTGGTCGGTCATCAGTAAATATTAAAATCTTTAAATTCTGATTTTTTTTCATTTCTTTAAATTGCTGGCTAATAGCTTTAAACACCCTAAGGAATAAAAAGAATTTTCTCCGTGTTAATATATATTGTTCTTTTGTTTCATCTTCTTTTTCATTAAGAATTTGAATCCGTAAACCTGAAGTTGGTGCTATAATCGGATCAATAATAGATTTCTCTTCATCGGATAATTCAGGTAATTTTAATACTTTTATTTCTTCATCTAACGACTCTAATTCAATATCTTCCATATTAAAACTGATCAAACAAACCATCCAAACTATTTTTAATTTATTTTATTATTTAGGTTATAAATCTAAGAAATTTTTTTTATTGCTTCTTTTAGTATTGCCAATATTTTTTCTCGATACATAGGTTCAATAGCAATCATTCCGTGTGTCTTAATGACTCGCTTTTCACTAGATAAAATTTTTTCACAGAACTCTGGTGTTAATCTATTCGGTAAATCTTGTTTATTCGCAATCCCAATCACTACTTTTTCTTGATAATATTTATCTAAAATATCATGTATTATCTCCTTAGAGCCATTTATATTTTCAAAAGTAGAATCAGTAACTAGAATACAAATATCTGATCCTTGCAAGAGACTTTTCCATAAAGACCTAAATTGAGCTTGTCCTGCAAAATCCCATAATGTTATTGACCTTTCAAACTCATCTCCATTATAAGCAGCAATATCGGCTGTAATCGTTGGAACATATTCAAGATTAACATCTTTCCCGCAAATCAATTTTGTTAAAGTAGTCTTACCAACTCCACCAAATCCAATAATTGATATTTTAATTGCTCCTAAAATTATATTATCTAGTTCTTGTTCAAAATCACTGAAGAGACTTCTATTTCCTGCCCAACTACCATCCTCTAAAATCTTTCCATACTTCTCGATGAATTTTGTTCTAATACTAAGGATTTTAGAGTTAACGGTTGCATCATCATCTTCTAAATCAGTGCATACCACAATTATAATTGTATCAATTATAGTATAATAATACTTAAAGTCTTCTGTAGCTGTACTCTTAATATCACTTTGACTTATTTCCTTCATAAAACCTGAAAAAGCGCTTAAAAATCCAGCTAATAAATCTCTATCTACTTCAGAACTACCATAATTTCTAAATAACAATGATTTGCCATCTCTAGTCAAAACGTTAATGTATTGTATCATTATTAAGCGGATTTTTAATTTGTTTCTATTTAATTCATGATATTTTTTTTACTTAAGAAGTTTTTTGAAAGATCCTAATATTAAAAGAACTGTATATTATTATTAATTAAATAATAATTTTAAATGCAAAATAAATTTTGTAAAGATTGATTTTTTATTTTTTATAAAATTATCTCTTTAAAAAAACACTTTAAAGGGGAATATCAATGGGAGAAAATAATAATTCAGATAATGAGAATGTCATGAAATCTATAAAAGAAAATGATGATAGGATAGAAAAATTTTCCACCGTTCTCGAAAAATTTGGATTTGATATAATTACAAAAATGGGTCAAACAAATTTACAAGTAAACGTGTTAATTAATAAAATTGATGAGTTGAGTAAAGCAACAATTGATATTAAAGCCCTAATACCTAAGTTGAATAATGTTATCGAAAATCAAAAAATTCTTGAAGAAGAGCTTGATTTAATTAGAAGTTTAATCCAAAGATCAGATATTTCTTTACAATCCAGAGAAGCAAATAATGAAAATGTTGATCGCGATACATCCGCTACTGACAGAAAACAGGAAATAGTGGATCAATTTAATATTCTGGAAGAACTCATCATAAAAAATGATAATCCCCAACCAATTATGAAAGGGCTAGAAAAAATCAAAGACGATATTTTTATTTATACAGGAGGTCATAGAATTCTTTATGAAATTGGTCAATTTGCAAGCAAGTTAAATGGTTTAGAAACTCTTCCTGATGATATGAAAAATACCCTTAAGGAGAAAATCACATTTTGGATTAATAAGTTGTCTGTAAAAGGATAAATTTAAAAAATAATAAGAATGCATAATCTTTTCTTTAATTGATTTCAAAACTTTTCATAGTTCAGAGAGAATAAAGGAGAAGGGATATTTGAGAGAAAGTAGATGAAATCAATAGAAAGTTTTCTCCTTATTATTCTCTCTTGTGAAAAGAGGTAAATAGTGATCAAAGTTGCTAAAAACATTTACAAATTCTTCTATTTAAAGCTCTTGATTTTATAGATTAATTAAAAAATGAATAAGAAATAAAGGAGATCCAACTAAAAGTAAATTAAGAACTAAAGAATAGTTATTTCATCTTATATTCGTCAGGATCACCACAATCTTAACGCTACTCATGGATGGAGTGATTTAGGTTCAATAAGAAAAAGATAAGAGAGAAATTAATTTAATTTATAAATATTTATTTTTTTATCCAATAATATTGTCTTGGTAAAAAAAAAGATTTCAGTAAAGAAAAAATTTTATTAGAATTCTTAGAAGAAAAAAATAATCAATAATCTACTAACTATTGCTCTTCTATTTTTGAACGTAAAGTTAATTCCGCAATTTTTTGAAAAATTAATTGAACATTCTCTCCTGTTAATGCGGAAGTTTCAAATATTTGGGCCCCAATTTTCTCACTTAAATGTTCAGCCATAGGTAATATAATCTTTCTCTCATCTTTTAAGTCAATTTTATTACCTATTAAAATTCGTGGAATTCCTGAAAGACCATATTTAACTGCTGTAGAATACCAATTATTTATATTAGAGAATGAGCTAGATCTTGTGATATCATAAATTAACATCATTCCATCAGCGCCATTAAAGTAAGGACGGTGTAGCATATAAAATTGCGGATTGACGCAAAAGAGGTAAGCTCAATTGCATTGTCCCGCTATATCCCAAATCATCAGATTTACTCTAATATCCTTACCCATTTCATCTTTTATAGTGACAGGTTCTTTGGTGATATTAACACCCACCGTTGGTATATATTCGTATTTGAATTTATCGCCACAGAAATTTGTCAAAAGGCTTGTTTTACCAACTGCAGGATCTCCAATCACTATAATTTTAAATATCATCTCTGTACGCTCATGAAATACTAAATTTTCTTCTTTTTTTTTCTCTGTCATGATTTTTCTATAGGATTTAATTGAATTTTATCTGTTTTTAATTAATATATTAATGAAATTCGGATATAAAAATTTTAATCATTCTATTTTAAAGGTATATAGTTTTATAATTTCAATTTATAAAATATTCACTATTGTGTATAGTAGATTCTTTTTCATTTCCATTTAAAAAGGCTTAATTTTGAATTTATGTAATAAATTACTTTGAAATGGTATTCTTATTTTATCTATGAGAAATTTATATAATTATCTTTAGTTCTGCAAACTTATTGATTTAATAATTTTAAATTTTGAAAATTTTTCTTGCTTTCGAGATATGAAATGTATATTATTTAATAAAAAACTGACTTCCTTCCAGTTTTCCTGTAATTTATTAATAATTTCTTCCAACTTAATTTTACCTTTAATTTGACCAAGACTTAAATGTGGTTTATAACCATTTTTGAATTTATTAACATCATTGCAATCTGGAGTAATTTCAAGAATTTTAGCTTGAAGAGATATTATGGAGTGATTAGGTTCTGGATCAAGCCAAATTGTAAATATATCTTTTCTATGAGTAAAATATTTTATTTTTTTCAATGAAATTTCAAATTTTTTTATGTTTTTGCATTTTTCTGTAAATGCCTTCTCAAGATTTAAATATTCTTTTTCAGGTCTGAAAGGATATATTAAGGTTATGTGTGGCATCCATCTATAAATATTTCGGTCGTAAATTTTACGGATATCTTGAATTGATGACCACTTTTCTCGAGGGGGGGTAATGACAACAGCTGAAGTATAGACTTTACTCATAGATTCCATGCAAATAAATTATAACTTATCTCATAAAATACTAAATTTTAATTTTCTTAAATTTTATTCTTATGTTAACTTATGAAGATAAAACAAAGACATTTTATTCGAAAATCTGAATTAAAGCCCCTTAAAGATGAAATCTTAAAACATTACGATAAAAAATTTGTTGATCAAATTTTCCCATTAAAGTGCAATGTTGAAATTATTGAAACCGAAGCAGGAGATACTTTATACGCAATAAACAGTATTCTAAAATTATGGAAGTCTGAAGAGGGGTTTATTCCGGTTTTAACATTATTATTAAACAATCAAGTAGAT
>JAHPZJ010000003.1 GCA_019058245.1 Promethearchaeota archaeon | reverse complement strand
GAGTAATGACCTGTCAAATTGAAAAAAAAAATTGGTCTGGAGAAGTTAAAGTTACTGATTTATCTCCCGATAAAAAGAGTAATCATTCAAAGATCCTCAGCAATATTGGATATGTTCCTCAACTTGAAATGTTAAATTTGTATTTCGAATTAGATCCAATGGTAAATGTTGAGGTATTTACCTCTACATATGGAATGAATAAAAAAAATGCAAAAGAAATAGCAGAAAGATTGTTTAAAATCCTTGATATTCCAGAAGATACTTGGAAAAAGAAAGTTGAAAAGATGAGTGGGGGAGAAAAGAAACGACTGTCAATGGCTATCGGTTTAATTCATAATCCACATGTCCTATTCTTAGATGAGCCGACTACACTATATAGTTGATTCAACTATCAGAGTTTAAGGCGTGGATGCCTCCAAGCGTTATGATATCCTTAGCTATTTAAAGAAATTAAACCAAAAGTTAAATACAACGATGTTTATAATTACTCATGATTTAGAAGCAGCATTAATATGTGATAAAGCGGCAATTTTAAGAGATGGAAGGTTATTAGAATTTGATACTTCTCAAAACCTGATATCTTCACTACCAAGTGAAGGATTAATAGCAAGGTTTACAATTCAAAATCTAAATGAAAAAATAATTGCTTTTATTGAGAAATTTCCCTCTATAAGACGAATAATAAGAGTAGGAAACGAAGCAATTGAGGTTTTAATGGAAAATTTTGAAGAAAATCTACCAAAAGTAATCGAGTATATATTAGATAATAATATTATAATAACTTCAATGAGTAAAGATATCGCTACTTTTAGAAGGTATTTTCAAATTAGAATTTTACAAGAGGAAGAAAAAGAAATTGGTTCGAAGGATGTAAAGGTGATTAGAAAATAATTAATTTAGGGCACAAAACAAAACGATTATTAAAAAGTATCTTGGTTTTGGGAATTTTAGTATGTGTTCCTATTATATCTCTTGTTTTAGTTAACATTCCTTATATTGAATATATTGATAATGAAGATGTTCGATTTATTAAGGACAATGCTGTTTTTTTCACGTGGACTCACCAAAATGATGATGGATTGTTTATTGAACCTACTTTAGATTCTAATTTCAGAGCAATTGATTCAATAAATTTTACATTTGTTAGTATATCTTCGTCTGAATTAGTGAATCCAAATAATATTTCAAACCAAAATGTGAAAACAGAGAAACCAAATATATTTTTTGATTATATTTTTGAAAAACAAAATATAGATGGTTCATATTCAGATATAGGTGGATTTGGAAATATGATTTCTACATATCAAGCAATAAAAACTTTAGAGATTGCAAATCAATCATATTTGCAAAATAAAATTCAGCAAAATCAGACAGACAATATTATAAATTATATAAATAATTCACTGAACAAAGAAGAAGGGGGATTTAAGTTAATTCCCTTCTTAAATATTACTGATTTAAAATCTACTTCATGTGCTATTTATTTAGCTAATACTTTAAATGGGGATTTCATTCTTAGAAATGAGAACATTTCAAAATATATTAATTCCACATGGCTAGTAGGGAGTTATAAAATGACAAATGATGCTTTAAGTTTAGCAACAGCCGAATCAACCTATTACGGAATTCAAGCATTTTTAGGAATGAATATGACCTATACTTCTGCAGAATTGTCGGCTATTTATATCTATCTTAGTTCGCTATACAATGTTATAGATTATGGCTTTTCTAATATTTTAGGTGGACCTTCTGATGTCCAATCGACGTATTACGCTTTATCATCATTAAAAAGATTAGGTTTACCTACTCCTCTCTTATTTGACGAACAAAAAACTCTATCTTTTATACTTAATTGTTCAAATGGAGATGGGGGTTTTCGTTCAAGTCCAAATTCAAATGATAATTCCGATTTTATATCAGGGTGGGCTGCTATGAAATCAATTGATATTCTCAAATTAGAATCCTTAACTGAAAGTAACCTTGCTGATATTAGAAAAGCTACTCTTAATTATTATGAATGGCTTCATTTTTTTCAAGGACAAAATTCATTATTTGGAGGTACTACAATAGAAGCAAATTTTAACGGAATCTCAGCCCTTTATAATTATAATCCTAAAATTTTTACTGAATTTATAAATAAAGAGATTATGAATGAAGAAATATTAAAGAACATAACAAACTTTGTTGAAAGATGTTATAATCCATATAATGGTGGATTTTCTTCTTCTCCTGGTGAAAATGCCACTTTATATGCAACATATTGTGGATTAAATATCTATGATAACCTTCTTCCTTTTACAAATAAGTGGCCTAGTGATTATCAAACTGGAAATATAACAAATTATTTATCTGATCTTCAGAATCCTGATGGCGGATTTAGCATCGGTCAAGATGTAGAAGCTGTTTTAAACATGTATGGCGCGTTCTACCAAGTAATTTTATATTTAATTAATTCAAATATCTCAACAATAGAAAGTACTTATTGGGCTTTGTATTCTCTAGAACTTATTGACGGATTAAACAATATTGATCATGTAAATCTTACGCATTGGATGAAATCATGTCAAAATCCAGATGGTGGGTTTTCCCTGTTCATAGGATTCCACAGTGATGTAATTTCTACTTATTATGGATTGGAAATTTTTACTGATTTATTAAATTCTGAACCATTAGCTAAAATAGATGCTATTGAGTTTTTAAAGAACTCACAAACTTCAGATGGCTCTTTTTTAGTTCTACCCGCTTTTGGGGCTTATCTTGACTTACCATCAAACTTTTTAATTACTTATTTTGGATCAAAAGGCCTTTATGATTACAGATTTCAGCCAGAAAATATAAAAACTACTTTAAATTGGTATCTTCAATGTGTTAGTAATAACACAGGAGGAGTGGGTGACAATCCGGGATTTGGAGGTGATTTAAGAAATGTAGCTAATGCAATTGTTATAGTGGATGAATTGCAATATGATCAGAGCTTTGATTCAAAACCTTGGAATCTGTTATTAACATATATCCTACTTATTGAAGCTGCAGGGATTGGAGTATTTATCTTGTTAAAACTTTATAAAAGGCTTTCAATACCGCAGAGAATTAAATTATTATTAGGAATTGGGGGGAAACTTAATGAATCATATCTAGAAAAGTTTCCTGCTATTAATTGTGAAAATTTAAGCATTTTCGCTGGAGGAAAATTAATAGTTGATTCAGTTTCTATGAATGTGGAACATGGAAAAATATTAGGTATTTTAGGAGAAAGTGGAGCGGGTAAATCAACCTTTATTAAAGGGTTATTGGGTATGAGAAAAATCACAGGATTTTGCCAAATTTATGGAATGAATATGAATAAGAGAACTTCGAGAAGGATTAGACCTATATATGGCTATGTTCCTCAAGATTTAGGAAAAATTTATCAAAATTTTACAACATTTGATAATTTATTATATTTTGGGGGTCAATATGGGCTAACAGAAAAGGAAATTATGAGTAGGGCTAAAAGAATTTTGCGAAATTTAGAAATTGAAGATAAAATGGATGAATTAGTTAAAAATCTTTCTGGAGGACAAAAAAGACGAGTTAGCATCGCAATAGGATTAATACACTCACCGATATTTTTAATTTTAGATGAACCGACTTCTGGTTTAGACCCCGTTGTTCGTGAAAATCTATTTTTAGTTTTAACTAAAATTAATGAGCAATTTAAAACCACCTTGGTTGTAATTACTCATTATCCAGAAGAATCCAGATTTTGTAATCTTATAGCAATTTTTGGGCGAAAGCGAGGAATGATTGATTTTGGGCAACCAAAAGAACTCTTATCAAATTTACCAGGAAAAGGTAGATCAATCGAAGTTGAATTTACGAATATAAAAGAAAATGCAATTGAAAAACTCGAATTGATTGAAGGAATTGATAAAGTTCTAGAAAATAAAGCAGGTACTAATTATTCTATATTTTCCAATTTAAATATTGATACATTAGTTGAAAGGATAGAAGAAAAGATAGGAAAAAATTCAATTCAAGAAGTAAAACAAATAGATTCGAAAATGGAGCAATATTTCCGCTATAAAGCAATGGAGGTGTCTAAATGAATGAAATCTATTAAAATTAAGAAAATCAAATTGCTCAAGGATCCTAGAACCATTGAGTTAGAACGTCTAAGATTAAAAATATTAGATGCCGTCAGGTTTTCTAAACGTTTTTGGATTACATATCGAGAAAATACCTTTGGGATTGCTTCAATTCTAAATTTAATTTATAAGAAATCATTTATTGAAGTATTATTCTTTACTAATCAGGATGTAAAGGATAGGGGAGTGCCTTTATTAAAAATTTATACTCCACTCATAGATGAAATTGACTTTAATGAATTAATTGTTGAGCCTGATTTTGATAATGACGGACTTGTTAGTCCTAAAAAAATAATCGAACGTATGAGGAAACTCATTAGAAAAGAATTTCAAAATCATATGATGATACTCGAAAAAGAAGTGGAATTATTGGATAATAGATTTGAAAATTATATGATTGATAATAATCCTTACCATAGAGAATTTAGAATTTCTTATCCTTATTTTGTTATAAAATTACAAATAAATTTTGAAAAATACCCTCTTCTACCATTTTTTTCCTTTTCAAAAACACTTTTAAAAATTATAAGTGAAAGGGAGTTTAACAATGTGGATCTTATCAAAAATTGGAATGAACTAAATCCTCCTCATATTTACCAATTAATCCAAAAAGTATGTAATATAGTAGAAACGCGCTTAAAATTAGATAGATTAAGACCAAATTCACAACACTTATTGCTTGAAAATGTCTCTATAGAGAATGGTGTTCAAAACATTTCTTTTAGAATTCATAGAGGAAAATCAATTGGAATACTCTATGATGAAGAACAATTATCTGACACAGAGCATCAATATGATTTATTCTATTTGTTCTGGAGTATTTCAGGAAATTTTTCCGAATTTACAGGTAATATAAAGATTTTTGGAAAAGAAATTCAATTTTTGAACAAAATGGAATTAGAAAAAATAGTGATATTACCCCAAGCACATGAATCAAACATATTAAATATGAAGGTTAAGAAAGCAATCAAATATAAAATCAACATTAAAGAAATCTTAAAAATTAGAAAAACTAAATTGCAATTATTACTAAAAACTGCAGGTTTTGTTCCTAGAATTGATGAAATTATAAGGGAAATATTTGTGGCTCCCTCAAAGAGATTTATTCGCAGTAAAACTTATATTAAGAATGCTCTAGAGCTGACTGGATTATTACATAAGAAGAATAAGCGATGTTCCGAGTTGAATCATTTGGATTTTCTTTTATTTTCAATTGCTAGATCCTTAGTATCATTTCCCTCAATAATTATGTTCTTTATTCCTTATGAAATATTAGATCGATTGGAATATGACAAATTTAATAATTATATGCAAAATATTAAAGAGAAATTTAATGTAATTTTAATCTTTCATGCCCCAGAGGGTATAGTTTCTAAATGTGATCAAATATTAACTATTAGTAAAAACGCATCAAAAATTGGAACTTTCAACAAATTAATGGAAGAATTACCTCAATCAGGAGAAATTCTTACGATAGAATTAAGTAATCCTGATGAATCATTGATTGAAAAACTACGTGAGTTTGATGAAATAGCAAAAATTCAAGAAGAGAGAAAAAATGAAAAATATAAAATTTTTTTAAAAGATGAGCCTAATAAGATGATAATTCGATTAACAAAATTATTTGGTCATTCTCTTTTCAGTTTTAAAAGGTATAAAGCATCCTTAGAAGATTATAAAGAATTTTTTGAAAGTAGTTACACATAAAATTAAAAATTAATGATATGGAAGAATAAAATGTTAAAAAGTGTTTATTTTTTGGACGAAAATGGAATTTTATTATATTCCAAAAATTTTATTGAAAAAAAATTTGATGAAAATATTCTAATAGGATTTTTTTCATCAATAGCTAATTTTGGTAGAGAAGCTCTTGGAAGTGTGATTAAAAACGTTGATCTTGGGGAAAATAATAAACTTATTTTAGTTCCTAATGAAGAAGAACGAATTCTCGGAGCAGCTGTGGCAGGAACGAGTGATAATAATGATTTAATCACGGTGATACTTAAAAATATGATGCAAGATTTTATCGACGCATATTCACCCGAATATGATCCTGAATTAATTTTCCCTGATGAGATGGAAGTAATATTTAGTAATAATTTAAAGGGAAAAGTAATGCAAAAACCAATTATAAGGACGTTATTGTCATGGTTATTAGTTGGCCCTTTATCTTATCTTTTAATTGTTTTGAGTATAAATGTAACTTTATTCATTTTTCAATATTTTAATTTAAACCGATTCTATAACGCGGAGCAATTATTCACAAGATTCATGCCAATTTTAATCTTATTATCGACAGCAAATATTATTATTTTATTTTTACCTCCAAATTTGATTTTTGGTTTTTTATCTCCAAACTGGAAAATTGCTACTCTTAATTCATTTATTTTTTTAGGAGTTTCTATTACATTGTTTTTCTTTTCATCAGAACCTCAATTCGCTTATATTATAGTAGGTCAATTGCCATTAACTTTGATATTTTCTCTGTTCTTTCTTTTCATAGGGATAAGATATTCATCGAAAATGTTCCTAAAAAGATAATTATATAAATTTTCAATTAATTTTGAAAAAACCTAAGAATTACAGAAGTTTAAATATTCTAATTTAGAGATATATCAAATACTTGAAATTAATTTTATTTTGTGGTTCCTAATGAGTAATATAAAAAAAACAAATAAGATTCAAGTAATTTGTCCAATCTGTAAAACAAGAGATCTAGTAGGTATCCCTAGATCACAACTGAATAAAAAATCTCAATTAACTACAATTTCAATCCAAAAAGGACTGATATGCCCTCACCACTTTCAATTTTTTCTAGACAATCAGTTTCAAATTCGAGGATATCAAAAGGTCGATTTAGAATTAAATCACGAAAATTCTAAAAAATTAAGCAATGGTGTAAAAGCATTAAGTCAATATGAAATAGAAAATGACGATCTCTTTGAAAAAATAATTTATGATGCTGATAATACGAAATATATCCCTTTAAATAGTGATAAACATAATGAAAATAATATTACGGAAAATAACCTAAATATCAATAATAGAAAAATGACTCTAAAAGAGATTTATGAAGAATTCAGAGAATTAATCAATGAAGAAAACAAATTTTTTCAACAATTTATTATAAAGGATAGTAAGCGTAAAAAATGTTCAACATTTTCTAATACTAATAATCATCATAATCAAATAGAATTAGATCAAGAAGTTTAAGAAGTATAATTAAGCATATGTGTTCATTTTTTGATACATTATATTCATGTATGAATTTGGACAAAAAAATTATTTAATCTTAATAAATATCAATGAAAATCTATTTGATAATTTTAGACTCTATATTGATTAATTATTAAAGAGCTTCAACTAATTTTAAAAAAATTGAATAAAGATTGGAATCTTATTTATCAGAATTTCACAATTTCAAAATAAGAGAAAAAAAGTTCTGAATTTATTGAAATCTCCTTTATATCATTAAAGAATGTTTAATCCACTTTAATTAATTATAACAACATACTAAAAAAAAGAAAAAATCTATATTTACTTGTAAAAGATATAAGAAAATTTAAAATTCAGTACTTAATTTTCCAAAATTATATTATAAATTATAAAAAAACTAAATTTAGAAGAATTATTAATAGGTTGGAAATTATGAGCTATAAACTTTGTACGGAAAAAGATTTCGAAGCTATGATTGGTATTGTCGGTAAAGAATTTGCTACAAACAACAAGGCGATTACTGCGGGCTATCTGGCAAAAGCAATCATGGGATTAGAGTCTCAAATTCCTGATATCGTTGTTAGACCGAAATATGTCGAGGAAATACGCAAAATATTGATATATTGTTCTGCTGAGAAGATTGCTGTAAGTCCCATTTCCGGTGGATTATCTGGAGGATTTGCATGTCCTACAATAAGACCTGGTGGAGTTGTTCTTGATTTAGGAAGAATGAAAAGAATTATTGAAATTGATGAGGATAACCGTTTTTGTGTGATAGAGCCAGGCGTGACCAATGGGGAACTTTGGGCTTATATGCATAAAAATCACCCCGATTGGGCGCCCCCTATTCCTGATGGTGCTCCTCCAGCTGCGACAGTTATGGGAGATGCGATTGATCGTGGATTTTCTTTATATACCTCTTCAGTTGGTCCACAAGGAGATAATTTTATGTGTGGAGAAATTGTGTTCCCAAATGGAGATGTAGTACGAACTGGATCTTGGGCACTTCCTTTTGCTAAACCTTTTTATAAATATGGTTTAGGTCCTGATATGTGGAGTTTCTTAATGGGTTCTCAAGGTTCTTTTGGTGTTATTACTAAAGCAGCTGTGAAAATTTATCCCCATCCAAAACATAAGACTGTAGTAGTTTGGGGTATGTCGAATCCTTATGATATGCAAGATTTAACCCTTGAAGTTGGTAAAAAAGAGTTTGGAATATCTCATCACACAGTTATGGTCCAGGGGGGAAATTACCAACTGGTTATGACTCGTTGGCCTAAAGATAAGGTCCCACATGATTATGAATTCTATGAGGGAATGGGAATCTCACCATGGTGGATGAATTGGGAGATTTGGGCTCAAGAAGAGAGTGAATTGAATCATGTAATTGAGACTATAGACAAACAAGCAGAAGATTTTAAAAAACGAGCAAAAGATCCTGATGCGCTTAAAAAACAAGAATTACATCCTAAACAAATAGCAAGTCGAATGAAAAAGCCAAATAAGATTGCAATTCCATATAGTTTTTGGGAAGCAGGTTTTCTCTTTATTACATGGTATACTCCATGGAACGAATGCGCCCACTTTTGTGATATGTATACAAAAGCCGCGGAAAAACATGGTCTTCCCCCAACAATTTGGGTGGCTAGTATTGAACGTTGCAGACAGGCGATATGCATGCCTATAATTGGCTTTGACTCCACTAAGCAATCAGATTTTGAAAGGGTTCAAGACTTAAATCGGGAAACAACTGAATATGCCCTTAAACAGGGCTGGCTTAACTACAGACCAGATCCATACATTCACATTCAAGCCTATTATCAAGCAGGGATGTATTGGAAATATCTTAGGGCTTTTAAAAAGCTTGTTGATCCAAACATGATAATGCACCCAGGAAGACTTGCTCTTCCATAAAAAAAGGAGGTTGATAGAAAAATGGCAAAAACAGGAATGGAAAGATTGGAAGAATTAAGAAAAGAGATTTTTAAATGTATCCATTGTAAAGCATGTAGATTTGCTTATTCAAATGAACCTGATAAAGATGGAATAGGAGAATTTGCAGGAAAGCAAGGAACGATTCTTTATGAAGGAATGGTTGATGCTTGTCCAGCGGGAATAGAATATGGATGGGAAGCTTTCTGGAATGCCGGCAAAATGTGGATTGCTCGTTCGATTTTAAGTGGTGATTTAGAATTTAGTGAGGAAGTGCGAGATGTATTTTTACCCTGTATAACATGTGGTCAATGCTCAGCACAATGTGAAAATAAGGTTCCTACTGTTGATATCATTGAATCATTGAGAGCAGCATGTTTAGAAGCTGGTATACCAATGATAGATAAACATGAAGTAGTGGATAAATTAGTTAAAGAAAGAAATAATCCATATGGTGGAAAAGCGGCTGAAAGATTCAAATGGGCGAAGGATGCTGGACTAGAAAAATTTATTGACAATAAAGGTGCAAAAATTGCTTATTATGTAGGATGTACAGCTAGTTATCGTCAAGTAGAAGTAGCTATAGCAACAGCTAAATTATTTGAGCTATTAGGTATGAATTTTACCTTAGTTGATGATGAAGTATGTTGCGGAAGTCCTTTCTTTAGAATTGGGGCAGTTGATACCGCACAGGAATTAATGAGAAAAAATCTCGAAGCTTTCAAGAATGTCGAAATGGTCTATTTTAGTTGCGCTGGTTGTTATAGAACTTTTACTATTGATTATCCAAAATGGATGGCTGAGGGTGAGAAGCTTCCATTTAAAACACAACATGCTTTTGAACTTGTTGCAAGATTAGTGCAACAAGAGAAAATTAAATTCAAACCAAACAAAGAATTGAAAGGAAAAGTAGTTACCTATCATGATCCTTGTCATACAGGCAGACATTTTGCTATTGATATGGAGCAAGAAATGATAAAGGAATCAACGAATCTTATAGTAGACCATCGAGCAATTGATAAAGCAATCGAAGCGTGGTATGAAGTTCCACGTATCATTCTTAGAAAACTTGAAGAGGACGTGGGCTTAGTATTCAAAGAAATGTACAGAATAAAAATTGATAGTATGTGTTGCGGAGCAGGTGGTGGTGTAAGGGCAGGATATCCTGAATTCTCACTTAGAACAGCAAGTTTACGATGTGATGAAGCGAATGCTGTTGGAGCGGATATTCTTACAACTGAGTGTCCATTCTGTTGGAGGAATTTATCTGATGCGAATGAGATGTACGAGCACGGTATGAAAGTTCTGGGAATCCTTCAAATGATCACAGAATATAATCTTTTAGAGATCTTAAATAAGCCTACGGAAAAAGACTTTTTAACTTTATCTATTAGAGAAGAGATAGGTCATTTGCCAAAAAAATAAACATATTACCAATTAAATCTTATTTCTTTTTTTTATTCTTTTTGATGCACTGTATTTTTTAATTCAACAAGTCAATGAGATTTTTAGAAATGAAGGCATTTCTTTACTTAAATTTATATTTCAAATATAATTAATTCTACTTTAATAGAACAAAAAGAAATATTAGCCTGAAAAATAGCATTGAAGTGGCAAAAAAAAACCATTATATCTAAAAATATCATTTTTTCCATAATTTTTATAACATTTCTTAGTTTTCATGGTTGTTTTAATTCATGGAATTTCACTGAATATAATAATAGTCTCATTAATAATGGGATTTTAGTGGTAGCTCAAGGATCAGCTGAAGATACTACAGCTCCAGTCATTATTTTTATCCAACCACTTGAGAATTATACGACAATAACTACAAGGCAATTTAATATAATAGTTAATATAAGTGATGAAAATCCTCCTTTAAACGGTGATGTTATTATCCGAATATCAAATCTAACGAACTTGTTATTTAATGCTAGCATGGATAAGGAAAATGAAATTCAATGGAGTTATAATTGGAATAATATTAGTGCATATCAGAATTGGGAGGAATATATAATTCAAATCTGGGCTAATGATTCTTCTCTGACTAAAAATTTAGGAAAATCCGAGGAATTTTATATATACTTAAATTTATCTAATGGTCTAGGAATATGGACTATGATTATTTACATCATAGTGATTTCGCTAATTTTTGCAGGAATGGTTATATATATAAATAAAAAACATCAACCTAAAATAATAGAATAAAATGGAAGGAACTATAGGTCTTTATCATAATTCTTTATTCTATTATAAATATTTTAACTTAAGAATACCACCTTAACGTAATAGATTATAGACTAGCTTAGCTTATGAGCTTATATATATGAGAAATATTACATCCTCAAAATGTTTGATTCCAAAAAATTATATGTATAGATTTTCATTAATAACAAAAAAACAAATTATATCTCTGGAGCTTAAATAGTATTGAGCAATGCCTACGAAGACAAATTTGCATATCCGTATATAACAAAATTTAAAAAAGAGCCTTTTTCATCCTTTATAAATGTTAAAAGAAGAGATATTCGAATTTTTTATTACAGTGAATATAATAAAATAATTCAATTCTATCACCATTTTAATCAATCACTAATAAATGAACCTCATCTGAATCTTGAAAATGTTTTTTGGCTACTTTTATTGAGGAAATATTTAAAAGAGGAAAAAAAGAAGTATAGAGATAAAATATTTGCTTTTATAAAAAGTTGCGAAGTTCAAAAAAATGACCAAATAGGATTTACATACACTCCACATTCAGAAAATAATCCAGATATTTGTTCTACATTTTTTGCTTTATCAAGTTTAAAAACTTTAGGTTTACTAAATCAATATTTAATGTCTGATGGAAGAAGTCAAGTTAAAGAGCAAATTAAAAATTTTGTATTAGCTCATAAAAAGGGAAATAAATTTTTACACTGTCAAAATAAAGAGTGTGAAATTTGCAAAAATAGTTCAAACTCAAAATTACTCTACTATATAATCGAAATATTTACAATCCTAGGAGTTGATGTTCGTGTAAATAGAGAGCAATTCCGTACTTATGCTGACGAAAAGAAAAAAGATTCTTCGTTAATTTTTAGATTACTTTGTTTCAAGTATTTAGATTTGGATATGGAAGTTAAGGATAAAGAGCTTCAATTGCTTCAACAGCTTCAGAAAGAAAATGGTAGTTTCAGTTTTACTCAGGGTGATAACATTGATATTACTTTCTGGTTAGTTTATATCCTTGAATTATATTCATGGTTATTGGATTATAACCCTGCAGGAATTTATTCCTTTATTACTCAAAAATTAAAAGAAATATTAAAAACTCCAGAAAATTGGAATCCTGAACTATTAAATGAGACATCAAAATTAATAATTCTTTTATCTCTCGTTTGGAAGAAATTTATTGAAGAAATTGAAAGGGTACTATTCAGACAACTTGAAAAGGAAAAGTATGTCGATATTAATCAGTTAAAGTCGACTTTTGGATTAGTAGAATATATAGATGAACTTGTGTTATATATTAACCTCAATTATAATTTTAAATTGCAAATTATAGATAATGAGATTGAATTCCAGAATTTTATTAGTAATTTCAGTTATGGTAAGAAAGAATTCTTTAAAATCTTCTATAACAAATTGAATAACAATAGTATAATATCTCTTTCTGAACTCTTTAAAAAATTTAAGGCAGAACATTTGGAACCTTTGAAATTGAAAGAAGATATTTTCCCTATTGTAAAAGATATGGTAAAGAAAAAACTATTCATTGGTACTATAAGAACTAAAAAATCATTTTTAGGATTCAGAACTAAATATTTATTTTATTTAAAATATTTTTTGAAAAAGATTATTATATGTGATGTAGATCTAAATACAGAACGATTATTTGAAGAAAAAGAGAAATTAGATGATATTAAGAATGATATCTATAATATGACATTGAAGTTAAAAAATATCAGTTCTCAAATTCGAGAAGAAATTGAAAGTTATCTTTTAATCAATGAAATCAGTTATGCAAAAGAACGCTTAAAATTTATTCTACGTGATGCTTTAATGGAAGCAGATTTTTTAAATGAGAATATTGAAGGTTCTTTTAATGAAATTCTTAAATATATCAACATTCAAGCGAGTTTAGGTTCAGAAATATCTCAATGGAAAAAAGAATATTCTATTTTACAGAAAAAATTAGTAGAAGTAGAGTCATATCTTAAAGGTAAAATTCAAGAAAAAGAAGAATTAAGAAACTTAGCTAGTTTATTGGAGACTTTAAATGAAAAAATAGATATTATAGAGGAAGATTTAATAAAAAAAGTAGATTTATTTAAGAAGCAATTTACCGAGGTTCTCGAAAAGGACTATGATAAGGAAGAATTAAATTGTATTATTCAAAGTTTGGACCAGCTCTCTCAAAATGTAAGAAAGTATGATCAAATAATATATGGCGTTTCTCAACAGATTACAATTAAAGAAAAGAAAATTATTAAAAAACATAAAAAAATAATAGAAAAATGGATAAATATTAAGGAACAATTTAATACAGAATTTGATTTCTATACCGATGGATTTCAATTTTTCAATAATAATCTTCAAAAAATTGAGGGCATTAATAAAAAGATAAAAGCAGATATTATAGAAATTGGAGATAAAGCAAAAAGGAAAATAAAAGCAAATGAATTTCAAGATGCTTTCAATTTTACCAAGACTGAATATGATCTCTTAATGAAGGAGAAATTAGCTGAAATCAAAGAGATTCAGTCTATTGTAAAACGAGAAGTAAGAAAGAAACAAAAAATCTATTTACTTTGTCGCCATTTACAGGAGAAATTAGAAGAATTAGAAGCTGAAGTAATTGAGTTAATTGCTAATCAGGTTAAAACATTAAAAAATTTTATAATTGAAGAGAGAAATAAATCTAAAATTGAAGATTTTGATAATTTTGTTTCACAAGAAATTGCTAATTTAAAATCCCACTTAAAAATAATCAAAACTAATTTCGATCAATCTAAAAACTTAAAGATTGACCAAGTTAATAAAGAATTAGATAATATTCATAGTCAACTTACAAAATCAAATAAATTGTATTTGAAAAAATTAAATGAGTGTGTAAGGAATATTGAGAATTTTAAGGAACAATCAGAATTAAGTATAATTCAATGGGAAAATTTCATAGATTCTTATAATAATGACATTTCTGTTTTAAAAGATGAATATATTAATAAGATTATTTCAAATAGAGTAAATATCATAGCAATTGAAAAGAAAACAAATTACATTAAACTTGATGATTTAAAGAAGGAAGTAAAATTATCATGCAAAATTCTTATTAATCGATTAAAGGATATGATAGATATTTCAAAAATAAATGCAGAGCTTAATGAAGAGGATAAAATCATTTTGCTCTACACAGATTATTATTATTTAAATAAAGATCTTAAGAGTTTTGTGGATAATCATTTATTAAAATTAAACAGAGAGAGAATTGGAAAGATTTTAGCTTTATATGATTCAAGTATAAGGAATAGAACCTTAAATGTAAATATGCTGGAGCTTCAAAATAGAATTAAGGAATTAAGTATCTTCGATGATTCCCTCCCAAATAAATTCTATAAAAAAGCTAATGATCTTAATATTATTCAAGAAAGAGAAGAATTCCTTAAAACTAAAAATCATTTTGAATCTACTTTAGAAAATGATAGAATGGCTATTAATAATATAAAAAGTAGTATAAAGATATTTAATAAAATGCAAGTATACATTGAAAAACAGTTCAATATGTTCAATATGGAATTAAGAGAATTTAGCAATAAAAATTTCAAAAGAATGGAAGGTTATGATAACTATGGAAAAATCCAAGATGCTTTTGAAACTGAAAAGCTAAGCATAAAAGAAAATTTTAAAAAAGTTCAAGATAAAATAGAGGAACAAATAAAAATAGTTTTGAATGCAACAGGGGATCCAAATAAGTTAATCCCTGAAATAAGAGAATTATATGTGTTTGTAAAAAATACGTATATAAAAGATTTTGAAAATAAAGTACAAAAAATTAACGATCAGATAAATTCATTGAAGAATGAATCATTTCGCGAACAATTGCTTAAATTAATTAATGATTACAAAATACATTTGAGTCAATTACTTGGTAATTTAGAAAGAAAAGTAGAAGATAACATCGAAATTAAAGAATTCAAGAAAAGCAATTATCTAATACAAAAACGAGCCAAAAATATTGAATTAGAAATTAAAGAAGTTAAACGCTATATTGATAATACATTTAAAGATTTTTCTAGAAAGTCAAAAAATTTCACACAAATTTCAAAATTTATTTTAGATGATTTTAACAAATTTATTGAGGAATATTCTGAGATTTTAAATGAGAAAGTAAAAGCTTTAGAACGTTTGATATTGAAATCATATATTAGAATGACAATAAAGGCTGTGGCGAATGAATATTTAACAGTTGGATTCCTAAACAACGAATTGAAAATAAAAAAGCAAAATATTCAGGACCATTTATTATTTTTAATTAGTTCAGGGGAATTACAAGGTAAGTTTGATCCAAGAATTTCTATATATTTCGAGAATCCAGAAGTTTTAGATGAATTAGATGAAACTGAATTAGAAGTTATTAAAAGTACAAATTATAAAGTAAATATGATGTTGCGCCATCTGAAAAATTTAGCTAGTCAGTATGGTAGTGTAATCGCTTTATTTGCTTCTATTATAACTATCTCATATTATTTTTACCTTTTTAGTGGAAATAATCCTGTTATAATTGCATTACCTATAGTCCTAACAGTTTTAGTTATGGTATTTTATGTTCTGAAAAAAAATAAAGAAGAAACAATTAATTGATAATTATTATTTCGTAACATAAGGATTTTAAATTCTTTCCACATAATAAAAGTAAAATTAATCAAAATCCATAACAAAGTGGACTTGATTATCTAATTTTTTAAGATATCCTAAAAAACAGGCTTGATTGAAATGAAGATAAAATTTTTTATCAATAATATCTTCATCACGAGCAAGTTCTTTAAATTTTTTGTAATTTAATGAACCATTCCGGCTATATATCTTAACCAAATTAATTAGTGATTTTACATGTTTATTCAAATATATTTTTTGGTTATTAGAACCTTTGATTTTTCTATTTTTCAATTTGGTTATTTTTGCATGTAAGAAGGATTCATCAAATTTTATTAAATCTGAATAAAAAGTGACTCCATAATTCTTAAGATTTCTATATTCTTCACTATTACAAAAATTATCTAATTGGGTAAGGATATCTTCTATAGATCGATTTGCTAAACATTGTTTTTCTTTTTCTCTTCTTTCTCTATAGTTTTCAATAATTTTAGACTCCAAAGATATATCTTTTTGTTGAGGGAATATAATTTTTTTTCGTTTTAAATTATCATTTAAAATTACTTGTCCAGAATCAGATAGAACTGAATTCATAGAACTTTCTTTACGTCTAGCAATAATAAAAAAAGGAATATCAATAGTTTCTTCTGTAACAAGTATATAACATCTACCAGGAGAATACCTACCAGTTCTCCCTCTTCTTTGAATTAATCTGATTTCGGACGGAACAGGTTCATAGCATATTATAGCATCCACATTTGGGATATCTAATCCTTCTTCAGCAACACTAGTGGCAATAAGAATGTCTATTACTCCTTCTCTAAATTTATTCATTATTTCTATCTGTAAATGTTGAGGAAATCCGTTATCATCTGTTTTTGATGTTTGACCAATAAATTTTTCAATTTTAAATTGATCTTTAAATTCATTTTTTAATAAATTCTTGAGAAATTCTGCCATTTCACGGTATTGTGTAAAAATCAGTACTTTTTTGTTATTAAATTCCGCAATTTCCTCTTTTATGATTGATATTATCTTTTTTAACTTAGGATGAGATAGATTTATTTGTTCTTCACTTTCAATTATAGAATTTATATAATTAAAATTCTCTGAATTAATGATTCTTTTGGCTGATAAAATTTCTTTACTTGCATTATATTTAATTTTATTTAAAAAAGATTTAAAAAGAGTAATGTCCTGAGTTTCTAATAAATCTTTAGCATGGAGGATAGATATACAACTCGAACAATAAGAATATACAGAAGGAATGTCAAGTTGATTTTCTTGAACAATGTCAATAATTTTAGGTGATTTAAAGTAGAGAGTCTCTAAAAATTCTTCTTCTGATAATTCAAGTGTATTTTCTTTTTTAAAATGCAATGATAAGGTTAAATCACGACTGATACCTAAAAAATCTAATTTTGAGTAATAGGATTTATTCGGCGGTAATAATTTATTTTTAATAAAAAATCTTAAAAATTTATCGAATAAATTGTACCAAACAGCACTAATTTCTCTTAGTTTAATTGGTAAATCTACTAAATTAATATAAGTATCAATATCATAAATATAATCTTTTACATCCTTATCTTGATAATTTTTAAAGACAATATTTTCAATATATAGGTTATCACATATTTGTTGAATTCGATCATAATTTTTTCCAGGGGATGCTGTCAAACCTAATATTAAAGGATCTACACATGTTCTAATATACTCTTCTGAAATAAAATTATACGCATAATTTCCTTTAGTTTTATGAGCTTCATCGAAAATAATTAATGAGACATGTTTTAAATCGTATCTTCCTCTCAATAGATCATTTTTAATTACTTGGGGTGTAGATATTAGAATTTTCGAGTTCTTAAATGATAGAATTCTTTTTTCTGGAGGAATTTTCCCTGTAAATGAAGTGATTTCTTCTGAAGTAAGATCAAGAAATTTCTCACATGAATCTTGATGTTGCGAAACTAAGGGGCGTGTAGGAGCAAGCATAATAATTTTTGCTTTTGGATATTTATATATACATTTAGATGCTAATAAGATGCCAATTATTGTCTTTCCTAAACCTGTTGGTAAAACGACTAAGGAATTCTTATTTTTGCAGCTATTAATAATATTTTTTTGATAATTTCTCTGAATTACTTTGTTTTTTTTTAAGAAAGGCCCGTTAAAATATTGATTAATCTCTTTTTGCATATTAAGAATTACTGCTGATTAATTACATTTAAAAATAATATCGCTGTAAGATTTTTATAATATTAAATTAACCTCAGATTAATAGAATCTAGTTATTAATTGAGAAATAAGCATTTAAATATGTATTTAATTAAGTTACCGAAAATTCTAAACCTTTTAAGATCCTCTTTTAGCTCTAAGAAATAATATAATGAACAATAGTGCATGGAGTAAAATGCCAATTAATATCCCAATAGTTAATTCAACTATTGAAGCATAACCAGTTATCCCCAAACCAAATAATACATACAGACCTAGGGGGATATTTCCTATAATACTTATTATTAATCCTGGATTGTATTTGTGAAACTTTATACTTGCACCCACATGAACAAATCCATTAAAACAAACAATTGTCATTAAAATTATTGGAAAAATAACTGAAATCGCTCCCAGAATAATTAATATAAGATTAAGAATCCAAACAAACCCTATATTCACTAATAAAACTAGTTTGTTGGTTAAAACTTCTTGGTTTGGTAAGTTTTTGCTTTGAATTTGATTTAATTCCTCTTTAAACCCTCCTGGGTATACATATTCTTCAAATTGATGGAACATATAGACTGGTATGCTAAACCAGTATAACCATTCGAAACTACCAATTGGTACTCTTGAGTTAAAAAAAAGTATAATTAGAAGAAATAGTGCAGTGATAAATCCAGCTTTGGCCCAATAATCATATAATTTATCTACTTTCATTATAATCTTGTACATATCGAACTCTTTATAAATTTTATTTATATAAACAACTAGATATTAAAAAAATACCAATTATAGTCTTTTCAAAACCAGTTGGTATCATAATTAATGATTTTTTATTTTAGCAATTACAAACAGTATTTTTTTGATAATATCTAAAAAGAATTTGATTTTTTTTTAAGATGGGTCCATTTAAATATTGACCAAAATATTTTTGCATCTTAAGAATTACTGAAGGATAATTGCTTTTAAAAATGACATCGTTGTAAGATTTTTATAAAATTATATTGAACTTTTACTAATAGAATCTAATTATTAATTAAGAAATAAATATTAAAACTTGTATTAAATAACGTTTGCGAAGATTCTAATCCTGTTCTACAGGGAAAAATAGTATCTTTTTTTTTGTGTCTTGTCTTTGTATTAAATTTTTTTCTTGTAACATTTTTAAAGTTAACACAACCCACCCACGAGCAATTTGACGTCGGAATCTAGTACTATTAGAATAAATTGTTTTGATTATATCTTTTGGAGAAATACCATTATTAGAATTATCTTGAATTATTTTTAATACTTGATTTTCCCGTTGTTTTCTATGTGTTAGTATCTCTCTTATTCTATCCTTAGGATTTTCTATAGGGCTTCCATGAGCGGCTAAAATTAATTGAAGATTGGGTAAATTTCGAATTTTCTCGATACTATTTATATATTCAGCTACATCACAATCTGGAGGGCCAAGCCAATTAGTTATAGATTTTAAAATATTATCTCCAGAAAATAAGATCCCTTTTTCCTCATTATATAGAGATATATGGTCAACAGCATGTCCTGGAGAAGAAAAAATCTCCCATATTTCATCATTAATCGAAATTTTTGTATTGTCTCCCATAATTTCTTCTGGATCATCTATATAAGACAATCCATAAAGTCTTTGATAAAAAAAGTTAGTAAAAACATTTCTCAGTTTATTTACAATTTTCCTTGTAATTCCTTTCCTAACTCTTAGATAATCATTAAATTCGTCAGCTTCATAACTTTTTTTGAAATTCTGCTTATTTTTTATGATTTCAGCACTTTTATTTGTGAGAATTATCTTTACTCCTAAAGCTTCTCTTATTCTTTTTAGACCGCTAAAATGATCGGGATGACAATGAGATACAATAATTCTACTGAGATGGAAACTTTTACCTTGTTGTTTATATTTTTCCTTTATTGTTTTAATTTCCTTAATTAAGTGAATTACAGCTCTTTTTTTACCATATCCTGCATCATATAATATGCCATCAGAACCAGCTAAGACATATATATTTTCTGAAGGCTTTATTACACCAAAAGTTCCTTTTTCCTTTATTAAAAAAATTCCAGGATAAACTTCATTCATTAACGAGATTCATAAATATTCGAAAAAAAAAAAAATTAATGTTTAAAAAATAGTCAAAAAAATATATAATAGTTATAAGAAAATTAACGTTCTAACCTGTACTTCTATATTTAAATTATAAAGTTGCTTCATTAATTTTATAGAAAAAAATTAATTAGATTTCAATAAAATAAATGTTGATTTAAATGTATTGTACTCAATGTGGTTCAAAAATTCCCGATGATGCAAAATTTTGTACTTTTTGTGGCGCAACTACCGATTCCTCAACTAGACGTCAAATCCCCCGAACTCAACCGACACAACAAATACCAACCCCGACTCCTATACCTTCGGAATCTAAACCAAAATCATCAAGTGCAACTGCGGGTATAATTGCTGCCATTGGTGTTGTTTTTATCATTGGAATTATATTAATTTATTTTGGAGCAACTTCATTGGTAATCATGCCTAGTCCGGCAATAACTATGCTTGTAATAGGATCAATTATGATTCTTTGCATAGGTTGTAGTGCATGTGGTGGATGTGGTCGTAGGAGACGACGAGGAGGAGTGGGATATGTTGGTGGTGGAGACTGTAGTGGGTGTGATTGTAGTGGCTGTGATTGCGATTGTAGTGGTTGTGATTGTTAGAATCTCTTTTCTCATATGCTCTATATTTCAATATAAAAAATCTTAATATAATATTTGATAATCATAAAATTTTGGATTACATAATCTAAATAAAAAAGAATGCATCATCAAAAAGAAGTATCTCAAAAGAATATAAAAATAATCCATTGGTTAGCTCATCATAATCCTAAACGTGATGATTTCAATGAACATGTTTTTTATATATTCAATTATGCTATTTGTATTGGGTGTTTTGCTTTTGCTTTAGGTGCTGCTTTTGCATTAATAATAGCAAATATTTTCTATTATTTCATTGTAAATTTCATTAGTTTACCTATATTTCTAATAATGTTTTTAATCTGCTGGATTCCCTCAATTTTCCAATATGCAATTCAGATTATACATAAAAAACCACTTAGAAATCGAGCAATAAAATTTGTTTGTCGTTTTCTCTATCCATTCGGGAGTATTTTATTGATATTCAACTCTCCGTTATGGGGATTTATCATAGCCATTCCTGCGGGTTATTTGATAATTATTATTCGAAAAAAAAAAAATAAGATTATAATATCAAAATGTAAATTGAAAAATGATGAGATGAAATTTTCTTAGACTAAAATTAGGGATTAAAATAGAAAAAAAAAGAGTAGATAATAAGAAAAGCTTCTCAACCGTTTAAATCTATTTAAAAGTATTTTATAGCTAAAAGAATGTCGTCCTTTGTTACCTTCTTCCTTTTTGAATGTTTCGTGAGAGTTAAAGCAGTTTTTGTAATTTTTTCGGCTGATTGACCCATCCAATCAACTAATTCATCAACTGCATCACGAGCAACAATAATAGCACCATTATGTTTCATTAATCTTCTAATAGGACTCCAACTAATATATTCGGACATTTTATATTCCTCCACTATTTTAGAATTTTTTATTTTTTTTATTGAAATTTGTTATTTTTTAAGAGTTTGTTATATAGATATATATCTTTTATATATTTAAAGATTTTTATCTATACTTAACTTTATGGAGAAAAAAACAAAAAAAATTGAACGACAAAATTCAGACTTAAGAAGACGATCAATCTCGTTGAAGTTTAGATAATTTTATGGTAACTTGATTTGTAATGAAATTTGAGTGTCTTTTAACTAAATGATAGTCTTAAATTTGCTTAACTCTTGGAATAATCGAATTTGAAAATGATAGGGAAAAAATAATCAAATTCTGAAATGCTATATATATAAATTTTTAAAATTATATTATATGAGTTTTTTTAAAAGAATGGGATTCTAGAGTCTTTTAGTTTAATAATTTAAACTGGATCAATAATAAATAAGAGGAAAAGATAATTATATAGTTTATCTTAAATTTATTTAAATAAAAAGAAAATTCCGATTTAATTATTAATGTTCAACTCTTAAAATATAATTAATATCTTGGTAAATTTTTTGTTTCTTTATAGTATGCTTTAATACCAATTTCTTTCATTCTTTTATTTATTTTAATCCATCTTTGTTTAAGATGGGAATCAAAATTAGTTTTCTCACAAGGAAATTCATTACATTGAAAGCAAAAATCAATCTTTTTATTTCTATAACAATCTTTTACTCCACAGTTGGGAAATAAACAAGAACCATTCCTACATCCTAAGCAGTTCTCTTTAGTTAAATAATTAAGTAAGACTTTAAAAGAAGGATATTGTCTGAAAATAGGAAGAAATGATGAAAATCTTTCAGCATATATATCAAATGATCCTAATAAATTCTGAAGATTTATACTAGTCTCTCTTATTGCACCCTCAGAGTTAGCAAAACATTTATAGCAGTTCAGCCCACATGGAGCTAGTTTACTTAATATATCCTTATATTCCATTTTCTTTTTATAATCAACTTTTTTAAAAATTATTATAATATAGTAGAAAATTATGTTTTTGAATTATTACCAAATAGTTTGTTCATAATTACATTTTTGACATTCTATCCTTTCGCTTTTCTGCGGAAAAAAAGATAAAATTGCACCACAATTTTTACATTCTAAATCAAGAACTTTTTCTTTAGAACTTATAATTCCATTTACTACTAAATGTTGTTTAAAATTATTTGAGAATTGTGTTAAAAATGAAATTAGTAGATAATGATTTAGTGAAGACGCTATTATTTCTATTTTATTTGACACAATTTGACCTATTGCTAAAATATCTTCTTTAATTAAGGATTCGGTTCCAAAATACCATAAAATTTTTTTTTTAACATCCTTAGTCACTAGTTGGAAATTATGAAGTAAAAATAGGTTTTCTAGAATATCAAAAATTATTTCAGAATGTACTTGATGTTCAATAGCTATACCCATACTCTTAATTACTTTCTTAATTCCAGGTTGATTCGAAAATTCGCTTATATAACTTGATGGAACTATTTTTGGTTCTAAAACGATTTTATCAACTATTATTTGGGCTGGTCCTGAATCTAACACTCTAATAGTATCCTTATTGTTTACGTAGGTAACGATAGTTCTTATATCTCCTTTTCTATCCAATGAATTAGGGCTAAAATGAAGATGAATTTGTTTATTACTTTTTTCATTTAACTCATCAAATTCTAAGTTTATTTGATTTTTTTTTTTTTTTTTCAGTTATAACTTGTGGAATTCTAATTGTAGGTGGAAAAGCTCTAGTAAGAGTTAAAAATTCAGGATACCGTATTTTAATGTTCAATTCAGTAATTGGAGCATGACTTTGATTATCAATAAGAATTGAATATCGAAAATGACTTCCAAAAGGAGCATAAACACATTTACATTTAATTTTATACTCTTGATCAACTTCCTCAAAGGTATATTTATTTATTGTTTTCTTTGGAGGCTCTTCTTGTTCTTTAAAAATAACTAAATTTTGAGTTTTGTTAGGATTACGTTCTTTTTTTTTTTTAGGCATATTATTAGAGTTAAATGTATAATTATGATAGGTCAAGTTGAATTTTCAAAATCTAGATATTTAATAAAATTACATTCTGATTTAAATTTTTTTTTAACTTATTTATATTAATTAAATTTACTTGAATGTATTAATGTTTGAAGAATTAGATACTTTGTTTAAGAGTCCTACGATCAAGCCCTCATTTGAGAAAGTTCATGTTATTTTAGCATTATTTATATTTGAAGAAAATAAAGACGGTATTGGAAGGTATCGCTTACAAAACGAATTATTAATTGGTTCTGGAACAGCTAGATCGCTTATTAAGAAATTAAACAAAGATATTAACTTTATTATTGTATTGACTAATGAAAATAAGAGAAAAGGTCATATTCTTACTAAGGAAGGTATGACTTTTTTAAAAAAAATTAAAGTAAAAATCCCTTTAATAGAAGCTGGAAATCCGATTGAATTAAAAGAGATTGTTATTAGGCCTGATGGAAATTATCCATATTTTTGCTTAGTAAAAAAGGCAGCAGATAAGATTTCTAATGGAATTGAACAAAGAGATGCTGCAATTAAAATAGGTGGTGAAGGAGCCACGTGCTTAATTTATAACGGTGAAAATTTAATTTTTCCTCAGACTTCACTTTCTGAAAAAGGGAAAGAACCAATGAAAGTTGAAGATACTACTTTTAATTACATTGATACTCTTTTTACTAAAAATAATATACAATTAGAGGAAAACGATGTTGTGATAATAGGGTTAGGTGAGAATGCTGAAAAAGCAAGATTAGCGGCTCTGAATGCAGCTTTAACGATAGTTTAATTAGGGGGTTAGATATTTGCAAATTGAAAAAGATATAATTCTCTTCGTAAATGTTGAAGTTTTAGAAGATATTAAACTATGTGTTATGAAAGCTAAGCCTAATGAGGCTTGTGGTTTGATTTTTGGGAAGATTGAGGAGCAAAAAAAATCCAATAGTAAAGATGAATTTTTTTATCATTTTTATGGTATTAAATTCGAGTGTATTGAATCTAGCCATAAAAGTCCAATCGCATTTTTAATGGATGATTATAATAAATTAATAGAAATTTCGAGTACTTATTCTAAAGAATACAATTATCAACTTATTAGCATATTTCATTCTCATCCAGGAAGTGCGTACCCTAGTGGAATAGATATTCCATATATGGAAGGTTATTATAAAAGTGGTGTATCTAAATTTAAACATCTAATTTGGACTATTATGAATGCTAATAGTGAAAAATTAAATGGATTTATTTATATTTTTAATGAGCTTAAACAAATTCAAATTTTAGAAAAATAATTTGATTATTGATGAATTATAATTAGTGGTTGAGATAAAATATGAAAGTTAAATATGCTACCATAATTGTTGAGAATATGGAAAAATCCATCAAATTTTATACTGAAATTATGGATTTTGAAGTAGATAGCCAATATACCCCCCTGCCTGGAGTGATAATTACATTATTGAAAGGTCAAGGGGATGCTATGATAGAACTTATAAAAAATACTGAAAGTGAAATTGGTCTGTTTTCGGTGGGAATCGAAGTTAAAGACTTAAACACCACAGTGAAAGAACTCAAATCTAAAGGTGCCAAAATCACCATGGACCCTATACCAATAACGGTTGGGACCCTTGCTTTCTTAGAAGATCCAAATGGAGCCAAGATAGCATTAATTCAACATAACTAATCTATTTTTACAGAGAAAATACCTATGACAAGAATTTAATATTTTTATTAGTTGGGATTGTTTCTTTAGTTTTTATAGTAATACATTACTAAAAAAGAAACAAAACAAAAGAGACAAGTTAGAAAATTTTAGTTCTTAATAAAAACGATTATTCAACTTGCTTAAAACCATTCTTATCTATAGTGCAAATTTGTAGTTCATAACCTGAACCCGCATCTCTTTCTTTTGAACTAGTTATCGCTGTTTTTACTAATTCAATACCCTTTGCTTTCGTTAAATTAGGTTTCCAATCCGCCTCTAGCACTCCAAGACTAAATGGACTACCAGAACCGAAAGATAAATAGCTATCCTCTTCATACAACGTACCTAGAAGATCGATCCCATATAGGATGCCATCCTTTTGTTTTACTGAATAACCACCTACAATCATCAAACTTACAAAATAGCTTCTACCACTAAATAATATATTTCTGCAAAGGCTAGCTACATATTTTGGCTCAGCTACTTCTCCTTCTTCAATTTCTTTTAAACGAGATAAAGCTTGAATTTGATTTATGACGTACTGACAATCCGCAACTCCTCCTGCGATGGTAGCTGCAGTATATTTATTAATTTCAAATAATTTCTGAGCTTGTTTAGATGCCACGAAGGTTCCTGCAGTTGCTTGTGAATCAGTGGCTATAACAACTCCATCCTTTATCATAATACCAATGGTTGTTGTTCCTGTTTGAAGCATCTTCTCATATTGTTCATGATCCAATGGTTTTTTATGAAAATTATTTTCCATCATTTTCCTAAGAATTAGATATGATTATATTGAATAACTAGATTAATGATATATAATATATAATAAATAAAAATTTGTACTATATTTATTTTACCTTAATAAATCATAATTAAGGGGGATTTTTAAAAAAATTTTAAAGATATCCTTCCTTATTTTAAATATTCAATCGGTTTAAATTTGGTAAGTATTTCATGGCAAGGTCTCAAGTAAGAAGTAAGCGAAAATATACAGGGAAGAAATATAAATATTTTAGAAAGAAAAGAAAAAGAGAGTTGGAACGTCCTAGGATAGACACAGAAATAGGGCAAGAAAAAAAGAAAAAACAACGTACTATGGGAGGAAATTTCAAAATTAGGCTATTTGCGTCTCAATTTATCAATGTAACAGATCCAAATA
Source organism: Promethearchaeota archaeon (assembly GCA_019058245.1). Taxonomy (GTDB): domain Archaea; phylum Asgardarchaeota; class Lokiarchaeia; order Sigyniarchaeales; family SOKP01; genus Loki-b32. The sequence continues at coordinate 15,094 of JAHPZJ010000003.1, read as the reverse complement.
CAAATAAAACAAAAAAAGTTAGAATTTTACGATTTGAAAGCAACGATGCTTCTAAAGATTTGAATCGAAGACATGTACTAACAAAAGGAGCGATTGTTGAGACCGAATTAGGGAATGCAAAAATAACGAGTAGACCTGGACAGCATGGATTGCTAAATGCCATTTTAGTATAAATTTTAAAAGTGAAAAGATCTGAAAAGTTCCCTTAATTTCTAAGATTTCAACAACTTTAATTAACTTATTCTTGAATTTTGATATTTTTTACATTTGCTTTTTTACCTTCAACAATTTCAGTATTATTACTATCACAATGAGAGCATTTAAAAAGTTGAAGCCCAGTTAATTGTGCTTCTCGAGTTATAGATACCTCCGAAATTTTATTACAATCTCGACATTTTACTTTTCCAGGTGTTATTGTAATTGTTAATCTAGCCCCCTCTGCTATTGTCCCTTTCGTAGCCATTTCAAAAGAGCGTTGAAGGAGTTCAGGAACTATAAGTGTTAATTCCCCAATTTCAAGTAAAACTTCGGTTATTCTTTTAGCATTATATTTAAGTGCTGTAGCTTCAGCAACTTTAAAAATATCAAGGGCAAAGGAAAACTCATGCATAATAGCGATACTATCCTTCTGTATGTATTTTTCTAATTTCCTTCGCTACTTCCAGCATTACTCTATTTTTCTTTTTACCCTTTATATCTATTAATACTCTTCCCGCATTATCCCACCATGTTCTAGAATATTTATAACCTCTTTCAATCTGTGTATTATAACCTAAATTCTGTGCTGATTTGGAGATATCTTCTAAACTAACTTTTTCTGAAGCAAATTTCTTAGGAATTCGTCTACCATCACTACGACTCCTTTTTACTTCAAAATATTGAGGCCAAAAGATTACAAATGGTTTTCTGGAACGCAAATTTTTAGAAATGTATATAAATATAATTTAAAAGTTAATATAGAAAACTCTTAAAAGAATTTAAAAATTATTGGTTAAAGTTTAAGGAATTGAAACAAAAAAGATTTAATTACCAGTTTTCACTATACTTTACATAATATACTGAACCCTTGCTTAAGTGGGAGGGTAGTCTAGCTTGGTATGATACATTAATTAGTATTTAAATAATCAAGTTAATTTGGCTGGGGGCCAAGTGGTCGGGGGTTCAATTCCCCCCTCTCCCATTTTTCTTTAAACGTTTAAAAAATTGAACAATTTAATTTCAAGTTCTTTCACTTGATTAGAACAATTTTAAAAAAACAATTAGTAGAAAAGTATTATTAAAGATCTTAATTTACCATCTCCATCTTCTTCCAGCTAATTTATTATATTCATTTTCAAATTCTTTTATTTCTTCAGGATAGTCTTTGAAAAACCATTTTGGTTTATTTTGGAGAAAAATCCTTTCCCTTAAAACGTCATAATGGGATTTTCCTTTTAAGCTCGTGAGTTTTGCTAAATCTTCAGATTTTAATTTATTATCAGCTACTAACTCCATCCGAGTCATGAATTGATCTTTAAGTTTAACACTTTTAAGTATGATTGAAATTGCAATAGAAATATTTAGGAGGATATCTTCAAGTCCAGATTCTTGTATCTTCTGAAATTCATCAAACTGAAACAAGAAATCTCTTATTTTTCTTAAAATTGAATTTTTGTTAGTATAACTAATTAATTCTTTGGGATTAATAATATCTGATAAATAATTAATTACTTTTCTTCTAATGTCAATATTTATTTTTAAACTTTCCATTTCTTTTTCAAGTTTATCTAAAAATTTTCTCTTTAGGTATTGTTTGAACTTAATTATGATAGCTTCTGTTTCTTTTTGATCGGAACATATTTCTATAACTTCTCCTTTAGGAGTAGAATAAGTAAAACCAAAACCTTCTGGTCCTAATCCCCCGAAAATCACCATTGATAGACTATAAAAATTATAATTATCTTTATCGAGGATTTTTTCTTTATTTTTTTTTATATTCTCAGGGTAAACAAGATGTATTTCATGATATTCACGTAAAATATGTTGGCTCTCATAGCTAATAATGTAGCGAGGATTAAATCTTAAGGTTAAGAACGCCTTATCTAAATTTCCAGAGTTTTGCGTAGTTTCCACCTTTTTTATAAAATCTTCTACTCTTCCTAAATTCCTAACACTTAAACCATATATGGAGAAATTATCAGTCCAATTTTTTAAAAAATTGGGATCGACTACAAAATCTCGATCCCGTAGCCATACTATATAATCGTGTGGCATAATTTTACAGACATAAAATATTAACGAATCCGTAACATTTCCAAATAGATCCTTTAAAGTTTCAATAAGTAGTTTGTCATTCTCTTTTATTTCTTGAACTATTTCTAATTCCTCTGCTGTTAAATTCCTCTCTAATAAGTTGTATTTATTAAAAAACCTAACGAGTTCAATAATTCTACCTGTATTTCCAATTTTTATACCATCTACATGTAATTTACTAATAATCCCTATAACATCGATATTAGCGACATCAATAAAGATTCCTATCTTATCAGAAATATTAAATAACTTACTAAACTCATCAAATCGCATATTCGTCAAGAATTCCGAGAGCGTAGCATAATAAGTTTTTTTGAGAAGATTTCTGAATTTATCATAATTTTCTGAATCAATTATATAAGAGCTTCTCTTTTCAGTAAATTTTTTGACTAGACTTACAAAATCTGAGATCTTTCCTGATTGTAATGTCTTGATAAGATTTTGAAATTGTGATGGAAGCATAAGCAAATAATATTTTAATGACAGAAGAGATTTTATAATATATTTATACTAATGTTTTTTATGTTCATTATTTAATTTAATTTTAATAAATAACTACTAATTCATATAGGTTTTTAATCAGTATAAATCTTCTTCTTAAGAAGATCGAAGTGTTCGTTTAATATCTTAGTGATAACCTAAGATCTTGGGGAATAAAACCTCCCTTCTTCCCTTAAATAATAATGATATTACTCTTTTATTTTTGAAAAATAGATGGATTTTTATTTAGTAGGTACAGAAAATTTTTGAAAGATAATTTTTCCAACAATTCATAAATAATAGAAATTACTTTTCCTTGAGTATCTCAATATTTTTTAAAATGAATTATTATACATAACTCAAAATAACTAGGAATGGAGATGATAAAAATTATCCAAATGGAAGAATTTCAAGATTATGAATGGGCGCATGATTGGAAAATAATCGTAGAATTATTTGATAATATTAATAGATTAAAAGAGTTATTCAATTTTTTAGATGTGTCATATCTTCGTGAAGTAGAACAGAGAATTCTCATATTAAATCTTGAAAAATATGTGTGTTCCTTACAAAATTATATTATTGAAAAATATTCATAATTTCTTTTTATTGAAAATAATTAGAAATAGGAATACTATTCTTCTATTTATTAATGTAATCTTGTTATTTTTAGTTAAAATTTATAAATTGTTCTATTCTATTTTTTGATAAAAAAAATCATAAAAATAAGAAAGGTGAATCAAATGGTATGGAGCAAGTTGCAAGCATCAGATAAATTAATGTGTGTTGTAGCAATAATTGGCGGGGTAATTGCCCTGATAGAATCAATAATACAGTTGATAGGTATTTTTAGATTTTGGAGTTTTGGATTATATATTGATATTATTGCTGTAATTCTTGCAATTATTGTTATTCTATTAGGAATAAAACCAATACATTATACTCCCACTATTTTAGGAGTACTTGGAATTTTATTAATTATCTTTGGGTGTTGGATTGGAGGAATTGTTATACTTCTTGCGACGCTTATCGGAGCTTTAAGTTAAATAACTTTTTTTTTCCTTTTTGTTTTTTTCTATAGTAATATGTTTTTCTGAGAAAATTGATATTTTTTTTAATAGATATTTTTAACTAATTAAAATAAATAAGGAATACTCATCAATTCTTTAGTGTTCCTAACATAATAATTTAATCTATAGTTTAAGTATAGATTATTGATTATTAAGATGTAAAATGAAATTGTCATTTTGATAAAGCAAGTGCTAACAATAAAGCACCTTGTATTTCAGTAAAATCCCCTACTCTAGAAGTGTCGATTATTGCATGTTCTAGTCCCATATAAATTGCCCCATATGCTTTGCCTCCACCTAAGTGAACTAGTGTACGATAAATTAAATTTCCAGAGATACCATCGGGTGCAAGTATTAAATTTGATTTATTTTCAATCGCTTTTTCGATTAATATCTCATCATGAGAGATCTCCAGATCTTTAATTTTTTGTTTTAATAATTCAACTATTTTATCAGCATCCTGAATTGAATTATCAACTTTAGTATCTCTACCGATATCACTTATTCTACCCCCACTCAAAATACTAACTTTTGGTATTAATTCAAATTCCAGTAGTTTTTGTATCGCTAAGTCTAAAAAATGAATTTTGTTCTTAAGGTTTTTACATTCATCAATCCCAACTGGTCCAAAGAAGAATTGTTGCCCAAAATTTGTTTCCAATAATGCTAACCTATTAATTTTTTTAACATTTAACTCTTTTTTAAGATTATGTAAGAATTTATTTGAGCTCATAGAACCCCTTACAATAGATTGAATTGTATTATTAATTAAAGAGGTTAAAATTGCATATTCAGGGATTTGACATTCAATAAATTTTACTTGAGAATTTTCTGGGGTTTGTTTATGAAGATTCTTTATTTGATTTGAAGTACCAAAAATATACACATTCGCTTTATTTAATCGTACAAAATTCAAGCTAGCTTGTAAGATTTTTTGATTATGATCTTCAGACGTTCCTAACCCAATTCCAATATTAGAACTTTTTTTTTTCGCTACTTCTTTAAATTTTTGTATCATGATTGGTGATTTAGAGTAAAATCTAAAATAAAAATGGAAAAAAATATGCTAAAATTATAGTTAATGAGTTATACACACCATGAGTAATAATGACAGCTATTAGGTTTTCATTCCGCCAATAGTAAGTTAATCCTAGTAAAAGGGAGATCAAAAAATAAGGAATAAATGAATAAATAAATGAAAAAAGTAAGAGGATTGGACTATCTAAATATGAGATAATAATTTCTAAGACGTGAATAATCGCAAAAATAAATGCAGTAAGCAGAATTCCCCCCCAATTTCCTAAATTTCGGGTTAGACCTTTTTGCATAAAACCTCTAAATAATATTTCTTCAGATGGTCCTATAACAAGAATCATTAAAATAGAAAAGAGAACGATGATGAGAATATCTGCTGAAGAGAAGATTATATCTGTCTCTGTTGAAGCATTGCTAAATGTAACATTAAAAACAGACTCCAAGAATCTCTCAATTAAAAAGGATGATCCCAATACTAATACGATTCCTACTATAGCAAATCCTAATCCTATTAAGATTTCTTGAATTAATCCTACTCTATTAAAACCTTTTCTAGTAAAACCTAATAATTCAAGTCTGTTTTTTAAAGTAGGATTTTGAAAATATTGACCTATGTATAGTACAGGAACAAGTATAAAAATCAGTTCAATAAATAAACTAAATATTACGAAGTAGGGATTTGATATTAAATTATTTAATAGATTAAGATTAAAATTAAAAGAAAAGAACATTATAATAAACATAATTGCCGCAGTTACAATAGTCATTATAACAAAGGCCAATAATGGAATCCCAATGGAAGGCCAAGTACCCCACAATTTTAATTCTTTTGTATTAAATATTTCTTCATCTGAAATTTTTTTCGGACCATATTTAATGGGAGGCTTGGAAAGCGGAGGGGATAAGGTTGGTGTGATATAAGGATTTTGCACTCTTTTTGCTTGAACATATTTATTTTCCTTCAGAAATTGAAGATTTATTCCACACTTTATACAAAACTTAAGATTTTTGACGTCTGATAGTATATTTCCACATACTGGACAAAAAGACCACCTTTTTGTATCATTTACCATTTCTTTCTTAGATTCTCCAGATTCAGGAATTTCTCTATTATTCATTTTCAAAATGCAAAAGGTAATTAAATTACAAAAAGATTATTATTTCTAAAATACAGTTCAGACGAGTATTTAAAGATAATTTTTTATAATTTTATAAGTTCTAATAAACTCATTTTGAGTTTGAAAGTGCTCTAGATTATTATATCTATAATAATTATAAGTTGTAATTTGTTCAGATCTTTCAATCTTAAATTTAAATTTTATTGAAGGCATCCAAAATGCTTTATTAGTATGCTGATATTCTGCCATTACCATAAAAAGAGAAGTTCCTGGTTTTTTAGGTATAATTTTAATTTTAATTCGTCTCCCTTCATTTGATTTAAGATGTTTAATATTAGTAAATTTCAATTTAGAGTGAAAGGAGTTCGACATAAAAAAATATAGTTTAAGATTTTTAATATCCGTTAAATTTGGATTCTTAATTCTAAGATTTAAAACTTCAGGATTGTTTTGTTTTAAGATCTCATTTTTTGCTTCGAGATCGATGAATAGTGGGTAAGATAAAACTCTTTCATCTAGGTTAAAACTTAGATTAAGAAGTTTTTGGATAGTAGGTTTTAATTCTGATTTGAATTGATTCTTTTGCTCTTCTAAAGAGAGAACATTCCTTTCTCTAAATTCTTCGAAATTTTGTAATATCTTATTAATATAATTCAATATTTGTTTATCAAATTCTGCATGTTTAACTGAAATAAGTGAAACTAATTTCTTGCAATGTTCTGATGTAAATTCTCGGAATAGAGGCTTCTGAAAAATATTATTAATGATGTTCTTTAATATACCATCTAATTTAATTAATGCATTATATTCAATTTCAAATTTCTTAAGAACACTCTCATTGATGATATTATTATGCAATATATTACTCAAATAGTCCATAGCTTCAACAACTTCAGAGTTATAAGCGTCAAAAGCCTTATTAATCATTTGTTCTAATGATCTATTAAATCTTTTAACATTTATATATTCATAATTAGTAAATTCTGTGCGATATGATTCTAAATAATTAATAAATCTTCCAGAATGTAATTTTAAAAGATTTTTTTGAAAGATTCTATATTTATCTGATATATTTTTTATCCAATTTCTTACTCTATTTATTTTATTAAGATTTTCCTCTATATCAAAAATAAAATTTTCTTCTAAAGAATAATTAGAAATAAAAGGATTATCAATTTTTATTTTTTCTAACAATAGACTAGTATTATGCTCCAATAAGTAAATACTCTCAATTTGAGTATATAAAATATCTTTTTGAAATCCTATATTATTAATTTTTTCTAATTTAAATAATAACTTTTTTAATTTTTCTGAATAATATTTAGGATTTTTATTTAGAATTCCCCTTAATATTGCAGCAAATTCACTTAAAATTTCATATATAGCTTTTTTTTCACAAATTTTGGAATACTTATTTTCAAATTTTGTTATATTACAAAAATCTAAAATATTCTGGTAATTTTTTTCAGCAAATCGATAATATTCAGAACAATTTTCAAAGTAAATTGAATTTCTAGCTAAATAGCTAAAATATAATCCTAAGGAAGATTTATTGATTATATAAGCAATATCTCGGAATTCTTGATATTTTATTCTTATAGGTTCGTTTTTTAGATATTCCAATAGATAATTTTCAATAATAATCTCAAAATTGCCAGCAATACGGATTAAATTATATAATTTTACAGGATCAATTTTTATATTATCCAATTTGGTAATTATTAAATGTCTATATTCATTAAAATCAGAGGTTAGTTTATAAAAACAAGATTGAATTAAGGATTTTCTTCTTTCGATTTCTGAATCTTTAATATTTCTCTTATTTTTAACTGATTCAAGATGCAAGATTTCATTCAAAAAATATTTGAACGAAATTTTTGAATCAATATAGGAAGTTTTAACTCCACAATAAGGACACATAGCTATGGATCTCTTCACAATAGGAAGCCCAGAACCACATTTTTTACAGGGAAGGTAAGAGATCATTGTATGTTTCCTTTTTGAAATAAATTTATTATATTTCTTATAGAGTAATAAATTTATATTACATTATTAAAATTTTATCCTTATATCCTCTATTATCAAAATATCTTGATTTATTATCTTTATATAATAATCTAAGACCTCAAAGAATAAACTAGGATTTTTGCATCCATATATTATATTGTGAATGATAATTAATGAGTAAAATAACAATATAGATGATTTTTTTCTCTTTTAATAGGATTTACAAATCCATACCGTTCGAATTGAACTGTTTTATCCATAGGTATTTTCAATAGTTCTATCTCACCAAATCCTTTTGATAATTTCCCATCAGGCTTTAGGATGGATACTTCTATGTTCTCATTTTGAGATACCCAATGGATAATTGGAAATTCTCGGTTTAATTCTTTACTATGATATGTAGCATTTATTCTTTTATTTCTTAGATTAATAGAATTTATCTTGATATTTAATAAATCTTTTAACCTTACAATTACCCCTGTTTCTAATGCTTTTACATCAGCTAAAGAAATAAGTACCATTAACTGATTTTCTTTTACCCTACATTTAATCTTTCTTTTTCCTTTTTTAGGGTCTGTTGGAAGTAATAATGGTTCCGAAATATATTCTTTTTCAGGTACTTTATCAATTACTAGTAAAATTGGATCTTCTACATAAAAATAACGGTTAGAAAGTTCATCTATTATTTCCTGATTTTTTGAATATAGCCAATTTACGGAGAATGTTATTCCAGATTGGGACATACCAAGATCTAATAGCGATTCTCGTAATGCTTCCGACCTAATTCCACGTTTTTTTAGAGATTGTAAGCTCCATGTTCGTGGATCGTCCCAACCTTCATATTTACCTCTTTGAATATTATTTCTTGATTCTGTTTTACTTAATTTCATATCAGAAAAATTTAATCTTCCATAATAAAGTAATTCCGCTTTTTTCCAACCAAAATGATCCCATATAAACTCTTCAATAATACCCTCCTTTACTAAATCTATTCCTCTTAATATATGAGTTGCACCAATGAGGAAATCATCAATAGCCCAACTGTACTCCAACATTGGCCACACTAAATATTTATTCCCAACTCTTGGATGTTCTGCTTCAGAAATTCTCATAATTATTTGATCTCGTAAAGCTGGATCCTTTTGATCCATTCCAGTTTTTAACCTAACAACAGCTTCACCTTCATGATATTTCCCATTAAGCATATCCTGCCACATTTCTAAGTTTATTTCAATCGATTGAGTTCTGTGTGGGCAGTCTTTTTTATTTTTTTTATATTCATTCCTAAATTTGCCTGCAGGACAAAAGCAAACATAAGCGATATTATCTTTAATTAATTTTTCACAATACTCATAAAATATTTCTAAGCGATCGCTTTTATAATATATTTTGTCATATTTAATCCCTAGCCAATCTAAGCCTTCTTTAATTAAATCATAAGCTTGAGGCAATACATATTTAGCTTTAGGACTGTCACGTAATGATTTTGGGCTTCCAATTGTATCATCATAAAATAGAATAAGTTCTCCATTATACTTTTTTACATATTCATCATTTAATATAATCATTCTAGCATTTCCAATATGTAATGCACCACTTGGATAAGGGGCTAAACGCATTACCACTTTTTTATAATCAGAAACATTTGGTAATTCCGGTAATTCTTTTGTTTCTTTCCTTTTTTCTTCTTTATCCAAAGCATGTGGATCCAATTTTAATAACTGCTCTTTCTGCTGATCAATAGTTAATTGTAATATTTCTCCAATAATTTGCTCTAATAATGGTAGAATTATTTTAGTTTCTGATCTTAATTCAGATCTCGTAGCTATGAGTTTTCCCATTACTGCTTTTTTGTTTGGTTTACCATTGAATTTAACTGAATTTTTCAATCCACTTAACCATAAGAACTTTTTTATCTCTTCGACGTTCATTGAAAATTTACTTCTGACTAATAATTTTGAGGATTTATAATCCTCAATTATAATTAACATCCTAAATAATGTTAAAAATATTATTATTTATAATAAATTTTAATAAAATTTGTTTGTTGCTCTTTTTCAAATAAAAGCATTATCTCCTATTTTCAAAAATGATAAGTTTTATTTCTTTTATATAGATACATCCTCTAATTATGTTAGGGAATACTTAAATTAAAGTAGTGGAGAACAATGGGTTTTCTTATAGATCTCATAATAGGAACATTTCATGAATATACTTATATTATAAGAGGAAATAATTATTACATCAATAAATAAAGTGATAATCTAATTGATTCAAGCACTTTAATTATAGTAGGATTTGACTATAGTTAAAGTAAAAAAAAACTAAAAAGCTAAAGAAATTCAATAAAATATAATCGTAATTAAATCTTAATAAAATTAAAATTCATAATTAATTTAGGCCTGGTAGTCTAGTATATCTCTAGAAAATATTTTGAGATATGGAATGGATAGGGCGCTGGCTTGCGGAGCCAGATATGTGAAAAAGCATTTCACACTGGACATCGAGGGTTCAAATCCCCCCCAGGCCATTAGTATTTAAACGCATTGAATATAGACTTATTTTTTCAGTAAATATAATCTAAAATTTCCGAGATAATGCTTATTTTTCTCAGATTTTCTACATTAATTTCTTTTTCGAAAGGAAATTTATATTTTCTTTCAAGCAAAATTGACTGAATATTTGCTCTTTGAGCACCAATAATATCAGCATATTCATCTCCACACATAATAATTGAATTATTTTGGTTCTTTAAGCCCATTTTCTCAATTGTATAGAAAAATATACTAGGATCGGGTTTTCTTTTCCCATGTTTGGCAGAGGTCATTATTGGATTAAAAAATTTCGCTAGATCATGCCTTTTTAACATATTCTTTATAGTTTTATGATTTGGATGGTTGGAAATTAAAGCTAATTTTAATTTCATTTCTGTCAATGTTTCTAACGTTTGCCTTGTTTTTTCAAAAGGTTTCCATTCATCTTCTTCACATGAATGATATAGTTCAGCTAATTTATCATAGGTATTTTCATCGATATGTTCGAGATTAGAAACAATTTTTTCTTCTCCAAGAGATTCTAAAACACTTTTAAAAATCATAGAAGTGGGAAATTCTGTTTTTGTCTTAATGCTTTCTTTGAAAAAATTTTGTCTTCTTTTAATAAATTCCTCAAAAAATGATTCAGGCGACAAATTCTCATTCCAAATTTGTTTTTCCTTTAGAATCTCAATAGACTTTTCTAAACCATTTTTATAACATTCATAATATCTTTCAACAGAAGGATTAATAAAGTGAAACAATGTAAACCCAAAATCAAAAATAATTCCTTTTATCATCATCGTGTTAATAATTATAAAGATTGAACCTAAATTTTAACTTATTTGAAATATATTATTAGTAAGAAATCTCTCGTACTTGTTAAATACTTAATAAAAAACAAAATAATAATATCGCAATTAATAATTGTGAAAATTAATATGTCTATTGATAAATGGCTAAATGAAGAAGATTCAAAAGAAGACCGCTTAAGGAGAGAGAAAGCCTTTAAAAGTCTTTCGAAGCAAGAAGTTCAGGATTTAAAAAAAAAGAAAATTCAAAATATTGTTCAAAAAGTTGAAAAAAAAACTGATGAAATATCAAAAAGAGATAATTTTTTAGATAATATTTTAGAGTTTAAAAATTGGTTGAATCAACGGACATATATAAAAGGAGACATTACCAAAATTGAAACATGGATAAGGAATTTATATTCAATTGTTAATTATGATACTGAACTGAGAGTAAAATCCGACAATTATACTCAGAAAAGGAGTTTAATTAAAAGGTATAAAGAAATTCCTCCGAAATTCCTTGATGAGAAGATTAGAGTTGCTTTAAATAAATTATTAAATAACACACCTAGAACAAATTCAGATAATTACTATTTAAGAAAATTAAAAGGCATTATAACAGAAAAACAAAAAGAGACGGAATACTACGAAATTTTAGAACAAATCATTAGAATTTTTTGAGTTAATTAATAAATTTCAATATACTTTTTATTTTATAGATGTTTATATCTTCTATAATTAAAATTAGATATCTTTTGAATAATAAATGTGGCTTATTTGTCCTATTGCCGGTGTTGGCAAAAGATTGCAACCATTTACTTATTCTAAACCAAAAGCTTTTTTAAAAATAGCAGGAAAACGATTAATTGATCATATCCTTATAAAACTTAAGAATTCATTTCCCAAGGGAACTAATATTTGTTTTATTGTGGGCTATAAAAAAAGACAAATAACAGAATATCTTAAAGTACATCATTCAGATTATTTTAATCTGCATTTTATAGAACAAAAACCATTAGGTTACGAAGCAGATACGCCATATTTTAGTGGACTTGGAGATGCGATATTATTAGCAAAAAGTCTTGTCGAAAATGATGATAATTTCATATTTTTGAGCGATAGATATCCATTAGAAGAATATTCTCAAATTTTATTAAATTTTCATCAAGATATATGTGATGGTGTAATAAATGTTCATCAAGTTGATAATCCTCAATTTTATGGTGTGATAGATTTAGACGAAAATGGCAATGTGAGGGATATTGATGAGAAACCAAGGGATCCTAAATCAAATTTTGCAGTAGCTGGAGCCTATTTATTTGGAATGAATATGGTACCACGATTATTTGAATTATTAGAAGAACAGAGTAAGATCCCACTAGAAAATGGTCAAGAACATACTATTACTCCTATTATTCAACAATTAATTGAAGAAGGTTTCAAATTAAAAATTAGTGAAATGAATCAAGAAATTTTAGATTTTGGACGACCTGAAAGTTTAATAGCTGGAAATCGTCTATTACTAACAGAAGCCAAAATACCAGACCCCACATATGAAAAATTACAACAATCTGGTAATATTGTAGATTCAAGGATTGTTCCCCCCGTCTATATTGGAGAAGATACTAAAATAATTGATTCTGTTATAGGCCCAAATGTTTCAATTGGAGACCATGTAGTTTTAGAAAAATGTATTTTGTCAGAATCTGTAATTGGTGATGGGGCAAATTTGAAAAAAATCATATCCTCGAGAAGTATTGTCGGAGATTATACAATATTAGAAGATTTAATTAAGAAAAGTATTACTATTGGAGATTCTTCATATATCACTACTTCTAATTAGAGCTATTTTTAAAGACAAAAAATGAAAAAGAATTAATATTTTAAGATTTAAAGTTTGGCCTTTTATCTTGCCATGGAGATATTTCCTCAAAGACTCTTGAAACTTGAAGTACTTTTAACTCATCTAAACGAGGACCAACAATTTGCATCCCTATTGGTAATCCATTACTAGACCACCCACATGGTATTGAGGCAGCGGGATGTCCACTCAAGTTAAAAGGAACTGTAAATGGTAACCATGCTCCTGGATCTACCTTTTTCCCATCAATTCTTTCCGGATATTGTCTATCTAAATCAAAAGCAGGACAAGCTAAAGTGGGGGTTATTAAAATATCAAAATTTTTAAAATTTCGGCAGATTTCTTCATAAACCATTTCTCTTCGAATTTCTGCCCATTTTATATTATCAACTGTAAATTGAGATCCTATTTTTAATATTTCAACTAACTGAGGATCCATTTTATCTCCCCACTGTTCTATATAAGGCTTTAAATTATAATAAAATCCTGTAGTCCAAATAATCCAATGCGCCATTGCTGGACTCGGCAGTTTAATACTACTTTCTTCAATTGACCAATTTAAATTCTCAAATTTATAAATTGCGTCTAGAATTACTTTTTCAACTCCTGAATCAAGAACCTTCGCATATCCAAGATCAAGTGAATAACTTATCTGTAGATTATTAGGCTCATTCTCAAGTTCTTCCAAATAACTAAAATTTGGTTTCGGTAATGAATATCTATCTATTATATCTACTCCAACCATTGCATCTAACATTAGTGCGGCATCCTTTACATATCTCACAATAGGACCCTTATGAGTTAAAGTTCCTAAATACCCCATAAATTTCATATAATCATGCGGGATCCGACCATAATTGGGTTTAAGTCCATATACTCCACAGAAGCTACTAGGTATTCTAATTGAACCTCCACCATCAGAACCCAATGCCAATGGACCCAATCCAGATGCAACAGCAGAGGCAGCACCACCACTAGATCCTCCACATGTTTTTTCTAAGTTCCAAGGATTTTTTGTAGCACCAAAAATTAAATTATCTGTAACCCCTTTATATCCTAAGGAAGGGGTATTAGTTTTGCCTAAGATTATTGCACCAGCATCTTTTATTCTTTTAACAGTTATAGCATCTTCTTTTGGGATGTTATGTTCATAAATTTTACTTCCCATTGTTGTTCTTATTCCGTCTGTGTTTTCTAAATCTTTAATAGATGTAGGAATTCCATGTAATAATCCTAATTTTTCCCCTTTTTTTACGGCTTCATCGGCTTTTTTAGCATTTTCCCTTGCAATATCAAAAGTAGTGGTACAATAGGCGTTAATAATTGGATTTATTTTTTCTATTTTCTCAATAATAGTTTCTGTTATTTCTAAAGATGTTAATTCTTGTCTTTTTATCGTTTCTGCCATTTCATAAGCCGACATGAAACAAATATCTTCTTTATTCATGATTGATATCTATCTTTTTTAAAAATTTTAATGCTCTTTTGTTTAACTATAACAAGTCTAAATCGTAATAATTTATAATTTTTAACTATATGATTTATATTTTAGATGTTCTGGTAAAATATTATATGAAAAAACATAATTGTAAATAAAAAGCTTTTATTAAAATTCCAAATGGGATGTGAAAAAAATATATGCTATAAAATTAAGGCTAATAATAGCGGGATGTATTTTAATCGTGATAAGCATTAGCCTGATTATTATCAAAGGCTATTTACCAATTTTTCTTGTATTACCTATAATAGGAATAGTATTGGTAGTGATTGGGATAATTTGGGAACTAAAGGTGAAACAAGATAAGAATCTCAAAGATACGGAATTACATTAATCGAAAGAAGTTTTCACGGAAAATTCCATTTTTATCAATTATTTCTTAAAAGTAAAAAAAGGAAAATAAAA
>JAHPZJ010000002.1 GCA_019058245.1 Promethearchaeota archaeon | reverse complement strand
CATTTTCAAATCTTTTGAAGATATTGACTTTCTCATTTATCCTAAAACTAACAAAATTAATCTAATCCATATACTTGGGTAGGACAAAGTAAATTTGGAAATTTTTCACATTAATTCAATCTAGCAAGATAGCAAAGATGACATTCATCAACATATTCTTTTGTGTGGTCAAATTTAAATTCTCTAACGAGTTCAGAAGGACCACCTCTAATTAAAGGTCCACAAATCGGGATTTGGGTTTTTTTTTTTCCCATTTCTTAGTAAAATAATCCTTTGTACCATAATGATAAATTAATAATAAGGGGATTTGGATTACAATAAAGATTATCGAACTCCAAGGAATTATTCCACTACCAAAAGAATTCACCATATCAACAATCCAAAAAGCATTAAAATAGATTAAAATAACAATTAAACAAATCCATTTAGTGATTTTCGACATACTTTTTCTAAGATTCTTTATAATAACTTATTCTACCTAATAGAAAATAAAGAAAATTGTTTATATAAATTTGTCTATAATTATAAAAGTAAATAGGAATTTGAAAAAGATTAAATTGTATTAATATTAAAAGTTTTAAGTTATACAAAGAAATTAAATTTATTAAAAATGAATTAATTACTTAAGAAATTAAAGAAGTATTGTAGTAGCATTCCTGTCATTTTATTTGCAAATAAGGCTGATTTATTAAAAAATATCCTTACCAACAACTAGGATCAAAATATTCTTTATATTTTTTGAGCCAAGAACATAGATCATATTTAGAATAATCTTCTGTAATTTCTTCGCCTTGTTGAATATCTCTTAGAGAAATTGAACAAAAACCATTATTATCTCCAATTGCGCCAGAATTCGCATTAAATGAATGATTTACGAATCTTGAATTGTCTAAACAAAAAATCAGTGAATCAGTATCCCTTTCGTAATAGGAATATGTTAGTAGAAAATGCATAAATTCTTTCTTTTGTTTTGTTTTTTGAGATGAATCAAAGATTAAAAATTGTTTTTTTGATATAATTAGTATATCATGTGGTCGTGCATTCCACCATATCGTACCTTTCGGTATGAATCTCTTAGCAAATAAACCGAATCCGTGAATAATACTCGGTCTTACTTCAGTATATTTTTCGATTGGATTATCTTTTTGAAAATTACAAGGAATTTTACTTTTATTCATTTTTTATACTATTAGGAAAGATTTTATTTGTATTTTAAAGATATAATATCAGTTATAATATAATAAAATCGCGAAATTTAAAAACTAAAATTTAATCTTAGTAAACTTCAAATATTTATAGTAAACTTTCTGCAATATGACGCAAGAAATCATTAAATGGGATTTAAGTGATTTCTATGAAGATATTAATGATCCATTAATTGAAACAGATATCCAAAATATAGAGAGAATAGCCGAAGATTTTCATCAAAATATTAAGGGTAAGTTAGAGGATCCTTTGCTTACATCAAACCGACTTATAGATTGGTTTCAAGACTATGAGAAGGTGTTTGAAAAAACATTTTATCTTGAATTATATGCAGAATTATTATTAAGTATAAATAACCTTGATGATGAAATAAAAACTTTCTATGCAAAAATTGATGAATTTAAGGTTAAAATTCAACAAAAGCTCTTATTTTTTAATTTGGAATTAAACAAGATCTCTGATGGTAAATTTAATGAATTGATAAAATCTCCAGAATTAAAAAGGTATATTCATCATCTCAAATTCAATAGAATGAAAAAAATGCATCAACTTACAGAAGAGGAAGAACAAATTATCCTAATGAAAGATTTAACAGGTAAAAAAGCTTTTCTTAAACTATATAGTGAATTTAAAAGCAATTTTACATATGATTTTGAAGTAGACAGCGAAATGAAAAAACTGACCGAAGCAGAGCTTTTTTCGTTTATGTTTCAAGAAAATATACTTCTTCGACATAAAGCTTTGCAAAAAATGATGGTTAAATATAAGAAAAATGAGATGATTTTTACCCATATTTATAACAATATCTTAAGGGATTGGGATTTAGAATGTGCAAAAAGGAATTTCAAAAAACCTATATCAAGAAGAAACTTAGAAAATGAAGTAACTGATGAAAGCGTCGAAGTATGTGGAATAGTTACTACACAGAGTTATCATATAGTTGAAAAATATTATAATATAAAAAAAAAACTCCTAAACCTTCCTGAACTACATATGTCAGATTTATATGCACCAATTGGGCAAATAACAAGAAAATATTCATACCCAGAAGCATTAAACCTAATAAAAGATGCAGATGAAAAGTTTTTTCCAGAATTTAAAGATGTTATAGAAAAAATGATTAATACAGATCATATTGATGCTACTCCAAGAAAAGGAAAAAATAGAGGTGCTTTTTGTGCACATGGAAAACAAAAGAAATATGGATTTGTGTTCATCAATTTTGTTGATACCATAGATTCAGTGCGAACTTTAGCTCATGAACTCGGTCATGCCTTTCATGCATATTATATCCAACAAGAACAAAATTTCATAAATATAGAAACTTCACTTGTAATCGCAGAAATTGCTTCTGTATTCAATGAAATCTTAATATCTGATTACTTAATAAATACTGATTTAACAAAGGAAGAGAAAATTTCATTATTATGTAATTTTATTGAATCAAAGTTCGCAACTTCACATAGACAAAATGCTTTTTATAGGTTTGAAATAGCCATCCATGGTTTATTGGAAAAAAAATTACCCACCACAGAAGAAATTAAAAATACCTTTGCAACTGAAATGGAATTAATGTTCGGTAATTCTATAACTAATATCCGAGAAGATTATGCACACTATATCTTTGTTATTCCTCATTTCTTAACCACCCCATTTTATGTGTATGCCTACAACATGTCAAATCTCTTAGTAATTTCACTATATCAAATGTATCTCGAACAAAAGGAGGAATTCATTCCAAAATATTTAAAATTGCTTTCATTAGGGAGTTCGCTTTCTCCTGAGGAGATGCTGGCTGAAATTGATATTAATTTAAATGACCCTACCTTTTGGGAAAAAGGAATCAAATATCTCTCGGATAAGATTGATGAATTGGAAAAATTAGTAGAAAATAATTAATTTTTTTTCTTCTTTTTTAGATTTTTAGAATTCAGCTTGTAATTGTTCAATTTCAGAAATAAATAAATTCGCCATTGTTATCCATTTGGTTTTTGTCTCTTGATCAGCTGTCGATTCTTCTATCGATTCTATTCCTTTTTGGAGATATTCAATTGCTAAGTTAAAAGACTCTAATTCCTTATAACAAATCCCTAATTTAATATAAGTTTGATACACATACCAATTATCACTATTTATTTCAAGTGTTTTCAAGAATTCATTAACAGCTTGTTCATGTTTTCCAAAGAACATAAGAATTTCACCATATGTGTCATGATAAGTTGCATTATTAGGGTCAATTTTTATAAGTTTTTGAATCACCACTAAAGATTCATCTTCACGATTAAGATATTGTAACCAAATAGCTTTATAATTTAAAAGATCCTTGTCTTCAGGATATTTTTGGATTAAATCTTCGATTATATCCAAGCCCGCTTCAATATCTTTCATCTCTTTTAGAATATATGCTCTTTTTATTTGAATATTTCTCTCTTCCTCTGGAAAAGTAGTAAGCATACTATCTAAAATATATAGAACCTCGTCGTATTCTCCAAAATCTATAATAATTTTACTTTTCGAATAATAAAGATCAGGATTGTTTGGATTTACTTCAATTGCCTTATCAATTTCTTGAATGGTTCTATTTACTTCCTTCGCTTCTAAAGGATAACTGACATTAATAAGTTCAGTGAATTTTATTTGAACCTCATGCCAAATCAACCCTTCTAATTTATCAGTTGTACCTACTAGCTTTCTTTCTTTCTCAATTATATAAGCTAAATAATTAATATAGATTGGGAGAAAGTTTTTTAGTGATCCTCTTAGCCCATTATCAAAAAGTGTATCACAGATTTCATCCAAAATTGAGGTGACAGTACTTTCCATTGTTAATGGTGATGTTTCATCGGGAGTTTCTTCATATAAATTATTTAAATAGGAAAATTTAGTTATATGTTCTTCTACTATCGCATTAAGTATCCTTACCAATTTTTCATTTGCTTGCAAATAATAATATTTATTATCATCTACTTCTAATTTAAAAAATTTTATCGGAAAGATATTTTCTTCAACAATCCGAAGAATCATAAAATTCAATTTAGCAAGTATAATATCGTATTTTTTAGAAAAATCCTCTGGAGAAATATATTTGGGAAATTGATCTGGATGATTTATGGAGAAATAAAGCAAAACTTTATCATAATCTTCTTCATCATCTAAAGTAGATTTAACCTTTTCATATGGTAATTTCAACTTATTATTTAGAAATCTAAATCTAATATCTTCATCTTTTATTCTATATTTTTTAAAGAAGTTAATAGTTCGTTTAGTAATATCTTTAATCCGTTTTCCTTCCTCTTCCAAAAGAGATTGTCTATCTAAATCATATAGTCTTAGCATATTGGAATATTCAGATTTCCCTAGTGCTGTAATTCGATATTCCTTTTCTTCTTTCTTCATGAATCCATTATCAATTAATGAATTCAAGCTTTTAGATAAAGAAGACTGATTGATAGCTAGAGGACGCTCAAGAAAATCTGACCATATGCAATAATTATTATTATACACCATCCATAATATCCAATGATAATAATTTCTCCTCCTACGTATAGCCATGGGAGGGTAACTTAATTTTCGCTTTTTTTCCCTCGCTTCAGATAGTTCATAATACCTATCTTTACCTTTTGAGGTAATAATATACCTATTAAACTCGCTTTTTTTGATATATCCTCTTTCTTTAAGTCTTTTTAGGTAGATAGATAATGTTGAATGCTTTATTTTTTCTTTTAAGTCTCCCCAGGTGCAAAATTCATTATTATTTAAAATCCAAAGTAAAATAAATTCGTAGTTAGGCTTACCAAAAATAGGTTTTATTATTTCTTTAGAAGGATATTGGATATTATGACCTTGGGAGTCCATTCTTAAGGTTAATACTAAGATATTAATTCTTGAGTAAATATTATATTAAACTCTATTTATGCTTTATGATCCATACCTAGTCTAAGACTCTATATAGAGTTTATTAAAATAAACTATTTATGAAATAAATTCGTATTTTTTTATAATACTTTCATTATTGAAAGTATATTTTCAAGGTTAGAGGGCGAGTAAAACATGGGAGGGGTAGGCAGTAATCTAAGAGAGCTCGATTGTTATAATAAAATAACAACACGGGCTCTCTATTTTATTCATTAAGGAGGGTGCTAATCCTTTATAATTTAATCGAGAAAGTTATTATTTCTGATAAAAGGCTTTCAGATAATTTTTACTTACTCGAGCTATATACTATATATATACTATTCTAAATTCCACCTTAAAGAATATACCTTATATACCTTTCTCAATTTTGCCTATTACCTTTAACTTTAAAAAAGTTCATTTCAACGTTAATTAATACTTCTGTTTTTGAAATTACCTCGATTTTGATATTTTTATTTATTTTTTAATATCAAGAAAACATAGTTTTATATAAATATAAAAATAATCTTAATTTAAACATAATACACGATTTCTAATTCTATTAGAAAGAGAGATGAAGGTTTCTGGATTAAAATTCACATTTAAAGTCATTCTAATAGGGAATGGGATGGTAGGCAAGACTTCCCTTATTCAAAAATTTACAAAAGGATCCTTTAAAGAGGACTATCTAAAAACTATCGGTGCCCAATTCTCTGTATATGATAAAAAAATCGATAGAGATAAAATTAGGTTATTATTTTGGGATATTGCAGGTCAAGATGATTCTGATTTTAATTTTGTTCGACCGACTTTTTTTAAACATAGCAAAGCTGCTATTATTGTATTTAGTTTGGAAGAGAATGATCTTGGGGAGAATAGTTTCAATCAAATTTCAAATTGGCATAAGGATATTATTCAATTTTGTGGAAATATCCCCGTTTTTCTATTCGCAAATAAGGTAGATTTAGTGGATGAAAATACTTTAGATAATTCAAATATTGAAAGAGTAGTTAATGAACTCAATATTCTAAAGTATTATAGAACATCAGCTAAAACTGGTCAAGGGGTTGTAATTGCTTTCAATTTTATAATTGATATGCTTTATCATGAAAATAAAACTTTATTGGTGGAATAATAAATTTCTATTTGTTAATTTTATCTGATGAGTTATTATTAAAATCGAATATATTCTTATTTTTTCTCAAATCTCATATTTGTCTAAGAGTCCAATTAGAGTTCTAAACAAGAAACTAAAAATATAATCTTTTACTATTTATTTTTAAAGAATTAAAAAAAAAACGGGGTGGATAAAACTGACAGCAAGTAAAAAAATTATATGTTCTGATTTGAATGAACAAATATTTTTATTAAGTAAACAAGAAGTTTTAAAGCAGGAACCTAAGGATGAGATTATTATAATCCCATCTGCTTATGAGAAAGATTCATTAATTGATAAGAAAAGAGCCTTAAAGCAATGGAAAAAATCTTTTGGATACTATTGCTTAAATCCTAAGAAATTTAATTTCACTTTAAGAGCCTTATGAGACGGGGTCATATTATCATTTAAAATTATTATTAAATTCTTTTTTTTAATATCTTAAATTCATCTAATTTTTTCTAAAATCTCATATTTATCCAAGAGTCCAATTAGAGTTCTAGCTCAAAAACCAAAAATATAATGTTATACTATTTATTTTTGAAGTTGAAAAAAAATAAAGGAGGGCGATAAAAATTGGTACAAGTTTTAGAAAAAGAAGAAAAAAATAAAGAAAATAATGTTTTGGAAGAGTCTTTAACATTGGAAGAACTCCCTATGAAACTGGAAAAAGTTAAAGAACTTGAAATACCACCACAGGAAGAATCAGTAAAAAAATAGAAGCACCATTGAAAAAACCAATTAAAAAAGCATTATTAAAATTAATTCATAAGTCTAAATATAATCCTAAATACTTAGAAGAGAAAATACCAATAGAAAAATTGAAAAATAGACTCCAATTTAGAAACCGCGCTGTTTATTAAAATTTAAATAATTTTTTTTTAAAACTATTCAAATTTTATAAATAATTTGAAGGTTGTTGATATAAGAAAACCTTAATAGTATATAGATTTAAAAACCAATAGAGTTTAGTATCTAAGGCGGTTAATTTATAATTAATTCTCAACTATCTATATTGTTTTAATTAAAATTAATTAAAAAAATCAAATGAGTAGATTATAATGCGTACATTTGAAGAATATTATAATGATTTAGTAAAAATGAAGCCAAATGTGTACATCGGCGATGAAAAAGTTGGTAGAGACGATCCTCGTCTTAGGGGAGGAATGAATATTATAAAGGAAACATTTGAAAGGGCTACCGACCCAGAATTTGAAGATATTTGTACAGTAACTTCTCATATAACTGGAAAAAAAATAAATCGCTTTTGCCATATACATCAAAGTGAAGAAGATCTATTAAAAAAACAAAAGATGACTCGAGTATTATGCCATCGTGTAGGGGGATGCATCCAAAGATGCATGGGTATCGATGCTTTAAATGGATTATCAGTTATCACTTATGAAATGGATCAAGCTCTTGGAACCGATTATTATAAAAGATTTTTAAAGTATATGGAATATTTTCAAGATCGAGATATAGTAGCAAGTTGTGCTCAAACGGATGCGAAAGGAGATCGTTTAAAACGACCTCATGAACAAGAAGATCTAGATCAATATCTAAGAGTTGTAGAAACTCGAGACGACGGAATTATAGTGAGAGGGTGCAAAATCAATATTACTAATACACCATATGCTGATGAGTTGGTTGCGGTTCCTTGTAGGTTTATGGGTCCAGAAGATAAAGATTATGCAGTAGCATTTGCATTACCCGCAGATTGGGATGGAGTTAAATTACTTACAAGACCCGCTTGGAATAGAAAAACTAAAACTGGCTCACCACAGAATCAAATTGGTGATGCTGAAACATTTATCATTTTTGATGATGTGTTTGTTCCTAATGAAAGGATTTTCTTGAATGGTCAAAGTGATCCGCGCCAAACACCATATGCTGGTTTCCTAGCACTAATGTTTGCTCATTATCACCGTCATAGCTATACAGGATGCAAACCTGCTATGTCAGAAGTATTAGCAAGTGCAGCAGCCTTAGTTGCGGAATATAATGGCATTGAAAAAGCAGCTCATGTTAGAGAAAAAATTTCTCATATTATAGGAACAGCAGAATTAGTTTTTGCTGCTGGAGAATCGAGTGCTAAACATTCTGAGAAATCCCCATCAGGTACTCAAATTCCAGATGAGATCCTTACTAATGCTGGCAGGCGACTCGCTGGTGAAATGATTTATAAGGAATATGAAATTGTAGCAGATTTATCTGGAGGGCTTGTTGCTACCTTACCATATGAAGAAACATTTTATAGTGAAGAAGTTGGTGATCTTGCTATGAAATATTTGCAAAGAAATCCCCGAATAAAACCAGAAAATATGGAAAAATGTTTTAGGGGTATAGAAACTCTTATAGTTTCAGAATTAGCAGGTTTAATGCAAGTAGCGGGATTACACGGAGGAGGGAGTCCACAAATGGAGACCATAACTATGATGACACGGTACGACACAGAAAAGTTAAAGAATATTGCCAAATACTTATTTGGGATTAAGTCAAAATTAAAAAGATATGAAAGACCTTCAGTAACTCCACGTAAAATGCTTGAAAAATTCGGACAAGCAATGAAAAGAAAAACTAACTGCTAAATTTTTAATTTTTATATTATTTATTTTATTATTCACATTACGCAAAGAACAAACATTTGTGTTTGTGTTAAGGAATTGATCCCAATTTCTTTTTGCTCATCAAGGAATTTTTTTATTGGAATTCCATTTTCATAAATTTCAATAAATTTATCAAGAAAAATTTGATAAATATTTTTATTCCGGGATATGTAAGTACCAATTAAAATATTTGTAGGATCAAAGCTAGGCTGAATAAGTTCGTTATCAGTTAAACTAAAATTACTGAATGCCTCATCTGTAACATGAATTTCAATTTTATCAAATTCCATATTTTGAGGTTCTACATGATTTGAAAGAAGTTTGAATTCTTCACTGATCAATAGATCTTTAGCAACTTCAGAATTGAAGATTACTTTCACAGTAATATTTCTTAAATTTTCTTTAATTCTATTCATACCTGCTTGCATTGAAGTTCTTATATCATCAGGAAGATTTTTTAATTGGTTTTCATGTATCATAGAAACTAAAGGATTATCATATCTGATACCTATCGCTATTTTACATTCACTTGGAGCTAGGAAATGATGATAAGATTCGTCAAAGTTGCTTATATTGTAATTAATGAATTCAACAGGTTCTTGGATACTTTGCTCACCCAATTTATAATTTCTAATGAACTCTTCAATTGCAGATTCACATTTATCCTTTTTTTCATAAAATTGATTTCTAAGATCTTCAATTCTTTTTTGGATTAAATTTTGCCAAAGAGTCATTATAGGAGTAGCAATGTGGATTTTCATAGGTCTATCATATATCTGTACAAGCCCTAGTTCACTTAATACCGAACAAATTTTATAACCTCTTTTTAATGAGAGACTGAAATGATTACATACTTCCTTTAAATTATCAATTCTCTTGTTCAAAAGGAGATAATGATAGATTCTCTCAATTCCTTTTTCAATAATACCGATGGAATCAAATAATTGGCTAAGAGGTAAATATTCAGTATCTTGCATTATATCACCTATTGCTAATCCGGTCTAATGTGAGTTCAGTAAGAACCTTAAAAGCATCATCTACATTCATATTTTCTTTTGCTGAAATCTCAACAAAGCTTGCCATATCGTTTTTTTCAGCGATTTGAATTCCATACTCCCTTTGAACTTGCCGTTGGGATTGTTCAAGATCTAATTTTGACCCAACAAGCATAATGGGGATAGGTCCACCCTTTTGTCTTACGATAGTTATCCATTCTGAAATATTATCCAATGTAGAAGGCCTAGTAATATCATATAATAAAAAGGCTGCATTTGCACCAAGACAGTAGGTGGGTAATAGAAATCGGAATCGTTCTTCTCCTCCTACATCCCATAACTGTAATTTAATTCGATCATTATTTAATTCAATAGTCTTAACATGAAAATCAACACCAATAGTTAATCTTTCGCTTGGATTGAAGATATTATAACAATATCTTTTTGTAAACGAGGTTTTTCCGACACTAGCATCCCCTAGAAGCAATATCTTGAATGTGTAATCATATGAAGCCATTCATCATCACACTGTATTAATAGTTTCTTTAATCAGCTATAATTTTATTATATAATTAATTAAACCATTAAGCAATTAGGTAAAATATATCAATTTAAGTATTTATATTATTATGCCTCTTAAGTTATAACTTAAATGAATTTTATACCTTTTAAATATTGTATTTTTTTTTTTTGTTTAACTATTAGAACATACATTTTCCTATATTTTATAAAACAGAATCTAAATAATCCTTATATTTAATTTTTTTATTTTTGAAATACTTAAACTTAAAACTTTTAATATTATTATTTATTAGGACTTAAAGTATATACCGCTATTTGAGTTAATGATGAGAAGTCATGAAAAAATTATTCTTGGTCTTTTCTTTGCTGATGAGGATAATTTAGTATTTGATCATATTAGATATTCTGAGAATTTTTCTGATATGAAAATAAATGATATTAAAATGCTCTCATATAGATTTCTCGGTCCAGTTTTTTTAACTGCTGCTACATCCATGGGAGGAACTTGGGAGATTGAATTTATCGAAGCCTCACTCACCTTACAAGATACTGCTATAGATGAAGCAGATGTACTTCAATCATTTTTCACACTGAATTCTTCTGAGCAGACTCAAGAAGGCACTACAAACCTCTTTGCATTAATTAGTACACCATACACTGAAGATGTAAAACTAATTTCTGATGAGATTTCGAAATATATCCATCCAAGCATCATTCAAAGTAAAATTGTAAATGAAAATCTATTAGGTGAACGATTTGATTTCAATAGATTAATAAATAGCGAATTAGAGAGGGGAATCAATCTAATTGAATATTCTTTAGGGGGATCTAGGAAGGCATATTGGGAAGAGGAGCATAAATATTATTGTGTTGGATTAATTGAGAGAGAAATTGGGCAAGATAAGAGAGTTTCAAATCTTTATACTTTTGATAAGGATGATCCCCTAAAAAAGCTCTATCTAAATTACATCCCTTCTTATTATGTAATGGCAATTTTACCAGATTACTACGAGAACCTAATTAACGAAACAATAAAAGTATATGACAAGAAAGGAATATATCCTAATATTCGGAATATAAAATTAAAGTATCAAGATAAACGAGTAATATATTTGGAGGGATTTACTTTCGAAAAAAATATCTCTAAAAGTTATGGAGTTATTTTAGTCGAACAATTTGAAGAATCAAAAGAAAACAAATATCTATCAGATTATAAAAAAAATTTGCGACTTATTTTAGATAGACATAAAGATATCAAAGAATCTCTTAATTTAATAAATCCTCATTTTACTTCTGAGAGATGGGGGACAATATCAGAAAAAGAGTTAAATAGAATAGGATTAATTCTTGACAAATCAGAATAATTACAATTTAAAGAGTAAAAATTTAATATGGACAATTTAGCTATTGAAGAAATTTACAAGATTGAGAAGGATAAGTTATTAAGGTACTATGAAATGTTAAAGGGACAATTCACCTATGCTGGCACAACTCAAATTATCGCTCAGTTTTTGGTAAATCAATCAGTTAGTTCTAATTATAATCATATTTATAATACGCTAGTTTACTTTAAAGATAGACTGCAAGAAGGAAAAAGCCTATTAGATCTAGCTTTTGAATGGATTCGCGCTCAGAAAATTCGATTAGAATATAAAAAATACTTAGGTGAAGCGCAGTATCCACATAATAATTTAAGTTTAGCCGTAGATGATTGTATCTTCAAATTTTTTCTTGAATATGATGAATATATAAGGAAATTGCTAAAAAAAGATATTAAGGAGCATAATTTAAGTGCGCTCTATGAAATATTTTTCAGTCCCTATGAATCCAAAAACTTAAACATTCAAGATATTCTGGAAAGACATATTGATAATGTTCCTACACACCATCATGAAACCCAAAAATTGAATACAAATATTATAATACTTCGCTCAGGGCTATCAATAATTATTGTAAAAGATTATGAGGATGTACTTTTCGCAAGAAAAGAAGAAAAATTGAGGAAAGAAATTAAGTTCAAGAAAAAAATTGAAGAAGAACCTGGAATAGAGAGTAAATTTGAAGGTTCATTAATAGAGAGAATGATAAAAACTTATTGTATTAGCAATGAAGAATTATCTGAGAAGGAAATTGAAAATGCAGTCTCTCAATTTCTCTCATCTTATTTTAAATTCGGAAATTTATATAATTTTGATGATTTTAAGGATTTATTAATTCAAAATTTGGCAGACGACATACATTCAGGATTATCTGAAAAGCTCAAACAAAGTAATACATTGGAAAATATTAAATATTTAATCTTAAATGTTATAACAATCTTCCGTAAAACAAGTAAGGCAAAAAGACTTGATGGTATGGCATGGAAAAAAGATTTAACTCCAGTACTTAAGACATTTGTTCTCAAATTTATCGATAAAATATTTGAATAAAAATTTTTTCAAAATAAACTAATTCATTAAATTTCTCTTTAAAAATTGTCTTTTTATAAAAAAACAAAAAAAAAGATAAAAATAAAGTTATTTAATTTAGATGTTTCTTCTTTCTTAATCTTATTGCGAAAAATAAGACAAGTATACAAATTGACAGAGAAAGAAAATAAATGCTATATCCATTAATAGATGATTCAGGAATGGGGACTGTTATCTTTTGGGCATAAATATCCCAATCATCTTCATTTCTTCCATCAATCCATGCCATAATGATATTTCCCTTACCATCACTACTTAAAACAGCATCTCCCTGCCCTTCATCAAGTGTACATATACCTACTCCATTACTAGCCCATTGTATCTTTCCACTTGAATTTATCTGCTGAGCATAAGTATCCCAATCAACTCCACCTCTAAAATCATTCCAACAGATAACAGCACCTCCTGCACCATCACTACAAATATCTGGATATCCTTGAGTATCGGTTGCTGTGCATATAGCTACACCATTCACAACCCATTCTAGATCTCCATCAGAAGAAACACGTTGGGTATAAACATCATTATCTGTCCCCCTATAATCTTCCCATGTGAATATGGCACCTCCTGCACCATCGCTACATAACTTGTGTGCAACTTGTGATCCAGTTGCGGTACAAATAGCTATACCATTACCTCCCCATTGCACATTGCCACCTGAATCTACACGTTGAGCAAAAATATCTGTATTTCCATTTCTACCATCTCTCCAAGCAATAATCGCTCCTCCAGAACCATCACTAATTATTATTGGATAAGTCTGAGAATAGCTGGCCATACATATGGGTCTACCATTATCAAGCCACTGTGTATATCCATTATGATTGATAGATTGAGCATAAATATCACCATACGATCCGCTTCTATAATCTTGCCACGTAATAATCGCCCCTCCACTTCCATCTCTACAAATAGTTGGATTATATTGATTATTATCTTCGTTACATATTTCTATGCCATTAGTTCCCCATTGTACAGTACCATCTGAATCTACATTTTGAGCATACACATCATAGTCGTCGCCTCTAGTATCTTGCCACGTAATAATCGCCCCCCCACTTCCATCACTACAAATTTTTGGGAAATGTTGATTATTATCTGCTGTACATATTGCTATACCAATAGTTCCCCATTGTACATTGCCACTTGAGTCTACATGTTGAGCATAGATATCAACATCTGTGTTTCTGTAATCATCCCATGTAATAATCGCCCCTCCTGCGCCATCACTACATATGTCTGGTTCTATTTGATCATCATCAGCGTTACATATTTCTATGCCATTAGTCCCCCATTGCACATTACCATCTGAATCTATATGTTGAGCATAGATATCAACATCCGCGTTTCTGTAATCTACCCATGTTATAATTGCTCCTCCCGAACCATCACTAATGATTTTAATTGGTGTTTGATCATCAGATCCTAAACAAATAGAATTGCCATTTGCACTCCATGCCATCTCTTGTGCCATCCGTGGTAATTCATTTAAATTGCCCTCCGCGTTTCTATTTGCATTATTGATAAGATTTAAAGAACTTACTCTAGATGTAGATATTACTAACAATCCTGTTGAAACTAAAAGAATGCAGACACCTAAAAAGTACCCTTTTTTATTCATATTAATACACTTTTTTAATTAAATTTCAGATATTGGATAATTCTATAAATTATAGCATATCATGTTCTTCAACCTATTTATTTCTTTAGATCTTCTGAACAAAATTGTATATAACAAGGGGCTTTTTAAAGGAAGATTCTATTGGGTTCCAAAAGGAAATAAAAGCCAATTATTTCCAGATATTTTTTAATAATTCTTTTATTTTTTCCCGAATTACAGGATTTAATTCTTTTTCAATGTAATATTTTATTTCCTTATATACTAAAGGATTTTTTAAAAGGTGTTTATAAGTATTTAAGAACCTGATTACTGACCAGCGCACAGAATCGTCAGGATCATTTAATAAGGGCAATATAAAATTAATATAACTCAAATCACCTACTTGTTCAAGTTTCATTACAGTTCTAGCTCGTGTAATAAAATCGGGATGATATAATTGAGGTACTAGAATATATTTTAAAATGTTGTCTTTAGCAAAATCCAGAATAAAATTGAATATCTCGACTTTCAAATTGTGAATTTCGGGAGTGTCTTTAATATATCGATCTAAGACAGGTTCAATTTTTTTTCCTAGTTTTAAAAGACTTTCAAAAGATATAAAAAAGTTCTCTGATAAATCTGATGAATTTAACATTAAGTTATTAATTAATCTTCGAATAATTTTGTCGTCAACTTTCGAAATTTTAATAATATCACAATTTATATCATCTTCTTCTTCCCAGATTTTATTATCCCTTAAATATCTCACTAAATCAACTTTATAGTTTTTAAATTAGTAATTATAAAAAAATAGGATTTGTCTTTTAATTGATTTATTATTAAAATGAAAATAAAATCGAGATTTTGGAAATATTTATTCAATTTCTAATAATAAACAAACAATAAATTAATTCATTAATAAACTCCCTATATACAAAAGTGAAAAAGACTCTATTTTATCAATATTTAATAATTCCTTCAAAAATAAAAAAATCATCCAAAATTGAGACTGAATGATTTAACGGTAATCTGAAAGTAATTATTTTATAACATTAGTAAGTTTACTACATTATTATAAAAAATTTCCTGTTTTATATCATTTGAGATTCTTGGAAGAGACATTATTTTTTCAATCTCAATAGGTAAAGTTGATGTTGTTGGAGAATCAGAACCGAATAAAATTCTCTCATGACCTAGTGTTTTTATAAGATTAAATATTCCAAGGGAAATCGAGCAACTTGTCTCGAAATATACATTTTCAAATTTCTTTAATAATAATCCAACACTCACGGCATATTCCATACAAAATGCAGCATGACCAACAATAATTCTTAACTCAGGAAATTTCTTCGCCAGCTTAGCAATATCTTGAGGCTCAGATCCCGAATGAAATTTAGTTTTTGGAAGTGAATGAAGAAATAAGATAATATTTTTATCAAATTCCTGCATAAATGTAGCTAATTTTTCAATACCTTCAGGAAACTTAAAAAAGTGAAAACCCGCATGTATCTTGACTCCAACAAATCCTTTTTTAAAATGATCTTCCAATATTTTATAGTTATCCTCCTCTTCTTCTGGAGTTAATTTCGGATTGAACCAAAAAAATTTATAAAATCTCTCTGGTGCTCTATTTGCAATTTCTATTACATCCTGGTGAGAAAGCTGCTCTTTAGGCATCATACTTTTAAAATCATCTAAATATTTTGAGAAATTATCTTCTAAATTTCCATCAGAGACATACTCCTTTCGCCTATTATGAAATTTAGTTCTATTAATTGTAGTTATAATTGCCTTTTCTACATTGTAATGGTCCATATAACTTATTACATCTTCATGAGGCTTAAGAAATATTCCATATGTATGAAAATGAGCATCAAATATCTTGAATTTATTAGAACTGATCATACCAAATCTCTTAAAAAAAGAATAAAAAACTTATAAATTTTTGATTTTTTCTTGAATCGTTTCCCGATTTTTTTCCCAGTATTTATCAACTGCTTTCCTTACAGCTCTTTTTGCCACTTTTTTTACAACAGTTCTTCTCATTATAGCTCCAATGACATTCATTACTTTTTCAACCATAAGACTTTTAATTACACCCTCTATAGACTCCCCTTTTGAAGCCCTTTCAAGCCATTTATCAAATACCTTATCAACGTTTTTATGGATTTTCTCTCTAAGGTCTGAAGTAATTTCCTCTTCTCCCATTTTTAATCACTTTAGTAAATTTATATCATTGATAAAAGTTAAATTATTTAAAATTGCACAAAAAAGGTAATTGAATTAAAAAATTATATTATTGCTTCCAAAAATTAAAGTTAATATTATTCGGACTTTTAAGAAAATTTCCTTCTCTAAACTCTCGGAAAGCAGTTTCCAGCTCTTCTTTAGTGTTCATTACAATTGGACCGCCCCATACTACAGGTTCTCGTATTGGTTTTCCAGAAACTAATAGAAATCGCACGATTTCTTTATCTGTACTAATCATTACAGCATCTCCATCTCGATAGATAATTAGTGTTTCATTTTTCACTAGATCTTCTTTCTTGTCATCGAAATATCCTTCACCTTCTATTGTGTAGGCAAAAACATTATATTCATCTTTAATATGATGGATGAATTCCGAATTTGGGCTTATTGTAACATCTAAGTATTCAGGATCAGTAATAATGTCTTGTACTGGGCCTTTAACACCATTAAATTCGCCAGATATGATCTTAATTCTAATTTTATTATCATTCAAAGAAATTTCTGGAATTTGAGACTTTATTATATCTCGATATCTTGGATCCATCATTTTATGAGATGCAGGAAGATTTGCCCAAAGTTGAAATCCCCAAAGTAAAGTATCATCTTTACCCTCTTTAGGCATTTCCTGATGTATTATACCAGATCCTGCCGTCATCCACTGGATATCACCCTCTTCAATAATCCCCCCATTACCTAAACTATCACCATGCTCGAGATTCCCATGTAAAATATATGTAATAGTTTCTATACCTCGATGAGGATGCCAAGGAAATCCTGGTAGATAATCTTTAGGATCATCTGAATGAAAGTCATCAAGGAGTAAAAATGGATCAAGCGACTCGTCAGCATAACCAAAAGCACGTTTCAGTCTAACACCTGCACCTTCTCGGGTTGGTCTACTCTTTAATGCAACCTTGACTTTTCTAATATTATTCATAATATTTAACACTTCAGTCAAGCAATTATTTCTTTGGCTTATAAAAGTTAAATTCATTTCGATTTATCTATATAAATCATAAATCAAGGATTCTCAGATCCAATTTATAAACCAACAAGTACAATAAATCAGAAGAATAGACACTGATTTTAATAAATAAAATATACTGAATAAATTAAAAAAAAAGGAAAATTCACACACATGTATAGTATGCCTTGGTTTTTTTAACTATTTCATTTACTTCTTTTGGATGAGAAAATAAAGCGCATGGTGAATCTTCTGTTTCTAACAAATGATCACTATCTCTTATATATTTAAATAATGGGCTTATCAATCCTTGTTTTAAGGTAGATGATGTTAAATTATGAGTTGCTATGTTAGATACTGGACATGGAGTGAGATCTCCTTTAGGAGTAATATACGCAAAACTTCTACCTGCCGAAACACACCCTCCCTTAATTTCTTCATCCCCAGGGGAGTGTAGAATAATCAACCTTTTAGTTCTTCTATATTCTAAAACTTTCTCTCTGAAACTTATTCTTTCTTCTGGTGTTAACATTAATTCCGTATCATTACACGTAGGCACATATTCCAAGAATGTAATAAATCGAATTCCTTTAGACATCAAATTATTAATAATCTTTTCTTCCATCCAATATCTGAAATTTAATCTGGTTATTGTAATTGAAATGCCACTCATTATTTTATATTTTTTAAGGTACAATAATGTGTTAATTACTTTTTCATAGACACCTTTACCCCTTCGATTTTCTGTTAAAGCTTTATCTCCTTCAATACTTACCATAATTACTACATTATGTAATCTTTTTAATTCTTCAAATTCCTTTTTTTTTATATTGGTTCCATTCGTATAAATTACAAAAATTCTGTCTT
Source organism: Promethearchaeota archaeon (assembly GCA_019058245.1). GTDB lineage: Archaea > Asgardarchaeota > Lokiarchaeia > Sigyniarchaeales > SOKP01 > Loki-b32. The sequence continues at coordinate 24,027 of JAHPZJ010000002.1, read as the reverse complement.
TAAAAGTGGAACATATTGACAGGATATCAGGAACCATAAAGGGTTCTCCACCAGCAATAATAAATCCAAATACACCTAAAGATGTTGCCTCTTTAATTATCATTTTCCATTTATCAACTGAGAGATTATTACTTGACTTTTTATTTGATAATGTTCCTGTAGCTGCCGCATAACACCCATAACATGATAAATTACATTTCGATGTAACACCCAAAATCAGAATAGGGGGTACTTTAATTCCTTTATTAAGCAATTCAGCTCTTTTTTTTCGAGCTTTTAAGTAAGATTTTGCCAATCTTACCATTAAAGAATAACTTTTAGGTTTTTTAAATATTATATTGAATAATACATCAGAAATGTATGGGTGAATTTTTTTAAAGAAACTTCTTAAATATAATAAATCTTGAACAACCATAACATATTTTTAAAAATAATCATAGAATATAAAAAAGAATTAGTCCAATTTTTGTTCTATTTTAAATAATAATAGAATTTTTCACAAAATTTTAAAATAGAATTTGATTATTTTTTCATTATTTTTCTAATTATAATTGTATAAAGAACCAAATTAATAACTGAGGCTGATAATCCTTCATAAAAAGATACTCCAATCCACCAGGAATTCCCTCCAAGTCCCATAATGATTAAAAAAATCAAAATACCAACAATAATTATTACCGATATTATTGTGAATTCCTGCCGAATTTGTAGTGTTTAAGAGGATTCAAGGAAGATAGATTACCAAGACTCATAAGAGATAAGAGTGTACTATAAATGAATATCACAATGATAATAAATACCCCAATATTCAAAGAATTAAATGGTCCTAGTAACATAATATAATAGTAATTGATAAGCCCCGATCCTTCACCAATTATCCATCCTCCAAAATCAAAGATGGTTAAAATTATCACACTTCCGATGCTAGAGATGAGAAGGGATATGAAATATTTTTTCAGAGATGCATTTTCTCTTGACATTTAAGTTTCCTCCTTCTTTTTTAAAAATTGCCATATTAAATAGCCAATCACTGCAAATAATATGAAAATACCATATATATATGATTCTATACAAACAAAGGCTATAAACAACAGAATGAGTGCAACAATATTGACAATTTTAGCTTGTCTTTTTTTATTCTTGCAGATTGCTAAATAGTTCATAATAAAATCCTCCCAATCGAGCTTTTTCTCTTCACATGCTTTTTTAAGAGCTTGTTTAATATCTACTGAAATATTAACCATGTCAAAACTTATTGCAGAGATGTATAATTCAGCTGATATGATAAATAATATAGCTGAAATAAGCAGAAAAAATCTAGGATCTATAAAATAATAATCAAAAAATTGAAATTCTATAAGTGAGAATCCAACAAAAAGAATTATTGAAATAATAGCTAAAAATCCAGAAATTATACAATGAAGTTTGAGAGTGCTTAACCAATTATATCCTTGCTTCTTTTTTCTGATTTCCTCTACATTAAAAATATCATCTAAAATTTTGGACATTTCTTTCCCTCTAAATATTTGATTTAATCTATCAACTTTTTTACATGAAAATGGATTATCTAAGAATTATTTAATATAATCTCATATAAATGTTTTGAATTAACAAAATTGTATATTATGCATCTAACCATTTCATTTTAGAATTTTAGAATAAACACCATGAAAAAAGTAAAATCTGGAGCTATTTAATGTAGAATTTCAATTAATTATTATATACTGTAAACTAATAATAATCACTCTTTTTGAAAAAGACTTTTTATGTTTATTTAAAATAATTATAAAAATTTAAATTGGTAAAAACCTAGTACTTAAAATAAAAGGAGACTTATAATGGCAAAACATATTGGAATTGTTGCTTGCAGTGCCGAAGGAGCCGCTCTTTGTTATAAAACTATATGTTTAGAAGCTCAGGAAAAATTGTTTAAATATTGGCATCCTGAAATAACAATGCACACACCACCTTTTTCTGATTATATGCAACATATGTGGAATGGAAATTGGGAAGGAGTAGCTGAATTAATGCTAAAATCAACTGAAATTGTTGCAAAAGCGGGAGCTGATTTTGTTATTTGCCCTGATAATACTATTCATCAAGCCTTTGATTTAATGATTTCTAAATCACCTATTCCTTGGTTGCATATTGCTAAAGTTGTAGGAGAAGAAGCAAGACAAAAAAGATTTAAAAATCTGGGAATCTTAGGAACAAAATATCTTATGAATTCTACAGTATATCCTGATGCACTTAAAAAATTTGGGATAACTTACGAGATCCCAGAAACGTCAGATCAAGATAAACTTGATAAAATTATTTTTGAAGAATTGGTAAATGGTATTATATCAGAGGAATCGAGAAAAGAATTAAATAAAATAATACAAAAGATGGTTAAAAATAAAATTGATGCTGTTGTCTTAGGATGTACAGAGATACCCTTACTTATAGATCCTAATGATTGCCCTTTACCTACTTTAGATTCTACTAGATTATTAGCAAGAGCTGCAATAAAAAATGCTTTAGAATGACCTTAAATAGATAAAAAAGGAGTATATACTAGATAATTACAGGATTCAAGTTTGATAAAAAAAAGGGATTATTTCGCAATAAAAAATTATTCACCTTGAATCTGTACAAAAACTCTCCTATTTCTTGGTCCATCATATTCAGCGAACATCAATCCTTGCCAGGTCCCTAACATCAATTTTTTCTTATGAATTAAGATATCAACTGAATGACCCGTTAATGAACATTTAATATGCGCATCAGAATTTCCTTCAAGATGTTTAAACGAATAATTTAATCCACCACCTTTAGGGATAAGTTTTCTCAAATAATTAGATATATCAAGTAGAACAGACGGATCAGCATTTTCATTAATAGTTATTCCTGCGGTCGTATGTGGGACAAACACTCTACATACACCTTCTTGAATTTCATGATTTCTGACTATTTTACTAACATCATTGGTAATGTCTAATATGGCTTCTCTTTCTGGTGTTTTTAATTTATACTCTTCAAATTTTATCATTTTATCACCAATACTAATGTAATCCTTAAAGGTTTAAATTACTTATTCAAGCAAAGAACTATACTCCTAATGATTATTTCTTCAAAATTAAATTAAAAAGTAGAAAGACTAAAAGAATCGTTATCTGAAACTTACCTTCTCACGAGAGAAGAAAATTCAAACAGATGAAAAAATTTGTAAAAACACATTACCTTACTTAGAAGAGTTAACTAAAATTAATCTTTTATAATAGGGAGAGAGAAATAAAAGGTAGAACCTTTATTTCTTCCTTCGGAATCAACCCAGATCTCTCCACCGTGAAGTTCTATAATTTTTTTCGAAATAAAAAGACCTAAACCAGATCCCTCAGAGATAACATCTAGACCTTGACCAAAACGTTCAATTTTTCCAAATTGAGTAAATAACTTTGATAATTCTTTTTTAGTAAATCCAATTCCATTATCATTTACTGAAACTATGTAAAAACCATTTTTAATTTCTGTTTGTATTTTAATGCGCCCTTTAGGTGGAGTGTATTTAATTGCATTGGTTATTAAATTTCCTAAAACTTCATGGATTCTTTCTTTTTCAAATTTAGTAATTAAATTATCGTGTATATTTGTTTCTATAATCTGGTTTCTGATTTCTGCGAGAGCCCGCAACTCTTTAATTGAAAACCTTATAAGAAAAGCCAAATCATCCATTTCTTTTTTTAATTGTACCTTTCCTAAGTCCAATTCTGAGGTTTTTAAGATATCCCCTATAAGATTTTCAAGTCTAGTACAACCCTGTTTGATTTCATCTATTAGTGAAATAACATCAGTATCAAGTTTATTATAATGCAGTCTTAATAATAAATCTGAGAATCCTTTAATTGAAACGAGAGGCGTTTTTAATTCATGCGAAGTTCTCCGAAGAAGTTCTGATTTCATTTGATTAATTTCCTTTAATTTTTGTTCTGCTTCCATCTTTGCGGTAATATCTATAGTAGAGGATAAAATAGCTCTCTTTCCTCGAAACATAATAAGTTTCGCGAGAACCTCAACCCATTTTACTTTTTTTTTTTTTGTAATTATTCTACAATGATATCCTATTATTGATCCAGTTTTTCCATCTTGTCCTTTAGCAATACTCTCAAAAACACTTTTTAAATCTTCTGAGTGAATAAGTTTATGATAATCTCGAGGTTTCCAATTGCGGATTTCTTCAATAGGATATCCTACAATAGTAGATAACGCTTCATTCACGTATATCTCTTTACCATCCTGTAGAATATCGATACCTATTAGAGATTGATCGGCAATTGTTCTGAATTTTTCTTCAGATTCTTTTAATTCTTCTTCTATTTTTTTTTGCTCTGTTATATCTTGAATTATCGCTTGAAAAAAGTTTTGATCTCCTATTTTTAGATAAGATATTTTATTTTTAATCGTTGCTAGTTTTCCATCTTTTCTTTTTATTTCCAATATTTGTGGTTTTATATCAATTCCTTTACTGATCTTTTTAAATCTCTCTTTTAATGTTGTCTTCATAATTTCCGAATAAAAGGGTAAATTTAAGTAATTTTGACCAACTATTTCTTCTTTAGAATATCCAAACATTTCCACAGTGGACAAATTACATTCAATTATTTTCCCAGTCAAATCGAGTAATACAATCGCATTTGAAGATTTTTCGAATATAATCCGATATTTTTGTTCAGCTTCTCTTAATCTTTGCTCGATTTTTATTTTTTCAGAATTATCTCTTAGTATCCCCGTAATTTTTCCTTTATCTCCTATTTTAAGATAGTTCACATGAAGAGACATCGGTACATAATGACCATCTTTATGTCTTGCCTTATATTCATAGTAGATTGGTATTTCAGCCTTTATGGCAATTTCATGTTTTTTTCTAATTTCTTTTATATCATTTGGATGAATAAATTGGAATCCATTTGTTCCTATAAGTTCTTCAGGAGAATATCCTAATATTTGAGTGATCTGAGAACTGATGTATGATAAGTTTCCTTCAAAATCTATCTCAACCACGATATCAGTTAAATTATCTATTAAATTACGATGTTTTTCTTCAGATTCATTTAACTTTAACTCAAAAAGTTTAAGTTCTGTAATATCGGTACTATTAACAAGTGCAGCAATTATTTTTCCATTTTCTTTAATACCAGCTATTTTAATTTCATACCAAGCTTCTGAACCGTCATTTCTAATGATTTTACTAATATACTTACATGATTTTCCTGTTTCAAATAAATTATAAAGAATCTTCTGCAACTTCTTTTGTTCATCTGTTGGTAAAAAACTATAAACACTTTTTCCTATAACCTCTTCTACAGTTCTATTAGGTGAAGTTCTATTAATAAATAAAATTATTCCATTTCTATCTAAAGTTATAATTCTCTCTGGTATATTTTCTACTAAGGAACGCCAATTTATCTCAAATTTTTTTTCTCTATTATTATCAATCAATAATAATTCCTCACTAAACTTGAATAAAATTGAAAAATAAAGCTACTATTTTAATTTTCTTTAATTAAATCATTCAATCATATGATGATGTCATTAATTGAATAGATTGATATAACTCCTCTAATTCTAATTTAAATTTATTAAATGGTATTTTCTTAATTTAATTAATAAAGAAAAATTTTGTATTTATTACTGTTTGCAATTATAGTTTTATTTACAAAAACGAAAAAAAAAATAGAAAAAGTTTAATGATACAAAAAGGCTTTATTTTTGGTTTTTTAGGTATTCATTCATTTCCACAAAACTACTAGTTCTTATAAGAGCAGCTTTAAGAAATTGAAAACCAATATCATATGTAGAACCATCTCCACCTATATGGATGACCCAAGGAATTTCATGGTCATATAAATTTTTTGCTTTCATTATCTTTTTCGCAGTTGAAATAGCTTCCGCAACAGTGGCACCTGATTCAAACAAGTGATGCACCCAAGGAACGTTCCATGAAGTAACATTATCTTTTGAAGTGGAAACTTCTGAACAACTTGTATTATTTACATAAATTATATTTGTATCCGCAACTGCAGTTGCTGCAGTAGCCATTTGATTTAATACCATTCCAGCTCCACACCCTGGACATAAACCATGACCTGGTTGTAAGTGAATTTGAGGGCTTAATTTCTTGCGATTTACTCTGTAAACTTCAATAGGTTTTTCTGCTCCAAATACTTCTATAAGATTCTTCAATTTAATATTTCTTCGTTCAGTTAAATAAATAATTTCGTCAATTTCCTTTTCCATAAACTTGGGTTTAAAAAGATGCCGGAATTTACCCATTGATTTTAGATATTCAACAAACTTATCTTTATCAATATCTAACCCGCGATAATATGCAAATACAGGAATTCCATCCTCTACTCTTACTGTGTAAAGAGGCCAATATCCACAATCCGTTGCTAATTTTGAGATTCTTAATGCATCAGATGCTCCATGTCTCCATCCTCTCATGCAATCTGAATAAGCTTGAATGAAGGCGGAACCATTGGATTTAAGAGCATCAGCAACTTTACCCATAAAATCATTTGGATAAGCAGGATTTACTGTTGCTAAAAATAGTTTCTTTGTTCCATAGAAGGCAAATGGAGTAATTAAGTCTTGTTTTACACCAATTTTTCCAGGAATTCTCTCTCCTGCTGGACCGGTAGTTGTTGATGCAAAGGGTGGGGTTCCTCCACTTTCTTGAATTCCAGTGTTCATAAAAGCTTCATTATCATAATTGAAAAATAGAACATTGCATTTTTCGTCTCGCGTTAAAATATCCTCAAAATTAATAATATTTCTCTCTGGTTTTGACATTTTATCTATCCACCCCATAAATGTTTTCTTTAGTTTCTCGTACTCCGAGATATTGATATAATTGTCCCTTCATATCTGATACAGATTCCATTTTCCTTTTTGCTATGTCAAACTCATCTCGAGTTACATCCCTTCCTCCTAACCCAACGATAAAACTTCTAAAAATTGTTCCTAATGGATATAAGGCAGACGCTACTGACATTGAAAAAGGTGGTAATAATCCATTCAAAGAGTCACTTTTTTCTAGTAGAATTAATTTTTCTAAATTATTTTCTTCAACAATTTTTCGTAATTCATTATATGGAAATGGTCGATATGCTCTAATTTTAATCAAGCCAACATCCTTATTTCTTGTCATCCAACTTATGATATTACCACACATGGATCCCATTGTACAAAAAGCAGTTTTAGAAGAATTATCTAAATTATATGTTTCGATTAAATTATATTCTCTTCCTGTTTCCGCTTTAAATTTATTGAAAGTATTCTCCATTTGACTTAAAACAGGTTTTTTTGCTTCTTCTAGATTTGCTCTTCCTTCCATAAAATAAGCAGGAGTAACAATACCTCCCCAAGTTCCTGGTTTTGATGGATCAATACTATGTCGTGTTTTTTTAGGAGTCATTCTTCTGACAGTTTCATCTGGGATAAGAGTCAATTTCTGAACTGAATGTGATATTATAAACCCATCATGAACAAACATAGTTGGAAATAAACTATCTTCGGAAATCATAACTGAGAGAATTGCAGCATCGTATGTTTCTTGAACATTTTCAGATACAATTATGTTCCAGCCAAGTTCAGAATTAGTTTGAGTATATTCCCATGAATTCCAAATAGATAGATTAGGTGAATTAAAGGCTCTTGCGGAAATCATCATTGTTAAAGGTAATCTCCATCCTACAGCCATAGGAAGTGCTTCAGTCATTAATAAATAGCCCTGACTAGCTGTGGCTGTAAAAGCTCTTGCTCCTGCTGCGCATGCAGCTGTAGAAAAACTTATTGCTGCGAGTTCTGATTCTACATTTACAAATGCTGCTTTTAACCTTCCGTTATGAACAACATCAGATAGGCCTTCAACTGATTGAGTTTGTGGTGTGATAGGAAAAGCGCATATCACATCGGGATCAGTTTGAGTCACTCCTCCTGCGACTGCGTAATTTCCAATCATGGTAGTTTCTATAGGTTCCTTTATTTCCTTAAAAAAAATTCTCATAGGTTCTATTGACATTTTTTCACCTCAATTATTCTGGAGCAGCACAAGCTGCTGGACCTTGTTTTAATTTTTTTGTAATCGCCTCTACTGGGCAAATTTCAAGACAATTTTGACAGGATTTACAATGGGATTGGTCAATACCTTTCATGTGCCATAGTCCATCTTCTCCTTTTTCTCGCATAATAGCAAAATCAGGGCAAATATACCAACATTGGGCACAATCAGTACATTTTTCTTCATCCCAAATCATATCCCATTCACCCCAAGAACCTGTATTGACTTGCTTACTCCCAATTTCTATAACATCTTCATCACAATACCATACTCCAGCCTTATCAAGGTCTTTGTACCCTGGTAATCCGGGATAAACTTGTTGCCATCGAATTTTTGTATCTAAACTAAAATCAATATCAGAAGCTTCAGAAGTCTCATATGTACAAGTTTCCTCAAAAGCACGTTTAATAGCAGCAACATTTTTACCAGCAATTTCACCTTTAAATCGTTGCATTATTGCATCTGCTAAGGCATCAATAGAAAAAATTGGCATAACTCTTAATAAAGCACCTAAGATAATAGTATTTGTTATATTCCTACCAAGAATTTCCATTGCAATGTTTAATGCATCTATAGTTGCAATGTTTACATCCTTTCGGCCAATAACTTGTTGAATAGTAATTTGATCCATTGTTGTATTTACAATAAGCCATCCTCCTGGAGCAATTCCTGCTGTTACATCTATCTCTCCCAAAAGAGAAGGATCTAATACTGAAACAGCATGCGGAGCATAGACCTGTTCATTTGTTCTTACTAGATCCTCATTTGCACTTAGTCTAACATAACTCTCGGTTGGAGATCCCATACGTTCTGCCCCAAATGAAGGTTGACATACTCCATAACCATAGAATGCCTCCACACATAGATTAGAAGCAGTGACTCCTCCTTGTCCACCGCGAGCGTGGAATCTAAGATTAATTACATGTTCTTTTAAAATTTCTTTCATTTGTTCTGGAGTTATCATTTTTACTTACCTTTAGGTTATTTTTAAAATCATCAATTTCATAAAAATAAATCTTAGGATAAAAATTAAATTATGTATATTTTTTCCTATAACTTTTATAGATTTCGATTAAAAAAAATAATTGAAATTTTATAAAAAAAAATCAGATAATTAGTCATATTCATTGTTCAAATTTTTTACAACATCTTCACATAAGAGAAGGATATTTTTTATTCCTTGTTTTGTTACTAAATCCATATTATCCTTTTTAGTATGTACATATTTTAACCCAAGCTGAGAACCAAGCCAACAGGCTTCAAACCCTTCTTGAATAATTGGCATGTAGTCAGACCATACACCAGTGGGTACATAAATATCTTTTATTTTAATATTTAATTTGTTAGCACTTTCTAAAAATAATTTTTTTAATTTCTTAGAGGATAATTTTCGAGGGATTCCATACGAGGTAATTAATCTAATCAGTTCATCACCCCCAATAAGATCAAGGTTAATAAAATAGGTTGATGTTCGTTCTAGTTCCTTTTTATAATTCTGAATGAAAAATTTTGCTCCAGCTAAGTTTAATTCTTCAGAACTAGTACTTAAAAATATAAAATCAATATTATCTATAGGATTGCTTTTATAATATCTAGCGAGTTCAATAATTACTCCTACAGCTGCAGCATTATCATAAGCTCCAGGTGAATTATTTCCTGTTTTATTGAAATAATTTAAATTGCTAATTAAAGCTATTGAAATACAGAAGCATAGCATTATAATATTTAAAATTAGATTATTGAAAGGAAATAATAATTGAATAATAGAAACTATGAGAGAGAATAGGATAATTATTATAAATCCAAAAAGAGCAATCATGAAAAGAATAATTCTTAATGAACTAGGGAATGTCTGGGATTTTGAATCCCAATGTCCTATAAATATAACTTTTGCTCTTGAATTCTTACTTTTTAGAGTAGTAAAAATGTTTTCTGTAGTAAAATTTTTATCATCATTTTTTAATAGCTTATTTTCACGTGAAGTAGCTAATCCAAGTATCTTAGTACATATATAAATATTTATTAAAATTAATCCTATAGTGAGCCATGGATTAATGAAAAATGTTAATCCTAAAAGAATTAGACAAAACCCTGCTGGAAAAAATCCATATCTTAATACTTTCCAGATATAGAAGGAAGTTTTAAAATTGTCTTTGTATATTGAATTATAACCTGCCTTCTTAAATTCATCTGATATTATTGCTAATGCTTTTTTCTCCCCTTCTGAACCCACTAATCGAGGAAATGCCAGTTTTTCTGTTATCCGATATGCATTATCCTCACTAAGTTTTTTACTTATTATATGAGAATCTTCTCGTTTATTATGTATTTCTTCTACACTCATTTTTAATTTATATTTCATATTTATTTGTCGTTTAGTAGATATTTAAACCACTCGATAGGAAGGATTTTTTTCACTTCTTCTAAAAATTCAGAAATACTTAACACACCTAAATCTGAGATTATTCCAGAAATATAATGTGGTGGAGTAATATCAAAATAAAAATTATGAACCTCTAAAAATTTATTTGTTATCACTTTGTCATAAACTTCATTAATTGGTTTTTCCAAAATCTCAACATTTTGGTCATAATGACTTTTTAAATTGTATTTAAAGGAATCACATACGCCATAAACTTCTATTTTATGGGTGTGAGCTAATAAACATAACGGAAATGTCCCAATTTTATTGATAATTGAACCATCTTTTAATATAGTGTCGGCACCTATTAAAACTACATCAATATCTTTGATAAAATAACCAATTGCGGCATCAATAATTAGATGTGTTTTATAATAGACGGATAAAATCTCTGCTACACGCTGCCCCTCAAGTAATGGTCTGGATTCCAACACATAAATTTCAAAGTTAAAATTTTTTATTTTAAGTAATAAATTAATAATTGTTGAACTATAGGATATTAACATTATTTTAAATGATTTTAATTTCTTTTTTTTCCAAAAACTGTGAAAATTTGTCGCTAAAGAATTATATCTTTTTTCTCTATCGTTTTTAAACTGAGATAGTCTGTCTTCTATCGCAATTTTAGAAAAACTTTCCAAATTATTAACAATATATCCCGCAGTATTGATTAAAGGAGCCATACTTGGGCGTGTATCGATTATTTGATTCAATAAATTAATAATATTATCTCTTATATCTTTGTGAGGATCTTTAATTAGTTTAAGTTGAGTTTTAACTATTTCAAGAGCTTTATCGATAAATTCTCTTGCTCCAGATGTGTTATCCTCTCTTAATTTATCAAGTAATTCTTGAATTTTTTTAATTTCCAAACTAATATACCATTGCTCAATATTAAAATCATTATCGATTATTTTAAACTAAACACACATTTTTTAAAATGCAGATATCTTATCAAGAAATAATAATATAGTTGATTGATTCAGTAAAAAACCTAACTCTTTATCTCAAATTATTAATAATCAGATATTATTAAATTTCTCCTATATCCTTCATCTTAAAGTAAATTTTATGAAATTTTAATATAATAAGGATTTCAGTTAAACATAGAAAAAACATAAAAAAAAAAAATTATTAATTATTTATTTTTACTTTTAACGTTTCTACTCTCTTACGTTAACACCTATAACATAATCAGAAGTCAAGATATGATCAGCACGATTGCTAACAATGATTAATCGAATATTATTTTCTCTGGAGGGTGAAACCCACATTATACCACTTTGTGTACCAGACCAAACCCACATATGAAGGACATAATTCAAGTCTAATACAACTTCTGGATCCACAAGAGGATAATCTAAATTTAATACTGTAACTTCCCAATTATTTTCGAGAATACCATCAGTTATATACCAACCATCTGTTGTCCAACCATTTTCTCCACTCTCTACATCATCAAGAGGAAATACATCATTTGTAATTTCAATATCATCAACGTACATATTTTGTAGTGTAAATGCACCATCCTGCCATAAGCGGAAGTGAATCTCTATATTCTTACCTGCAAAAGGGGTTAAATCCATGCTCACAGGCACCCAACCATTACTCAGACCCGTAAATCCATACCATTCTCCAGCAGCTTCATAATCAGTTGGCTCACGACCAGCAGGACAGTTTGGATTGTCTTGCGCAATTGCTACAAAATCTCTCATAGGTACATAATCATACTCATCAGTAATGGAATTGTATACATACATCATAAATGAAGGATCATTTAATGTATACCAATGCCCCCCATCATTAACTTCTACGTACCCATAATCCCAATCATCCTCTATCTCAAAGTAGGTATAGAAATTAAGAGTAGTTGTACCATCCTCAGGAATAGTAAAATTTTGACTAAAACTGCGCCAAGCCCAAGCATTAGCATCAGAATACCATTCATATGTTCCACTATAAGCAGGAGTACCTGAAGTATCAGCTCCATCTATGTATACTTTAGCCCAGTCATCATTAGTGAATCTATAATAATGTGCTGTATACGGTTGTGGGGAACCCCACCAGCCAGCTAATTCCCAATCTCCAGAAAAAATAGGCTCTCCCCAACCATAGGATAGTATATCATCCATCGACCAACCACCTGTATCATCACTAGGTATATCTAGGGTATAATAACCATATTTCCCACCCTTTCTAGTAGTATCATCAAGATAGTTCGCTATTGTCCAATCATCAAATATTTCATTAAAACTTGGAATACGATGATGATTTCGATGACCATGACCACAACTCATTGTTTTTAAAGCATTTTCAATGCCTTCAATACCATTTGCTTGTTCTTGAACTAAAGTTCGGAAGAATTCATCTCCTCCATAATGCTCATAGAGATAAAGTGCAAAGAGATAACTAGCTCCATAATCTGCTAAGCTATTTCCCCAGAAAGTAAGGGGTGTAAACCAGTGATAAGCAAGATAATTGAATATATGGCTAGTCCAATGCCCATAACCACATAAATAACTAGCTAAATCGGCACATCCCTCATCTACCCAAGAAGGTTCATCAGGATCTTGATCAAAGTGTACTAAATGTTGAAATTCATGAGCAAAAACACCTTCCATAACCTGGCTTGTACCGGGACCAGCACGATTTTCCCAATCATATGTATCAATATGCATAATGTTTTTGTTGTATTCAGCACTAGTGGAAGCAGAGAAATATCCTACTACATAAGATTCAGCACTATCATCATAATAAGAATCATCACGGATATTGAATATTAAAGTCCATATTTTTTGACCCTCATCACCACGGGGAAGAGGTTCTCCAAACACACCTGTGACCCTTGGATAAATTGTATTATCAAATTCATTCTTCAAATATTCAAGTTGTTCAAGGGTTATTAAGTGTTCATCTACTCCCCATGTACCATATGGATTATCATAATGATAATATGTACCATCATAACTTTCATTTGCTTCGGTGGTGATAAGAATAAGACAATGTTCTCCTTCTAATAAAACAACAAATTCTTCAGGGTATTCAGTACCATAATAATCATCAGAAAGATCAAAAGTAAATGTATCACCTAGCTCAGCAGGTTCACCTATAGCTGAAGCACCAGTTGCAAGCGCACTTCCTACTTCTGCAGCTTGTTTGCGTATAGCAATTTCTTTATCACCCAAATCTTCAGGTGTTAAATCTTTTATTCCACGATCTAAAGTTTTTGTGGATGTTTGAGATGCATTTGAAAATACTGCTATAGCCGCAACATTTAAAAAGGTGAAGACTATCAGTAATACGACAATTTGTTTTTTCTTCATTTTTTACTCATTTCTTTTTTTTTTAGTAAATTTTTTGTAAGCCAAAATATATTTTATATTTTGGTCACAAATCAAAAGACTTAAAATTTAATATAATTTCAAAAGGCTTTCGTTGATTTGTATATTTGAATCTTTATTATTTAAGATTATCGATTTTTTTGACAAAAATGGAGAATAATAATGGGCTCTTATTCCCATTCTGTTAGCATTTTTGGGAAAAACTAATTTCTTTTTGATTTCTCTATATTATTGACAAAATTGAAGAAATTCTAAGATTATTTGACAAAAATGAAAATAATCTAATCTACTTTGACACAATCGAAAAAAATCAAGATTTCTTACTCTATCAAAAAAAGTATTCTTTCAATTACTAATAATAAAACAAATAGTTTATGATAAAAAATCTGAAAAATTTAATTTTATGAATAATTTGATGAAATAATGATTAAGAAAGGCACTACAGATTCAGATTTTAAAGATATTTCATTTATTAACAATATTAAATCTATAGCGGTAATTGGTCCATCAAAAAAGAGAGATTATTTCTTTTTAAGAAATCATCTTGAGAATTTTAAAGGATCTATATATGCTGTACATTCTTCAGGTGAAAAAATACCTAATTTTGATAATAAAAATCTTTTTCTAACATTAAAAGACATTCCTGGAGATGTCGATTTTGCCTTTATAGCTGTTCCTCCATCTCAGATTTTAAAAATTATTGAGGACTGTGTTGAAAAAAAAGTAAAATTAGTTACAGTATTTACATCTGAATTTTCAGATTCGGGTAAAGAGGAAGGTATTGAATTAGAGAAAGAATTACTAAAACGAGCACAAAATAAATTAAGAATTCTTGGACCAAATGGATTGGGCTTATTTTATCCCAAATTGGGTATTGCATGGCGCAATCAATTTCCTACGACACCAGGAAATATAGGATTTATAGCACAATCAGGTGGAATATGTAATATTGCTATATATGGAGCAGAATCATTAGGGATAAATTTTTCTAAAGTATTTTCATTTGGAAATGGAGCGGATATTGATTTTGTTGACTTACTTTACTTTTTAAGTAATGATCCTGAAACAGATATTATCTTATGTTATATAGAAGGTATTAAAGAAGGAAGAATTGATGCTTTAAAAAAAGTTCTCAAACAAAATAAAAAGCCAATTATAGCATTAAAAGGAGGTCAAACTGAAACTGGATCTATTGCAGCTAAAACACATACCGCTTCAATATCAGGGGATAATCGCCTTTGGGACGCCTTATTTAAACAATTTAACGTAATTAGAGTAGAATCTTTAGAGCAATTGTTGAATACTGCCCGTTTAATTGATTTTTATGGAACTTTCAATCTGAAAAATATAGCAATATTTAGTGTTAGTGGAGGTTATGGTGTGATTCTAGTTGACCTCCTTGAAAAAGCAGGACTAAAAGTACCTCAGTTCAGCCCCGAAATTCAGAATAAGTTGAATTCTAAATTTCTTTTACCAGGTACCAGTTCGAAGAATCCTTTAGATATGGCAGCGCAATTTTTTTATGGAAATACGGTACATAATATTATTGATCTTACTTTATCTGATAGAAATATAGATGGATTAATTTTAGATATGCCAAGTTTTTACTTAACTTCAGTCCTTAAAATATCTAATAGTGAATCATTCGTTACTACTATGATAGAATGTTTAAGTTTAGGACACAAACATAACAAACCATTAATCCCCATAATTCAACATTTAAGTCAGACTCAAGAAAGAGAAAATTTTTCAAGAAAGTTGACTAAAATTAAAATCCCAGTTTTTGGAGATCCTCTAGAATTTATTCCATTATTACCAAAAATTTCTAATTATTTAAGAAAAAGTAAAAAATAAATAACTATTTTAAAGCTACTTTACTAACTTGTGAGACTAAATCAGCAAATTTCTTTCCTTCTGCTGCAGATATCCATGCAATAACAAATCTATCATCAGAAATGTTATTCCTTTTCATCCAGTTCCTAATTCTTTTTTCTCGCTTAATAGCCCAATCATTTCCAGAAATATAATGGCAATCTTGAGGATGACAACCAGTCAACATAACAGCTCCAGCTCCGCGTTCAAAACAGTGTTTAATAAAAGATATTTTTACTCGTCCTGAACACATAGTTCTAACAATTCTAGTATTAGTTGGATATTGGATTCGGCTTGTTCCCGCTAAATCAGCTCCTGCATATGAGCACCAATTACAAGCAAAAATTAATACCTTCTTTGAAGCGTTTTCGCGAAGAGCAATATCAATCTGTCTGAGTATCATAGCATCTGTAAAATTTGTCATGGTTATAGCATCTGTTGGGCAATCTGCCGCGCATGTTCCACATCCTTTACATAATACGGGAATAATTCGTGCAGGTGTCTTTTTTTCTCGATCGACACTAATGGCTCCGTAAGGACAACGAGAAGCACACGTTCCACAACTAGTACATTTATTTATATCCACATATGCATATAAAGGTTCTACATGAAATTCTTCTTTAGCAAGCAAATTTCCACAACGTCCTGCAGCAGCACTTGCTTGTGTAACAGTTTCTCTAATATCTTTTGGTGATTCAGCTCCGCCAGCAATAAATATACCATCTGTTGGAGTATCAACAGGTCTAAGTTTAGGATGTGCTTCGATATAAAAACCTTTAGGATCTTTAGCAATAGGAAATGGAATCGAATCGCTTGAACCTTCACATCCTATAGAAAGGACTACTAAATCAAATTCTTGAGACAAAATTGTTCCAGTGTTAATATTTTCTGCATTAATAATGAGATTTTTGTTGATGGGATTTTCTCTAATTTGACCAGGGCGCCCACGTATATAAAGAATACCTTCTTCTCTTGATCGAGAATATAATTCTTCAAAACCCTTTCCAAAAGCTCTAATATCAATAAAAAATATCGTAACCTCTACATCAGGCCAATGCTCTTTAATTAAAAGGCTATCTTTTATACTTTCCATACAACAGAAATTAGAGCAATATGGATTGAACCTCTTGTCACGTGAACCTACACAATTAATAAAAGCAACTCTTTTTGGCTTTTTGAGATCACTAGGACGTACAAGTTCTCCATTTGTGGGTCCCGCTGCATTGATTAGTCTTTCAAATTCAAAAGTAGTTATAACATTAGGATAATTACCCCATCCATATTCTGGGAGTCTAGAAGCATCAAAAAGTTCAAATCCTACTGCAATAATAATGGATCCCACTTTATAATTAAAAATTTTTTCGGAATCTTCATAAATTATAGCCTCTTTTTCACAAGCAGGTACACATTTTCCACATGCTAATGGAGAAAGCCCCAAACAGCTTTTTTCATCAATTATATAACTAGCAGGTACAGCTTGTGGATATGGGATATATATTGCTTTCCTCCAACCTAAATTACCAGAATACTCATCAACAATATTTTCTGGGCAAACTTCGACACAATCTCCACATGCAGTACAAAGGTTTTCATCAACATAACGAGGTTGTTTTTTAATAGTAACCTCAAAATTACCTATGTATCCCGATATGCTTGTAACTTCAGCACAGGAAATTAAAGTAATATTTTCATGATTACCTACATCCGCCATTTTAGGACCTAATATACATATGGAACAATCCATTGTTGGAAAAGTTTTATCAATAAGAGCCATCTTACCTCCAATAGTAGGTGATTTTTCAACTAGAATAACTTCATAATCATCAGCTAGATCTAACGAAGCTTGAATTCCTGCTACACCTCCTCCAATTATTAAAACTCTTTTTGTAATGGGTACAGTGATATCCTCTACAGCTTCTAATAATTCAGCTTTAGCGATGGCCATTTCAACTATTTCTTTAGCTTTTTTAGTTGCTTCTTCTTTTTCTGAAAGGTGTATCCAACTACATTGTTCTCGGATATTAGCTACTTCCACTAATGAAGGATTCAATCCAACGCGTCTTAAAAGATTTTTCCATGTTGGACCATGTAATCTTGGTGAACACGCCGCTATGACAATTTTTTCAACACCATGCTCTTTAATTGCTGTTTCGATTTCTACTTGCCCTGGATCTGAACAAGTATAGGTATTAACTTGAACTAACTTAACTCTGGGATCCTCTTCAAATTCTTTAGCTAATTGATCAATATCAACAGTTCCACCAATATTTTTTCCGCATTTACATAGAAAAACCCCAATCTTAGGGTCTATACCAATTTTATCACTTTTTGTTTTATTATTACTTTCAGTCATAATCTCACTTAATTTCTTTAGTTCATTTTACTCCTTTCTTATTTTGAGCTTTAATTCGAATTTTTTCTATTTTTTTACTAAATCCCTCACGTTCTTCTTCAACAAATTCACCGCAAATTATTATTCCTTTCCTGTAATCTAAAGTTGCCTGATGAGGAGGCCAATCAGTTTTAATCCTAATCTGGTTTTTTAACCAATCTAACATTTCTATAGCATCACCTAATTTATTTTTGGATCCATATTGAACAAAACACGGAGCAAGTACTTCTATGAAACTGAATCCTTGATTATCTATGGATTTTAATATACTTTTTTGTAATCTAAGTGTGTCATATCCTGGCCATCTGGCAACATATGTTGCTCCTGATGCTGCGGCTAGACTTACCAAATTGAAGGGGGGTTCAGCATTTCCATAAGGTGTTGTAGCAGTAATATCACCAATCTGACTTGTAGGGGCTACTTGTCCTCCAGTCATTCCATATATATTGTTATTGACACAGAGAACAGTGATCTCTACATTTCTTCTAGCAGCATGAATGAAATGATTTCCACCTATTGCAAAGAGATCTCCATCTCCCGATAAAACAATAACCTTTAATCGAGGATTAGCTAACTTTATACCAGTTGCAAAAGGTATAGCTCTCCCATGTGTA
Source organism: Promethearchaeota archaeon (assembly GCA_019058245.1). GTDB lineage: Archaea > Asgardarchaeota > Lokiarchaeia > Sigyniarchaeales > SOKP01 > Loki-b32. Next base: position 5,285 of record JAHPZJ010000002.1, on the reverse strand, counting down.
GTGTGGAAGGCAGGTGCTTTAAAGCAACCACTTGATCGCCCAGTACATCCTATACCAGATACAATAGCATAATCTTTTGAGGTAAGTCCTCTTTCTTTTAAACAACTTGTGATTGACGTAATTACTGTTCCTATTAAACATCCTGGACAAAAAATAAATCGATTTAGATTCAGCATATCCATTAAAGGATGAGAAACTGATTCTGGAGGGATTGAAATTTGATTTGATGGGGACATATTTTACACCTCCTCCATCAACTTTTTATAGATAAATTTGGGACTAAAAGGTACGGTAGTAGGAATTGTAATACCTGAAACACTAAATAAATGTCGAAATCTTTGGACTTCTCTAATAATCATTCCATTATTCATTTCACAAACAATTACTTTTGATACGCCCATTTGCCCAATTTTTTCCATTAGTTCATCAGGAAAAGGCCATAGGCTTTTTAATCGTACAAGACCTACTTTATATCCTTCTTTTCGCGCTTTTTCTATGACTTCTGGTATTCCCCTTGCGTTGATTCCATATGATAAAATAACAATTTCAGAATCATCTAAATATTCTTCCTCCCAATCATTAATATCTGTTCTTGCTTTTCTAATTTTTTCACAGAGTCGTTTAATGAGTGTTTCTGCGGCTTCTGGTGTCATTTGTGGATTGCCTTCAATATCATGAGTTAAGCCTGATACATAAAAAGAATAGTCTGTTCCTGCTATTGCCATTTCAGGCACAAGATCATCATCAAAAATTTCAAAAGGGTTATATTTCTCAGGTGGAACATGAGGCTTTTTACGTTCTATTAATTCAATATTTGAATGTATATTGACAACTTCCATCATTTGTCCTACAATTCCATCTGAAGCAACTATTACTGGTATACGATATTTTTCAGCCAAATTAAACGCTCTTATGGTTAAATCGTACATTTCTTGAACTGAAGAAGGGGTTAGTACAATTATTTCATAATCTCCATGAGAAGCATATCTCGTTTGATAAATATCGGATTGAGATGCATTTGTAGGTTGTCCTGTGCTAGGACCTCCTCTCATTATTGTAACGATAACTGTTGGTGCTTCTAACATCACAGCTAAACCTATGCTTTCAGCCATAAGTGAAAGTCCTGGTCCAGAAGTTGCGGTCATAACTTTCTTTCCAGTAAAAGAGGCTCCAATACAACTTGTAATTGAAGCAAGTTCATCCTCCATTTGAACAAATGTTCCATTAACTTCAGGTAGTCTTCTTGACATATATGCAGCAATTTCTGAGGAAGGTGTGATTGGATAACCAGCAAAATATAAACAACCCGCTGTAATCGCAGCTTCTGCACAGGCATAGTTCCCTGTAGTTAATATTCTTCTTTCTTTAAAATTAGCCTTACTCATTATTTATTTCCCCTTATTATCTGATTCTAAAATATATAAAGAGACCGTAGGACATAATCGTTCGCATTGTCTACATCCTGCACACTCTTCAGATTTAATCACGATAGCATAATGAAGCATACGACTATTGAATTTATCTTTACTTATCTCTATTATTTCTTTTGGACAAAATGATAAACATAATTCACAACCATCGCATTGTTCCGCATCTATAAATATTTCATAACTTTTCTCGGATATAGGAGGTGGTAAAATGGGTTTCCGTTTAGATTCTAACATTTTTAATTCCTCTGGTATGAAACCATTTCTGAATATATTTTTTTCTCTTATGGTTAAAAAAAATTGATTCTCTATTAATTTTGCTTTTTCATTGTATAAGTAACTTATTAATGAGTGAGTACTTCTTATGAGATTGCCTTTATGAAATTTATATAATCAAATCTAATAAAGACTAACTAAAGAAATACCAATTATTAAGATTTATCCATTAATTCATGGTAAAGAGCTTGACCAAGTTGATACGCTCGAATATTGATGGTTCTAAAACTTTTTGGCATATTATTTAGAACTATCTCATAATGTTCTTCCTTTAAATCAATTTTACCATTCTGTTTAAGAGGTTGAGAAATGAATCCTAAACTTAGTATATTAGCGCTTTTAGGTAAATTATTTTCATCTGCTCGTTTTGTTATTGGAACGCGTTGGATTTTAGCGTTCTTGATAACTTCATCAGCATTAGCTATTGTATGCTCGTCAATAAAACAAAGTGTTTTTTCATATATACATTCAGCGGCACGTTCGAGTCCATTCTGATCTATTGCTAAAAAAAAATCAGCATCTTTATCACAGAATGGATAGGAGATTGGTACGGAATCTAAAATAACATCACAAAATATTGGACCTCCTCTAACAGAAGGGGTATAGTCAACAGTAAGTGTAGCATAATATTTGGCTGCCATTGCAACTCTAACTAGTACACTTCCTAAAAATTTTATACCTTGACCGCCTCTACCTGAAAATCTTATTTTTACTTTAGCATTCATGCAGTTTATAAAAGTATTTGATATCTATTATTTTTATTGGTTTATTCTTAAAATTTTGTACTTCACTGTCATTAATAGATTCGATAAAAATTCGGCAAAAATAGCAGATCTATAATCATGTTAAGTAAAAAGTAACTTAAAAGTACAGCAATAGAACTAGTAATAATTAAATTCTTAGTTCTAGTATAAAGAAAAATATAAAAAACACCAGCGAAAAAGTTATATAAAAATGATAAAAAAATTATGGAAGTAATTTGTTGATACCAAAAAATATTGAAATATATAAAATAAACATTAGGAAAGAGTAACAAAATTTGAATTATGGAGAAGGTTAATGAGTTTAAAATAATCGCATTCCATTTTTTAACTTTACTCAAAGATAAGGGAAAAATTATGCCTAAAAAAGCAAATTCTTGCCAGAAATAAAAAGAGAAAATTAAGATAAATGTCATCGAAAAAACCAAAGGTCCTAAGAAGTAGAATATTCCACTACTACCCATATTAAATATATTATAGCTAATTATAATAAATGGAATAAAAAGAATAATACTCAGAAAAACTTTTTTTCTATTAGGGTTAACTTCCCCGAATATTATTCTGTTTAAATAATGATGTATTGGCATTTTCCCAGATGGAACTCCTAAAATTAATGGATTTATAACGATCCATAATAAGACATAAAAAATATTAAAAGAGAAAAATTGAAAAAAATAAAAAATAAAAGGAAAAAGCCATCTTCCAACAAATATAATTGTGAATACCAAATAGGAGAATAAAGGAATTAGATATAAAAATACAATATTTAGCAATAATATTATTATCACTGAAATCCAACTATGTTGAGTAAACCAAGTTTGTTTTCCTTTAATTGGTAAAAAAAGTTCTCTTTCTTTAAAGCCTATACTAGTTTTCTTAATTGAAAAAAGTCTGCTAAAAATATTACTAACAACAATTAATCCAATAAATACAAAAAAAAGTTCAAAATAAATTAAAGACCTTATCCCTTGAACATCGTAAGCATTGAAAGAAAGGAAAAGAAGCAAAATAAATAACAAATATTCTATTATAAAAATCAAAGTCCATTTGAGGATTCTTTTTTCAGGTTTAAGTTCTTCAATTATGATAATTTTTTTCGATTTCCCAAAAAGGTAAATCCACATCTCAAACATAATAATTAAAAGTAGTATTACTAAGGGCAAGGCTAATAATGCCGTAAATAGAGAATTTAAAAAAACATCTTGACCAATATACATTAGAGAGGGTGCTAATACTGTAATTGTTTGAATCAATGACATTAAAATCAATTTTGCTTTTGCTTGATCTCGTGGTATAAGTGGTAATGCAGCTAATATTGATGATCCAGATTCCTCTATATTTAAAACACCATTTATAATCATACCTGAAAAAATTAAGTTAAATCCTATAATAACAAACATATTATAAATGAAATCGATATTAAAGGGAGTTATACCTCTTATATTAGTTGTATTATAGGTTATTGTAAAAATGAATCCAATTATAATTGGCATTATAAATGATAAGAAACTTTTTAGATTTCGAGAAGCTATTATGTAATCTTTACGTATAAAAGCCCGTACTGGAGATCTAATTTTTATAGTTATTTGGCTTTTCTGTGTACTTGATTTGATTACATTTTTTTTATTATCTATCTTATTTGTAGAAAATGAAGATTTTTGGATCCCCTTAATTGACTGTTCATATATTAAGTAAACTAGAATTAAGAAAAGACAAAATCCAATTAGAATATTAAACCATATAGATATTGGAATCCAGTTTGGAGAAATAAAACTAGAAATGAGATATCCGGGTGCAAAAGGATAAGGAATTAAACTCAAGATCATCACAATAAGAGTAGGAAATTGGGATCTAGCAAATGCCAAAAAAAAGTTATCTGCAGAATTTAAAGCCCATTGGATTAGAAATACACTTCCTCCTACGATTATTATATAACTTGCCAAATTAGATAAACGAATAATATGTGTTTTTTTGGCCCCAATATTATTAATATTTAAAATTCTGTTTAATCTTTCACTAAAAAGGATTAATAAAGCTAATGAGAATATTGTATCCAATGTTGAAACACCGAGACAAATTAAGAAGATTATTAAATTTTGGGTACCAATAAGCATAATAATAGGAAATGCAACTGTTATTGCTATTAGTGGAATATCTAAACTGCGAATAATTGTCAGAAGAATTAATTTTTTTAATTTTGTTCTTGAAATTGGTAAAGTTTCAAGCCATTCGAAAATAGTTCCTGATAAAATTTTCATAGTGTTCAACATAGCCATAAGAAAAAAGTTAAAAAATTGGAATAGCATATATATTCCGAATAATATACTTCCCGCAAATAGAATCCTTTCAATTGAGACATATCCTTCATTGATAAATGATATCATCTCAAAATAAGTTATTAGTGGAATTATTGGTAAAATTCCAAAGATAATGGCTCCAAGGATTTTTGACATCAGAACTTTTCTTTTAAAAAACTTTTGACTTGATAAAAACCTTTTAAAGTACCTAAATCTTACGTTTTCTAATTTTCCAACCTGTTCCTCCACTAATATTTCATTTGCTGTTAACTGTGATAGTGAAAAAAGGCTTAAATTCTCGTCCTTCATAAATGTTAAAATAGATTTCTGTTATATTTTTATAACTAGTTATTAATAGTTATAGAGGATTTATAATTTTAATTTATATAGAATAAGACATTAGAGTTAGAATAATAACTTTTGATATGTATTTTAATTAGAATTTGAGATTAGAACTGAATATAATGAATATTGAAGATTTAAATGAAGTGATTATTACATTCTTAACAAGAGAATTATTAAAT
>JAHPZJ010000001.1 GCA_019058245.1 Promethearchaeota archaeon | reverse complement strand
TCTTTAATTCCAGTAACAGCTGTGCAAATTTTATCTGCTGTACCCATATCAATTTTATTAATTTTTCGATATTTAGGGACTGTAGGTAAATGCTTAACTCCAGGAACAATAATCCCGGGGATATTTTGGGCTTTAATTAATCTTAGAACCTTTCCAAGCCCCACTAATTTATCCTTCTCCTTTTGATCAAATTTTAATAATGTAAAAAATATATCTTGTTCTGTTAATTCATTCACGTTTTTTAAGGGAAGCCCAAATCCACTTGGAGCTACCATTAAATCTATATCTTTTACTGATTTTATAATGACTATTACTTTTTGAGGGTCATTAATAATTTCTTTAGTGGGTAAAGATGTATCTAAAATTATTTTATTATCCTCTAAGCCGAAGAAATCCCAACTCTTCGATCCAGGGTCTATACCTAGGCAGCGCAACGATAATCAAACTAAAACTATTAAAAATTTTAAAGAATCTATAATTGTTTTTATATTCTATTTTTTTTTAATAATTGTATTTAAAAGAAATCTATTTTTAAAAATTAAGTTGAAACTATAAAAATTGTAATAATTTCTAATAATTTAATTTAGACTTAATTTTTTATACTAAGTTGTAAGTCATTAAATAGATAAATTATATTATCAACATGGTGAAAAAAGATTTTTGTTAAAGTTTTTGTATGTGAGATATGTGGAGAAGCATATATCGGCGAAGAACCTCCAAGTCGATGTCCCTTTTGTGGAGCTTTCAAAAAATATTTTGTGGAATCAACAGAATATGATGACAGTGGGGCTTGGGATGTTGAACTAAATGAAAAAGATAAAACTAACGTTGAAAAAGCTCTAGAAGTAGAAGTATCAAATAACATATTTTACAAATGTGCTAGTACGAAGACACCAGAATTAGATGGTCAAAAAATTTTTAAAATACTTGCTAAAGTTGAAGGTGAACATGCATCAGTCTGGAAAAAAATACTTAAGCTAGATAAAGTTGATTTTCCTAAATATGATAAGTGTGCAGCAGAATATAAGCCAAATTTAGAAGAATCTCACTCAAGAGAAGATAGAGCTATAAAATTCTATAGCCAAGCTGCTGTTGATGCTGAAAGTGCTAGAGTAAAAGAGATTTTTGAAGCTTTTGTCGAAGTAGAAACTGACCATTTGCACCTCTCAGAAGCAAGACTTAAGTAAGACTTAAAAATTAATTATTAATTCTCATTTTTATTATTTTTCTCAACCTAAACTTATTTCTTCTCATATTTCTTTTTAGATCTAGATGTAAGAAATACAATCGTAAAATTAATAACGCAATTTTGAATTAAAGTTGATTACTAATATAATTCAAAGATTTTTAAAAGATAATTAAGGTAGAGTTAGATTTTGAGTTAAGAGAAAAATGTTTAATTTTCAAGATTTTGGACTAAAAGAAGGGAATTTATATGAGATTATAGCCACAACCTATTCAATAACAGGAAATGGATTGAAAATTGTACCGAATGCTTCTTGTATGGGTATTAGAAGGATAGAAGGAAAACAAATTCAATTATCTCCTTTCTATAGTACTATTACGTATAAAAACTTGAAGGATTATAATACAATTGCGATCAATTTCGTTGATGATGTATTTTTATATGCTCTAGCTGCTTTAAAAGAACCAGAGTCTCCGATTAATTTGACAGAATTTCCCTCAAAATATTATGATTTTAAATATTTAGAGTCTCGTTCAATGGATGTACCTTATATCAAGAAAGCATGGGGAATTTTAATAGGTGAAATATCACGAGAATTTCAAAAAACTAAGACTGACGATTTTGGAGAAGTAATTATACCAGTGTTTAAACTGAAAGTTATTTTTTCTGAAAAACTTCAAGAATCTCATAAGTTATTTAATAGAGCAGAAAATTTAGCACTAGAGATGATTATTTTAGCAACTAGATTAAAAATTGCTAAGGAAAATAAAAATGAAACTCTCTTCTCCCAAATCTATGAGAAAATAGATTATTATAATAAAAATATTAAAAGATTTGGGAAAAATAAAAAAGCACTTAAAACGACAGAACTTGTAAACAAATATACTAATGAATTATTGAAATAATCATTCTCCTTGAATTTTTTCAATATACATTAGTGGGTATTCCAATTCATCTTTCCATTCTACTTTTGCAACAAGAGTAATAGATTCATACTGAAGTAATACTTCCGCTCTAATAATTTTACCAGAAATTTCATCATAATCGAATTCTGAATCTTTTTGACCTATAATTTTAGTTCTATCTAAATTAACTTTTACAGATTTTACAAATGGCTGACATGAAATAGCTGACTCTATTCCTGTTTCTATAGATTTAATTATTTTTTCATTATTTTGAATAGGAATACCACTGAGGATATGATATAAAGCTCCCAATTTAATTCCTGCCTCAAAACAAGCTCTTTCCCTCTCAGTTAAATTAGGTGAGAAAAAAATTTTTTCATTTGTTTTCGGCATATAATATCAATCTATATATTCTATTTTGGCTCCAGTATTATTAGGTTTACAAATATAGATATGACCTCCACGATGCATTTGATTTATTTGAACTTTTCTTAAGAGGATTTCTGCTTCTGAATCTGATTCTACAATTCCAACAATGCTTGGACCAAATGAGGACATACCATAAGCTTTTAGTCCATAATTTTCAAAAAAATGTAATAAACCTTTAACAACTTTATGCTGTAAAGCAATTTCGATTTTTTTAAAACCTAAGTTCTGAATTCGTTTTAATCCTTCTCCAAAGCAGGCTAAATCTTTTTTTATGATACCAGGTAAAATCTTCATTATCACTTGATTTGATATTTCATTGACTTCACTTCTTTGAATTGGCGTAAAATCTTTAAAAACAGAGATTTCTTCATCTCCATAAGCTCCCTTTTTTATATTTGGGATAACTAATACAAATCTCCAATTTTCTGGTATTTCATGTCTAAAGATTGTTAATGCAGGATTAACAGAAGTTGAAGCGGAAGATGGTAAAAAGGTTTCCTTCTCTTTCCCTATGCCAAAATCATGTCCTCCATCCAAAATGAAGCCCCCTGTTTCAAAACCTTTCCATCCAATTCCAGATGTTCCACCCCTTTCTACTAATTTAGTAAGAGTTTTATGAGTTAAATTATTAAAATTTTTCAATTTCGTTATGGCTATAGCTATAGCTAAGGATAATTGTGTCTTAGAGCCCAATCCTACATGTGAAGGGAAATATCTTTTGAGGTTAAAATGAAAATTCTTATTACTAATATTGTATTTCTTAAATACTTTTGAAGCTATTTCATTGATGACCTCAATAGATTCTCGATAATATCTATGAGCTTCAATTTTAAATTCTTCAGCACTATTAGAGGCTTCAAAAACTACATTAGGGCGGTCTAACATAAGACCAATACCTCCATCTACTCTACCAGTATATCCATTTTCATCTATTAAGGATAGATGAATTCTACAAGGGGTTGTTATCCTTAAAGAAGTCATATTTATCTTTGAAATTTAAGGAATTTTAGACTATAAATAAGAATTTTCAAAATAATTTAAATCTATTATATACTTTTATTCATAGTTTTTAGAAAATTTGAAGGATTTGAGCAATTTGAGTGATTTAGAAGGTTTAACCCGGAATTTAATGAAAAAAGGATACACTGAACAACAGATTCTTGAAAGGATAGTCCAAGAATACCATGATTTTAGAGATATTGATGAGAATTTGGCAATTAAATTTGCTAAAGCAATTTTTGAAGAATGTAGAAAGAGTGACCTTAATACTGTTTCAGAACCTCTTTTAAAAGAAATACTTGAAATTAATAAGGCGAATATTTCGATAGGGAAGCAAGGTGTTGGTTGTAGAGGTGCAGGAGATTTCTTTGTGCATAAATTAATCGCAGAATTATCAGAAACCGACTATAAAGCATTTTTATCACCTTCTTCATTAGATGATGCAGGAGCAGTACGGTTGATTGATATTAAAGGATTTAAAAATCAATCCTATAAACTTGAGGATTTAATAATAGTTTCAAAGATGGAAGGCATTCATTCACGACTTAGTGATTTTCCATTTATTTGTGGATTTCATGTAACACGGGCTGCTTTAAGAGACTTATTTGTTAAAGGCGCAAAACCAATTTCTATAATGATTGACATTCATCTTGGAGATGATGCTGATGTAGGTAAATTGTTTGATTTCATAGCGGGTGTAGCCACAATTTCTGATTTAGCCAAAGTCCCAATAACTGCGGGTTCAACTTTAAGAATTGGAGGAGATATGGTAATTGGTAATAGATTGGTAGGAGGAATAAGTGCAGTTGGTCTATGTAATAACCTACTAGCTAGAAGAAATATTCAAAATGGAGATAGAATCTTAATGACTGAAGGTGCAGGGGGCGGAACAATTACCACTACTGCAATTTATTCTGGAAATCATGATATTGTCAAAGAAACTATGAATATTAAATTCTTAAAAGCTTGTGAAATTATTTTAAATTCGGATTACATTGATGAGATTAGAGCAATGTGCGATGTTACAAATGGGGGTTTAAGAGGAGATTTATATGAGATAAACTATGAAGCTAATTGTGGAGTTAATATATTTGAGGAAAAAATAAGAAACTTGGTAAATCCAAATGTGTTAAGCATGTTAGAAAAGGTTGGAGTTGATTATTTGGGAGTTTCTTTAGATGCTCTTTTAATATATTGTTCTGAAACTGTATCAGAGAAAATTATTTCTGATCTTAAAAGAATAAATATCAAATGCGCCGAAATAGGCTATGTAGATAACTCAATGCAAGTCTCTTTGACGTATGCGGATAAAAGGGAAAAAGAAATTCTTCCAAAATTCAGAGAATCTGCCTATACGAAAATAAAAAAAGAGATTGGAGAAGATACTCCTGAATCGCTTGAAATAATGGAAAGAGATATAGAAAAAGCAGCGTTAGAAGCATTAAAGAAGCGTAAAAAGATAATCAACTTTATTAGAAAGCAAAATTAATAATATTGAAAACTAATTTAAAGCTAAAACTTCATTCATTGAACCTGACCTAAAACCCTCAATATCGATAGTGATGTATGTAAAGCCAAGTTCTTTTAATTTACGTTTAATTAATTCCAAATTTTCTACAGTTAGGACTTTTGATAAATCTTCTGGGAGAAGTTCGATACGTGCGAGAGTCTCTTCATGTAATCTAACTCTTAGTTGAGTTAAATTAAATTTTTTCTTAAGAAATTTTTCAGATTCTCTAATCATAAATAACTTCTTTTCATTGATAATTTGACCATAAGGAATACGAGATGAAAAACAAGCCATTGACGGCTTAGATTGCACATCAAGATCATAGAATTTACAAATTTCTCTTATTTCATTTTTATTTATATTAAAATCAATATAAGGCGTGGAGACTTTCAATTCTTTTAATGCCTGCAAACCTGGTCTATAATCCGAAAGATCATCTATATTTGAACCATCTAGTATCAAATCAAAATCTTTCGAATTTCTAATTTCAATTATATCCCTATAAAGACCTGTTTTACAAATATAACATCTATTTGAGGGATTAATTTGGAATTCTTCGTCTTTTAAAGGATTTCGTTCGATAAACACATGGTCTATATCATATTTATTGGCAAATTGAGATGTTAATTCAATTTCTTCTTCAGGATAAAGAATTGATTTTTCAGTTATAAGCAGTGTTTCTTTAGCATATTTTTTTGATAAAAATGCTAAAAGGGAACTATCTACACCTCCCGAAAAAGCTATAATAATCTTTTTTCCACTTAGAAAAGATATAAGTTCTTTAAGCTTAAGATTTAAATCGTTTGATAATTCCATATTCATTTTCGATATTTATATAATGATCTTATTTAGACCTTTTCTTCACAGTCTTAAAAAAAAAGAAAAGAAATAAGGTTTTTGATTATTTTTAAAAAATTGATTAACAAAAATTTATTATTTTATACTTTCAGATAAAAAAGGATATTTAAAAAAAGCTAATTTTCTACCATTTAAAATTGGGATTGAAAAAGAGAAGTGAATTTAATTTTTGTAGTGTAATGAAAACTACAACATAATACCATGCTAAAGAGGAGAACATCAGAATCCATTCAAGAAATTGTCGTGTTAATGGTGCTGGAGCTATTATATATAGAATAGCTGCTGTTGATGGTCCAAAAATCATAAAGTATCCAACAGGTTTAGGAAATATTCTTTTTCTTAATATTATTGCCAAGCCTGTGAAAAATGCTCCAATAGCAAATCCACCAAATGCAGATGAAGAGAAATAATAATGTAAATCAAATGGAGAACGATCTAAACTAAAAACTCCAACAAAAAACATGCCTATAACTCCAATCATCAAACTTACTACTCCTAAATAACCGAAAATTCTTCTAAATAGCACAATATAGTGTTCTTTCTTAGTGTCGTCTAATTTAAGGTTTTGATGGGAACTATATAATCGGCTTAAATTTAAAATCAAGGGAATAATGAAAATTGCACTTAGAATACATGTAAGATCCAAAATGAAAGGAGCAGGTGTATATCTCGCTGAACCTAAATCACTTATCCAGTTATACCAAATACTATACTTAAAACCACCAAATTGCATTGCAATGATTAGACCAAAAATTAATCCAGGCAAAAAAGTTAATATACTAACATATATTGAAATTTTAACAACCTTAGGTTTTGTAAGTTGATCATAGATGTACTTACTGTTTCTTTTCATTTTAAGCAAAATTGGATCAATATATTGTTTAAACACTCTTTTTTGGCCCATTTTTTTTCATTCTTACTAATCTAATAGGTTTTTACAAATATATAATTTATTCTAACAAAAACTAAATTTAAATTACTCTTAATACGACTCCTTAAATATAAAATTTAATTACCGCTATTTATTTGTTTTGATATCACTGATTTTAATACTTTATAGTACAACATTAATAAAAATTAGTATTTAAAATAAAAAAAAATCTTAATTGTAAAATGGCAAAAGATTAAGTATTTTAAAATGAAATAGAAATGTTTAGGAACCAATTAATAGTATATTTCTCTTTAACTTAGAGTTATGTTTTATTACATAAGTTTTTCCTACAAGTTCCTGTTTCTCAAGACTCAGTAGTTTCTCCGAATCTTCTGAAATAAAAGCTAAAGTTCGCTCCCCACTCTCTAGCAATCCAATTACAATACCATATTCTGGTAATCCTTTTCTATTATATATAATGGTATATGCTTCTATTGTAAGATTTCCATTTGCTTTTTCGATCGGTTCTGGCAAAATATCCATTTCAATTTTTTGTTGAACATCATTAGATACTTGTTTTGTCCAATTTTTAGCAGGAGGTTCACTCCCATAAATTCCAATTGACTCTGATGTGTTGAATCCTCCATTAGCTAGTATCATTATTTTCATACTTGGGTTTTTGCGAATCAGTTCAATTCCAGTTACAATTGAGTGCATAGAGTAACTGCTGAAAGGTCCTCCAAAAAAAGAGAGTCCGCCAGTAATTGTTAAATCACGCGGATCGTCTTCAGGAATTCCAATCTCTTGTCTAGCAATTTCAACCATGCAAGGAAAGCAACTATAGAGATCAAAAGCATCTATATCACCAAGATTAAGTCCTGCTTGCTTTAAAGCCAATTTTGATGATTCTCGAATAGCTGGTGAATTGTATAACTTAGGACGTCGGCTTATATAAAAAATATTATTTAGATCAGCACCTCCCATTGGATAAACCCAATTTTTTCGATCAATACCAAGATTAGAAGCAATTTTTTCGTTTGTTATAATTAATGCTGCCGCTTGATCTACATAAAGGTTAGCAGCCATTCTTTTAGTATATGGATGGCAGATAATACGGTTATCAGAATTAGGAGTAATTATTTCTCCAGCATTAAAGTGATTTTGGTCCCAAGCATACGGATTTTCAGAAGCGATTTTAGAAAAAGATTCATACCGTTTTCCAATGATGTTTAAATTTTCTTTTAAGCTCCTACCTGATTTTGCCCTTAGAGCTGTTTCAATCAAAGCGTAAACATAACTAGCTGCAGTAAATCGATAATTAATTTCAAACTTACTTGTATAAAAATTTGCTGCTTCAAGAATTTTATTCATTGCTCTTCTTGGCATTTTTGGCCAATCTAAAATGATTTTACCTTTATATGCTCGATATCTGGAATAGGATGCCTCCCCTCCTGCAATGAGTATAGCCTTATTCTTATTTAAAGAAATTGCTCTAGCAGATTTATTTACTAATAATTGAGGTGCATTCCCGCTAATTGGAGCTGTATATTGCTGAATAAGTTTTATTCCAAGAATAGTACTAAGTTTTTCTGAAGCATCCTCATAACTCCAACTAGATATTGTTGACATATATAATGTATCAATAACATCTCGTAAACCATCCGCACCTGACATTAGAATTGCTTTTTTGGTAGCATTTGCAATTAAAGTGAGAGGATCAAGAGGTAGATCCACGTCTTTTCGCTGTGTAATTTGAGCTGCTCCAATAATTACAGGAGTATTCATAACCATTTTAACGATCTTAAATTTTTCTTTTCTTAAAATGCTATTGGAAACTGTAAATTGTAAATAATACAAAAATTGCAATACAAAGATTTATATACTATGAGTGATATAGTATTCATAAAATACTATATATAATAAAAAAATGGAATAAACCGCATGGAGTCAAAAAATATGATAAAACGTGTAAAAGAATTGGATCCAAATGCAATGATTGCATCAAAAGACTTTAGAGATTACGTTGAAAAACAAGAGACAGAGATAAATAGAGGTATAAGTTTACTTTGTATATTGTCTATTCTTTCACAAGCTGGAAATGAAGGGTTGCATGGATATAAGATATTAAAAGATCTAACAGAAAAAACAAATGAGATGTTAGTAATTGAAGAAGGTACTCTTTACCCCATCTTGAGAAAATTAGAGGATGATAATATTATAAAATCAAGAAGAGAAGAAACGGGAAGAAAAAGAAAATTCTATAGTATTACAGAGTATGGGAAAAAGATTTTTAACCACCTTGCTGGATTTTACAGTAAATTAACAGAGGCTATTGCACCTTTATTCGATGTAAGTGTTGATTTAAAATCGGAGAAATATTTATTTTGCCCTATGTGTGCTAACAAAATTGAACTTACTAATTTAGAACTTCGTTTTTGTGATGTATGTGGTCATAATATAGAAAAAGAATTAAAAGATAGAGGTTTAAGAAATGAGTGAAAAAGAAATGAACTATATAGTAAAAGAATATCTAAAGGAAGTGAAATCAAAATTACCTGACTGGCTTAAAGAAAAAAAAGAACATAATGATATCCTAGAAGAACTTGAAGAGCATATTTGGAGTAAGGCGGAAGAATTATCAGGAATGGGTCAACCCACACTACAATCTGTAGAATTAGCAGTATCTCATATGGGAAAACCAGAGAATATTGCTAAAGAATACAAACGTCGAGGTACACCAAAGTATTATATCACAGAGGAACTATGGTCAAGTTATTTAAAAGTGTTAGGAATTGTTTTTGCTGTGATAATTGGAATTTCAATCGGTTCACAGGTGATAGATATTATTTTTGGGAATGTAGATATCGGTGAATTCTTCGTAAATATATTTCAAGGAATACAGATTGGATGCCTTTCAACTTTTGCTATAATTACCGTAATCTTTGTTGCATTATCGATGGAAGGGTATTTTCCTGAAGATTTTAAATCAAAGAAGACCCGGGAGGAAGAAAAACAACAACTTGAGATCGCAAGGGAAAAGGGAATTCTAATTTCAGAAATTAAGAAAAAACCATTAAAGCCATATATAAAACCTGTAGGAGTAATAATTGGTGGATTTATAGGAATTATAGGTGGAATATTCTTAATAATATTACCTATTCCCGTAGTAAGAGTGTTAATCGCCCCTGAATTTCTTACTTACCTTCAATTTGCAGGTATATTTATCTTAATTGAAAGTATCTTAGATTTAAATCGAGGTTTAATTGGAAATAGACAAATGGTTACGCACCAAATTCTTCATGGTATTACAATTGGTGTAAAATTAGCATCCATATCTGTGGTAATTTTGATAATGAATCGACCAGAAATATTCCCAATTTTATTTGTTGATGGTGACACAAATACTCTTGTCAATATTGGAATTTCGCCTGAATATTATGGCATTTTTCGAGGAATTGCTGGTTTGATAATTGCTTTAGTTGCTTTAAGTACGATTGAGGACTTCTACAGAATCTATAAAGCTGAAAAATATAAATCTAAATATTTATATTAATTCTTTTTTTTGTTTTTTTTACATTAAATCATCTAAAAACACAAGAAAGTTCAACTGAAAATGGGAAATCAAACCCAAAAAATGGAAAATACTAAACATCGGAGATCTTTAGGTGTTCATTTGACATCAAGAGATATCTTTGTAAAATACATATTTCCTGAAATAAAATCAAGACTTTGGAAACATTCATGGATTGATTTATATGCTGGAGAAGGAAATCTAATCTTGCCAATATTAAATTCAATTCCAATTGAAAAGAGAACTCAATTTTTTACGGAACATATTTTTTTATTTGACATTCAACCAGAGATGGTAAAGAAGTGCATTAGAAATGCTGAGAAATATAAAATACCTTCAAAATTAGCTAAATTGAACATTCAATTAAGAAATAATCTAGAAAATTTTCCAGAGTTTATGAAACGTGCTCATTTTCCATTGTTCCATATAACAAATCCACCTTATCTCTATTTAGGATATATTAGAAAGCATAGAGAAACTCAAAAATACTTAGAATTATTTAAGGGTAAAAATGAAGGCTATCAAGATTTATACCAAATTGCAATGATAAATGATTTGAGAAATAAAATTGAGAATTTAATTTACATCATTCCATCAAACTTTTTATTTGGAGCATCAGTTTCAAATAAGTTTCGGAAAGATTTTCTTGAATATTATAAAATAAAAAAAATGATCATATTTGAGACAAAAATATTTGAATTTACAGGCACAAATATCTGTATTAGTTTCTTTAAAAGGAAAGCAGAACCAAAAGTTGAAAGTATAGAATTTGATGGTATTAAAATTAAAAAGAAAAATACTATATTCGAAAAACGATATATTCTTAAACCAGAATTTAAATTTCGAGCTGGGTCTGAATTTGATGAGTTTCTCAAAGAATATCATACTCAAATACCCCTAAAGGTAAATTTTTATCTATTAAATTCAGATGTAATTGAAAATAAAGGGAATAATGAAATTATAGTAATAGATGCGAATAATTATCAAAACAATGAATATAAAAAGAAAATACTTCATATTAATGATTTTTTAAAACATAAAGTAGAATCTAATATTTTATGTGTTCGAACTGTTGATACTGGTTCTTACATTGGGAGAGTTGGATTAGGAATTCTCTCTGAGGATTTTGGAGTTGATGGGATTTATGTGTCGGGAAATACATACAGAACTCATCCAATTCAACTCTTTTTGGAACCAACCATCAATATAGAGGATCAAATTTTATTGAAAAATTACTTTAATTTTATTTTGGAAATATTCAGAAAAAAATTAGATAGTGAATTTCTAACAACTTATAAATATTCTGATGCTGAATATACAAGAAAATATTTAGGATTAACTCAAGTTAGATCTTTGATAGAAACACTTCCGATTATTAGTATGAATTCAAATGATAAATTAATACTAAAAGAATTAATAAGTAGTAAGGATTTTAACGGAGTAATTCTGTTTTTAAATAAATTCAAAAAAAGTAAAGATAGATATATTTAAAAACTAATACTAGCTAAAAGAATTGCAATTAATCCTAAAAGCATGGCTATTTTTAATAATAAACTAATTTTTGAGAAATCCTTTTTTTCTAAATTCTTTTTAGGCATTAATAATGCTGCATATAATACTACAACTATGCCAAAAATCATTGAAATTGAAAAAGCTAAGCGATTAATTAAATCTGTGAATGCCGCAAGTATAAAAAATAGTATAGATAGAAATGCACAAATCATAGAGATGTAAGGAGTTTTTTCTAAGCCTAATTTAATAGCTAAAGTATTAACTCCCAATTCTTTATCCCCCTCTATATCTTCGCAACCCTTTATAATTTCTCGAGATAGTAAGCCAAAAATACTATTTAGAAAGAAGAAATATATATATATAGGAATTATTGAGCTATTCAAAATTGCTCCATATATAAAACCAATAGAAAAAGAAATACTAACAATAATATTACCAAAAAAACCACTTTTTTTTCCCCATTTTGCATATACCCATCCCATAAAACCGAAAAATATTACTACAATTACATTTATAAATTGTAAATTAAAAATAATACTGTGAATAATCGAAAGAATTATCCCTAAAATAAAAACACCTACAAATAAGTATTTTGCTTGAAGTAATGTTATTGCACCACTAGGAATTGGTCGTTCTGGTCTATTTATTTTATCAATCTCAACATCATATATATCATTTATGATCATTCCAGAACCAGCGATAAAAAAATAGGTTAATACACCTAGTATAATGTTAATAATAATTTTTTCATATCCAATTCCTTGTCTAGTCACCAAAACTCCAATTATGACCGTTAAACTTCCCATTATATCATTAATTGGTCGAAGAATCCCGATAGCATCTTTAAAATTCATTAAAATTCACATCTCATTTAAAATTAAATTTCTTAGTCTGAGTTTTACCAGTATTTTTAATTTCATCAATTATTTCTTTTAAAGAGTTACCATTATCTTTAAGGATGTGATTTTCAATGAAAGTTCCCATTACAATAATATCTGCTCCCGCTTCCACAAAATTTTTAGCATCTTCTTTATTATCAACGCCTCCCCCAGTAATTATTGGAATATTTAAAATGGATTTACAAGTTTTTATATGATCTAATGGAATTTTTTCGCTTCCAGAACCTGCCTCTAAATAAACAATTTTAAAACCAAACATTTCTGCTGCTAAAGCATAAGCAGCTGTTAATTTGGGTTTATTTCTTGGTAATAATTTCGCGTTTCCAATCCATCCTGCACTTCCTCCAGGTTCTATTATTAAATATGCCATTGAAATATATTCTAGGTTGAATGATCTAATTGTATAAGAAGCAAGCGCTTGTTGTCCCACTATAGAATAAGGATCTGATGAGTTCAATAAAGACATAAAGAAAATAGCATCTGCATATTGAGAAACATTACTAATACCTCCAGGAAAAATAATAATAGGTACTTCAGTTTTGCTTTTTATTGCTTGAATTGTTTTATCAACAAAACTTTGATCAAAAACAGTACTTCCTCCAATTAAAATAGCATCGGTTCCAGCGTCTTCAGCATATTTAGCCATTTTTGCTGCTTTACTTGGTCCTTGCCTTAATGGATCTGGATCTATCAAGGAAAAATGCAAAGATCCGTCACTATTAATTTTTTTTATTAAATATTCATAAGTATTTCTTTCAATACACCCATCAATTAATATATCAACCATACCTTTCACATTTTTCAAATTATTTAATTTTTTTAGAACCTACAAACATTGTTTTAATTTTTTCATAAATTCCAATTGCTTTTTCTTTCCAATTGGAAAATTGACTTAAATTTCTGGGGAAATTTTTATAAAGTTTAGATATTTCATTCATTCTTATTCTAAGATAATTTAAATCCAATAGTAAATTCGGATTCGAAATTCCCTTAAAAGCTTTAACTGCCATATCTATTAAAGATAAATTTAATCCACCTTTAGAAGAAATTTCTAAAATTTCTTCTCCACTTAATAACTCACGTCCTAATCCAAAATTGAGAGCTTCGTTTGAAAGTGATTGAAGAACAATTCTTAATAAATCTAATGAAGCAAATTCTGCTCCAAAACTTGTCATTACTTTATAATTATAATCCCATAATTGATTAATGGAATAATTATTATTTTCTAGAGCTTGAAGTGCTGAATTAGCTGCATAATATCCCGCCCGCATGGATGGATCAATTCCACCACCATGAAGTGGATTGACTTGGCAAGCAGCATCTCCTATTAGCATAAATCCATTGTCCGCACATGACCATAATGGTCTTCTCACTGGAACTACACCGCCTCCAGAGGAGAGAATCTCAACTTTAGATGTTTTAATAAATTTATTATATACATTAGATCTATAGAGATCTTTAACTTTACCTCTATAATCCATAAAAGTACCAATTCCTATGTTGACTGATGATTGATTTTTGGGAAAATACCAGATATATCCCCCTGGTGCTTTCTTTTGATCAAGAATAATTGTAATATGTTCAGGATCTTGTACTTCTAGATCTGATGGTGAAAATTTTACTATTTCACGATAGCATAAAATACTATCTTCTTTTTGAATATTTTTCTCAATTAAGGTGCTTCTTACTTTTTTTCTTAAAGGAGTATAAAAACCACTAGCATCAATGACAATTTTAGCATTAAGGTTAACTTTTTCACCATTTGCTAATTTAACTTGGACTCCATTTACCGTCCCATTGGAATATAATAAATCTAACACCATAGTTTTATCCAAAAATTGCTTTACACCAGCATCAAGAGCTTCATTCAATAATCTCTGTCCAAATTCTAATCTATTTACAATATAACCAGCTTGTTTTGGATCGAGAAGGGTTATACATTTTTTAAGATCAGGGGAATATAATTTTGCTCCTTTTATATGACAAGAAAGTTCTTCATCTTTAGGATGGGCTATTTTTAGAAGGTCAAAAATCTCATTCCCTACTGCATCACCACATATTTTATTCCCTATATCTTCCTTTTTCTTTCTATCTATTAAACATACATTTAAACCTTTTTTAGCTGTAAATCTTGCTGCTGTAGTACCCCCTGTACCAGCTCCGATTACGATCACATCAAAGGTTTTTTCTATGTTTTCCATAATAGAAGATCTTTTTCTTTTTATTTTTTTGAGATAAATCAATAAATTTAATTTAATTAGAGGAACGTTAAAAGATATATAGTTATTGTACTTCCAATCGGAACCGTTAAATCGTCATAAGTGCTTGGAGAAATTAATTCGATGACAGTTGCAATAGCACTAGTAATTAGAGAATATATCAAGACAGAAGGGATATCTAATGCTTCTTGAAAGGTTGGAATAAGAGTGCCAAATAGGTAAAACGATAGATAACATAAGATCAATGCAGTTATAAAGAATGTGAGAGATCCCTCAAGCGTTCTTTTTGAATTAGTCCAAAAAAGACTTACACTTATCTTTCCCCAACGTTTTCCTATAATTGAAGCTAATGTATCAGCAAAAATCATTAATAATACTCCAGCGATTGGAAAATAGAATTGATTTGGAGCGAGTATTCCAAAAATGAAAACTAAAAATGTAATTGATAGACAATAAAAAAAAGGACCTTGAAGAAAAGCTCTTTTTAAACCCTCTTCTTGTTCCTCAGATATTGCATCATATAAGTCTTTAAACTGCTTCAATTTTGATTCTTTTGAGCTTAAAAATACAAAAATCGTTAGTGTACCTGCTATAATAGTAGGCCAAAATGGCCAAAAATAGAATGGTGCACTTAATATTGCTAATCCAGCAAATATATGAATGGTTTTTCTAGCTGTAAATTTAGAAATAGTATCTTTCTTGTACAAAATTAGGGGAATAAAAATTGTTAAGAGCACATAAAAGTATGTAATCCCGACAATTCCAAGATCTGTGAAAATGTTACCCATTTCAGTATCTTATCGTTTATTTATTAAACCAAAAAAGTATTCTTACTTTAAAGACTTTATTACAGAGCATATTTTTACGAATTTTACGAATCTTAATAATATATTAAATTTTTAAGGTTTTAAGGCGCAAAATTTTAAGAGAGTAAGTGAATGTTAAGAAATTTGAAAAGATTAAAGAAATTTCAACCAGATTATCAAGCCTTTCTCGAATTGTAAAAATTGATAAAAATAAAATTTATAGTGCCTATAGTATCAAATTTAATAATTTCATGTTTATATATCAGGATTTTAAAAGGCCTAGAATAATTGAAATTGATTTATCAGAATTAAAAATATTTGAGTGGAATCATACTTACAAGTCTATTGAACAATAAAATTATTATTGAATTAAAGTTCTTAACTTCATCTAATTTGTTTCTCTCATTTCTCATATTTAAGATATAAATACAATTACAACAATCGATTTGAGCAGTTAGGATAAAAAGGAATATTATCTTTAAATAACTTTATCTTTATTATACTAATATAAAAGTAGATTTTTAAACTGAAATTTCTTAGTAAAACTTATAAAATAAAGTTACTCTGGAAAAGTAAAATTAGATGCAGGATAAAAACTTAATTCTATGCTTATTCTATTCTGACGAAGAAAAACGAGTCTTTGATAAAATAAAATATTATGAGCCTTTATCTAATGAACGTAAATCTATGATTAGAACTCTCTCGTTAAAGTTTCTTGGACCTTTACTTCTGGCAGAGGGATTAATTAAAGAGAAGGAGTGGACACTAAATAGAGTGGAGTCAACTTTGACTTCATATAAAAAGATTACTGAAAGTGAAATAATTCAATCTTTTATATGTCTTAATTCTTCAAAATTTTCTGATGGGATTAGAACAAATCTGTTCACAATAATTGGTTCACCTTATACGGAAGATATCAACTTAATTTACTATAAATTGATTAAATATATTCATCCGAGTATTTTACAAGGAAAAATTGTAAATGAAAGTATAAATAGAAATGAATTTAATTTTAACAATTTTATTGATGTTGAATTAACAAGAGGCATAAACCTAATTGAACATTCTCTTGGTTCAGCTAGAAAGATGTATTGGAATGAGAAACAGAATTATTATTGTATAGGAATAATAGAACGAATTGACTCTGAGGATTTAAAAGTATCTAATCTATACACTTTTGATTCTGATAATCCTTTGAAGGATAAATATCGATCATCAATTCCATCTTATTATGTCATGGCAATATTACCAGACTATTATGAAGACCGAATTGTCGAGGCATTAAGATTATTTAATAAGATGAATATTCATCCTAGTATAAGATTGATTGATTTAAGCTGTAAGAATAAGAAGGTTTTATATTTGGAAGAATTTTCAATTAATAACGATGAAAAAAAAAGCTATGGTATGATTTTAATTAATAATGAAATTAACAGTAAGGATTCAAATGACTTAATATTTTATAAGCAAAAAATTAGATTAATTTTAGATAAAAATAAAAATTTCGAAGAAACATTGATAGAAATTAATCCAAATATTAATCCGTTTAAAAAATGGAACCTAAATTCCCAAATTTCTCTTTCAAAAATACAAAGTGTTCTTGATGTTAAAAATTGAATAAAAATTAAAAGAATGTAAATACTTTGGAAAAAAAAAACTTTGAACATGCTCTAAAGATTGATAAAAAACGTTTATTAAGTTATTATGAGAGAATAAAAAGTCAATCCAATTCGTTAACGCCAGTTGAAATTATAGCAGAATTTCTTGTTAATCAGTCAATAAGAAATTCAACTTTGGAGGTAGTAGAGATCATTAACTACTATAAGAGTAAAATTATCAATGAAAAACAAGTATTAGATCTTGCTTTTGAGTGGATTCGGGCCCATCAATTCAGATCAGAATATAAAAAACATCTTATTAAAGAACAATATACAGACTACCATACTGCTATTGATGACTGTATTTCTCTATTTTTTCTTGAATATGATGAATATATACGAAACATATTTAAAAAAGATATGAAAGAGTTTGAATTTAGCGCTCTTTATGAAATATTCTTCTCACCATTCGATAAAGATTCTCTATGGTTAAATGAAATTCTTGAAAAAAATAAAGTAAATGTCCCAACAATTTTTTATAACAATAAAAAAATTAATACAAACTTATTTACAATACGTTCTGGATTATCAGAGATAATTCAAAATGATTATAATGAAGTAGCGGTGTCAAAATCAAAAAATTTAACAAGAACAATGAGACAAAAAAATTTTATACATCCAAAAAAAACCATATTTGATGGAACGATGATAGAGAGGTTAATAAAGTTTTATTGTTTCAATAAGAATAAAATTCAAAAAAGAGAGCTTGAAATGTCAATTGAGCAATTTTTATCATCTTATTTTCAAATTGGTGTAATATATAGATTCGAAGAATTTGAAGAAACTTTAATAAAAAATTTAGTAGATCATATATATTCTGGTTTGACTGAGGAGTTTAAGAATATTAAAACTATAGAAACCCTAAAATCCGATATTTTTTCTACCTTGAGCCAATATAAAAGTTCAAATAAAATCAAAAAATTAGATGGATCTGCTTGGATTAAAGATCTAAAAAATATTTTAGAGCATTTTTTAAATGAATTTCTTAAGACTCTATTCAATTAAAGTATACTAATTGATTGAAATACCTAAAAAAATTAGAATTAACAATATCTTTATTAAGAAACTTTATTGTTATTCTTTTTAATAAGTCATTATTAAATTTCTTATTTTCATAATAAGTATTTATTCTAATAAACTAAAAGAATTTTATAAGAGACAGAATTTTTGAATATAAAAAAATCATAAGTTTTGAAAAATATGTATTATAATTACTATAATATTATCAATTATGATTCATGAAACACGTATAAGAGATAATTTAGAAGAATTGTCTTTTCCAAGGTTATCAGGAACTAAATATGAGAGGAAATGTTTCAATATTACTAAAAAGAAGATAGATAATATTAATCTTGCCCCAATTGTTCAAGAATTTTCATATAGTGCGTTTTATTCAAGGATTTATCCTAAAATTTCTTTAACATTATTAAGTTGGCTACTTTTGGTTTTATTTTTAAATATCAATATAACGTTTACATTAGTTAATCTTTTATTAATTTTGATTTCAATTTCTATTCTTATTTTACTCACAAGGAATCCTGAGAAAATAAAATTAGGAAAAAAATATCATTCTCAAAACCTATATATAACAATAAATTCCCAACCTACAATTAAGGATTCAAATCATAATATTTTCTTTTTTTCACATTTAGATTCAAAAGGACAAACATTTTCAATAAAATTTCGTATTCTATTATATTATGCATGGTTAATTTCATTCCCTTTGAGTCTTTTATTAATCATTTTCAATTTTTTTGTATCAATTGAGGATTTTATATTATTATATAGCTTTTCAATTATTATCTTAATAATTAATTGTATGGCATCTTTAATATTATGGTTAAATATAACTAATAATAAATCTAAAGGAGCAATCGATAATGCATCAGGATTATCAATTGTCTTAGAATTACTATATTATTATTCATATCCGAAAAATAGGCTTAAAAATTACAATCTTTGTTTTGTATTTACTGGTGCAGAAGAATCTGGTACTATGGGAATAAGAAATTTCTATAAAAATATAAAAAATTTTGATAGAGAAAAGACCTACATAATCAATTTTGATTCAATAGCAAATCAAGTAATCCTATGGGATCATGGTCTCCTCACAAATAATAATACTAAAGCTCTTAATTATATTTTAGAAAATAATAATATAATGAGTTTAGAAAAAGCAAGAAGATTTTACATTGGTACATACAGTGATGGATTATTTCTTCGTAATAAAAAATTTCAAGGTTTAGGAAATGGTGATAAAACCTCATATAAGTATGTACATTCTGTTAATGATGATATGGATAAAATTGACACAGGGGTTATAAAAAAACTATGTCATTTTTATACTATCCTATTAAGTGAAGTCGATATGAATTTAAAAAAATAATACAGAGTGTGGATTTTTAATCGAGTTTAATAGGAAAGAATTAGGTGTGGTTGTTACTCCCCCTAAGACGGTTGAATATATATTATCAAGGATTGGGGAAATAAAGAATGGACAGAAAATCTTAGATCCTTGCGTCGGACCGGGGATTTTTGTAAAAAAATTAATAGAGAATGGAATAGATAAGTCCCAAATATTCGCATACGATATAAATTCTAACTTTTTAGTTGACATTGAAAAATTAGGGATTACAACTAAAAAACAGGATTCTCTTATAGCATTATATCCTGATTCTTATAATGAATTTGATTTTATTATCGGAAATCCGCCATATCTAAATAAAGCTAGTGCTTATGTACGCAAACACAAAAATAAACTCAAAAAAATTTATGGGAGAATTAACGCTCATGAAACATATGCTATGTTTATTATTAATAGTATTTGGAGATTAAAAGAAGGAGGAAAATTAGGTTTTATAACAAGCGATTCATTTCTAACTCTAAGCACTCATAAAAAGTTAAGGAAATTTATTCTTAATAATTGCAAAATTAATGAAATTCTTTTAGCTCCTAAAAATTTGTTTTCTAATCAAAAAGTAAGTACTAGTCCAGTAATAATTATTTTATCAAAGTACTCTGGTCAAAAAAATAAAAATTTTAGAGAAAATAACATTATGAGAATAATTCCTCGGATTAATAGCGAAGATAATTATTATAATCCCTCTATTATTAATGAAATAAGACAAGAAAAATATAATTCTTTATCTTATAACATATTTTTTACTGATATTGAAGAAGAAATCCTTGATCTATTTGAAAAGAGCCCTAAATTGAATAATTATATACAGGGGTTTATTGGGATGCATACTCATAATAATAAAAAATTTATAGCTGCAATTGATGATACAAGACTTGCAGAAGTCTTTAAGAAGCGAAATGAAAAAATTAAAAATCTGGATAAAAAATACAGAATAATTTCTCGTGATAATTTAGATTCTTATCAGTGGAAACCTTATTTAAAAAGAGGTGGTGCAGATCAATATTATAGACCAATAATGGAAGCATTGGATTGGAAAACAGAATCAAAAAAAAATTACGATATTCCAAAAAATGTACCATTTGAAAAAGAAGGTATTATAATTAGCGGAGTAAGTTCAAAATTAGCTGTTCGTTATATGCCAGAAGGATGTTATTGGGATTCTAATAAAGCTATTGGATTTATAATTAAAAATAAATCCGTTTCAATTCAATATATTTTAGGTTTGCTAAACAGTTCTTTATATAATTATTTGGCAAAGGGGATTATAAATAATACCAGTAGTATTCAAATTACAGGAATTAATGCCCTACCCTTTATTAAACCAGAAAAAGAGATTCAAGAAAAAATTGAAACCTTAGTATCATCTATCATTAAAAATCTAGAGAAAAACCTAAACTATGATTATGTAAAAGAACAAAAATTGATTGATGGTTTGATATTTAACTTCTATACTAAAAAATTTGGCCTACCCATTGAATTAAAAGAAAAATTAGATAAAGGGTATTCAATTTATTCGAGAGAATAGCAATAATAAAAAATACTACTGTCATTCTACGTATATCATTCGTACACATTTTCGAATGAAAATGGATTCTTATGAGCCCCCTCATGGAGATATTCCTGCTTTTGCTGAAAAGAGAGAAAATTTTAGAAAAGTAAGGAGGAATCTACTAAAAGATATAAAAAATCAAAAGTAAATAGGAAATTCTTTTTTTATTATTTTTTTTTGATAATTCAATGTCCCCCTTCTTTTTATAAGTTAAATCCTAAAGATTAAATATATACACTGTAAGAAGTAATTATTTTTTTGTTGATCAAAGTGCCTTCTGTCTTAGAAAAGATTCGAGTATTGGGAGAAAATTCTAAGTATGATATATGTGCCAGTACTGCTTCCAGTCGTACAGATAAGTATCCAAAACTTTTTGGAGATTCCAAAAATTGGATAGGTACAACAGCAAGTGCTGGAATTTGCCATAGTTATACTCCAGATGGTCGATGCATGAGTCTTTTCAAAACTTTATACACTAATAAGTGCATATATAATTGTAAATATTGCTTCTCACATAATTGTAAGAAGAAATTGAGTTTTACACCAGAAGAATATGCTCGTACATTTATGAAACTTTATTCGATGAATGTAGTTGAGGGTGTATTCATCTCATCTGGGGTTTGTGGTAGCGCTGATGATACCACGGAAGAAATGTTAGAAGCAATTAAGCTTCTCCGATTTAAATATAATTTTCAGGGTTATGTACATTTTAAGTGTTTACCCGGTGTTAGTCAATATCTTCTTAAGGAAGCAATAAGTTTATCAGATCGTATATCCATTAATACAGAAGCATCTACTAAAGATTATTTGGCTGAAATTGCGGAACAAAAAGATTTTAAGAACGATATAATTATGCGTCAACGCTGGTTAAAAGAAATTCGTATCAAGCATAATGATGAAACGCTTAAAGTTATTAAAGATTTAAAACAGGATGCTCAGTTAAAATATCAAGAAAAAATGATTAAAGATAGAAGAAATAATGGGTATAAAAAATTTAGATGGGATGGAGCACCAATTCTAAATAGCGGACAAACAACCCAGTTTGTAGTTGGAGCTGCTGAAAATGAGAGTGATTATGATTTACTAAAAAGGATTGATTGGGGATATAAAGAAGTTGATCTTAGGCGAGCTTATTTTTCTTCTTTCATTCCAATAGAAGGAACACCCCTTGCATGTAAACAAGCAGCACCATTAGCAAGAGAGCATCGACTATATCAAAGTGATTGGTTATTACGAATTTACCATTATAAACTAAAGGATTTGAAAGAAATATTAATTGAAGATGATAATTTACCTATTGGAGATCCAAAAATTCACTTAGCAAGACTATATTTTAAAGATCATGGATTAGTAGATCCAAACCAAGCATCTTATAGCGATTTACTAAGGGTTCCTGGGATTGGTCCAATTTCAGCTAAAAGGATAATCAATTTGCGATCTAAAAAATTTAAATTTAGACGTCGCCAAGATCTAAAATCTGTTGGTGTTGTATTGAAACGAGCTGAGCCTTACCTATTAATAAATGGAAAAAATCAAACTACTCTACAAAATTTTATTTACCAAGATAACAATAGTGCTCCACAGGAGGAAATGATATGAAAAACTCAACAATTAAAAAGGATCCTTTAGAAATTATTGGACGTGCAAAGGGTCATTCGTATAGAGAAATAATAGATAAATTGCCTCGACATTGTAAATTTTCACCTTATCTTATCGACCAGGTTAAAAATATACCAGAAGTCATTTTACGCAATTCAGGAACTCCATTCGCAAAAAAGATAAATAGAATGATGAGAGAGGTAACTACTGAAGCATATCGAGCTAAACAATTTACTCGAACTGAAATAAATAATCGGGGAGTACTATTTGGAGTTGTACTACTCAAACATAAAGTATTGGATTCAGTTTTAAATTATTTTCATGAAAGATGGCCCCAATGTATAATTTGTTTATATAATGAATATTCCTGTAAAACTGGTGTTATTAATGAAAAAGGAACAATTCAAGAGATTGATGCTCCTCTAAAAAGTGTTGTAGAAAAGGTTAGTAAAAATCGACCAGTTATTCCTTATTTTGATGATATCCAATTTTCTGGTAAAGAAATCTTCGAAACTCTTTATAAATCTCAATTTATTTCTGAAAGAGAAAACAAAAGTTATTTTAAACGTATGATTCCTGATAAATGTTTTGAACTACCAGGGATGAGACACGGTGTAGAAAAACGATTTCGAAATAAAAGGATTAATGAATTTTTATAATTTCACAAAATTTAAGCCTTATTTTCTCTTACCTTTCTATGAGAAATAATAATATTTTGTATATCTGAAAGATTTCCTCTAATTAAATTTAAAAGTTTTTGTGTAGATCCATTATTTGGGCATTTAGGTGTCAATTATCAGTTACTAACACTATTTTGTATTTTTTTTATCGTTTACTAACTTTTACTAACACTTTATCTTCAATTTCCAAATAGATAATTTTATATACTAATACTTCCTTAATATTATCAGTGATCCAAAGTGCAAGGAAAACGATATTCAAGAGAAGAAAAGCAAAAAATATTGGAATATTTAAAAAATCATACATATGAGGAAACTCAAAATGAGTTTAAGGTAAGTCAAACAACGCTAGCAAGGTGGTCTAAAAAAGACTATACTAAAACTAAAACTCAATTTGAAGAAAAAATTGATTCTTGTTTAAATATGCTGAAGTTGATTGAGGGAGTACAAAATATTTCCTTATTAAGTTATGATGCATTTATTCCAATTGCTTTTAAACTTGAAGGGCCTAGAGGTGGGTGGGATCAAAGTCGTGTTGCGGCAATGACAAAAGCAATTATCTCACTAAGTGAACGTGTTGGAATTGAAGTTGAACACGGAGATCTGCAATCAACTATTATTAGTTCAGCAAAAGGTATAATAATTTGTATATGGGCAGGAAAAAAAGCGGTTTTGACGATTGAATTTGATGACTCTGTTGATTTAAAACATATTGTTAATCATAGTTTCTATTTTATTGACAGAATTAGGGAAATTATAGGAACATTTGTTACTGATTTTGGATATATGAAAATTCGAAGGGAGTTTGATGAATACATCTAAAAAAAATATGAATGATTTTCTTATTAGATAATAATTAATTTGAAGTGATTGAAATTATAGGGTTACCATATGAAATGGTTTTTTTTTTTATTATGATGTAAAAATAGGCCCAATTGTGTTGACTAGATTTGGAATTGACGTCCCAGAAAAAGGAATTGGCATTCCAGAAAATGAGATTATAAATTTGATGGAATTCCATACAGATGGTGAGACATTTAGCCATTGTTATGTACAATATAATAATTTATTTTCTTTAAATCATTGTTTTGCAATAGAAGACAGCAAAGCTCGAGGAGGATGTCACGATTTGATGATCTCTATTCTTTTTGTAAAACATACTAATATGTCTAAAAAAGAATATCTTAATAACATTTTAGATAATATAGAAATCCTTGAGTCATGGATAGAAGGAATTTCTGAACAGATATGCGATGAAAAAAATATCAATTCGATTTTAATGTCCCAAAAAACTGATAGTCTATATAATTATGATGACATCAAATGTTCCTTAATCCGTTGTTTGAATAGAAATAATATACACAATATCATATAAAATATATCCATCTGGTACTATATGATTTTTACAAATAACTGTTTTGCTGTTTGATAAGCTAAACTCTCTGTAGAGAGTTGTAACAAATTTTCTCCAATTATATTCATTTTACTAATCTCATCACTATTTGCGATAAACCCTAGAAGTTTTACATACTCTTCTTTAACATTAGCAACTTCTTTTTCTAAAATATCTCTTAGAGAATTTTCAGGAAACCTGTTTCCGAGTATCCATATATTTTCGAATTTTAATTCTACCTCTTTGGTAACTTCTAATATTCGTTTCATGGTATGAATGCCCATTTTACTCGGATCGGACACAATAACTAAGTCAGTAACGGTTTGACCAGTTTTTCGGGAAAAAAACTCAAGTCCAGCAGGGGCATCGATAAGTACGACGTCATAATTTTTCGCTAATATGTCAATGATGCGCTTTAGATAATTATTGATACTACAATAGCAACCTTCTCCTTCTCCTCGTCCCATTTCTAGAATATCGAACTGATCCATTTCAATAAGGGCATCAAATACCTCTGATTCAACGATTTGATCTTTTGATACATCGAGAGGGATTAGTCTTTTTTGGATTTTCTGTTTAAATTCAGCCATTTTTCCCCCAATAGTTTCTTTGAAATGGATTTCTTTGCCAATGATATCTCCGATATTTGCATCGGGGTCGGCATCTATGACTAGTATATTGAGATCTTTAAATTTTTCAAGAAGATATTTAAGCATTAGGACAAGGAGTGTCGATTTCCCAACACCACCCTTTCCAGAAAATGAGATAATTTTTTTCATAAAAACTGACTCGAAACCAGTGAATAATCTATATATAAAGAAAATTGAATTAAGATAATAAATTTATTATAAATAATTGAAAAGAATAAACTGCCTAGTAATAAGAAAAATAAAGGGATTTTGAAGAGATATTAATAAAAAATAAAAAAAACAGCGAAAGTATGTTAATACGTCACATTAAAGAAAATGAACTGGAAGAATTATTAAACCTTTATACCCACCTACATCATCAAGATGCCCCTCTTCCGGAGAAATCAATAGTAAAATCGATTTGGAAAGAAGTCACCCGAAATTCCCTCTTACATTATTTTGTAGTAGAGGATGACAATAAAATAGTATCATCGTGTACCCTTTCAATCATTCCAAATTTAACAAGAGGAGCAAGACCTTATGGAGTAATAGAAAATGTGGTAACCCATACTGACTATCGTAATCGGGGATTTGGAACATCTATTCTTCGATATGCGTTAGATTTTGCGTGGAAAAATAATTGTTATAAAGTTATGTTATTAACAGGCTCAAAGGATCCCGCAATTTATCAATTTTATGAAAATGCTGGGTTTAAAAAGGGAATCAAAACGGGTTTTATTGCCTATCCTTCTGATTTTTAATTATAGTGTTATTATAATAAAAATTATATTTATTGATAATCTCATAACTGATAATTGACTCCAGGAATAAGTCCAGAGATTCTGAAAAGTTGATCTTCTACAATAAGTGCTTCCATCTCTTTCTGATGATATTGACTAAAAAATACAGGTTCTAAAAAATTCTCTTTATCTGAATATGGTTTAGTTAGAAATTTATGCAATTCAGGGTTATTTTTAATTAAATTACCTAAGACAGTATTCTTATGAATACGGTAATAAAAGCTAATTCCTACAGTTTTAGGAAGGTTTTTTTTAAAAAAGTCTAGCATTTCTATAGTAGATTCTTTGGATTCATACGGATAACCCGTTAACATATCAATAGCTAATTCAATTTTATATTTATTACAATAATCAATTATTTTTACCAAATCATTATATGTGTAATTATTGAGATTTTGAATTTTTTTATCGCTATCAACGGAAAGAGTGATTAAATAGGCATTAGACTCATGTAATACTCGAAATAATTCTTCATTATAAGGATAGGGCTTCATATATAATGTCCATTTAAGTGGTAAAGATAATTTTGTCAATTCTTTACAAAATTCAATAGAATAATCAAGATTTTCATTGAATTCACTATCACATAAATGAAAATGCGTATAGCCTTGATTAACTAGAGTTGCGAGTTCTTCTATTATATTAGCTATTTTTCTAAAAGTTACTTTTGTATTAGCTTCAATACAATAAGGACAATGGCTTTTACAACCAGTATGAGTAATGAATCCCACAATTCCATTATTTTCTAAGTAATCTTGATAATTTATTTTGTTTCCTCTAGCAGCAATCAAATTTTCATCTATTCCATGATCCCAACCATTAAAAATAGTAGGAGATAATTGTTTATTTTGCCATTGTTTTAAGAATGTAGGAAATACTTTTTCTCCAGGACCAATAATTCCATAATCTGCTTGTAAAAATTCCATAACTTCATTAGGTGCTGCTGAAAATCCTGAACCTCCCAAAACAATAGGAATTTCATATTTTTTTATAAATTCAATCAATTTTTTGAATTCATATAGATAAAACTCGTTATTAAAAAATATACATGAATCAATATTTCGAATAGAGAACCCAATAATATCATATTTTTTCTTTTCAAATAATTTAGCCAATTCTTCTATTGGAGAGGATATAAAACATAAATCAATTATATCAACATTGTATTCTTGGTTTTCCAAGGCAGTTGCTATATACTCTAAACCAATTGGAATTACAGGGGGATTTTTCATTCTATTCGGATTTATTAATAAAATATTTAATTCCAAATTATCCACAACCCATTAGAATATTTATCGATTCTTTTCATTTCTTTTAATAAACTTCTTTAGTTAATAATTTTTAATTATTAAAATATTCAATTGTCATTTAAGGATGTAAAATATGAAACAGATTTTAGGTATTGTGGGAAGTCCACGCATTAATGGAAATACTCATGTTTTGGTTTCAAAAATTCTTGATGGTGCAAAGGAACTGAATGCCAAAATAGATATGATTTTTTTAAATAAATTGAATATAAAAGAATGCGATGGATGTCATGTATGTTGGGAAGTGAACCAATGTAATAAGAATGATGATATGATAAATATTTATCAAAAAATAATTGAAAGTGATATTCTTATTTTTGGGACACCTGTATATTGGTATGGTCCAACAGGTCTCATGAAATTATTCTTGGATCGATTTGTTTTTTTTAATTGTCCTGAAAATCGAGAAAAACTTAAGGGAAAAAAAGCAATTTTGGTAGTACCATTTGAAGAAGTAAATTTTGATACTGCTACTCCTCTAATTTCTTTATTTGAGAAGAGTTTTCAATACTTAGAAATACCATTAATTAAAAAATTAATTGTTCCTGGAGTGACTAAAAGAGGGGAAGTTTCTGAAAAAAAAGAAATAATGGAAAAAGCTTTTCAGTTAGGAAAAAATTTATCCTCAGGAAACTCGTAATTTACCTAGGAAATATCTATGCAATTTTTATTAATTTTATTAGTTTTTATAAGTCTCTTATTTCTTTTATTAAATTTGAGGCCTCTTTCACCTTATTTTGCACTAGATCTTTCATTTCTGTTAAAATATCTTTTTGAAAATTCTCTTGGTTATTCGAAATTTCGGTTGCTGTGCTAATAACCTGTAATATATTTCCTATATCATGAGAATATTTATCTTTTAAATCATGAACTTCCCGGGTAGATATTCCATACTCCAAGTGAATTAATAATATAATTAGTATAATGGAAATAAAATTTGTTGGGACATAATAAAGAAGAATCATAATAGTATCATCACTTTCATACAAACCATAATCAAATCCCGATAAACTCGTATAAATTGAAATAATGATATATAATAAGACAAAGAATAATACTGAATAATACCATCTAATGCTTTTTCCCATAAAATTTTTAAATTGGTTAATTTTTAAAGATGGTATTATAAAGGTAGATACTAGTACTAAATTGAAACCTATTACCATAAAAAGTATTGCAGTTAGAGAATTAATAGCAATATATAAAATAAAAGCTATAATTGTAAATACACCAATAAAAATTAACATTAATCTTGGATTTATTGAAATAAAATATATATAAATGCCCCATATATAAAAGATTACACCTAAACTTGTAAAAAGTACATTTATGATTAAAAGAATTTGGAGAATTGTTTGATTATCCCAAAATATCGGCACTATAGCTAATAGAGTTGATAATATAAATAAAAGCCAACTTATTGCGAATATAATAAACTCATTTTTCTTTAAATCATGATAGAATTCAATTGAAACAACGAATCCTATTATCCGAATTATAAATAATACGATTTGACTATATAAAATAAGTTCATTCATCTTAGAATATATTTATTCAGGATATATTTATAATTTTTTTCAATAAAATTATTAATAGTATATCTGTAAGGGTTCTAAAATTAAGTATTTAAAATATATATAATAAGAAATAACAATCGGAAATGGGAATTAATATATTTATTGTTCTTGTCGGTACATAGGAACAATTTTTGAGGTAAATTCTTCTAAAGTATAAGGAAACTCATCTTCACTTGAGATCTTTCCTAATTCTAACATTATTTGTCGTGCTAAAAGCCAAAATGCTAAACCTAATGCTTTTTTACCTCGGTTATTTGCCGGAATTGCGAGATCTATACCCTCTAAAGTATCATCTGTATCAAAAAGAGATATGACAGGAATACGAGCTAATTTAGCTTCACGTAAGACTACTTTATCTGCATGAGGATCTACAATGACAACCACACTTGCATCTTTAATATAAGTATCTATGATGGGATTTGTAAGTGAGCCTGGAATAAATCTAGTGGTTATTGCTCTGCACCCTAATACTTGACAGAATTTTCTTACAGGTTCTTTTCCATATCGTCGAACAGAAGTGACAATGACTCTATCACTTCCTTCTTCAACGTATTTACTTAAAAATTTAGCAGCGATTTGAAGACGTTCATCTGTTTGCGTTAAATCAATTACATACAATCCATAATTTGTTTGTCTATAAATAAATCTTCGAGCGTCTCCAGTTAAAAGTTTTGTTCCAATATGTATACCGCAACTGAGATATAGTTGTTTTCTTTCCTCATCCTTATCAATTAACTCCTCTTTAGTTTCAATTCCCGCACTCAAATCATCAGTATCTAATAAGTCAAGTTCTTCTTCTAAATCTAAATCTTCTTCGAAATCAATTTCAAAATCCTCTATAAAATCTTCTTCATCATCCTGATCTATCTTAGTATGTGTTTCTTCAGTTTTCTTTTTCTTTCGAGCCAAATTAGTAGCCTTTTTTTTAATATAAACTAGATTTTGATAATCTTTGTTTAATCAAATTAGTAATTATTTTATTGAATGTGTGATAATTTTAATATTTTATTGAGGAGATTTTTCTAATACCCTAAGAACTAAATTTTTAAAATAGCAAAATAATTTTAAGTAGTAATATAACCTATAAAATATAATTATAATATAATAATTTATTCAGTATCATTTATCATTTTAAATCATGACGTCCTATCGATTAATTATTGGAATCATTGTTGGAATTGTACTTAGTTTTTTTACAGTATTTTTCTTTAACATGATGGTTATTATAGAACAAATTAATTTATATGTTGATGATGATGAACTGTTTAGAATATTTGCTTTATTAGTTGGGGCAAATTTTGATTTTGATATGATCTCATTTTTTACTGGTAATCCAACCGTTTTTGGATTTTTCGCTCCAGAGCTTTTAGCATGGATTTTTATGGGTTATATTACAGGTACAATAGCAAAAGGATTAAAAAGAGGTGTAATAGCAAGTACATTAGTAGTCGTTATAGTTTTATTAATGTGGATTCTATTAAATATTGCTTCTGGTGAAGATTTAATGTCGTTATTTCAAGGAACTCAATTAACTGAAACATTAGGGGGAATATTTAGTGCATTTATAGGCGTATTAATAGGTGGATCGGTTGGAGGCTTAGTAAGTGGTCCTTTTGAAGAAATTTAATAAAAGCAAAAAAACTACACGCAATAAATTTTTCCTTCATACTAATCCCTTATACTGAATTGTTAATCATACTCTAAAAGGAGTAGATCTCTGTATTACCACAGCGATTTTCTTATTAAAACGATATCTAAAACTTAAAGATAATTGATTAATTATAAAAAATAATGGTGATAAAAGAAGACATTCTACCCGATCGAGAATTTGTATTAAATTTATTAAAGAAATTAAAGATTCCCCTTTCTGTTAGACGCCATTCAGAAAAAGTTGCTGATAAAGCTATGCAAATTGGCAGTAAAATAAAAAAGACCAAAGTAGATATGCATTTAATTGAGATTGGCGCTTTATTACACGATATTGGAAGAACTAAAGCTCATGGTTTTAAACATGCTTTAATAGGGGGAAAAATTATAAGACAAAGGGGTTTTTCTGAAAGACTGGCAAGGATTTGTGAAACTCATATTCTTGGAGGGATAGACAAAGAAGATGCCGGAAAAATTGGATTACCAATAAAAGACTATTTACCTACTACTCTAGAAGAAAAAATAATATGTTTAGCAGATAAGCATATGTCGGGTACCAAAGAAGTATCAATTCAAGAGAGATTTAATCGTTGGTTTCAAAAATATGGTAAAAGTGAGATCTTAATAAAATCAAAGAATAGAATTGAAAAGATTCAAAATGAAATT
Organism: Promethearchaeota archaeon; assembly: GCA_019058245.1. Taxonomy (GTDB): domain Archaea; phylum Asgardarchaeota; class Lokiarchaeia; order Sigyniarchaeales; family SOKP01; genus Loki-b32. The sequence goes on along the minus strand of JAHPZJ010000001.1, from coordinate 12,453 downwards.
GAAAGTTTAATGTAATATGTTATATTACTAATCTATATTACTAACCACTTTCTCATTTTCACATAAAATATGATAATCTTTATCTAATGAGAGAATAACTCTTCTAATTATTATACAAGCCTCCTTTAATACTTTAGGATCTACTTTATCAGGTGTATCATCTTTAGTATGAGTATATCTACCACCTACTCGTGTAACCAGATCAACAGAATCAAATTCCCTTAAATGAAAAGGAACAGAATCAGTGTGAGCACCTGTAGATAAATGATATCCTTTTATTCTTATATTTTCTTCTTTAGCCGCATTATCTAAATATTTACTCAGTAATGGTGCAACTTTTTTCCGAGGTAATACACCATAAGATTTTAGATATTCTACTTGATTCTTTGATTCACATATACATGATATTATATCTAAATTAATTTGAAATACTCTTTTTTTAACAAATTTCACTTCACGATTATTTACAAATATTCTAGAACCCATTGTTCCTAGCTCTTCTGCAGAGAATTGGCAAAACCAAATATTAAAATACTCAAGTGCCTTTTCTCTAAAATAATCACTTAATTCAAAAACCACTGCCATTCCAGTAGCATTATCTAATGATCCCGGTGATTTATTATGAGTGTTTAGAAATATTAAAAAAAAGTTTGAGATTGAAATAATTATTGTAAGGATCCATAATCCGCTTCCTATTGTTAAAAGATTTATTTTTATTATAGTAAAGGTACGAATAAATAAAAGTATAAAAAAGAGAGCAAGAAAAATCCCACTATATAGCCAAACTCGATAAAAAAATACTCTCCAATAAGTTTTAAATGATTGAGATTTTGAATCTAAGTGTGCAGAAATGATAATATCTCCCGCCTGATCTGTTGGTAACTTTTTTGCTGGTAGTTTTACAAATACATTAGTAGCAGAAATTGTCTTTCCATAATATTCTCCCCAAAATCCCGGATTTTCTGGATGCTTTAAACCTCTAATAATTAAGATTAGTACAAAAGCCATTATACCTCCTATAATAATTGTAAAATATAAGCTAATATACGTAAACATTAAGACAAACAAAGAAAAAGTTAAGTTAATAACCATTATTAATTTTATAAGTGTAGTTGAGTAAAAATCAGAAAACTTAAAATGTTCTTTCTGGATTTTTAGATCATCATAACCAATATCTTTAAATGTCTTTATTGCTAAATCAACAGCTTTTACTTCTCCGCTTGTTCCAGCAAGACGAGGAAAGCTAAATTTTTTAACATAATTAAATAGTCTATCTATCTTAAAAGAAGATTCATGTTTGGAATTATCAGAATTCAATTTTATCTAAAATAGTGTGAATTTTGAATTAATTATCTCTAGGCATAATATTATAGGAGTAATTTATGTTTTATTATTTGATTTTATAATTTACTCAAATTTTTGAATTTATCAAGAACAATTTTTTGAATATTTTCTTGTACTATCTCTATGATATCATCTGAGTTTACAATATGATAATTTTCTTCTTTTGCACGTAAAAGATAAAGGTTCCTTACTTTATCCAAAAATGAACTTACTTCAAATTTTTCCAATTCTTCAGTTTCTTTTCTCGCTAATGCAATTTCAGGATCAATATCCAAAACTATTGTAAGATCTGGTAATCCAACGAATTTATTTATTTTTTTAATCCAATCAACAGTAATATCATCAGATTGTGCTGACTGGTATACGATTGATGATTCTATATATCTATCAGAAATAACCACATACCCCTCATCGAGTTTTTTCTTTATTTCATTTCTATAATGGAGATCTCTATCAGCTGCAAATAATAATGCATCTGTTGTAGGGGGTATTTCCTTATTTTTCAAAAAATCTCTTATCAATACTCCGATTTTACTATTTGAAGGCTCATGTGTTAAAAATACTTTAAAACCTTTACTTTCTAAAAATCCTTTAAGAAGGTGACTATGAGTTGTAGTTCCTGCTGCATCGCCACCTTCTAGTGCAATAAATAAAGAGTTGTGCATCAATTTAAATCGATAAATTAATTTTTTATAGAAGAAATTTCAATTCCACTTAGGTAAATAATTATGAATAAGGACTTATTTTTTTTATTTTTAATTAACTCAAATAATTAAAAAGATTAACAAAATAAGGTGCATTAAAGATAATATTTTTTTTTTTTAGAATCTATCAGTAAAGTTAAATGGATAAATTATCTTATTTTAAATGAGAGATATGGGTAAAAATAGGAGATTTGCCTACTGTAATAATTGCGAGAAAGAAATTAACAAACCAAAAAGAAAATCATTTGATAGTATGTATTATAATATCTGGATTCTTGTGATCATTTCTTCATTGGGATTTGGAATAATAGCTTTTCTTATATATCACTATGTAATTATAAGAAAGAACCTTTGTCCCTATTGCCAGAATCAATTGGATTTCTATAAATCTCGTGAAGATATACCAGAACCAAAAGCTGAAATCAACCGTATTCTTCAAACTATCGAACAAGAAAAACAATTAAGGAATAATATAGCAAATTGTCCATTTTGTCAGGAAATAATAAGTAGTCAAGACTCAATTTGCCCAAAATGTGGAGCCTCTCTTAAACAATAAAAACTAGTATTATCTATACTATTCAAAATTATATAACTATATGTGAAAAAAAAATGACAACTAAAAACCCAACTGGATGGTGTCCCCGCTGTCAACAGAACGTATTATTGACACGGGAAGAAATTGATACTTGTTTAGCAATAATATTATTGATTTTTACAGCAGGAATTGGTTTAATAATATATCTCGTTATTTATTATAGAAGAACAGAAGATAGATGCATACATTGCGGTACTAAAATTACGACTCTTCAACCTGAAAGCCCTTACAGATATCAACCTCAAATTCAACAATCTCCATATTCTGCATCAGTTAACGTATCTGAAGAGATAACTGGTGCTACTCCTAATTATTGCCCACTCTGCGGTGAAAAATTAGAGATTGGGATAAAATTTTGCCCAAATTGTGGTAGTAAAATAAAATAATTCTAAATTCTTTTTCTATTCTTTTTACATTTTAGATAAGCTTTTAATTCTCAATTTTAAAAATTGGACTCCAAATTTTTTTAATTCTATTGAAATCTCTTTTTAATTAAATAAAAAAAAGCAATATGGAGTGATCGAAAAATGTATTGCCCAACATGTAATAAAAACGTATATACCAAGAAGAATGAATTTAATATTGGTTTGGCGATTTTTTTAGCTATTTTTACTGGTGGAATTGGTTTATTGATTTATATTGCTGTATACTTAGATAAGGAACATCATCCCAAATGTATTCATTGTAATTCAGTTTGTTATGAACAAATGGAAGAGATTCAACCAATTTCAAACTATCAAGTGATAAATACTGTTAATCAAGGTCAAAGTCAAAATCTTGTTTTAGAATCACATAAAATTCAAAAAGGTTCAAAATTTTGTCACAGCTGTGGATCTGAACTAAATCAAAATGAAAATGCTAAATTTTGTGCTCTTTGTGGAAGTGCAACTCAATAATTACTACTTTTTTTTTTATACTTTTTTTCCTTTTAAAATCTTCATAAATTCATAAAAGTATTTGTATGAATCTTCAAAATGTGTGTCTTCTTTTGAGTACTCTAATGCTTCAGAAAAGAGTTTTTTAAAATGATTTAAGTCTTTATTTTTAATTACTTTTTTATACTCTTTAATTAAATCTTCGAAAATATCTAAAATTTCATGAAATTTTTCATTTTCTATTTGGATTTCACCAAACATCTCCATTTCCCTTTGAATAATGCTCTCTGCGAATACTTTTTGTAGAAGAAAAGTAGTACCAGTAAAAGTAGTTAATTCAGTTAAAGGTTTATTTGTCCTCTTAAGTAAATTCAAGAATAAGATATTAAACATATGTGGAACACCAAGCGTTATAGCGATTCTAGAATCGTGAATATCCGGTGTTGTTTCTGTAATAATAATTCCATCTGATCTAAATATTTCAAGGAGTTCATTAATTATTTTGTCATATTGGTTTGTTCCACCTATTCTTAATACAATAATACCATAGTTTTTCAAATTCTTGATTCCTGGTCCAAACATTGGATGAATTGATACACAGTTAATAGGATAGATCTTATGAACTTTATGTAAGATCATGGAGGTTTCTAATTTTAGAGAAGTTATATCAAAAATTAATGAATTTTTTTTCATCATCGGGGCGATCTTTTCAATCATATCTGAGGTAGAATGAATAGGGATTGAAAGCATTACAATATCAGCATTTACAACGCATTTTTCGAGATCTAACTCATACTCAACTTCTAAATCTTTAGCAACAGCCTTCAATTTATCTTCATTTCGGGCAAATATAGTAATTTTGAACCCATGTTGCTTGAAATATCGTCCGAAAACTTGGCCCATGCCACCAGAACCTCCAATAATAGACAAATTTTTACCTATCATTTAACCATCCCAAGAACTTCAATTATTTTATTTTTCATTAAATCAATATTTGGTTTTTTATTAGTCCACCATTCAAATGCTAATGCTCCTTGATTAACTAACATATTTAAGCCAGAAAGTGTAGTACATCCTTTTTCAGTTGCATCTTTTAATAATTTTGTCTTTAATGGATTATATATGATGTCAAACACAAACAAATCTTTGTGTAAAAATTCAGAGGGAATTGGTGATTTATTAATGTTTGGGTACATTCCTATAGGAGTAGCATTAATTAAGATATCCGCTTTTTTAGATTCTTCTTTTAAAACATGATGACTATTATTTTTTCCTTCGATACTTGTCCCGTATTTTCTTTTTATTTCATTAGCAAGTTTTTCTGCTCTTTTTTCATCCATATCAGATAATACTATTTTATTTGATTCTTTTGCTACTATAAATGCTATTGCTCTTCCTGCTCCACCTGCTCCTAGTAATAAAATATTTTTTCCCGAAACCTTATAACCTGCATCTACTAATGCTTTCATAGCACCTTCTGCATCAGTATTTCTACTACTTAAAAATCCTTCATTATTTTTTATCGTATTAACAGCACCGATTTCTTGAGCCACAGGATCGACTTCATCTAAATATTTTATAATCGTTTGTTTAAAGGGGATAGTTATATTGATACCTTTAATATCAAATGCCTTAATCCCATCTATGGCAGACTTTAAGTTATCAGGTAAAATACTAAATGCTAAATATACATAATTAAGATTTAAAGCACGAATAGCAGCATTGTGCATTGTGGGACTCATTGAATGTTCAATTGGATATCCCATCACACAAAGAACTTTTGTCCTAGCAGATATATAATCCTTCGCTGACATATCAATCAATATTAATAAAATTTTATTGCTTTATAATTTCATCATTAAAATGGTCCTCAAACTCTTTTGATCTTACAATTGTAGCTTGCCTATATCTCTCAAATCGATTTTCCCATTTTGCATCTACATTAAATGCCACCTTTGCAAATCCAATTGATTTAATAGCTTTAGCTAGTAATTCTTGATCCTTTGGACGATAAATTTTAATAGGATCTCCAATTGCTATGTTATTTGGAGGAATGAAAGAATTAGCAGGAACAACTGTATTCACATGAACAAATGCTCCAACCGCTACCGCAGCACCAGATTGAACAAGAGCACCTTGTAAAATGGTGGCACCTGTCGCAATATAGGAGTTCGATTCAACCTTACACCCAATTAATGTTGATTGGGGTGAAACAAAGACGTGATCTCCGATTTTAACTGGATAATTACTATCTCCTGACGCTGTAGCTCTAAGAACAGCATTTTCACATATAATTGAATATTCTCCAACTTCGACCTCAGAATCCTCAGAATCCAAAACGGCACCATACATTACCCGTGAATATTTTCCAATTGATACATTACCAATAACAGCTGCTGTTGGAGCAATGAATACTGAGGTATCATATTTCGGCTTAAGGCCTCGATGTTTTATTATCATATTTTTCCACTTTATTTTTGAATAAAATATTGATTATAAATGAATTGATAATAATTTTAATAGTTTTATTTGAAAAAGTGAGATTATTTAATTTAAGACTATTTAATATGCTTAAGATCAATAGCAATTTTAAGATATCTTATTTAGAAATAAAAATTATAATTGAAAAATGAAAAAAACAACTTTAAGTCCTAAAATCTCTACATTTCCAATGCCTGTAGCTGTAGTTTCGGTAGGCACCGGAGAGGAAGCAAATTTAATCACATTAGGTTACGTAGGAAAAGTATGTGCTGATCCTCCAATCGTGGTTATTTCTATGAGACCTTCACGTCACTCCTATCAACTAATTGAAAAACATGGTGAGTTTGTAATAAATTATCCAACAATAGATCAATTAAAAGCAGCAGATTATTGTGGTACTCGTTCTGGTAGGGATGTCAATAAATGGAAAGAGTTAAATTTAACTAAAGAAGAAGCAACAATAGTGAGAGTTCCTATGATAAAAGATTTTCCGTGGAATATGGAATGCAAAGTAATAAATAAAATAGAGTTGGGAACACATATCTGTTATTTTGGTGAAGTGATAGCAACACACTCCGATCCTGAGTATGTTAAAACCAATTCTTTAGACCCTAAACAATTTAATTTTCCAACCTATATTGCAGGTAATTACCTTGAAATAAAAAGTGGTATTTTAGGAAAGCATGGTTTTTCAGAGGAATGATTTTTATAAGATAAATTTATGCAATAAGAATAAAAAAATTATTAGAGATGCCAAAAGATTCCATTGCTCTCATTGGTTTTATGGCTACTGGAAAAACTACAATAGGAAAAGCATTAGTAAAATATCTTGATAACGATTACAAATTTATTGAAACAGATCAACTTATAGTCCAACAAGCAGATAAGTCAATACCTAGAATATTCGATGAGGAAGGAGAAGATAAATTTAGAGAGTATGAAATTTCGGTGTGTAAGTACGTATCAAAATTAAACAAAGTAGTAATTTCGTGTGGAGGAGGAGTAATTTTAAATCATATAAATATTCAACATTTAAGGAAAAATTGTCATATTGTATTATTAACTGCGACTCCAGATGAAATATTCAACAGAGCAATAAAAGACGGGAAAGAAACAAGACCTCTCATTGATAAAGAGAACCCTAAGAGAGAAATTATGAAAATTCTTAAGTTCCGAAAACCCCTTTATGAAAAAGCTGCTGAAATTGTGATCGATACTACTGATAAACAAATTGAGAATATAGTTCGGGAGATTGTTATAAATACATATTTAAAAACCTAAATTTAAATTCAGTCACTTTACTAAATATTCAAAACATTTTATTATAGAGTTAAGATATTATGAGTGAATTTAAAAGAGTTAAATGTCCCCAATGTGGCAATGAGAATCCACGTATGCTTCATGAAGAACCGGATAAGAATAATGTGCTTTACTACAGTATAAGTAGTGCTATTTCAGCATGCTACTGAAGCAGGGAACTCCGGTCTATGCAAGGAGCATGAAGTGTGGGGAATGTGGAAATGTTTTTAAAAAGGAGTAATTTCTAATTATTCTTTCTTATTTTTTTTAAGTTTATATTATAGATGGAATTATTTTATTTTGTACTTTTGAATAACATCTCTTTGAGAAGTCCATCCAATTTAATATAGCAGAATTAAGTTTATCAAATTTTTTCATATCATAATGGTTTATAGTACTACTAAATATATTCTCCAGATTCTAATAAACCAAATAATCAATCTCAAGTGAATTAAGATTTATTAAGAAATAACAATTTATTTATAATGTTTTATCAAAAATTATATTAAAAAAAATAAATAGGTGGTTTTATGGAAAATTCAACTAAACAAGCACCTGAACAAGCGCCTCAACCATCATCTGAGCAATTGATGGAACTTATGGCTATGTTAAAAGCCAGAGCACTCTCCGGTATAATAACATCTTTTCGATCCCCAAATATTATTTTTGGAATGACTGCATTAACCCGGCTAATTACACACTTAGATAATAATCTTGAAGAAGGAGAGAGAAGAGTTTTAATAATTGCAGACGATTTTACTGAAAAGTACGCGAACCTAATTAGTAATATGTTAAGTAAAGTAAATATAGAAGCGAAAATATGGGCGGGAGTGAAACCAGAAGGACCTACTTATACTCTTGATGAAGCAGCGAAAATATGTGAAGATTATAAACCTAAAGTATTTTTAGCTATTGGCGGAGGTAGTGTTCTTGATACTACGAAAGGTTTAATGGTTAGATACGAGAAGCCTGAAATGGATCTATTTAGTATTTCACCTTTAGCACCTCTTGGTATACGGAAAAAACTAAAATATTATATAGCTGTTCCGACAACGTCAGGAACGGGATCTGAAGCCACTCTTGCCTCGATGTTAACTGATATGCGTTTTGATCCGCCGAAAAAGTTTACTGTTTCTCATCCAGAGTTGATTCCAGATTATTCATTCTTAATTACTGATTTTGTAAAAGATATGCCGCCTTTTCTAACCATGGCTACAGGACTAGATGCATTAGCTCATGCAGCGGGATCTTATGTATCAACAATAGGAACTCCTTTTGCCGATGCCATGAATATATATGCTATTAAAGAAATACTAAAATATTTACCTCGTGCATACAAATATGGAGCTAAAGATATAGAAGCAAGATCGCATATGCAAATAGCAGCATCTATGGGAGGACTTGGATTTATTCATTCTCGTGTTGGTATTGATCATGCTTTAGGCCATAGTATGGGTAAGGTACTTAATGTTCATCACGGACTTTGTGTTGGGTTGTTTCTACCGTATACACTTGCTTTCCAAAGGAAAATTTCGGAAAGGTGGAAAGATTTATGTCCACTTTTTGGAATTAATTCTAAAGATAAAAATGATGATGAGTTATTTACAGAATTTCTTCAAAGCGTTAAAGATTTCATACATTCAATGAATGGCCCTGTATGTGTAAAGGAAATGAAGAATCCTGTTATTACTGAAGAAACATACTTTAAAAATTTAGATCTCCTAGTGCAGTATGCTATAACGGATCCTGTAGCTTACATGGTTGGACGCTATATTGATAACGACATAATAAAAAGAATATTTGAATATGCTTGGGATGGTAGAACCATTGATTTTTAGAATATTTGGAGTGATTTAAAAAAATGAATGATAAATTAAATGGCTATAATGGAAAAATCCTTTTTGTGGATTTAAGCAAAGAAAGTTTTAAAATGAAGGATTTAGACCCTAATATTGCACAAAACTATTTAGGAGGGACTGGATTAAGTGCTAAAATAACGTATGATCTGCTTTCTGAGGATGATTACAAGAGATTGAAAGAAGATCATTTCTCAGAAGTTAATCCTTTAATTTTTGCTACTGGACCTATAACAGGAACTATTAGGCCAAATTCAGGTCGCTATACTGTGAGTGGTATATCCCCTTTAACCGGGATTTGGGGTGAGGGAACTTCTGGAGGATATTTTTGTATTTCTCTAAGAAATAGTGGATTTGATGCTGTAGTTTTCTTGGGAAAAGCAAATAAACCAACCTACGTGTATATTCATGATGGAAACGTAGAATTTAAAGATGCTTCAAAATTCCATGGTAAAGATTGTTACGAAACTCAAAAATTAATTAGAGATGAATTGAATGACCTAAAAGCTCGGATGGCTTGTATTGGTCAAGGTGGTGAAAATCTTGTTAAATATGGCGCTATAATGAATGATGAGGGGAGAGTAGTAGGGAGATGTGGTATGGGAGCTCTTATGGGATCAAAAAATTTGAAGGCATTAGTAGTAGATGGAAAAGAAAGGGTTAAGCTGGCAGATAATGAATTAGGGAAAAAGCTGAGAAAAGAGGCTCAAGCTGCTAGGGAAGCAAATCCAATGGGAGAAATAGGAACTCTACTTTTTACATTATATGGTACTAACATGTATCTCGATTTAGGAATGGTTAGTGGTGATACGCCAGCATATTACTTTACAGAAACGGAATTTTTTGCCGAAAATTTAACAGGGAAAACTATAACAGAACAATATCCTGTGTTTAGTTATGGATGCTCAGGTTGTACACTAAGATGTGGTAAATCAACAGTTATTGAAATTGATGGGAAGGAAATTGAAAGTGATGGTCCGGAATATGAATCTGTTGCTGCGTTAGGTACTTTATGTGGTGTTTTTGATTCAAAACCAGTACTTATTGCCAATCACTTATGTAACAAATATGGTATCGATACTATTTCTTGTGGAGTTTCAATTGCTTTTCTAATTTACTTGGTTGAAAAAAAAATTGGGATTGAGAAAATAAAGCAATTCTTAACTGATATTCCAATAGAAGATATTAAATGGGGAAATGGAGAGGTTTTATGCAAACTAATTGAAAAGATTGTCAATAGGGAAGGTATTGGGAATATACTTGCCGAAGGTGTAAGAATTATGGCAGAGAAATTGGAAGTAGATCCTGAATTGGCCGCACATGTAAAAGGATTAGAAATACCGATGCATGAACCACGAGCATTTGCCGGACAGGCATTAAGTTATATGACGGGATGTGTTGGAGCAAATCATAATAAAGCTGATTGGTATTCTGCGGAATCAGGAACTGTTAATATTCCAATTCTTCATATTAAAAGGAGTAAAAATAGATATGATATCACAAAAGGAGAAAGAGGAATTGCTAAACTTCAAGATCTTAGAGCTATTGATGATTCTGCTGTGAATTGTAATTTTGCGACCCCCAAACTTGAACATATTATTGGTTATATCAATGCTGCGACAGGTTTTAATTATGACAGAAAATCTCTGATGAATGTCGGTGCGCGAATAAACAATATAAAACGGTTAATTAGTTGTAATTTAGGAATTACAAGAAAAGATGATAGATTAACCAATCATAATATGAAAGTATTAACCTCTGGAAGAACAAAAAACGTAAAACTCGATTTAGAAGAGAATTTAAAGAAATATTATAACGTTCGAGGATGGGATTGGGACACAGGAAGGCCAACAGAAGAAACATTGAAAGAACTAGGTATATCATCCATGAGTAAAATAATCTAACATTTGGATACTATATTGAGGTAAACAATCTCTTCAAATACTTTTTTTCTTTTTTTTTTTTTCACATTAAAGTGATAAATTATTTTTTTTTGAGCTTTTAGCATGTCTTTCATTATAAGCTCCATCGCATCTCTAATATCTGGATTATTTTCCGGAATACTGCGTTTTGTGTTCACACTTGCCATCAATATTTAATTCAGCCCTCGTAAAATCACATTTACTTTCTTTCTTAGAAAATTATGTAATACTTTTACTAATTCAAAAATAGCTTAAACATTATGTCTATCTTTACAAATTTTTAGACTAAATTCTTTTGCTTTTTGATGTAAAATTAACAAGTAATTTCATCAGTTTATTTTGAGAGTTCGAGTTTATTCGATAATTATGTTTGCTATATTTCTTTTTGGTTTTATTGATACTAAATGCAAGATCTAGAACTATTTTTTACTGATTAGGTTTTAACTACATATAAATTAAAAAAAAAGTATAGTGAATAATTTCAATTTAAATTAAGCTTTCGTACCTGCTTTCTCAGCTTTTCTCTTAATATTTCTTTTAATAAAGAAAAACAAAAGACCAACAATTCCACCTGCAACTGAACCACCAACTGAGATCATAATTTGTAATCCCCATTGGTCCCACCAGCTCGGTTTTGGATGACTATCAGGATCTAAAGGATCATATCCATTATCTATTTCCCATCCATCCTCATATCCATCATCATCAGTATCAGCTACTCTTGGATCTGTTCCATTAAGATATTCTTCGTAATTTGTTAATCCATCCACATCATAATCTTCTTCTTTATTTGGAACATTTGGATTTAAAGTGTATTGAATCTCCCATCCATCGGGTAACCAATCAGCATCAGTGTCATTACTCCACGGATTTGTGTTGTAGCTAATAATCTCTTCACCATCTAATAGCCCATCATCATCGCAATCTGCATCGTTTGGGTTTGTAGAATTTGCTATCTCATAACCATCTATCAGACCATCATCATCACTATCATCATCGGTTGGATCGGTAATATAGCCATCAGACCCTTCTATAACTTCTTCACCATCAAGAATTATATCATCATCTGAATCCTCATCATTAGGATCTGTAGAATTTGTTATCTCATAACCATCTATCAGACCATCGTTATCACTATCATCATCGATTGGATCGGTGATATAGCCATCAGACCCTTCTATAACTTCTTCACCATCTGGAATATTATCATCATCAGAATCAGAATCATCAGGAAAGGTTCCAATATAAAATTCTTCTAAGTTTAAAAGTCCATCTTTATCATGATCACTATTGGTATCATCTGATAATGGATCTAATCAATGAAAAACTTCCCAACAGTCAGGCAAATTATCAGATTAAGTATCAATAATTTGAGGT